>NZ_RZRU01000024.1:67523-96368 GCF_003997495.1 Mesorhizobium sp. M7A.F.Ca.US.008.03.1.1 | reverse complement strand
CATCGTGCCGCCGAACTGCCTGTCTGGCTGCACAGATACAATTGGCATCGTCCACATGGCAGCCTAAAGTCAAAAACGCCTATCAGTCGCCTCGCCCTGATCGAGGACAACCTGTTGAAGCTCCACAACTAGGTCGTCCAGCATCACAGTGAACCGCGTACGTAGTATTTTGTCGTAGGCGGCATTCTGGATAGCCGGATACGGGCTCTTCACCCGCTGCACCACCGATTGCGGGATGATGTCGCGAGAAACATTCACGGATTTCGTGAAAAAAGTGTACCCGCCGAAGAGCCCTACTCGCGGGGGCGGTGCAGCACCACCTCGGTGTCACTGCTCGTGTTCATGCGATGGACTAGGCCGGCCAGCTGTTGACGCAGCTCGCGGTAGTTGTAAGTCTCACCCGTGTAGACGAGCACCAAGTCAGGTCGGCCATCCCCCTGGAGCATCCTCGGCTGGCGGCCGCCCTGGATATCGATGATTGCCAGGCGGTGGTGTCCCAGCGCCGCAGGCCCGCCGATCCAAGTCCCCTCGTCGTCCGGACCGTGGTTCGCTATGGTGGCCGTCATATCGGCAAGCTCCCTTCGCGCATCGGGACCTCCGAGGTCTCGATTGAAGTCGATCCATTCACAGATGCCGCACAGGTTATGTCGCCGCATTTGGGCGAAGCAGATATAAGGCCAGTGGGAAACCATCGAGGCAAAGTGACGGATCTAGCCCAGCTACGATCCGCATCCGACATTGTCGGACATCGGACAGCACCGCGATTCGCTGCATAGGAAGCCTGGAGTCGCGATTTCCCCTGGGGGAATCAGCGCATGAAAGGAGAGCTGGGTCGTGTCTGCCGAAATGAGAAATTGCTCCCCCTTATTGCATCACCGAGGAATGTTACCCAGCGCGATAGACGGACATGCCCTATCTCCCCCCGTTGCAGCTGAGGGAGATAGGGGCCAGCTCTTCATTCAACCCTCATGGAGGATGATCAGCCCAGCCATTTCCATGCGCCGGCCTTCACAAGCCGTGCACCATTCAGGTTCTTTTCCTTGAAGCGCGACGATCCTTGTCAGACGTCGCAACACTTGCTGCCGAGAGCACGAGCTCTTCCTCGAGCATGCCTTGATCTGCGCCTCGAACGGCTCGCACATGCTGGGTTTCAACGACTTCGCAGAGGTTGATATTCTGCAGTGACTTCGTCTCGCTGCTGCACGGCATTGACGCTGGGAGCCATGCTCGCGTGGCGCAATTGTGCTGAAGCCGGTGCCCACGGCAACGTTTCTTAACCCGCCCCAGATCCTGGCGTTTGGCTATTTCCGACATTCGTGTCCGGCTTCGGACAAAGGCCGGGTTTGCCGAACGGAGTCGCACCCAATTTCCAGTGCTGCTTGAGCAATAATATCGACCGGCATTACTGCACAACACGAAAGTTGCTGCAAAAACCGAAGTGAACCCAAGGCATCGGGTCAATTGGCATGGCGCTTGCGACTCGGTCGATAGAACGCAGTCAAAATCACGGTTGCAGACCATGCCTACCTCTCAAAGCTCGATAAAGCACGCGAGCAAAATTCCCCGTCTCCGCGGAAGCTCGTCGCCGTTAAACGTGCCTGCTCGGGGGCGGTCTTGCACAAGACCGGTCCGAGGCAACCACGCCAAGGCGCGAGGCTGCCGGAACTGTCGACCGAAGTCGATGCCGCTTCAGTTTAACCGAAAAATGCACCGTACCACTTTGGCCTGGAAGCAAATCAATGACCTATAGAAAGAACGTTCCTCTCGTGACCTTTCGCACGCGTGTTCGCGATGAGTCGATCGGGGGGCCAAATCCTTATCAGTGGGAGAACAAGACCTCCGACGATTATTTCGGGGGCAAGCGCATCATCCTGTTCTCGCTGCCTGGCGCCTTCACCCCGACCTGCTCGACCTTCCAACTGCCCGATTTCGAAAAACTCTATGATCAATTTCTGGAACTGCGAATTGACGCGATCTACTGCGTCTCGGTCAACGATGCTTTCGTCATGAATGCGTGGGGAAAGTCCTTGGGGCTGCAGAAGATCGAGCTGATCCCAGACGGGTCGGGCGAGTTCACGCGCAAAATGGGCATGCTGGTCGCGAAGGACAATCTGGGCTTTGGCATGCGCTCCTGGCGATACGCCGCTCTGATCGACGATGGCGTGGTGGAGCAGTGGTTCGAGGAGGAAGGCTTCTGTGACAACTGCGAGACGGACCCCTATGGCGTTTCATCCCCGCAAAACGTTCTCGACAAATTGAAGGCGGCGGCATGACCCAGAAGTGGAAAGTCTCACACAACCCAAGCACACACTAGAGCCTCCTCGGCAGATCACGGTTCAACATGCATCTCTCAGCAAGCCTGCTTCAACGCCAGAAGCAACGTATGGTCTTATCGCCTCAAGCCATTGAAGCTATTCGCTTGCTGCGATTGACGCATACTGAACTCCATCAGCTCGTGCAGCAGGCACTCGAGAAGAACCCCGTTTTGAAGCCTGACCCGTTTGACGACGATTCGCCGCTGCCAGGGGTGGATCAGCGGAGCAGTCAAAGCAGAAGCGAAATCGGCGAATCGCCCATTGGCGGGCCGTCTGGCGGGCGCGGGCAATGGAAGTCGCAACGCAGTAGCGGCAACGATCGACCTGCCGTCGAGGAGTTTACCGCCCACACCGAAACATTGCACGACCATGTCGCCCGCCAGGTCGCCCTCAACCCGTTCACCCCCCAGGAGCGGCTGATTGCCGGACAGCTCGCCGCTCATCTGGAGGACACTGGCTATCTTCAGGTAAACCTTTTCGATCTGGCCAGGACGTTAAACGTTCGGCAAGCTGATGTGGAACGGGTCATCGGAATCTTGCAGCAATTTGATCCGCCGGGCATTTTTGCGCGAACTCTCAGCGAATGCCTGGAGATTCAGCTGCGCCAGCAAGACCGGTTCGACCCGGCTATGGCAGCTTTGGTCGCCAATCTCGAGATGCTTGCACGGGGGGATTTTCAGGGATTGAAGCAGCGTTGCGGAGTCGACGAGGAGGATCTCCTCGACATGAGGAACGAAATCCGCGCGCTCGATCCCAAGCCTGGAGACCGGTTCCAGTCCGGGACGCCGGAAACCATCGTACCGGACGTCTGGGTAATGCCCAAGTCCGAAGGTGGATGGCGGGTGGAGCTTGATCCGGCCACGCTGCCCAAAGTGTTGATCAACCACACCTATGTCGCCGAAATCTCGCAGCTGACCAAGCAAAATCCGGAAGGCAAAGCGTTTCTCGACAATTGCCAGGAAAAAGGGAACTGGCTGATCAGCAGTCTCAAGCAGCGCGCTAAGACGATCCTTAAGGTTGCGACCGAAATCGTGCGCCAGCAGGATGCCTTTTTTACACACGGCGCCGCCCATCTGCGGCCTCTCTGTCTCAAAAATGTCGCTGACGAGATCGGCATGCACGAGTCGACGGTAAGCCGGGTGACTTCGAACAGGTACATGTTGACTCCGCGCGGGGTGTTCGAGCTGAAGTATTTTTTCGCTGCGCCAATCGCATCCTGCGAGGGCGGCGATGCGCACTCCGCCAAAGCTGTCTGCCATCGGATCAAGGCAATCATAGCCGAAGAATCGCTCGACAAGGTACATTCCGACGAAGACATCGTTGCTCAACTCAAGGAGACCGGCATCGATGTCGCTCGCCGTACCGTCACCAAATATCGCGAGGCGATGAACATCCCTTCCTCCATACGACGGCGCCGCGATAAGCGTTTGTCCGCAGCTGCGATCAAGCGAAGTGACTAACCGACATTCGTGGTCGGCGAGAGGCGACTCTCAACTTCCTCCGGGCCGAAGCAGCTTTCGAAGTCATGGCATTCCCCGCAACTGGGTGCTGTGCATGACGAAAAGCCTTCGGCCTCACACAGCTTGCGGTAAAAGTACTTTTTCCATTTCATGTTTTCTGTGTTGCCTGCCGCCAGCGCGGGAAAATGTCTGGCAAGCAGGCGGCTGAGCTCAGCGCGATTTGAGAGGCCAAGATCCCGCCAAAGATGGTCCATGCGCATCGCACGCCGGGCGATGATCTTGGCCAAGCGGGCGCTCGCCGGGTCGGCCGGCGCAGCATGCGCTAGCAGCAGCCGGCGTAGCAGTTCCTCTTCCAGTTCCGGCTCGGGCTCGCTCAACTCCTCCAAAGCGAATACGCTGCTGGAGGTAGACGGGAAAGTTGCGGCCAAGACATCACGCAATTCGACAGACGAAAGGCCTGTCCCCTCCGTCGCCAACACCTCGCCCGCCTGGACCTCCTCAAGCGAACGTGAATGTACGCAGGGCAGCACATGCTGATCGAAGCTCCTCCCTAGCTCGGACCCACGCCATTGCGCGCTGGATAGGCAGCCATCATCGTAACGGCCGGCTTCAGCTTCCGGCATGACAAAGCGCCTTGTTGACCGCAGGGATGATCTTGTCGCCCCAGAGCTCGATCTGGCGCAGCATCGTCTTTTGGTCGAAGTCGCCCAATTGAGTCTGAACTGCGATCTGGTCCGGTTTCAAGATATCGATCTCTTCCAGCAGGCGATCAATCACGCGATTTACGCTGCCAATCGGCAAATTTTTGCGCATGGTCTCGAAGGACAGATCCTGCTGGGTCGGTGTCTCCTGCAGCAGGTAGCCATCGTGGCTCTGTTGGCGACGCTGATGCAGGGCTTCAGAAAGCCGGCGCTGGAAGCGGGCATTGTCGAGATAGCTGTTGATCTCCAACTCGTCGTGGCTGGCATAGCAGCAGCGCAGCAGCGATATCTTGACGTCGGTGACGTTCTTTTCCTCGGATGCCGCCGCCCTCTCGACTGATTCACGCAGTGTGGTCAAAGTCTCTAAGCCGTCGTGGAAGGCTGTGACAAAAAAATTGTGCCCCTCGCGGTAGGCCCGAGCCATCCGTGCGGCTCCGCCAGCGATCCAGATAGGCGGCGTCGGCTGCTGGACTGTGCGGACCGAAATCGCTGTTGGGGGGATCTTCTCATACTGGCCGTCGTGTTCGAAGACGTTTTGGTTGAGGCCCTTGAGAATGATGTCCAGGTATTCCGAAAAGACGGCCGGCGCCTCATCGATGTCCACGCCGAACCGTTCGAACTCGAACTGCTGGTATCCCAAGCCTACGCCGAGCTCGAGACGGCCGTTCGCAACGATGTCGGCGAAGCCGATCTCGGACAGCAGGCGCTGCGGTTGGTAAAGCGGCAGCACGCAGACGGCAGTGCCCAGGCGAATCGTGCTTGTCAAGCCGCCGCAGTGCGCCACCATCATCAGCGGGGATGGTATGAGGCTGTAATTGTTGAAGTGGTGCTCAGCAAACCACGCGGTGTTGAACCCAGCCTGCTCCGAAGCGACGGCCTGTTCGATGGAGTTGCGGATGACGCTTTCTGAGGATTGGTGATAGCCACGCTGGGCGGCCAGAATGAAAGTGGCAAATTCCATGATTTCTCCTCGTTATAGACACGTCAGCCGACCGGGAATGTGCTCGGCATGCGCATGCTTGGATCTCAAGCACCTCAGGTGCGTCGTGGAGCCGAGGCTTCATAATGCTCGGCCGGTCGCCCTGCGAAGGCCTGGCAATTAACCTGCGGCCTCCGCAAAACATTCGTCATAGAGCTCGCTGGCGTTTCCCGCATCACCGAACGAGGTCCAGCCGCCGTCCACGTAGAGGATCGAGCCGTTGATGTATGAGGCGTCAGACGAAGCAAGGAAGAACGATGCATCTGCGACGTCTTCTGGCCGTCCCATCCTGCCCATGGGGATGCGTCGTCCGATTGCTGTCAGGTCGATGCGGCCGGCTTTGGCCAACTGAGCAAGTGCGGGCGTGCGGATGTGGCCAGGAGCGACGGTGGCTGTCCGAATTCCGACCGGCCCGAGTTCGGCCGCCATGCAACGGGTCAGCATATCCATCCCCGCCTTGGAGGCGCCGTAGGCATGGCGCGGCGCGAACGGCAGAAAGCTGTCGATCGACCCGAGATTGAGGATCACGCCGCCCGGGCGCATAGCCTTGATCGCTTCGCGCGCGCAGGTGAAGGCGCCGGTAAGGTTGACATCCAGGACGTGTTCGAGCTGTTTCGACAGTTGCTCGATCGCAGGCACAATCCTGTCGGCGGTATCAGCACTATTGACCAGAACATCGATATACCCGAAGCGTCCCCTCAGTTCTTCGAACATCGACACCACATCGCTCTCGACGGCCACGTCCAGCGATTTCGCCAGATGCTTGCCGGGGAGCGATGTAGCCAGCTCTGCCGCTGCAGTGCCATCTTTATCAGCAATCACGACGGTGTCGCCGTTCGCGGCAAAGCGGCGAGCGACGGCCGCGCCAATGCTTTTTGCGCCACCGGTGACGAGCACGATTCGCGCATCTGTGCATTCGGCCGGACAGGAGAGCTCGGCTTGGAGCGCACCATCCACCGGCGGGTGAGCATCCCCCGGCTGGTTGAATGACATCCAGCCTCCGTCGACTGCCAGCACCGAGCCGGTGATGTAGCGCGCCTGCGTGCTGCTCAGAAAACGCACGACCCTGGCGATCTCGTCGGGGCGAGCCAAGCGCCCCATCGGCACGCGGCGGCGTATCGCCGCGAGGTCCATTTTGCCAGCGCGTGCCAGTTCTGTGACCATTGGGGTGCGGACGGAGCCCGGCGCCACCGCCGTGACGCGGATTCCTCGCATAGCCCACTCGCATGCAAGGGACTTTGTCAACGAGATCACGCCAGCTTTCGAGGCTGCGTAGGCGTTGCGCCTGGGATTGCCGACCACGCCCGCCATCGAAGCCACATTGACGATCGCACCGCCCGGCTTCATGCGCCGCGCCGCTTCCCGGGCCATAACGAATGGCCCAATAAGGTTCACTGTCACGCCGCGTCGGAAGGTATCGACAGCGGTGTCGATGATCCTATCCATCGTGGGTCCAACCGCCGCATTGTTGATGAGGACATCGATTTGCGCGAACCGTGCTTCGACCTGGCCGAAAAGTGAGAGCATGTCCTTCTCTCGCGACACATCGCACTCCAGACCGACGTGCGGCGACCCGAGATCCCGAGCCAGTTCAACCACACCACTGCCCGGAAGGTCCACCGCAACTACAGTGTCTCCGTCCGCGGCAAGGATATCGACCAGGGCACGGCCGATCCCGCCCGCAGCGCCTGTGATGATTACGGTGCGTGCTGCCAGTTTCACGAGAGCTTCTCCACGATGACCGCTTGTGATCTCAGCCCATCAACCTTGGGCGGAATGAAGGGCCGAGCCAAATCGTTGCAGTGACCGCCAGTCGCGGCCCCACACAGATGTCGTTCCCGTAGGGCGCTCATCCTCCATTCCTACCCACTTATGCAGCTCCCAGTTGGGGACCCTCGACGCCATCTTGGTCGGTGGGGATGTGACCCTTGAGCAACTGGTAGATGGGATCGTCTGGATGTGGTGCTCCAATCGGCTGTCGCCGGCCGAACCTATCTGCCTCAAGAATCGCTGGCGGGATTTGCTCCTCAACCCAATCGTAGACGACTGTCCGTTCCGCAATTCGCCACTCGTCCTGCCTCTTCTGAAACAGATCGCAGTAACGGCCGCAAAGCAGCGTCTGACGTATTTCTTGGTCTGTATCCGGTCCGCGTTGCAGCGCGGTGAAATAGCTCTCGACCGCGGCCTCTGCTGAACTGATGAAGTCGATCAGGCTGTTCGTGATTTGATGGATGTTACGGTGCCCCGGCAGACCGAGAGCAAATTGGATGAAGTCCTCTGCCGGTCCGCAATAGGGACCGTGCCTGTCATACGCTTCGGGCCAGTATGCGCTACGCAGCGCCGCCTCATCGGCGCGGTCTATCCCGCGGCAGTACCGATACAGGCAGTTGCGGATCGCCTCTCGGTCACGCAGTTCGGTAATTTTCGCGTGGTCGACAGGGTCTGTCGCGAATTGTATGATTGTTTTGTCCTTCCCGATGCCAGTCTGCACTTTGCGTGTGTCTCTCTCTACAACTGAGTTAGCGGGGGGCTCGTCAACTTCCAGAGCTTGTTCGGGGCAGGCTCGTACCCCTTTTGAGGCAAGCAGTTGCTCCCCATCGGCAACATCAATATCACCGGGCAAGATGTAGCCGGCGTCATCAAGCTTGAAGACTCTCGGCGCCCGCGCCCAGCAGCGCGCATGACCCTGGCATCTGGCTTTATGTACGACGACACGCATAGCGAACTCCAATGTCGTTGGCTGAAACTTCAGGACCATTCCAGGATCAGATTCTCGATCCCGAACACATGGCCGCCGAAGGTGATAGGTTCAGTCCCTGTCTTGATCCGAAAGGCTGGGATGCGCGCCAGCCACTCCTCCAGGCCAATGACAATCTCCCGCCGGGCAAGGTGTGAGCCAAGACAACGATGGGGACCATAGCCAAAGGCAGCGTGCCGGTTGTCCTCGCGCGCCAGATCGATCTCATTCGGGCATTCGAATTCCGCCGGGTCACGATTGGCAATCATCGTGGCACAGGAAACATAATCTCCCTTGCGGATCGGCGCGCCTTTGAAGTCGACATCCTTCGTTGCCACTCGGATCATCTGAATGGTCGAATAGGCGCGCAGCAATTCTTCCGCAGCGACGGCAATCCGGTCAGGTTCGCTTCGTAGCAATTCCTGATCTTTGGGGTTGCGCGCGAGATGGGCCAAGTCGAAGCATATGGCTGCTGAGACCGTGTCGAGTCCCGCGACGAACACAAGCACGCCGATGCCACGGACTTCTTCGTCACTGAGCAGACGACCCTCGACCTTTGCCTTCACGATGAAGGTCATGAAATCATCGACCGGCTCCTTGCGGCGCTCGGTGGCAAGTTCGTCGATGAAGGCCACGATCGTCCGGGCTGCGGGTGGTCGTTGCTCCTTATCGCCGTGGAGCAGATCTCTAGCCCAGCCGACAAATGTTTCTAGTCCGTTGTCCGAAAGCCCAATAAAGCGAAGGAAGATATTGACCGCGAACGGAACTGCAAAATCCTTCATGATGTCGCAGCTCGTGCCTGATGCGGCGATCCTGTCGATCAGCTTGATCGCTCGTTCCCGGACAGCCGGCTCCAATGCCATTACCCGCTTTGGCGAAAGCAGCGGATTGAGCAGTGAGCGAAAAACACCGTGGAATGGCGGATCGAGCTCAAGCGGGATCATCGGCCAGCTCTCGCCGAGCACAGAGGCGAAGATGCTGCGATGGCTGGAAAACGTTTCGGTGTCCTGCAGCACCCGGCGCTGGTCGCTCGCGCGAGTGATGACCCAGGTACCCCGACCGTCGCGCGTGTTGCTGGTTGAATAAAAGATCGGAGGCCCGGCATGAACGCAAGCAACCGCTGCATGCGGATCCCCGTTAGCCGTCGGCAACATGCCGGGCGACGTAAACAGGTTGAAGTCCCTCACCATTTCGGGCGGGACATGATCTGGAACCGGCCGCGATTTAACCGCGCCAGAATCGAGAGACCGTTCATGAGATGCTGTCGGCATTTGCATGCAATCGTCGGTGCAAGCTCCGTGCCGAATTCGTCTTTCGATAATCCTTGCCGTTTGCTGGGCAACAGGTGGCGCCTGCGCTGACTTGCTGGTCGGGATTGCAACATTCTTGTCCAGCGTCGGACACAGAATGTAGAATGCTAGACAGCGACTTGGAGCAACTCAACTGGTGGGATCGCTAGCCGATCATGTGCCCGGGGAGCATCCAGTTCGAAAGCTTGCGCTAAGCGGCTTGGTGACTTGGCCGAGGTCACCAGGTGGAAACGACCAACACTTGGGGTGAGCCTAGTGGCGCTCCCCTCGATGATGTCTGGCGGGGTGGTTAGCCGCCTCCGTAGGACAAGATCAGTCTACACGAATGGACTATAGCCTCTCCTCGCATGCCTCATTGGCCGTCCTTCAGAGCCGGCCACACGAGCTTTTGTCTTTCAGCAGGGCGTTTTTCTCGCCAGCTACAGAGCCACACCGACGCCATTAATGAGCGTCCAGTCGACGGGTTGGATGGCCCTGTCCATCTTGCCCAGCACCTTGGCTTAGCATTTGCCGGTGCGGCGGAAGCCTTCAAGACGCAGTTCTTGACCTTCTCCAGATCAGCCTCGGATGGATATCGGCAAGGGTTCAGCTCGTCCTTTTGAACTTGCGCATCTTCGTGTTGGCCAACCCCAGGCCGCCCGACATATTTGCGGTCTATCCGGCACCTCAACTTCGAACAACCTTGCGGCAAGCTCTTGGGATAGCCCACGCTCGTGCCTCCACCACCCGCTCAGCAGAGCCAGATTTGTCGTTGATGGCACGGAACTTGCGGAGTCATTCGCAGATGCGTCACGGACCGAGAGTGTCGTCCCATGAATTCGATCACCAAAAAGGCCGCCCGACGTTGCTGGGACCGCCTGCAATTACCTTATCCCAGAATTGGGAGCAACGGCTTCAAAAGGGATAACTCATCACCTCAATTTTGTCGATCGCGCGGCCATCGAACCGCAGCCATCGATCAGACTTCCGCCTCGTTGCACTCATTGCGACCGCCTTGGTGCTTGCGACAACCGCTCAATTCTGGCTGCCAGGATAACCACATATGGCGACGGAACTTCCTGCTTCAAAGCAATATAGAGATCGTCGATCATCCCCCCATCAAGGCCTCGATCGAGGACACCGCGTTCGGCTTGCTTGGTTCGCAGTGAACAGACCGCACTTCGACGAATGCGATCGATGCGACCGCGCCGAGAACTCTCCCGCATTGTCGACGGTTGGGTCCGTCGGCCCTCCGATGAGGCCTCGGATGCGTCGGGCTCCGAGGCCTCGACTGATGCCGACTGGCCGCCGCCGGAAGGTCTCGCGGCTTTGATCCCCGGCGATGTAGCCACCCCTGCTGCAACAGCTCCTAGCCGGAGAACTCATTCATGACCGAATCGGCGACAGATTTAGTGGACGCGGCTTTGTTCGACCGAGATCGGCTTGACCCAGAAAGTCCCTATCAACGTTCTGGCCCTGCATGGGGTGCCATCATTTCGCTTTCCTTCGGCACCTTCGGGCTTGTGACGGCAGAGTTTCTGCCCGCCAGCGTTCTGACACCGCTCGCGCATGATCTCCGTATCACCACGGGCACGGCTGGACAGGCGCTAACAGCGGCCGCAATCGTCGCGGCGATCTCGGCACCGATAATCGCCATCGTGACAAAGCGTCTGGACCGCAGGGTCGTCATCTGGGCGATGACGCTCCTGCTGATCCTGTCGAACGTTCTGGCGGAGGTTGCGGGGTCGCTGCCGGTTTTGCTGGCGGCACGCGTCGTCCTTGGCATATCGCTTGGTGGTTTTTGGTCAATTTCGGCAGCGTTGGCGATGCGGCTGGTTCCAAGTCACCTCATGCCGCGCGCCATGTCGGTCATCCTCACCGGCGTTTCTGTCGCCTCCGTCTGCGCGGCTCCAATCGGCGCTTATGTCGGTGACATTTGGGGATGGCGAGCCTCGTTCAAGGTCGCCGCAATCGTGAGTGCCGTTGCGCTGCTCGTGCAACTCGTAACCATTCCGCCACTGCCTCCGATCGAAGTGCGCAGATTCCGCAGTCCGCTGGATGTCGCGAAGAATCCGGCGATGAAGGTTGCGGTGCTAGTCGTGCTATTGGTCGCTTCCGGCCATTTTGCCAGCTTCGCCTACATCCGCGCCTTTCTCGAGAGCGTTCCTGCGCTCGACAAGAAGTCAATCCCGCTCGTGTTCCTTGCTTTTGGCACGGCCGGCGTCTTCGGCAATTTAGCCGGCGCATTCCTCACCAAACACAGTCTCAAGGCGGTCGCGGCCCTGCCGCCCCTGCTCATTGCCGTAGCCGCTGTCTCGCTCCTGACCATGAGAGCATCGGCCTTGACCTCGGCAATTGCAGTTGCCGTATGGGGCTTTGCTTTTGGCGCGGTCCCGGTCGGATTGCAGACATGGATGGTGCTACGCGCCGCTCCGAAACAGGCCGAGAGCGCTGGTGTACTGATGGTCATAACCTTCCAAGTGGCCATCGCAGCCGGCACAACTTGCGGTGGCCTATTGGTGGATCACACGGGTATTGCCAGTGTCTTTGTCTACAGCGCGGTTGCCACGTTCCTCGCTGTCTTGACAGTATTTTTGCTCGGCCCGAACCGCAAAACCTGACCGCCTGGTGGGGAGTGACGGTCGGCGGCGTTCACGCTATTGTCACCTCTGAGCTCGGCCCAAAGGCCGCGGCTTCGTCGTAACCATGCGGTCGATGGGGCAGCGCCAAATTGCTTCCTGCTCATCGCGTTGCGATAATACAGCGCGCTTATTGCGTCATCGTGTCCCCGGTCTCGGCTTCAATGCCCGGCTACTGGCTGCGGAGGCAGATGGGCGCCGGCGTCCCACCGACGACGATCGGTCTTTTCTCATGTAGCTGTCGGGGAAACGAGGCAGGTTTTCCGCCAGAACCCGCCAGTCGTCGCGCTCGCGTTCGCCTTCCTTGCGCGCACCGAACAACTGGATGATGATCTTGCCGTCGGACCCATATGCTTCGAGCGAGGTGACGTGACTGTCATTGGTCGGCTTGCGCACGGCCCAAACCTCACGGATTTGGTGGGTCCTGAGATGCAGCCGGAACGTTTCGTCCAGCACATGGATGCACGGCCCGATCTGCTTGACCGACTTGATTAAGCCGGAATGGGTCTGGATAGAACCTCGGTTGCCGACGAAGCACATGATCGGCAATTCGTCTTCGGCCGCACGCTGGAGCACGGCGCCAACTGCGGCATTGTCGAGCAGCCAAGCGTAATCCTGGCCGACCATGCGCAAAGCCTGGCAGCGGCTGAGCTTGAGCGTCTTTAGAAGGTTGACGTCAGTCAGCCGGCTCCAGTACTCGCGTAGGTCGTCCACCGTGCCGGCCCAGTCCGCAGTCCTCGCGCCCAGGTCGGCTACTCTCGCCTTAAGCGACATGGTCGGCTCCTGGTTGGCGGATACGAGCTCGGCCACCAGCTTTCGATAGGCATGAAGGTTGGAGACCGGCCTGAGATGCACCTTATGCACTGCTGCGCCGGCGGCGTCGAAGAATTGCAAACTGCGCTGGATTCCGCCGCGATGGCGCCTTTCAACAGCGAAACCATACCTCCAAGCCTGCGGGAAGACGCGAAGGTCGAATTCGTCACCAAGGACCATGGCGTGATTGTTGCCGGTTATCACTCTGTTGAAGACGCCAATCTTTTCGTGCACGGCACCTTGATTGCGGGTCAGCGCCGTCACTTCGCCCACGAATTCGAGGCCCGTCAGAAGGTGATTGACGCGCGGGTCGATGCGTGCCGCGCCGAAACCGCAATGGGCCGCGACCAGTTCCGCTTCCGAAATGGCCAATTGGGCGGCGAAATCACGCGCGGGAATGTTCGGACAGACTTCCCACGCACGCCGGATTTCGTTGGGCGACCGCTTCTTGCGCTGATCCATGTTTTTACCCCTGCCCCGTTCTTCTTTTGACGATCGATCGAAAAACGGGCCTCAGGGATGTGCACGGCGGACGCGATCGATCGTCAGGCACATGCCAGTCGAATCCTGTCTCCGGGCGGTCAGCGGCCAATCGCCGGTAGCGAGCGATTGTTGGGTGGTCGGCGCCAATCGGCCGATCGAGCATTCGGGTACCACCGGCGGTGCTGCTTTCCCACCAAGGCGGGTCTGATGGATCATATTGCTTTCCTTCGTTCTTCGATTGCGAGGGCAACCCAAAGGTGAATCGGCCGGCAATTTTGCCGCCGCAACGAAGGCTTCACAAAAATCGTGCCAGTTGCTCCGCGGCAAGCTCTGAACATCTTTGGCTCTGTTCATTGCTTTACGCGTGAGTGCATCGCGAACTCAGGCGCCCTTCCTGTGACGCGGACGCGACAAACCCGACAGTAAGTGTCGGTTGTCGGACGTCTCCCCAGCAATCGAGCATAAGAGACGTCGGGATGTCCTACGGTTTTTGACACGTCTTCCCTTTGGCACGGTCCATGCGAGATGATCCACGAAAACGCCGGACCGAGGAGAAATCGAGCCATGATTACGCTCACCGACAACGCTGTTGCCGCCATCAAGGCCGCTCTTTACCGCGCCAGCGAGCCGGCGGAAGGATTTCGCATCATGGTCCATGCCGGCGGCTGCGCCGGCTTCCAATACTCAATGGGCCTGGAGAGCGTCTCACGTGAGGGCGATGCGATCATCGAGCGAGATGGGCTCAAGGTGTTCATGGATAGAGGCTCCCAACCCCATGCCGCCGGCATGACCGTGGACTTCGTCACTGGGCTCGAAACATCCGGCTTTGTTTTCGATAACCCCAATGCGCGTGAGACGTGCGGCTGCGGCAAGTCCTGCAAATGATTGCGAGGGAACAGGCTATGTTCGACTATAGCGACGCCAAGGAATACTGCGTCGAACCGGTAACCGCCGGCGCTCTGGAACCGGCCGACACGCACTGTCGGCCCGGAACAATTGCGTTCGGTGATGCACCAAATCGCGATCATCGATCGTTGCCGTGGGCAAGCAAACAAAATTGCCCGAAACAGCTGAATTCCCGGCGGATGCCGCCACCAAAGGGCAATGTCGACAGCGACCGGTCAGCCAAGCCATCGCTCCCCCGGCCGCCCACCTTACCAGATACGATATGCGCCAGAGGTTCAATGGCCCGACTACCCTTGAATCATTTCAGCAGTTGAAGGATCACTCCCATGAACCCTGTCTATCTCGACAACAACGCAACGACGCGGGTTGATCCTGCAGTCGTTGGAGCGATGTTGCCTTTCTTTACGGAGCAATTTGGCAATCATTCGTCCATGCACGCCTATGGCGCATCGGTTGCTGAAGCCGTGAGAAAGGCGAGGCAACAGTTGCAAGCCCTCATCGGCGCGGGATTCGAGGACGAGATCATCTTCACCTCGGGCGGGACTGAAAGCGACAGTACAGCCATCCTTTCGGCGCTGGAGGTGATGCCCGACCGAACGGAAATAGTGACTTCCGCGGTTGAACATCCGGCCGTTCTGAAGTTGTGCGCGCACCTTGAGAAGACGCGCGGCGTCAAGGTGCACATTATCCCAGTCGATCACTACGGCCGGCTCGACCTGGACGCCTACAGAACCGCCCTCACCCCACAAGTGGCAATCGTCTCGATAATGTGGGCGAACAATGAGACCGGTACGATCTTTCCCGTGGTTAAGCTTGCCGATCTAGCCAGGGAAGTCGGCGCGCTTTTCCACACTGATGCAGTGCAGGCGGTCGGAAGGCTTCCGATTGAGCTGAAATCGACCGCGATCGACATGCTGTCGCTCTCCGCCCACAAGCTGCATGGTCCAAAGGGGATAGGCGCGCTTTATGTAAGACGTGGCGTGCGCTTCTCCTCCATGATCAAGGGTGGGCACCAAGAGCGCGACCGGCGTGCAGGCACTGAAAACACACCCGGCATAGTCGGACTGGGCATGGCGGCCGAACTCGCCTTGAAATTCATGGACGAGACAAAACGAATAAAATGGTTGCGCGACCGCCTTGAGAACGGGATCATCCAGCGCATCCCAAACACATCCATCAACGGCGATCCGCAAGAGCGATTGCCAAACACTGCAAACATTGGATTCGAAGGTATCGAAGGCGATGCAATTCCAATTGTCCTGAGCCGGCTGGGAATCGCCTGTTCCGCCGGGTCCGCCTGTGCCTCTGGCTCACTGGAACCGAGCCATGTTCTGATCGCTATGAACGCGGCATGTGGGGCAGTCCGCTTCTCCTTGTCGCGTGACAACGGCGAAGATGACGTAGACCGCGTGCTTGAGGTCCTGCCTGCGATCACCGAGAAGCTACGGGCCGTTCCCAGTGCTGGACTGTGCGGGCGAGGTGCAGAACAGCTTCATTCCGGCCCGGGTCCGAGCGGCACAATAGCCGACGAGCCGTGAGGTCTTCCTCAACGTGACGACCCTGCGCAAGGAGAGCAGTTAAACTCGGGGTCGCCTTCACCACTTCAGAAAAGCTTGAGATCGCCAAGTCTCTTGCCCAGCCGCCGTGCCAGAGGTCGGCACGCCGTCAGCAATGTCACCAATGCATCGACACCACAATTTCGCGCCGGGAGAATACAATGAACTGCTCCGCTGATAGCCGCCCGATCGATCGCACCGATATCCTAGCGCGACTGAAGGGCCTGTCGGCCGCGGAGGACTTCTTCGCCTGCCTTGACGTCTCCTACGACCCGAAAGTGATGAATGTCTCGCGGCTCCATATCATGAAGCGCGTGGGCCAATACCTTGCCGAAGAAGATTTCTCCGGTCTGCCTAACCAGGTAATCGCCGCGCGGGTGCGCGCCAAGCTGGAACGCGCCTACGAAGATTTCGCGACTTCCTCGCCGCTCACGCAACGTGTGTTCAAGGTGCTAAGGGACCACGATCCAAACATATGTCCCGCACCTGGCCGCGCCTTCGTCCCGCTCGACTCTGCACTGAAGCGGTTCGGAAAGTAATGAGCCCGACACGGCTGCGACGCGACAATGTCGAGAAGTCGACAAATCCAGTCCTCATGACGCCTCCTCGGAAGCAAACGAAGCCACCTTCTGGAATAGAGGCAGGAAGACGACTTGGCATGAACGATGCAGGCAATGAGGTGAACCGCCAAGCACGAATCCGGACTGGGAGCTTAGAGAAACCGCCAATGCATATCGTAGTCTGCATCAAGCAGGTGCCGGATTCGGCACAGATCCGCGTGCACCCGGTGACGAACACGATCATGCGTCAGGGTGTTCCGACCATCATCAATCCTTACGACCTGTTCGCCCTCGAAGAAGCGCTCAAACTGCGCGACGTTCATGGTGGCGAGGTTACTGTGCTCACAATGGGTCCGCCCATGGCGGAGGACTCGCTGCGAAAGGCGCTCGGTTACGGTGCTGACCGAGCAGTTCTCTTGACGGACCGCTATTTTGCCGGATCCGATACGCTGGCGACTTCCTTTGCTCTTTCGCAAGCAATCGCAAAAATTGGGGAGACTTTCGGCAGGCCGGACATCGTCTTCACCGGCAAGCAGACGATTGACGGCGATACCGCCCAGGTCGGACCGGGCATAGCCAAGCGCCTAGATTTATCGCAACTTACCTATGTCGCGAAGATTGCCTCCATCGATCTCGATACGCGAGAGATCGAAGTCGCTCGTCGCGCCGAAGGCGGCACCCAGTTGCTGAAGAGCAGACTCCCTTGCCTCATTACCATGCTGGAAGACACCAACGAAATCCGCCGGGGCTCGCTCCAGCAGGCTCTGTGCGCGGCGCGCAGCCAAGTCGTGAAGTGGACTGCAGCCGACGCCGGCATTGACGATCTCACCCGGTGCGGTCTGCGTGGCTCGCCTACAGTCGTCAAGCGTGTTTTCGCCCCCACCGCACGGGCAGAAAGGGCGGCGCAGATCGACACCGCGGAAAGGGGCTTGCAGGACATAGCCGATGAACTCATCGCCGATATCTTAACCCGCCGGCCGGCGCTGGAACATGAGCTGGCCTTCAACAGCGGCACGTGACGGCCAGGAGCAGAAAATGTCGACCGCAAGCCAAACTACCCCTCGCATTGCCCCCGGCCGTGCCGGTGTAAAGAAAGAACTTCCCGACCGTTTCAAAGACTACCGGCACGTGTGGGTCTTCCTCGAGCTCGAACGCGGCAATGTGCATCCTGTATCATTCGAACTGCTGGGCGAAGGCCGCAAATTAGCCGACAAGCTTGAAGTCCAGCTCGCGGGCGTCGTGCTGGGACCGCCGGGCGAGATGGTCGAGGACGCTGTTGCCGAGGCCTTCGCTTACGGGGCGGATCTTGTCTACATCGTCGATGCGCCGCCGCTCGCCGACTACCGGAACGAGCCGTTCGCCAAGGCGCTCACGGATCTGGTCAATACCCATAAACCCGAAATCCTCCTTCTCGGCGCGACCACACTGGGCAGGGATCTTGCAGGCTCGGTAGCGACGACCCTGCAGACGGGGCTCACGGCCGACTGCACCGAACTTGATGTAGATTCCGACGGTTCACTCGCCGCGACCCGTCCGACTTTTGGTGGCTCATTGTTGTGTACGATCTATACACTAAATTACCGGCCGCAAATGGCGACGGTGCGACCAAGGGTCATGCCTATGCCGCAACGGGTGGATAAGCCGGTCGGGCGTGTCATGCGGCACAAGCTGTCGCTCGTTGAGGACGATATCGTCACCAAAGTCCTCGGCTTCCTACCGGATAACCAGTCGGCAATGGCAAATCTTGCCTATGCGGATGTCGTGGTTGCGGGAGGCCTCGGTCTCGGAGCGGCGGAGAACCTTCAGCTTGTGAAGAATCTTGCCCGAGCGATCGGCGCCGAGCATGGCTGTTCGCGCCCCTTGGTCCAGAAGGGCTGGATGCCGGCTGATCGACAGATTGGACAAACTGGCAAGACCATTCGACCGAAGCTTTACATCGCGGCCGGAATTTCCGGCGCCATCCAGCACCGAGTTGGGGTCGAGGGGGCCGATCTCATCGTCGCGATCAACACCGATCCGAACGCGCCGATTTTCGAGTTCGCCCACCTCGGGATCGTCACGGATGCAATCCGCTTCCTGCCCGCACTGACGGAAGCCTTCACCCGGCGGCTGTCGCCGCACAGTCGAGACAAGCTTGCGAGTTGAGGGAGAGGACATGATTGAACAATTCGATGCCATTGTGGTCGGAGCCGGCATGTCTGGAAACGCAGCTGCTTACACTTTGGCAAGCCAGGGGCTGAAGGTCCTGCAGTTGGAGCGCGGGGAATATCCGGGCTCTAAGAACGTCCAGGGTGCCATAATGTACGCGAACATGCTGGAGAAGATCATCCCGGACTTCCGGGATGATGCGCCCCTCGAGCGGCACCTGGTCGAACAGCGACTTTGGGTGATGGACGACACGTCTCACACCGGAATTCATTACCGGTCGGACGACTTCAATGAGGCGAAACCCAACCGCTACACGATCATCCGCGCCCAGTTCGACAAATGGTTTTCCCGCAAGGTGCGCGAGGCTGGCGCGACGGTCCTGTGTGAGACGACCGCGACGGAACTCGTCCGTGATGGCAATGGCAAGGTGATCGGCGTCCGCACAGACCGGGCTGGCGGAGTGGTCTTCGCGAATGTGGTCGTTCTCGCAGAAGGGGTGTCGGGATTGCTTGGCACTCGCGCAGGCCTGCGCGAGATGCCGAAGCCGGAGACCGTGGCGATTGCCGTCAAGGAAATGCATTTCTTGCCCGAAGAGGTCATTGGCCAGCGGTTCGGGGTGAAGGGCGATGAAGGCTGCGTAATCGAGGCCGTGGGCACGATCTCTCGCAGCATGGCCGGGCTCGGCTTCCTTTACACCAATAAGGAGTCGATTTCACTCGGCATCGGCTGCCTGGTCTCGGATTTCGCCGCGACGATGGAGAGCCCGTCCGCCCTCCTGGATGCGATGAAAAACCATCCTTCGATCCGGCCGCTGATCGCTGGCTCGGAGGTGAAAGAATATGCCGCCCATCTTATCCCCGAAGGTGGTTACAGGGCCATTCCGCAGCTATTCGGCGACGGTTGGGTCATCGTCGGCGACGCAGCGCAACTGAACAATGCCATTCACCGTGAGGGTTCGAACCTTGCCATGACCTCGGGTCGTGTCGCGGCTGAGGCGATCATCAAAGTCAAAAGCCGCAACGGTCCTATGACCAAAGCGAACCTTGCGCTCTACAAGACGATGCTGGATGACTCCTTTGTGATCAAGGATCTTAAGAAATACAAGGACATGCCAGCCTTACTCCACACCAATTCCAGCAACTTTTTTGACAGCTATCCGCGGTTGATGTCGCATGCCGCTCAGACCTTCATGCGTGTCGACGGCACGCCGAAGATCGAGAAGGAAAAGAACACCACGGCCGCCTTCATCAACGCGCGCTCGCGCTGGGGGTTGGTCAGCGACGCGGTCCGCCTGGCATTGGCATGGCGCTGAAGAGGGTACAAGATGACGATCGCAGTGACGAAGGTTCGTGTCGAGGACAAACTTTACCAGAACCGCTATCTGGTCGATTCCGGCCGCCCCCATATCATAGTGCGACCGCACGACAAGCCAAGCGCGAACTTGCTTGCGTTGACCTACGTCTGTCCGGCGAAATGCTATGAGTTGAATGACAAGGGTCAAGTCGAGATCACCGCCGACGGCTGCATGGAATGCGGCACCTGCCGGATATTGTGCGAGAAAGGCGGCGACATCGAGTGGAACTATCCGCGCGGCGGCTTTGGTGTCCTGTTCAAGTTCGGATGATCAGCCGGTGCCAAGAGCATGCCGGCAGCGAGCAACTGCGGCACACCATGAGCCTCTCCATCCACTTGCAAAGAGCTAGTGAATATTGGGTTTCGCAATTCAAGTTTCCTCGACTTGGTAGGGGTATCCTCAGGCCACGGGGCGCCTGTGCCGGACTTACCACCGGTAACGTGGTCGAGCCCCTTTGGACAATGTCCGGCCATCGTGCCGGATGGCAGCCACAACGGCCGGTGAGCAAATGGAACGGCACAATCCATGATAAAGACGTATGTGCTAGTGCATGGTGCCTGGCATGGCGGATGGTGTTGGCGGGACGTCGCCGCCAATCTTCGCAAGATGGGATGCCACGTGACCACGCCTACCCAGACAGGTGTCGGCGAACGCGCACGTTTGCTGTGCAAGGACATCACGCCCGACACATTCGTGACCGACATCGTCAACCACATTGTAACGGAAGAGCTGAGCGATGTGATCCTTGTCGGTCACAGTCTAGGCGGCATCAGCATCACCGGCGCCGCCGACCGGATACCCGACCATATCAGCCATCTCGTTTATCTCGACGGCGCCATCGTCGAGAGCGGTCAAAGTGTATTCAGCACCATGCCCCCCGACATCGTCGCCGCCCGTCGAAAATTGGTTGCGGAGGAAGGACGGGGTATCTTCATGCCGACTCCGCCGCCAACAGCATTCGGCACTCCCGAGGGACACTCGCTCACGGACTGGGTGCGGCGCCGGATAACACCGCATCCGGCAGGCACCTACGAAAGCGGACTTAAGCTCGAGCACCCGCTCGGCAACGGCAGACCCCGAACCTATGTCGTCTGCACTAATCCACTCCACCCGCCGATGGCGGGAGCGCGAGAATGGGTCGCGAAGCAGGATGGCTGGGCGTGGCAGGAACTCGCCACTGGCCACGACGCAATGATCCTCGCGCCGACGGAAGTTGCTCTCCTTCTTAGCGCTGTCGGCTGAGGAACCAAGTAGGGGGAGCGGCGGCCGATTCTCAGGCCGTGGCCTTGAGCTCTGGTGCAAGGATGTAGGCCCAACGGGTCGTTCCGGTGGCGCCACCGAAACCACTAGGCGGGAGTGGCCTGTCCTGCCGACGTCGCAAGCTTGCGAGCGTTCCGCCGCGGCCGCAGCCCGTAGCGCCGGGCAACCTCCGAGATCACCGCGTCGGCTCCAGGGTCTCGGAGATGACTCCGTGCCTTGTCGTCCATCGACCAATGCCGCCGACCAACAGCGCCGTTGATCACCCTCGAAAACGCCGAGGCTGCCGCTCAGGGTCAATCGTAAGTTCAAGTTCAGACACAAGCCGATCTCCGATCCACCTCAGAATCGGCAGGCCCACAGATCGCGGGTCCTCCTGGAAGGACACAGCGCTTACCCTTGAAATATGGAGAACCATGGCTTTGCGCCGTCGGCAGTTGAGCTGATCTCGCAATGCTATTTCCCCGGCAACGTCCGCGAGCCGGAGAACTGCGTGCTTGGCGTTCTCCTCTGGAAGGAACCAATCTTTCGGAACGTGGCAATGTCATCGACGAGCTCTCACGGGCCAGCACGATGCCGGTTCGGCGCATCGGCGCCCGCCTGAACACGAGATGGCCACTTGCGATTCTAACGATACGGCCGGACGGGGGCTGGGACCGCGGCGGACGAAGCGTGACGGCTGATCGACACAATGGAGAAGGCCGGCTGGGTTCAGGCTAATGCGGCTCGAATTCTCGGCCTCAAGCTGCGACAAGTCGGCTAGGCGATACGCCGGCATAGTATCGAGGTGAAGGAACTTCTAAGAGCCTGATGAGCCAATCGTCAGGCCAGTGGTCTTGCGCGCCCTGTGCGCGACAAGGAGTGCTTCGTGCTTCTGAACGGATTTGGACTTGCACTGTCGCAAGCAGGACAAAATTGTGTCGCGCCGGCCTGACACAATGCGATATCGACCCGAATAGTGAACTGAAGCCGCTTTTTTCAGTTGGTATGGCTCTTGCACCTTGAACCGCGACGTTACCAGCAACGGAGCCGTTTGATGTCCTCACCGACAGTTTCGATTGAGGGGCCGACTAGCACGACATCCGAGGGTCTTCTGGCAGCCGCGAAATCCGGTGGCTGCGCATCGTCTTCCTACGGCTCGTCGCCGACCAGCCCGGGCGAAGAGGATCCGGCTATTTGGGAAAGGATCAAGGATCACCCCTGCTTTTCGGAGGAAGCGCATCATTATTTCGCGCGTATGCATGTGGCGGTCGCGCCGGCTTGCAATGTCCAGTGCAACTATTGCAATCGCAAATACGATTGCGCCAACGAGAGCCGGCCTGGTGTTGTGTCTGAGAAGTTGACGCCCGACCAAGCGCTACGCAAGGTCATCGCCGTTGCCAACAAAGTTCCGCAGCTTTCGGTTCTTGGCATCGCTGGGCCGGGGGATGCCTGTTACGATTGGGAGAAAACGAAGGCAACGTTCGACCGCGTCATCAGGGAAATCCCCGACATAAAGCTGTGCGTCTCCACTAATGGGCTCGTGCTGCCGGACCATGTCGCCGAGCTTGCCGAAATGAATGTTGATCACGTGACGATCACCATCAACATGGTCGACCCGGAAGTCGGCGCGAAGATCTATCCATGGATCTTTTATGAAAATCGCCGCTACTTCGGCATCGAAGCCGCTCGAATCTTGCACGCGCGGCAGATGCTGGGCCTGGAGATGCTGAGCGCGCGCGGCATCCTCACCAAAATCAACTCGGTGATGATTCCTGGAGTGAACGACCAGCACCTGTTTGAGGTGAACAAAATGGTCAGGGAGCGGGGCGCGTTTCTGCACAACGTGATGCCTCTGATTTCGGACCCGGCGCACGGTACCCACTACGGACTCATCGGGCAGCGCGGCCCAACGGCAACGGAGATGATGGCTCTTCAGGATCGACTTGAAGGTGGCGCCAAGTTGATGCGCCACTGCCGGCAGTGCCGGGCAGATGCTGTCGGCCTGCTCGGTGAAGATCGTGGCCAGGAATTCACGCTGGACGGTATTCCCGACGATGTCGCCTACGATGCTGGCAAGCGTCAGGCCTATCGGCAGGTGGTCGCACACGAGCGCCGTGATCATGAGGCGGCGAGGAGCGAGGCCATCGGTATGGTCAAGGCAACAGACTCCGAAAAGTCGCTTCTGGTTGCGGTGGCCACTAAGGGAGGTGGACGGGTCAACGAACACTTCGGCCACGCGAAGGAATTCCAGGTTTATGAAGTCTCGCCTAGAGGGATCAGCTTGGTCGGGCATCGGAAGGTCGAGCGGTATTGCCTCGGAGGCGGGGGCGAAGACGCCATCCTCGAGGGCGTCATCGCAGCGCTCGAAGGCATACACATAGTGCTATGCGCCAAGATCGGAAATCGCCCGAAGGAACAACTCTCGCGAGTTGGACTGCGCGTAACCGACGCCTATGGCCATGACTACATCGAGACCGCAGTCAGCGCACTTTACGCGGCAGAGTTTGGGATCAGACCACTAGCGGCGACGGCCTGAGCCGTCTCGTCCGATAACCAGGAGTTAGAATGGCTTTAAAGATCATCGCATCCCAATGTACCCAATGCGGGGCCTGCGAGTTCGAATGTCCTTCGGAAGCGATCAAGTTCAAGGGCGACGCCTATGTGATCGATCCAAACAAGTGCACCGAATGCAAGGAGGCCTTCGATACGCAGCAATGCGTGTCGGTCTGTCCGGTACCGAAAACCTGCGTTCCCGCTTGATTCCTACCGAAACGGTCGGGTTCGCCGCACGACGACGCCTGCAACCCGCGACCACAACAAAAGCCTCGAGAAAGGAATGGACAGCATGTGGTCCAGACGCGAACAGGAGGTCGAAATCGGCAGACCGCCACGGTTCATGCAGGGTGAGCGGGTCCGTGCGATACGCCACATAAAAAACGACGGCACCTATCCCGGCAAGGAGATCGGCGAAAACCTCGTGCGGAAGGGCGACGAAGGCTACGTGCGCGACATTGGAACCTTTCTCCAGCAATTCTTCATCTATGCGGTCGAATGGATCGATCGTGGCACGGTCGTCGGCATGCGAGCGCGCGAACTCATTAGCCTCGACAAAGTCGAGGTTCCCTGCGGAGCTGAAGGCATTTCCAACGGGGGAACAGCCGGATGAAAGTAATGATTCGCAGGACCGCTACTGGCTTGTCGGCTTATGTCCCCAAGAAGGATCTCGAAGAGCCGATCACCGAGATTGAGAACGCTGACTTATGGGGCGGGACCGTGACGCTCAGGAACGGTTGGCGGCTCATGCTGCCCGACCTTCCGCGCGACACGCGTTTGCCGATCACCGTCGAGGCGATGAAGATTTCCGACGGGGCCTGATGCCGGTGGGTTCAGTGGCGGAGAGGAAACGCGTATGAACACGATGCTGAGCTGGGACCATCTCGTCGTCGTCCGGGGCAGTTTTGCCAAAAAACTGATTGACCTGCTGAACGGCGCTCTCAAGGCCGATCGAGTGATCCCCTATCTCGGTCCTGGTCTTCTGCAGCTTAACCCACCGGAATCCCCTGTACCTTGCACCCCTGAAGATGTCGCCGCGGCCCTCAACAAGCGGGCGCCTGCCCCTTCCAGGATTCGCACCAATATGTGGTCGGTCGCGCAGTTTATCGAGCAGCGCCGACATCGTCGGACTCTCCAAGCGTGGATGGCGGAGATATTCGCAGCCCCCGCCGAGCCGACCGTTCTTCACGCCTGGCTCGCAACCCTTCAACTGTCTGTCATCATCGACAGCTGGTACGATGGCGCCATGCGAGCAGCCCTTGCAGAGGCCGGCCAAACAGACGTTGTCGAGATACAAGGAACGACGCGCGCGACCGGAATCGGTAACATCTGGACGAGAACTTACGATTTGTCAGGAACAGAACTCGAGGCCGAACAAGTGGCTAGGACGGTGCTCTATGCGCCGCACGGCAGCGTCAGGCCGGCGGCAAACTTCCTCGTGGCTGATTCCGATTACGTCGAAGTCCTAACCGAAATTGATATCCAGACGCCGATCCCGGACGCGGTGAAGCAACGGCGCGTCAACCGGGGTTTTTTCTTCGTGGGCTGCCGCTTCAACGATCAGATGCTGCGCACATATGCCAGACAGCTGATGAAGCGCTCCACTGGCCCACATTTTGCGGTGATCGATTCGGCTACGCTGACCAGAAACGAACGTCGTTTCCTTGCCGAAGGCGCAATCACGGTCATCGACATGCCGATCCGCAACGCCGCGGCTCGCCTCGTCGGGGTCGATGCTAGCCAGGATTAATGGCCGGCGATTGCTGGTGAGTCGCTGCTTGCCTCCAAGGGCGAAAACTCAGTTGGGAATACATTCGTGAGCAGTAATGCTAGTGGCAGCACAACGTAGGCTCTGAATTCGTTGGGCCATGTGAAAGGGTCCGCTGCTGCGGGACGTGAGCACGTTGCGGCGGCATTACGCACATGATCTTGTGACCCCCGTGGCAAAAGAACTGAAGCGCCCGAGTCGCGACAACATATGCAGCGCTCAATGGCTTCGACAAAAATTCGGCACAGTTTCGACAGTTCGCATGCACCTCCAGGGTCAACGAGGTTGATTATGCCTGTTTATGTGGGTCGGCCACGCGAGCAGGAATTCCCACTACCTTTGCCCCGGCGGGAACATCTCGTGTGACCACGCAGCCAGCGCCTACCACTGCATTATCACCAATCGTGACGCCAGGCAGAATGATTGCTCCACCGCCGATCCAGACACGGCTGCCAATGTGAACAGGACGCCCGACCTGCAGGCCGGCCTGCCGCTGCTCGGCATCATGTGGATGATCGGCGGTATAAATCTGCACAGCAGGCCCAATTGCCGTTCCTTGCCCGATTTTGACCTCTACCACGTCAAGAATAACGCAGTTGAAGTTGATGTAGGCATTGGCTCCAATGCGGATATTGAATCCGTAGTCGCAAAAAAAGGGCGGACGGATGACCGTTCCGCGCCCAACCTCTCCCAGCCGCTCGGACAAAAGCTCATGCCAATGCCCCGTGGTCTGCCCCAGCGTATCATTGTACCGCTTGAGCCAAGCCCCGGTTGCCAACAGGTCAGCTTGGATCTCCGGATCCGCCGCATTGTAAAACTCGCCTGCGAGCATCTTTTCTTTTTGGCTACGCATCATAGTCTCCCGTCAGGTCGTGTCCCGTACAGTGATGCAGGAACGCACATCAAACTGCCTCGGCAACTTTGTAACTCGATCTTGCCGGGCGCGCGGTCGGTCACGAGCCGGGGCGACAGTTTCGTCTCGACCAACTTCCAAGAATTTGGATATCGGAGATCAACCGGTCGCAGGGGCCAATACCTGACGAAGTCGGCAACTGTCCAGCGGTCGAACTCACTTTCATGCCCATCTCAGATTGCGTGATATCGAGCGGTAAGCCATCAGCTAATGTATCGACCAGGTCCCGCCAGAGGATTACTCCTTTTTAGTTTGTCAGTCGCAGAGCCCCAGTACGACTGGTGGTAGAAAGCACACGGCCGGAATCTTGGCAGCGCTGTTCACACCCACTTCGTAAGCCTGGCCGATGGGCTCGGCGCCAGAGCACCAATGCTTGACCTGCTCCAGCTCTTGCTCGGCGGGTTGTTTCAGAGACGCTTGATCTCGATACCGCGTTTTCTCAGCACGTAGCCGATCTGGCGCGGGGTCAAACCGAGCAGGCGCGCCGCCTTTGCCTGCACCCAGCCACACTTTTCCATGGCAGCAATGACCGTATCGGCATCGGGCACCCTACCACGAGTCGTGGCAGGGCCTATCGGCGCTTGCCCGTCGCCGACGGGCGGGGCGGCACAGGCGGCGGAAGGCTCGATCGTAGTCGACTTCTCTGACGTCGGCTGTCCGTTCTTCCACAGCGCCGCGGCCAAGCACTGATCCGCGTAACAGGCAAAGTCAGTTCTGAGGATTGATGGACCCGTCGCCAGAACTGCCGTCCGTTGAACGCAGTTTTCGAGCTCTCGGATGTTACCTGGAAATTCGCAGTTCATTAGCACCTCAATCGCTTCGGGAGCGAAGGTCAGCGTGTGATCATTCTCAGTATTGAAATTCTTGAGAAACTGAGCGGCCAAGAGCGGAATATCACCTCGCCTTTCGCGCAATGCCGGCACGCGTAAAGTGACGACGTTGATGCGATAATAGAGGTCTTGCCGGAACTCCTTGCGTTGAACTGCCGTTTCCAAGTCCCTGTTCGTTGCGGCAATCACGCGAACATCAACTTTAATGGTGTGGTTGCTGCCGACGCGCTCAAACTCCTGCTCCTGCAGGACACGCAGCAGCTTAGCCTGGAACGAACCTGATATTTCGCCAATCTCGTCCAGAAACAATGTGCCTTTGTCGGCAGCCTCAAAGCGCCCCTTGCGCAAACTGCTCGCGTCGGTGAAGGCACCCTTCTCATGACCGAACAAGTCAGATTCCAGAAGCGTCTCGGTGAGCGCCGCGCAATTGACCTTGATGAAGGGCTGCTTGGCGCGAGGCGAGAGCTCGTGAATGGCTTTGGCAACCAGCTCCTTGCCGGTTCCGGATTCACCTCGCAACAGGACCGTAGTCTTCGCCTTGGCCACCTTGACAAGGTGCTCACGCAGCTTGCGCAGCGCCTGACTATCGCCAAGCATCTCCTTGCTGATCTTTTTACGTTCCATTTGGCAGCCCATCCCACTCCGCCACCCGCCGGTAGAACTGCACTGGACGGTGAGCTGTGTTGTATTTCGCCATCATCATTCTCGATCTCACCTTTGTTGCTTCGAAATTTCCGGCGCGCGGACCCCCTCGGCAAATGGCAATGGCGCCTGAGCATCGTTGTCTTTCACCAGGACGAGCGTCTTCTCCTCCGTGCGGGCGCCCGCAATATGCGCGCTTGTTTGCGCAGGCCTTTACTCGACCGGTCGCCGTTCTGTCCGGCTTCTGCCGCACCGCAGCCTGCAAACCCATCCTTGACAAGAAAGGAGGGGAGTCAATCGAGCTCTCCTTGCATTCGTGCAAGGAAAATTGTCAGTTTGATAGAATTCTATCAAAACGGCAGAAACGCCCCGCCCCCAATTTGGCTGTACCTGCGGCGTTCAGCTTACGTGACGACATGTGCGGACTTGTCCCAATTGCCGTCCGAGTTGTGCGGGAAACAGTAGCCGCTGCGCTGTTCGCTTCAACCGCGTGATGCCGCTGACAGTAGAGGCGGCGGCTCGTCGAGCGAGGCTTCATTGTTCGGCTACTAAAGCGGCTGTGCTTTGGTGGGAGTTGGTTTCGCCCAAGTTCTGGGCCTGGGGGCGTCTAGCCCGTTTCGCCGCACAGGCTCCTCCCACATCGTCGAGGCCGAGAAGGAGGGACCCCACAGCCCTCCCTGTATCACAATGCCCCGCCCCTCAAGCAGCTAGATACGACAGGTGACCTCGAATGAGGCGTCTTGCATGGCTTCTACACCTGCCTGAATGCCAGAACTGCGTTCGTACCGCCCATGGCGAAGGCGTTGCTCATGGCGACGCGCACCTTGCGCTCGCGCGGCACATTGGGTGTGATGTCGAGGTCGCAAGCGGGATCTGGCTCGCGATAGTTGGCGGTCGGCGGCACGACGTCCTCTTGGATTGCCATCACGCAGGCGATCATTTCAAGCGCGCTCGCTGCGC
>NZ_RZRU01000024.1:0-67423 GCF_003997495.1 Mesorhizobium sp. M7A.F.Ca.US.008.03.1.1 | reverse complement strand
CGCGGCACATTGGGTGTGATGTCGAGGTCGCAAGCGGGATCTGGCTCGCGATAGTTGGCGGTCGGCGGCACGACGTCCTCTTGGATTGCCATCACGCAGGCGATCATTTCAAGCGCGCTCGCTGCGCCGAGGCAATGCGCGTGCGTGGACTTGGTGGAAGAGATGGACATCGAATAAGCGTGGTTTCCAAACACACGCTTGATCGCCGCCGTTTCAGTCTGATCATTGCTCTTGGTACCGGTGCCGTGCGCGTTGAGATAGTCGACGTCCTCGGCATTCAGCCCGGCATCGGCAAGGCAGGCGCGCATCGCCGACGCTGGCCCCTCGACAGATGGCGCGGCAATGTGGAAGGCATCGGCGGAAAGGCCGACGCCGGCGATCTCGGCAAGAATTGTGGCACCACGCCTCGTGGCATGCTCGTAGCTTTCCAGCACGGCCATGCCCGCACCCTCGCCCAGCACCAGGCCCTTCCTATCGGCGGAGAAGGGCCGGCAGGTATCGGGTGAAAGCACGCGCATTGCTTCCCATGCTTTCAGCACGCCCCATGCGAAGGGTGCGTCGCTGCCCCCGGAAACCATTACGTCGGCCCGGCCCAGCTTGATCTGGTCCACCGCCGAGGCGATCGCATGGTTGGCCGAGGCACATGCGGAGGTCACCCCGAAGACCGGCCCGCGCAAGCCGAGGCTCAAGCTAAGATGGACGGAAGCGGCGCTGGGCATCACCTTTACTCCAGTGAAGAGTTCAGCACGGATTGCGCTACCCAAAAGCAGTGAGCGGTAAGTTTGTTCTGTTGCGTACGAACCGGTAAATCCGACGCCCACTGTCGCGCCGAAGCGATGGGCATTCCCCTCGTCGCAGGAAAGTCCGGCCTGCCGCATGGCTTCGCGCGCTGCAAGCACGGCGAGCAAGCTGAAGCGGTCCATGGAGATGAGATGCCCCCGGTTGATGTCGTGCTGGGGCAGCGCCTTGATCTCAGCGCCGGTCATGCCCTCCAGGTCATGAAGCTCGGAATTGGCGATCGGGCCGATGGCGGAGCGGCCTTCGCGCATCTCTTTCCACATAGAGGCGGCGTCGGTGCCCAGTCCGCACAGGCCGCCCACTCCGGTGATAACGACGCGCCTGTCCATTCAAGCCTCCTTCGCAAGCAAGCCGCGGACGGCTTCCACGACGTCGCCGACATTCTTGAGATTGGACCAGGCATCGGCCGTGTTCATGTCGATCTTGATGCCGTAGGCCTGCTCCACATCCCAGAGGACGTCCGCCAAACCCAGCGAATCGAACCCGAGCGCGTCCAGTTCCGTGGCGATTGTTATCTCGCCGACGAATGACGCAGGCATTCCCTCACCGCTCTCCGACTCGGCGCGTTTCTTGATCAGGGCAATGACGTCCGTTGCGAATTGATCGGCCATTCTGTTTCCTGTCTTTCTTTCCCGCGTTTCGACCTGGACGCGGCTCAGTTCCTGAGGCGCGCCGCGTCGCGAAAGCCATCACGCTTGGGCAACTGACAAAACCCAATGCTCATAAAGCCGGATCAGGTCCGGCCGGTGTGTGGCGTAGGTGCAGTATGACGATGTGAGCCGCTACACGTGCGCGTCTCCCGGTCTGTCCATAGGCTCGGAAGAAGTCGGACAGTTTGACATGGCCGGTCAGTTGCAACTCCCTTTCCCAGCACTCCACTGCCCGGTAGAGCGCATGAAAAATCTCCTTTCGGGCGGTTTCTTAAGACGCTCGCCACGCCATGAGGCAGTGGGGGCATCGGTGTCCATCAGGTGCTTCTGCCCATGCAGGATTCCAGAACATTGATGAAATCGTTTGTTTCGATGAAAGGCATCCACACTTTGGATGGTTGACCACGCTTTTCAAAGATCGTGAACTACATCTCCTCGTTGTGCTCGACGCACTCCGGACAAGTAACCTCATGGGCGCGGCATGCAGGATTAACCGAGCCCAGCCGGTCATGAGTGCGGCCGGCGCTCGGCTGCTCGATTTATTTGCGCGATAAGCTCGCGACCATGTCCGCGGAGGTATTCAAACTTAACGCTGCGTCCGGGAGCTCTTGCCCTCCAGTTTGCGACGCTCCCCCGCCCATCCAGTGATCGTTTATTTCGTCGGATAGTTTGACCCGGCTCTACCGAATCGCCGCTTCAGGATCATTCTTTCCGATTTCGTCACGCTCGTATTTCTGCCGCGTCCTACACCGATTGGGCGCGAACAAAACTGAGCGCCTTGGAACCCGAACCCGTGCGTCGTGACCGGGAGCATCCGGGGCGAACTCATCCGCTCGGGGGCATCGCATCACCGGACGGCGACAGGCACGGTCGACCGGCATCTCGGCATCGGCTGGGAATTCGTCCATGGTCTGCATTGGCGACGACGCTTCCTGAGGCCACGTAGCCCTTATGCCAAGCTGGGCGCCCGGGTCGAGCGCGTAATGACGACAATTGCTTCGCTGCAGGTCAAACGCTTTCCGGGCCACCTGCAAAGTCTTCACCCGGCCGTACAGCGCCCAAGACCACTGATGTGATCGACAAGAGCCTTTTTGATAAATCTGCGCTATTCTCCTGTCGCGCACGGACGACCGCGTGGCGAAGAGCAGGGTCCGAGATGAGAGCCCTGCCGCGCAGCTTCTATCGTCGCGCCTCGTTTGCGGCATCCGTGCCTACCCTCTTCGGACCTCGTGGGTTCCAACCGGCGACGAGGCGTGCATAGGCGCCCTCGGCCTGCTCCACCCAGCGGCGCTCTTCTTCCCGGTGGCTCTTTATGTTGTAGGCGTGCGCTCCCTTTTGGCCGCGCACAGCCTTGCTCCCGGCCTTGAGTTCCACATCGCGCAAGCTTCTTGGCATGCAGGGAGGGTCGAGCCCACGCGTAACTCTCGCCCTTCTCAACAGATGACAGATCACGACAGAGAGTTTGCGTGCGGTTGCCACGGCCGCGACATGCTGTCCGCGCCGGGCTCGCACGCCGCAGGGAGAAGGCTCGCAACGGTCCGGGAGCACGAGCGGCCGCCCAGGCCGCCTCGACGAGCATGCCGCGCGCATGACCACGGCCCTGCTTGGTGATCCGCCCATGGTAGGCCGGACCTGGCCGGACTGCTGGACGCTTGGGTTCAACCCGAGATAGGTCACGAGCTTCTGCGGATCGTCGAAGCGCGACACGTCGCCGATCGCCGCCCTTCATCGCCAGCGCGACGGTGATGTCGACGCCGGGAATGGTCATCAGCCGCTTCACGCCTTCATCCTCGAGAGCCGAGCGGACAAGATCGCGTTCGATGACCTGGAGGTCTTCGCCCAATCGGTCGAACTCGCGCAGATGCCCATCGATCGCGAGGCGCTCGTCCTGCGGTACGACCTGCTCGATTAACCAGGTCCGACCCTTGGCGCCGCACAGGTCAGCATGCGGGCAGGACGGATCAGGTGGCTATGAAGGATCGACTGGATGACGCTCTTCAATCGAGATCTCTGTCGGACAATCTGATTGCGCCGTGTCACCTGTCGACGCAGAGCCTGCGTCGGCTCGTCCGCAATCCAGACTTCTGGCAAGAAGCCGCTGGCATAGAGCTGCGCAAGAACGTCGGCGTCGATCGTCGTTTTGATCTTGGCATAGGCAACGATAAACACCTGTTTCGGCTTGGCGATCCCCACCTTCTTCACATGCGGCGCAACCACAGCTGCAGCGGACGTCGCGTTGCCGGTGGCCTCGATCACCCCGACATCGTTCGGCGACAGCTTCGCGGCGAACGCCGCCAGCAGATCGCGCCGCATGTCGACGCGGCCGAGTCGCCTGAGCCTGCCCTCCTCCCATGCCACTGCTTCGGCGAAGGCGCGGTGAATATCCAGTCCGATGATAAGCATGCCCGTTCCTCCTTCTTGGCTCGGTCAAAGACGGGAGCTGGCGGGCAACACGACATCTACTGATCCGCGCTCGCAGCGCATCCGGGAAAGTCGCGAGGGGCGGCCATGTAACGAGCTCGGGCTCTCAGCCCACGGTCTATTGACGGCCTGCCTGCACCTTTGTGCTCCCGGTGCCCCACGTCCCGGATGGGCTCACCATAAGGGCGTTCCAAAACAAGAACAGCAGGACGAGAAGGCACCACAGATCACATACCGGATAGCGGCAAGGCCAAGCGCTTCGTTCAGATAGGCTTGCGCCAATGGGCTTAGGCCGAGCCTACAACAGCTCTCAAAAACGCTGCCGGACTGCTGCATTGGCTCGCCGATACAATTGGCACAGGCCTCACGGCAGCTTAGGATCAAACCGCCCATCAGTCGCCTCGGACTGGAAAGGTGCACCCTATTAGGTTCCACGCCTAGCTAGGTCGGGGCCGCCGAAGACGCTGGTTGATAGACCGGCGCCATCGGCCCGGCGTTTCAAACTGCCAATCTCTGACCTGCACAGTACGAACGATTGCTCGCTTCGGCAGATCACGCGGCTCATATGTCGGACCTTAACGTCATCCATCATAAACTTTTTGCGACAAAAGATTGCAAGAATGCTAAATTGTTAAAGTCGTTTGTTTCGGTTAAAGGCATCCATCCCATGGATGGCTGATGACATGCGTTTCAAAGGACTTGATCTAAATCTCCTCGTTGTGCTCGACGCACTCCTGACGGAGCGTAATCTCTCGGCGGCGGCACGCAGGATTAACCTGAGTCAGCCCGCCATGAGTGCGGCCGTCGCCCGACTGCGCGATTATTTCCGCGATGAACTGTTTACGATAAGAGGTCGCGAAAGATTTCTAACCCCGCGTGCGGCAGCATTTGCCCCCGCAGTTCGCGACGCTCTCCAGCACATCCAGTGCTCGATTATTTCTTCGGATCCGTTTGACCCAGCTCGAGCCGATCGCCTCTTCAGGATCATTCTTTCCGATTTCGTCACGCTCGTGTTTTTCGAAAAGCTTGTGGAGCGTATTTCACGGGAAGCCCCCGCCGTCAGCTTCGAACTGCTGCCTGTCGACGATAGCCCCGATGAGCTTCTCCGGCGCGGTGACGTCGATTTTCTAATTCTACCGGATATGTTCACGTCGAGTGTGCATTCAAGCGTTGCGCTGTTTGACGAGAAGCTCGTGTGCGTAGGCTGTCCCACAAACAAGCAGCTGCCACAGCAGCTTACATTCGAGAGATACATGTCGATGAGGCACGTCGCGGTCAGGTTCGGGCGTACGATGAAGCCGTCTATCGAGGAATGGTTTTTGCTTGAGCATGGCCTTAAGAGACGTGTCGAGGTCGCCGTGCAGGGCTTCAGCATGATTCCACCTATGGTGTCCGGCACAGCTCGTATAGCGACCATGCCCTTACGGCTGGTCAGGCATTTCGAAAAAACGTTCCCCCTGCGGGTTATCGAACTTCCGCTGCCATTTCCCACATTCACCGAGACCCTCCAATGGCCGGCCCTCCACAATAGCGATCCGGCAAGCATCTGGATGCGGGAGATAATGATACAGGAGGCATCTCGGATGGCTGCCCCGCTGTGAACCCACGGAAAATTCAGGCGCACCTATAGTCACTACTCCTGTCACCATCTACTTTGACGACAATAGCCCTCGCCGGATAAAGTCGATGCTGGCGGCAAGTGCGCCTGCGAGATCGTCCAGAGAATGGACTTCCTCGACCAGCTCGAATGAGAAAGGTCCCGCGTAGCCGCCATCCAGCAGCGCCTGAATCTGGCTGCCATTGTCGGAACCTGCAAGAAAGCGATCGGGGTAAATCCAGAAGGTCGGGTCGTTTACGCTTGAAATGTGCACCAGGCCGGTAAGCTCGCAGAACAGGCATGTCTCCCCGGCCAGGGTGTGGTGGAACGTGTCGTGCACGAGGCGAAAGACGGACTGGCCATCAACCGCGGCAACGGCCTCGGCCGCTTCCTTCTTTGATCGAAGCGAGCAGGTTCGGAAACCCAGCGGCTCGATGAGACCGATCAGACCCCGCGACTGGAGGATTGGCTTGATCTCGTTTAGAGCGAAACGAAGATTGTCCTGGCGCTCGCTATTGGTGGGCCACGAGCTGCGGTTGGCCGGCACCAACACGAGCGTCTCCGCCCCGCACGCCGTCGCATAATCGGCGAGGTTGCTTGCCTCGGCCTGACGCGTTGGAGTCCAGTCGTTGAACCGCTGCAAGGCGTTGACAGAGATGATCGTGACGCCCGCTTCGGTAGCGGCCAACCGAACGTCCGCAGCCGGAATGCCGCGTGCGACAGGATTGCTGAAATGAGGGTAACGGATTTGGACGTCGGTCAGGCCTTGGTCACGGGCAAGCGCGAAAAGCGCACTGACGTCAAGGCGGGGCGCCGCCATGTGATCGAGTGCAAAGCGGGGCGATACCTGGCGCATTGCTTGACTTTCCTTCCATGAAGCGCGGCTGCCATTTCGGCATCCGGCTTCTTTCAAGACGGAACCACGCCGGTTCACAGATCGGACAGAGACGGCCGAGTCAATCGAGCTTTCCTTTCATCGGTGAAAGGAAAATGGGCGCTCATGATAGAAATCCATCAAGGTCAAATATTTTCCGGAAGATAAATGTCGAACGGCAGAAATGTCTGCCCCGGGCTCTCCGCGACGCCGGCTTTGATGGCCCGCTCCATTGCCATTATCAGCTCCTGGCAAAGTCGGCGCATTGGCGTGCCGACCGCCATCGTCAAGATGTCATCCGCAAGCGCCCCACGTGACTGCGGCGTCATTTCACTCACGATCGCGACGAGATCCTGACCGCTCCCCTCTTCTCGGAGCGCGGAAATTGCCCCCTCTATCCCCCCGCCGGCCATATAGAAGCCGACGAGCTCTGGTTCCCGCTGCATAAGATCCAGCAATTTTTCGTAAGTGAGCTGCCGTTCATCAAGGTTCACGAGCGCATCAAGCACCTCGAATTTTGGCGCGTTCTCACGAAAATACGCACGAAAGGCCGTTTCCCGCGTCGCATGCGCCTGGAAGCGATGGCTTCCGACAAACACCGCCACCTTGCCGGGCCGTTTTGCGGCCTTGGAAAACACCCAAGCGGCAGTCCGTCCGACCTTGCTGTTGTTGAGGCCGATGTAGCCCTCGCGCACGCCATCGGCGAAGTCGGATAGCAGCGAAAATACCGGGATACCTTTCGCCTTGAGCTCCTCGACTGATGCTGTGATTTTCGGGTGATCGGCCGCCACCATGGCGATCGCCTGGCAGCGGCTCCCAAGGTCCTTAAGAAGCGGGAGCAGGTCACGCGGCAAATGTGACTGCGCGAACTCGATGATCGGAAGGCCGTGGAAGGATTTAGCCATACTGACCGACTCTTCGATCTTGCGAGCGAAATCTTGGTAGAAATCGTGGGTAGGTTTTCTCAAGATGAAGCCCAGCTTGTAGTGCGGCAGGTGCTGCTGCAAGCGCTGTTTGATGAGACCGGCAGCATGATAGCCGATCGCGTGCGCGGCCGCATGGACCCGCTGGGCGGTCTCCTCTCGCACCGGAAGGCGGACGTTCAGAACCCGATCGACTGTTGCTACGCTGACTCCGGCTTCGCGGGCGAGATCGGCTATTGTGACGCGCTTTCCCCTAGCGATTCTGATCGGCCGGTCCTCCATCATCCGGTGCGCTCCCGCGACGGCTTGGGGCGGCAAGCTGAAATAGTTCCCCCACCCCGCGGATAGCGCATTCGACGAACAGCGCTCCATGCGCACCCAGATGAGTCTCCGTGAACCGTTCGTTTGCTTAGGGGCTTCATGGTGTTGTATTACTCACTGCGTTAGTACTCTATTTCCAGCGCTCTTTGGAGGCTGGCAATTCGACTGTTGTGTCAAGGCCGCTACTTACACGTCGCGCTGTTGCGATCTTGCTTGCGGGGAGCCAGTTTGATGTAACCCTAACCGCGGAAAGCGGTTTCCATCCGTGACTGGTCCAATTCGCCTTCCCAGCGAGCGACAACGAGCGATGCCACCGCATTACCGACTAAATTCGTCAGCGCGCGGCATTCCGACATGAAGCGGTCCACGCCAAGAATTAGAGCCATTCCGGCAACGGGAACACTCGGCACGACAGAGAGAGTAGCGGCCAATGTGATGAAGCCGGCGCCGGTGACGCCTGCCGCACCCTTCGAGGAAAGCATCGCAATTAGCAGCAGGAGGATCTGATCGGCAATTGACAAATCTGTGTTCGTCGCCTGGGCGATGAAGAGGGCGGCGATCGTCATGTAGATATTGGTACCGTCCAGATTGAATGAGTATCCAGTAGGGATGACGAGACTTACGACCGAACGGGCGGCGCCGGCCTTCTCCATCTTCTCCATTAGCGAGGGCAGCGCGGCCTCCGAGGAGGACGTTGCCAGGACAAGCAGCAGCTCGTCCTTGATGTAGCGGACGAGAGAAAAGATCGAGAAGCCGTTGTAGCGGCAGACCGCGCCGAGAACCCCGAACACGAAGAGGAAGGCGGTAAGATAGAACGTCGCGACCAGTATCGCGAGGTTGGCCACCGAACCGATTCCGTATTTGCCGATCGTAAAGGCCATTGCGCCGAAGGCGCCGATGGGTGCAGCCTTCATCAGAATGCCGACGAGCTTAAAAATGGGGGCGGTAAGCGCCTGGAGAAAGGTAACGACCGGCCTGCTCGTCTCTCCGGTCATCGCCAAAGCAATGCCGAACAGGACCGAGAAGAACAGGACTTGCAGGATGTCGCCTTCCGCGAAGGCACTGGCAATCGTTGACGGGATGATGTTCATCAGGAAGCTGGTCACGGACTGCTCGTGAGCCGTGGCCACATAGCCCTTAACGGCTTGGACATCGAGCGAGGCCGGATCGATGTTGAGGCCGGCGCCAGGTTGAACGATATTCGCGACAATCAGTCCGACAACGAGTGCAAGTGTCGAGAAGGTGAGGAAATAAACCATCGCCTTGGCGGCAACTCGGCCGACCTTCTGCAGATCGCTCATGCCGGCAATGCCGGTCGCAATTGTCAGGAAGATGACAGGTGCGATAATCATCTTGACGACTTTGATGAAGGCATCGCCGAGCGGCTTCAGGCTCTGGCCGGTTTCCGGATAGAGGTAGCCAATTGCGGCTCCCAGGACTATGGCGGCAAGCACCTGCACGTAGGTCCGGGCAAAATGGGGCTTGCGGGGCGCTGCGATCGCGCGGGGGACTCTTGGAACCAACACCGTTTCTCTCTCCCTGACCGGATCGGGGTGGGGGCTCCTCCTTCTCCCATGCTGCGCTCCGGTCGAGCGCTGCTGTCATCTCGGAGCAAGCGCCGTGCCAACTGGAGGCCTGTCCCGTCCAGCGAGATTGGTGCGGGTTGCGCACTGGAACCCTCCACCTTTGCCGGAATTTGCACTCAAGGCTCGCCAAAGATCGCGTCTGAAGAAGTGCTTCGCCAGAGAGGGAATTGACCAGGTCGCCTTGCGGCCGTGTCTTTGATGTCTGCCGCAGATCGACTGCCGGCCGATATCTCTGTCGTCTTGGTGACTTTGGTTTGTCAGTTTTGCGACGGAATGCGCGCAAACTGCAGGATATCCTACACGCCCATCAGAGCACGCGGTACAAGCGATTAAGCGTAGGAGCGCATTGAATCTCCGAGGTCAAAAAATCTTGAATAAGGTCCCCGTGCGAAGTGAATCCGCAACTCGTCAAAGTTCTCCACCGTTTGATCCAGCGGTCGCGTTTCCTGGCGCTGCAGGATGGCGTTATCTGATGGCTCAAGCGCTGGAACGCCCAGGAAATCCCAAACCGCTCCCAGGCATTGGGCAGGTTCGTGAAGTAGGCTCTCGTATTCCATTACAAGCAGGTTGGTCGACGTGAAGGAGTCCATAACGCGAGCGTGAAAATCGTCGGCGGCTTTGAAATAAGCCTCACAGTCGGCGATTGACAACCTGACGCTCGGTGGCCGAGCGGTATCGTTGTCCCAGCTGAACTTCAGCCAGTGACCGCTTTCCCTGGCCTGCACAAAGGATCGGAGCGATTCCAATACGTTTCGGCGAACAACAAGGATGACCTTGAGTGCTGGCCAACGAGCCAGTTCCGCAAAGAATGCGGGACGCTCGCGAAACTGAGGTTCATTGATCTTGCATCCAAGATGCGTCACATTCTTGTAGTCGCGCATAGGGCAGCGCACATAGGCAAGCTCAAGAAGCTCGCGATCCGTGCCTAGCAGGCGATCAGTGCTGGGCCAATTGGGATCATATTCGTTTAGCAACTCACCGTTACTCAAAACGGTCGGATGCTCGTTTAGCAATTCTTCTAAATAGTGTGTTCCGGTCCTTGGCATAGCAAGGATCACAAAAGGCTCAAGAGTTGCTTCGTTGTGGGTCATTGCATGTGTATCCAACTAAATAATGGCCGCGACGGTCTGTGGACGCGCACAAGAAGCTTGGCTGCTATCGATTGAACGCTCCGGGTGGGTCCGCGCCTCACCATCCAGCCTGTTCTTCGAGGTGTGGTCGCGAAGCTGGGCGGGTGCCTGCAGCGGCTGGGTGGCGCCCGGCTTCGGCGTTGTACCACTCGCGATTCCTAGCATACGCATGCCTCCGGGCCGCTGTGGGCAGTTTGCATCCGGCATTGCGGACCTCCTTCTGGTTAATGGGTGTAAGCAAGCGTCAACGCATTAGTCGTCGATGAAACAGTCCAGCCGACAGAAAAAAAGGCAATACAGCGAACATGCAAAGTGCGCCTATATGCAGCCCTACATTGTCGCCCAGGCGGCCGAGCATCACCGGACGGATTAGCTCGATAGAATTCGCCAGGGGCGAGAAGGCCGCAATCTGCTGAAACACTCCTGGCAATTGGCCGACTGGAAAAACCGCGCCCGAAAGGAACAGCATGGGTGTGATGACAAGCGTCTGATAGAAAATAAAATAGTGATAACTGGGCGCGAGCGCGATGACGAGCATGGCCAGGCTCGCAAAGGCGAATCCGGTGAGAGCGACGACCGGTAGCACGTAGAGAACCGACGTCCACGCGGCATAACCTAGCGCGGCCGCAACAATCGCAATTGTCGTACCGGCCAGAAAAGCCTTTGTGGCTGCCCAGGTCAATTCACCGAGAACGATGTCGCCGAGGGTAAGTTGTGTGTGCAGGATTGCTTCCCAAGTGCCCTGATCGCGCATTCGACCGAAAACCGCGTAAATTGTTTCGAAGGTTGATGCTGTCATCGCGCTCGTCGCAACCATGCCGGCTGCCAGAAAGGCGATGTAGGATGCACCTTCGATGCGGCCTACCAACAGTCCAAGGCCAGTGCCGAGCCCGAAAAGGTAAATCATCGGATCAGCAAGGGTGCCGAGCATTGAAGCAAATGCCACCTTCTTCCATGCCAGATGATTGCGGCGCCACACCGCCATCCAGTTCCAGGCGTTGGCGGGTAGAGCGGCCGCAAAACGTTCACCCATTGCTCACTTCTCCATCTCACGTCCGGTTAACCGCAAGAAAACGTCCTCCAGACTGGGTGGACGCTCTAGAATACGCAGACCCGCTCGACCGCGAAGCTGGATGCGCACATCCTCCGGCTCAGGCGCATAGCAAAAGAGCGTCTCGCCGCTTACCTCGACACGCTGAACGTACGGTCTGATCAGCGAAATCAGCTCCTGTGGATTACCGCCGAAGATCTCGATCACGTTGCACCCAATGTACTCGTCGATCAGCGCATGAGGACTGCCCTCGGCGATCTTGCGTCCCCGCTCGAGAACACACAGCCGATCACAAAGCCGCTCAGCCTCTTCCATGAAATGGGTGGTCAAAATGATCGTTTTTCCGCTCGCCAGCAGGAAACGAAGTCGCTCCCAGATCAGATGGCGGGCATGCGGGTCGAGGCCGGTCGTGGGCTCATCCATCACAAGCAACTGGGGGTCGTTGATCAGAGCACGTGCCAGCGTCAGGCGCCGCTTCATCCCGCCGGATAGCAGGCCGACACGTGAATCCGCCTTGCTCTCAAGGCGAGCGAACTCGAGCAGCCGTGGGATGACGGCGTTGATCTCTCTTGTACTCATGCCGAAGTAGCGCCCGAACACCAACAGGTTCTCACGTACCGTAAATTCCAGGTCGAGATTGTCGAACTGCGGGACCACGCCTATGCCCTTGCGGGCCAAGCGGCTGCGTGCCGGCACTGGTAGACCGAGGACTGTTATATCACCCGCGTCAGGCCGGGTCATACCGAGGAGCATACGCGCAATCGTGCTCTTGCCTGCGCCGTTAGGCCCCAGCAGACCGAAGCACTCTCCCGATGCAACGGTGAAGGACAGCCCGTCCACAACGAGCTTGTTTCCGAATAATTTGGTTACGCCGGTAAGGTCGATTGCTACATTGGACATGCGTCTATCTCAAGCGGAATGAGTCCGATTGGCCACCGGCAGCTTACTTGCGAATTCTGGTTCAGAGCAGGCCACCGCCTTGAGATGACACCTTTGGAAAGTCGCGGCCGGAGCGACGTGTGTATCGCTTCCGCCAAAGAATAACGTCAAGATGCCACGTGTCGCTTCCACATAGTCCCCGTTCTGACCATAGGTAACTCGACAAGCTTCACCCCGTGTCGACTGACACAACTTACTCGGTCACTCGGCGCTGCAAGGCCGTCAGACTTCACTAGCTGTGAGCGAAAGATCTGCAGTATGAAGTGACTCCGCAATTCCAGAATTGCCCGCAGCATTTGCTCCGCCAAGCGGCATCGCGCTTGTGATTTCCTTTGTGCTGCTGTTGGGCAGGGGAACACTTTTACGCGACAGCCAATCGCTATTGCTCAATGTACACAGGGCGTAAGCCTTCAAGGGGATCAACAGGAATATCCTGATTAACGCGTGCATTGAATAGCCGATGAATCGAAGCTGCCGAGTGCGGAAAGATAACACCGTAGATCTGATTATGGTCATCGTGACAATAGCCAGCACCGTCCACCAATTTACTGTATGTGAAAATAGTAACTCACCGAGCGCCGTTACTACCGCGATGCCGAGCAACAATGGGCCGAGATTCTCTCCCATCACATCCAAAGTTAGATAGCGATCCAGGCCACGCAGTAGACCTCGCGCAAGCATCGTGTCCCGGAAAGTGCTTCGTGCCCAGCGGAGTTGTTGGCGCAAATAAGGTCCCATCTTGTCCGGAACGACTGTCGCCGCGACGGCACCTGGAACGTACTCGGTTCGAAAGCCTGCTTTCAGCATGAGGATCGTAAGATGACGGTCTTCACCGAAGTCGCTTGGTTTCCCCCTGAACAGCTGCGTCTCGTATTGATCCAGCAGAGAAAGGAGACAAGACCGGCGGTACATTGCACATGGGCCGCAGCAGCACATGACCGCACCAAAGCGACCTTGCGCCGCGCGCTCCTCATTGCAAGCCAGCCAGTATTCCATATCGATCAATCGGGTCAACCAAGTGTCGCTGCGGTTGTATGCCGTCAGCTGGCCCATGGCCGCTCCGACCATGGAATCCCGCATTTTTACTGCAAGCTTCGTGATGACGTCGGACGCAAGTGTCGTGTCAGAGTCGACGCTGAGCACGAAATCTCCAGATGAGCGGCGGATGGCGGCGATCTGCGCCTTGCGTTTGCCAACATTTTCGCGGAGCAGAATGAAATTGAATCTCGGGTCGCCCTCGTAGGCGTGATGTACCGGGATGACGGCATTACGATTTCCAGAACCGTCGTCAACCAGATAGACCTGAAATGTTCCGGAGTAATCTTGATTTGCAATGGAAGCTAAACACGCCGCGAGTGTGCGCGGGTCCTCATTGTAGCAGGGGATAATGACATCCACGCTCGGCCAACGGTCGGATCCGAACAAGCTTTCCGACGGCGGCGTAACATTTTCCGGTTGGGAGTAGACCGCTTGCATGCCTCTGTAAACAGTCGAGAGCACCGCATAAGACGAAACGGCAACAGTACTGGCTGTGGTGAGAAGGTCCATAGGATCTCTGTTTGTTCAGGGATGTTGAGGAAGTGATCGGATTACAAATCCGCGGCCGTGCAATTCTGGAATTAGGCGTGACAACGCTGTCACCGTCTGGTCGCGCAGACTGGCTTGATTGCCTGGTTGCAATTCGTCGGGAGCGCACCCGTCGTGCAACAGCACGATTGCGCCCGGCCGGATATCGGCGAGCACTCTGTCGACGATGGCGTCAACGCCGGGGCGAGACCAGTCGCGTGGATCAATGGACCAATGGACGGGCGCCAATGCCTCACCCGCTAATGCAGCGATTACTTCTTCGGTCCAGATGCCATAGGGTGCACGAAAGTACCGAACCATGGCCTGCGGGCAAGCCATCCCTATGACTCTGTTTGCCTCAACTATCTGGCAGTCGACTTCGACGGACCCGCATTTAGCTAGGTCCGGATGAGTCATCGTGTGGTTGGCTATACCGTGGCCGTCTGTAATAATTCGGCGAACGAGTTCCGGCTCGTCGGCCGCGTAGGCCCCAACAACGAAGAAGGTCGCCGGCACCTGATGTTGCGCCAGCACATTGAGTATCTGCGGTGTGAAAAATGAATTGGGACCGTCGTCAAACGTCAGATAGACGCTGCGCTCTGCAATGCGATCGGCATTGTCACTCTGCCCTTCGCATATGTAGTCCAGAGGCTTCATAGTTCCGGACCGTTCCGGTCGATCAGGGTACCAGACGGCCACTCGTCCATCGAGCGTCCGATCGGCGAAACCAACACGAGTACGTCTTCCAGGCGCGTGGGCGGCAGGTCGGGATGCACATCTGGACGGGTCGACCGTACGCGAACGCCCGACACAATGTTCGCGAGGCCGGCTCTGCAGAATCTTTCGACATGGTTTCGCAGCGCGTGCCGAACCGTGCCGAAAGCGAATGGAACACCCAACTGATGGAGCACTGGGTACGCCACGCGCATCGAAAAACCGATTCCGAGCCCTTCAAGATCCGGACGAACCGCGTACAGGCCCAATTCAGCGACGATCAAGTCGACCTCGCCAACTTTGATGAAGCGCCGCAGCATGCCGATGTGAGCCGCTACCCCATGCGCGTCGTAGCCGATTGCGCGGAATTCCGGCCTCGCGCCGGCCCAACTGCGGCCGCCTTCGAATGGCTCCGCGTTGAAGGCGCCAGTCCGTCCATAGGTCTTTCGAAAAAAGTCGGAGAGTTCGACATGGTCGGCCAGTTGCAGCTCATTTTCCCAGCACAACTTCCACTCGACATTCGGACGCATGGAAGACCTCACCTTGTAGCTGTCTGGTTGAGATAAATGTCCAAGCATTGATTAAATAATTGGCGTCGCGCCAACGGGGCGTAACTTGTGGGGACCGCCGAAAGACCAAGCCGCAATGCAGATGCGACTGACTTTGTACGCCCCGCACACCAGATGATGCTCCTCAGATCCAACGCAACCATCGGAACTACCTATCTTTCCAACTTGAAGCGCTTCTATGGGACCTGCAGCAAAAACGGTAAAATCCTTTGTTTAGATGAAAGGTATCCACGCTTTGGATAACTGGGCGAATGCGTTCCATATGGCTGGTCAATTATCGTCGTCACGCTCGAGGCACTTCTGACGAAGCGCAAAGCTCACGCCCGCGGCACGCGCGGCCGTTGCCGGGCCGCGCGATTATCTCCGTAAGAGCCGAGTGGAGCTCAGACACGACGATTGATCAGAATCTGATTCGCGGGTTCAGTATCTCTTTCGTGTATCCAGCTCTGGGCTGTCCTTTGGCGGGAGTTAGGTTCGCCCAGGTTCTGAGCCTGGGGCGTTGGCCCGTTCGCCGCGCAGGCTCCTTCGCACATCGTCGAGGCCGAGAAAGAGGGGCCACACAGCTCCCCCTGTACTTTCCACCACCCGACACCAGCGCTCACCCAGGGCGCCGGCCTTGCTCACCTCAACGGATAGCGCACTCGCGCCGCTTCACGATTAAAAGAATTCTACAAGCAAGATGCCTGTTTGATCGAGAGACGTCCGCTGCCAATTCCCGCATCGCAGAGGCAGCCAATAGCGCTCGCTTTACATAGTGGTCCGGCAAGCAGCTAGATACGACAGGTGACCTCAAATGAGGCGTCTTGCATGGCTTCTACACCTGCCTGAATGCCAGAACTGCGTTCGTACCGCCCATGGCGAAGGCGTTGCTCATGGCGACGCGCACCTTGCGCTCCCGCGGCACATTGGGTGTGATGTCGAGGTCGCAAGCGGGATCTGGCTCGCGATAGTTGGCGGTCGGCGGCACGACGTCCTCTTGGATTGCCATCACGCAGGCGATCATTTCAAGCGCGCTCGCTGCGCCGAGGCAATGCGCGTGCGTGGACTTGGTGGAAGAGATGGACATCGAATAAGCGTGGTTTCCAAACACACGCTTGATCGCCGCCGTTTCAGTCTGATCATTGCTCTTGGTACCGGTGCCGTGCGCGTTGAGGTAGTCGACGTCCTCGGCATTCAGCCCGGCATCGGCAAGGCAGGCGCGCATCGCCGACGCTGGCCCCTCGACAGATGGCGCGGCAATGTGGAAGGCATCGGCGGAAAGGCCGACGCCGGCGATCTCGGCAAGAATTGTGGCACCACGCCTCGTGGCATGCTCGTAGCTTTCCAGCACGGCCATGCCCGCACCCTCGCCCAGCACCAGGCCCTTCCTATCGGCGGAGAAGGGCCGGCAGGTATCGGGTGAAAGCACGCGCATTGCTTCCCATGCTTTCAGCACGCCCCATGCGAAGGGTGCGTCGCTGCCCCCGGAAACCATTACGTCGGCCCGGCCCAGCTTGATCTGGTCCACCGCCGAGGCGATCGCATGGTTGGCCGAGGCACATGCGGAGGTCGCCCCGAAGACCGGCCCGCGCAAGCCGAGGCTCAAGCTAAGATGGACGGAAGCGGCGCTGGGCATCACCTTTACTCCAGTGAAGAGTTCAGCACGGATTGCGCTACCCAAAAGCAGTGAGCGGTAAGTTTGTTCTGTTGCGTACGAACCGGTAAATCCGACGCCCACTGTCGCGCCGAAGCGATGGGCATTCCCCTCGTCGCAGGAAAGTCCGGCCTGCCGCATGGCTTCGCGCGCTGCAAGCACGGCGAGCAAGCTGAAGCGGTCCATGGAGATGAGATGCCCCCGGTTGATGTCGTGCTGGGGCAGCGCCTTGATCTCAGCGCCGGTCATGCCCTCCAGGTCATGAAGCTCGGAATTGGCGATCGGGCCGATGGCGGAGCGGCCTTCGCGCATCTCTTTCCACATAGAGGCGGCGTCGGTGCCCAGTCCGCACAGGCCGCCCACTCCGGTGATAACGACGCGCCTGTCCATTCAAGCCTCCTTCGCAAGCAAGCCGCGGACGGCTTCCACGACGTCGCCGACATTCTTGAGATTGGACCAGGCATCGGCCGTGTTCATGTCGATCTTGATGCCGTAGGCCTGCTCCACATCCCAGAGGACGTCCGCCAAACCCAGCGAATCGAACCCGAGCGCGTCCAGTTCCGTGGCGATTGTTATCTCGCCGACGAATGACGCAGGCATTCCCTCACCGCTCTCCGACTCGGCGCGTTTCTTGATCAGGGCAATGACGTCCGTTGCGAATTGATCGGCCATTCTGTTTCCTGTCTTTCTTTCCCGCGTTTCGACCTGGACGCGGCTCAGTTCCTGAGGCGCGCCGCGTCGCGAAAGCCATCACGCTTGGGCAACTGACAAAACCCAATGCTCATAAAGCCGGATCAGGTCCGGCCGGTGTGTGGCGTAGGTGCAGTATGACGATGTGAGCCGCTACACGTGCGCGTCTCCCGGTCTGTCCATAGGCTCGGAAGAAGTCGGACAGTTTGACATGGCCGGTCAGTTGCAACTCCCTTTCCCAGCACTCCACTGCCCGGTAGAGCGCATGAAAAATCTCCTTTCGGGCGGTTTCTTAAGACGCTCGCCACGCCATGAGGCAGTGGGGGCATCGGTGTCCATCAGGTGCTTCTGCCCATGCAGGATTCCAGAACATTGATGAAATCGTTTGTTTCGATGAAAGGCATCCACACTTTGGATGGTTGACCACGCTTTTCAAAGATCGTGAACTACATCTCCTCGTTGTGCTCGACGCACTCCGGACAAGTAACCTCATGGGCGCGGCATGCAGGATTAACCGAGCCCAGCCGGTCATGAGTGCGGCCTTGCCGGGTCGGGCGATAGGCAGTCATGCCCTGCCCTTCCTGCGGGTCAAGCACTCCGAAAAAACATTTCCCCCATAAATGCTAGATCTTCCGTTGCCTTTTCGCGTCACAGGCCGTCAAACGCCCGGCCGTTCACAACAGTGATCCGGCAAGTGTTTGGCTGCGCGAGACGATGCTGCAGGGAGTCGTCCTGCATGGCACTTCGCTATGATGCTGCGGTGCCGTCTAACGGCGCCTCGTGCTTGAACGCACTGAACGGCCACCGCGATCAAAATCGATGGTTCGAGGACCGTTGATCATCCCCCCGCCAGCCTCGATCTTGTTTGCCGCCACGAGAGCGACACAGAGACTGCTGGTGAAGATGCCCGCCTGCCCGCTATGTTCCGGATGGTTGACCATCCCGGATGGACCCATCGAGGGTGTCAAGGCGAGCATGAGCACAGGCGCGAACAGTTCACGGGCAGGCGCGACGGTGGCCGCAAAGCAACGTCGCGCCAGCATGCGATCTCAGCAGGATCGGCACCATCCTGTCAGGGAGCAATGCGAGTGGCTGGCTTAGCCGCTGCGACGCTGCCCGGCATCGCGTTCAATTGATCTGGCGCCTTAAATGCAGGAAGGCTTCGCGGCCGGTACGAGGCGCATCCCTCCTCCGAAGCAGCACGCCCAAGTATCATCACAAGCCCCGAGCGCCCGCGTTCGGCGATGTCCAATTTCCGACAATGTCGGAATACAGTCAGATCTGCTGGATTGACTTTAAATGGTTTTCTCATTTGGCACAGCGCATGCTGGTTATCCGGAAACACGTGACCGACCAACAAGAAGTCGCATGACACAACCGAAGCCATCCATGTCTGACGGGCTGCCCAGGATACCTACTGCGACCGCGCTTGCCCGGTGACGACCGCTCCGGCTCCGCCCGTTACCGACGAGGCAAAGTGACGGATTTCCTGCGTTTCAACGACATGGAGGTGGTTGTCATTCCCGCTGGGGGACAGACTCGGCCTGTTCAAGGCATTGCGCGAAGGCGGCAAGATGACGGCCACCCGTGCGCGAACTCAAGGAGCGCAGCCTGTATCGTGTATCAGGCAAATAGGCCGTCGGTCAGTGACCTTGACACAGGGGACATGCGCAAGGTCCTGAAGTTTGATGCAGCGATAGAAGGGTGCCAATGACAACAATAGCTTACAGGAACGGAACCATGGCTGGCGACGGCCGAGCCTTGGGTTTTGACTCAGTATCCGTCGGTGAGAAAACGAAGGTGTTTCGCTTATGCGACGGCACACTCATCGGCGTTTCCTCTTCGTCCTTGGGTATTCCAAAGGCCGTTCGAGACTGGGTTGAGAAGGGCATGGATGTTTCTGATATTCCTGTGCCGCGCAACGACGACAATTTTGAATTTGAGGCGCTGATAGTGCGCAAAAATGGGGAAGCCGTATTGTTGGACGGCAATTGGCTGCCAAGTGATCCCGTGAAAGGTGAATATTATGCCATCGGGAGCGGCAAGCAGTATGCTTTGGCCGCGCTGGTTTTGGGCAAGTCAGCTAAGGAAAGCGTCGAAGTTGCCGCGAAACTCGACGTTTGGACTGGTGGCACAGTCACTGCCATAACTCACTAAACCCGCCTTTCGGCGGGAGTGTGACAGTGCGAGCGTGGAAGTAGGGCGCCACCCCGGGGCACGTCGAGCCCTGTCATGTGAGCTGGTCCATAAGCGCGCGAAAGCGTCCAGTTGTGGCCAAAAGCACGATTTGCGACAGAACCGGCCCGCTTCTATGAGTATGGGCCGCTTTTTGCGGCCAGCGTGCTTGCCATCCTGCCGCCAGTGGCCGTCGCCTTCTTCTTCCAAGGTTACCTCGTCATGAAGTAGAGCACCACGATCTTGTCGGAGAGATCGGAAGGCGGACGGCCCTTCCGTCCGCGTCGGCCAGTTCGAAAGGCGGCGCGGCCTGCTCGTCGATCGCCTGGAAGAACCTCTCCGCGCTGTCCCTCATCTTGTCGAGATCGGCGCCCGGATGGTGGGCCAGCGCGGAGGTCCCGAGGATCAGCGCCAGAAATTGAATCGCAAGCGACGGTTTCGCTTTCATGGACAATGCATTCCGGTTGGGGGCGTTCGAGGGCTCCGCGGCTAGGATTGGTCTCACTGTGTCTGCTCCCGCTCCCGGCGGCTCATCTGCCTGATAGGCGCGTTCCCGCTCGGGCCATGTGCTTTTGATGAAGGCCAGAACGGCCCGGATCTCCTCGTCGGTGAGGACATTCCCGAAGCCCGGCATGTCGCTCTGGTAGCCGCCGCCGACGACCGCGGCCGGTCCCGGCGCCGGCATGCGTCCCGAAGGCAGCGGGCTTTCCAATCGCGCTGACCTTCGCCTGGCTAAAACCGTCTTGCCTAGCGCTATCGCCGCGGCCGGGGCGCGGCCATCCGGTTGGCGAGCCAAGGCAATGTCCAGACCAATCCGAGGCCTGCCGCGGCCACGCATCGATAAGAGGACCGACGCCCTTCTCCTTTGCCGCCGCTGGAGAACAGGTATTTGATCAGCGCGGCCGTCCCGAGGACGAGCACGACGACGACAAGCAGCCACACCAGGCCCGTGCCGAACATCATCATGCCGCTCATGCATTCCATCATCGAAGCCTCCTATTCCGTGGCGTAGATGCCGCCGGTCGCGTCAGACTTTCGGATTTCGAGAATCTCGAAGGGCGCTTCCTTCGTGCCACTCATGCCGGGGGAGCCCATCGGCATGCCGGGCAGCGTCATGCCCTTTGATGTCGGGCCGCTCGGTCAAGAGCTTGTTGACCGTGCCGACCGGCACATGGCCGCTCACCACATAGCCGTCGATGAACGAGAGAAGGCAGCCATCGGCTTCCGGCGGAATGCCCTCTTCGCGGCTCATGGCGAAAAGGTCGTGAGTCGGCCTTGACGGTGATTCCTGGAAGGCCGATTCCAAGGCGAGCTGGCTTGAAGGCCGCGGTCCGGATGGTCGACTAGGCAGCTTGGTTCCACGATCGCAATGCTTGATCGCTTCATTGCAGGCCATGGGCTCTCGCCCCCTCCTTTTGCCACACGAGGCGCCAGCTCACGTGTTGTTGTTGGCGTGCGCCCCGGCAACCGCTTTCACCAGCCGCTCCAGCGATCCCGCGCGCTCCAGCTCCGCAAAGAATGATGCGGCGTGACGCTACCCAGCCGGTGCTTCTCGGCCTTCCAATTAAACTGTCTCGACGAAAGAGCCGTCTCCGTTGCTCCGGTCTCGGTGTTGAGTTCTCTAAGGCTGCGCCACACCTTGGTCCCCACGCCGGCAAATGATCTCACTATGCAGCCCGTGCTCGCACGCTCTCAAACTAATTACCGCTGCTGCAACACGCCGCCTGGCGGCCTGCACCGAAAAGCCGACAGGGGTGCATCTGAATAGCCGTGAACCCAGGTCTCAAAGACCATCCGGCGCGACGAGCGGACGCACCGCACGTGTGACACCCGCCTTGTGGGGCAGGGTTGCCTTTCTCAATCCCGGCGTTGGTCGGCGTCCCAATGAGCAGCAAGCTATTATCGGCCGCCGAATCTTAGTGGCTTCGTCGAGAGCCTCAATCAACCAAGCGGCGAAAGCCCCGCTAGAGTCTCCGCCCGCCTGTCGCTATGAAGCAGTTGCAGCCAGCGCTGCTTCAGGCGCATGAACTCGCCCGATGCAATGATTTCCGTCGCCCTGGGTCTTTCGAAGGGCACTGTTTCTATTCCCTTCTTCTTCGGCGCGCGGCTTGATGCCGACATACGGTTTCTTGACCTGCCGCCTGAACTGGCTGCCGAAGCGGGTGCCCCGCCAGCGACCCCGACAATCCCCTGTTCCGCAACTGCTGAAGAGCCGACTGCGCTCGCATCCCGATATTGCGCAACGGCACTATGCCGACATTCTGGAGACCGCAGCCGCATGAGCCTCGAGATGTTCCGCCGACCGTCGACAAAGGCGTCCTCTCGCCTGCGTCCGCCATTTGTCAGTGCTCGATCTGATTGGGGAGACGCCGGTCGTCGAACTGAAGAGATTCGATACCGGCAGGTGTCGTCGCTTCGTCAAGATCGAAAGCCAGAATCCCGGCGGATCGATCAAGGATCGCATTGCGTTGTCGATGATCGTTAATGCCGAACAGCGTGGCACGCGCGGGGCGGTACAATCATCGAAGCGACCGCTGGCAACACAGGGCTCGGCCTGGCCATCTGGCGGCACGAAGCGCGTGATCGCGTGTCCAAAAGCTGACAGCGTCAGACAAATGTCAGGTTCATTACAACCAACATCTGGGCACTGACGAGGTTTTTCGAAGCAATGGGCGCTAACTGCGCGCTGAGCGCGTTGGCATGGCTTTTGAGACTGAGTGACTGTGACTGCACTCAATGGGGCAAGACGAGCGATGCGCTCCTCCCTGAACCCGTGTGCCGTCTCTGAGAGGAAACCAGCTCGTGCAGAAACCTTTGGAAATAGCTTTGGACCGCAACGTGGTATTGCAGATGGAGTCCCCGGCTCCTTCGATTAGAGTCGAGAACTGGCTGCATGGCGAGCCCCTCACGAGCTTTGAGCCCGGCAAGTGTACATAGTCGAATTTTGGGCAACTTGGTGCGGCCCATGTGTGGACGGGATGCCCCATCTGATCCAGCTGCAGGGCGTCGCCAGGCGCACCATCTGGACAGCAGGAACTGGACTATGGGCAAGGTAACAGGCTTTCTCGAAATCGACCGGCAGGTGCACAAGTACCAGCCGGCCTCCGACCGCATCCGGCATTTCCGCGAATTCACGCTGCCGATGTCCGACAAAGAGGTCGAGAAACAGGCCGCGCGCTGCATGGATTGCGGCATTCCGTTCTGCCATGGGCCGACGGGCTGCCCGATCCACAACCAGATCCCGGACTGGAACGACCTCGTCTACAATGGCGACTGGGACAATGCGATCCGCAACCTGCATTCGACCAACAATTTCCCGGAGTTCACCGGCCGCATCTGCCCCGCACCTTGCGAGGAAGCCTGCACGCTGAACCTCGAGGACATCCCCGTCGCCATCAAGACGGTCGAGCAGGCGATCGCCGACAAGGCTTACGAGACCGGCCATATCAGGCCCTATCCGCCGGAGAAGAAGACCGGCAAGCGCGTCGCCGTCATCGGCTCCGGCCCGGCCGGCATGTCGGCTGCCCAGCAGCTCGGCCGCGCCGGCCACGACGTCCATGTCTATGAGCGCGAGAGCCGGCCCGGCGGGTTGATGCGTTACGGCATTCCCGACTTCAAGATCGAGAAGCACTATATCGACCGGCGCATCGAGCAGATGCAGGGCGAGGGCGTCACCTTCCATTGCGGCGTCAATGTCGGCGTCGACAAGCCGGTTGCCGAGCTGCTCGCCGAACATGACGCCGTGCTTTATTGCGGCGGTTCCGAAACGCCGCGCGCGGCCGGCATTCCCGGCGACGATCTCGGCGGCGTGCATGACGCGATGCCCTATCTGGTGCAGCAGAACAGGCGTGTCGGCGGCGAACCGATCCAGTCGGTGGCGTGGCCGTCGCATCCGATCCTCGCCGGCGGCCAGCATGTCGTCGTCGTCGGCGGCGGCGACACTGCCTCCGACTGCGTCGGCACCGCCTTCCGCCAGGGCGCGGTGCGCGTCACCCAGCTCGACATCCGGCCGCAGCCGCCGGAAAAGGAAGACAAGCTGTCGGTCTGGCCATACTGGGCGACCAAGATGCGCACGTCATCCTCGCAGGCCGAAGGCGCCGAGCGCGAATTCCAGGTGGCGACGCTTGAATTCATCGGCGAAAACGGCCAGCTGACCGGGGTCAAATGCTGCGAAGTCGACGAAAAGCGCAAGCCGATCGCCGGCACCGAATTCGTCATCCGCGCCGATCTCGCGTTCATCGCCATCGGCTTTGCCGGGCCAGCCGCTCGCGGGCCGGTGTCGGAACTGGCCGGCCAGATGAAGATCGCCATTGACAGCCGCCGCTCGAAGAATGTCGAGGCCAATGACCGGGACTACAGGACCAGCGTCGAAAAGCTCTATGCGGCGGGCGACGTGCGGCGCGGCCAGTCGCTGGTCGTCTGGGCGATCCGCGAGGGCCGCCAGGCGGCGCGCGCCATCGATGAGGCGCTGATGGGATCGAGCGTGCTGCCGCGCTGAGTCCGTCTCGAGACCCTACTTGTGCGGCCACCTGAAGGCGCTTTCCGCCCTTCCGCTGCCCCGGGCAGCTTACGGACTGATCGCCGTGGTCGTTTCGGTTGTGGCCCCGGCCGCAGGCTGCCGCCTTGGCGGCCAAGAAAAATCGTCGGCGCGGCCGGGCGCAGCAGCGGGCGCCTTGCCCTCGACGACGAATTTTTCACCGGGCCCGTCCGGCTTGGCCGGCGCTGCGGCACCGAGAAGTTCCGAACCGCCGTCGAGTGCCGGTGATTGCGAGTCGGCGTCGGTAGCCGGGTCGGCGGCCTCAGTCTTTTCCTTCGAGGGTGGACTACGTTACTGGCCAGTACCGGCAACGCATCGAAGGAACTTTACAATCATAAAGGTACGTCACTGGTCTCGCGGCTCACCTATGACGATCTAGACGCGCATTCGAGTCCACAATCCGACTGGCATTTTCGTAAAGGCCTCCTCGGTGCGGGCGGCATCAGGGAGGATTTTCTCATGACGAGGACTTCTTACGGAAATGGGGGGCTACTCAAACACATTCAGTGATCAGCGCGGGGGCGGCGTCAGCTATTTCACCGCCGATCTTGGATATAATTTCTTGAACTCACCGCGCTACCGCATCGGTGCTTTTGTTGGCAACAATTTCTGGCACGAGAGCTACGATGCTTTCGGTTGCACGCAGCAGGCGACCAACTGGGGAACCTGTGTGCCAACCGTCCCACCTACGTCAACCTCTCAGCCAGGACAACGATTGGCATTCGCTGCGACTCGGCTTGGCCGGGCAGACGCAACTCACCGAGCGACTCAGCCTTTCTGGTGACGTGGCGTTCCTCTTCACGCGGCTCGACGGCAAAGAGCAGCACCACATGCGCCCAAGATCAAGCTAATTCCCGAAGACGGCGATGGGCATGGCGTCCAGCTCGAGGCGGTGTTGCGGCCGTGGCGAATAACGGCACCGCTCATTTCGAAGAGGCAATGGGCGGTCGTGGTTCCCCGCAGGCCGACGATTGGAAGGCAAAGCGCTACGGCGTTTTCGTGCAGGCTAGCATCAAGTTCAACTGAGAGAGCAAGAACCGAGGAGAGCGGCGATGCCACTCCAGCTCATTACGATCATTGGATCAACAGAAGGAAGTTTTCCGAAGAGTTTTGCAAGCGTGCGCAAAGTCGCCAGACAAAGTTCTCTCGGTCCATAGTGTACGTGCCGTCACGCCCGTTCTCGACATGGTTGAATGATACGTCCCGCGCGATCGATCAAAGTCGTTTTTCATTGGTTTTCCGGAAATCGCGGGGAGCACAGCGTGCTGTGACCCTCGCCTGCTGGTTTTCTGTCAACGCGCAGATGAGGGAGAATGAGCGTACAGCAAAAATCATCAGTGCTGTCGCTTTCGCCAAAGCCCGCCGCAGCTAAACGGGGTCCCACGCCCGGTAGCGCCCCCTGCCGGTCACCTCACGGATGCCGAGTTCGGCACCAGCCCGAGCGCAGCGCGCTGGCTAATTTTCAGCTCGGCCGCGACCAGACCTGCCGACACCAGCGGCCGCGCCAGCACCAGCTCGATCAGCGCCGGCAGGCTCGAGTTTTTGCGCCGGTTCCTGAGCCGGCGCTCCATCTGGCTTTTGGCCAGCGCCTGGATGATTGCAAGGCTGAAACAGTCGATGGAACGCCCCTCCAGCGAAGCCGAACCGGACGAGGCGCGCGCGCCAGGTCCTTCGGCTGCCATCGGCACGCTGGGTTTAAGTGCTTGGGGTGACACGGCGTGATCTCCGCCGTTGGCGGGAACAGGGCAGTGCAATAGTACTGCCCTGTTCCTTTTGATCAGAGGCCAGTGCGGATTTCTTCGGCAAGCGCCCTCAACGTCGTCTCGACGTCATCGCCGTTTACCATCTTCTGCATCGCCACGGCCCATGCGTTCATGGCTTCGCCGAAGCCGACACGCGGTGTGAAAGCCAGCGCGGCTTGGTCCTGTATCTTTTTGAAGCTGTCAACGAAGTTGTTGAACTCGGGCTGCGAAGCGTACTTAGTCCAGGTGTCGTCTGCCAGGTCGACGTGCGCGGCGGATTGACGAGCTGGCCAGCAAGGGCACCCTTGAGCGCCACCTGCTTGGAGGTGGCCCACGGGATGAACAGCCAGGCCGTGCCCTTCTTTTCGGAAGCCGCGTTCATGGCGAGAGCCCAGATCCAGATGTCAGACTCCAAGCTCGTGGCGCTCGGTGCGTGCAGCGGCGGAGCGAAGGCGATCTTGCCGGATGCCGGCTTCCCCGCAACATCGTTCCAGAAGCCGAACATATTTGAGTCGATCGTCATCGCGCTGCGGCCGGACGCGAAGGAAGGAGCCGCGCACTTCTTGATCATGTCCACGTAATGTAGTCGTATCCAGCATCGGTAAGCTTCCAATCGCTCAGGTATTTGTCCAGCGGCTCCAGGGCGCCACTCGGAGCGAGGTCCTACGCGGGCTGAATGCCAGTGCCGAACACATCCCATGCTGGCGACTTCGTCGTCAGTTGGATCGTCATCTTGTTCCAGTAAGAATCGTCTGGGTAGAGTTCCGGCGTGACCTTGATGCCGGGTCAGCTTCTCGAACTCCGGAAATTGCGCAGCGAGAGCATCCGCATAGGGGTGGATGTCGTAGGCCCAAGTTATGCTGGTCCCTTCGAATTGACGCCAGTTCACGGTGTCGGCAGCGGCCGAATTAGTGAGCGATGCCGAGACGGCAAAAAACGCCAAGTCAAAAGCAAGCTGTTTGCGAAGCGACGCGCACCTGTAACGAGTACGGGGAATGAGCGACCCATGTAATCCTCCCTGGGGCATTTTGCCAATTTTTGGGTCCACTCCTCCATCCCGAGTTCGCTCATAGCCACAATAAGCGGTTTCCAACGAGCTCGCTCTGAATGCACCAGGCCAACTGGGTAAAAACGGGTAACCGGCACTAAAAGGCGTTGTAGTATCGCCACCAGAAATACTGCTCCGTGGTGCTGGCCTTTGCCTGGGGGCGCAACACGGCAACTACCCGCTCAAAACGGTTGGTCCTCTACCTCTTATTCACCGTCGCTTTCCTCGCGGCCTAACCCGGCCGGAATATCCGTTGCCAGAAAAAGGCCTCGCGGCCGGTTCGAGGCTCATCCCTCCTCCGAAGCAGCACGCTCAAGTATCGTCACAAGCCCCGAGCGCTTCGCGTTCGGCGATGTCCAAATTCCGACAATGTCGGATACAGTCAGATCTACTGGATTGCGTTTGAATGGTTTTCTCATTTGGCACAGTACATGCGGGTCATCCGCAAAACACGTGACCGACCAACAAGAGTTCGCATGATCACCTTACCACAACATACAGCCGCCGCGGAACAATCACTTGGCCCCTGATCGCCCACCCCGGCACCACAACCGGAGTCATCGATGTTCTGACAGGCTGCCCAAGGATACCTGCTGCAACAGGGCTTGCCCTGGTGACGACCACTCCGGCTCCGCCGGTTACCGACGAGGGCAAAGTGACGGATTTCCTGCTTTTCAACGGCATGGAGGTGGCTGTCATTCCCGACCACCGCGCCGGTCGTCACCCATATGGTCTGGTGCAGGATCGGCAGCGCGGAATGAGCCGCCGGGGATATCTGCATGTCTTCGAGCATCTGATGCTCAAGGCGCCTCATGACGAGCACGGCTCCGTCGCCTGGAGAGATTGAACCCAAAGGGAGATTCAGATGTCTGAAGCGAATCAGGAAAAGTTGGACGCATTCTTGGGGAAAATGGTCGGCGATCTCGGTGCGATCGCAACGGGCGCGGGAGTCCTGCTGGGGGACAGACTCGGCCTGTTCAAGGCATTGCGCGAAGGCGGCAAGATGACGGCCGCCGAACTTTCGACACGCACCGGCACCCAGGAACGCCTCGTAAGGGAATGGCTTTCCGGGCAGGCGGCGGCGGGTTACGTCGACTACGATGAAGCGAGCGACAAATTCTATCTCAACGCCGAGCAAGAGCTGGTGTTCGCTGATGAAGACAGCCCGGCCTTCATGGCAGGCGCATTCGAGTTCCTGTCCGCGCTGTGGCTCGATGAAGAAAAGGTGAGGCAGGCATTCCAGTCCGGCAAGGGCGTCGGGTGGCACGATCATAGCGCGTGTCTGTTTCGCGGTACGGAACGGTTCTTCCGTCCAGGCTACAATGCCAATCTGATCGACTCCTGGCTGCCGGCCTTGGAGGGCGTCGTCGAGAAGCTCGAACGCGGCGTGGACGTCGCGGATGTTGGATGCGGTCATGGTGCATCGACCGTGCTCATGGCACAGGCCTTCCCCAATTCGCGCTTCGTCGGCTTCGACTATCATGCCCCTTCGATTGAGCGCGCCCGCAAGGCGGCCGAGGTAGCCGGCGTCGGCGTTAACACGCGGTTCGACGTGGCGGCCGCCAAGAGCTATCCCGGAACCTATGACCTCGTCACATTCTTCGATTGCCTTCACGACATGGGCGACCCGACGGGCGCCGCCACCCATGTCCACGGATCGCTCAAGCCGGACGGCACGTGGATGATCGTCGAGCCGTTCGCGCATGATCATCTGGCGGCGAACCTCAATCCCGTCGGCCGCGTTTACTATGCCGCTTCCACTTTCGTGTGCACGCCCGCATCCGTGTCGCAGGAAGTCGGGCTCGCGCTTGGAGCCCAGGCCGGTGAGGCGAGGCTGCGCAAGGTTGTGACCGGCGGCGGCTTCAAGCGATTGCGTCGCGCCGCGGAGACACCGTTCAACATGGTGCTGGAGGCCCGCCCTTAGCGTGGCCGTCGCCAGAAATTGCAGCTCATCGCATTTGATGAAGATCACCGCCAAAAATCCGGACGCATCGGGCACATTTTCAAGGCGTCTGGGTTCACGCAGAGGTCGCTGCCGAGTTGTGTGCCAAGAGTCCCATACGTTGCGGCTCAGAAAGGACCCCACGCACGGCGACGAACATGCCCATAGCGATGGCCGCTATAATCACATATGTCCACCATGGCGCGTTCACAAAGCTGGTAAGCCACGTCGCACCGAACGCGCTTACGACAAAAACGAGAGCCTCGATAAAAAGACTGAGCCTGTACACATTCAGTCGTCTCATCCTCATACCACCCATCCAAAGACTGAGCTTGTTGCGCTACTGCGACAGAGCCTAACATATTGGAGAGTGCTCACTAGTCGACCGTGAACAATCCGAGCCCTAAGCGGCGACCGGCTTCGGCCGGATTTGAAGCAGGGCAATCAAGAGCGACAAAAACCCCTTCAGCCACCTGAGCAGGAGGGAGAAGTTGTAGCCGGCGGCGGCCAGGATGGCGTTGAGGGTGTCGCCCTGCTGGCCGGCGAGGTAGTTGCGGCCCATTCTGTGTTCGCTCTTGATGTGGCCGATGACGGGCTCGACCGCCGACCGCCGTCGCATCTGGCGCTTGATGGCTGGGGTGACGCGGCGTTTCTGGCCCGCGGTGAAGACCCTGAGCTTGTGGCTCTGCGGTGCGTTGTGGCCGCGATAGCCGGCGTCGGCGAGGATGCGGCCGATCTCGTTGCCGATGGTCTTTTCCATGTCGGGGATGACGCTTGCCAGCGTGTGGCCGTCATAGGGATTGCCGGGCAGTGCTTTTGCATGCAGGGCGAACTGGCCGCCCCTGGAGCGCTTCAGCGTGGTGGCCACCGACACCTTCACCCCGAACTCGTAGGGCGCATGCGCCTTGCCCTTGCCGATGCATTCCACCTCGTGTGCGTGCAGGCTGTAGATCTTGCGGCCGCGCTGGCGCTGGCGTTGCTCGAGAACGGTGGCGGCCTGGTAGAGCGGCCATTTGAACAGCGTCCAGCCCCTGATCGCCGGCGATCTGGCGACCAATGTCGCGAATGGTCCGGCCGAGATAGGTCTTGAGCTTGCGTAGCGCCTTGTTGGCCCGCTTGAACTGCTTGGCGTGGGCATAGCGCTGGTGGCTGATCAGCGCCAGCTTGCCGACCCGCACATAACTCTGGCGCAAATGGAGACCCGTCCTCTTGGCCAGCCGCACCAGCCGTTCGCGTGCCCGATGGATGAGCTTGGCGTCGGTCGGGAACATGACGTTCTTCGGCTGCACGGTGGTGTCGACGATCACCTGGCGCGTGTCGGCCGGTTTCATCGCCCCGGTCTTGACCGCGAGGCTGAGGCTCTCCTGCAACAGCACCATAATCCGCTCCTCGCCCATACGGCTGCGCCAACGCGTCATCGAGGAGCGGTCGAACGGCAGCGTATGGCAAAAGAACGTCTCGCCGGTGAGATACTGGAAATAAGGGTTCTCCACCCAGCGCTCGCACAGCACCTCATCCGACAGGTTGAAGGTGTGCTTGAGGATCGCCAGCCCCGCCATCAGCCGGGTCGGCAGCGGCGGCATGCCGGGGCCGTCCGAATAGACGGCGCCGAAACGCTCCTCCAGCACCGGCCAGTCGATCGCCTGCGCCAGCCGCACCAGCTCGTGCTTCATGTTGATGATTTGGTCGAGCCGGGAGCGGAACAGGTCCTGCTCTCCCGTCTCGCGCTTCTCGCGTGGCCTGGACATTCGCTGTCCCCTCGATTCGCCGCCGCCGAACCGAGTGAATCACGCTCCGCGCCACAAGGGAATCGCAAAACCGAATTGCAGGAAAACAGCGTCCAAATACCGCTAATCCTGCAATTCCAAAGCCGCTATCCGCCTCAATCAACAGGCCAGATCAATGGCTTGCGGATAGTTCACGGCCGACTCACTATTTCTATGCTGAACAGTCTCGCCTGAGTATATGTTTTAGCTAGTCGCTAATTAGACGGAATTCTGCCAGTCTGCATTCCCCCCTGATCTGATGTAGAGCAGCTTCCAAGTGGGAATTAGCCCCCCATCGACCGGATCGGGCGACACGAACATGCGCTGAAGGCTTGGCGGAACGGCTACTGGGACCATGATGCTACTCGAATGCAAGATAGTGTCAGAACGTCCCGGGAAGGCTGCAGGCAGGGGATGTCAGGTCAATCAGCCTATAGATATGATACCGCCCATTCGCTGAGACTTCACGATGGGCATAGGAGGTGGGAATTCTTGCCTTGAGATGGACGCGGCTGTCGGAGCAGGCGAGCACGGCAGCAGCGATGGCCTGAACCTTCGGGCCGCTGACAAAAACGTTCACCACCGCACGCGAGCCGAACCCGTCGAGATACGTCTCGAAAGCATCGAGGTGGGCCATCAGCCCGAAAGCCTGGATGTCGCGAACTTCGCCATCTTCGAGCCGGTGGGTTTCACGTACCTTGGCCACCTGTTGATCGAGCAAAGCATCGATATGCGCATTCTTGTCGCTTCTTGGGACGAGGAGCGAGATCCGTTCCGGACTGACGATATCGATCAATCCGTAGAATACGTCGGCATCTCCTCCGATCCCCACGAGCAGGACTTTCTCTTCGCCCATTCCTCCGCTGCCTTGAAGATGAGGGACGGTGACGTATCGGTCCAAGCCGCTGGAAAAATCCTCTTTGCCGATCGCGTTCCCGTAGATACCTTCGGCGTACCCGAATTCGAGAGACTGAATCGACATTTTCTTGAATGCCACCGCAATCAGCCATTGGATGTAGATTCGCGGCATCGTCGAGCACTCGACGAAAACCTTCCGCAGGCTTCCTTCGTATGAGCCACATGAAGCGGCCATCTGAGTGAGCAGGTGATCGAGGAGATTGATGTTCTTCTGATACTCGATGGAAGGCTCGAGGGTGATCACAGTCACTTCGACGCCCCATCGGGTACCCATAGCGATGAGCTTTCGCCGGTTTTCTTCGACGGCTGGGACGTTCGCTTCCTTCAGAGCAAAGTCCAGAACCACGATCTTGCCGACCTTCAGGTCAAGATGGTTTTCGAACGCGGCGAAACGCGTTTCCCATCCAAGCGCGACGATCGCGATATCTGCCTCCATCGTTTCGCAGGTACCTGCATCTCTCGCCTTCTCGGTGACGGCCAGATGGCCGAAGACTCGATACTCGACAGTTGAAGCGGTCATTCGAGATCGCTCTCGAAAAGCGAGTGCTGGAATTCGGTCTTGAGTGCGGGCCGCGCGACGAGCTCCTTAAACACCGAGTCGGCCCAGTCTTCTGGGAGCCGATGCCTGGTAAAAAGCAGGTCGACCATCCGCGCCGCAGGGATTGTGTTGATTTCGTACGGGCCGCGATAGGAGAACCCGAAGTAAGGTGCAAATCGCCGATGCAATCTGATCATCATCTCCTTCGATGCGGGGTCGGCGCGGTCCACCTCAAAGTTGCCGGCGGCGGAGACCTCCCGGATAAACCCATCCCTTTCCGCCCGACGCAGGACCTCGTCCAGTTTTCCGCTGGGTTGCTCCAGTCGGTTCACCAGCGAGCGCATTTCCTTTAGATCAACCCTGAAAATGCCTCTCTCTGTCGTTCCTAGAGCATTTTCTTCGGCAAACTCTGTCTGGAGGCGAGCGGTCAGGTAACCCAACGCCCGCACCATGCGCACGCTCTCTTCTTCGTACGGATGTGAAAGCGCCTGAAGTCCATCAAGCTTCCGTTGAGAGGCGGCGTTCACAGCCTGTCTCTGCTGTTCGAGATGAATCTGTAAATCCGAGTTGATGAATTCCACCAGTTTTCGTGGATCACTGGAACTCGGAACACTGCGGCGGAAGATCTCTCCCATTATATCAAGGAAATCGCGTATACAGACGTCGCTCAATGATGTGATGATCTGGTGCCCTACGTACGGGTAGTCATGCAGACGCAGCATCTGGCACGCTTTCAGAAAAGCCCATCCCTGTTTCCGGGCGATCGACCTCTTCAGATTTGAAGCATCCGCCTTGCTCATGGGCCGGCGCTTAATTTCCGGGTTCATGAGCGCGAGCGCCAGCCCTTCGGCATAAGGGCGCGCTTTTCGATCAAGAAGGAATTGCTGCTGATCCGCCGTCCTCAAATTCACGGAGAGGAATTCACGTGCTGCATCAGCAAGTGCCACAAGCTCTTCTCTGCCCTCGGAATGACCCGATATGATAACCCGCTCGATGATGTCATTGACGGAAAGCCGCCCCAGCCGGTTTTTGAGCGAAAACGCGCTGAGCGCATCGTTGCGCTCGAGATCACTCCGCAGATGGTCAGGAAGCGCATAGTACAGCCGAAGCGACGACACGTTCTCGCACAGCGTGGCGAACTCCCTCGGATCGACTGAATCAAGATTCTCGACGTCCCGGTCAGCATTCGAGAGCGACTGGCCGGGTATGATCGTCCGGATCGTGTCGTAGAGGCCGCCGATGTAGGCGAGGACCCATTTCACGTTGCCGCGCGTCTTTCTCACCAAGGTGTTCAGGAACTGCTGTTGGAGCGGTGTCAGTGCTTCACAGTCGTCAATCAGTATCTTGAAGAAGGGCGCCCTGTCACCGGCGAAAGATGGGCCATTTAAAAGTGGAGTGATCGCGGTCGCGACCTTGTTAATGATCGCGCAAGGGTCTGTTGCTCTGAAGCCGGTCGCTCCGGCATCGGCGGCAAAGAAGAACGCGTTGAAGCATTCGTCGACGTACCGGGTTATCCCACCCCGCAGCTCATCGATGCTGAAGAAGTCGAGACGGGCAGGTTGGGGTATGAAGTGCAGCACTTCGCGATGCAGTGCCAGGGCGACGTCCCTATCTTCGGAGGCCCGGTATTTCAAGTGGCCGTCGCGTCTGAGCTGGCCGATGCTCTCGAGCAGGCGTTCGACTATCTTCAGCTCCAGATAGTGAGAGAAGATTACGAATTGCCGCGGGATCACGGCGGCCGTGTCGAAGCGTATCCGCTCCGGAATGAGGTTCAGAACGGCGTTGTCGATTAGGGGCGAGAATGTCTCATTGAGCTGGAAGAAGACGCCATACCAAGCGAGCTTGCCGACTTGGTCCGAGAGACTTTTGTCTTCAAGAATATGGACTGTGGAAAGCGAGCGAAGAATGCTGGTCTTGCCGCTGCCTCTCGTCCCTGCGACGAAGACCGGCTTGGCGGCGGCAGAAATCAACGCCGACTTCTGACTGAACCACAGTATCGGGCGGCTTTCGTACTCGATCCTGTTGGGGCCGAACGGATTCTCCATCGCTATTCGTCCCTTACCTTAATGCGCCAAGCCGAGTTTGCCTTGGTGAGGCCGTCTATCTCGATGAAGCGCGCCGCTTGGAGCATCAGAAGAGAGTCTTCCAGATCTAGCCCGAGCTCGGCGGAGGCAGCAATCTCAGTGATCTCGTCCCAGAAGAGTAACCCATTCCCGCGCCTGGTGGCATGGTCGCGCAGTCGGCGCAGCAGGTCAAACGTGTCGTTGTTCAGAAAGGCCTTGCCGTTGGACATGGTCGAAATAAAGCAATGTTCGCCTTCCATGACCGTCCCGTCGGCGACATTGGTGCGGTAGGGTATAAGTCGGATGCCGACGAGCTCTCCCTGATCGGTCGTGAAGAAGACGAGCTCATTGAAACCTGACTGTATCTCTGGTGCTGAGATGCAGATCAATTTGCCGTCCGGAAACCTTGGATCGTTGACGATCTCGACCGGATCAGCATGTATGTGTCCATGCAGGTAGACGATAGGCTTGTTGCCCTGCAGCAGCTGAGTTCTGACAAATCCGCTGTTGAGCATCTCCGCGTATGGCGTAATGCGCGGAGTCTTTTGTGGCAGCAGATTGTGATGGCCGATTATGATGCCGTAACGCATGTCGGGCTGCTGGAGCAATTCCTGTAGGCCTGCAAGCATCTCACGCGAGATGTATGGCGTGTCCATCTGACCGTAATACTCGTCGTCGGACGCCTCCTTGTCTGGATCGCTGGGAGGTGTCGCGGGCGAATGTCCCGAGATGTCCGGCGAGCCGAGATCTAGAGGCTCTGTAGAAGGACTGAGTGCCTCGAGACGATCACGAAGGAACGCGGGAAGGTTTTGAAGCTCCCAACTGCCTATCGCTGTGTTGACGAGGATGAAGTTTGCGCCTGCGGATCCTGTCGGAAGTCTGAAGTGCACGGGTTGGTCCACGGGAACGGTCTGCCAACCCAAGCGGGCGGCTAAACTCGCCATTTCGCTGAATTTCTCAGTCGGTCCAAGTTCGCGCGCGTCATCACGGTTCACATCGTGATTTCCCGGTACGAATATCAACGGAAGCGCCTTTGAACTGCGTCCCTGTGCGCGGCAGAGCAACGTGAAATGCTGGAATGCCGAAGCAATGAAGGTCTTGTCGCCACGGCTCGTGAAATCCCCCATGAAGGCGATCGAATCCAAGGGCTTCGAAGTCGTCAGCCGCCGAAGTTTCGTCAAGACGGCACGCAGCGAAGACGCGCGTAGCTTCTGCGTTATTTTCGGAGCGAACTTGCTATCCTTGGCATCGATGTTGCTAGAGGAAGGATGCCAGTCCGGATAGTGAATATCGCCTACTTGAAGGATTCGCACCCGCCGCATAACTCGCCCCCCTGCCGAGAGCCATAGACTAATCCGTTCGCTTTTGCCAAGCGCGAACGATCATCCGCAGTGTCCTTAACGAGGTAGCCTGCACTTTTCGAGAATTGCCACGGCGGCTATTTTTCGGCTGTGAAGCACACGAGACCCGTGACGTGAGACCCAGTTGCTCAATGCCCAGTTGCTCAATGAGCTTTCTTACGAATAAGGGAGAATTTCCGCGGCCGGACTATCTCTGAGCGAGCGTGCATGACTGCCAACGGAAGGTCTTGCACGCACCCTTGCGATCTTGAGCAATGGTCGCCATGACTTTCTTCTTGCAGGCTTTTGAGTGGCCCAGCCTGCGATCACCAGACCCCACCGATTCTAAAGAGCGTGGCAGATGGGATAGTCGAGGTTGCCCGTGCACAGTCACGCTCAGGGCTTGCGCCGCCCAGAGGACACGCTGAAAAGGCAGATTGGGGCGCAAGCACGCCATTCACGAGAGGTTCGACATGAAGACCATGCAAGAAAAAGACATTCCGGCATTCGTACAAGCAGTTGTGGACGCCGGCTGCAAAATTTGCGCGATTGGCAACTTGGGATACGTCTTTGGCGATGCTGATTTCACGCCAGCGCAACGGAGGGCCGTCGAGCCACAGCTGCGTAGGATTGCTGAAATCTACGGCGAACGCGATCATCTCATGAACGAGATAGCTGTATATCTGCGGTCGATCGGACGCCATGTCGAGGTTGAGCCGAAGACAGGTATTTCCTGATGGCCGTGATCGCGAGAAGCCGTCTTCCAACCTCTGAATCCTAAAGGAGGTGACCCCCAAGGCCGTTCGTCACCTTCGACCAGAATAACCACATCCGTGACCGCCTGAGCTACTTGGTCGATACGCGCACATGGCCAATACAGTTTCTCCATCCTTCACGAAGCGAATGAGGCTTTGGCCATTCAGCCCCGGTCTACGGGGCGTGACTTGTCCCCGATGCATGCGCGAGCTCTCCGCCCGGCTGGCCGCCGGTCGTCGCCACCGGCCGAAGGCGCCCGAATGCGCTTGACAAGATAGCGTCAGCCCGTTCAACCTAAGGCATTCACCAGGGGAGTCCCGGCAAGGGGCTGAGATACTGCTGGCTTTCGCGGCGCAGTGACCCGTTGAACCTGATCCAGTTCATACTGGCGTAGGGACGGTGCAAGCGCTTTGCGGGAGTTTACGCCCGAGGTCCTGTTGCAGCAGGTCTACAGAAGCGTCTTTTCATCCTTCCGGCACAGAACTGGGTCTCCAATGCATGAGCAAAGGAGCCTCACGATGAATGCCCTCCCCCCCGCCGTATCGACGGGACCACTGCCCGCCTCGCGGAAAATCCACAAGCCCGGCGTCCTCTACCCGCAGATCAGGGTGCCGATGCGCGAGATTTCCGTCCATCCGACGGCCGGCGAACCGCCCGTCACCGTCTACGATCCGTCCGGCCCCTACACCGATCCATCAGTCGAAACCAGCATCGAAAAAGGCCTTGCCCGGCTTCGCCACGAATGGGTCACGGCGCGTGGCGATGTCGAAGCCTATGACGGCCGCCACGTCCGGCCGGAAGACAATGGATTCGCCACCGGCGAGCGCCTGACACCGGAATTTCCGATACGCAATCGGCCGCTCAAGGCCAAGCAGGGCAAGGCGGTGACCCAACTTGCCTATGCGCGCGCCGGCATCATCACGCCAGAAATGGAGTTCGTAGCCATCCGCGAGAATCTCGGCCGCGAGGTGATGCGCGGCAAGCTGCAACGCGACGGCGAAGCCTTCGGCGCGGCGATCCCAGATTTCGTCACACCCGAATTCGTGCGCGACGAGGTGGCGCGCGGGCGCGCAATCATTCCCGCCAACATCAATCATCCCGAGAGCGAGCCGATGATCATCGGTCGCAATTTTCTGGTCAAGATCAACGCCAACATCGGTAACTCGGCTGTCACATCGTCGATGGCCGAAGAGGTCGAAAAAATGGTCTGGGCTATCCGCTGGGGCGCGGACACGGTGATGGACCTGTCGACCGGCCGCAACATCCACAACATCCGCGACTGGATCGTGCGCAATGCGCCGGTGCCGATCGGTACGGTGCCGCTCTATCAGGCGCTGGAAAAGGTCAACGGCATCGCCGAGGATCTGAACTGGGAGGTCTACCGCGACACGCTGATCGAGCAGGCCGAGCAAGGCGTCGACTATTTCACCATCCACGCCGGCGTGCGGCTGCACTACATCCCGCTGACCGTCGACCGGGTCACGGGCATCGTCTCGCGCGGCGGCTCGATCATGGCCAAATGGTGCCTGCACCATCACCGGGAGAGCTTCCTCTACGAGCATTTCGAGGAGATCTGCGACATCGCCAGAGCCTATGACGTCTCCTTCTCGCTCGGCGACGGCCTTCGTCCCGGTTCAATCGCCGATGCGAACGACGCGGCGCAATTCGCCGAACTGGAAACACTTGGAGAACTCACCAAGATTGCCTGGGCAAAGGACTGCCAGGTGATGATCGAAGGCCCGGGCCATGTCCCCATGCACAAGATCAAGCAGAACATGGACAAGCAGCTCGCAGTGTGCGGTGAGGCGCCGTTCTACACGTTGGGGCCGCTGACGACCGACATCGCGCCGGGCTATGACCACATCACCTCAGGGATAGGTGCCGCCATGATAGGCTGGTTCGGCACCGCAATGCTTTGCTACGTCACGCCGAAAGAGCATCTCGGCCTTCCCGACCGCAACGACGTCAAGATTGGCGTGATCACCTACAAGATAGCCGCCCATGCAGCCGATCTGGCGAAGGGCCATCCGGCAGCGAAAACCAGGGATGATGCCCTTTCGCGCGCGCGCTTCGAGTTCCGCTGGGAGGACCAGTTCAACCTGTCGCTCGACCCCGAAACCGCACGGTCCTTCCACGACCAGACCTTGCCCAAGGAGGCGCACAAGCTGGCACATTTTTGTTCGATGTGCGGGCCGAAATTCTGCTCCATGCGCATTTCCCACGACATCCGTGCCGAGGCCCAGAAGGAAGGCATGGCGGCAATGGCGGCAAAATACCGGGAGGGCGGCGATCTCTACATGCAGGCGGACGAGACTGGCGTACCGGTCGTGCCAGAGGCTCCCAAACCATCATGAGGGTGCTCGTCAAAGGGGCCGGCGTTGCCGGCCTCACCGTCGCTTTCGAACTCGCCGCCCGCGGCGCGACGGTCACCGTCGCCGAGATGCGGCATGGCCTTGGTGGCAACGCGTCGTGGTTCGCCGGCGGCATGCTGGCGCCATGGTGCGAGCGCGAAAGCGCGGAGCAGCCGGTGCTGGATCTCGGACGCGATGCTGCCGACTGGTGGGATGCGGTGCTGTCGGGTCAGGTGACACGGGCCGGGACATTGGTCGTGGCCGCGCCGCGTGATGCCGGTGAGCTTGACCGGTTCGCCAGTCGCACGTCAGGGCATCGGCGCGTCGATGAAAACGAAATTGCGCTCCTGGAACCCGACCTCGCCGGCCGCTTCCGGCGTGGATTGCTCTTCCCCGACGAGGCTCACCTCGACCCACGCCCGGCGATGGCGGCACTTCATGACAAGCTTGCGACCATGGGTGTCAAATTCCACTTCGGCTGCGACGCCCGGCCTGTTTCGGGATTCGCCCGTCAGATAGACTGCATGGGAATGGCAGCGGCCGATGACAGGCTGCGCGGTGTTCGCGGCGAAATGCTGATCCTTCGCACGCCTGATGTCTCGCTGTCGCGGCCGGTCCGTTTGCTTCATCCACGCTTTCCGCTTTATGCCGTGCCGCGCACCGATCACCGTTTCATGATCGGAGCGACGATGATTGAAAGCCAGAGCGCCGGACCGGTGACGGCGCGTTCCATGATGGAGCTGCTGGGCGCCGCCCATGCCCTCCATCCGGCCTTTGGTGAGGCCGAGATCGTTGAAACCGGTGTGGGTGTCCGTCCGGCATTTCCCGACAATTTGCCACGCGTCGAAACAGACGGTGAGATCATCGCGATCAACGGTCTTTATCGTCACGGTTTTCTCCTCGCCCCCGCCATGGCGCGCCAGGCTGCCGACCTGGTTTTCAGTCAAGACAGAACCAAGGAGCATGCTCATGAAACTGATGGTCAACGGCGAGGCGCGTGAGATTGCCGCCACCACGCTGGCCGAGTTGCTTGCCGCGCTCGACTATGAGGGCGATTGGCTCGCCACCGCCGTCAACAGCGACCTCGTGCACAAAGCCAACCGCGCGGAGTTCCAGTTGAGCGACGGCGACCGGATCGAAATCCTCTCGCCCATGCAGGGCGGCTAGCATGTTGGAGCTTTATGGAACCGAGCTTTCGTCGCGCCTGCTTCTCGGCACGGCTCAGTATCCTTCGCCGGCCATCCTTGCCGATGCAGTCAAGGCATCGGGCACGTCGGTGGTGACCGTCTCGTTGCGGCGTGAGATGGCGGGCGGTAGGGCCGGCGAACAATTCTGGTCGTTGATCCGCTCGCTGGGCGCCAGAACCCTGCCCAATACCGCCGGCTGCCTCTCCGTCAAGGAAGCCGTCACCACCGCGAAAATGGCGCGCGAGGTCTTCGGCACCAACTGGATCAAGCTCGAAGTGATCGGCAATCACGACACGCTACAGCCGGATGTGTTCGGTCTGGTTGAAGCCGCCCGCATCCTGTGCGAGGACGGCTTTGCGGTATTCCCCTATACCACCGACGATCTCGTTGTCGCCGAGCGGCTGCTGGAAGCGGGCTGCAAGGTCCTGATGCCGTGGTGCGCACCGATCGGTTCCGCCTTGGGACCGGTCAACATGACGGCGCTGCGCTCGATGCGCGGATATTTCCCTGGCGTCCCGCTGATTGTGGATGCGGGGCTCGGACGGCCGTCGCACGCGGCCACCGTCATGGAACTCGGCTTTGACGCCGTGCTCCTGAACACAGCGGTCGCCAAGGCGGCAGATCCGGTCGGCATGGCGCGTGCTTTCGGTAAGGCGGTCGACGCCGGTCGTGAGGCGTTCAGTTCGGGAATGCTCGAACCGCGCGACGTCGCCGTGCCATCGACACCGATGGTCGGCAGGGCCGTTTTTTCATGAAGCTCGATCCCTTCTACCTGATCGTCGACAGCGCCGCCTGGATCGAAAGGTTGGCGCCGCTCGGCGTCAAGCTGATTCAGCTTCGCATCAAAACCATGGATGAAACCGGGCTGCGCGCGGAGATCCGCAAGTCGAAGGCCTGGTGTGTCCAACACAAAAGCCAGCTCATCATCAATGATTATTGGCGCCTGGCAATCGAGGAAGGCTGCGATTTCGTGCATCTGGGCCAGGAGGATTTGCAAACGGCCGACCTCTCGAGGATACGGGCAGCGGGCGTCAGGCTCGGATTGAGCACGCATGATCATGTCGAGCTGGAAACGGCCATGTTTGCCGAGCCCGACTATGTCGCGCTCGGTCCGATCTATCCCACCACTTTGAAGAAAATGAAGTGGGCACCGCAAGGGCTAGAGCGGATCAGCGAGTGGAAGCGGCGGGTGGCGCCGATCCCATTGGTCGCCATCGGCGGCCTCAACCCCGACCGCCTCGACGGCGTCTTTGAGGCCGGCGCCAACAGCGCCGCAGTGGTCACGGACATCACGTTGAGCTTCGACCCCGAAGCGCGCACGCGAGAATGGATCGAAAAGACGGACCGATGGCGATGAGACGAGAACCGCATGTGCTTGTCGTTGGCGGATCAGATTCCAGCGGGGGTGCTGGAATAGCACGCGACATCGAGACGATCTCTGCCGTTGGCGTGCGCACCTGTCTCGCCGTCACAGCGCTAACGGTGCAAACGCACGACGCCGTGATCGAAATCCATCATTCGCCACCCAGCATGGTGGCCAATCAGATGTGTGCCGCGCTACAGGCCAACGACGTAGCCACAATCAAGATCGGCATGCTGGCGACTGCCAAGATCATTGTTGCCGTTGCCGCAGTGCTGCGCAAATTTCCGCAAGTGCCGGCAGTACTCGACCCTGTGCTGGCCTCCACCTCAGGCCGCGCACTTCTGGAAGCAGGCGCTATCGCTGCCATGAAGCGCGATTTGATGCCGCTTTGCTGCATTGTCACGCCCAACCTTCCTGAACTGGCGCTCCTTACTGGTTCCGAACCGGCTTCGGATGAGGACGGTGCGCTCCAACAAGGACAAAGACTGCAGGCCGTCGGCCCTCAGGCCCTGCTGATCAAGGGTGGGCACGCGTCGGGTCCCCGATCGGCCGATATTCTGTTACGCTCCGATCATGAACCCATCCACTTCGACACGCCGCGCCTTGCTATATCGATGCGCGGAACAGGTTGCATGCTGGCCAGCGCGATTGCGGCGCATCTGGCGAAGGCGAAGTCGCTCGAAGATAGCGTGCGCGAAGGCAAGCTGTTTGTGTTCGAGAAGCTTCAGAAATGCCGGCTGAATAATCACAACGTTCTGCGTCCAGCCAAGCAGACCCATTTTCCAGAATTTTTCCAGTAGCGAGACTGGAGGGCTACTGCTTCTCTATGCCATCCTTACAACGCGTTGAGTTCCACTGTGCCGTCCAGAATTATCTGTCGTTGTCCAGAATTAAGCCGGGCTTAGAACTGAAACGAACCCGCCGAAAGGTACGAGCGGCCCTCACTCGATAAGGGTTACCAAACCTATTCCTGTGGGCTACCAATCCGCGTGGTGGGTGGCCTTAGGTTACCAATCAGTGTGGCGTCCGGAATTATCTGCCTCTCTCCGGAATTAAGCCGAGATTAGAAGATCGGTGCGGTATTGCGCCCGGTCAAACCGTGTCGATTTGCGGCGTAGCCGACGTGTCTCACGCTTGGCGGCGTCGCACGCTGGTCCCGATTGTCGCCCGAATATCTGCCTACCGGCGACAGTGAATGCGCCAAGCTAGACCTTCGTCGATAGGGCGGCTCCGGTTTACCAATCCTGTCGTCCTAGGTTGACCAATCCGTTGTCGACCGTGAGCGGGTTTACCAATAAGGGCGGCTATATTCTGCGCAAACCCAATCACCTGATGCCAATCCAGAATTAATCGTCATTAAGGGCATTGGTAAACTCAGTCTGAAACCCCACCCTTAGCCAGAAAACTCTCCTGTTTTCAATCGCATAGCCCGCCCGCCAGCAACCGATAATTCGGGACCGGTAAACCCGTGAAAGGCCCAATAATTCCGGACGTCACACCAGTCTGCCCTTTTATGCGACTTTTCGAGCACAGACCGGGAACATCTGACCGTTTCCATTCATCGCCCAAGGCCGGTTTAGCGCTGGAAAAGCCAAAGTGCGGGAGTAAGAATGGCCGCAACGGGGCCGGAAGCCGTCGGTCAGCTTTCGGGGAGTGATCCCGGTAAGTTCGCAACTCATTCGCTTCTTTTCTGCAGTCCCCGCCATTACGAGTTGGCGGTGTCGGTCGCCGAGGGGATCAACGCCATTACTGCGGCTAGTTCGGCCCTCCGGACGAGGAATGGCATGCGCGTCGTCCCATAGTGCTTGGCAAGATGGAAGCGGTGCATGCCTCCTACGATGTGAACTTGGCCTTGGTACTCGCCGAGCAAAGGCGGTGTGACACCGCGGCCATGCAGCCATCGGTAGGCGATCCCACAGCTCTTGCTCTTGTAACGTTGATGCCAAGGACCCTTGTCCCTGCTGGCGGCGTAGGTAAGCCTGCCGCCAACGTCAGTGACATCAGCGTCGATAAGAATGAAATCCGTCGAAGCGTGGTCGCTGGGATCATCGCCGTCGAACGCGAGATAGAAGTTTGCAGGATCGCAGTCCCATATCGCAGTCAGTGCAACCGGAATGTTCTTTCTTCCTTTGCACCAGATGTCGACCTTGCGTTTCTCCTGAGCGCGGGCGACCTCGAAGGCTTCGTCTAGTTTTCCTTCCGCGACATCCATGGCTGTGATGACGTTCAAGCCAAGGGCCGTCAGACGGTTGATCTCGTCCACGTTCGCCATGCCTTCTCCTCTGGCAGCAGATTATTATCCACCGTTGGAAGATGCGGCGGCAATCCAAGCCTGAGGCACGAGGGCCTGTCCACGCCATTCCTCAATCAACTTGACTCCGGGAAGCTTGCCCCAGACGTCCTCATCTGCATGATCCAGCACGATGATCTGGAGGCGACCTTTCGCGGCCATGACCTCAGCGCCTAGGAGCGCAAAGACCTTCCTGACGGCGACCACGTCCTGATCCCTCCACGCGATGAGGTCGGGGCCCTCGTCGCCCGCCGCCCGCTTAGGAAAATAGACTTGGCTAGGTTGGTCGAAGATCAGCTGACCAGGGACTGGGTGATGAGGTTCGGCCAGGAAGTAGTGCTGCAGCGCAAGCATTAGTGCGACGTGATACGCGAGCCAATTGGCGCCGCTGCCAATCTCCCACAGGTAGTCCTCACGCGTTCCCCTAGTCACCTTGACGGTCAGGTCTTCAATCAACAGCCTAATCGGGGCCTCGGGCCACTCCGCGTCAAGCTGCGGAATCAGCCGATTGGCATGATGGGAGACTTGGTGCAACGCGTTGAATAGCTTGCGCTGGATGTCGGCCTCGGAGATCGTCTTTTGCAGCGTTGCAATATCGGCCTGCAGCGAGGTGAGTTCCTGCCGCAAATCCGACGACTGGTCGGCGCGGTCGTAGACGTGCAACGCCTGCTCCAATCGACCGAGGAAGCGCTCAAGCCTATCGAAGCGATTGGCCTCGTCTCGGGCGACGTCAGAGTCCCGTTCCAGCACCGCTATCTCGCTACGGACATCGTTCAACTCAGATAGGACCGCTTCAGCGGCGCCGCGCTGGCGCAGGATTTCCTTGTCAAGCGTGTTAGACATCGCAGGGTGGGTCCGCAGTCGGATCTCCAGACCGCCGAGGTTGTCGCAAAGGGCCAAGACCTTCTCGCGGCCGCCGTCCCCGAGTGCGACCAACGGATCGGCGAACTCGTCGGCCAAGTCCCTCAGCCACGTGGAAAGGTCCAAGCGGTCACGTTGGATGCGCATGGCGTCGCCGTACGCCTCGCTGCTCTCCACCAGACGGCGCAGTTCGTTCAGGCGCTGACGATGCTCGGTAAGTCGCGCGGCGATTTCAGTTTCCGACGCACGAAGGGTTTCCAGACGCGTCAGCACCACATCGATGCCGGCCAGGCTTGGTCGAGCAAGACTTGAGTTGCTGTTCGACACGCGCCGAAGCAGGTCAACAACGTCACTCCAGTCCTTCGGCACTTCAGTGGAGGAATCGACTAGGCCAAGTTCGACTGCCTGACGCAGCCACGCCTCCGCCTCCGCCCGCCAAGCGCCAGTTGCCGACACGATCGCGCGTAGCTCAGCCTCCTTCCGGCGGAGGTTGCGCTGGAGCCGATCGATCTCAAACCGCGCCTGGAGAATCTTTGCCGTGACCGCGCCCAGAACGTACGGGAAGATGGTCTTTAGCTTCTCCCGGTGTTCCGTCGTATCGGCCTTGAAAAACATCACGTCGGGATTGGCGATCACGTTCTGAGGTTGGAACGTGAAGGCCATGAGGTCGCGGAAGCTTGGCCTTTGCTTGAATCCATTCTCTGTACCTGGTTCGAAGTCGAGGTCAGTCAGTCCTGCCAGGCGGTTCATCGCGCGCTTGACCGTGTCGACATTGGTGGTCTTGTCGGTGATCGTCTCCGGAATTTCGACCTGTGCGCCCTCCAGCAGCACCATGTCGCCTGTGCTCTGTTGGTCCCCCGGTTCGCGTCGCGCCAAGAGCTTTTCGCCCTCCAGCGTCTCGATCAGAATGCCGAACCAGCTGCAGTTCTCGCGGATTACGCCCACCGGAATCGCGCATTTCTCCGAGCCCAGACAGTAATCAACAATAGGGATAACGGCGGACTTCCCGGTCTTCGACGCGCCGCTGATGACGTTGACGACACCGGGCTCGAACTTGACGACCCGCGGCGCTGCACCATTGCGGGGCCAAAGGATCAGTTTTCGAAGCTGGAAATACATCTAGAACTCCACCCGTAACAGGTTGGCCACCTGCGCGGTCCCCAGGTTCGAAAACCAGAAACCCAATTTCTCCGAGGCAGGTCCGAGGTGCTTGACGCGCTCTGGAAGGACGAGCCTCCTCGGTTTCGGTTCTGGTACGTTTGCTCTTAAAGTAGCATCCTTGTAATCCACGGACAGCAGCCGCCCGCTCACACCGACAGCGGCCGATTGCAATGTCAGAGTACGCAGCAGCAGCGCTCGCTCGTGGACGGCGAGGAGTTGTTCCCGTTCCTTCCCGAGCTTGGCCGCGAAGAGCGCCAGTCCAGAGGGTCGGTTTGTCGAAGTCACGATTTCGAGCGTTGCGCGATGCAGGACGATTGGCAGCACGAGAAACGCCAAGGCGAACGGCGCTGGACGTTCGTCCTCAGCCTGGAAACCTTGGCCAAATTGCCACAATGCGAAAGCCCCAAGTCCTGGATTCTGGACAAGGGCGAGGTCGCTGAGCGGTAGGTGCGATCGGCCAGCCTCAATCAAGTCGCTGGCTCCAAAAGAGTCTGGTAGTCGGGATGCCAGCCGAGGCGCAGGCCGTGGGCAAGGGCGTTGAATGATCCGTGGACGAAATGACCGGGGACGACTCGACCATCGAGTGGAGGCTGCAACTGCGCGCAGCGCCTGTAAACTATTCTACCACGAACCGTTGCGGGGTGTCCGGCCTGTATGTCGTGCACCTCTGCACTGACGTGCTCATAGCGACCGACAAGATCATCGTCCCAGTCACTTAGGTTCTTCTCAAAGATTAGCCCGCTTTCGCCCCAGATCGAGATGTCGGCGAGCGTCCTAAGGTAATCGCTAACAGCCCGGACGCACGCTTCGTCTCCCACCTCGATCAGCTCGAGTTGGCGGACGAAGGCGGGACGGTCGGCGATCAATTGTTCGATGGCCTCGACAGGCGGTTGCTTGGTGAAAGACGACAGCAGCCCTGGAAGGTTGTTCTTCTGAACAAATGCTCTTTGCTCGGCCTGAAACGCGTCCACGTCCAAGATGGCGGGCTTGCCAGCTCTAATCAGCCTGTCCGCCGCCTCCTTCGCAGCGCCGATCGCGCGTTCGCACACTAGGTCGATGATGAGCGGAGAGACCGTCGGCTTGAAGATCGCGCGTATCGGATCGACGGGATCTGCATCGACGCTGATAACGGCGAGATTCTTGACCAAGGCGGCGCAATGAGCCGCATCAGCGTTCAGGAAAGCTTGGACGTCGGCGTCGCATGCCGGTGCAGCTTTCAGCTTGCTGTGGGCTTTGGCGAGGTTAGCGACCAGCGCCTCCACGTCGGCATCTGTTTTCGCGTCGTTCAGCGCGATCGCGAAGGCACCCGCCTTCACCGGTGTGACATATAGCCGGAAATGGCTGGTCGCCGGGTCGATCTCTCCCGCCGCCATGAAGCTGAGCCAGTTGGCCAGAGACTTCCACAGGTCCGCAGCCCAGTCGGATATCGGATTTTGCTTCAGTGCGCTCTTGCTTTGCTCAAGAACGACTTCGCCGCCGACCAGGTGAACCGCCACATCGTCTAAATGTTCAAGAGAGACCAAGGCGCCGCTAGGCGCGTTGAGCAGGTGAAAGCAAAGGCGTACAGGTTGAAGCGCATAGCCGAGGTATTGGCCAGCGGCGCTGTGTTTTCCCGTTTGCGTCTTCGCGTTCATTGCCCATCCCGTTCTCCCGAGTCGCACCGGAAGAAGCCAGTAACGATATTGGTATAGTTCGCCGTTGTTTACAATTGGCGCCCCGGCGATAGGACGGCTAGGCGCGATACAATTGCTGTTTAGGGCCAGCTCTCGAAGTCCAGATTCGGCAGGACAATGAATTTGCAGGACGTCCATTATGGGCACATCGGGGCCGTCTATGGCTCGGGCGATATGTCCGCTTTTGGACGAACGCGAAGTTTGCCGGAACGTCTGACTTTGGGCGCATACTTGCCGTCAAATTCGGCGTCCTTCACTGGTTCGTTCACGTATTCCGGAGAAAATTACTGTGCGAGTTGATGGATCCTCGTTCCCGGTACGACAGCCTCAGCTATTTCACATAGATGCTTATGGTGCGTCAGGTAGATGACCTGACCTGTGTTTGCCATCGCTCCGAACAGCCTGAAAACCTCCTCCGAGCGAATATGGTCGAACGTCTCCATGATGTCGTCGGCGACGAATGGGACCGAGGGCCGAAATTGCGCGAACTCGTAATAACCGGCGAGTCTTAGGGCAAGGTACAGCTGAAATCGTGCACCCTTTGAAAGCGCTTCGGTGACCTTGGATTGCCCGTCACCCTGCACAGCAATGAGAACCTCACCACCTCTTACAGGCTGGGTTGTCAGCCCCGAATACTGGCCACGCGTCATTAGCTTGAACGCGTCTGATGCGCGCGCCATCATGCCGGAGCGATGGCTCTCACGGTAGATCCGCAAAGCATTGCCAGCCGACATGATGCCAAGCTTCAGCTCTATGTAGCGAACGGCCTTCTCCTCGATTTCCAGCAGGGTTGTGCGCCGTTCAGCATCCAGGCGTGCAACCGCACTATCACCGCCGATGGCGTCCAGCTTGTCGGCCGCGCGCGTCTGCCGGATCAGCTGTTGCTGGATGGTTTCATCGAACAGGCGAAGCCGCTGCTCACCCTCAGCCTTCTCGACCGCGAGGCCGTCGAAATCGATCGCGTCCAGGATCGAGCGGGCCTGCTCGAATCCGTCGACCGCGAGCTCCGCCACTATCCGTTCCTCAAGTTCGGCGACGGTGGTGCGCAAGCCATCGCGCTCACGCAACAGCTCATCGCGTTCGACTACCTCGGGCAGAGTGGCGACACCAAAGACGCCCAGCACCTCGTTCTTGCGGCGTTCGTGTGCCAAAATCTCAGTGTCGAGGATGTCGCGCGCCTCCTTGAGGCGCTTCAGGTCGTTGCCGAGGCTTGCCTTCGTTTCACGTGTCCGCTCGGCACGCTCTAGGCGCTCGGCAAGGCGGATGGCCAACTGCTCCGGGTCGGTATCCTTCGTCGGCTCGTCGGCTTCAACCGCAACGGCGATGACCTCGACCAGAAAATTGGCCCTGTCGGCCTCCATCTTGTCGATACGCAGCTGCAGGTCGTCCCGTTCCTGCAGGCTTCTTGAAAGTTCGGCCAATTGATCGAGCACAGTGCCGACGCCGGATGCGGAGAGCCCGCTTTCGAGCCAAGTTCCCTTGAGTGCTTCGGTAATGCCGGCCAGCCATTCCTCCTCGCGACGCTCCGCCACACCTACTGCAACCCGTCGTGCCGCTAGATCCTCTTCTTTGGAGCTCACCATTCTGAGCGCCTCGGCATACTCGGCGTCCACCTTGCGCTGCCGATCCAGAAACGGCTCCGCGATGGCCATGATTGCTTCGAGGGTGTCGTTGGACTCTGATACAATGCCGACGCTTCCCAGCACTGCTCTCATTTCCAAGCGTATCTGCTCGCCGGCGTCAGCGGCTCGCTCGGCCTTCAAGCGAGCAAGTTCGATCTGCTCCCAGGCAGCGAGCGCATCGCTGCGCGCCTCGATCTGATCCTCGATCCTTTCGATCAGGCGCTCAGACGAAGGTTCCACGGCGTCTCCGAGCAGGTCCCTGGCGGCCGCGCGGATTTCCAACAATTGGGTATCCACATCCTTGCCGAGCTGTGTGCGTTGGATGCCGTTGCGTGACAGGTTGGCCGCGGCCTCGGCCAGCTCGCGCGTAGTTGCCCGGATCTCAGCCAGATCCGCCGCGCCGGCCAGCCGGCCTGCGCTGGCAATGTCATCGCGCGCCAATGCCACGGCGAAGTCGTCAGCGGTGTCACCGGTCAGCGCTGCGCGGTGCGTTGCCCACGCATCATCGCGAACTCGGCGGATGGCGGTAGCCGCTTCATCGTCGACAATGTCGCCCGAGGCACGAAGGGCATCCAATCGTGCGGCGAGCATGGCATGGTTGCCCTCGTATTCAGCAAGGCGTTCGGCAAGTACGGCGGTGTTCCTTGCCAGTTCTGACGCTACCGTCTTCCAGGCGGCAATCTGCCCGGCGCTCGGAACCGCGACGTTGGCGAGAGCGAGGGCATCTCCGTTCCATGGACGCAAGCGCGCGAGCGCCGCCTTCCATCGGATTGTTCCCGCATCTTCCGCCTCGCGAGCCGTCCTAATCTCTGCCTGGTGTCCGCTTGCTCGCGCTTTCGACAAAGCCGAGCCCAGCCTTGCCCTGGCAGGTTCGGGCACCGCCCTTTCCTCGCCGACCCGCTGCCTTGCCACCTGCAGCGCATCGAGTGCCGCCGCGGCTTCGTCGCGAGCGGCACGCATCCCGGTAGCAATCCCGGACCTCTGCTCGACCATGGCGCGAACGACGCCAACGGTGACGGCAGGCAGAAGCAGCGCGCCAGGATCCGCCTCGGAAGATCGGCCCAAGGCGGCAAGGCAGCTCGCCACGCTGTTGTTGAGGATTTGCAGCTCCATCCTGCGAGTGGGCAAGTCAAAGCCAGCCGCGGTATGGCGCACCTTGCTCTCCGCCAGCCCGCGAATGCGTTCGGAAATCGACAGGATCGGTTCGTCCTCGTCGACCGCAGTGACTTTTTCCGCCAGGCGCTCGGTCTCGTCGATGTTTGCGGACAGCCGCGTTCTGAGGCTGGCATCGTCATCGATCAGTTCGGTGACACTTCCCGTCGATGTCCGGGCTGGGGAGGCGATGTCCGGCAGCTGATCCAGCCGGGCAATCTTGCGCCGGATATCCGCCAGCATCGGCGCAGCACGCACGTAACGAGCAAAGGTATCCAGCCTGGCCACCAGCACCGCCCGATCGCTGATGGTTCGGCCGTACTGCTGCGCTGCATCGAGACGTTCGGCCTCCAGGCCCTCGTAGGTTGATGCAAGGGTGTCGATCGCATCCCTGCGCGACTTTACGTCAACAAGGCGCTTCTTCAACAGCGCCAGTTCGGTTCCATGCGCCTGCTTCCGATACAGAGCGTCTGCTTCGGCCTCGAGGGCGTTCAACGTATCACTTGCGTTCCCAAGACCGGCGCTGGCCGTGAACAGAAGCTTGCCGAGGTCGCCCCGCGACTCCAGGATAGATTTTCCGCCGGCTTCCAACGTCTCGTCATCGAGTGAGAACATCGTCGTGTAGGCGTCGCGCGACAGACCGGCGAGATGCGCCGTGATCGCCACCTCGCTTACCGGTTGGCCCGTCGCATTCAATAGCGAATTACTGCGCTGTTTCGTACGCGTGAACGTGTGTTCGGAGCCGGCCAGTTCCAGCACCCCGCCGATGCGCATGGCACTGTACTCGTGCAGGAAGTTGTAGCGGCTCCGTTCCTCGATGCCGAACAGCAAGTCTAGATAGGCCGAAAGCGCAGTCGATTTGCCGGCCTCATTCAGGCCAAACACGATATGCAGATCAGGTCCGGATTCCGGTTTGGGTCCGAAGTCGATCGAACGATCGGTGAACTTTCCATAACGAATGAGGTCAAGGCGCCGCAACCTCATGACGATCCACCGGCCTTAAGGCGGGCAGTCACCAAGTCCGCGCCCTTGGAAAGCACCTGATCGAGGAACTGTTCCAGCCCGGCTTCGTCCGTCCCAGCAAAATCCCGCCCGTCGGCCGGAAGGTCGGCGACCATCTTTTGGACGAACGCCCTCGCCTCAGCGCGGAAGGCCTCCGAGGTGGCATCGGCACGCATTGATTGCTCGAGTTCGAAAATCGGATCAGCAATATCCTCGGCGGTCTCCGTCCGAGGCGGCGCGAGGTCAAGCTCGAGCTTCTCCACCCACGTATGGCCTAGCTGTTCCGCAGCCTGTTCGGCTTCGGCAAGAAGGAGGTCCCTGTCGCGGATCAGCGCCCACATCAGTGGTGACGTTCCTGTCAGGCCAATGCGAGCCACAGCATGACGCGATCGGACGGTTGCCCGCATCTCTTCGAGTGCGAAGCGAACACGCGCGACGGCCTCGGGCCACTCCACCGCTCCGGTAAGGTCGACGCTCACCCGTTCGAACTGCGCAACGCTGGTCAGCCGTTCCTCGATCTCCACCGAACGGTCGTGGCGCACCGTCACCAGGGTGACTGATTTCTCACCGGCCTCGTTGATATCCCTCCCCTGCGGTATTCCCGGCATCACCACGGCACTGGCGCCAGGATGGACTTGGCGAGCATGGATGTGGCCGAGGGCCCAATAGTCGAAACCGTGGGCGTGCAAGTCAGCGATGCTGCAGGGCGCGTAAACGTCGTGACCTGGCGATCCAGCCAGACTGGTATGCATGATGCCTATGTTGACGGCCCCTTCACGAGCCGCCGGATATTTGGTTAACAGGCTGTCCGGCGCCTTAGGGTTCGCAAAGCTCAAACCATGGAATACGACGTCCAGACCGCCGGCTGTCTGCAATACCGACTGAGCACGACCACCAAAGATGGTAACGGTGTCGGGAAATACCAGCTGTTTGGAAATCCGCGACAGGGCGTCATGATTACCGCGGATCTTGAAAACCATGATGCCGGCCTGGTGCAGGCGTGTCATCTGCGCGCCCAAGAACCGCGCTGTCTTCATTGAAGTCTGGTCGCCATCGTATAGGTCGCCAGCAATGACCAACGCGGCCACACGTTCCTCAAGGCAGAGATCCACTATCGAAACGAATGCCTGGCGGCTGGCGTCGCCCACCAGCCCGGCAAGATCGGGATTTCGCATCGCCAGCGAACGAAGCGGCGAGTCGAGATGAATATCGGCCGTGTGTACGAATCGAAATGCCATTCGGCCTCCGCCAGCAAAAGAGGTGTTCCGAGCTTCGACAGAAATTGCAACGAGGGCGCTGCAGCGCCCCGTTACACTTCAGCTAATTTCTCGCTCGCGGATTCGCCGGCCACCAACAAGCCGTCTTGGGACCGTAACACTCCTTTGGCAACCAAATCGGCGACCCCAGCTGAAATCAGCTGCCTTAATTGTGCGCTTGTGGCTTTGAAGCCCAGCATCCTGGCAACGCCTGTGGCGATTTCTTCCTCTGTCGCACCGAGGTTGGATTTCACGACTTCCATAGCGCCTTGGGCGACCTCGTCCTGCGCAATCATTTCGGGCTTGCGCAATCCAGCGGACACGACCCCACTGCGATCCCTGAGACGAACAGGAACACCTGGCTTGAAGCAGAAGTTGCCTCGACGGGCTACTGAACCACCTCTCTGTGCTATGCTTACCCCCCGCTCGATTGCATCCTGAATCCTGCCACCGGCCCGCTGCAGACCCCAGGCGTCCCGAATACGCGAAACTATTTCGTCGACATGGATTGGCGTTTCTGTAGCCACGACCTGCTCGACCAGTCCGGCCATGATTCCGCTGGGCGTCTCGTGGAGTTCGAACGATCCCGGTCGCTTTAGTTCGGCCTCTTCGTAGGCTCGATTGGGTGTCTCGGATCCGTTTGTGCTTTCGAGACCGATTTCCGTCACGTTGCCTCGGTCGACCGTAACAACCTGCACGGCTACAGCTCGATTTCTCTGGACCCCCAATTCGGCCCGCTCATCGAGTTCTTTTCTGGCGGCCTCAATCGCTAGTATGGTTCGCTCCAGCTGCTCACGAGGCCGTTGGAACCAGTCAGCGCTCCAGATGCGATGGATGATCCAACCATGGTCTTCCAGAACCGACTGCCGAAGCCGGTCTCGATCTCTGGCCGAGCGAGATGAGTGATATTCTGCGCCATCGCATTCGATGCCAAGAATATAGCGGCCTGGCCTCTCTGGATCCGCAACTGCGAGGTCGATGAAGAAGCCGGCAATGCCCACTTGAGCATGAACCTGATAACCCATTTCGATCAGCGCGTTGGCTACCTGTTCTACAAAGATTGAATCCATTTCGCGAACCGTGACTTGGGCAAGCGAAATTCGCCCTGTTCTCGCGTAGTGCAAGAAGAGCTTGAAGGCGAAGATGCCTTTCCCTTTGCCACGCTCCAGGTCGATGTCCTCGTCTGTGATGGACGCGAATACTTCGCAGCTGCGCTTGGCGCGGCTTATGAGGACGTTGAGCCGACGCTCGCCGCCTTCCGCGCCAAGAGGGCCGAAACGCATGGCCATGTATCCCTGGGCATTCTTGGCATACCCCACCGAGATCATGATCACGTCGCGCTCATCGCCTTGAACATTTTCGAGGTTCTTGACGAAGAATGGCTCGCTTGGATGAGCGTGAAAGAATTCCTCGGTGTCGGGATTTAGTCGCCGCAGCGCTTCGAGTTCATCCTGGATCGCGCGGCGTTGGCTAACCGAAAATGTTGCAACGCCTAGAGTCTCTTGCGGGTTCACCTTCGCATGACGGATGATCGCCTCCGCTACTGCTCTCGCCTCTACCGGATTGGTTCCTGTGCCGCCGGAATCGAAGACCCCCTCCGGCACATGATGAAACCGCAACCCCATACCTGCCTCTTGGGTATAAGGGCTTGGCACGATGAAAAGCCGGTTCTCGTAGAACTGGCTGTTCGATACTGCGATTAGAGATTGGTGACGGCTACGGTAGTGCCAGCGCAGCATACGCTGCGGCAAGCCGCGGGCCGTGAACAGGCCGAGGATGCTTTCAATGTCGGCGACCTGCGCGCCCTCACCCTCGTCATCTTCAGACTGCGAGCCTGTCATCTTCGCGAAGAATGTCGTGGGTGGCAGTTGGCGTTCGTCGCCAACGACGACCACCTGACTGGCCCTGGCGACCGAGCCAAGTGCGTCCACGGGCTGGATCTGAGACGCCTCGTCCATCACGAGCAGATCGAAGGACATCCGGCCGGGCGACAGGAATTGCGCCACCGAAAGCGGGCTCATCATGAACACTGGCTTCAGCGCCTGGATGGCAGGGCCTGCCTTCTGCATCAATTGCCGGATGGGCATGTGGCCTCGTCTGCGCGCCATCTCAGAACGAAGCAGTCCGACAGGTCCAGCTCCGCCGTCTCTTGAAGGAATTTTCCGGTGATGAGCCGTTACAACTTCGATGGCGCCGGCCTTGATGCGCTGGCGGTCCAGATCTGCGAAGTCACGTACAGCCCTGGAATGCAGTTCCCCGTCGAACCTTGCCAGCTCCGGCTCATCGGTCGCCATCGCCAGAAACATTCGTTCGTAGTAGGCCATATCAAAAACTGATCGAGCCGATCCTGTTGTAATCTGGCCGTTGGCTAGGCCGTCTATCAACTGTCCCAGTCCAGCCTTTCGGGCCGTTTCGGATCGCTCTTCATAGGCAACCCATTTCGAGAGCTGCTCCTGATGATCGAGCCAACCCTGCAGCCGAGAAACGACCTCGCCTATCGCGACGTCCGGAAAATCGACTACTCCAAACAAGGAGGGAGCATCGGCTTTCAAATCCCCTGTAAGCGCCTTCAATTCCCGCGCTGCCGCTTGGGCCGCTTCACGTGCTGAACGTGCCGAGTTTGCGATCTCGATTCTTTCAGGCAACCGCGCAGCCAGATGTCGGATCGAGCCATTTTCTTTCAGCCAAAGCTCGGCTTGCGTGAGAGCGGCCCAATCGGATCCTCGACCGTGCCACGACGAGCCGAATACGAACTTGCCAAGGCTCTCTCCCGCATCGATCCCTTGAGCAAGTGCTTGTAGTCTGCCTAGTCGGCGCAGTAGCTCCACCCGCTCAGTGATTAGATCCGGAACGTCAGTCAGAACCTGTCGTGACGCATCATCGGCTTGAGCTACAGTGCTCGCCTTCGCTTCCATCAGTTGCAGCGAGGCCCGCTCGGCGGAAGCCACGTCGCCTAGCATGGATGACGCGAGGTGCCCGAGATCGTTCCAGAAACCTTCGATAATTGGCCGACCGATTTCGATAACCTTGCGAACGCGCGCTGCACGCGCACCGGCCTCGGAGCGTTCCGCCATCCGGCCGGCGATAATCCGAGGTTCGGGGCCTAGCCCTCGTAGAGTCCGCATCCACTCCACTAGCGCGAGCAGTGGCGCGGAAGCCGATCGCTCCCCACGCCAATCTGCCCCGAAGGCGGAACGGCCAAAAGCGTCGCCTTCGCGGACTCTTGCTGCGGCAGCCTGACCCTTCATCAAAAGGTCGAGGAGACCAACTATCTGCGTCGCAGGCGCGCTAGGGTCGACCACAATAGTCCGCGCAAGTGCTGTGGCGCGACGGTAGTCGCCGTTCAATGCTTTCAATATTCCCGTGTGTGTGGCGAGCGCCTGCCGCGCCGCGGCCACCTCGGTGCTCCACGCCGCGTCAACAACCTTGCCCTGAAGGTCGGCTCTGGCAGCCTCAAGCGTCGCTACGCTGTCGGCAAGGTCGCCTGCCTGCTCAAGTCCGGAGTCCCAAACGGTGGCTGCGAAGGCCTCCGGACTTGCGTCAGGTGCTGCCGCTACTCGCTCGCCGGTCACGGCCAGCCTGAGCAAGCCTGCCAACGTGTCTGGCAATATCGCCGATCCGAGTTCCTGATTCAGGCGCTCAGCTTCTTCCCTCAAGCGTGGGAGCAGAATGGTGAGCTGTCGCGCACGATGGAAACCATCTTTCGGAAATTCCGAGGGAAGCTTTGCAAGCTCTGTCTCGAGACCTTCAATTGGCGTGTCGATAGCCGTTGCCGCCAACTGCTCCGAAAGTTCCTCGGACTTGCGGGCGAAATCCGTTCCTGACCAGAGAAGCGATGAAATGTCTTTCGGACGCTCATCCCATACCGGCGAGACGAGCGCCTCGGCAGGAAGTCCAGGCGCGGACGCGAGAAGCTCAGCGCGATCTTCTATCTCGCCGCTGTCGCTGAGAATTTTCGGAGGCTCGGCCTTGATCCGCTCAGCGATACCGACCAGTTTGGCGTGCAGTGCCTTGGCTTGGTCCAGCAACGCCGCGATGCGTGGGACGAGCCTCTCAATGGTCGTTGGAAGAACGACATCCAGGCCAACTCCCCGCCACGGGTGGTGGATCGGCAAGCCGATCTCGTTGATCCGCTGAGAGACCTCATCGAGCAATTTGCGACGTTGCGAAACGCCGTCAGTTGTCCAGCTTGTGGCATCCGTAAGTTCGATGTCCACTGGTTTCTGACCGACCTGCCTTAGTCGGGTTAGCTGGCCGAGAACCTGATAAGGAGTGAGTTCGGACGCTCCGAACGCAACGTGCATTCGTGCAGCATGTGCGTTGAGTTTATCGCGAGCCTCCAGCAAGCGATCAGTTAGGGAAGAAGGAAGCTGGCCCCTGGGCGATCCGAGTTGCCAGGTTCGCCGCAGCTCCTCTAGCATCATGCGCTTGTTCGCCTTGTTACTATGCAGCTCAAGGCAGGCGTCCCCCACCCCAGCAGTGTCAAGCCGTCGCTTGACGACCTCCAGCGCTGCCATCTTTTCGGCCACGAACAGCACGGTCTTTCCGTCGGCAACGGCCGACCCAATAATGTTTGCGATCGTCTGCGATTTTCCTGTCCCAGGCGGACCTTGGATAACGAGGTCGCGACCTTTTCTGACGTCATGGATCGCCAGTGTCTGAGAACTGTCACTGTCGACGATATGCAACATTTCGGCGGGCGCAATGTGCGGATCAATCGCTATGTCGTCCGACATAAGCGGCTCGCGTGTTTCGAAACCATCTGAAAGAAGCGAGCGGATCTTCGGTTGTTCGATAATCTTTGCGCCATCGGGCCAGAGATCCGGATCCAGATCACGGTACATCAAGAACTTCGCAAACGAGAAGAAGCCGAGCACCATATCGTCGCGAAGCACCTCCCAACCCTCTTTGGTCGAAATTGCTTCGGCAACGGCATCGAGATAGGCCGAGACGTCGAAGTCATCTCCCACCTCAAAACGCGGCAGAGCGAGCTTGTGAATGCGGTCGAGATAGAGTTCCAAGGAGAGGTTTGCGGTAAGATCTTCCGGCCGGGCTCGTAGGCGGAATTTTTCTCCAGCGGCCCCTCGCTCAAGCCGAACCGGCACCAAAATGAGGGGGGCCTGACGGATGTTCTCTTTGTTGTTCGGGTCAATCCACTTCAGCATTCCAAGGGCCAGAAAGAGGATATTGACGCCCTGCTCTTCCTCGAGTGTGCGGGCATCATGGTAGAGATCAAGGAGCCGCCGCTGCAGCCCAGTTGGGGTCATACGCGTCTGCAGCTTGGTGTCCGAGTGCCGCGCGGATATCCCTCTGTTATCGACTCCATCGTCCTCTGGTTGGGCGAGAGCGACGGGGGAATAGTCGATCTCTTCGTCTGGAGGGCTGCTTTCATCCTGGCCCGCTTTCGGCCTATCGGGCTTGCCGGCCAGGAAGGTAAAAGCCTTTCCTTCGGTCACCAGCAATCGATAAATTTCGGACGACTTCTCATCGACGATATCGATCGTCTTCGCGCTCTTGGAAAACCGCGGCACATTCAAAAGTCGATTGCGGGCGGAAAGATCGAGCAACTCCATCCTGGCGCGCTCGAGTTTCTCCTTTAGAGGGAGATCGCTTTGGAAGACTGACTGTTTTACGTCCAAGACTTACATCCCCTTTGAAAGGAGAACCAGCTAGAGCCCGCGTAGAGCGTTCGCGCAAGAAAAAACAGCCGTGTTCAATTAGAAACGACTGCGATCACTTCTGGACACCGTCCAATATTGCGACGTGTGATATGGGTCAGAGCCTGCATTCTTGGCCCCCTTTGCCTAGTCGCTATCCGACGAGGATTCTCGCTCCCTGCCCCCGTATTTAGCCGCCTCCACAATGTCTTTTTCTGACACAGAGAGTCCGTTGCGGACCCGAATGGCTCCCGCACTTGGAACGCGGTCCAATTCAGATCCAGTCTTTGCCTTATCCTTCTGGGGCTTAACCTCCGGCGGCGGGTCTTTCGAAAATGTCATGCGTAGGTCCTACTCGTCCAAATCTAAATGCATCCGCCTGTGAGCCTCAAGCCGCTTTCCTGGTCATACAAAGAAAACGCCGCGCCCAATCAATCCACCGTCTCTCGTGGTTCCGCATTCTGATTGGCGCTTTAACATTCATCACTATTAGCGCCTGGCATTTAGTATCCTCCCTCTACTGGTTTTTTTAGCCGATAAGTAATAGATCGGGATTTCACTGCAGAAGTCCGGAGCCATGAAGTGACTGACGAAATCCAAAATACGGCCACCGCGCTGATGGAGCTTACCGCCGATATCGTTGCGGCTTATGTGAGCAAGAATTCAGTGCCGGTCTCCTCATTGCCGGACCTTATTGCCAGCATCAATTCGTCATTAGCGCGTATCGGCCAGCCGTCCGAACCGGAAAAACCCGACCAAGTTCCCGCGGTCAACCCCAAGCGCTCAGTCACTCCAGACTACATCGTCTGCCTCGAAGACGGCAAAAAGTTCAAGTCCCTCAAGAGACACTTGAACACGCATTTTGGACTGACGCCCGACGCCTATCGCCAAAAATGGGGCCTCTCCAACGATTACCCCATGGTCGCGCCTAACTATTCAGCCAATCGCTCCAGATTGGCAAAATCGATTGGCCTCGGTCGCACAGCAGCCGCGCCCAAGAAAGCAGCAGCCAAGAAGTCAAAGACGCGCTAGCAAAACATTTGGCAGCTTCGCAAAGGATCGAAAATTGAATCGCGATCGCTATTCCCATCGCCGCAGCTCGCGGCCAAGACGCGGCCGGGTTTCAATTATGCGCAAGCGTTTCTTTTCACATAAATCATTAGCCGCGATCCTGGTGATCACGCTAGCAGTGGGCGCTTATGTCACCTCCTACTTTACAGGGTGGGGCAACCAGATCGCGGGACCCAATACAGCAAGCGCACTCGGGTCAAAACCGAAGCCTATCGTCGGCGTAGCGTCCATCGTTGACGGGGACACGATCGAGATCCACGGACAGCGTATTCGTTTCAATGGCATCGACGCACCTGAAAGCAGCCAAAACTGCAGCGACGCAAGCGGGCAAGAATACCCATGCGGCCGCAAATCCGCAGAAGCACTGGACATCTTCCTCAGTCAATCCCGACCCATCCAGTGCAACTTTGTTTCGTGGGATCGTTACAACCGCTTCGTTGGTGATTGTCAGCGGGCGGACGGTGCTAGCATTGCGTCTTGGATGGTCGAACAGGGTTATGCCCTGGATTGGCCTCGATACAGCCATGGTAGTTACGCGTCACAACAGGCAGATGCCCAAAGGGCCAAGATTGGCATCTGGGTTGGCACTTTCACAGCCCCTTGGGATTGGCGAGCAACACATGCAGCCAACAATAAACCCGGTAATGACACATCCTACGGCCTTACAGGCCGTCGCCAAATAGCTCAGAGCTATTCGTGTCAACCGCGTCGCTATTGTAAGCAAATCTCCTCATGCGATGAGGCGCGCTGGTATCTCAATAACTGTAGCTGGGGACCCAAATTGGACCGGGACGGCGACGGAATTCCGTGCGAAGGCATTTGCTGACCAAGCCAATTCCTTAGCGCGCTTTCAGCAAGCCGGACTGGCCACCAGCGTTTCGGTGCATTTGCGCGAGTGCCAATAGAGCCTGGCAAAAGGGCTGGCTGACGTTTGTCTTGGAAAATTCCACCAGCTCGTTGAGCCCGGATGGGCTAGAAAACCGCAAGGCTTCGTAGCGACAGACAGGGATCTGCCGATTATCTCTGAAGCGTTTGTCGGGTCCGCCATTCTTATTGGGATGAGCCCAGGTATAGCTCACGATCTCAGCATCAGATGGAACTTTGCCGGTCTCAATAAAATTGCTGGGGGCAAATTGCGTCCTGAGGTCTCCATACCCAACGGCACCGTACTGGTTTCCGTCCTTCACCAAAATCATGTCTGGCATGAAATAAAGGATTTGCCGGCCGACGTGTATCGACGGTGGTGTGACATTGCTGCGAACAACCGTCGGCAAGGAAGCTTGGAGCGTCGTCGACTTTTTATCGACCAACATCGTGGCTCCCGCATTGCGCTTCCAAGTCGTCAGATCCTCTATCTTGCCACCAGCCGCGACATGCCAACTCGCCGCGCAGCGTGTGAGCGTGTCAAAGGCGGCGACAAGTCGCCCGTAGGCCGCCTCCGCGTCCTGCTCCAAATCATAGTAGAGCACGCTCACCCGGCGGTAGCTGTCCAACCAGTTGCCAATAAGCATGCCCGGCAAAAAGGCAGCAATACCGATCAGCGCCACCCCACCTCCCAGCATTGCGCCTGCGATCAATCCGGCGATCCCAAACAGCACGGCCAGGATGAGCGACATTCGCGTCTGCGATTGCCTCGCATTGATTTCATCAAGCACATTGGCAAATGTCTCATCACGCATCTCGATCACATCGGCGGACTCGATTTCTCTCATCACGACGCCACCGCTGACATATTCCACGGGTGAGGATGTTGGATGGGGCTTTGGCCCAGATGGGAATTCAGACAGTTGCAGCGTCTGCTTGGCGCTGCGCTTTCCCAAAGTGCCTCGGTAGTAGAGACCGCCGACGCCTGCATGAATATAATGCCCTCGTGGGCCAGTCCCGATACGAAGACCTTGCACGCCAACGGACGCGCCAACCCCGCCAGACGAGAAGTTAAAGCGGAAAGGTCCCGCACTAATCGATTTTCGAACGTAAAACCCCATCCCCGCAATCCCCCCCAAGCCCTGTGAGCGAAACCCAAGGGCAGTTCGCCTCACAACTTTGGTACCGGAACCAGTCCAATATCTGTCTCTCGCGAACGTTGCCTGACCCTGATCTCAATTCGCCTCCTCGCCTTGACGTCGCCGGCCTGTGCGCCGTCGGTGAGCCGGTCGCCAGGCAATATCAACTGGCCGCCGGACATTGGCAGGATGGTGAAGCCTTTCAGTTCCGGCATATCGCGCAGGATGCCTGTGACGGAGATCGCTCGCGCTAATCCAAGCCCGGCATTGTCGGCAGGATGGAGTGTGCCAATGTCCATCTTGCGCGCCAGTACGGGCTGAAGGCCTCTGTCCATATTCGATGAGTCACCGGACATCGCCTGCTCGTCCGTGTGGCCAATCACCTCAATGACGTCCACACCATAGGAAGTTGCAATTCCAGCAATGGTCTTCGACATCTGCCGCAACTTCGTTTTGAAGCCACCGGAAAGCTCCGCACTTCCAGTATCGAAATTATAGCCATCGAGCTCGCTAAGACTGATGATCGGTGGCCAATCGTGTGGCTTGTCAGCAGAGGCCTCGTTCCTTGCCTTCTTCAGTGCGTCAGCAAGATCCTTGGACGTCTTGCCCGTGCCAACGTAGCCGAGCTCGCGCAGAACCTTCATCTTCTCGATCATGGCTTTGGCCTGATCAACGTCGACGTCGTTGTCAGAGAGGACTTTGGCGGCCGGCGCGCTTTTCACCGCTTCCTCAAGGGTCAGTCCCACTTTTTTGATTGCCTCTGCGGCCTCTTTGGCCCGGACCAATTCACGCCATTCTTGATCTGGTACATTGCGTCGACTTGCAGGCTTGACCATGGCATTCAGCTGAGCCAGCAACCGCTTGTTTTCCTCGTCAAGCTTGCGAGCGTTCTCATTGAGGGACTGCGCAATCTTCTGCGCTGCCGCAGCCTCTTTCTTTGTCTTGGCGATGAGCGCGCCTGCAGCAAGCAAAAGGCAGAAAACGAGAAGCAGCATCGTCTCAGCCATCGTCAGGCCGAGTATCAGGCCGCGGCCATAGCCCTTGCGCTCAAACGTAATGGCTGTTCCGCTAACCTCACTCACCTGCCCCACCAACTTGCTCTCTTTGGCGGTTCACCCTTCTCCACCTCCGCCGGACTGCTTAACGATCGGAAGGTGTCGCCCTCCGTGTCATCCGAAACCTTGATTGGCGTCTCCACAGGGGAGGCAACAGTGGAAGGTGCCGCCACTCGCTCGACATCGTTCGCTATCGCATTGCTCAGAGGCTGGGGAGTGCGCACGGCCGGGAGGCTATGTTGTGTAAGGGTTGCGACGAGGCCGCGTGTTTCATTGCTGTGTTTCTGCATCACAGCCATGAACTCCTCAGTCAAACGCTGCTGCGCTTGGACAGTTTCTGCGGTCTTTTCTGCGGCCGCTGCCGCTCTCTCCACTCCAGTCGCCACCTTGATCACTGCGTCGGCAAGACCGGTCATCCGCGTTTGCTGCTCTTGCGAGGCTGTTTCGGTTTTTATCGCATATTGTGCGACAGCATTACCCAGGAGCTTGACCATCGGCGCCAGATCGTTCTTCAGCACCTCATCAGGAACAACCACCTTTTCCAGCTTGGCAGCCATATTGTCGGCTTGATTACCGAGCTTTCCAACAGAGTTGGACATCGAGCTGTTGGCTTTATCCAGCAAATCCGCTGCAGCTCCAACGCGGTTCGCTATCGAAGCAAACTGGGTTTCGACTTGCCCGAAATTGTGCTGCAACGCGTCACTGAGCTTGGCAGACGCCTCTTGGACAGGCTTGATCGATTCCATGGCAATATTGTCCAGGGCAGATCGAATGTGCTCCCCATTGCGTGCCGCTTGCTCGGCAATCTCTGCAAAGCCCTCTTCGAGCATTTGATGGCTGACACGACGAAAGTCGGCGAACTCCCTGGTTACGCTTTCCATCTCGGCTCTTACACGCCGTGTCATGTCGGCAAGTTCGTGCCTCGCCGTTCGCTCAATGTCCGCGGGATCGCGCCGCATCTGATTGTAGAAAACCCTCAGAGCAATACCGGTGATCGTCGACGTGATCGCGATGCCAAAATTTTGGACGATCGTGTCGGTTGAGCCTTCCGTTCCAAACTGAAACAGCGAGACCCCAAGGCTCGTCAGGGTGAACAGGAAGCCCATATAGTAGAGGTTATCGCCGGTCTGCTCGTCGTGCAGTTGTAGCTTTCCAGCAAAGATCGAAACCCCGAGATAGAAAAACATCAGGCAGGCCGGTGCTACCGCCGCGACGATCGGATTTACGCCTGAGAGTTTTGCAATGGCGATGAATACACACCCGCCGAGTGTCAATGCCGCGAAAACCACGACCGGCAGACGTGGATGATCCAGCAAAGGTTTGTCGTGCGCTCTCGCCATCAGTTTAACCCATCCAAGCCAACCAGCTTTTCGAACTCGCCGTGATGGTTCTGGACCCAATGTGTCCAGAACTCCGCGTGATCCAGGGTCTGAAATGGCTTCTTTGCCCGATCGATATAAAGAATTGTGATGCCCACCCCATCCAGCGACGTCCCATATGTGCGGTCGGCGGCGCTGTTGAGGTATTTTTGGTAATCCAGTCCCGATCGGTACTGCGAGTAAATCGTCGTATGCTCGATCATGTCAGAGGCGACCACCAATCGCTTGGGACTGCCCTGTTTGGCCAAGCTGCTATCGAAGAGCGACAGCTTGATTTTCTGAATTCCAGCCATGATCGGAGATTGGCTCGCGGAAGCCGCATTCGGGATTTCATCGGGAAGTTTGTTCAAAGGATCGCCGAAGGCGTTTTCCCACTTCTTTTGACGCCGCGCAGGATTGTTGGTCCAACTATCGACGGTCGACCCATCACCGGGATTGCATCCATCGAACATCACCGTCAGCTCACCAGGCGCCGAGCTCAGGGTATAAATCCTCACATACCCACCCGGCTCGACCTGCCCAATGGTCTTTCGGAACTCGTTCTTGAGATCAGCCATCGTCGTTGCCGAAATTGGATCAGTGGCGTCGATGAGGACGGCGGTCAGGCTGGAGGGTCCGTCCAATGGGCAATTCGTGTTGGCGTCGATATGGCCATTGCCAGACCTGGTCCACATCCAGCCGAAGCCGGCCAACATCGCAACGGATAGCACACCAAGGGCAATGGCCGCGGCAATGGTACCCGCATTGCCTTTCTTGCGTCTGCGGGTTCGCCTAGACATTCACGCTGTCCGGGTGAAGCTTATCAAGATCTCGGTACTGCTCAATTCCCCGTTCGCATTCCTGACCAATCAGACGAACCTGCTCGTTGAGTTCCTCCTGCGCCTGGCGAATTGATGCGCCAACATCTCCCTCATTCCACTCCCGCTCGCCGGTGACGTATGGCTTGATGCGATCAAGTTTGTAGGGCGTTCCGAAATGCTTGGGCGCCGGCTCGGTCCTCGCCTGGATGTTGGCTTCCCGATACATCGACAAAAGCTGATTGCAGGCTCGCTCCAATTGGTCTTGATGCTGCGCAAAAAGAGCCAGAAGCCTCGATCGATGATCGACAATCGCGCGGTGCTCGCGCCGGCGACTACCAAGCTGCTTGACGATTTCCTCCACTTTTTCGTTGTGGTCGTCGCGGACATCCTGCAGCTCTTCGATCAGTTCCTTCTTTCGATCGATGTAGTCATCGCGCCGTCGAACGAGCCGATTTTCAACGCCAGTGTAGCCTGGGTAAGGGTCGAGCACGAACCAGCCGTCGATAAAAGCGAAAAGCGAAAACATCAGGCCGATCGCAAACAGCAACCAGGACTTGATGTCCGTGAGACCCGCTGGATTGGCGAGCATATTACGGATGACCTCAGCGCCGGCGCCGTCAGCGAGCGAGCCGCTGACCTCACGGTAGTGCGCTAGCGCCAAGTTTATCGAAATCGCCAAGCCGATATAGAAAAGGATTGAAATGATCCCAACGAATTTTACGAAAAACGACCGATGGGTGACGAGACGAGCGCAGAAAACCGCCAGGAGCAAAGCCGCCCCGATGTTGATGAAAGAGAATGCCGCAGCCTCAAGGATGCCACCAAAAAATCCCTGCTCATTGCCCTTGGCCAGGAAGTTGCCGTTCATCGCTGTCTCGACCAGAAACAGAAATAGCAGAAGCGATAGCCGGAAAATGTGAGCGGCACCGTGCTGCACACGCGCGGCACGAACGAGACCGTGCTTCTCCTTAAACCATGCATGCTCTTTTTCGGCGTCGTTCAGGGCCCTTCTCAGGCCGTGAAGTTCATCGAGGCCCACGGCGACCGAGGCTTTGAAGTCCGAAACGCTAGCGGCATTCGTCTGACGGATTAGACCGAATTGTTCCTCGAAATCGAGGCCGGCAAGACGACCTCCAAGGAGTTGCAGGTTGTCCTCAAGAGTGTGATGCGCAGCCTTCTTCTCATCCTCAACGCGTTCCACGATGGCATGTTCGACATCGTCGAGATTCTTTGCCGTTTTCGGGGGTTGGTTCACCTCGCCGCGCTGCTTTCCGCGGTTAATGACATCCAGGTCGCCGTCGATCTTGGCAGGGTCCAGGCTGTTGAATAGCTGAGTGCTCGCCCGAAAATCGTGGTTGGATTCTCGCAGTGAGTCACGCAACTTATTTAGTTTTTCGAATTTAGAGCCCACGCACTCACAACCCCAACTTTACGCCCCCCGGCAGAGTGGTTTCTATGCATAGTAGAGCTAAAGGGCAACCGCACATTCACTTCTATCCACTTGCTAGTGCGGATCAGGCTCAATTGAGTTCCAACAAATGATCATGGCTGCTGATCAACTGGTTGATCGGCCGCGACTAGTCATGTCATGAGCCGTGCTGCGATGCTCTAAGGACAGAGTGCTACGAGCGGGTTCGCGACTGGGAAATTATCCACAGTCGTATACGTGTACTGGATCTCACCGCCCAGGCGAACGAAGGCAGATAGTTCCTCCGCACGACAGACATAGTTTTTGGTCATTTCATCGATCTTCTGGACATAGACCGGCCGCGAGACGCCAGCAGCCAACAATTTGGCGTCTACTTCCGCATCGGTCTGAGCCCAGGTGGCGTTGAAAACGATCCTTGGCCCGATTGCGATGATGCTCCGAACGGAGATGTTCGAACTGATCAGCATGGGCAATGCTGGAGCCATTTCGGTTTGCATTTTTTTTGCGTAGGCGCAGACGTCGGTCTTGGTGTACTTCGAGAGGCATTCATTTGCCGTCGCCACCCTTGGCCATGTCAGCAGGATCGCCAACGGGACGTGCATCAATCGCAATCCATCCAAAGTATTCTCCTCGCCCGATCTTGGCCTGCACAGAGGAGCATCTATCCTATTTGTGTTCACAGTGCCACGAGCAGCTTGTGCCCGACCGGCAATAGTGCTCTGTCTGAAATACTTTGGGAGGGCAATAAAATGAAAACAACATTTCTCGCGGCTATGGCCGCTGCAATAATCGCTTGCGCGACCGGCGCGTTTGCACACAGTGGCGGCACTGATGCCAACGGTTGCCATACCAACCATAAGACCGGCGCGTATCACTGTCACTGAAGGTCACGCCTTTCTGAGGGACACAAACATGCTGAAGAACATCATGTCAGCTCCGCTGGGCCTCCTCTTCATGCTGGGCGGGCCGATCACCTACGTGATGAATGTCGTCGACACATGGCAGGGCCATGCATCAGTGGTCGTAAAAATCCTGATTAACTTGAGCCTGGATGCGATGTTGGCGTTCATTTGGCCGATCACTTGGGCAATCTGGCTTTTCAAATATATGGCGGGCGCCGAAACTCCACTAACAACCGTGCTGGGCGTTTGAGGATCAAGTTTGCTGAAAATAATGCTTTTCGACGCCGGCCGGAACGGTCCGGTTGGTCTGCATCTGTGTAGCTATTGCCTCGCTGCTGGCGGTAGCGCCATGGCCGTACGGCTATTACCAATTCCTCCGCGTGGTGGTCTTTTTCGCCGGGATCTACTGCGGAGCCATGGTGTGGCGATCAGGCCCTGAAAATCGCACCCTGGCTTGGGCGCTGTTTGGAGCGGCAGCGATCTTCAACCCGTTCATGCCGGTTCATTTGCCGCGCGAGCTGTGGGCAATCTTCAACGTCGCAGCGGCTACTCTGTTCGGCTTTGTCGCATACCGGCACCGGAATTAAGCCGATAATCTGAGATGGCCAAGAGTGGACCTGAGACGCCGAAGGTCAAGGCGCGCCCGAGGGTCACCGTGTCACAGCCGTTGGCGCTTTATGCGGGAGATCTCCTCGAGCGGACGAAGGAGTACTTCGAGGCTTTCAACCATCTAGGCTCGGAGTCGGAAAAGGCGCATCTTTTTGCCCGTTATTTTCTATTTTCGCATGCCCTAGATGTGGAGCTTCAACAGGTTGTCCTCGATCAGGGCGAGGCGACTGATAGGCGTTTTTGACTTTAGGCTGCCATGTGGACGATGCCAATTGTATCTGTGCAGCCAGACAGGCAGTTCGGCGGCACGATG
>NZ_RZRU01000023.1 GCF_003997495.1 Mesorhizobium sp. M7A.F.Ca.US.008.03.1.1 | reverse complement strand
AACGCTCTTTGACGTATCCAGGCCAATGCGAATAAGATTTTCCACGGACGGTCTCCCTTGTTTGAGATCTGCAACGACCTCATTCTGGCACATCACGATGCCGTCGGGGGCCGTCCACCCCAACACGGACTGAATGTCCGCTCCGCTCCGGCTTCTCGAAACCACGCCATTCAACCCGGCCTGATGAATTCCCTTTCGGGATTTACCCAAGCTGGTTTGACGATGCGGAGTCCCCGGTGCGGCTTACCGGCCGGTCGTCAGGGAACTGCAGGCTCAATCGTTTTGCGGGCGCAGGCCAAAGGTTGCGGGCTTGAGACCGTAGCGCATGTCGAAATCGTCGTCCGACGGCGCGCGCGCGGCGGGTGGCTTGCGGTAGTCGGGATCGCCGGCCTGGCGGCCCGAATCGACGACCTCGGCGAAGGCCATCGCCTGCTGCGTTGATTTAGGCACGTTGCGCAGTCGTTCGACGATCGCAACCAGATCGACATCGTCGCCCGGCTTCGACGTGGCCTCTTCGCGTTTTGCGGTGCCGGGGAGCAGTTCGCTCGGCAGTTTTTCGAACTTCAGCCGCATGGTCGTCGCCACGCCTTCGCCGAAGGCGATGGCTTCGCGCTGGCCCATGGAGGACAGGAAGGCAAGCGTCGAGGCGGAAGAGTCGGCAATCGCCGAGCGGATGATCGCCTGGTCCTGCTCATTGGCGAGCCGCATGGCGAAGAAGGTCGAGCATTGCGACAGGATGGTCGGGTCGAGCTCGCCAGGGCGCTGGGTGACGACGCCGAGATAGCAGCCATATTTGCGGCCTTCCTTGGCGATGCGCGACAGCGCATGCCTGGTCGGCGCGAAGCCGAGGCGCGGGTCAGCCGGCATATAGCGGTGCGCTTCTTCGCACAAAAACAGAAGCTGCAACTTGCCCTCGCTCCACAGAGCGAGGTCGAAGGCCAGGCGCGCCAGCACCGAGCAGACCGAATTGACCACTTCGGACGGCATGCCGGCCATCTCGAAGCAGGTTACCGGTCGGCCATGATGCGGCACGCGGAAGATGTTGCCGATCGTCTCGTGGATGGTGTCCTCGATCAGGCGCGAGTTGAACATGAAGCGGTAGCGTGGATCGGCCGCCGCCGATTCGATGCGCGTCTTCAGCGATTTGAGCGTCGGGCGATCGGTCTTGCTTTCGAGCATGCCCATGCGCTCATCGATCTGCTTGAGCAGGTCGGCGATGCGGTAAGGCACCGGCGTATCGGCCGTCAGCGCATCGCTGCCGCGCCTGATATAGGAGCCCGAATTCGGGTTGCGGTAGAGATTCTTGGCGGCCGGGATGAGATCGCGCAAGGCGTCGATTTCTTCCGGCTCGGTCTCGCGACCTCGGAACAGCACCTCGGCGAATTCCTCGAGCTTGAACATCCAGAACGGCAGATCCAAGGTTTTGGAATCGACCCTGACGCAGTATTCGGGCAGCGATGCAGCGAACTCGTTGTGCGGGTCGAGGATCAGGATGCGCAGATCCGGCCGTGCCGCTATCGACTTGCGCAGCAGCAGCGAGACGGCGGTGGATTTGCCGACGCCGGTTGTGCCGACAATGGCGAAGTGACGCGCCAGCGTATCGTCGATGGCGATGTTGGCGGCGATCGTCTCGTCCTGCGCGAGCGTGCCGATGGTGATCGAATGACGCCCGGCGAGGTCATAGACCGCCTGCAGGTCGCGGGTGCGGATGCGATGCGCAACGGCACCGATATGCGGATAAGTGGTGATGCCGCGGTCGAAGACCGGTTTGGCGCCGGGCTCTGCTCCGTCACGGACTTCGCCGATCAGCTCGATGCTGACCTCGATGGCGTTTTGGCCCTCATTGCTCCAGGCGCGGTCCGACTTGCCGATCCCGTAGACCAGGCCGACGGTTCGCGTCGATCCGAGATTGATGGAAATCATCTTGCCGACCGTCCACAGGCCGGTCACCGCGCCGTCGGCATCGTCCGCATAGGCGCTGATGGTGGCGCGCGCGCCATCGCATTGCACGACATTGCCAAGGATGCGCTTGTCGTTCTGCTCGGCCTGACGGCGCTCCTGCGAGGTCGGTTCCCCGACGGAGGCTTCGCGTTCGACATACATGGACAGGCCAATCCCCATTTCCCTGGAGCATCGATCCTACCCGAATGGGGTTAAGGCCCGATGAGGTCGGATGGTGTAGAGAGCATTAAGGGCCCCGTGAAAATTGTCGCAAGGCGGCTCTTCTCCGGTGCTATATTTTCGCTATAATAGACATATGAATGATATAGCGAACGACATTTCCTCGACGATCGGCCGCAGGATACACGCCGAAAGAATCGCGCGCGACTGGTCCCTGGCCGAACTCGCGGAGCGTTCCGGCGTCTCGAAGGCGATGCTCAGCACGATCGAGCGGGGCAAGACCAGCCCGACGGCGGCGCTTCTGGTGCGCATCGCGGCGGCCTTCGGCATGACGCTGTCGACCCTGATCGCACGCGCGGAATTGCAGGGCGGCGCGCTGTTGCGCGAGGCCGACCAGCCGGTGTGGCGCGATCCCGATACCGGCTATGTCAGGCGGCATCTTTCGCCGGCTTCCGACATGCCACTGGAGCTGATCAAGGTGCATCTGCCGGCGGGAGCCAGGGTCAGTTTTCCGGCTGCTTCATACGCCTTCATCAAGCAGCAGATATGGCTGATATCCGGGCGGCTGGAATTCGTCGAAGGTGAGACAGTGCACAGGCTCGAACCAGGCGACTGCTTGGCGCTTGGGGCGCCGTCGGACTGCACCTTCCACGCCCTGGAGCCCGGTGCCGACTATCTGGTCGCGCTGGTCAGGGGCTGACACAATGGCAAGAAGACCAAAGCGCTCCCACAATGGGGGGCCGCCTCTCGATGAATACAAGGGCCCGCCATGGGGCAAGGGCGATCCCTACATCTTCCTGGCCTGGCAGGCCGCCCATGCCAAGGCGTGGAAGGCGCCGAGCCACGAGGTGATGCTGCTGCGCATGGACAGAGCCGAGCGGCTGGGCCTGACCTATGAGGAGTACACGCTCGAGATTCTCGAGCGCGGGCGGCATCTCGGGCACGAAGACACCGAACGCATCAGCGCCATCAAGGCGGCGCGAAAGCGGCGGCGCGCGCGCCATCTGGAGTGACAGCGATGCGTCAGCTTCTATCACAGGATGTCCTGCACATGAATTCGATCGAGATCGCAACCCTTGACCCGGCTGCCGAGACGCAGGACATGCTGGCCGAATTGCTGGTCGCAACGGTGGCGGCAGGCGGATCGGTCAGCTTCATGCATCCGTTGGCACCGCAGGCGGCAAGGGCGTTCTGGGAGAAATCGCTGGCCGCGGCGGCAAGGGGCGAACGAGCGGTGCTTGGCGCCTGGGACGGCAAGAACCTGGTCGGTACCGTGACCTTGCTGCTCGACTGTCCGCCCAACCAGCCGCACCGGGCCGAGATCGCCAAGCTGATGACATCAGTCGATTGCCGGGGCAGGGGTGTGGGAACGCGCCTGATGCGGGCCGCCGAGAGCCTCGCCGTGGAGAAGGGCCGCACGCTGCTGGTTCTGGACACGGCAACCGAGGAGGGCGCTTCAGGCCTCTATGAAAAGCTTGGCTTCACGCTGGCCGGTGAGATACCGGACTATGCACTGAAGCCGCATGGCGAGCTGACCGGCACGCTGATCTACTGGAAGCGGATCGGGCCAATCTCGTAACCGGTCATGCCGGCGCGGAGAGGCGCGACAGCAGCCAGTTGCGGAAATCCTGTTCGGCACCGGTCAGGCGCGCTGTCGACGCCTTGGTCAGGAAATGCCCCGATGTGCTGGAGAGTTCGTAGTCGGAAAGCCTGACCAGCGTCTTGCTGTCGAGCGCCGCGTCGACCAGCGGCCGCGAGCCCAAAAGCACGCCGGCGTCGGCCTTGGCCGCTTCCATGGCGGCAACGAAACTGTCGAAGCGGTGCGATCGCCTGGGGTGGCCGGCCAGCCCGGCGGCGGCGAACCATTCCGCCCACATCTCGCGCGCGCCGGCAACCAGAAGCAGCGGCAGGGAGGTCCAGTCCGCGACGCCGGTCAAGCCCGGCGACGCCACCGGCACGAGCCGCTCGGCGGTCAGCCTGTCGGCTTCGCGTCCGGGGAACGATCCGTTGCCGAAGCGGATGTCGAGCACCGAGCCCGGCAGATCGTAGTCAGCAGGGCGATGGATCGTCACCAGGTCGAGCTGGATGCGCGGCAGTGCCTTTGCCAGAACGGGCAGCGCCGGAACCAGCATCAGCAAGGCAAAGGAGATCGGCGCCCGGATGGTCACGGTCTGGACCGCGCGTGGCTCGAACAGTTCCGCGGTGCTGTTGCCGATGGTGGCGAAGGCCGACTGGATGTGGGGCAGGTAGGCCGCACCCTCCGGCGACAGCGCGACGCCGCGCGCCAGCCGCGAAAACAAACGTGTCTTCAGCCGCTCCTCGAGAAACCGGATGTGCTGGCTGACGGCCGCCTGGGTGAGGCCAAGCTCGCCTGCCGCCGCGGTGAAATTCGACAGCCGCGCCGCCGCCTCGAAACTGCGCAGCCAGTCCAGAGGCGGCAAGGGTGGGTTTGCTCGAGTCATTAGTGTTCTGCGGTCATTGGCCAAAAAATGATAATTTGAGTTATGCCTGTCGCGCGATCACCATGCAATCGAAACCCTGCGGATAAGGCGCGGGGACGCAAAGGACAGGAACGGATCTCCATGCTCACCCACGCGCTGATCGGCGACGAAGGCAGAACAATCGAACTTGGCTGGCAGGACGGGACGCGCAGCCATTTTCATGCCGTGTGGCTGCGCGACAATGCGCTGGACGACAAGACGCGCAGCGCCGGCAACGGCCAACGGCTGATCACCATTCTCGACATTCCCGCCGGCACCAGGATCGGTGCCGCATCGGTCAAGGGCGGCGCCCTGGAAGTCAGCTTCGTGCCCGAGCAGAAGACGGTCAGCTTTCCCGCGTCATGGCTGCGCGCCAACACCTATGATCGCCGTGAGGCGCGCCGGCCTGGCTGGACAGGCGAGGATATCTTGCGATGGACCAAGGCCACCATGCAGAATTCGGTGCCGCGCGCCGGTTATTCTGCTGCCAGCGGCGATCAAGCCGTCTTGCGGCAGTGGCTGTCGGCGGTGAAAGCCTATGGTTTTGCGGTGATGGACGATCTGCCGGCCGAATCCGGGGCGCTGTGCAAAGTGTCCGATCTGTTCGGCTATATCAGGGAGACCAATTACGGCCGCTGGTTCGAAGTGCGCGCCGAGGTCAATCCGAACAATCTCGCCTACACCAATCTCGGCCTCCAGGCGCACACCGACAACCCCTATCGCGACCCCGTGCCGACGCTGCAGATCCTGTCCTGCATCGAGAATACGGTTGAGGGCGGCGAATCCAGCGTCGTCGACGGGTTTGCTGTCGCGGCTGCGCTGCAGGCTGAGAACCCGGAAGGTTTCCGGCTGCTGAGCTCATGCCCGGCGCGCTTCGAATATGCCGGCTCTTCCGGCGTTCGGCTGCAGGCGAAGCGGCCGATGATCGAGCTCGGGCCCGATGGCGAGCTGATCTGCATACGCTTCAACAACCGCTCGCTGGCGCCGACGGTCGACGTTTCGTTCGCCGACATGGAAGCGTACTATGCCGCCTATCGCCGGTTCGCCGAACTGATCGAGGATCCATCCTTCGAGGTGACGTTCAAGCTGGAAGCGGGGCAGGCGTTCATCGTCGACAACACGCGCGTCATGCATGCGCGCAAGGCATTTTCCGGTACCGGCAAGCGCTGGCTGCAGGGCTGCTACGCCGACAAGGACGGTTTGCTATCGACGCTCGCGGCGATCGAGCACGGGTTCAAGGAGGCGGCGGAATGAGCCAGGATTTGAACGCGGACACCATCGTCGAATTCATTGCCGACATCTTCGAGCGCCGGGGCGCAGAATCCTATCTCGGCGAACCCGTCACCATGTCGGAGCACATGCTGCAGGGCGCCTGGTTCGCCGAAAAGGACGGCGCGCCGGACGAACTGGTTGCGGCGGCGCTGCTGCACGACATCGGTCACTACACCAGCGAGTTCGGCACCTATTCGCCCGAGGATGTAGAAGACAAGCATCATGACGAGGCCGGCGGCGAGGTGCTGGCACCGTTCTTTCCACCGGTCATCGTCGAATGCGTCAGGCTGCATGTCGCGGCCAAGCGCTATCTCTGCGCTGCCGACCCGACCTATTTCGGCAAGCTTTCGCAGGCCTCGGTTCATACGCTGTCGCTGCAAGGCGGGCCCATGAGTGCCGAGGAGGTTGCCGAGTTCCGCAAGAACCCCTTCCATGAGGAAGCGGTCCGGGTCCGCATCTGGGACGAGAGCGGCAAGATCGCCAACATGAAGACACGGACATTTCGCGATTACGTGCCGCTGCTGCAGCGGGTGGTGACGCAGTTCGCGGCGGGCAAGCCGGCGTAATTCCTCGAGAAAGGAGGCAGGGTGCAAGCCGTGCCTCCTTGTTTCTTCCGGCTTTGCCGGAATGGCGCTCGGCTATCCCTTGTGATGGACCTGCTGCAGCCCGTAGACCGGCGTCGGCAGGCCTGCCTGCCTTGCCTTCAACTGCAGCGACAGGAATTGCGAATAGTGGCGCGACTGATGCAGGTTGCCGCCGTGGAACCACAGTGCTTCCTGTTGCGTCGGCTTCCACATGTTGCGCAATTCGCCTTCCCAGGGGCCGGGATCCTTGGTGGTGTTCGAGCCGAGGCCCCAGCATTTGCCGACCTTGTCGGCGGTCTCGCGCGATATCAGATCGGCGGCCCAGCCGTTCATCGAGCCGTAGCCGGTGGCGTAGACGATGAGGTCCGCAGGCAGTTCCGACCCGTCGCTGAGCAGAACCGAGTGTTGCTTGATCTCTTCGACGTCGACGCCGCTCTTCAGCTTGATCGAACCATCGATGACCAGCTGCGAGGCGCCGACATCGATGTAATAGCCAGAGCCGCGCCTGAGGTACTTCATGAACAGGCCGGATTCGTCGTCGCCCCAGTCGAGCATGAAGCCGGCCTTTTCCAGCCCCTTGTAGAAGGCCGCGTCGCGTTTCTTCATCTCGGCATAGGCCGGGATCTGGAACTCGTGCAGGATCTTGTAGGGCAGCGAAGCGAAGATGAGATCGGCCTTGGCCGTGGTGATGCCATTCTGCAGCGCCTGCTCCGAATAGAGCGAACCCAGTCCGATTTCCATCAACGTGTCGGACCGGGAGATGTGGGTACTGGAGCGCTGCACCATGGTGACGTCGGCGCCGGCTTCCCAAAGTGCCGCAGCGATGTCATGGGCGGAATTGTTGGAGCCGATTACAACGGCCTTTTTGCCGGCATAGGCGTCGGGACCCGGATGCTTCGAGGAGTGGTGCTGATCGCCCTTGAAGGTTTCCATGCCCTTGAATTTTGGCAGATTGGCCTTGCCGGATTGTCCAGTCGCCAGCACCAACTGCTTGGGCCTCAGCGTGATGTCCTTGCCATCGCGGTGGACGACAACGGTCCATTCCTTCTTCTTGTCGTCATAGGAAGCGCTTTTGGCCTCGGTCGAGGACCAGTAATTCAGCTCCATCACCTTGGTGTACATTTCCAGCCAGTCGCCGATCTTGTCCTTGGGCGAGAAGACAGGCCAGTTCTTTGGGAAATCGATATAGGGCAGATGGTCGTACCAGACCGGGTCATGCAGGCACAGCGACTTGTAGCGCTTGCGCCAGCTGTCGCCGGCCCGCTCGTTCTTCTCGATGATGATGGTCGGCACACCGAGTTGCCGCAGCCTTGCGCCGAGCGCGATACCGCCCTGGCCGCCACCGATGATGACCGTATAGGGCTGCGTCTTAAAGCCGAGCTCGGCGGCCTCCCTCTCGCGTTCTTCTTTCCATGTCGGACGGTTCTTGCCCGAGCCGTGCCTGGTGCCCATCGGCCGCGCGAAGCCTGCCGGCTCCTCGTGGCCTTTCAGTTCGGCCATGGTGGTCAGCAGCGTCCAGATCTTGCCGTCTTTCAGTCTGATATGACCGAAGCCACGTGCCACCTCCGTCTCGAAGCTGATCCAGCCCTCGATCAGCCCGCCGCTCTCGGTCGCGTCCTCGCCCTTGGCAATGGCAAAATGCGATGGCTTGGTGTTCGACAACTGGCTTTTCAGCATGTCGCGGACCTGATCGCGGCCTTCCATGGTCTTGATGTTCCAGGTGAAGGTAACGAGGTCGCGCCAGTAGCAATCCTCTTGAAAGCAATCGACCGCCTTCTCGATGTCATTGGCAGCAAGCGCGGCGCCGAACTGATCGAGCAGGTCGGACAGTTTCTTGCTAGGGGCCTTGTCGAGCATCAGGTTTCCTCCCGTGAAATCCAGATCGTCATGGTGGTGGCTCCGCCGGGCTTGCCGCCGGACGATCAAGTATCGCCAGAGATGGCGGCCCTCGTCACGCCCCACCATAGTTTCCAGCGATTTCAATAGTCTATCCTCGAAATGGGATCGCCAGGCGGTTTCGGAATCGCCCGGGCGCCGGAAACGAACGTCCCATCTGTGAATGCCGCGCCGGTCGCGCAAAATTGATGGGCAAATGCCGCAATGCAGTCACCGAGGCCGATGACAACCGATCGGTGAGAAGCCGGGAAGCGGTGGCGGGCAACAGGGCGGTTCCCGGGATTTTCTGGATGCGGAACTCTGGAGCCCGTTATGATCATCATACCCTTTATCGAAGCGTCTTCACTTCACTCTCTCGGCCGGCGTGGGCGTGCTGCAGCAATGGCCGCGATCATGGCCTTGAGCGCGACCCTGACCGGCCCGCTGGTGCTGCCCGCAACGCAGGCGCATGCGGCGGAAATTTCCGTCACCGTCCACGAAAGGCTTTCGAACTATGGCGGATGGCGAACCTCCAGCCGCTTCGGCGATGTCTGGGTTCCCTCGGTCCGTACCGAATGGCGGCCCTACACCGAAGGCAGATGGGTCTGGACCGACGACGGCTGGTACTGGCAATCCACCGAGCCATTCGGCGATGTCGTCTATCACTACGGCCGCTGGGCCTATGATCCCGATTTCGGCTGGGTGTGGATATCAGGCGATCAATGGGCGCCGGCCTGGGTGGTCTGGCGCCAGGGTGGCAATGATGTCGGCTGGGCTCCGGCGCCTCCCGACGTCGGTGTCGCCTTCGACGACGCCTGGTGGTGTTTCGTGCCTGTGGCGGCGATCGGCGCGGTCGATCTGGTCAGGGTGGTGCGGCCGGTTCAGGAGAACGTCGTCATCGTGCGAAACACGACGATCATCAACCAGACGGTCGTGGTCAACAATGCGCCGCATGTGCGGCTTGGCAATCAGGTGGTTGCAATCAATGCCGGACCCCGGCTGCAGCAACTCCCGAAGCCCGTCATCGAATCGATCAAGGCGGCAAGACTGGTTCCTCCGCCCAAAGGCGTGTTTGCCAGTGCACGGCTCGATGCTTCCAGGGGCGCGGAGATCAAGAAGCTTGCCGGCAATGCAACCGGGAAGGGGCAAATCGTGGCGGGCCCCAAGACTGCGATCGGCGGCAAGGCCATTTATCCGGGCGCGGTGGCTGCCAGCAATCCGGCCGTCGTGAAGCCTGGCGACGCCGTGCGCAAGCGGATGGCCGCCGGCAACGGCGCGAAGGCCGATGCGCTCAAGCTGCATGCCGACAGGACCGCGGGCGATGGACGTAACGTTGTCAAATCGTCGGCCAAACCGGGTTCGGCCAAGCCGGTTTCGGGGCAGCGTCCAGCACGCGGTGCAGGGCAACAAAAGCCGCATCAGCAGGCGTTGGCAATGCACATGCCCCAGCACCATGGCCCGGCAAGGATGGCACCTCACCATCCGCCAGCGAAGATGCAGGCCAGGAAGGTTTCCAAATGCGATCCGCGCGTTTCCCGCTGCAAGGCGCCGGGCTGATCACCGCAATCGCGCCGGCCCGCTGCGCGCGCCGGCGCGATTTTTCCCGTTGACAGGCCGCCTTTCCCGCCCTTAGTGTCCGCCACCATGAAAACGGCACTCATTCTCGTAGGAAAGCGCGTGGGCAAGGCGGTGTAACCGCCGGGCGAAAACCCCCCATGCGCAAGACACAGGCTCCCTCGGGGGCCTTTTTTATTGCCTGAAACACGACTAAACGACCAGCAAACGCCCAATGGCGACAGTACGGGACCAGACCGATGAGCAACGGACAGAACGAGCGGCGCGAGATGACGGGCGCCGAAATGGTGGTGCAGGCGCTGAAGGACAATGGCGTCAAGCATGTCTTCGGCTATCCGGGCGGCGCTGTCCTTCCGATCTATGACGAGATCTTCCAGCAGGACGAGGTCGAGCACATACTGGTGCGCCACGAGCAGGGCGCCGGCCATGCCGCGGAAGGCTATGCGCGCTCCACCGGCAAGGCCGGTGTCATGCTGGTGACGTCGGGCCCCGGCGCCACCAATGCGGTGACGCCGCTGCAGGACGCCCTGATGGATTCGATCCCGCTGGTCTGCCTGACCGGGCAGGTGCCGACCTCGCTGATCGGCTCCGACGCTTTTCAGGAATGCGATACGGTCGGCATCACGCGCCCCTGCACCAAGCACAACTGGCTGGTGAAGGACGTCAACGAGCTCGCCGCCACCATCCACGAGGCCTTCCATGTCGCGACCACCGGCCGTCCGGGTCCGGTTGTCGTCGATATCCCGAAGGACGTGCAGTTCGCCAAGGGATTCTATGTCCCGCCGCAGATCGCGCCGCGCACCAGCTACCAGCCCAAGGTCCAGGGCGACCTGGAAAAGATCAAGGCGGCGGTCGAGCTGATGGCGGGAGCCAGGAAGCCGATCATCTACAGCGGCGGCGGCGTCATCAATTCCGGTCCGGAGGCGAGCCATCTGCTGCGCGAACTGGTCGATCTCACCGGGTTCCCGATCACCTCGACGCTGATGGGCCTGGGTGCCTATCCGGCATCGGGCAAGAACTGGATGGGCATGCTCGGCATGCACGGCACCTATGAAGCCAACATGGCCATGCATGATTGCGACGTGATGATCTGCATCGGCGCGCGGTTCGACGACCGCATCACCGGCAGGCTCACTGCATTCTCGCCGAACTCGAAGAAGATCCACATCGACATTGATCCGTCGTCGATCAACAAGAACGTCCACACCGAGGTGCCGATCATCGGTGATGTCGGCCGGGTGCTGGAGGATATGGTGCGGCTGTGGCGCGCGAGCGCCAAGGCCGACAGGAAGGCGCTCTACCCCTGGTGGGAGCAGATCGCCAAATGGCGTGCGCGCGACTCGCTCGCCTACAAGATGAACAACGACGTGATCATGCCGCAATACGCCATCGAGCGGCTCTACGAACTGACCAAGGGCATGGACACCTACATCACCACCGAGGTCGGCCAGCACCAGATGTGGGCGGCGCAGCATTATCATTTCGAGAAGCCGAACCGCTGGATGACGTCGGGCGGGCTGGGCACGATGGGCTACGGCCTGCCGGCGGCACTCGGCGTTCAGATCGCGCATCCGGACGCGCTGGTCATCGACATCGCCGGCGACGCTTCGGTGCAGATGACGATGCAGGAGATGAGCGCTGCCGTGCAGCACGATGCACCGATCAAGATTTTCATCCTCAACAACCAGTATATGGGCATGGTGCGGCAGTGGCAGCAGCTGCTGCACGGCAACCGGCTGTCGCATTCCTACACGGAGGCGATGCCGGACTTCGTCAAGCTGGCCGAGGCCTATGGCGGCCACGGCATTCGCTGCGAGAAGCCTGACGAACTGGACGACGCGATCAAGGAGATGATCTCGGTCAGGAAGCCGGTGCTGTTCGATTGCCGCGTGGCGACGCTCGCCAACTGCTTCCCGATGATCCCGTCGGGCAAGGCGCACAACGAGATGCTGTTGCCCGACGAGGCGACGGACGAGGCGGTGGCCAACGCCATCGACGCCAAGGGCAGGGAACTGGTGTAGCCGGCAGAACCAAGGCAGGGCTATCGCGAGAAAGCCCTGCGCAAACAGAGAATTAGCTCAAGAGCTTGAAAAACGAGATTCATGTCATGAACGCACAGCTACAACCGACCGGCTCTGCCTATTTCATCGCCAAGGAGACGGAAAAGCCGGAAAACCACACGCTCTCCGTGCTGGTCGACAATGAGCCGGGCGTGCTTGCCCGGGTCATCGGCCTGTTTTCCGGGCGCGGCTACAACATCGAGAGCCTGACCGTCTCCGAGACCGAGCATGAAAAACACCTGTCGCGCATCACCATCGTGACGCGCGGCACGCCGCATGTGCTGGAGCAGATCAAACACCAGCTCGAGCGCATCGTGCCGGTTCACCGCGTCGTCGACCTGACCGTGCGCTCGCATGAATCCGGCCAGGAGCGGCCGCTGGAGCGCGAACTGGCGCTGGTCAAGGTCGCCGGCACCGGCGAGGCCCGCGTCGAGGCGCTGCGGCTGGCCGACGCGTTCCGCGCCAGCGTCATCGACGCCAACACCGAGCATTTCATTTTCGAGATCACCGGCAAGGGCTCCAAGATCGACCAGTTCATCGCCATCATGAAGCCGCTCGGCCTAATCGAGATCTGCCGCACCGGCGTGGCCGCATTGAACCGCGGTCCGCAGGCGATGTAGGACTTCGGCGGGGTTGGCGCCGAACGCGCCAGCCAGCGTCCATAATGAGGCTTCCGGTGCTGACTTGCCAGGGAGGATATCCATGTCGCTCGACGCATTCCTTGCCCTGCTTGTCTACGCCTTCGTGACCTCGATCACGCCGGGACCGAACAACCTCATGCTTTTGACGTCAGGCGTGAATTTCGGCCTCGTCAGATCGGTTCCGCACATGGTGGGCATCAGCATGGGTTTCCTCGTGCTGCTGCTTGCCGTCGGTCTTGGCCTCGGCGCTGTGCTGACGGCGTTCCCGGCGCTGCAAACCGCGCTCAAGATCGCCGGCGGCGCCTATCTTCTGTACCTCGCCTGGAAGATCGCCATGTCGCGCACGCTGACCGGCAAGGGCGAGACGAAGGCGCGTCCTATGCGCTTCATCGAGGCAGCCGCATTCCAGTGGGTCAATCCCAAGGCATGGGTGATGGCGATCACCGCCATGGCCGTCTATGCCAATGCCGAGCACCCGTTCCTGTCGGTGGTGTTGATCGCTGTAGCGTTCACCGTCGTCAATTTGCCGAGCGTCTCGGTGTGGGCGGGTTTCGGCACCGCGCTGCGCGGTTTCCTGTCGGATCCGGTGCGGCTGAAATGGTTCAACATCGCCATGGGCGTACTGCTGGCGGCGACGCTTTGGCCGATGCTGAGGTAGGTTTGAGCGGCTCCGAAACGCTGACGTGGCGTGAAAGGGATGAGCTTTCTGTGAACTACAATTCACATTCCGTTTGACGATATGTGAATTGTAGATTACAAAATACCCATGATCGAAGTCCGTAAAACAGCTGAATTCTCCGACTGGTTCAGGTCCCTAAAGGACATGCGGGCCAAGGCGCGCATTCAGGTCCGGATCGATCGTGTCGAGCTTGGCAACCTCGGCGATGCCAAGTTCTTCGACGGCATCGGCGAATTGCGGGTCGACTATGGCCCAGGCTATCGCGTCTATTTCGTCAGGACAGGCAACACGATCATCATTCTGCTCTGCGGTGGCGATAAGTCATCGCAAAAGGCCGACATCAAGAAAGCCATCAGCATGGCGAAGGAGGTCTAATGACCATCGAAACCACCAAATGGGACGCTTCCGAATTTCTCGACAGCGAGGAGGCAATCTCGGCCTATATCCAAGCGGCCTTCGAAGACGGCGATCCTGCCATTATCACCCATGCGCTCGGCAACGTGGCCAGGGCACGGGGCATGACGTCCATTGCCAAGGACGCTGGCGTCACGCGTGAGGCGCTATACAAGGCGCTGAGTGACAAGGGTGATCCTAAGCTTTCAACTCTGCTCGGTGTTATGAAGGCGCTCGGGCTCAGGTTGACAGCCGAAGCTGCCAAGGACGATGCCAAGGTGCGCCTCGCTGGCTAACTCGCTTCGCGTGACCGCCCTTCACCATAACCTTGTCGTGCCGCCCTGTGTTGCACATCCATTGTGCAGTGCACATTAAATCTTCGTAATGCCGCCTTTTGGCTCTTTTCCGACAAAGGCCTGTCCTATCTATTCGGCGAAATCGCGGCAACGGGCCGTGATTTGCGCTAGAATAGAACCATCGGACCACGACGTGTCGGGTGGAGAGGGCCTTTGACCATGCGTGGAAAAGTCGTTCTTTCGTTGCTGGCCGTCGCCTGCCTGGGTGCGGCCGGGTGGCTCTATCTTTCGCCTGACGCGCTTGGCAGGGTCCAGCAGGTCATCGGTGCAAAGCAGGCTGCCGCGCCGGACAAACAGGTTGCGGCTTCGGACAAGAAAGACGCCAGTGCTGCGCGCTCGGCCTCCATCCTCTCGGCCGTCGCCTCGACAGCCGATTTCCCGATCCGGCGCTACGCCATCGGCTTCGTTTCCTCTCCCGCCGTCGTCAATATCAACGCGCGGGTGTCCAGCCAGATCGTGTCCATCGACGTCAAGGACGGGCAGATGGTCAGGGTCGGCGACGTTTTGTTTTCGCTCGATGACCGGGCGCTGAAGGCGCAGCTTGCCAAGGATCAGGCAGCGCTCGCCAAGGATCAGGCGATGCTCGCCAGCTCGCAGTCCGATCTCCAGCGCGCCAAGGATCTGGTCGCCAAGCAGGCCGGCACGCAGCAGACCTACGACCAGGCCGTCGCCGCGCAGAAGGCTGCCGCAGCGACTGTCGATGCCGACAAGGCGACGATCGACGCCGACAATGTCCAGCTTGGCTTCGCCACGATCACGGCGCCGATTTCCGGCAGGCTGGGTGCTGTCAGCGTCGCCGTCGGCGATCTCGTCACCGTCAGCAATGGCAACAGCAGTACGGCGACCCCGCTGGTGACCATCACCCAGATGGACCCGCTGCAGGTCAACTTCAACCTTCCCGAGAGCAACCTTGCGCTGCTGCACAAGGCGCTTGCCAATCCGCAGCAGGGCGCGGTGACGCTGACCAAGGATGGCGAACCGACGCCGATCGGCAAGGGCACGCTCGATTTCGTGGACTCCAGCGTCGACACCGCGTCGGGCACCATTGCGACGCGGGCAAGCATTCCCAATGCAGACCTTTCGCTATGGCCGGGCCAGTATGTGAATGTCGTGCTCGACGCCGGCATCATGCCGCAGATGACATCGGTTCCTACCGTCGCGGTGCAGCCAAGCCAGAAGGGGCCGTTCGTCTATGTGGTCAAGCCGGACAATACGGTCGAGATGCGGCCGGTGCAGGTGGCGCTGACCGAAGGCGACAACAGCGCCATCAGCCAGGGGCTGAAAAGCGGCGAGAAAGTCGTCACCGAAGGCCAGACGAGGCTGAAGGACGGCGCCGCGGTGCATGAAGGCAAGGCCACGGCGGGTGCTGCCGCGCCCAAGGTGGCCGAGGCGACCAACGCCGGCGAGGCGGCCCAATGATCTCCGAATTCTGCATACGCCGACCTGTCGCCACCCTCCTGATGTCGTTCGCCCTGGTGCTGGGCGGGCTGTTCGCCTACAAATTCCTGCCGGTGGCAGCTCTGCCCAGCGCGGAATTTCCGGTGGTCAACGTCTCGGCTTCGCTGCCCGGCGCCTCGCCGGAAACCATGGCGACATCGGTGGCGACGCCGCTGATCAAGCAGTTCGCGACCATCGCCGGCATCGATTCGATCTCGACCACCAACTCGCTTGGCCAGACCTCGATCGCCATCCAGTTCGTGCTCAACCGCGACATCGATGCGGCGGCGGCCGATGTGCAGGCCGCGATCGCCCGCACGCAGAAATCGCTGCCGCCGCAGATGACGTCGCCGCCGAGCTATCGCAAGGTCAATCCGGCCGACGCGCCGATCCTTTTGATGTCGCTGGTCAGCGACACGGTTCCGCTGACCGATCTCGATGCTTTCGCGGAAAATGTCATCTCGCCGTCGCTGTCGACCATCGACGGCGTGGCGCAGGTCTCGATCTTCGGCCAGCAGAAATACGCGGTGCGCATCCAGATCGACCCGACCGCGCTTGCGGCGCGCGGCATCTCGATCGATCAGCTGCAGGCGGCGGTCGCCTCGGCCAACAGCAACACGCCGCTCGGCGTGCTTCAGAACGACAAGCAGCAGCTCACCATCACCGCCAACACGCAGTTGACCGACGCCGCCGGCTTCTCCAACATCATCATCGCCACCAAGAACGGTCATCCGGTACGGCTGGGCGAGGTGACCCGGGTCGTCGATTCGGTGCAGACGACCACGACCGCAAGTTGGTACGATGGTACCCGCGCGATCATCATGGCCGTGCAGCGCCAGCCCGACGCCAACACGGTCGACGTCGTCGACAAGGTCAAGGCGATGCTGCCGTCCTTCAAGGACCAGATGCCGGCCGCCGCCGACATCAAGCTGCTTAACGACCGCTCCAGTTCGATCCGCCAGGCGGTCAGCGACGTGCAGTTCACGCTGCTGCTCACCATTGCACTGGTGATCATGGTGATCTTCGTGTTCCTGCGCCGGGTGACGGCGACGATCATCCCGGCCGTGGCGGTGCCGATCTCGCTGATCGCCACGCTCGGCGCGATGTTCCTGTTCGGCTTTTCCATCGACAACATCTCGCTGATGGGCCTGACGCTTGCGGTGGGCCTCGTCGTCGACGATGCCATAGTGATGCTTGAAAACATCTTCCGCCACATGGAGGAGGATGGATTGTCAGCCTTCGACGCATCCCTGAAGGGCGCGCGCGAAATCGGCTTCACCATCATCTCGATCTCGATCTCGCTGGTCGCCGTGTTCATCCCGGTGCTTTTGATGGGCGGCGTCATCGGGCGCATCTTCAACGAGTTCGCCGTCGTGGTGACGGTCGCCATCCTGGCCTCGATGTTCGTGTCGCTGACGCTGACGCCGATGCTGTGCTCGCGGTTGCTGTCGGTGACCAAGGCCGACCGCGACAAGCATGGCCCCGGCCGCAAGCAGGACCTCGTCACGCGCGGCTACGATAGGGTCTTGAGCTTCTGCCTGCGGCACACCTTCCTGGTGTTTCTCGTCTTCGTCGGCACCGCCGCAGCGTCCGTGTGGCTAATCCAGACTTCGCCGAAGGGTTTCTTCCCGCAGGAGGACATCGGCCAGATATCGGTGATCACCATCGCGCGTCAGGACATCTCTTTCGACGCCATGTCCAGGCTGCAAGGACAGGTCGCCAGCGTCTTCTCGCATTCGCCCTATGTCGACCATGTGGCGTGGTCGGCGGGCAGCGGCAACAATGCGCTCAACCAGGGGCAGCTTTTCGTCCAGCTCAAGGGCAAGGATCAGCGTCCCGATATCGAGAAGGTGCTTGCTGATCTGCGCAAGCAACTGGCCGGCGTGGCGGGCATCGAGACCTACATGCAGCCGGTGCAGAATTTGAGGCTGGGCTCGCGGTCGTCGGCCAGCGCCTACCAACTCGTGGTTCAGGGGCTTGATACCGGCCTGACCGATATTTGGGCGCAGAAACTGAACGACGCGATGGCGGCCGACCATGCGAACTTCACCGACGTCACCAGCGATCTTCAGAACAATGCGCTCCAGGCGACGCTGGTGGTGGATCGCGACAAGGCCGCCCAGCTCGGTATCGACACCGACACGTTGCGCTCCGCCCTCTATGGCGGGTTCGGCACCGACCAGGTTTCGACAATCTTCGGTTCGGCCGACAGCTACGAAGTCATCACCGAGCTCGATCCCAAGATCGAGTGGTCGCCCGAGCGGATGCTGGCCATCCAGATGAGGACGGCAAGCGGCAGTCTGGTTCCGCTCGGCGCCTTCGCCCGGGTCGATCGCACGGCCGGCGCCCTGACTGTCAACCAGCTCGGCCAGCTTCCGGCCGTGACCATCTCCTACAATCTGCCGCAGGGCGTGGCGCTGGGCGACAGCGTGACGCGCATCAATGCGCTGAAGGAGCAGATCGGCATGCCGACGGTGATCTCGACCACCTTCGCCGGCACGGCCAAGACCTTCCAGGATTCCCTTGCCAACCAGGGTTTTCTGGTCGGCGGCGCGATCCTGACCATCTACATCGTGCTCGGCATCCTCTACGAGAGCTTCATCCACCCGCTGACCATCCTCACCGGCCTGCCGTCGGCCGTGCTCGGAGCGGTTGTTGCCTTGCGCTTCGCCGGCATGGATCTGTCCGTCATCGCGGTGATCGGCATCCTGATGCTGATCGGCATCGTCAAGAAGAACGGCATCATGATGGTGGATGTCGCGCTCGAACTGCGACGAGAAGGCATGTCCGCGACCGAGTCGATCCACAAGGCCTGCCTGATGCGGTTCAGGCCGATCATGATGACGACGCTGGCGGCACTGATGGGCACATTCCCGATTGCGCTCGGCACCGGCGCCAGCGCCGAACTGCGCCAGCCGCTGGGCGTTGCCGTTGTCGGCGGCCTGCTGGCTTCACAGGCACTGACCCTGTTCGTGACGCCGGTGATCTATGTCTACATGGAGAATTTCTCGGGCTGGCTGGTCTCGCTTTGGTCGAAGCGCAAGGGCGAGCCGGCCCCGGCCGATGATGTTGACCAGCCCTCGCTGTTCAAGGCCAGGGAAGACATGCTGCCCGAACCGCAGCGGGCGGCCGCCGAATGATGTGATAGGGCCGACGCCATATGCCGTTGGCCCAAGCCGTCGTGCTTGCGGCGCCATGATCGGAAACGTATTTTGCAGTCATGTCCCATGATCATGACCACGACAACGAACTCGATCCGTTTGCCGCCCGCGTGCGGGCGCTGGAAACCATCCTCACCCAGAAGGGGCTGATCGATCCGAGCGCGATCGACGTCATCGTCGATACATACGAGACGAAGATCGGCCCGCGCAACGGTGCCAGGGTGGTGGCCAAGGCCTGGAGCGATCCTGCCTTTGCCGCATGGCTGAAGCGCGACGCGACGGCGGCGATCGCATCGCTTGGCTATACCGGCCGCCAGGGCGAGCACATGCAGGCGGTGTTCAACACGCAGGACACCCATAATCTCGTCGTCTGCACGCTGTGCTCCTGCTATCCTTGGTCGGTGCTCGGTCTGCCGCCTGTCTGGTACAAGGCGCCGCCCTATCGTTCGCGCGCGGTGATCGATCCGCGCGGCGTGCTGGAGGAGTTCGGGCTGACGCTGCCGGCGGACAGGAAAATTCGCGTCTGGGATTCCACCGCCGAGCTGCGCTATCTCGTCGTGCCGATGCGGCCCGAAAATACCGAGGGCTGGAGCGAGGAGCGGCTGGCGGAGCTGGTCAGCCGCGATGCGATGATCGGGACCGGCCTGGCGAGGCAGCCGGCATGAACGGGCCGCACGATCTCGGCGGGCAGATGGGGTTCGGCCCCGTCGCGCCTGAAAAGGACGAACCTTATTTCCATGCCGCGTGGGAAAGGCGGGCGCTCGGCGTGACGTTGTGCGCCGGCGCCATGGGAGCCTGGAACATCGACGAGAGCCGGCATGCGCGGGAATCGCTGCATCCGGCTGTCTACTATTCATCGAGCTACTACCAGATATGGATCAAGGCGCTGGAGGAGCTGTTGAAGCGCCATGGCTTCGTCAGCGAGCGCGATCTCGAGACAGGCACGGCGGTCGATCCGGCAGCGGTGCCGAGACGGGTGTTAAAGGCGGAAAACGTGCCTGATGTGCTGGCCAAGGGCGGTCCTTGTGACCGGCCGGTGGCGCAGCCGGCGCGGTTCAAGGCCGGCGATCCCGTGCGGACCAAGAACTTCAACCCGACCGGCCACACGCGGCTGCCGCGTTACGCACGCGGCAAGCATGGAACGATTGAGGCCGTGCGCGATGGGTTTGTATTCCCCGACTCGAACGCGCATGGCTACGGCGAAAACCCGCAATGGGTCTACACGGTGGTTTTCGAAGGGCCGGAAATCTGGGGCGAGGGGGCCGACCCGGGGCTTGTCGTGTCGATCGATGCCTGGGAGAGCTATCTTGAGCCGGCGTGAGTCGGACATGGCCGATTTGCCGCCGGGCGTCGATGCCCCTGTTTTCGCCGAGCCATGGCAGGCCGAAGCCTTTGCCATGACGGTTGCGCTGCACGACAAGGGCCTGTTTTCGTGGAGCGAGTGGGCGCAGGCGCTGTCGAGCGAAGTGAAGAAGCCCGGTGCTGCTGCCGACGGCCACGATTATTACGAACATTGGTTGGCGGCACTGGAAAGCCTGCTTATTTCAAAAGGGCTGGCAGCCAGAGCCGATGTCGACGCGATGGCTGAAGCCTGGGAGCGCGCCGCACACGCCACCCCGCACGGCAAGCCGATCCTGCTGGAGAACGATCCCCGGCAGATCCGATAAAGGTGTGGGGTGGATTTGTCTGTTCCCTTTACGTTCTTGTCCGTGCCTGATAGCCTGACCCGTCGGCGGCGCTGAAGCGTCCCGACGCATCGATGGTGGTGGCAGCTGTCTTGTCTTTCCCTTGCGAATCCGGTCTCTCGCGCTGATGGAATTCTCTCCCCAACAGGACGAGGCGTTGCAAGCCGTCGCCCGCTGGCTGAAGACCGGCCAGCCGCAGCTTTTTCGGCTGTTCGGCTATGCCGGCACCGGCAAGACGACGCTGGCGCGCTATTTCGCCGAACATGTCGACGGCCAGGTGCAGTTCGCCGCTTTCACCGGCAAGGCGGCGCAAGTTCTGCGCTCCAAGGGAGCGGTCAATGCGCGGACCATCCATTCGCTGATCTATCGGCCGAAGGGCGAGGAATCGGTATCGGACGAGGTCACCGGCAAGACCTCGATGTCGCCGACCTTCTCGCTCAACCGTCAGAGCCCGATCTCGCGGGCCAAGCTGGTCGTCATCGACGAATGTTCGATGGTCGACGAGCAGCTCGGCCGCGACCTGATGAGTTTCGGCACGCCGATCCTGGTGCTCGGCGACCCAGGCCAGTTGCCGCCGATCTCGGGTGGCGGCTTCTTCACCGACCATGAGCCCGACTTCCTGCTCACCGAAATCCACCGGCAGGCGCGCGACAACCCGATCCTGCGGCTGGCTCTCGATGTGCGCGAGGGCCGCGAGTTCATGCGGGGCGACTATGGCACGGCGCAAGTCATCGGCAAGGAAGACGTTACCCAGGAGCTGGTGCTCAAGGCGGACCAGGTGCTGGTCGGCACCAACCGCACGCGGCGCCGCTACAATCAGCGGCTGCGCGAGCTCAAGGGCTTCAACGCCGATTATCCGCAGGCCGGCGACAAGCTGGTCTGCCTGCGCAACGATCCGGCAAAGGGCCTGCTCAACGGCTCGCTGTGGAAGGTGATGACCTCGTCGCGCGAGACGGTGAAGCCCGGCATCAACCTTCTGGTGTCGCCGGAAGAGGACGATCCGGATCGCGGCGTCGCCAAGATCAAGCTGCTCAAGGCGGCGTTCGAGGATCCCGATGCCGACATCCCCTGGCAGCAGAAGAAGCGCTTCGACGATTTCGACTATGGCTACGCGCTGACCGTGCACAAGGCGCAGGGCTCGCAGTGGAACGAGATCGTGCTGTTCGATGAAAGCTGGGCCTTCAAGGAGACCCGCCAGCGATGGCTCTACACCGCCATCACGCGGGCGGCCGAGCGGCTGACGATCGTCAGGTAGGGGCGCCGGATGCTGTTGCCCCGATAGGCTGTGCGGCAAGCCACTGCCAGGCGGCAGCCTCGTCCTCCGCCTTGAAATGCCTGATTTCGATGGGCGGTGAGGACGGCAGAAAGCGTTGTGCGTCCGCTATCCAGTCCGGTTCGCCGATGGTTGCGCAACGGCCGACATGTTCCAAGGCATGGATGGCGCCCTGCTTCAGGGTCTCGTCCGCTATGTCGGCCCAGTCGACGCCATCGTGGTCGACGAGGCGCACCAGCACATCGACGCGCGGATGCAGGGCATAGGCTGCCTCCAGCAGCCCGAAAAGATTTTCACCGTCGGCCGCGGAAACGTGCCCGACGACATCGATGGCGAAAAGGTCGTCGCGGCTGGTCTCGAGACGGCGGATTGCCGGCACCTCATCGAGAAAATTCATCGGCGCTTCCTTTCCCGGCTCGTTCGTCAGGGTTGGAACACCCGAAACCCCCAGTCTGTTCCCACCAAAGGCATTACTGTTCCCGTCAAAGGCATTATAGGTGGGCGCGTCGAATGATTTCCGAGGCCGCTCGCATGCCTGCAAAGCTCTCCGTCAACCTCAATGCCATCGCCATGCTGCGCAACCGGCGCGACCTGCCGTGGCCCAGCGTCACCGGCCTCGGCCGCATTGCGCTGTCAGCCGGGGCGCATGGGCTGACGGTGCATCCACGCCCCGACGAAAGGCACACAAGACACTCCGATCTGCCTGAGATCCGGTCGCTGATCGATGACGAGTTTCCGCGCGCGGAATTCAACATCGAGGGTTATCCGACCGAGGATTTCCTGTTGCTTGTGGAAAAGCATCAGCCCGAACAGGTGACTTTGGTGCCGGACGATCCGGCCCAGGCGACATCGGACCATGGCTGGAACTTTGCCACCCAGGCCGCGTTCCTCACACCGATCGTCAAGCGTCTGAAAAAGGGGGGCTTTCGCGTGTCGCTGTTTTCCGATCCGGACCCCGATTGGGTGGCGGCCGCACGCGATGTCGGCGCCGACCGCATCGAGCTCTATACCGGTCCATATGGCAGCTATCACACAGATTCCGCCAAAGCCGCCAAGGAGCTGGAAAGACTGGGAAAAACCGCCGACGCCGCGCTTGCCGCCGGCCTTCAGGTCAATGCCGGGCACGATCTGGTGGTCGGCAATCTGCCGGCCCTTGCCAGGCGCATTCCGGCATTGGCCGAAGTGTCGATCGGACATGGGTTGACAGCCGACGCGTTGGAGTATGGCATGGCCGGCACGGTGGGTCGGTTCCTCAAGGCCTGCGGGTGGTAGCGATGGCAGCCTCGCGTGGCAGGCATGGCTGCCATTACGCGACGGCACTTGATATTGCATTGCAGCAAGCGTAGAGCACCGCGCGCTTATCGGAGTGTCGTCCATGGCCCTTACCAATACTGGTAGTGAGGCAGAACCCGTCGAACAATCGAGCCATTCGGAAGTCGAACAGCACAGCACCAAGGTTCTGATGCTGGGCGCGCTCGGTGTCGTCTATGGGGATATCGGCACCAGCCCGATCTACGCCTTTCGCGAGGCGCTGGTGGCGTCGTCGGGCGGACAAGTCGCCCAGCGTGGCGATATTCTCGGCGTTTTGTCGTTGATCATCTGGTCGCTGACGATCATCGTCACTATCAAATACATCATGTTCGTGCTGCGGGCGAACAACCGCGGCGAGGGCGGCGTGCTGTCGCTGATGGCGCTGGCGCGCGGCAGTTTCCCCAAGCGCTCGGCGCTGATGCTCGGCATCGGCATCGTCGGGGCATCACTTTTCTTCGGTGACGCCGTCATCACACCGGCGATATCGGTGCTGTCGGCGGTTGAGGGCATGAATGTCGTCACGCCGACCTTCCAGCCCTATGTCGTGCCGCTGACACTGGTCATTCTTGCCATGGTATTTGCGGTGCAGCGCTTCGGCACGGGCGGGGTAGGATTGGTGTTCGGCCCGGTGACGGCGGTGTGGTTCCTGGCCATTGGCCTTTCCGGGCTCAACCACATCATCGCGGATCCGGAAATCCTGTGGGCGGTGAGCCCGCACTACATCGTCGCCTTCCTGATAAATTCGCCCGACGTCGCTTTCGTGACCATCGGCGCCATCTTTCTCGCCGTGACTGGTGCGGAAGCGCTCTATGCCGATCTCGGCCATTTCGGCCGCAAGCCGATCGTGCTCGCCTGGCTGTGGGTCGTGTTCCCGTGCCTGCTGCTGAACTATGCCGGGCAGGGCGCTTTCGTGCTGGCCAAGAACGGCGTAGTCGGCCATCCGTTCTTTGAAATGAATGAAGGCTGGACGCTGATCCCGATGGTCGTGCTGGCAACGGCCGCGACGGTCATCGCCAGCCAGGCGGTGATATCGGGCGCCTTCTCGCTGACCAGGCAGGCGGTGCAGCTCAACATGCTGCCGCGCCTGGAAATCCTGCACACGTCGGAGAAGCAGTCCGGCCAGATCTACATGCCGCGCGTCAATCTCCTGCTGGCGCTGGTGGTGATGATGCTGGTCGTCGGCTTCGGTGAGTCCAGCAGGCTGGCGTCGGCCTACGGCATCTCGGTGACCGGCAACATGCTGGTGACCACCGTGCTGTTGTTCGTGGTGATGACGCGGATCTGGAAATGGAAGCTGTGGCTGGCAGTCTCGCTGACGGCGCTGTTCGGCTTCATCGACGTCGGCTTCTTTGCCTCCAACATCGTCAAGGTGTTCGAGGGCGGCTGGGCATCGCTGGCCGTTGCCTTCACCATCGTGCTGGCCATGTGGACCTGGGTGCGCGGCAGCCGCTATCTGTTCGACAAGACCCGCCGCAACGAGATCCCGCTCGATTTCCTCGCCGGCAATCTGTTGAAGAAGAAGCCGCAACTGGTGTCCGGCACCGCCGTGTTCCTCACCAGCGATCCGCTAAGCGCGCCAACCGCACTGATGCACAGCCTGAAGCACTACAAGGTGCTGCATGAGCAGAACGTCATCCTTTCGGTGGTGACCGCGCCGCAGCCGGTGGTGCCCGACAGCGACCGGGTCAAGATGGAGACGGTCAACGAGCTGTTCATGCGGGTAACGCTGACCTTCGGCTACATGGAGCAGCCCAACATCCCGCGCGCACTGGCGATCTGCCGCAAGCAGGGCTGGAAATTCGACATTATGACGACCTCGTTCTTCCTGTCGCGGCGTTCGCTCAAGGCCTCGCCCAATTCCGGCATGCCGGTGTGGCAGGACCGGCTGTTCATCGGCCTGGCGCGCACGGCCGCCGATGCGACGGAGTACTTTCAGATCCCGACCGGCCGCGTGGTGGAGATCGGCACGCAGGTGGCGATCTAGGCATGTTCTTGCGGATCGGCGAATGGACTGTGCCTCACGGCACAGTCCATGTCACTCCGCTTCAGCCGGCCAGCGCGGCCTTGTTGGCTTCGAGGAACTGCTTCAACGTCTTTGGCGTCCTGCCGGAAAGCGTCTCGATCGCGTCCGTCACCATGGCGATGCGGCCGGCGCGCGTGTTGGCGTCGAAGGACACGACCACCTCAGCGAAATCCTCGGGAACGCCTGATGCCTTCACGCCTTCGGTCAAGGCTTCATCCGAAACCTGGACGACATCGAGCGGCTTGCCGGTGACCTCGCTTACCAGGGCGGCAATCTCGGCCGTGGTGTAGGCCTGCGGGCCGGTCAAGGTGTAGGTCTTGCTTTCGTTCGAAACGGCAGCGAGGCCGGCGGCGATCGCTGCTGCCATGTCGTCGCGCGCACCAGGCGCAACGCGGCCGTCGCCGGCGGACGTATACCAGTGCCCCGAGGCGATGGCGTGTGGCAGCCCCAGGAACAGGTTCTCCTGGTACCAGCCGTTGCGGAAGATCGTGTAGGGAATGCCGCTCGCCTTAATGGCCTGCTCGGTGCTGTAGTGATCATCGGCAAACAGGACCGGCGACACTGGCTCCGGATTGGGCATCGAGGTGTAGAGCAGATGCGAAATGCCGGCGTTTTTGGCCGCAGCGACGGCATTTTCGTGCTGCTTCAGGCGCCTGCCGCTTTTGAGATCGAGATCCCCGGTCGAAATGATCAGCACCTTGTCGGCGCCCTCGAATGCGGTTTCCAGCGAAGCCGCGTCGTTGAAGTCGGCGGCCCTGACAACGACGCCGCGCAGCGCCAGATCGGCCACGCTTTCTGGATTGCGTGTGGTCGCGATGATGTTTGCCGGTGGAACTTTGTGCGTGTCCAAGAGATAGTTGATGACGCCGCGGCCGAGCTGGCCGGAGGCGCCTGTAACGAGAAGGGTTTCGGTCATGGAAGATCCTGACGTTGCGCCGCTAGGGCGGTTCTAGTGATGGTCTCAAAAAGAGACCAGCACTAGAATAGGGATTGACCTGGTGCCGTAAAGAAGGCAGTTTTTCGGGAGGTAGGCACACGCAGGGAACCAGCGATGGACGGCAAGGTCATCAATCTGAAAGCGAAGTTGGAGGTCTACAAGGCCATCTCCGGCGGCGGCAATATTGCCAATTGTCCGGTTCGCGAGGTCATCCAGGGGGTGAGCGGCAAATGGAGATCGCTGCTGATGATGGCGCTGGCTGAAAAACCCTATCGATTCGGCGAGTTGCGGCGTCTTGTGCCCGACATTTCGCAGCGCATGCTGACCCAGACGCTGTACGATCTTCAGCGCGATGGCTATGTGCATCGTGAGGTGTTCCCGACCAAGCCACCGAGCGTCGAATACAGCCTGACCGATCTCGGGCGCTCTATGTTCGGCGCCTTTCATCAATTGATCCTGTGGGCCGAACTCAACCATGATGCGGTGCGCGCAGCGCGCGCCGACTTTGATGCGTCCCAAGCTTGAACACCCGCTAAGGCCAGGCTTGAACGACCGCTAAGTCCCAGGATGCGGCTTGATTTCGTCGGGCTGCTGAAGGATTGTCCGGCCAATTCGGCTTTGGGGGCATTGGCATTTCCTACGACATCGCAATAGCAGGCGCCGGGCCGGCGGGGCTGGCCATGGCGCTCTATCTCAAGCGCGCCGGGCATCAGGTCACGGTCTTCGAGCGCTTCGATGAGCCGAAGCCGGTCGGGTCCGGGCTGATCCTGCAGCCGACGGGGCTGACGGTCCTGGCCGATCTCGGCTTGCTTGACGACATACTGGCGCTGGGCGCCCGCATCGACCGCCTGCATGGCGCCGATGCCACGAGCGGCCGTACCGTGCTCGATGTCCGCTACGATGCGCAACGCGGTGGCCGCTTCGGGCTGGCGGTGCACCGCGCGGCCTTGTTCGGCGTGCTCTTCCGCGCGACGCAGCGCGAAGCGATCGCCATCGAAATCGATGTTGAGATCGAGGCCTTGGAGACTGGCGAACGGGCGACGCTGATATGCGGCAACGGACGAAGGGTAGGGCCGTTCGACCTCGTCATCGACGCCAGAGGTTCGCGCTCGAAACTGCGCCGCGCAAGCGCTCCAGGCGAGCCAAGAGCACTCACCTATGGCGCGTTCTGGGCCTCGCTTGGCTGGCGCGGCGACGGGTTCGATGAGCATGCGCTGCTGCAACGCTATGACAGGGCGAGCGTGATGATCGGCGTGCTGCCGATCGGCCGGCCACAGCCGGGTGCTGAAAAGATGGCGGCCTTCTTCTGGAGCCTGAAGCCGTCGGATGCCGATGAGGTGCGCGTCCGGGGTCTGGACGCCTGGAAGGAGAGGGTGGTCCGGCTATGGCCGCAGAGCGAGGCGTATACCAGCCAGATCGACAGTTTCGACCAGCTCTCGTTGGCGCGCTATGGCCACCACACGATGAAGCGGCCGGTTGGGCGGCGGCTGGCCATCATCGGCGACGCGGCGCACTCGACCAGCCCGCAGCTGGGGCAAGGGGCCAACATGGCGCTGCTCGACGCCGCAGCGCTCAGCCATGCGCTGGCGCGGACGCCAAACGTCGAGGCAGCACTGGAAGCCTATGCGAGGGCGCGGCGCTGGCATGTCCGCATCTTCCAGGCGCTGTCGCTGGCATTCACGCCGTTCTACCAGTCGGATTCGCTGGCGCTGCCCTTCCTCCGTGACAGGCTGGTGGCGACGGTGGCAAAAATCCCGCCGGCGCCGCAATTCCTCGCCTCGATGGTGGCCGGCACTGTGATCGATCCGTTCAAGCGGATAGGGTTGACGGAAGCGCGGTGGGATTTCGGACAAAATCCGGGTCATGATACGACCGCATCCTAGAGTTTTCGCATCAGACCGATCCGCATGAACGCTGTCATGTCCATAGTCCGAAAATCGCTAGGCCTGATGCAGGTCGTTGCGTCTGTTCTGGCCACGTCGGTCGTCGCGCTGCCCTTGCCGATGGCGCACGGACAAGAAACAGGCCAGGCCAGTCAGCAGGCTCCAAAAGACAGTGAAACGGCGCTGAAGGCCCGGATCGATGCGGCCTACAAGCTGATGATGGAGGTCGGACGCTTCGACGATGGCTATGCGCAATTGCGGGCAGCCCTGCTCGCTGCCGCCAGAAGCGACCTCTATGAGTTTACGGTCGAGAGTTATTCGAACGCTGGTGCGACGTTCCTCGACAACCAGATTCTCGACAATGCCGAGGAGATATTTGGCGAAGGTCTGAAGACCAGGGCGATGCAGCAGGATGTCGCGAAGCGTGCCGATTTCTATCTCAACTACGCGATGCTGAAGCAGGCCGAAAATGACTATCGGGGCTTCATTGAAATGACCACCATGGCAACCAATCTCTACAATCACTATCATGGTGGGGACTCGCAAGAGCTGATGTTTGCCAATGATGTGCTGGCGACGGGCCTCTCCGCGGTCGGCCACGTCGCTTCCGCGATCAATGTCGAGCAGCGCAATCTGGAGATCGCCGAGCGGGTGCTTGGCGCGAATGATCGTTTTACCTGGAAACTGCAGAACAATCTGGCCGACATGCTGCGCCAGATGGGCGCGCCGACACGCGCCTTGCAGTACGACCTGAATGTGCTCGACAAGCGCACTGGTTATTACGGTGCCAACCATTTCAACGTTCTGGTCAGCGCCAACAACACGGCACAGGACTATCTCGACCTCGGAAAATACGATGAGGCCCTTCGTTATTTCCAGCAGGACCGGGACATCGCGGTCATTCTCAAGCAGGAGGGCAATCTGGTCGAGCAGGCCGACGCATGGCTGCTCTACACCAGGGCGATTTCAGGTGCGCAACCGCTCGACGAGCCGACGCTCGCGCATCTGCAATCGCTGACCGTCGACCAAAGCTATCCAGAGATCCTGGCAATCAAGATCGCCAATCTGCTCGCCGCCCATTTCGCAGCCGTGGGCGACACCGAAAACAGCATGAGCCAACTCGACCGGGCCTACCGTATCGCCGGGACAAAGTTCGGCCTGGCGCATCCGCTGACCTTTGCCGCGCGGCAGGCGATGGCCAATCTCAAGGCGAAGGCGGACCCTGCCGCGGCTGCCGTCGATTTCGCCGCTCTCGACAACGATATGCTGCAGTGGAATTCAATGCAGGTGAGTACATCAGGCAATCGCATAGTCGCCGAGGCCAGCCGTGCGCTGGCCGACGACATGCTCTACGACTACGCGCGGCTGGCGCAGAACAATGCATCGGCTGTGCCGGCGTTCGCCGATGCCGTGCGCCGCTGGCCGACGCTCGAAAATGGCAAGCGGGATACGCTCCGCAAGCTCTTGCGCATGATCGATCCGAACGATGCGGAGACGCGGCACCTGATCCAGAACGCAATGCGGCTGTCTTTCGCCTATCAGGAGGTTGCTTCCAGTGGCGACGGTTCCGACGACAAGGGCGCGGTGCAGATGGAAGAGCTTCAGGCGATGGATGATACGCTCAACGCCAAGCTGGCCGCGCGATACGGCTTCGACAAGATCGCGATGGACAAGCCGCTGCCGGCGGCCGGCACGCTGCTGAAGCCCAACGAGGCGCTCGTTGATTATTTCATCACCCGCAAGTGGCGGGCGGACCGTGAGAGCGCCGATCCGCTGGAAGACGAGCGCCTTTATGCGATCGTCACGCGCAAGGATCAGCAGCCGCGGCTCTATGACCTCGGCGACCCGCGCCGGATCATCCCGGCCGCGCAGGCAACCCGCATGGCAAACCTCAGATCGACCCGTTCCGCGCAGGAGCGCGGCGCTGTGACTTTGGTCGATCTGAACGCCACGTTCACCGGACTCTATGCCGGTCTCATCGCACCTCTGGAGACGTCGCTTCGTGGCGCCGACACGCTTTTCGTGGTGCCGGACGGCAAACTGTTTTCGGTGCCGTTTCCCTTGCTGCAGGACAGCAAGGGCGCGTCGCTTGATGACCGCTTTCTCGTGCGCATGCTGACGCGGCCGGAATCGTTGTTGAACGCTGGCGTCGATCAGAGTTTTCCCAAGACCGGCAAGGCCTTGCTGGCCGGCGGCCTGGATTATGCGCGCGGTCCGGAAAAGGGCGCCGAGCCGCTGCCGGGCACCCGCAAGGAGGTCGACGCGATCGCATCGATCCTGCGCGGCGATCGATACTCGGTCGAGATGCTTACCGGAACGGCGGCCGGCGAACGCGCGCTGCGCAAGGACATGGAGCAGGCGACTGTTGCGCATCTGGCTACCCACGGCGCCTATCGCGACGAGAAAGAGAGCGGCGTTGGCGCCGTCAACGCGCTGTGGCAGAGCGAGGTGGTGCTGTCGCGGTCGGGAAACCGGCAATCGATGAAGCGCGACGATGATGACGGCCGGCTCTACGGCATGGAGCTGATGACCTGGGATCTGTCAGGCCTTGACCTGATTGTCCTGTCCGCTTGCGAGACGGCCCGTGGCCAGGAGACATTCGTCGGCGGTTTGCGCGGCCTGCCGACAGCGATCAACATTGCCGGTGCGAAGCGCTCGCTGCTGACGCTATGGCCGGTGGACGACGCGGGAACCGCCGCCTTCATGGTCAGCTTCTACGACCATCTGGCCGCCGGGCAGACCTATCCGGAAGCGCTGCGCCAGGCCCGTCGCGATGCCCGTGACGGCAAGATATCTGGCGCGCAGGACCCGCGGGTCTGGGCTGCCTTCGTCATGTTCGAGAACTGACGGCTGCGAGCGAATCCGTTCAGGCGGATAGGGCTTGTACAACCGGTTTGACCGGATCGCTTCGGCCAATGAGACGCGACAGGTACGATCCCTTGGCTTGCAGGAAGGCATGCAGGCGCTGCGGGTAGTCCGGCGCAACGGCGTGCTTGATCGACGGGCGTTCACTCAAGGCTTTGCGCCAGGCGCGGACGAGCGGTTTGCCGTCAAGGATGCCGAAATCACCGATCCGGTCGAAGGCATTGAGATAGCGGAAGACCGGACCGTAAACGGCGTCGACCAGCGAAAAGTGCTTGCTGGCGAACCAGGGTCCGCCAGGCTCGTCCGCCAGCTCGGCTTCGAGACGATCGAACATGGCGGACAGCGCGCTGGATTCGCCCAGGAAGCCGGCCTCGGTCGAGGCCGAATAGAACCGGCCTATGGCGTTGAGGGTTGCCGAACCGAACTCGATCCAGGCGCGATGCCGGGCGCGGTCATAAGGGTCGGCGGGGTGCAGCGGATTGGCCTGCGTTTCCTCGAGAAATTCGAGGATCACCGCCGACTCGAAGATGACCGTTTCCGCGCTGTCGTGCTGCACGCGCAGCAGCGGCACCTTGCCGAGCGGCGAGATCGCCTTGAACCAGTCCGGCTTGTTTGCGAGGTCGATATCGACGCGCTCGAACGGCACGCCCTTTTCGGCCAGCGAAATCGCGGCGCGCTGCACATAGGGGCAGAGGTGATGGCTGACAAGAATGAGCTTGTCGGCGCGTTTGCAGATTTCGTGTTTCATCGGATCGGCTTTCCAAGGTTAATGCAATTGCATCTATCTAGACGCGCATGCATTAATCGTCAAGCTTGATGCAATTGCATCTATCGTCTAAGGGTGCGCCATGACCGAGAAAGCCACGCCTTCGCCCGAAGCCATCAAGGCCTGGGCTCGCCTGATGCGCGTATCGCGCCAGCTGATGGAGAGCGCCGAAGAGGCGTTGAAGACCGCCGGTCTGCCACCGCTTGCCTGGTACGATGTGCTGCATGAGCTCGCCGAGGCGGGCGAGGACGGGCTGCGGCCGTTCCAGCTCATCGAGCGCACCCTGTTTGCGCAATACAACATTTCGCGCCTGCTGGCCCGGCTCGAGGCCGATGGACTCGTCGAGAAACTGCCGGTGGCCGATGACGGCCGTGGCCAAACCATCCGCATCGCGGCCCAAGGGCGAGAGACACGCCGCCAGATGTGGGCTGTCTACGGGCGCTCGATCGCCGAACTGGTTGGCGCCAAACTGTCGGCGGATGAGTTGACCATGGTCTCGGCATTGCTCGGACGGTTGCGCCATCCGCCAGCCAGCGACTAGCGGGGCTTGTCGCGCCAACGCCCATCCACTTTACAGATATTTTGCTCTCCTCCTCTTGCGTGTGGCCTTGGAATGCGCAATATGCCGAACCGTAACGTACGGTACGGCATATCGGAATGACCGTGGCCTGACCTTTCGAGAGAAGAGCGTGTTGCACAGCGTGCCCGAGATCGACACCAGCGAAGCGCTGACGGAGCGGCAGAAGGCCGTGCTCGACGCGGCGTTGCGGCTGCTGGTCGAGGAGGGCGATCAATTGACCATGACCGCCGTGGCGCGCCGCGCGAGCTGCTCCAAGGAAACGCTCTACAAATGGTTCGGCGACCGCGACGGGTTGCTGACGGCGACTGTGCAGTGGCAGGCTTCGAAAGTGCGGGTGGCGCCGGTCGACGGCAAGGGGCTCGATCTTGCCTCGCTGACCGCAAGCCTTGAGCGCTTTGCCTCGGATTGGCTCAAGGTGATTTCGAGCGACACATCGATCGCGCTCAATCGGGTGGCGATCAGTCATGCCGGTTCCGGCAAGGACAATCTCGGTGCCGTGGTGCTGGAGAACGGCCGCTTCGCATTGGCCAAACGGCTGAAGCCGGTGCTTGAGGCCGGCCGACGGACCGGGCTTTTGGATTTCGCGGACGCCGAGACGGCGTTCCGCACCTTTTTCGGGCTTGTCGCCCGCGATGTGCAGATCCGTCTGCTGCTCGGCGACCGGCTGGAATTGACTGAGGCGGCGATCGGCGGCGATGCCGCGCGGGCGACGCAACAGTTTCTCGCTCTTCATGGAGCAAAAACCGGGCCGCAGGGCCTCTGATTTGTAAAAACGGGAAGGAAGACAAAAATGCGCGTCTATTACGATCGTGATGCCGATCTCAATCTGATCAAGGGCAAGAAGGTCGCCATCATCGGCTACGGCAGCCAAGGCAGGGCGCATGCGCTCAACCTCAAGGATTCCGGCGCCAAGGAGATCGCTATCGGCCTCAAGGCCGGCTCGGCGACCGCCAAGAAGGTCGAGGCCGACGGGCTCAAGGTGATGAGCGTGGCGGACGCCGCCAAATGGGCCGACCTGATGATGATGGCAACGCCGGACGAACTGCAGGCCGACATCTACAAAAACGAGATCGCGCCGAACATCCGCGATGGTGCCGCTATCGCCTTCGCGCATGGCCTCAACGTGCATTTCGGCCTGATCGAGCCGAAGTCGACGGTCGACGTCGTCATGATCGCCCCGAAGGGGCCAGGCCACACGGTGCGCGGCGAATACCAGAAGGGCGGCGGCGTGCCGTGCCTCGTCGCCGTCAACCAGGATGCCTCGGGCAATGCGCTCGACCTGGCGCTGTCCTACGCCTGTGGCGTCGGCGGCGGTCGTTCGGGCATCATCGAGACCAATTTCCGCGAGGAATGCGAGACCGACCTGTTCGGCGAGCAGGTCGTGCTGTGCGGCGGTCTGGTCGAACTGATCCGTGCTGGCTTCGAGACGCTGGTGGAAGCCGGCTACGCGCCTGAGATGGCCTATTTCGAGTGCCTGCACGAGGTCAAGCTGATCGTCGACCTGATCTATGAAGGCGGCATCGCCAACATGAACTACTCGATCTCGAACACCGCCGAATGGGGCGAATACGTATCGGGTCCGCGCATCATCACCGCCGAGACCAAGGCCGAGATGAAGCGCGTGCTGAAGGACATCCAGACCGGCAAGTTCACTTCGGAGTGGATGCAGGAATATCGCGCCGGCATGTCGCGCTTCAAAGGCATCCGCCGCAACAATGACAGCCACCAGATCGAGGAAGTCGGCGCCAAGCTGCGCGCGATGATGCCGTGGATTTCCAAGAACAAGCTGGTCGACAAGGCGAAGAACTGAGCGAAATCCACAAGCGCTCGAAAACAGCGGCTTCCATGAACAAAAAACGGCGCCACGTGGCGCCGTTTTTTCATTTTGTCGGTCAGTTCAGCTACAGGCCAGCTCATCAATAGGGTGAGTAGCATTGCTGGCGCGGGCCGTTGTAGGGCTGGAAGGTGTTGTCGTAGGCCCGGTACGACCGGTAGCGGTTGTAGCACCATTGGACATGGGCGCTCGAAAGCCGTCCCGCGCGGTAGTAGCGGCGCGGCGCCGGCCGGTCATAGTAGTCGTAGTTGTTGTACATGCTGCCGAGGCCAAGCCCCAGACCAAGGCCGAGAATCGCGGCACTCGCGCCGTCATCGTAATAACGGCCGCCGCGATAGTGATGGCGATGATGGCGCCAACGCCAGTTGTCTCCACCATTCCAGTTACCGCCGCCGCCGTGCCAGTGTCGACGGCCGCCGTCCCAATTGCCCGACCGGCGCCATCTCCAATTGTCGTTGTTGAACTGACGGTTGTTGCCGCCCGCCCAGCTATCGCGGACCGGCGTGACATTCGGCGCCGCCGTGCTGGTGGGGATAGCCATGACCGGCTGCATGATCGGCCCGGCGGCGGACGGTGCCGTGACGCCGGAGAGGATACCGAGTGCTAACAGGCCCGATTTGACCGTGGAAGAAAAGAGCGAATTCATTGCACTCTCCAAGAGTTACAGGCCCCACGCCCACCCGAGGAATGGGGCAACAATGGATGTTTGCATCTGAACGGCGGATGAACGGAAAGGTTCCGTCAACCATGACGCGAAGGCGCCCAGGACCAATCGATCTCAGCTGGCGGTCCTGCGAGCTTGTTTTCCGAAGCACTTGCGGGCAAAGGTCATGGCATGTCGCTGCGCCTTGCCACCTTCAATGTCGAGAACCTGATGAACAGGTTCGATTTTTCCGGCTATCGCAACCAGCTCAACGAGGATCGAACGCTGGCGCTGTTCGATATCCAGAGCGAGGCGGAATACAGGATTCTGGAGCAGGCCCGCGCCATCGCCCAGTCCGACGACACGCGCCAACTGACGGCGCTGGCAATCGCTGCCACCCGGGCCGACATCATCTGCATGCAGGAGGTCGACAACATCGAGGCGCTGAAAGCCTTCGAATACGGCTATCTGTTCAAGATGGTGGGGCAGGGCTACCGGCAGAAATACACCACATCTGGCAATGATTCGCGCGGCATCGACGTGGCCGTGATGATGCGCAATGAGACCGCGCAGGGCCAGCCGATCGAATTCGTGCGCATGACCAGCCACGCCTACGTCACTTACGAGCAGTTCGGACTGCACACGCCGGAACTCGAGGCACTGGGCAATCAGGCCAATGAGCGCATTTTCCGGCGCGACTGCCTGGAGATCGACGTCACCGTGGGCGGCGTGCCGCTGACGCTCTATCTCGTGCATTTCAAGTCGATGGGCTCGCCGCGCAACGGGCTCGACGGGCGCGAGGCGACGATGCCGGTGCGCATCGCAGAGGCGCAGGCCGTGCGCCGCATCATCGAGGAGCGCTTCGGTGGGGACACCGCTGACAAAAGTGGGGCCGCCGACAAACGCTGGGCGATCTGCGGCGACATGAATGATTACCGCCAGCGCGTGAAGGTCGCCGGCGACGCGATCGACGGCTATCGCTTCGAGGTGGTCGACGAAGCCCTGTCCTGTATCAACGTGCTGACAGCAGGCGGCTTCTGCGAGAACGTCGTCGAGCGGCGGCCGGAGATGAACCGCTGGAGTTTTTACCACACGCGCGGACCGGAAGAGCGGCATCTGTGCCAGCTCGACTACATCCTGCTGTCGAAGGGGCTCGCCGCCAGCAACGCGACGGCCGTTCCCGACATCATCCGCAACGGCCAGCCCTGGCGCACCATCTTTCCGCCGGGGCAGGAAGTGGAGCGCTTTCCGCGCGCCGGCTGGGACCGGCCGAAGGCATCGGACCATTGTCCGGTGGCCATCACCCTGGATATGGCTTGAGCTGCGTTAGAGCGCGAGATGAGCTTCGACCTGCCCCGCAATGTCATCCTGCCGGTCGACGCCGTCGACGTCCGGCTCGATCCCGGTCCGCACCCTTTCGCAAGGGACAATGAAGCGGCGATCGCCGAGAACTGGCAGCACGAAATCGCTGCCAATCCGGCGCTGTTCGACGGCATGGTGGTGCTGCTGTCGCAACTGGCCTACCGCGACAGCCGTCTGGTCGGCCGCTGCCATGCGGTCAACTACTCGACCTTCATGCTGTGGCGGAAGCGGCGCGAGAATTCGGGCGCCGAGCATGCCTATGCCCATGCCATGCTGGTGGCCGGCGACAATGCGCTGGTGGCGATCCGCATGGGGCGGCATACGGTCAACGCCGGCCGCGTCTATTTCGCCGCCGGCTCGTTCGAGCCTGTCGATTTTCGCGATGGGCTGGTCGATGTCGATTTCAACATGATCCGCGAGGTGCGCGAGGAAACCGGTCTCGACCTGTCAGGTGCGGAACGCGGCAAGCGATACCACGCCATGTCGACCAACAGCGGCACAGTGATCTTCCGCCGCTATCACCAGACGGCACCCGCCGACGAGATCGCCAGGCGCATCAGTGCCTTCGTCGCCACCGAGAACGAGCCGGAGATCGAGGAGCCCGTGATCATCCGCCATGCCGCCGACTTGCCGGATGGGCTCTCGCCACACATGAAGCCGCTGATCGAGTGGCATTTCGCAAACATGGATTAAGGGCGCGTCTTGTTCTGCGCGTCCTTGCGATCGTTGCGGGCGGCGACGAGGAACAGGATAAAACCGATGCCGAGCAAGCCGCCCATCGCCATTCCCATGGTCCGGCCGACGACTGCCTGGAAATCAGCGGTGACGCGATCGGGATTGGCCATGCCGTAGCGGGCGAGATACCACCAGATGCCTGCAAGGAAGGCCTCGATGATGACCATCGCCAGGATCAGTCGCGCCTTCTTGCTCATCCGCCGTTCCTCCACCCAAGGTCAATTGCCCTAGCATCGCGAACGGTGCGGCGACAGTGGCGGGGCAAGGTGGAAACTTCGAAGGCTGTGCAAAACCGGGTGGGTGCCGGCCGCGTTCCGGCCGGGTCGCCCTATTCGTGCCTGAGCGCGTCGATCGGATCGAGCCTGGCGCCGCGCAGCGCCGGGAAGAAGCCGAACACCATGCCGATCAGCGCCGAAAACCCGACGGCGAGCAGGATGACGGCCGGGCTGGGCGCGAAGGGAATGGTCAGCGTCACCGCGGCGAGGCCGGCCAGCGCCAGCCCGATCAGGATGCCGATGATGCCGCCGAGCAGCGACAGCACCGTTGCCTCGACCAGGAACTGGATGAGGATGTGCTTTTCATGCGCGCCGATGGCGAGCCTGATGCCGATCTCGCGCGTTCGCTCGGTGACCGACACCAGCATGATGTTCATGATGCCGATGCCCCCGACCAGCAGGCTGACGCCGGCGACCGCGCCCAGCATGCCGGTCATGGTGGTGGTGGCGCTGGCCATGGCGTCGGCGATCTGGGTCATGTCGCGGATGGCGAAATCGCTTTCGCGGTCCGGCGTGATGCGGCGCGCATCGCGCAAAATATCCTCGACGCGCGGCTGCAATTCGCTGGTCGGCGTGCGGTCGTCGGCGGCGATGTAGATGTTGTCGATGTCGCGGTTGCCGGCGATGCGGCGCTGATAGGCATGCAGCGGCATCAGCACGACATTGTCCTGGTCCTGGCCGAAGCCGGTATAGCCCTTGGGCTCGAGCAAGCCGATGATCTTGCAGGAGGTGCGGTTGACGCGGATGATCTCGCCCTCCGGATCGCCGGCGCCGAAGAATTGCTGGCGCACCGTCTCGCCGATCAGGCACACGCCGGTGCCCGAGCGGGTTTCGGAATCGCTGAACGGGCGGCCCGACACCAGCTTCCAGTCGCGTGCGTCGAGATAGGCGCTGTCGGTGCCGGTGACGCCCGAGGTCAGGCTCTCGGTGCCGAAGATGACGCGGACCTGCTTTTGCGAAGCCGGCGAAATCGCGCGCGCACCGCTGAGATGCGCAACGAGTGCTGCCAGGTCCTTTTCGGCCAGCGGACGAACCGCCTGATCGAGCCCGCCCGGAGCGCCTGGGCCGGCCGGGCGGCCTGAGCGGACCACCAGCAGATTGCTGCCGAGCTTGGAGATGTCGGCCTTGACCTTTTGCGTGGTGCCGGAGCCGATGGTGAGCATGGCAATGACGGCGGCAACGCCGATGACGATGCCGAGCAAGGTCAGGAACGAGCGCAGCACGTTGCGGCGGATCGAGCGGAGCGAGAGGCGGACGGTTTCCCAGATCATGGTTATGCCATTTCCAGGTTCGCGGTGTCAGAAGCGACGTGGCCGTCGAGGAAGCGGATGGTGCGCTCGGCATATTCGGCGACGTCGGCCTCATGCGTGACCATGGCGATGGTCAGGCCAAGCTCGGTGTTGAGCCGGGTCAGCAACTCCATGATCTCGTGCGTGCGCGCGGTGTCGAGATTGCCGGTCGGCTCGTCGGCGACAAGCAGGGTCGGGCGGGTGACGATGGCGCGTGCGATCGCCACGCGCTGCTGCTGTCCGCCGGAGAGTTCTGCCGGCGTGTGGTGCTCGCGGCCGACAAGGCCGACCTCCGCCAACGCCTGCATGGCAAGGTCGCGGCGCTCGCGCGCGGCAACACCGCGATAGATCAGCGGCAGTTCGACATTTTCGGCTGCCGTGGTGCGGGCCAGCAGATTGTAACCCTGAAAGACGAAACCGACATAGAGGTTGCGCAGCATGGCACGGCGGTTGCGGTCGAGGCGGCCGGCGTCGATGCCCATGAAGGAATAGGTTCCGGCCGTCGGCGTGTCGAGGCAGCCGATGATGTTCATCGCGGTCGACTTGCCGGAGCCGGACGGACCCATGATGGCGACGAATTCGCCGCGCCCGATCGCAAGGTCGACGCCGGCCAGCGCATGCACCTTGGCCTCGCCCTGGCCATAGCTCTTCCAGACCTTGTCGAAGGTGATGAGGGTCGCGCCCGCAGCCACGGTATCAGCTCCGCTGCTGCGACGCGGTGATGACCTGCGCGCCTTCGTCCAGGCCCGATATGATCTCGGTCAGTTCGCCGTCGGTCGAGCCGATCTTGACGTTCACCGGGCGCGGACGGCCGTTCTCCAGCACGTACAGGGTGCGCGAGCCATCGGTGGGCACTGTGGCGGCCTGGCGCTGGCGATTGCCGCCGGGGCGGCCCATGCGGCCGGTGAACAGGTCGCTGAGGCTCCAGCCACGGGCGGCCTGTTGCGCCGGGCGATAACGGAAGGCGGTGGCCGGCACGGTGAGCACGCCCTTGGCCTGCTTGGTGACGACCGAAACGGTGGCGGTCATGCCGGGCCGCAGCAACAGCTCGTTGTTGTCGACCTCGAGCCGCGCATTGTAGGTGACGACGCCGTCGGTGGTGACGGAGGCATAAGAGATGTCGCGGATCTCGGCATCGAACGGCCGCTCCGGGAAGGCATCGACTGTGAAGCGGGCGTGCTGGCCGGACTTGACCGCGCCGATGTCGGCCTCGTCGACCGCCGCCACCAGTTCCATGTTCCTAAGATCGGCGGCGATGATGAACAGCACCGGAGCCTGCAGGGAGGAGGCGACCGTCTGGCCGGGATCGACCGAGCGCGTCAGCACGATGCCGTCGATCGGCGCATAGATGGTGCTCTTGGCAAGGTCGGTCTGCTGCGCCTTGAGGTCGGCCTGGGCGATGGCGAGGTTGGCCTGCGCACTGTCGAGCGCTGCCTTGGAACGGTCGCGCGTGGCGGTTGCTGCTTCAAGCGACTGGTCGGTCGCCATGCCACGCCTGGTCAGTTCGGCGGCGCGCACCAGCGCCTTCTCGTTTTCGGTCAGCGTAACCGTGGCGTCCTCGACATTGGCGGCGGCGGCCTTGGCCGAAGCTTCGGCGCGCTCGATCTGAACTTCGAGTTTCACCGTGTCGAGTGTCGCCAGCACGTCACCCTTCTTGACCTGCTGGTTCTCCTCGACCGAGACCGAGCGGATGATGCCGGACAGTTCGCTGGAAATGTCGACTTGGGTGAGTGGCTGCAGCGTGCCGGTCGCCGACACCGCGACGGTGAGGTCGGCCTTGGCGGCAGGCACTGTGGTATAGTCAATCCTGGCCGGCGAGCCGGCATACCACTGATAGACGCCAAGCCCGGCGACGAGCACGATCAGCGCCAGCAGCGCATAGAGCCAGCCGCGCCGGCGCGACTTGCGCCGCCCCGTCTGGTCGAGCCCAAGCGCCGTCTCGATGGCGGAATCCGATTCCGTCTTTGGCAGATTGACAATCTGGTCCACGCTGGACCCCTATAATGCGCAATGTCCCTATCTGTGCACAGATCAGGCTTACTGGTTCAAATATCAAATTAAATTTCGCCCATGTTTGGATTGAGGCAGGAATGAAAACCCGGAATTACTTGCTTTACGATGTGTTTACGACCGAGCGACTGGCCGGCAATCCTTTGGCTGTCGTGCTGGACAGCAAGGGATTGGACACGGCCGCGATGCAGGCCATCGCGCGCGAATTCAACCTGTCCGAATCGGTGTTCGTGCTGCCGCCGGACAATCCCAAGCACAAAAACCGCATTCGCATCTTCACGCCCGACTATGAAATGCCGTTCGCCGGCCATCCGACGGTAGGCGCCGCGATCGCGCTGGCCGAACTGGCTGAGGAGGGCGGCGCCGGCATTTTCGTACTGGAGGAAAATATCGGCCCGGTGCGTTGCGCCGTCAGCAAGCACGACGGCAACACCTTCGCCGAGTTCGACCTGGCGAAGCTGCCGGAGCCGCTGGAGCTCGAGGCCGACCCGGAGGCGATCGGTGCAGCCCTCGGGCTGACGCCGCATGAGATCGGCTTCGAGAATCACCGCGTCGCGTTCTGGTCGGCGGGCGTGCCCTACGTCACCATTCCGGTCGCCAATCTCGAGGCGGCGGGCCGCATCCGGCTGGACAATCAGGCCTGGTCGGAACTGGCGCCGCGCAAGAGCGAGTGGGCCTTCGCCAGCCCCTATGTCTATTGCCGCGAGACGGTGAACCACGAGAGCGCCTTTCATGTGCGCATGATCGTGCCCGGCACGCCTTCCTATGAGGATCCGGCGACCGGCTCGGCGGCTGCCGCCTTTGCCGGCGCCATCATGCATTTCGACGCGCCGACCGACGGTATTTCGCAGCTGTGGATCGAGCAGGGGCTGGAGATGGGCCGGCCATCGCGCATCCGCCTCGAACTGACCGTGCAAGGCGGCAAACTAGCCTCGGCGCGCATTGGCGGCAATGCGATCAAGGTGGCGGAGGGCAGACTGTTCGTCTGATCGCGCATTACTGCATCGAGGAAGACCGTCGCTGTTGGCGATCCTTCACCGCCCCCCTCTGTCCTGCCGGACATCTCCCCCTCAAGTGGGGAGATTGGCCGTAACTTCGGATTTCGCCAACTTCGCTGTCCCGCCAAGAGAACGTAAGGTTTCGCCCGGCACCAACAGCTAAAAGCGAGGCTCCAGGCGATTTGTCGGGAAATGATTCCGGCAGGGCTGGACAGGACCGATGGTGGCGGCTATATGCCCGCCAACGCCGGTTTTTGCCGGCCGAGTGGGTGCGTAGCTCAGTTGGTAGAGCAGCTGACTCTTAATCAGCGGGTCCACAGTTCAATCCTGTGCGCACCCACCAAATTCTTCAAAGACTTGGTGGAAAGACCCTGAAATAGGGCGAGAACATAAGACGGCTATCGGACCGTCCACGTCCCGCGATCCCATGGATTGATCAAGCCATGCATCCGTTTTTGCTACCTGTGCAGCTTAAGCTCGACAGGGCAACTCTGCGTGCCAATAGCTTGCTCGAAATACCCAAGACCTTAGGCCTTGGTGTGGTGGGGCGTACCGAGCTTTTGGCCGAGCGCAAGGGTTTTCGTTTAATCGTCGACGACATACCGCACTTCAAGTCGCTCGATGACGCTTGCCTTGATTTGAGCGAATACGTTCACATGTTGCGTTCGGCTCTCGACAACCTCGCTTTCGCGCTAGCAAGGCTCAAGCTAGATCCTCCTGCCATGCCCGGTGCGATCCACTTCCCGATCCAAGAAACCGAGGCCGCGTTTTCCGACAAAAGGATTACAAACTGCCTTTCGCAGATGGAGCCGCAAGCCGCAGAGAAAATTACACAGGTCCAGCCGTTTCAGAGAGGGAAGCATCCAGAAATTGGTGCCGATGGCAAACCTTCCGACGACCCGCTCTTGGTACTTCAGAAGCTGAGCAATATAGACAAACACCGGGTTCCGGCCGTGGCTTTGCTAGGGCAAGTTAAGCAGGATCACAGTCACACCGTTGAGTTCTACTCGGAAGATGACGCTTCGGCCAACGTTCCCCCCGATACGACTGTCGCGGTCGATCCTCTCCGGCCGGGCCTAGTCGTAATGGAGTACAGAACGAATTGCCCGATCAAGTCAGCGACTGGACAATGGGCAGTCGAAGCTAGATTGATGGTCTCAGTCGATGGCGGCTGGCTGCCTTTCGAGCAGACCGTTGGACAACTCGTTTGGTACGCGAACTTGGTTGCAGATCAATTTCGACCTTTCTTCAAAGGCGAAGTTTAACGGACCAGCAACGGCCCTTTCACTTCTCCGAAACGCCAGCCTCTGCAAAACTTGCCATGCGGGCATGGCACTCCAGCGCCGAGCGGACGATGTTGACGGCGAGGCAGGCGCCGGAGCCTTCGCCGAGCCGCATGCCGAGATCGAGCAACGGCGGCAGGCTAAGCGCTTCGAGCAACCCGCGATGACCCGATTCGGCCGAGACGTGCGCGGCGATGGTGTGGGCGAGGCCGGTCGGGTGCAGTTTGGCCAGCGGGGCTGCCGCGGCGGTGCAGACGAAGCCGTCGAGCAGCACGGGGATGCCCAGATGGCGGGCCGCCAGCGTCGCGCCGAAGATGGCGGCGAGTTCGCGGCCGCCGAGCGCGGCAGCGATAGCAAGCGGGTCGGCGAGGGTGGCGGCGTGGCGCTTCAGGCCGGCTTCGATGGCGACGACCTTGCGCTTCAGGCCGGCGTCGTCGACGCCGGTGCCGCGTCCGGTCCACTTTTCCGCGCCGCCACCGAACAGGGCGGCTGAGATGGCAGCCGCCGGTGTCGTGTTGCCGATGCCCATTTCGCCGAAGCAGATGAGGTCGAGGTCTTTTGTCACGGCGTCATAGCCGGTGGAGACAGCCGCGAGAAACGCGTTCTCATCCATCGCCGGACCTTGGGTGAAATCACCCGTAGGATGGTCGAGATCGAGCGGGATGACATCGAGTTCGGCGCCGGCCATGCGGGCAAGCTGGTTGATGGCGGCACCGCCGCCGGCGAAATTGGCCACCATCTGCACGGTGACTTCCGAGGGATAGGCCGACACGCCTTGCGCGGTGACGCCATGGTTGCCGGCGAACACGAAAACTTTGACGCGGTCGAGTTTTGGCATGTCGCGGCCCTGCCAGCGCGCCAGCCACGCGGCGATCGTCTCCAGCCGGCCAAGGCTGCCTTGCGGCTTGGTCAGCGTGTCCTGGCGGCTCGCAACTGCATTGGCGGCAGTGTCGCTGCCGGCCGGTAGGTCGAGGCAGGCGGCGCGCAATTCACTAAGCGATTTGAAGGGCATGGGGGCAAAGTCTCCGAAAGGGAATCAGGCCAAGGGATCAGGAAAGCGCTACGGAAGCGACGAGCAGCACCGCGATTTCGCTCGCCTGCTGCAAGGCGCCGATCGTGTCGCCGGTCTGGCCATCGATCTGGCTGAGGCAAAGGGCACGGAAGGCGGCAAACAGCAGGCCAAGCAGGATCAGCGCGAAGACGGCGCCGCCCAGCCCAATCAGGAGCAGCGGGATCGCGCCGAGCACGGCGCCGGCCACGGCGGTTTCCTGCGAGACGGTGCCGGCGTCGGCCGAGAGGCCGTCGACCCGCGCCGGGGGCAAGAGATGCATGAAGGCGCCAAGCAGGCCGCGCGAGGCCGCGTGTGCGGCCAGCAGGGCGAACAACGCCTGTGTGGGGTCGACGAGTTGCGAAAGCGCGCTCCAGCGGATCAGCAGCGACAGGCCCAGTGCCATGGCACCGTAGGCGCCGATGCGGCTGTCGCGCATGATCTCGAGTTTGCGGCCGCGCGATTTGCCGCCGCCAAAGCCGTCGGCGACGTCGGAGAGGCCGTCTTCATGCAGGCAGCCGGTGGCGAGCACTGTTGCGACGAGGGCGAGGGCGGCCGCCGGACCCATGGCGAGGCCGAATCGTTCCGCAGTGGCAAAGACGATGGCGCCGATCAGACCGACGACAAGGCCGGCGATGGGGGCGGCCCAGATCGCGGCGGCAAGGCTGCGGCCGCGGAAATCGAAGACGGGCAGAGGCAGACTGGTGAAGAAGACCAGGCAGAGCGCGATGTCGTCGACGATCTGCCGCGGTGAAAGAGCCAGGTTCTTGAAGTTCATGCTCTAGCCCCTCGCAATCGCGTGGAAGAAGGTGCCGCTGACATGGCCGCGCCGGTAGCCCGAGGCGCCGATCGGATTGCCCTGGCCGTCGGCCAGGTCGGCGAGCGGCTCCTCATTGCCGGTGGCAGTCATCTGCGCATAGTGGAATTCGTGGCCACGGATCAGGGCGCCAGCCGAGCCCAGCGGGCAATCGGCGCGCAGCCGCGCCTCTCGGTAGCCGAGGTTCATCTTGCGTTTGGCGAAGCTGGTGGAATGGCCGAGCAGGTCGAGCATCGCATGCGTTTCGCCTGACGCGTCCTCCAGCGCTTCGCCGAGCACCATGAAGCCACCGCATTCGCCATGGACCGGCTTCGTCGCGGCGAAACGCGCCATCCCGGCGCGGAAATTCGTGGCCGCTGCAAGGCGGGCCGCGTGAAGTTCGGGATAGCCGCCGGGCAGCCAACAGACGTCGCAGCCCTCGTCGGGTGCTTCGTCGGCGAGCGGCGAGAACGGGACGATTTCGGCACCGGCCTTGCGCCAGTACGCCGCGACATGCGGATAGAGGAAGGTGAAGGCGGCATCCTCGGCCAGCGCGATCCGCTGACCGGGTGGCGCGAGCGCGTCGTCGAAACCGCCGGGCGCTGGGGTGAAAGGTGTCGCCAGGGCCATGATGGCGTCGAGGTCGAGCGACTTTTCCGCCATGTCGGCCAGCCGGTCGAGATGCGCCATCAGGTCGTCATACTCGCCGGCCTGGACGAGGCCGAGGTGGCGCTCGGGCAGGTTGAGCGTGGGGTCGCGCAGGATGGCGCCGACGACCGGCAGGCCGATCGCCTCGATGGCGTCGCCCGACAGCCGGCGGTGCCGCTCGCTGCCCAATCGGTTGAGCACGACACCGGCCATGCGCACGTCCGGATCATAGGTGGCAAAACCCTTGGCGACGGCGGCCGCGGTGGTCGACTGGCCGGAAACGTCGAGCACCAGCAGCACCGGCAGGCCATAGAGCCGGGCCAGGTCGGCCGCCGAACCGGTGCGGCCTTGAGCTGCCGGAATGCCGTCGAACAGGCCCATGGCGCTTTCGAGGATGACGAAATCGGTATCGTCGGCGGCCTGTGCGGCGAGCGCGTTGAGCAGCGATGGCGGCATCGCCCAGCTGTCGAGATTGACGCCGGACAGTCCCGTGGCGGCGGTGTGGAAGCCGGGGTCGATATAGTCGGGGCCGGATTTGGCGCCGCGCACTTTCAGCCCGCGCCGGGTCAGCGCGCGCAGGATGCCGATGGTGACGCTGGTCTTGCCGGAGCCGGAGCGCGGCGCGCCGATGATGATGGCGCGGGCCGTCATGCTTCCCCCACCAAAGCCGAGCGCATGGCGACGATGCCGCCGACGACGATCAGCGCCGGGGAGGCGAGACCGGCGGCCGCAGCTTCCTCGGCAATGGTGGCGAGCGTGGCAACGACGGTCCGTTCCTGTGGCGTCGTCGCGGCGACGATCACTGCCGCCGGTGTCGACGGCGCCAGCCCGCCATCCAGCAGTGCGGCTGATATCAGCGGCAGATTGGCCATGCCCATATAGACGACGACAGGCTGGCCGGTGCGGGCGATCGCCGCCCAGTCGAGATCGTCATCGGTGCCGGCTGCGTGGCCAGTGGCCAGGATCACAGCCTTGTTGATGCCGCGCATGGTGGCGGGAATGCCGGTCGCGGCCAGCGCGCTGAGCCCCGATGTCAGACCGGGCAGCACGCGAAACGGGATGTTTTCGCGTGCCAGCGCGAGGGCTTCTTCGCCGCCACGGCCGAAGATGTAGGGGTCGCCGCCCTTCAGCCTGACGACACGGCGGCCGTCGCGCGCCAGCCGCACCAGAAGGGCGGTGATGTCGTCCTGCTTCATCGACGGTTTTCCGCCGCGCTTGCCGGCGAAGAAAAGCTCGGCATTTTCGGCAACGGCGACAACATCAGGCGAGACCAGCGCGTCATAGACCAGCGCATCCGCCTCGACCAATGCCGCCAGCACTTCCAAGGTCAGGCAGCCGGGGTCGCCGGGACCGGCGCCGGCCAGCCAGACATGGCCCGGCTCAAGCCGGCGCGGCTTGAAGTTCAGCCGGGACAAGGCTTTTTCGAGCGTGGCGGTTTCGCCGGTATTTGGGGTGCTGCCGCTCACAATCCGTCCCGTCCGCGAAAACGCCGCTGGTAGTGGGCGTCGTACAATGAACTCTCGCCAAAACCTTCCGCCGTCAGCGAGCGGCCGACGAAGATGATCGCCGTGCGCTCCATAGGATCGGCAGCGAGTTGTGCCTCGATCGTCGCCAGCGTGCCGGTCAGCACGCGCTCGTCCGGCCAGGAGGCGCGGAAGACGATCGCCACCGGGCAATCGCCGCCATAGTGCGGCGTCAGTTCGGCGACCACGCGGTCGATGGCGTGGATGGCCAGATGAATGGCCAGCGTGGCGCCGGTGCGGCCAAAGCCGGCCAGCGTTTCGCCGGGCGGCATTTTTGATGCGCGCCCGGAAATGCGGGTCAGCACCAGGCTTTGCGCGACTTCGGGAATGGTCAGCTCGCGGCGCAGTGCAGCGGCAGCGGCGGCGAAGGAGGGCACGCCCGGCGTCAGCGTGTAAGGGATGCCGTGCTTTTCCAGCCGCCGGATCTGCTCGGCAACGGCGCTCCACACCGACAGGTCGCCGGAATGCAGGCGGGCGACATCATGGCCCGATTTGTGGGCCGCGACATACTCGGCCTCGATCTCGTCGAGCGACATCGGCGCGGTGTCGATCAGTTTTGTCCCCGGTGCGCAATGCTGCAAAAGCTCTGGCGCGACGATGGAGCCGGCATGCAGACAGACAGGGCAACTGGCCAACAGCCTCGCGCCGCGCAGCGTGATGAGGTCGGCCGCACCCGGGCCGGCGCCGATGAAATGAACGGTCATGGCGCATCTCCGCCGATGGCGATGGCGCAGGTGACCGGGCCGAGCACCGTGCGGGGGCCGAGCAGCCTGGCGCCCTTGCCGGCGACGGCAAGGGCGGATGCCTCGGAAACCGATGGCGTGCCGGCAACATCCTGCGAGAGGTCGGAATGGCTGATCGTGTCCAGCGAGGCGGCCTCGATCGCAGCCGCATCGGCGACGATGACCGGAAGATTGAGTTGATGACCGGCAGCGACGATGGCGTTTTCGTCCTGCTTTAGAGGGGCAGTCGCCAGTGCGGAAAGAGCCGTCATCGCCAACCCATGCGCTTCGAGCGCGGTTTCTATCGCGGCAAGCACGTCCTCGACACGCACACCTTTTCGGCTGCCGATGCCCGCGACCATCATGGCTTCACCCAGTTCCATTGGGTGACCGGCATGGCCGGCCGCCATGCCTGCATCGCGCCGACGGGCGAAGCGCGGGATATGTTTATCCGCGTGAGATCGCCGCCGAGCGAGACATGGCGGGCAAGAAGCAAGGTTTCCATCTCCAGCGTCACCGCATTGGCGACGAGACGGCCGCCCGGACGCAAGGCCTTGATGGCAGCGTTCAACACTCCGGTATCGCTGCCGCCGCCGCCAATGAAGATCGCGTCCGGCGTGTCCAGCCTGGCAAGCGCCTTGGGCGCACTGCCTTCCACCACGACAAGGCCGGGAACACCACAGGCGGCGGCGTTGCGGCCAATGCGGGCGGCGCGGATCGGGTCGGCCTCGACGGCTATAGTGCGCATGGAAGGGTGGGCCAGCATCCATTCGATGCCGATGGAGCCGGAGCCGGCGCCGATGTCCCACAGCAGTTCGCCGCGCTTTGGCGCCAGCGCCGACAGGGTGATCGCGCGGATTTCGCGCTTGGTGATCTGGCCGTCATGGTCGAACAGATGATCGGCAAGGCCTGATGTGAGCGGCAGGACGCGCGCGTCCGGACCGGATTCAACTTCGACCGCCAGGACGTTGAGCGGATTGATGTTTTCGAGATCGAAGGCGTCGGCGCGGGCCGAGCGTCGGTTCTCGTTTGGCCCACTCAGCGCCTCCAGAACCGTCAGCTGCGATGCGCCGAAGTCGAGTTCGGTGAGCAGGCGGGCGATCGCCGCAGGGGCTTCGGCATCAGAAGTCAACGCCAGTATGCGTGCGTTTGGCTGCAGCAGCGGCCGGATCAGGTCGAGCGCCCGGCCATGCAGCGAGACGGTCTCGGTGTCCTGCAGCGCCCAGCCGAGCCGCGCGGCTGCCAGCGAAATGGCCGACGGTGCAGGAATGACATGCATCTCCAGTGGTTTCACCTTGCGGGCGAGGGTGGCGCCGACGCCGTGGAAGAACGGATCGCCGGAAGCGAGCACGCAGACATTCCGGCCGGCAAGCGCCAGGACCTCAGTCATCTCGGCATCGAAAGGAACCGGCCATGAGCGCGGCTCGCCCTTGGCGAAGGACGCGACCAGCGCCAGGTGCCGCTTGCCGCCGAAGATGATTTCCGCGTCTGCGATCAGTCGCTTGGCCTCGTCGCCGAGACCCGCTAAACCGTCCTCGCCGATGCCGACGACTGTAAGCCATCTTGAGTTGAGCTTGGCACCGCGCGGACCCTTAGCAGGCATGATGACCCACCGCATTCTGATCCTTGGCGGCACCACGGAAGCCCGGCAACTGGCCGGGAAACTTGCGGACCGTGCCTCTGTCACGCTGTCGCTGGCCGGGCGCACCGAAAGCCCTGTTGCGCAAGGCGTGCCGGTGCGAAGCGGAGGTTTTGGCGGTGCCGACGGGTTGGCCGCTTACCTGCGGAAAGAGCATATCGACCTGCTGATCGACGCCACGCATCCCTATGCGGCGCAGATTTCGGCCAATGCCGCGCAAGCCGCGCGCATGGTCGGCGTGCCGATCCTTGCGCTGCGGCGCTCTGGCTCGGAGCTCGTCGAAGGCGACCGCTGGACGCTGGTCGATACGCCCAGCGATGCCGTGCAAGCACTTGGACCGGCGCCGCGCCGCGTTTTCCTGGCACTGGGCCGGCAAGAGGTCGCTGCTTTCGAAGCTTCGCCCCAGCACCATTATCTCATTCGCAGTGTCGATCGTGTCGAACCCCCGCTGGCTGTGCCCGATGCCGTGTATCTGTTGGCCCGTGGCCCGTTTCGCGAGGCGGAAGAACGCGCGCTGCTCGATGAGCATCGCATCGATGTCGTCGTGTCCAAGAACAGCGGCGGTGAAGCGACCTACGGCAAGATCGCCGCCGCGAGGACACTTGGCATCGAGGTGGTGATGATCCGCCGGCCTGATCTGCCGGATGTGCCTTCGGCTGAAACCGTCGAAGCTCTGGCCGCGATGGTCTATCATTTCGTCGAGCCCGCTGCCGACCGCGGCGTGTAGACCAGCGCCGGCTTCTCTGCGCGCTTGATGATCCTTGTTTCCGGCGAGCCGATGATGATGCAGGTCGACATATCGGCCTTCTGCGCGTCGACATCGGCCAGCAGATAGACCTCGATGCGCTCGTCGGGACGGCCGGCGGCGCGGCCGAAAATCACCGGCGTCGTGCCCGGCAGGATCGCGGTCAGGCATTCGAAGGCACGGCCGAGCTGCCAAGGACGCGCCTTGCTGATCGGGTTGTAGAGCGCGATGACGAAGCCGGCGCCGGCCGCCGCCAGCAGGCGCAGTTCGATCAGTTCCCAAGGCTTCAGATTGTCGGACAGCGAGATGGCGCAGAAATCATGGCCGAGCGGCGCGCCGATGCGGGCGGCAACGGCGAGCATGGCGGTGATGCCGGGCACCACAATGACATCGACCGCGCGCCATTCGATTGGGCCGGCCTCGATCGCCTCGCAGACGGCGGCCGCCATGGCGAACACGCCTGGATCGCCACCGGAAACCACGGCAACGTCATGGCCCTCGGCGGCCTTGACCAATGCGTCCTTCGAGCGGGCGAGCTCCTCGCGGTTGTCGGACGCGACGCGGGTCTGGTCCGGGCGCAGCTCCAGCCGGTCGAGATAGGGTTTGTAGCCGTAAAAGAATTTAGCTTCGACGACGGCGCGACTGGCTTCCGGGGTGACTTGATCGGCATTGCCGGGCCCAAGGCCGATGACGGTGAGACGGCCGCTCATGCCTGCGCTCCCAATGCGCCTGGGCGGCCGGACCAGCCGGCTACCAGCACGATGGCGAAATAGGGCGCCTTGTCGTCCTGCTTGTCGGCAAGTTTCATCGAGACGCTGCCGGCCATGGTGCCGCGCTCGACATAGACGGCGCGCGACAGCTTGGCCGTAGCTTCAAGTGCCCGCTTGATCTTGGGCAGGTTGCGGCCGACCTTCATGATGACGGCGGCATCGGTGTCGGCCAGCCGGCGGGTCAATTCGAATTCGCTCATCGTGCCGGGCAGCACGGTCAGCACATCGTCGCCCTGGACGATCGGAATGCCGGTCTGCGACCAGCAGCCGGACATGGCGGTGACGCCGGGAATGACTTCGGTCGGAAAACGATGGGCGAGCCGCACATGCAGATGCATGTAGGAGCCATAGAACAGCGGGTCGCCTTCCGACAGCACGGCAACCATCCTGCCTGCCTGGAGATGCTCGGCGACCTTTTCGGCCGACTCCTCGTAGAAGCCAGTGATCTGCGACCGGTAGTCGTCGTGATCCTTGTCGATTTCGGTGGTGACGGGATAGAGCAGCGGCAGCTCCAGCATATCGGGCCGGAACTGCGCTTCGACGATGGCGCGCGCGTTGCTGTTGTTGCCGCGCTTGGCGAAATACGCCACGACGTCAGCCTCGGCCAGGATCCGCGCGGCCTTCAGCGTCAACAGTTCGGGATCGCCGGGACCGGTGCCGACGCCGACGAGACGGCCTTTTGCAATGATGTTCACAGGCCGGGCCTCGCCAATGAATTGAGCGCTGCGGCGGTCATGGCGCTGCCGCCAAGCCGGCCACGCACGATGGCATAGGGAACGCCGTAGGAATTCTCGGCCAGCGCATCCTTCGATTCGGCAGCGCCGACGAAGCCGACCGGCATGCCGATGATGGCCGCCGGCTTCGGCGCGCCGTCGCGCATTTTTTCCAGCAAATAGAAGAGCGCGGTCGGCGCATTGCCGATGGCGACCACCGAACCGGCCATGCGCTCGCCCCACAGGTCGATCGCGGCGGCCGAACGGGTGTTGCCGATCTCCCTGGCGATGTCGTGCGTGCGCGGGTCGCGCAAGGTGCAGATCACCTCATTGCCGGCCGGCAGCCTGGCGCGGGTGACACCGTGCGAGACCATCTCCGCGTCGCAGAAGATCGGCGCGCCGGCGGCGAGTGCTTTGCGCGCGGCAGCGACGAAATCAGGTGAAAAAACAAAATGGCTTGATGCCTCGACCTGGCCGCAGGCATGGATCATGCGGATGGCGACATCGGCCTCGGCTTCGGAGAAGCGCGACAGATCGGCCTCTGCGCGGATGATGGCGAAGGAGCGCTCGTAGATCGCCGTGCCGTCATGGATATAGTCGTAGGCGGCCATGCTCATTTCCGTTTTTCAGTTCGGGCCTGTCGGTAAGCCTCGGCAATACCGACCGGCCCGAGCCTTGTCAGGCAAGCGGCGGCGTTTTCGCCTTGGTATCGTGTGCTGCGGATCATTGCCGCGATACGGCTGATGCCGCGTGCGGCGTCATAGCCCGGCCTGTAGCCGGCAGGAAGGGCCTTTGCCGTCGCGTTCACGACAAGTCCGGCTCCGTTTTCGCCGCCGACTATCGTCAGCGCCGCCGGACCGGGGTGGGCGCAGCCTTTGGCGCAGCCGGAAATGTGGAGCGTGAAGTCGAGGATGTCGGCGTTTTCAGCCGCGATCGTCTCGGCAATGTCGCGCGTGGCGATGCGGCCGGAAGCGCAGGCCGGCGTGCCGGGGCAGGCCGCAATGCGGGTGCGCGGATCGGCGGGGGAGGTGACGAAGCCGAGGGTGGCGGCGGTGTGCTGGAGGGGTTGGTTGGCTGCCAGTGGCTGACCGACGAAGAGCAGGGCGCGGCCTGGGGCAAGACGGATTTCGGTTGTGCCGACAGCGCTTTGCATGAGGGCGATGATCTTGTCTGCAGGCATGCTACCATAGGGGAGAGCGATGCCGAGGGTGAAAGTGTCGCCGGCTAAGGGGAAAAGGCCGATAGGTTTGCGCGAGGCGCCCCCCTCTGTCCTGCCGGACATCTCCCCCTCAAGGGGGGAGATCGGCAGCTTCGACGCCGGCTTTTTCTTAACAACGCTGGAGTTTGGCGAAACCATCGGTGACAGCGTAATCTCCCCCCTTGAGGGGGAGATGTCCGGCAGGACAGAGGGGGGCGCCTCGCGCAAACTTGTCAAGCATAGCCAACCCGCCAGAGACACCAACTGCCTCTCCGACAGATCCCTTGCGTGGGCCTCACGGCCTTTTTCGGCAACCATTCTTAGGGCCGCGACGGTGATGTCACGGGCCGCACCTTCATCGGCAAGGGCAAGCAGCCTCGCGTTCTTCCCGTCACCCGCGACAGACACCCGCCACCGAACTCCCGCATCGATGCGCGTTGCAGAAAGCCGCACATCGGCCGTGACCGCATCCATCGTCAGTTGCCCGCCGCCGTCCACGACAACCGAAACCTTCGGCCCGAGCCGTTGCGTCAGCCCAGCCTCTTCGACCGCTGTCCTGATCCGTTCAGCCAGCGGCCGGGGATCGGCAATCTCCTGCGGGTCGATGCCGGCCAGCGGGCCGGTCTCGACCGGCACGCCGGTGCGCACCGCGATATCAAGCGCATCGACCTCCGCCGCCAACAGAAGCGCGCTTTCCGCCGTCAGTCCGCGTATCTGCAGACTGCCGCGCGCGGTGACTTCCATGATGCCGTTGCCATGCCGCAAGGCGGATTCGCAGAGCCCAATCAAAAGCTTCGGCGACAATCCTCCAGAAGATGGGCCTCCCGTGACTGGGTTGAGCCGCACCAAAAGCCCATCGCCGGTCTGCATCGGCGCCGACAAGGCCGGACAGGCACCGCGGCGCGAGAAGGCGTTCATGCCGCCACCCCAAGCGCTTCTGCCTCGGCAATCAGGGCTGTCAGATCGTCGTCGATAGAATTGCGCAGGGGATGCCAGAGGCCGCGCCGGCGGGCCGAGAGAAAACGCTCGGCAATGATTTTGGCAGCGGCCGGGTTTTCACGCAGGATGAAGGCGCGGACCAGGGGGTCGCGGAGATAAGCGTCATGCACGGCCTCGATCAGCGTTCCCGAGATGGCGTGCGTGGTTTCGGCAAAGCCGACCAGCCGGTCGACGGTCTCGGCGAATTCGGAGGCGCCGCGCGGGCCGTGCCGCATCTGGCCTGATATGAAACGTGGATTGATGGCGCGAGCGCGTACTACGCGCGATACGGCCTCGCTGACCGAGCGTGGTTTCGGCTTTTGCGGGTCCGTGGTGTCGAGCACGATGACGTCGGCATTCCTGCCGAGCGCCGCAAGGGCAGCCGAAAAGCCACCGATGAAGGCGACGTCGGCGGAACCTTCGAGGATGTCGCGGCCGGGATCGTCGCCGGTGTGGACGAGAAGATCGGCCTCGGCGATGCGGGTTTCGAAGGCACCGGGCGCGGAGACGCCTTCGCCCTGCGCGCCGCCATAGGCATGCGAGGTGGCGTCGAGATAGGCGCGGCCGATCTCTTCGCGCGCCGCCCAGTCGCCGCTGGACAAAAGGTCCTCGACGCCGGCGCCGTAGGTGCCGGGCGAAGTGCCGAAAATACGTGGGCTGATCTTGCCGTCAGCGCGGGTTTTGGCCGCGAGCGGGTTTTCCGAATCGTCCTCGTCGCGGGCGGCAACGGCGTTGGCGGCGGCATCGATCAGCGCGATCTGCGTCGGGAACATGTCGCGGAACAGGCCTGATATGCGCCAAGTGACATCGACGCGCGGGCGGCCAAGCGTGGCCGGCGGCAGCACTTCGATCCCGGTGATGCGACCGGTCGCAGAATCCCATTGCGGCCGGCAGCCCATCAGCGCCAGGCCTTGGGCGATCTCCTCGCCGCCGGTGCGCAGCGAGGCCGAGCCCCAGAGATCGATGACCAGCGAGCGCGGCCAGTCGCCATGCGACTGCATATAGCCGCGCACGACCTCCTCCGCTGCTGCCTTGCCCAGATCATAGGCGGTCGGCGTCGGCATGGTGCGCGGGTCGGATGTGAACAAATTGCGGCCGGTGGGCAAGACGTCGGAACGTCCCCGCGCGGGCGCTCCGGCCGGACCGGCCTTGACGTGGCGCCCATCGAGCGCGGCGAGCAGCGCCGCCTTCTCGGCTGCCGCACTTTGTCGCCGCGTGGCGTCGGGCTCCTCCTCGGGGGAGCGGCCGTAGATATGCAGGCCGTCCTTGATGGCGAAGTCCTTCAGGTCGCAGAGCCAGGCATCGATGCGGCGCAGCGCTTCGTCCGGCGCGTCGGTCCTGGCGACGCCGGCTTCGGAGGCGAGGCCGGTTTTTTGCGCGGTGTCGACGATCAGCTTGGCCAGCCGGTCGCGGCGGCGGCGGTCGAGCCCGTCGGCCTGCGCATATTCGTCGACCAGCCGCTCGAGCTTGTGCTGATCCTCATCCAACCCGGCGCCGGTCAGCGGCGGCGGCAAATGGCCAAGGGTGACGGCGGCAATGCGCCGCTTGGCTTGCGCGGCCTCGCCGGGGTTGGAGACGATGAAGGGATAGATGACGGGCAGGGGACCCGTGACGATCTCGGGAAAGCAGTTTTCCGAGAGCGCTACCGTCTTGCCGGGCAGCCATTCCAGCGTGCCATGGGCGCCGACATGGACAAGCGCATGGACGCCGAGCGACTTGCGCAGCCACAGGCCGAAGGCGAGCAATGCATGGCGCGGGGGGAGTGTCGGGTCGTGGTAGTCGGCGCGACGGTCGGCGGAGCGGCCGCGGTCTGGGGCGAGTGCTACGGTGATGTTGCCGAAGGTGGCGGCACGGAAGGGGAAACTTGCAGTGGTCGGCGCTTGAACACCCCCCTCTGTCCTGCCGGACATCTCCCCCTCAAGGGGGGAGATTGGCAGTTTCGACGCTCCGCCCACTCCCGCAACATCGGAGATTGGCGAAACCGGCAATGACAGCGCAATCTCCCCCCTTGAGGGGGAGATGTCCGGCAGGACAGAGGGGGGTGCCTCGCACAGGCCTGTGTCGTCTTCCGCCTTCCCCCAAGCAGCTTCGACTGCGGCAATTGCCGCTTTCGGCAACTCCATGGAATGTGCGAGATAGCCTTCCAACCCCAGCCCATCATTGCTGCGCACCAGCAAATCCAACAACACCCGCGGCGTCTCCGGAATCCCCTCAACTCCATAGCCCTGTTCGCTAAGGTCGTGCAGCATGGCCAGCACGCTGGACGGCACGTCGAGGCCGACGGCATAGCCGGTGCGGCCGGGGGCGCTGGGATAATCGGGGATCAGGATCGCCAGCTTGCGCTTGGCGCGGGGCGTCTCCCGCAGACGGATGAAGGCCGCGACGCGGTCAGCCACTTGCGCGACGCGATCCGGTTCCGGACGGTTGGCGAAGGCGCGGTGGCCAAGTCCGGGATCGGTCTCGCTCTCACCCTTGAAGGAAATAGCGCCAGCGAGAATGCGACCGTCGAGTTCGGGCAGCACGACATGCATGGCAAGGTCGGCGGGCGCCAGACCGCGCTGGTTGTTCTCCCAGATGTCGCGGCGGGTGGTGGCGACAATGACCTGGAAGACGGGCACGCCAGCGCGGTCGAACAGGGTTTCGACGCCGGGTTCGGCGCCAGACGCGAAAGCGGTCGCGGTGATGATCGCGGCTGGATTTAGTGTGGCCAGCGCTGTTTCCACGAAGACGAGTGACGCCGGGTCCTTGAGGCTGGAGACGAAGATAGGGACCGGGTTGATGCCGCGCTGCCGCAGCGCTTCAACGAGGGCGTCGATGGGCGCGACATCGGCGGCCAGCAGCATCGAGCGGTAAAACAGGATGGGAACGACAGGAGCGTGGACGTTTGAAATGTATGGCCTCTCCATGACGCTGCGTCCCGGCTCGTAAAACCCCGCTTTAGGCACGCTGACCGGCTCTGCAACAGCCACATCCTGCCCCGCCAACCGCGCAAGCCTGTGCACCAGCGCGCTCATATTGGCCGGGCCGCCCTCGCGGAAATAGTCGAGCAGGCCGTCGAGCTCTTGGCGCGGCAGCGTCGAGGCTTCGATCAGGCGCAGATCCTCGTCACGGCATTCGCCAGGCAGCAGCGCCAGTTTGATCCCGCGCTCGCGGGCGGTCGAGGCGAGCTGGTCGCAGCCGTAGCGCCACCAGTCGTAGCCGCCGAGGATGCGCACCAGGATGATCTTGGCGTGGCGGGCGATGCTGTCCACCCAGAGATCGACGGACATGGGATGGCGCAGGTCACGCAGCGCCGCCAGCCGCATCGAGGGCAGGCGGCCGGCGTCGGCCTTCCACGCCGCCGCCAGTCCGGCGAGATCGCTGTCGGTGAAGGACAGGGCCACGATATCCGCCGGCGTCTGCCGCAGATCGACCGGCTCGGCGAGGTCGTCGAGCGAAGCGGATGTCGTGGTTAGGATGTGCATCGCAACCCGTGTCCGAAATCAGCCGGCGAGTATACGCTCGATCGCCGGGCGGTTCAGCCCCTTCAGGCCGATGACGACGAGGCGCGAGCGGCGGTCGTCCTGCGCCGTCCAGGCGCGGTCATAGTAGTGATTGACGCGCGGCCCGACGGCCTGCAGCAAGAGCCGCATCGGCTTGCCGCCGACCTCGACGAAGCCTTTTACACGCAGCACGTTTTCTTCTTCGGCGACCGTGGCGACACGCTTTGCCAGTTCATCGGGATTGGCGATCGAGGCAATGTCGACGATGAACGTGTCGAAGTCGTCATGCTCATGGTCGAAGGCGCCGTCATGATGGGACTTGCGGTTCTCGATGTCGTCCTCGACGGCCAGACCGAGCCCGAGCAGCACGGAGGGATCGACCTTGCCATGCGAGGTCGGCACGATCTTCACGGCGCGGGCGGAGTGTTCGCCAATGATGGCATTGGCGCGTGCGGTGCCGGCGGCGTCCATCAAGTCGCTTTTCGACAGGATGATCAGGTCGGCGCAGGCGATCTGATCCTCGAACACTTCTTCCACCGGGTCGTCGTGGTCGAGTGTCTCGTCCTGGGCGCGCTGCGCCTGCAAGGCGTCCATGTCGTTGGCGACGCGACCCTCGGCCAACGCCGGCCCGTCGACCACGGCGATGACGCCATCGACTGTGACGCGGCTCTTCACGCTCGGCCACTGGAAGGCCTGGACCAGCGGCTTGGGCAAAGCGAGGCCGGAGGTCTCGATCAGGATGTGGTCGACCCTCGGCGTCAGCGCGAGGATCTTGTCGAGCGCCGGCACGAAATCGTCGGCGACGGTGCAGCAGATGCAGCCATTGGCCAGTTCGACGATGTTTTCTTCCGGACAGGTGTCGATGCCGCATCCCTTCAGGATCTCGCCGTCGATGCCGATGTCGCCGAACTCGTTGACGATGATGGCAATGCGCTTGCCGCCGGCGTTTTCTAGGAGATGGCGGACCAGCGTCGTCTTGCCGGCGCCGAGGAAGCCGGTGACGACGGTGCAGGGAACGCGGGAGAGGTTGGCAGACGAATCTGGGGCGGTCATGGTCAGTCCTTCAGCAGGTCGAGGGGAGGGATGCGGGCAACGAGGCCGCGCTTGAGGCTATCGGGGCGACCGCGCCACGGGATCAGGCCGTCCTTCGAAGTGGCGAAGAGTTTGGCGCCGGTGACGAGGTCGGCGCCGCTGGTCGCGGTCAGGTCGCCGAAGACATAGCTCCAGCAACCGTCGCGCAGAATGGCGGCGCTGAGACGCCGCTTGCAATTGCCAAGGCATTCAACGCTGCGGATGCGGATGTTTTCGCCGGATGCGGCGCGGCGCGTGTCGTCCGCCAGTGATTCGCCGGCGCGGGGATGAGTTTCGGAACCGGTTTCATCGCGGCAGGAGGCGCAGACGATGATGGTGACGCCGGCCAAGGCATCATCATGGCCGGACGAAATATCCGCTGTGCCAGCCGAAGAACTGCTGTCGTGGTCCAAAGATCGGGCTCCTTGCCCGGAAACCCGCCGGGCGATCGGATTCTACAGTCGCAGACGGCAGGTCTCCTGGCTCGCGGGTCATCGCCTTGGTAGCCGCCTTCCCGGGAACTCCCAGTGGCTTTCGGCCTTGGCTCTTCGCTTACAGTTGCGGGGACAGCCGCGGATTTGGGATTTTGTCCCGCACCGCATTCCCTCTTGGCTCCTCTCGTTGAAGAGAAGAGACCGTCTGGAACGGATTTAGGCTTTTGCGGGCAGCGGTGTCAACGCGAGCTTACGACACGGTCAGGTCGGCCAGCGCCGGACCCAAGTCACCGGCGGACATCACTTCGATGCGCTCGAGCCCGAGCCAACCTTGCATCTGCTTCAATTCCTCAAACAGCTGAGCAGCTGTTTCGGCCGGCGCACCGGGCTCAGCATAGGCCGCATGGACGCGTAGCACGCTTGCCGGGCGATCGGCCTTGAGATCGACACGCGCCATGATCCTGTCGCCGAGCAGGAAGGGCAGGACGTAGTAGCCGAATTGGCGCTTTTCGGCCGGGGTGTAGATCTCGATGCGGTAGTGGAAATCGAACAGCCGCTCCGAGCGCGAGCGTTCGAAGACAACCGGATCGAACGGCGCCAACAAGGCGCGAGCGTCGATCTTTCGTGGCAGACGGGCGTCTTTATGAAGATAGGCCGGTTTGTCCCAACCTTCGACACGCACCGGCAGCAGCTCGCCCGTTTCGACCAGTTCCTCCAGCCGGCCTTTCATGTCGGCGGGCGACAGGCGGAAATAATCGCGCAAATCGCCCGATGTCGCCACACCGTGGGCGCGGGCGGAAATGCGCAGCAATTCGCGGTGCGCGTCCTCGACGGCCGGCACCGGCAGATCGACGACCGCCTGCGGCAGCACGCGTTCGGGCAGATCATAGAAACGTTCAAAGCCGCGCCGGTGCGCCGTGGTGATGCGCCCGGCCCAGAACAGCCATTCGAAAGCATGCTTGGCATGGCTCCAGCCCCACCAGCCGCCCGAACCTTTCTGGCCTTCCAGCGCGGAAGCGGCGATCGGGCCGCGCTCGGCGACCTGGCGGTAGATCTCCTCGATATAGGCGGCGTGCTCGCGGCCCCATTTGGCGAGGCCCAGATACATTTCATCGCCGCGTTCGGCGCGCTGCATGCGCCAGCGCATCAGCGGGTAGGTCTCGACCGGCAGGAAGGACGCCTCGTGCGCCCAGTATTCGAACACCGTGCGCTTGCGCGTCACCGCGGCGTTGTCGAGCAGCGAGAGCGGGTAGGGGCCAAGGCGCGAATAGAGCGGCATATAATGAGCGCGTACCACCGCGCTGACGGAATCGATCTGCAGCAGGCCGGTGCGGGAGAGGGTGCGGGCAAGATGCCTGCGGTCCGGCGTGCCGGTCGGGCGGGGATCGAGGAACCCCTGGGCGGCAAGCGCGATGCGCCGGGCCGTGGGGAGCGAGATCTTTTCCTTCATGCAGGCATCACTTTGAAGTGTTTTGACCGAGGGTCGAATGGCTGATTCCAACCCATGCTAGCAGGGTTTTGGCGGCATTCATGTCAGGAGAGAAAAGTGGAGTAACAAACGAAGGAAATCAAACAGGAGCGGATCGGACCAGTTTGCCGCGATATGCCATCCAGGTCGGTGTTTTGAACAAGGTTTGACTTGCTTCGCTGGAAGTGCTGCGCTAACCCTCGCCGCGTTGCAGCATAGGCCCTTAAAACGGTTCAGCGGTTAAACTGTCACGCTTCCGCATTAGGGTCCGGTGCTGTAATCAACGTGGATTGGCGCCAACGGAAAGCCGAGCATGAATGCACTCTTGAGCTCATACCTGCCCATCGTCCTGTTCATAGGCGTGGCGCTGGTTGTCGGCCTGGCGCTGCTGGCCGCGCCCTTCCTGGTGGCCTACCGCAATCCCGATCCCGAAAAGCTTTCCGCCTATGAGTGCGGTTTCAACTCGTTCGACGACGCCCGCATGAAGTTCGACATCCGTTTCTACCTGGTGTCGATCCTGTTCATCATCTTCGACCTGGAAGTGGCCTTCCTGTTTCCGTGGGCGGTGTCGTTTTCGAAGATCGGCATGCTCGGTTTCTGGTCGATGATGGTGTTTTTGGCGGTGCTGACCATCGGCTTTGCCTATGAATGGAAAAAAGGAGCGCTGGAATGGGATTGAACGACAGTTCAGGCACCCTCGTCGCGCCGAAGCCTAGGGGTATCATCGATCCCAACACCGGAAGGCCGGTGGGGGAGGATGATCCCTTTTTCCTCGAGATCAACAACGAACTGGCCGACAAGGGCTTTCTCGTTACCTCGACGGAAGCGCTGATCACCTGGGCGCGCAGCGGCTCGCTGATGTTCATGACCTTCGGTCTCGCCTGCTGCGCGGTGGAGATGATCCACACTTCGATGCCGCGCTACGACTCGGAGCGCTTCGGTGTTGCGCCGCGCGCGTCTCCGCGCCAGTCCGACATCATGATCGTGGCCGGAACGCTGACCAACAAGATGGCGCCGGCGCTGCGCAAGGTCTACGACCAGATGCCGGAGCCGCGCTACGTCATCTCGATGGGCTCCTGCGCCAATGGCGGCGGCTATTACCACTATTCCTATTCGGTGGTGCGCGGCTGCGACCGCATCGTGCCGGTCGACATCTATGTGCCCGGCTGCCCGCCGAGCGCCGAAGCGCTGCTCTACGGCATTCTTCTCCTGCAGAAGAAGATCCGCCGCACCGGCACGATCGAACGGTAAATCCATGACCGCATCCCTGAGCGAACTGTCGACCTATCTCGGCGAGAAGCTGATCGGCCGTGTGAACGACGCGGCGATTGCCTATGGCGAGCTTACCGTTCATGTCGAGCCGCGCGATCTGGTCGAGGTGATGACCTTCCTGCGCGACGATGCGCGCTGCCAATTCATCTCGATCATCGATGTCTGCGGCGCCGACTATCCGTCGCGGGCCAAGCGCTTCGACGTCGTCTACCATCTGTTGTCGCCGAAGCAGAATGTGCGCATCCGAGTCAAGGTGCAGGCCGACGAGGAAACCATGGTGCCGTCGATCACCGGCGTGTTCCCTGGCGCCGACTGGTTCGAGCGCGAGACCTACGATCTGTACGGCGTGCTGTTCTCGGGCCATCCCGATCTTCGTCGCTTGCTGACCGACTACGGTTTCGAAGGCCATCCGCTGCGCAAGGATTTCCCGCTGACCGGCTTTGTCGAAGTGCGCTACGACGATGAGGCCAAGCGCGTCATCTATGAGCCGGTCGAGCTCAAGCAGGAATTCCGCAATTTCGATTTTTTGTCCCCGTGGGAAGGTACGGATTACGTGCTGCCGGGTGACGAGAAGGCGAACCAGTAAGTAGGGAAGTAGTGAGTAGTCAGTAGGGAAAGAATTGGAGCAACGGATCGAATCCTATCGCGACTTGAAGGTGTGGCAATCGGCGATGACGCTCGCCGAAGATTGTTACCGCTTCACCAAAGAGTTTCCGAGGGATGAGATTTACGGCATGACATCTCAGATGCGTCGATCGGCGGTTTCGATCGCGGCGAACATCGCGGAGGGCTACGGCCGGGAAAACAGAGGTTCGTTCGTTCAGTTCTTGCGCATGGCGCAAGGCTCGTTGAAAGAGTTGGAAACGCACGTACTGCTGGCATGCCGGGTTGGGCTGCTACGAAAAGACAATGAGATTGAGCTGCTGCTGCGATGCGAAGAGATTGGAAAAATGATGAGATCTCTTATTCGAACGGTGCAGGCCAAGCAGGCGGAATGAAGCAGGCATTGAGATTGATGATCACTACTCACTACTCACTACTGACTCTTCGCCAGAGGCGCCAGAATGGCTGAAACCTCCGTCCGTAACTTCAACATCAATTTCGGCCCGCAACACCCTGCGGCGCACGGCGTTTTGCGCCTAGTGCTGGAGCTGGATGGCGAAGTCGTTGACCGCGTCGATCCGCATATCGGGCTCTTGCATCGCGGCACCGAAAAGCTGATCGAAGCCAAAACCTATTTGCAGGCGATCCCTTATCTCGACCGGCTCGACTATTGCGCGCCGATGAACCAGGAGCACGCCTTCGCGCTCGCCGCCGAGCGCCTGCTCGGCATCGAAGTGCCGAAGCGCGGGCAGCTGATCCGCGTGCTCTATTGCGAAATCGGCCGCATCATGTCGCACATCCTCAATGTGACGACGCAGGCTATGGACGTCGGCGCGCTGACGCCGCCGCTGTGGGGCTTCGTCGAGCGCGAAAAGCTGATGGTGTTCTATGAGCGCGCATCCGGTTCGCGCATGCATGCCGCCTATTTCCGTCCCGGTGGTGTCCACCAGGACCTGCCGCAGAAGCTGGTCGAGGACATCGGCAAGTGGATCGACCCGTTCCTGAAGTCGATCGACGACCTCGATCAGCTGCTGACAGGCAACCGCATCTTCAAGCAGCGCAATGTCGATATCGGCATCGTTTCGCTGGCCGATGCCTGGGCCTGGGGCTTTTCGGGCGTGATGGTGCGCGGTTCGGGCGCTGCCTGGGACCTGCGCAAGTCGCAACCCTATGAATGCTATTCGGAAATGGATTTCGACATTCCGATCGGCAAGAACGGCGACTGCTTCGACCGTTATCTCGTGCGTATGGAAGAAATGCGCCAGTCGGCGAAGATCATGCGCCAGTGCGTCGATCTCCTGCTCGGCAAGGAAAGCACCGGCCCGGTGTCGAATCTCGACGGCAAGGTGGTGCCGCCCAAGCGCCAGGCGATGAAGCGCTCGATGGAAGCGCTGATCCATCACTTCAAGCTGTACACCGAGGGTTATCGCGTGCCGGCCGGCGAGGTTTACGCCGCGGTCGAGGCGCCGAAGGGCGAATTCGGCGTCTATCTGGTTTCCGACGGCTCCAACAAGCCCTACCGCTGCAAGCTGCGCGCGCCGGGTTTCGCGCATCTGCAGGCGATGGATTTCCTCTGCCGCGGCCACATGCTGGCCGACGTCACCGCCGTTCTCGGCTCCCTCGACATCGTGTTTGGTGAGGTCGATCGCTAAATGTCAGTCCGCCGTCTCGCAGAAGCCAGTGTCCAGCCAGCCTCCTTCGCCTTCAACCGGGCGAATGCGGCAGCGGCGAAGCAATGGATCAAGAAGTACCCGAAGGGCCGCGAACAGTCGGCCATCATCCCGCTTCTGATGATCGCGCAGGAGCAGGAAGGCTGGGTGACCAAGGCGGCGATCGAGACGATTTCCGACATGCTCGGCATGCCGCGCATCCGCGGGCTCGAAGTCGCGACCTTCTACACGCAGTACCAGTTGAATCCGGTCGGCACGCGTGCGCACATACAGGTCTGCGGCACCACGCCCTGCATGCTGCGCGGTTCGGAAGCGCTGATGGATGTCTGCCGCTCCAAGATCCATCACGATCAGTTCCACACCAACGACAAGGGCACTTTGTCGTGGGAAGAGGTCGAATGCCTTGGCGCCTGCGTCAACGCGCCGATGGTGATGATCTTCAAGGACACGTTCGAGGATCTGACGCCGGAACGCCTGGCTGAAATCATCGATCTCTATGACGCCGGCAAGGGTGCTTCGGTGGAACCGGGGCCGCAGAATGGCCGCACCGGCTCGGAGCCGGCCTCCGGCCTCACCACGCTGAAGAGCGAAAAGGCGATCCTCAAGTCGACCCGCGAAAGGGAAGCCAGGGAGGCAGCCAAGGCCGCCAGGGCGGCGCCCGACGCGATCATCGCAGCGCCGGTGCCGGCGCCGGGTGCGGCCCCTGTCGCACCGTCCAACACCAGCAAGCCGAAGACCGACGCCCCTGAAACCAGCCCGGCGTTGAAGACGCCTTCAAAAACCAAGGTCGCGCCGGCGGTTGAAAAGGCGGCGAGCGTTGCCGCCCCACTGCATTCGGCCGCCAATGCCAACAAGGCAGACTCCAAAGTCGAGCAGGTTTCCAAGCAGCGCAACGGTCCAATAACCAAGGCCGAGCCGGCCTCCGCCTTCAAGGCGCCGGAGGTCAAGGTACCGGTAGCCAAGCCGGCCAAACCGTCGCTCGAGGACAAGAACCGTCCGGCCGGCATCGCTAAACCGACACAGGTCGATGACCTCAAGCTGATCTCCGGCGTCGGCCCCAAGATCGAGGGCATCCTGCATACGCTGGGCATTTTTACCTTCGCGCAGGTCGCGTCGTGGAAGAAGGCCGAGCGCGAGTGGGTGGATGGCTACCTCTCTTTCCAGGGCCGCATCGATCGCGACGACTGGGTCAAGCAGGCCAAGGCGCTCGCCAAGGGTGGCGTCGCCGAATACATCCGCGTCTTCGGCAAGAAACCGGTCTGAGGGACGAAAAATGCTTCAGGACAAAGACCGCATCTTCACCAATATCTACGGCCTGTTCGACAAGTCCTTGGCCGGCGCGATGGCGCGCGGCGCCTGGGACAACACGCCCGGCATCGTTGCCAAGGGGCGCGAGTGGATCGTCAACGAGATGAAGGCGTCGGGCCTGCGCGGCCGCGGCGGCGCCGGCTTCCCGACGGGTCTCAAATGGTCGTTCATGCCCAAGCAGAGCGATGGCCGGCCGAGCTATCTCGTCATCAATGCCGACGAATCCGAGCCCGGCACCTGCAAGGACCGCGACATCCTGCGCAACGACCCGCACACACTGGTCGAGGGCGCGCTGCTTGCCGGTTTCGCCATGGGCGCAATTGCCGCCTACATCTATGTGCGCGGCGAGTTCATCCGCGAGCGCGAGGCACTGCAGCGCGCGATCGAGGAGGCCTATGAGGCCAAGCTGATCGGCAAGAACAACACCTCCGGCTACGATTTCGACGTCTACATGCATCACGGCGCCGGCGCCTATATCTGCGGCGAGGAGACAGCGCTCCTCGAAAGCCTCGAAGGCAAGAAGGGCCAGCCCCGGCTGAAGCCGCCGTTCCCGGCCAATGTCGGCCTCTATGGCTGCCCGACCACGGTCAACAATGTCGAATCGATCGCGGTTGCGCCGACCATCCTGCGCCGCGGTGCGGCCTGGTTCTCGTCCTTCGGCCGGCCCAACAATGTCGGCACCAAGCTGTTTTGCATCTCCGGCCACGTCAACAATCCGTGCACGGTCGAAGAGGCGATGTCGATCCCGTTCCGCGAGCTCATCGAGACGCATTGCGGCGGCATTCGCGGCGGCTGGGACAATCTTTTGGCGGTCATACCGGGCGGCGCCTCGGTGCCGTTGGTGCCGGCCGAGCAGATCATCGACGCGCCAATGGATTTCGATGCCTTGCGCGACCTCAAATCCGGCCTTGGAACCGCGGCTGTCATCGTCATGGACAAGTCGACCGATGTCGTGAAGGCGATCGCGCGGCTTTCCTATTTCTACAAGCACGAGAGCTGCGGCCAGTGCACGCCATGCCGCGAAGGCACCGGCTGGATGTGGCGGGTGATGGAACGGCTGGTGCGCGGCGAGGCGCAGAAGCGCGAGATCGATATGCTGCTCGATGTCACCAAGCAGATCGAAGGCCACACGATCTGCGCGCTGGGCGACGCGGCGGCATGGCCGATCCAGGGCCTGATGCGGCATTTCCGCGGCGAAGTGGAGCGGCGCATCGATGAGTTTTCGCGCAATGCGCACCGGGCCGAGCCTGTGATGGTGGCGGCGGAATAGAAGAACGTTTTATGCGGACGAAAGTCCGCAGCGAAGGGCGGGGCGAACGAAGAAACGACCAGGAGAACTCTATGGCGCCGTATTCGAACCCGCTGATGCCCAATTTGGACCAGATCGAGAAGATGAACCAGGACTTGACCAGGATGATGCCGAAGGAGATGGCCAGCGCCGTCAACCTTTTCGTGCATCCTGTGGCGGGTGCGGCGGCGATGTCGGCGCTTGGCCTCGGGCTCGCCAATCATGCTTTCGGCGTCTGGCTGGGTGCGCTTTCAGGTGCGGCAGAAGCCTCGCAGCGGCTGCTGCAGCCGATCGTCGATGATTTCGAGGCGCGCGTCGCGCAGTTCGACGATCCGAACTCTTCCTCCACCAAGGCGCGGGCGACGGCGAAAACCATGATCGCCGAGGCGCAGTCCTTCGCCAGGGAGGTCACCGATATTGCCGCCAAGGAAGCCGCCACTGCCGTGCCGGCCGCGAATGCCGCTCCGGCGACAAGCGGCGCCGGCAATGTGCTGATGCCCGAAGATTTCAGGCAGCCCAAGGCTATGGAGAAGCCGGCCAATCCGGTGGATCTCAAGGCGATATCGGGCATCGGGCCGAAGCTGGAAAAGGTTCTCAACGGCCTCGGTATCTGGACGTATGCCCAGATCGCGGCATGGACGCCGCAAGAGGTTGCCTGGGTCGAAGACTATCTGTCGCTCGGCGGCCGCATCGGCCGCGACGATTGGACAGCCCAAGCGGCGGCGCTCGCCGTCAAGAAGTGAATGAAATGCCCGACGTGGTCTCGACCGCGTCCGGAAAAAGAGATTGCGGGAACTCCGCAGGGGTTTGAGGCGAATGGCAAAGCTCAAGGTCGACGGGAAAGAGATCACTGTACCCGACCACTACACGCTGCTGCAGGCGGCGGAAGACGCTGGCGCGGAAGTGCCGCGCTTCTGCTTCCATGAACGGCTGTCGATCGCCGGCAATTGCCGCATGTGCCTGATTGAGGTGAAGGGCGGGCCGCCCAAGCCCCAGGCCTCCTGCGCCATGAACGTGCGCGACCTGCGTCCGGGGCCGAATGGCGAGGCGCCGGAAATCTTCACCAACACGCCCATGGTCAAGAAGGCCAGGGAAGGCGTGATGGAGTTCCTGCTGATCAACCATCCGCTGGATTGCCCGATCTGCGACCAGGGCGGCGAATGCGACCTGCAGGACCAGGCGATGGCCTTCGGCGTCGATTCCTCGCGCTATCACGAGAACAAGCGCGCGGTCGAAGACAAATACATCGGACCGCTGGTGAAGACGGTGATGAACCGCTGCATCCACTGCACGCGCTGCGTCCGCTTCACCACCGAAGTCGCCGGCATTTCCGAACTGGGCCTGATCGGCCGTGGCGAGGATGCAGAGATCACCACCTATCTCGAACAGGCGATGACCTCGGAGCTGCAGGGCAATGTCATCGACCTTTGCCCGGTCGGCGCGCTGACCTCGAAGCCATTCGCTTTCCAGGCGCGGCCGTGGGAGCTGACCAAGACCGAATCGATCGACGTGATGGATGCGGTCGGCTCGGCGATCCGCGTCGATAGCCGGGGCCGCGAAGTGATGCGCATCCTGCCGCGCGTCAACGAGGCGGTGAACGAGGAGTGGATCTCCGACAAGACCCGATTTATCTGGGACGGCCTGCGCACGCAGCGTCTCGACCGCCCCTATGTGCGCAAGGACGGCAGACTGGTTGCCGCCAGCTGGGCCGAGGCCTTCGCCGCGATCAAGGACGCGGTGTCGAAGACGGCGCCCGAAAAGATCGGCGCTATCGCGGGCGATCTCGCCGCCGTCGAGGAGACCTATGCGCTCAAGCTGCTGATGGCTTCGCTCGGCTCGAAGAATATCGATTGCCGCCAGGACGGCGCCGCTCTCGACCCGGCGCTCGGCCGTGCGAGCTACATCTTCAACCCGACCATCGAAGGCATCGAGCAGGCCGATGCGGTGCTGATCATCGGCGCCAACCCGCGCTATGAAGCCTCGGTGCTCAACGCCCGTATCCGCAAGCGCTGGCGGATCGGCAATCTGCCGGTAGGCGTCATCGGCGATGTCGGCGACACGCGTTACGACTATGAACAATTGGGCGCCGGACCGGATTCGCTGAAGGATCTGGCCGAAGGCAATGGCAAGTTCTTCCAGGTGCTGAAGAAGGCGACGCATCCGCTGATCATCGTCGGCCAGGGCGCGCTGGCGCGTGCCGATGGCGCGGCTGTGCTCGGCCAGGCGGCCAAGCTCGCCGCCGCCGTGAACGCTGCCCGCGCGGACTGGAACGGCTTTGCCGTGCTGCACAATGCGGCCGGACGTGTCGGCGGCCTCGATCTCGGCTTCGTGCCGGGCGAGGGCGGCAAGGATGTCGCCGGCATGCTGGGCGAGATGGAGCTGCTGTTCCTGCTCGGCGCCGACGAGATCGACATGGCCAAGACCGGCGGCGCCTTCGTCGTCTATATCGGCACGCATGGCGACCAGGGCGCGCACCGCGCCAATGTCATCCTGCCGGCGGCCGCCTACACGGAAAAGTCGGCCACCTATGTCAACACCGAAGGGCGTGTGCAGCAGACCAACCGCGCCGGCTTCGCGCCGGGCGAGGCGCGCGAGGATTGGGCTATTCTAAGGGCGTTGTCGGATGTGCTGGGCAAGAAGCTGCCGTTCGATTCGCTGCCGCAACTGCGCGCCAAGCTCTATGGCGAATACCCGCATCTGGCCCGTATCGACCAGGTCGCGACAGGCAATGCCGAGGACATCGCTGGGGTGGCGAAGCTCGGCGGGCGGCTGAACAAGGGCACCTTCACCTCGCCGGTGACGGATTTCTACCTGACCAACCCGATCGCGCGAGCATCGACCGTGATGGCGGAATGCTCGGCACTGGCCAAGAGCGGCTTCAAGCAGGCGGCGGAATAAGCATGGACACTTTCTTCTCTTTCTACGTGCTGCCGGCGCTGCTGATCCTGTTGAAGTCGGTCGTGCTGATCGTCGTGCTTTTGATCTTCGTCGCCTACATCCTCTACGCCGACCGCAAGATCTGGGCGGCGGTGCAGTTGCGCCGCGGTCCGAACGTCGTCGGTCCCTGGGGCACGCTGCAGGCCTTCGCCGATCTGCTGAAATTCGTCTTCAAGGAGCCGGTCATCCCGTCCGGCGCCAACAAGGGCGTGTTCCTGCTGGCGCCGCTGGTCTCGGCCGTGCTGGCGATTTCGGCCTGGGCGGTCATCCCGGTCAGTCAGGGTTGGGCGATCGCCAACGTCAATGTCGGCATCCTCTATGTCTTCGCCATCTCCTCGCTCGAAGTCTATGGCGTGATCATGGGCGGCTGGGCCTCGAACTCGAAATATCCGTTCCTGGGCGCGCTGCGTTCGGCGGCTCAGATGGTGTCCTACGAAGTCTCGATCGGCTTCGTCATCGTCACCGTTCTGCTCACCGCCGGCTCGCTCAACCTCACCGATATCGTGCTGTCGCAGCATGATGGAATTGGTACGCGGCTTGGCCTGCCCAACACCTTCCTCGACTGGAACTGGCTGGCACTGTTCCCGATGTTCATCATCTTCTTCATCTCGGCACTGGCCGAGACGAACCGCCCGCCTTTCGATCTGGTGGAGGCCGAATCGGAACTGGTCGCCGGCCACATGGTCGAATATTCGTCGACGCCGTTCCTTTTGTTCTTCCTCGGCGAGTATGTCGCCATCGTGCTGATGTGCGCGCTGGCCACCATCCTGTTCCTCGGCGGCTGGCTGCCGCCCTTCGACTTCGCGCCGTTCACCTGGGTGCCGGGCGTCATCTGGTTCGTGCTGAAAGTCTGCTTCGTCTTCTTCGGCATCTCCATGGTGAAGGCCTTCGTGCCGCGCTACCGCTACGACCAATTGATGCGGCTTGGCTGGAAAGTGTTCCTGCCGATCTCGTTGTTCATGGTGGTCGCCACCGCGGCCTTCCTCAAGATCACGGGGTTTGCGTGATGTCCGCTCTTTCCCAAGCCGCCAAATCGCTGCTGCTGCAGGATTTCGTCAGCGCCTTCTTCCTGTCGATGCGCCAGTTCTTCGCGCCGAAGGAGACGATCAATTATCCGCACGAGAAGGGGCCGACCAGTCCGCGCTTCCGCGGAGAGCATGCGCTGCGCCGGTATCCCAACGGCGAGGAACGCTGCATCGCCTGCAAATTGTGCGAGGCGATCTGCCCGGCGCAGGCCATCACCATCGAGGCCGGCCCGCGCCGCAATGACGGCACACGCCGCACGGTGCGTTACGACATCGACATGGTGAAGTGCATCTATTGCGGCTTCTGCCAGGAAGCCTGCCCGGTCGACGCCATCGTCGAGGGGCCGAATTTCGAGTTCGCGACGGAGACGCGCGAGGAACTCTACTATGACAAGGACAAGCTGTTGGCGAATGGCGACCGGTGGGAGCGCGAACTGGCGCGCAACATCTCGCTGGACTCGCCCTACCGCTGATATTTGACGCATGGACGGGGCGAGGGGCCTCGTCTAAGGACACAACTTGCCGACCGGAGGCGGTGGCAAAAATCGAGCAGGACGAGCGTCCTGTTTCGGACAGAACCCGGGGGATCCCCAATGTTGAGTGGACTAGAGGCGGCCTTTTTCTACCTCTTCGCCTTTGTCGCGGTGGCATCGGCGTTCATGGTCATTTCGTCGCGCAACCCCGTGCATTCGGTGCTGTTCCTGATCCTGACCTTCTTCAACGCCGCCGGCCTGTTCATGCTGACCGGGGCCGAATTCCTGGCGATGATCCTGCTCGTCGTCTATGTCGGCGCGGTGATGGTTCTGTTCCTGTTCGTCGTCATGATGCTCGACGTCGATTTCGCCGAACTCAAGAGCGGCGCCCTGCAATATGCGCCGATCGGCGCGCTGGTCGGGCTGATTCTGGCGGCCGAGCTGATCGTCGTGCTCGGCGGCTACACTTTCGCGCCGCAGCTCGCCTCGACGGTCTCCAAGCCCATTCCGGATCTCGCCGCGCGGACCAATACCGCCGCGCTCGGCGACATCCTGTATACCGACTACCTCTATTATTTCCAGATTTCGGGCCTCGTGCTGCTGGTCGCCATGATCGGCGCCATCGTGCTGACGCTGCGCCATAAGCCAGGCGTCAAGCGACAGTCGATCGCAGCCCAGGTCGGCCGCACGCCGGCGACCGGCATGGAAATCCGCAAGGTCAAGACAGGCGAGGGACTCTGAGATGGTTGTTGGCATCGCACATTATCTGACCGTATCGGCTGTTCTGTTCACGCTCGGCGTGTTCGGCATCTTCCTGAACCGCAAGAACGTCATCGTCATCCTGATGTCGGTCGAACTGATCCTGCTCGCGGTCAACATCAACTTCGTCGCCTTTTCGGCAGCACTGGGCGATCTGGTCGGTCAGGTGTTCGCGCTGTTCGTGCTGACGGTCGCGGCGGCCGAAGCCGCCATCGGACTTGCCATTCTCGTCGTCTTCTTCCGCAACCGCGGCTCGATCGCGGTCGAAGACGTGAACATGATGAAGGGTTGACGGAACCACCATGTATCAGGCCATCGTCTTCCTTCCCCTGCTCGGCTTCCTGATCGTCGGCCTGTTCGGCACGTCGCTCGGCGCCAAGGCATCCGAATACATCACCTCGGGTTTCCTGGTGATCGCGGCTGTGCTGTCGTGGGTCGCTTTCTTCACCGTCGGTTTCGGCCATGGCGAGGTGTTCACCGTGCCGGTGCTGCGCTGGATCCAGTCGGGCGGACTGGAAGCGTCCTGGGCGCTGCGGATCGACACGCTGACGGTGGTCATGCTGGTGGTGGTCAACACCGTGTCGGCGCTGGTCCACATCTATTCGATCGGCTACATGCACCACGATCCGAACCGGCCGCGCTTCTTCGCCTATCTGTCGCTGTTCACCTTCGCCATGCTGATGCTGGTGACGGCGGACAACCTCGTGCAGATGTTCTTCGGCTGGGAAGGGGTGGGCCTCGCCTCCTACCTCTTGATCGGCTTCTGGTACAAGAAGCCGTCGGCCAATGCCGCGGCAATCAAGGCCTTTGTCGTCAACCGCGTCGGTGACTTCGGCTTCGCGCTCGGCATCTTCGGCGTGTTCGTGCTGTTCGGCTCGGTCAATCTGGGCACCATCTTCGCCAATGCGGCGACGTTCATCCCCGCTGAAGGCGCACCGCACGGTGCCGCCGTGCTGACCTTCCTTGGCCATGCGCTGGACAAGCAGGCGGCCATGACGATCGTCTGCCTGCTCCTGTTCATGGGCGCCATGGGCAAGTCGGCGCAGGTGCCGCTGCACACCTGGCTGCCGGATGCCATGGAAGGTCCGACGCCGGTTTCGGCCCTGATCCATGCCGCCACCATGGTGACGGCCGGCGTGTTCATGCTGGCCCGGTTGTCGCCGCTGTTCGAACTGTCGCATTCGGCGCTGACCGTGGTGACCTTCATCGGTGCCTTCACCGCCTTTTTCGCGGCAACTGTCGGTCTCGTCCAGAACGACATCAAGCGCGTCATCGCCTATTCGACCTGCTCGCAGCTCGGCTACATGTTCGTGGCACTCGGCGTCGGCGCCTATGGCGCGGCGATCTTCCACCTGTTCACGCATGCCTTCTTCAAGGCGCTGCTGTTCCTCGGTTCGGGCTCGGTCATCCATGCCGTCTCGGACGAGCAGGACATGCGCAGGATGGGCGGCCTCAGGAAACTGATTCCGACCACCTACTGGATGATGGTGATCGGCACGCTGGCGCTGACCGGCGTCGGTATTCCGGTGACGGTCATCGGCACCGCCGGCTTCTTCTCCAAGGACGCCATCATCGAGAGCGCCTTTGCCGGCCACAATTCGGTCGCCGGCATGGCCTTCGTGCTTTTGGTCATCGCCGCCTGCTTCACCTCCTTCTACTCCTGGCGGCTGATCTTCATGACCTTCCACGGCAAGCCGCGGGCGAGCCATGAGGTCATGCATCACGTCCATGAATCGCCGCCTGTGATGCTGGTGCCGCTGTTCATCCTGGCCGCGGGTGCGCTGTTTGCCGGCGTCATCTTCCACAACGCGTTCATCGGTGAGGGCTATACCGAGTTCTGGAAGGCATCGCTGTTCACGCTGCCCGGCAATCACATCCTGCACGAGATCCACGAATTGCCGCTGTGGGTCGAGCTGTCGCCCTTCATCGCCATGCTGATCGGCTTCGCGCTGGCCTGGAAATTCTACATCCGCTCGCCGGAAATGCCGGTCAACCTGGCCGCGCAGCATCGCGGGCTGTATGCCTTCCTGCTCAACAAGTGGTATTTCGACGAGCTCTACGACTTCCTGTTCGTGCGGCCCGCCAAGCGCCTCGGCCATTTCCTGTGGAAGTCCGGCGACGGCACCGTCATCGACGGCCTCGGCCCGGATGGTATTTCGGCGCGCGTCGTCGATGTCACCAACCGCGTCGTCAAGCTGCAGACCGGCTATCTCTACCACTACGCCTTCGCCATGCTGATCGGCGTTGCCGCACTCGTCACCTGGATGATGCTCTGATGACCGCTTGGCCAATCCTCTCGCTGGTCACCTTCCTGCCGCTGGTTGGTGTGCTGCTTATCCTGTTCATCAATGACGACAGCGAAAATGCACGCCGCAACATCCGCGCCATCGCGCTGTTGACGACGACGTTCACGTTCATCATCTCGCTGTTCATCTGGACGGGATTCGACAATTCGCAGTCCGGCTTCCAGTTCGTCGAGAAGGTCGCCTGGCTCGACTCCGGCATTTCCTACCATATGGGCGTCGACGGCATCTCGATGCTGTTCGTCATCCTGACGACCTTCCTGATGCCGCTCTGCATCCTGGCGTCGTGGGAATCGATCGAGAAGAGGGTCAAGGCCTACATGATCGCCTTCCTGCTGCTCGAGACGCTGATGATCGGCGTGTTCTGCGCGCTGGACATCGTGCTGTTCTACGTCTTCTTCGAAGCCGGGCTGATCCCGATGTTCATCATCATCGGCGTCTGGGGCGGCAAGCGGCGCGTCTACGCCTCGTTCAAGTTCTTCCTCTACACGCTCGCCGGCTCGGTGCTGATGCTGCTCGCCATCATGGCGATGTTCTTCCAGTCCGGCACAACCGACATCCCGACGCTGCTGACCCACAACTTCCCGGCCAACATGCAGACCTGGCTATGGCTTGCCTTCTTCGCCTCCTTCGCGGTGAAGATGCCGATGTGGCCGGTGCACACATGGCTGCCCGACGCGCACGTCGAAGCGCCGACGGCAGGCTCAGTCATCCTGGCCGGCATCCTGTTGAAGATGGGCGGGTACGGCTTCCTGCGCTTCTCCTTGCCGATGTTCCCGCTGGCGTCGGAAATGTTCGCGCCGCTGGTCTTCGCGCTGTCCGTCGTCGCCATCATCTACACCTCGCTGGTGGCCCTGATGCAGGAGGACATGAAGAAGCTGATCGCCTATTCGTCGGTCGCCCATATGGGCTTCGTCACCATGGGCATCTTCGCCATGAACCAGGAAGGGGTGCAGGGCGCGATCTTCCAGATGCTCAGCCACGGCCTCGTCTCCGGCGCGCTGTTCCTGTGCGTCGGTGTCATCTACGACCGCATGCACACACGTGAGATCGCGGCCTATGGCGGCCTGGTCAACAACATGCCGAAATACGCCACGGTGTTCCTGATCTTCACCATGGCCAATGTCGGCCTGCCCGGTACCAGCGGCTTCGTCGGCGAGTTCCTGACCATGCTGGGCGTGTTCCGGGTCAACACCTGGGTGGCGTTCTTCGCCGCCACCGGCGTCATCCTGTCGGCCGCCTACGCGCTCTGGCTCTATCGCCGGGTGATCTTCGGGGCACTGACCAAGGACAGCCTGAAGGGCCTGCTCGACCTGTCGCCGCGCGAGAAGGTGATCATCTACCCGCTGGTCGTGCTGGTCATCTTCTTCGGCGTCTATCCCGCCCCGGTCTTCGACGCGACGGCCGAATCGGTCAAGTCGCTCGTCACCAATGTCACTGCATCCATCGGCGCCGCGCAGACCGCGGCGGCGAACTGACCAGAGGTTTTGCGAACCATGACGCCGGACCTTCTCTCCAGCCTGTCGCTCTCGACGCCAGAGCTGATCCTTGCCGTCGGCGCGCTCGCGCTGCTGATGGTCGGCGCCTATTCGCGCGCCAACACGGCCAACACCGTAACCGGCCTTGCGGTTGCCGTGCTGGCGGTCGCAGGCGCCTGGCTGATCTTCCGGACCGGGCAGGGCAGCGCTTACGGCAATGCCTTCATCCAGGATTCCTTCGGCCGCTTCATGAAGGTGCTGGCGCTGATCGGCTCGGCGGTGACGCTGGTGATGTCGATGCGCTTCGCCAAGGCGGAGCGTTTCGACAAGTTCGAATATCCCGTGCTGATCCTGCTCTGCACGCTCGGCATGATGCTGATGATCTCGGCCAACAGCATGATCGGCCTCTATCTCGGCCTCGAGCTGCAATCGCTGGCGATCTATGTGCTGTGCGCGATCAATCGCGACAATCTGCGGTCGACCGAAGCAGGCCTCAAATATTTCGTCCTCGGCGCGCTGTCGTCGGGCATGCTGCTCTACGGCATCAGCCTGGTCTACGGCTACACCGGGAACACCGGTTTCCAGGAGATCGCGTCAGCGCTCGGCAGCGGCGAGCGCCAGCTCGGTCTCGTCTTCGGCCTCGTCTTCGTGCTGGCCGGCCTTGCCTTCAAGATTTCGGCGGTGCCGTTCCACATGTGGACGCCTGACGTCTATGAGGGCGCGCCGACGCCGGTGACGGCGTTTCTCGCGGCGGCCCCGAAGATGGCGGCGATGGCGCTGATGGTGCGCGTCACCATGGGCGCGTTCAAGCCGATCGCCTCCGACTGGCAGCAGATCATCGTCTTCATCTCGATCGCCTCGATGGCCCTTGGTGCTTTCGCCGCCATCGGCCAGACCAACATCAAGCGGCTGATGGCCTATTCCTCGATCGGCCATATGGGCTACGCGCTGGTCGGCCTTGCCGCCAACAGCCAGGCCGGCGTGCGCGGCGTTGCCATCTACATGCTGATCTATCTGGTGATGACGCTCGGCACTTTCGCCTTCATCCTCGCCATGCGGCGCAAGGAAGGCAATGTCGAGCAGATCAGCGACCTGGCCGGCCTGTCGTCGACCAATCCGATCATGGCGACGATCCTGACGATCCTTATGTTCTCCCTGGCCGGCATTCCGCCGCTCGCCGGCTTCTGGGGGAAATGGTACGTCTTCCTCGCCGCCATCAACGCCAACCTCTACGCTCTGGCGATCATCGGCGTGCTGGCCTCGGTGGTGGGCGCCTATTACTACCTGCGCATCATCAAGATCATGTGGTTCGACGAACCGGTCGGCGGCTTCGTGCCGATGGCGACGGAATTGCGTGTCGTGCTCGGCGTCTCCGGCGCCTTCGTGCTGTTCTATGTGCTGATCGGCGGGCCGATCGGCACCTATGCCGAAGCCGCCGCCAAGACGTTTTTCTAGACGGCATGGCATTTCGGCTGGCTCCAACCTCGGCGTCGGATGGGTTCCGGCTCGAGGCGCATGAGAGCGTCGGCTCCACCAATGCGCTGGCGCTGGACCACGCAAGGGCAGGCGACCCCGGCAAATTGTGGGTCGTTTCCAAGAAGCAGGAAAGTGGACGTGGCCGGCGCGGCCGCGTCTGGGCAACCCCCGAAGGCAACCTCGCGGCGACGCTGCTGGTCATCACCAAGGCAGAGCTTCGCCTTGCCGCGACGCTGGGCTTCGTCGCCGGGCTGGCGCTGGCCGATGCACTCGATGCCGTGGTGCCGAAGGGCCGGATCGCCATCGGCCTCGACGGTGGCAGCGAAGGAAAAAACCGTTTCGAGCTGAAATGGCCAAATGACGTGCTTGCCTCCGGCGCCAAGCTGGCCGGCATCCTGCTGGAATCGGCAATCCTGGAGGGGGGTCGTTTCGCGGTGGCGGTCGGTATCGGCGTCAATGTGGTGGCGTACCCCGAGGATTTGCCCTATCCCGCAACATCACTCAGCGCGCTGGGCGCGGCATGCGATGCGGAAACACTGTTCCTGGCGCTGTCGGATGCCTGGAGCGGGAATGCCCGATTGTGGGATGAGGGGCGCGGACTTGCCGCCGTCAGACGACGGTGGCTTGATCGTGCCGCGGGGCTCGGCGGCGAGGTTGCTGTCAGAATTGACGGTAATGTGGTGCGTGGGGTGTTTGAGACCATTGACGAGGACTGCCGTTTCGTGATCCGCGACGATGAAGGTTCGGTTCGGACGATCGCCGCCGGGGATGTGCATTTCGGCGCGGTCGCTTCGGCCAGGGCATAGGGCCGTTCATGAACGGTTCTAACTGTATGTTTTTGCGCAATTCCGGTGGGAAAACCGTTACACACTTTTCCCGGAATTGCTTTTTAGGCTTGGCCTGAGGGCCAGGAAGGGAAAAATCATGGCGAAAGCGGAAACCGCCGAACTCGTCTTCGTGCCGCTCGGCGGCGTCGGCGAGATCGGCATGAACTTCGCTCTTTACGGCTACGGGCCGCCCAATGCGCGCGAATGGATCGTCATCGATGTCGGGGTGACCTTTCCCGATGCCAGCCTGCCGGGCGTCGACCTGGTGCTGCCCGACACGCGCTTCATCGAGGAGAACCTCGCCAATCTGCGCGGCATCATCATCACGCATGCGCATGAAGACCACTATGGCGCGCTGCTCGACACATGGCCGAAGCTGAAGGCGCCGGTCTGGATGACGCCGTTCAGCGCCGGCCTGCTGGAAGCCAAGCGGCAAGGCGAGCAGGGCGCGCCGAGAATACCAGTCACGATCTACCGGGCGGGCGAAAAATTCACCGTCGGCCCCTTCGAGATCGAAGCCATTCCGGTCGCGCACTCGATTCCCGAGCCGATGTCGCTGGCGATCACCTCGCCGGCAGGCACCGTCATCCATACCGGTGACTGGAAGATCGATCCGGAGCCGACGATCGGGCCGAAGACCGACGAGGCGCGTTTCCGTGCCTATGGCGACAAGGGCGTTCTGGCACTGATCTGCGATTCGACCAATGCGCTGCGCGAAGGCGAGTCGCCTTCGGAAGTGGCTGTGGGCGAGGGCCTCAAGGGCGTCATCCAGGCTGCCAAGGGCCGTGTCGCCGTCACCACATTCTCCTCCAATGTCGGACGCATCGTCTCGATTGCCAAAGCGGCGCGCGATGCCGGACGCCAGTGCCTGGTGCTCGGCCGTTCGCTGAAGCGGGTCATCGATGTGGCCGGCGAACTCGGCTACATGGACGGTCTGCCGGAGTTCATCGCCGAGGAGGATTTTGGTTTCATCCCGCGCGAAAACCTGGTGATCATCTGCACCGGCAGCCAGGGCGAGCCGCTAGCCGCACTGGCCAAGCTGTCGCGCGAAGAGATGAAGTCGGTGTCACTGACGGCAGGCGACACGGTGGTGTTTTCCTCGCGTACCATTCCCGGCAACGAGAAGGCGATCCTCGAGATCAAGAACCGTCTCATCGACCTCGGCGTCAAGATCATCGAGGACGGCGATGCACTGGTGCATGTCTCCGGCCATCCGCGGCGCAGCGAATTGCGCAAGATGTATGAATGGGTGCGCCCGCAGATCGGCGTTCCCGTGCATGGCGAGGCGGCACATCTGGTGGCGCAGGGCTCGCTGATGTCGACATCGGGCATCGGCCAGGTAGCGCAGGTGCGCGACGGCGACATGCTCAGGCTTGCTCCCGGCCCAGCCACCATCATGGATCAGGTGCCGTTCGGCCGTATCTACAAGGACGGCAGACTGATCGGCACCGATCAGGCGATGGGCATCCGCGACCGGCGCAAGCTGTCCTTTGCCGGCCATGTCGCGGTCAATGTCGTGTTGGACGACAAATATGAGCTTGCCGGCGACCCCGACCTGGTCGCCATCGGCGTCGCCGAGGCCGAAGGCCGTGGCGAGTCGCTGGAAGATCTGATGATCGATGCGGCAATCGGCGCGGTGGACTCGATCCCCCGTCAGCGCCGAAAAGACCTCGACCTGGTGCAAGAAGCAGTGCGGCGCGCCGTGCGCGGCGCCGCCAACGAAGCTTGGGGCAAGAAGCCGCTGGTGACTGTATTCGTCACAAGGTGACGAACAGGGGAGTAAGGCAGTAGGGCAGTAGGGCAGTAGGGGCGTATGGGAGTGAGCCGTTGCTTTTCTTCTGTCTTGTTTTCCCTACTCCCATACTGCCCTACTCCCTTACTCCCCTAAAGCGGAGCGCTCTATGCTCGGACGTCTGAACCATGTCGCACTTGCCGTGCCGGACCTTGCGGCCGCCGTTGCTGCCTATCGCAACACGCTCGGCGCGGAAGTGACGGCGCCGCAGGCGCTGCCGGAGCATGGGGTGACGGTGGTGTTCGTCAATGTCGGCAACACCAAGGTCGAACTTCTGGAGCCTCTGGGCGAGGGGTCGCCGATCGCCGCCTTCCTGGAGAAGAACCCTTCCGGCGGCATGCATCACCTTTGCTATGAGGTCGACGACATCCTGGCCGCGCGCGATCAGCTCAAGGCCGCCGGCGCCCGCGTGCTGGGCGACGGCAATCCGAAGATCGGCGCGCACGGCAAGCCGGTGCTGTTCCTGCATCCGAAGGATTTCTTCGGAACGCTGATCGAACTGGAGCAATCATGAGTTGGGTTTCGTTCACCGCCCTGTTTTTCGCGACCTGGTGGGTGGTGCTGTTCGCCGTGCTGCCGTTCAGCGTGAGGACGCAGGACGACGATCGTGACGTGACGCTCGGCACGGTTCCGAGCGCGCCGCGTGGGCCTCACATGCTGCGCGCCGTGATCCGCACCACCATCGCCACCGCGATCCTGATGGGCATTTTCTATGGCCTGACGCATGGGCTGGGATACAGCCTCAACGACATCCCGCACATCGTGCCGGAATTCAGCCAAACCCCAGCCAAATAGACGGTCCGGCCCAAGAAGATTGTCCGGCCCAAGAAGATTGTCCGGCAAGACGTTTTCATCCGTCGGAACAGCTTGGTTCCCAGACAGGAATGCCGTGCCGTTTTGCGGCCGGACGAGCGCTGACGCTAGGTAAGGTGGTTTGGCAACGCGTTGCGCTAAGCAGATGATTGCACAAAAAAAATGCAAGGCACGAGGCCTTGCAATTTAAACGCGTCCGATCTGTTTCCGGTTTCCGGCGGCAGCGAGTAACCGCGCCTAGATCGCATCCTCCCAAGACTTTGACCGCGTAGGAGAGCAGATTTTTTTCTACCCTCTCGGTTATCGAGGTACATTAGCCTAAGGCGAATGAAAATGTCACGAAGAATTTTGCCTTGAAACGGGCATTCTCGTGCTGCACTGCACAATAGTGTGGCAGGCGTTGCTTGGCGAACGATCATCAACACGCGCGCAGTGACCGGGAGGCCTTGCAGCGCCGTGGGTCTTCCGGACGGCGAAGGACGGTGCGACGCTTCCGATCCCCGCTACCCCATGCTTTTTGAAAATCGATTCCGCTTTTCGGGCCCAAGCGTCCGGGTTCCCATTCCGCCTTGAAATGGCTATGAAGCCGGGTCAAGCAAGCCAAAGTCGCGCCGATTCTGACGCGGCCCTCCTCACTCACGGATCAGTCATGCGTTTGTCGCGCTATTTCCTGCCTATCCTCAAAGAAAATCCGCGCGAGGCCGAGATCGTCTCGCACCGGCTGATGCTGCGCGCCGGCATGATCCGCCAGCAGGGGCAGGGCAGTTTCTCATGGCTGCCACTCGGCAAGCGGGTTCTGGACAAGGTCTGCCGCATCATTCGCGAGGAGCAGAATCGCGCCGGTGCGCTGGAAATCCTGATGCCGACCATCCAGTCGGCCGATCTGTGGCGCGAAAGCGGCCGCTATGACGACTACGGCAAGGAGATGCTGCGCATCAAGGACCGGCAGGATCGCGACATGCTCTACGGCCCGACCAATGAGGAAGTGGTCACCGAGATCGTCCGCGCCTATGTGAAGTCCTACAAGGACCTGCCGCTCAATCTCTACCACATCCAGTGGAAGTTCCGCGACGAAGTGCGGCCGCGCTTCGGCGTCATGCGTTCGCGCGAGTTCCTGATGAAGGACGCCTATTCCTTCGACCTCGACTTCGAGGGCGCCAGGGCGGCCTACAACAGGATGTTCGTATCCTATCTCCGGACTTTTACGCGCATGGGGCTGCAGGCAATACCGATGCGGGCCGACACCGGGCCGATCGGCGGCGATCTCAGCCACGAATTCATCATCCTGGCCGACACCGGCGAGAGCCAGGTCTACTGCCACCGCGACTATCTTTCGCTCGATGTGCCCGGCGCCAACACCGATTTTGCCAACGACGCCGAGATCGCCGACATCGTCAAGACATGGACGACGCCCTACGCGGCCACCGACGAGATGCATGACGAGGCGGCGTGGGAGAAGATCGGCGAGAGCGACAAGGTCTCGGCGCGCGGCATCGAGGTCGGCCACATCTTCCATTTCGGTGACAAATATTCGAAGCCCATGGGTGCCAAGGTGACCGGACCCGACGGCAAGGATCATTTCGTCTCCGGCGGTTCCTACGGCATCGGTCCGTCGCGGCTGGTCGCGGCGATCATCGAAGCCAGCCATGACGACAACGGCATCATCTGGCCGGAGGCGGTGGCGCCGTTCGACATCGGGCTGATCAACATGAAGGCGGGCGACGCCGAGTGCGACCGCGTCTGCGACGAGCTGCATGCCGCTTTCGTCGCCGCCGGCAAGGACGTGCTCTACGACGACACCGATCAGCGGCCCGGCGGCAAGTTCGCCACCGCCGATCTGATCGGCCTTCCCTGGCAAGTGATCGTCGGGCCGCGTGGTGTCGCCGCCGGCGAGATCGAGATCAAGAATCGCAAGACCGGCGAGCGCGAGACGCTGCCGATCGCGGACGCGAAAAAGCGCTTCGGTGTCGCCGCATGAGCGAGGCGGTGGCGGCAAGATCGGTCGGCGCCGGACCCTTTTCCATCTTCGAGCGCATGGTCGCCTGGCGCTATCTGCGCTCGCGGCGCAAGGAGACGGTGATCTCGGTGATCGCCTCGATCTCGTTCCTCGGCATCATGCTGGGCGTCGCCACGCTGATCGTGGTCATGGCGGTGATGAACGGTTTCAGGGCGGAGCTTTTGACGCGCATCCTCGGCGTCAACGGCCACCTGATCGTGCAGCCGCTCGATTCGCCGCTGGAGGACTATGCGCAGGTCGCCAGCCGCATCAACGGTGTAGCAGGCGTCAAATACGCCATCCCGCTGATCGATGGCCAGGTGCTTGCGCAAGGCAATGTCGGCGGCGGAACCGGAGCGCTGGTGCGCGGCATACGCGGCGAGGATCTGAGCAAGATCGCCATCGTTGCCAGCAACATCAAGCAGGGTTCGATCGCCGATTTCGACTCCGGTGAGGGCGTTGCCATCGGCAAGCGCATGGCCGAGAATCTCGGCCTGACGCTTGGCGATACCATCACCTTGATTTCGCCCGACGGCGACGTGACGCCGATCGGCACCACGCCGCGCATGAAGGGCTACAAGATCGCGGCGATCTTCGAAGTCGGCATGTCCGAGTATGACACCTCCATCGTCTACATGCCGTTCTCGGAAGCGCAGCTTTACTTCAACATGGACGGGCGGGCGCAGACGATCGAGATCTATGTCGACAATCCCGACGATGTCGATGCGCTGAAACCGAAGGTGGAGGCGGCGGCGCAGCGGCCTATCGACATGGTCGACTGGCGACAGCGCAACGAGACCTTTTTCTCCGCCCTGCAGGTCGAACGCAACGTCATGTTCATGATCCTGACGCTGATCGTGCTGGTGGCGGCGCTGAACATCATCTCCGGCCTGATCATGCTGGTGAAGGACAAGGGCCACGACATCGCCATCCTGCGCACCATGGGGGCGTCGCGCGGCGCCATCCTGCGCATCTTCCTGATGACGGGTGCGGCGATCGGCGTGACCGGCACGCTTGCCGGTGTGCTGCTCGGCGTGCTGATCTGCACCAATATCGAATCCATCCGCCAGTTCTTCTCATGGATGACCGGCAAGGTGCTGTTCAATCCGGAGCTCTATTTCCTCAGCCAGCTGCCGGCGAAGATGGATCCGCGCGAGACGACCTATGTCGTCCTGATGGCGCTCGGCCTGTCCTTCCTGGCAACGGTGTTCCCGGCATGGCGGGCCGCGCGTCTCGATCCGGTCGAAGCCTTGAGGTACGAATAGTGGCCGAGGTCATTATCGAGCTGAAGAGCGTCGAGCGGCACTATGTCCAGGGGCCGCGCAAACTCACCATCCTGAACGGTGCGGACTTCTCGCTGAAGCGCGGCGAGATGGTGGCGCTGGTGGCGCCGTCGGGCACCGGCAAGTCAACGCTGCTGCACACTGCCGGCCTGCTGGAGCGTCCCGACGCCGGCGACGTCATCCTGGCCGGTCGTGCCTGCGGGCGGCTTTCCGACGACGAGCGCACGACGATACGCCGCAACGATGTCGGCTTCGTCTACCAGTTCCATCACCTGCTGCCGGAATTCTCGGCGCTGGAAAACATCATGATGCCGCAGCTCATCAAGGGGCTCAGCCGCAAGGACGCGGCCGAGCGCGCGGCGCAGCTGCTCGATTACATGCAGATCGGCAAACGTGCGTCGCACCGGCCGTCCGAACTCTCCGGCGGCGAGCAGCAGCGTGTCGCCATCGCACGCGCCGTTGCCAATGCGCCGCTGGTGCTGCTGGCCGACGAGCCGACTGGCAATCTCGACCCGGTCACCGCGTCCTATGTGTTCGAGGCGCTGGCGGCGCTGGTCAAGCAATCGGGCCTCGCGGCGCTGATCGCCACACACAATCACGAACTGGCATCGCGCATGGATCGGCGTGTCACGCTGGCCGACGGCAAAGTGGTGCCGCTTTAGGGCACGGCGCTGTTCGAAGCCGGCGTGACCTGAGTCTCGACGCGCCCTGGTCGGCGCTGGGCAACTATCGTTCGCCATCAACCTTTTCTTAACCCTGCCGATTTGATCGCCACAAAAATTCGGACGCGGGCGGATCGTGCCCGTTGACTTTGAAACAAAATTAGAACAAAATGCGAACATATCAACAACAGGAGAGAGTTATGACCGATCTGGTTCAGGATGTCATCTCACTGGTTTGCATGAGCACCTTTCTCGTTTCCATGGCGATCTGGATCGGAGCCATGTGATTTGGCGGCTTTCGCCGCCGTGGGTCCTATGCGGTCGAAGCCCGCTCCGCCGTTAAGCTTTTCTTGCCGTCGCGACGTTAGGGTACGCCGGCAAGGCAGGGAGCAACGTCCAGGTGTCGCCCATAGTCACGGCCATTCTGGTGGCCAGCAATCTCGGGCTGATCTTTCTGTTGATGACCGTGCCGCTTGGTTTGCGCACGGTGCGGCTGACCCGTCTGGTGGCGATGGACCGTCTTCGCCTCTGGCAGGCGCTATGGCCGCTCGGCAGCGATGCTGGCTGGTCCGGTGAGATCCTTTCCGCCGAGGCGCCGGACGGCGAGGGCGTGGTCCGCATCACGCTGTCGTGGGAAGGACGCGATGGCAAGCCGATCGAACGTAGGTCGCGGTTTGAAGACGTCGTCGAAGGCAGCCGCTTCTCGATGCGTGTCATCGAGGATACGGCGCTCGACGCTTCGTTCTGGAAGGATTTTCGCGAGACCGCTGAACTCGTTTCCGAAGGCAACGGTACGCGGGTGACCCTCAGCCAGACGGATCGCTATCGCGGCGTCGCCTTCCTGGTGTTCCGCTATTTCGCCCTGCGCCGCGAACTCTCCAAGCTGCAGCGCTGGGCGCGGACCGGAAAGTATCGCAAGGGCGGCTGGTTCGAGCATCCGCTCAGCCAGGTCGGCTTTGCCGGGCTTTCGGCGCTGATCCTGTGGCCATTCTTCGGCCTTCACCTCGGCGGCCTGGCGCTGGCCGCGATCCTCACATCGGTCGTCGCCTTGCACGAACTCGGCCACATGGCGGCATTCCGCCTGATGGGCCACAACCGGGCGCGAATGATCTTCATCCCGCTGCTTGGTGGTATCGCCATTGGCGGACGGCCCTATGACAGCCGTTTCGAAGTGGCCTTCGTGGCTTTGATGGGCGCCGGCTTCTCCGCATTCCTGGTGCCGGTTGTGATCGCCGCCAGCACCTTTGCCGGCGCGGAAGGACATCGGCTGGCAGCTGGCCTGCTGGCGACGCTGGCCGGCTTCGCCGCCCTGTTCAACATCGCCAATCTGGTGCCGGTGTGGAAATTCGACGGCGGCCAGGTGCTGCGCCAGATCTGTCCGGGACCGGTCGCGCTGGCGCTGGCCTCGTTTTTCCTGCTCTCGGCTTTCCTGGCTGTCGGCTGGCAGGCCGGCTTTTCCTCCAACTTCCTGCTCGCGACGGGAGCGGTGTTTTCGATCCTCAGCCTGCTGACGATGAGCAGCGGCGTCAAGCCGCGCTACGAGCTAAAGCCGATCCGCACCGTCGACCGGCTCGCCATGGCGGCGGCGCTGCTGGCAGTGTTCGCCATCCATGGCTATGGCGTGTTGTGGGCCTCCGCCCAGCTCATCTAAGGTGTGTTGATATTCAGGTGATGCCGGCCTGACCTGACTCTCGACACCTTGAGCCGTACCGGATCAGGAAGAATCAGCCGGCCTTGCGCTCGGCTTCGGCAGGCAAGATCGTGGCGGGACCGAACACATCCTCGAAGGCGGATTTCAGCGCCAGATCAAGATCGGCCATGGTCAGGGGAAGGCCGAGGTCGACGAGGCTGGTGACGCCGTGGTCCTGCACGCCGCAGGGCACGATGCCGCTGAAATGGTCGAGATCGGGCTCGACATTGATGGCGATGCCGTGGAAGCTCACCCAGCGCCGCAGCCGAATGCCTATGGCCGCGATCTTGTCCTCCGCCGGCGAGCCGTCCGGCAGGGCAGGGCGATCCGGCCGCACGACCCAGACGCCGACCCGGTCCTCGCGGCGCTCGCCCCGCACATTGAAGGCGACGAGCGTGCCGATGATCCACTGTTCGAGCGCCGCGACGAAGGCGCGGACGTCCTCGCGCCGCCGCTTCAGGTCAAGCATGACGTAAGCGACCCGCTGGCCCGGCCCATGATAGGTGTATTCGCCGCCGCGGCCGGCCGCGAACACCGGGAAGCGGCTGGCGTCGATCAGATCCTCGCCGCGGGCGCTGGTGCCGGCCGTGTAGAGCGGCGGGTGTTCGACCAGCCAGACCATTTCGCCGGCAGCCCCGCTGCGGATCGCCTCGGCGCGCGCCTCCATGAAGACAAGCGCATCCGGATAGGCGGTGAGGCCGGGCTCGATCAGCCATTCGACCGGTGCTGAACCGGGGAGCGGCAGGAACGACGTGGCGATCTGGCTGCGTTCGGGCATGTCGTATCGTCTTTTCGCTTATGCATGTCGCGTCCCAAAACCGCCTCGCACCTTTGGGTGACATCAACTTGCCTTCCATATGGCGATATCAGGCGCAAACGTCCAGTTCCGGCGCTGCATTCGGGCCCTGTGGAGCATTATGCCAATCGCCTGACATTATTGCTTGCCGTGCACTTGTTTCGCCGGAAACGATTTGCTACACGCCGCGAGCCGGTCGGTTCCGGCTCTACCACGTGCGGTCGTGGCGGAATTGGTAGACGCGCAGCGTTGAGGTCGCTGTGGGGCAACCCGTGGAAGTTCGAGTCTTCTCGACCGCACCATTTGATTTTTTTGGCTATTGAAATCATTGCTATTCCTCAGGTTTTCCCCGCACTTCGTTTGTCTGGTGCGGGCGCTGCGCGTTCTCGATCTTTTCCGAAGCCTGCATCGCTAGCCGTTCCGATCGGCAGTCTTGGTATAAAGCGAAGCCATCGATCCGCCCGTCGGAAGAAAATGATGGACTGGTGTCAGGTGGCGCGGTCATCTCCAGCGTGACAACCTCGACTCGCTCTTCATCTGATACCTTCTTGGAGGTTTTCGGGTTGTAATTGACCGACTTGAGCTTCACTTCCTTCTGCTGGAATAGTGAGCACCAGTCGCTCGGTCGATGAGCTTTTCAGCCACGCGGCGGTCAGTTACCGCTTTGCCCCTCTTTATGGCCCCGGAAAACTCGAGTGGGCCTTCTTCCATTCGTAGATCGGCCGTAGCCGCCGCCTGAAAGCGGACCTCCCCGACAGCGAAGTTCAGTTCGAGTTTGTGCTTGAGCGGACCGTTTGTTTTCGGATCGCTCTATCTTACTTAGCAGGGGCGTCACGAACCCACGGTCGATCGATTTGGTTGCGGCGCCGCCAGATATCGGACAGAGGAGGTCTCGTGACGCATGAGAAAGCGCTCTATGGCGCGGATGATCCCGATCAGCAGCAGATTGATGACGAGGTAGAGCACGCCGGCAATGGCGAAAATCTCGAAGATCGCGAAGGTCTGGCTCATCAGCCGCTTGGCGTAGCCGGTGATCTCGAGCACCGTGATCGTCGAGGCAAGGCTGGTCCCCTTGACGACCAGGATGAGCTCATTGCCATAAGCCGGCAGCGCCTGGCGGATGGCGAGCGGAAACTCGATGCGCCGAAACCGCAGCATGCGCGACATGCCGCATGCCTGGGCCGCTTCGACGAGGCCAACCGGAACCGACATCAATCCGCCGCGCAGTATCTCGGACGTGTAGGCAGCCGTGTTCAGCGCAAGTGCCAGCACGGCGCAGCGCGCGCCGTCACTGATCAACCACCACAAAACCGCGTTGTCCTTGATCAGGGAAAGCTGGCCGAGGCCGTAGTAGAAGAGGAAAATCTGCACCAGCAGCGGCGTCCCGCGAAAAACATTGGAATAATATTTGGCGAAGCCTGACAGGAAGCGGTTCGACGAGAGCCGCATCAGCGCCAGGCCAAGGCCCAGATTGAAGCCGATCAGCACCGAAATGAACGTCAGCACCGCCGTGACCCATAGGCCCTTGAGCAGGACGGGAACCGCAAGCTGGATGAGATCGATCATGCTACTTCCTCGTCCGCAGCCTGAGCAGGCGTTCGATGCCGTCGAACCCGGTCTGGCTGACAAGCGTGATGACTAGATAAACCACCGCCGCGATCAGGTAGAAGATGAACGGGTGGCGGGTGGAATTCGCGCCGATGAAGGAAATGCGCATCAGTTCTTGAAGACCAACCACCGACACGAGGGCGGTATCCTTGATGGTGGTCTGCCAGACATTGTTGATGCCGGGAACCGCGATGCGCAGCATCTGCGGCGCGATGATGCGGCGAAAGATCCGGCCGCCCGATAGCCCGAGCGCGCGAGCGGCCTCGATATGCCCATCGGGGATCGCGCCCAGGGCTCCGCGCACGACCTCGGTCGAATAGGCGCCGGAGATCGCGCCGATGGCGATGACCGCGATGACGAACGCATAGCCGCTCTCCGCGACACCGGCATAGCCGAAAGCGGTCACGACCTTGGTCACGAATTCAACCGAACTGAAAAACAGGAGGTAGATGATGAGCAGTTCGGGCACGCCGCGCACCAGCGAGGTATAGGCATCAACGAGCAGCGAGAGCGGAAATATCCGCGCCCATTTGATCAGGCCGCAGACAACGCCGATCACCAGCCCGGCCGTCATGCTGACGAGACCCACCAGGATCGTTATCGACGCGCCACGCAGGATGGCGGTCACCCAACCCGCTTCCCAAACCTGCCAGAGACCGAATTCCATCTGAGTTGCCCTAGTCTGTCGTGCCAATGAGACGCATGCGTCCGGCCGGTCCGGGCGCATGCGCGAATTCCAAGGCGTTATTTGCAGGGCCGGGAAATGTCCGCCTTGAACCATTTCTGGCTGGCCTTGCCGACCGAACCGTCCGCGATCAACTCGCACAGCGCCTTGTCGATCTTGGCCTTGAGCTCGGTGTTGTCCTGCGCGATGCCGACGCCGATGCCTTCGCCAAGCGTCGGATCGAACGTGCTCTTGATCTCAACGCCGACCATCTGGAAGTTCTTGCCATCCGGCTTGTCCAGGAAGTCCTGCAAAGCGGATTTGTCCGCGAAAGCAGTGTCGATACGCCCGCTCGCCAGATCGATCTGCATTTGATCCAGCGTATCGTATGTCTTCAGGTCGGCATTAGGGGCACGCTTCTCGAGAAAATGCGCGTGCGTTGTGCCGGCTTGCACGCCGACCTTCTTGCCATCCAACGATTTCAGCAGTGTGTCGACATCGGTGATGGCTGCCAGATCAGAACCCTTCGCAGCGACGAACGTGTTGGCCAGTTCGGCGTAGCCGACGCTGAAATTGATCTCCTTCTTGCGATCGGCGGTGATCGACATGCCCGAGATGATGACGTCGAAGCGCTTGGCCTTCAGTGCAGGGATCAACCCATCGAACGCCTGCACGACGAAATGGCACGTCACGCCAAGTTTGGTGCACAGCAACGCGCCGACATCGGCGTCGAAGCCGGTTACGTTGCCATTGGCGTCGGACATGCTCCATGGCGGGTAGGCGCCTTCCGTGCCTATCGACAGCTCGCCTTCGGCCGCCAATGCGCTTCCCATGCTTCCCGCGAGACATGCGAGCAGCGTCAAGACTTTCAGTTTCATGCTAGTTCCCCTTTTGTTGATCTTCATTGCCGTTTGTCCGGTCCGAACCGGACGCTTCGAGGATGCGGGCTTGCCTCACAGTGTCCGGGCCAGGAATTGGCGCAGACGCTCCGAGCGCGGGCTGCCGAACAGCTCCGCGGGTGCACCCTCTTCCTCCACCTTTCCCTGGTGGAGAAACAGAACCTTGTGGGAGACCTCGCGCGCGAACTGCATCTCATGCGTCACGAGAATCATGGTGTTGCCTTCCTCCGCCAGTTGGCGGATCACCCGCAGCACCTCGCCGACCAGCTCGGGATCGAGCGCCGATGTCGGTTCGTCGAAGAGGATGACCTTGGGCCGCATCGCCAGTGTGCGGGCGATCGCCGCCCGTTGCTGCTGGCCACCAGACAACTGGCCGGGATAATGGGCGTGCTTGTCGGCGAGCCCGACCTTCTTCAACAGGGCGTGCGCATGTTCGATGGCCTTCTCGCGAGGCTCCTTCAGCACATGCCTGGGCGCTTCGACGATGTTCTCCACCACCGTCATGTGCGGCCAAAGATTGAAGTTCTGGAACACCATGCCGACGCGGGCGCGAATGCGTTCAACCTGTGCCATGTCGGCTGGCCCGAGACGGCCGTTCGACAACGGCTTCATCTTGATGAGCTCCCCGTCGATGGCGACCTTGCCGCCATCCGGTTGTTCCAGAAGATTGATGCAGCGCAGGAACGTGCTCTTGCCCGAGCCCGACGAGCCGATCATGGAAATGACCTCGCCGGCATGGGCGGTGAGATTGACGCCCTTCAACACCAGAAGCGAGCCGAAGCTCTTGTGAAGCTCGTCGATCTGCACTGCCGGCGTGGCGATCTTCGCCCCGTCTGCGGGCGCCGGATCGGCCACCACAGCCAGGACGGTTGGCAGCGTCTGTTCGCCGCCGATGGCCGCGTCCTGGGTTATCTCGACAGTGCGTAAATCCGCCAGCGCACGGTCAAAATAGCGCAGGCTGCTGGACAGGCAGGTGCGTTGCCAGTCCGGGTCATCCGGGAGGAAGGCAGCGCGCAGCGTGCCCTGGATCCGCTTGCCCAGAGGCGATTCGATCTTGCCGAAAAGGTGCAGCCAGTTGTCTGCCTGCACCGCCTCCATGACGGCGGGCCCGTCCAGCGTTCCGCATTCGACAACAAGCGGCAGCACGCGCGCGCTTGGCATTGCCTTGCGGACGGCGTCGGAGACGTAGCCTGTCGCCGTCGCCGCGATGCCGGTGCCGGTCTTGGCGCCCGGGCCGGTCAGCACTGTCACCAGCGCCGGCCCGAAGATGGATTTGCCCCAGGCAAGGCCGGCATGCTCGGAGCTCGCAACCGAAAGCAGAGCCGGGTAACCATAAGGCCCTGCACCGGTATGCAGGTCGAAGACGATGACCTGGCGTGCCGCGCCGGCAAAGGTCTTGAGGATTTCGTTCAACGTGCGGTTCGACCAGACCGGGCTACCACCGCCATAGAACATGCCGTCGGCGAACTCATACTGGCCGGCCTCGACGATTGCCGCCAGCCCGGCATGCCCAAGCCTCTTGCGCGCAGCCGCGAGCTTCTCGTCGGCCGCTACGCGGCCCGGCCCTTCCCATTCTCGATAGGCCACGGCGTCGTGTAGGCCCGCATAGCCATTGTTGACCGGAGTGTTCGAAGACCAGTCGATGAAGTTGCGGTTGAGGTCGACATTGTCCTCGTTGACGCGCCGCGACCATGCCGTGCCCCAGGGATTGATAAGGTGAATGGCAAGGATCGCGGTGTCGCCGGGCAGGCGCCGCAGGTTCTTCTGGCCGAGCCAGGCGGTCTGGCAGGTCGAGCCGAACGGGCCCTCGACACCATGCGTGCCGGAGATGAGCACGATGAGCTTGCGCGCATCGCGGTGGCCAAGCAGCGCCACATCGGTCGCCAGCGTCTCGCCATCCGGGCCGTTCAGCGGATGGACATATTCAGACAGTTCCGCGCCCGCCCGCTCAGCTGCGTCGCGAAATCCCTTGCGAAGGGTGGCGAAATCGCGGGCATAGGCTGGTGCTGGTTCGTCGTGGCGCATGGTCGATCCCACTGGACCGCTGGCCGTTGCGGTCAATCCGTTCATTCCCTGTCGTTCCACCGTAGGACTATTCATCGTTGTGATCGCTCGCGTTCTGAGGTGGCAATCGGCGCTCGTTACCGGAAAGGAGGTGATTTGAGGACCGGACGAACCAGGCGTCGGAGGCAAGCACCTTGTCGGGGTTCATGATCGACTGATCGTCCAGCGCAAGTTTCACCCGCTCCATCATGGCGAGCTTCGTCGGGTCAGCCGTCGCCAGCAGCGAATGGATGCGCTTGGACCCAACACCGTGCTCGGCGGAAAAGGAACCGCCGATCTCCCGCAGTTGTTGATACAGGACGCCCTCGACAGCCTCCGCCACGTCAGGCGCCAGCGGCCCTCGACGGTTGAGGATGATATGCAGATTCCCATCGGCCAGGTGCCCGAAGACATAGGGTGCCAGACCCGGTTCGATCGCGGCGAGCCCGGGCAGGATTCTGTCGAGATAGGCCGGAATTTCCGACAGAGGCACCGACACGTCGAAGGAAGGCGCATTGGGATGGGCGCGATAGAGCACGCCGGTGTCCTCGCGCAACCGCCACAGGTCGTCCTCTTGCCGCCGCGAACCGGCGATGATGCCGGTGGCTTCGGGGTAGCGCTCCATCACTTCCGAATAGATCCGCTCGAAATCCTCGTGCAGCGCCTCTTCGCGCGCGCCGCCAAGCGACAGCAGCAGGAACAGCGGCTGGTCAAGCGGCACGCCGGATTCGGTCCATTCATGTGCGGCGGCGGCCAGACTGAAATACGAGGTCCACATCGCCTCCGCCGCGCGCAGATGCCCGGCATCCAATTCAAGTGCCAGGCGGATTGTTTGCAGAGCCGCTTCGACAGATGGCAGCCCGAAAAGCGCGGTGGCGGTGGCTCGCGGCGAAGGGTCGAGCTTGACGACCACGCGGGTAACGATGCCAAGCGTGCCCTCGGCGCCGATGAAGAGATGCTTCAGATCGTAGCCGGCGGAATTCTTCACCACCCGGGTCAGATCGGAATAGATCGACCCGTCGGCCAGCACGGCCTCCAGGCCAAGCACGCGGTGGCGCATGACGCCGTGGCGAAAGGCCATCACGCCCCCGGCATTGGTGGACACCATACCGCCGATCGTCGCCGAGCCGCGCGCGGCAAGGTCGATGCCCGGTTCCAGCCGGTGTTCGAGCGCGGCCATCTGCAGGGCTTCGAGGGTAACGCCGGCACCGACTACGGCCACGCGTTCGAGCGGATCAAGCCGCTCGATGCGGTTCATGCGTACCAGGGAAAGAACGATCTCGCCCGGCCGCGAAACGCTGCCGCCGACCAGACCGGTCTTCCCGCCTTGCGGCACGATGGGAATCTCGTTCTGACGGCAGATACGTATTACCGCCGCGACCTCGTTGGTTGATGAAGGTGCAACGACGATGCCGGCGCCGCGATCCGTTCCGTCCGAACCATCGTCGATCGCCCCGGCTTCGTCACCGGTGCGAACATTCGAGGCGCCAACGACCTCGCGGATCGCGTCGACAACCCGGAACAGCACCACTTGCTCGATTGAGTTCGTTTGCCTGGAAGACGCGCGGCTGCTCATCGGCCCGTCAATCCGCGAAGCGCTGCAATCAGCCGATCGTTGTCAGCCGGCAAGCCTATCGTGGCGCGCAGATAGTGTTCGTAGCCGGCTTCGCGCCACGCCTTGACGATGATCCCCTGCTTCAGGAGACCGGCGGCAAGGCTGGAACTGTCGCCCTTGCAGTCGAAGAACAGAAAGTTTGTTTGCGACTCGGCAACCCCGAAGCCGAGGCCGGCAAGTGCGGCGGCCGTGCGCGCTCGCTCGGCCATGACGCGGCCCGCCGACGCCTTCATCCAGCCTTCGTCATCAAGTGCCGCGATGGCGGCGGTCTGCGCCGCCGCATTGACGTTGAAGGGCGTCTTGGCGGCCGCGATCACTCTTGCCAGCTCGAGGCCGGAACAGACAGCATAGCCAACGCGCAGACCCGCCAGGCCATAGGCCTTCGAGAATGTCCGCAGCACCACATGGTCGATGCCGCTGTCGCGCAGGATTTCGATGCCGTCGGGCGCGCCGGGATCGGCGAATTCGAAATAGGCCTCGTCCAGGACAAGAAGCGTGCCGGGCCGCACGGCGCCGATCAGCCGTTGCAGGCTGGAATGGTCGAGACCCGGCCCGACCGGGTTCCACGGCGAGGATATGAAAACGGCTCGTGGCTGGGCGCCGATCGCCGTCTCGAGCGCGGCAAGATCGAACCCCATTTCGGGGGTCATCGGAATCTTGACGACATCGGCACCGGCCGCCAACGGCTCTATCTCATGCAGGCCGAAGCTCGGCACCGTCGTGACGACCGACGCCCCTGGCACCAGGACGGCGCGCGAGATTGCGGCGATCATCTCCTCGGAACCATTGCCGGCAACGATCAGGCCGGGATCGACGGCCAGTTTTTCGCCAAGTGCTGCCCGCAGCGCGGTGCAGGCCGGATCGGCATAGCGCCATGGCTCGAAGGATGATGAGGCCAATGCGGCCATGACCGCGGGAGAACACCCGTCCGGGTTCTCGTTGCTGGCCAGCCGGGCGATGTCGTGGCGGCCACTCAGCGCCCGCGCCATCGCGATGTTCATGCCGGCATTGTATGGCGGCAAGGCGGCGATATGCGGATTGAGCGGTAGGCTCGTCGCTGGTTTGACCGACTTTTTCAAATCTCGACTTCCTTTTCCCGCGCCCACGCGCGGCATCAATCTTGTCAAATATCCAGGACGACTGATCCACGCGGCTTGGAGCAGCACAGCAACACTTCACCTGCCCCAAGCTCATCCAGCGGTTCTTCAAAATAGGTGACGTCGCCCAAGATCAGTCGCGACTTGCATGTGCCGCAGATGCCGGCCCGACAGCTGAACTCCGGCAACAGACCCTGGTTCTCGGCGAAGTCGAGCAAAGATGCCGCCGAGCCATCCCAGACAGCCGTCAGGCCCGACTTCCGGAATTCCACGGTTGTTGCCTCCCCGACCGGCTCGACCCTTGCCGGCTGCGCCGGAACTGAGGGAATTCGCATGGCATCGGGCTCAAGCACCGTCGCTGGGCCGAAGAATTCGTAGGCAATGCGATACTTCGGCACGCCAAGCTCGCGCAGCATGGCGTAGATCGCCTGCATGAACGGCGGTGGGCCACAGAGGTAGAAGTCATAATCATCGATCGGCAGCAGGCCCTGCAGCACGTCGCGCGAAATCATGCCTTCGCTGTGGAAGCGCTGCTCGGCTTTGTCGCGCTCGGACGGGAACCGGTAGCAGTAGTGCGCAGTCAGGCCGGGCCGGGTGGTGACCAGGCCGGTCACCTCGTCGCGCAACGCGTGCACGTCGCCGTTCTCGCAAGCGTGGATGAAGACGGCTCGGCGATCCGGCATCGAAGCCAGCGCATACAGCATCGACACCATCGGCGTCAGCCCGACGCCGCCGCTGAGCAGCACGACTGGACGGTTGCTGGTCCTGTCGAGCACGAAATCGCCGCGCGGCCCTTCGGCCTGAAGCACGTCGCCGACGTCGATCCGGTCATGCAGGAAGCATGAGCTTATCCCGTCAGGCAGGCCAGGCGCGGCTGCTGCTTCCCGTTTCACGCTGATCCGGTAGCGACCCTTGCTGGCCGGAGAACAGGAAACGCTGTAGTTGCGCAGCACATATCCCTTTTCGCCGGCCGCCTGCGGCACGGGTATCTTGAACACCAGGAACTGGCCCGGTTCGAAATCGCGCCAGTCCCGTGGATTGACCGGCTCCATGTGGAACGACGTGATGATGGTGCTTTCGCGCACCTTCGAGACCACTCTCAGGTCGCGAAACCCGCTTCTTGCGACGGTGTCGCGAGCGGTGAATGCGTTCATTCGGCAGCTGCCAATTGCTGGCTCTCGCTGGCGATCAGCTTGGCCAGGTTGCGGCGAAAGCGCAGCGGCCCGACATCGATCTTGAGATCGAGATTGGGCGTGCGCTTGTTGGCCATGCCTTTGTGCACGGCGTTGAGCACGGTGCGGTCCTCGTCGAAGGCACCGCGCACGGAGGTGGCGAACTGACGCGAGACCTCCAGGTCGTCAGGGGCGAAATTGCGCATCTGGAACCAGTAATATTTCGTCTGGTTCTCATCGACCGGCGTCATGAAATTGTAGCTGTCCATGAGGAACACGTCCTCGTGCAGCGGCTTGCCCTCGCCGCCGGTGCGGGCCGGCACGAAGATCGCCTTGATGATGGCGTTGGAGGGGTAACGCACCTCGTAGTGCTGCTTGCGGTCGCACTTTCCGGAGAATTTGAGGAAAGGCGCATAGAAGGGCGCCGGCGCGGCATCGACCACCCAGCGCCACACGGTCACGCCGTCTGTACCCACCGTGGTTTCGAGCGGCGCATCCTCCATTGCCTGGACACCACCGAACGACGATTGGTGTACCCACGACACATGGGAAGGATCGAGCAGGTTGTCGGTCATGTAGAGATAATTGCAATCGAGCATCATGGACTCGCCGCGATTGACGCCCCATGCCGGATCACCCCAGTGATCGACATCGAAAATCAGAGCCGAATCCGCCTTGTCCGCTTCGCCCATCCATATCCAGAGCAGTCCGTATCGTTCGGCAATCGGATAGGAACGAACGCATGCAACATGCGGTATCTTTTCAGCACCGGGCACACGCGTGCAGGTTCCCGTGCTGTCAAAAGTCAGACCGTGATAGCCGCACTCGACCGTGTCGCCCTTGATGCGGCCCATGGATAGCGGCAGCTTGCGGTGAGGGCATGCATCTTCAAGCGCCGCCACAGCACCATCCCTGCGGCGATAGAGGACGATATCTTCGCCAAGGATTCGAGTGGGCTTCAGCTGGTCCGTGACCTCGTGGTCCCATGCCGCAACGTACCAACAATTTCGAAGAAACATGGCGTCCTCCCAAGCTTGTGAACGCCTAAACGAATATCTTGCGAGCCCGGGACGACATAGGGCTTGCATCTGCGTTCTATTTTAGAAAAACTAAATCAAGATGACCCCAGGATCGTTGCCCAGGTGAACAAGACGCCTCCGCTACGTGCGATACAGGCCTTCGAGGCTTTCGGCAGGCGTGGGAGCGTGACGGCGGCGGCCAACGAGCTCGGCGTCTCCGTCGGCGCGGTCAGTCAGCAAATCCGCAAGGCCGAAGACGCCCTGGACGCGAGGCTTTTGGAACGGCGCGGCAGAAGTGTCGCCCTTACGGCGCTGGGCCGGGTTTACTTCGCAGCGGTTTCCGTCGGCTTCGAACACATTCGCGAGGCCCAGGATCTCATCGAACGGGCCCGATCCGCGGACACTTTGACCATCTCCTGCCTGCCGTCGCTCGCCAGCAAATGGATCGGCCCGCAGCTCCTGGATTGGCAGATCGACCACCCGGGCGCGACTGTGCGGCTGGTGGGGGCCGAGACAGAGCCCCGGCTGGGCGCCGAACAAGTCGACTTTCGTATTTCCTACGGCACCAAATATCGCGACTTCGAGGACTACACCGAACTGTTTACCGATTGGGTGGTGCCGGCCTGCGCGCCGACGCTGTTGGCGAAACATCCTATCAACAAGCCCGCCGATATTCTCGACCTGCCGCTTCTCAGGATCGAGTGGGCTCGTGACCACCGCTCGCCGCCGACATGGGCGGAATGGGCCGCAAGCATCGGCGCGGTGCACCGCAGAACATCCGGCGAAGTGGCCTTTTCCTTATCGAGCGCGGCGATCGATGCCGCGGCCAACGGAAGGGGCTTTGTGCTGGCGCAACTGTCGATGGCTGCCGACGATATTGCGTCGGGCAGGCTCGTCGCTCCGTTCAACAAGCGGATCAGGCTGCCGGAACCTTATTTTTTGGCTTGGGATCGGGCCATTCTGGAGAAGCCTTTTGGTCCCGAGTTGCGAGCCTGGATTGTTTCGATTTCCAAGCGACTGGGCGCAACCTTAGCAGGATAGGCAAACACTGATGTGGCGACGTAAATATAGGGG
>NZ_RZRU01000022.1 GCF_003997495.1 Mesorhizobium sp. M7A.F.Ca.US.008.03.1.1 | reverse complement strand
GCGTTGCGGTGATCCGCGTCGGCGGTGCGACGGAAGTCGAAGTCAAGGAAAAGAAGGACCGCGTCGATGACGCCCTCAACGCGACCCGCGCGGCCGTCGAAGAAGGCATCGTTGCTGGTGGTGGCGTAGCCCTGCTGCGCGCTTCGGCCAACATCAAGGCCACCGGCGTCAACGCCGACCAGGCCGCCGGCATCAACATCGTCCGTCGTGCGCTGCAGGCTCCGGCCCGCCAGATCGCGGCCAACGCCGGTGCGGAAGCATCGATTGTTGCCGGCAAGATCCTTGAGAACAAGGGCTTGACCTTCGGCTACAACGCCCAGACCGGCGAATATGGCGACATGATCGCCATGGGTATCGTCGATCCGGTCAAGGTCGTTCGCACCGCTCTCCAGGACGCGGCCTCGGTCGCCGGCCTGCTCGTCACCACCGAAGCCATGATCGCGGAGGCTCCGAAGAAGGAGTCGGCTGGCGGCGGCGGCATGCCTGGCGGCATGGGCGGCGGCATGGGCGGTATGGGCGGTATGGATTTCTAATCCACGCTTCCATCAGCTTTCAGCTACGGAAAGGGCGGCAGCGATGCCGCCCTTTTTGTTTGGCGCGAGCTTCTATCGCCGCGCCTCTTTCGGTCCTCAGACGGCGGCATCGGCGCGTTGCTTTACCTTCCCGGCAAGCACAGCGGCTTCGATCAGCGCAGCGACTTCGTCGGCCACCGCCTGCACCGGGGCGCGGTCGCGGGTAGCGCGGGCGATCACCATCAGCCCTTCCAGTGACGATTCGACCAGCAGCGCCAAAGCCTGGGCGCGGCGCTCGGGCACCCCTGCCCTGACGAAGGCGTCCCGCAGCAGGCTGATCCATTGCTCGAAAGCCGAGCGGCACAATTCCACCAGTTCCGGCACGTCGGTCGGCGCGTCCAGCACGACGGGCGCGATCGGACAGCCCAGCGAAAACTCGTTGTCCTCCAGCATGCGCCCCACCGACTGGTAGATATGATGGACGGCCACCGCCGGATCCTTTTCGGCAGCCAGCGCTTCGCCCAGCCTCTTCGTCACGTCAGCAACGCTGGCGCGCGTCACCTCGATGACCAGTTGGTCCTTGCCGCCGGGAAAATGAAAATAGAGCGAGCCCCGCGGGGCGCCGCTGGCGCTCAATATGTCGTTGAGCGAGGTGCCGTGATAGCCGCGCTGCCTGAGCAGCAGCCCAGTCGTCTCGAGTATGCGGGTGCGGGTGTCGTTGGCCATGTCAACCTCTGTCAGGAGGAATCATTATAGGCCTTGCGCAGAATATGACAATCGGTCTACATAATATGTAGATCAGTCTATATATTTCTTGAGAGGAACGACATGCGAAGCTACCGTCTCGAAGGATCTGGGGCCGAATCCCTGATGATGCGCGACGCGGCGCAGCCGGAGCCCAAACCGCATGAGATCATGGTACGCGTTCGCGCCACCTCGCTCAACCGGCGCGATGCAATGATCCTCAACGGCACCTATCCGCTGCCGCCGCGCCAAGGCGTCGTTCCGCTGAGCGACGGGGTCGGTGACATTGTCGCCATCGGCGATGCCGTCACCCGCTTTGCCGTCGGCGACCGTGTCACCGGCAGCTATTTCGCGCGCTGGATCGATGGCCGCATCCATGCGGGGCTCATCGATCAGCTCGGCTGCACGCTGGACGGCATGCTGGCGGACTACGCGGTTCTCGACGAACAATGGGCGCTGCGCTTGCCCGATCATCTCGACTGGCATGAAGCGGCGACGCTGACCTGCGCTGGCCTGACTGCCTGGAACGCGGTGACGGGCGCCGGAATTCCGAAGCCCGGCCAATGGGTTCTGGTCATCGGCTCGGGCGGCGTCTCGCTGTTTGCATTGCAGTTCGCCAAGCTGCTCGGCTGCCGTGTCGCCGCCGTCACCTCGCGCGGCGAGAAAGCCGACAGGCTGCGGGCGTTGGGCGCCGACCTGGTGATTTCGACATCGGATATGCCGCAATGGGGCGCGGCCGTCCGCGACCAGACCGGCGGCATCGATCTCGTCGTCGAGACCGGTGGCCCGGCGACTTTCGCGCAGTCACTGATCGCCAGCACGCTTTACGGGCACATCGTGCTCTTGACGCTGCAGGATGCGAAAGGCGGATCGATCCAGCTGCCGGCGGCACTCTACCAGCGTAGCCTCGCCACCATCAGCCGTTTGTTCGTGGGCAACCGGACCCATCTCGAAGCCATGCTGCGCGCCGTCTCGCAGCACCGCCTGCGGCCCGTCATCGACAAGGTCTTCGCCTTCACCGAGGCCGGTGATGCCTACCGCTATTTCCAGCAGGGCGACGTCTTCGGGAAGGTGATCATCGACGGCCTGACCCATCAGTCCTCAAACCAAGGAGAACGACAATGACAATTCGTGAAGCCTCGGCCAAATGGCAAGGGACGCTGAAGGAAGGGGCGGGCCGGTTGCGGCTCGGCAGCGGCGTCTTCGAAGGCGCCTATTCCTTCCCGTCGCGTTTCGAGAACGGTCCGGGGACCAACCCGGAGGAGCTGATCGCCGCGGCGCATGCAGGCTGCTTCTCGATGGCGCTGAGCGCCGTACTGGGCAACGCCAATTATGTCCCGACAAGCATCAGCACCGTCGCCAAGGTGCATCTGCGCGCAACCGCTGCCGGTCCGACGATCACCCGCATCGAGCTCGAAACCGAGGCAGAGGTCGCGGGACTTGCCGAAGATGAATTCGAGCGCCTTGCACAGTCCGCCAAGGCGGGCTGCCTTGTCTCGCGGGCCCTTGCCGGCGTGTCTCAGATCACCCTCAAGGCAACGCTCGTCGAAGCCACCAAAGGCCAATGAAGCCAGGAGAAAGAAGATGACACAAGAACTTGTCATGGACGCGACCGCGTACGACCTGTCCCAGCAGACGGCCGAGATCATGCGGCGCTACAACAACGTATTCCAACGCCATGATCCTTCGGCACTCGCCGAGCTGGTGGCTGAGGATTGCGTGATCGAGAACACCGTTCCAGCGCCGGACGGCGCCCGTTATGCCGGTCAAGCGGCGTGCGTCGGGCTTTGGACGGCGATAGCAACCCAGGCCGGCACGCGCTTCGATATCGAGGAAACCTTCGTTGCCGGCGACCGGGCAACGATCCGCTGGCGCTATTTCATGACCGACGGCAATTCGCTGCGCGGCGTCAACCTCATGCGCGTGGCCGACGGGCGGATTATCGAAGCGATGGGCTATGTGAAGGGGTAGCGTGCCCGAGCAATTCCCCGAAAGGGCATAACGGCTTTTCGCCCGGCAGCCCAACAAAGAGGAGCCGATCAGCGAGACTGAACCGCTCCCCGTGGCGCTACCGATCCGCCAGCGCCAGTTTTGCGCCGAGCATGACGAAGGCGCCGGCGAAGGTCCGACGCATCCAGGTCAGCACCATTGGCCGCGAGACGACGTGGCTGCGGATCGAGGCGGCGAAGATGCCGTAGCCGACGAAAACCACGAAGGTCAAAAGCATGAAGACGGAGCTGAGTTCCAGCATCTTCGACAGCGCATTGGGCTCTGTGGTGCTGACGAATTGCGGCAGGAAGGCGAAGAAGAAGATCGACAGTTTCGGGTTGAGCACGTTGACGAGGATGCCGGTGGCGATGACCTTGCCGGCCGAGCGTGGCGTCACATCCTGCTCGACGCTGAGGCCACCCTTTTCCTTGAGCGTGTTCCAGGCCATGTAGAGCAGATAGGCGACGCCGAGATATTTCAGCGTCTCGAAGGCGACCGCGCTGGTGTGCAGCAGAGCCGCAAGGCCGGTGATGGCGGCGGCCATGTGCGGGATGATGCCGAGCGTGCAGCCGAAGGCGGCGATGACGCTGGCCCGCGCACCGCGCGAGAGCCCGGCGCTCAGCGTGTAGAGAACGCCGGTGCCGGGCGAAGCCACGACAATCAGCGACGTCAACAGAAATTCGATGCTCATGAAATCCTCCGCTGCCCTGCCCGGCGCGGAAGGTATCGGGACGAGGGTCTACGCACAAGCGGCGGCGGCTGGCTTAATCTCCCACTTGTGGATTGGTTACACCGGCAATCCGAGCGCCTGGCGTGCCATCAGACACTCCTCGTCGCCGGGCATGCAGGCGCGACAGACGTCCGGCCGGACGTCGTAAATGCCGCAAGCGGTCGACTTGCCGATCTCGCCGGACAGCGCCGAGCAGCGCACGCCCTCGCAGCGCATGCCTGACAGGTCAGATGCGACATATTTTTCCGGGATACGGTCGAGCTGTGCGTCATCCTCGGTGGAAAAGCGCGGCCACTCGGCCGAATAGGAGCAGCAGGCACCGCAGCTTTGGCAATCGAAGGTGCCCTGTTGCGACGACAAAATGCTTGCGGCGGCCACCAGGGCGGACAGCCCTGGCGCGGCGGGGTTGCGATCGGCGTCTTGCGGCAAGGCGCTATTTCTTCTTAGCCGTCTTGCCCTTCGGCGAATCCGCCGGCGACTTGAACAGATCGGTCGCGGCCTCGGTGGCGTCGCCGGCTTTCGGCGCGGCAACCGGCTTGGCCGGTTTTGCCGAAGCACCCGAGGCTGCCGGCTGATCCTTGGAGGAGAATTTTATGGCCATGTCAGTCCTCGTCGGCGAAGCGCGATGATGGGGCGCGCGGATTGCGCAGGCGGCCGATCAGCGCCGAAACGGCCGTGATGTTCATTTCCTCGGGCGACCAGTTTTTCACCGCCTCGATGTGATGGGCCGCCAGCTCGCGATGCGTGCTGCCGCTGTAGGCGGCGTCCTGATACGTCACCCGCTCATGGGTCTTGGCGTCTTCGCGGACATATTCGATCAGGTAGTTCGGGCATTCGGCGCGGCCGCGCACGCCGACGCGCACCTGGGCATCACCGTGGGCACGCTTGCAGCGCTCCAACTTTTCCAGCACACGCCGAACGAATTCGACCGGCTTGTCGAGGCCTTCAACCATATCGGCAATGGTTGCGTCGGCGGCGATCGGTGTTGGCGGTACGCGTTTGGTGGCCATCAGCGTCTTCCGGCCCGCTTCGGCAAAGCGGCTAGCGCGGCGGCGGCGGCCATCTCATCGGCCTCCTTCTCCAGGCGCAATTCGCGCAGACGCGCGGTCTTGGCTTCGCGGGCCTCGCTGACGGCGTCGCGCTCGGAATTGATGCGGTTGAGCGACATCGACTGGGTTTGCGTCTTGCTGAACAGGGACACGGCCTGTTCGACGGTTGTCTTTGAACTGGTGGTCAAATCTTTCTCCTGTCAGGAGCCTGTGCCGATGGAGCGAGACCGGGTCTTCGGTCAGGATCACGCACAAAGCAATACGCGCGGCGAATTCAAATTGCTGGAGCGTCCCTTAGCACGTCCAGGCCGGCACGCAGCGTACTTTCGGCGGCAAGGCGCGCAAAATGAAAAAGGCCAGGCACCGCCTGACCTTCCATGAGAGCGTCGCGCAACCAGATGACATCCAAAAGGATGCACCGGGGATGCACGGGAACGCCCTGCTTATGCACATGATATGCCGTGGAAACTCAGGTCTCCGCGGCCATGTGCCCGAATTCGCCACTCACCGGTGCCAGTACATCCGTGGTCACCGGGAGAGCTGAATTCGTTTTTCAGGCCGCCTTCAACTGGTCGGCGGACATCTTGCCCGACTTGTTGTCGCGGACCATCTCGTAGCCGAGCTTCTGGCCCTCGACGATGTCACGCATGCCGGCGCGCTCTACGGCCGAGATGTGGACAAAAACGTCGGCCGAGCCGTCGTCAGGCTGAATAAAACCAAAACCTTTGGTGGCGTTGAACCATTTAACTGTGCCGGTGCTCATGACGAACCCTTTCCATGGCAAATATTCGTTCGACGCCATGCGGATGCACAACGTCGTTTGTCCCGATTTTTGATGTGGGAAGTTCGTCAAAGGCGCGCTCGAAAGCGCGGATAACAAAAGTCAGTCAAACAAATATCGACGAATTGCTTGTAGGCTTCTTTTGGCGCGCTGTCAAATTTGCATAAAGCCCCAGCTGCGGAATTCTCCCAAAACACCTGGCCAAAACACCTGGCATGGCGGCAAATCGGGCGCCAAACAGCGCGCTTGCGCCAACTTGAAAAAATTTTTGCGGTATCCAGGAACCATCTGCGCAGACGCGCATTTGTTCCGTGTCACCAGCAGTTCATGAGAGCGATCGAAAGGACAGTTGATGGCAAAGACGCCCCCCGCACGATAAAAGGTGCGAGGGGCGTTTTCGTTTGTCTCCTATTCGTCCGGGCCGGGTTCCGGCCACGTTTCCCTGGCCGCCTCGGCATACCAGTGCCGCATCGCCGGCGTTGCCAGCACGGCGTCGACATAGGCGCGCGTATCCGGCGCCAGCGTGCTGCCATAGGTGTCGAAACGGGTGACGACAGGCGCATACATAGCGTCGGCCGCGGTGAAATGGCCAAACAGGAACGGGCCGCCCTTGCCATATTTTTCCCGGCACTCGCGCCACAGCGCCTCGATGCGGTCGCGTTGCGCCTCGCCTTCGGCATCGAGCGGCTTGTGCCCCTTGGGCCGGCGCAAATTCATCGGCCAGCCATAGCGGACCTCGCGAAAGCCGGAATGCATCTCGGTCGCGGCCGAACGCGCCAGCGCACGGGCGTCGATATCGGCCGGCCAGAGCTTTTTGTCCGGAAACAGGTCGGCGAGATATTCAAGAATGGCAAGGGTTTCCCAGATGATTTTGCCATTGTGATTCAAGACCGGCACCTGGCCGGTCGGCGACACTTTCGCCAGATTGGCAAAGGTCTCAGGCGTGCGCAGCCGCACGAAACCTTCCTCGAACGGGATCTCCAGATGCCTCATCGCCAGCCATGGCCGCAGCGACCATGAGGAGAAACACTTGTTGCCGATATAGAGCGTAAATTCTGCCATTTTTCTCCCCGCACGCTTGGCCACCCAATTCCCATTGTCGGCGCGTGTCCACAGCCTAGCCCACCGACCTTGCCCCAGGCGGCGGCCGCGCGACCTGATCTGCCGTCCGGGCGACGCCTGGAACCTAACCAACATCGGCTCGTTAGCTACCCGCAATGAATTCCCCCGAATTCAGAATCCCAGGAGATGCGCAAAAATGGTGAACAAGGATCAGGTTGCGGGCGTGGCCAAGCAGGTCAAGGGCTCGGTCAAGGAAACCGCGGGCAAGGCAACAGGCAACAGGCAGACCCAGGCCGAAGGCACGGCCGACAGGATCGCCGGCAAGGCGCAGAAGGCCTATGGCGACGTCAAGGACAAGGTCAAGAAGGCGCTTTGATCCCGCATCGAGAGATGCGCTGTTTGTCGGGAAAGGCGGTCGCGAGGGCCGCCTTTTTCATGTGCTCCAGCCCTTGCTGAAAGCACTGGTGAAGGAGACCTCGCCGTGATCGCCGGTCGCCTCGCCCAGCACCACGTCCATGCCGTCGCTGGTCACCCTGGCCAGCGCGAAACCGCCCATATAGGCAGCCTTCGGCTTGAACAGGTCGATCTCATCCCTGCGATAGATCAGCGGCGTTTCGTGCTGGTGGCCATGGAAAATGCCGACGACATTGTAGCCCTTCAGCGCCGCCAGCAACGCCTGCCGGTCGGCCTCGCTCCACCAGTGCGGCGCACCGGTGCCGTCATCATCGAAGTGCCTCTTGGCGGCATCCCAGCGTTCCACCGAGAAAGTGTCCCAGCCATAATGCTGGAACAGGACGACAGGACGGCCGTCCGCCGCATAGGTCGCAAGGTCCTGCTTCAGCCATGGCAGGCTGCTCTCGGCGCCGTGGCCGGTATCGCCGGCGAAACGATGAGTCTGGATCAGATGCAGGCCGCCCCAGTCCCAGGAGTAGCAGTCGGTGTCGACATCATAGTCGGTGGCCGGCACTGGCGGCTTGAAGAACACGCCGGCGCGATGGTTGACCTCGACATAGTCGCGCAGTTCGCGCCGGTACCAGTCGACATGGTGCGGCGGCCCGTTCTGATCGAGATCATGGTTGCCGAGCCCGACATAGACCGGCATGTGCACGCGATCCGGACCGACGCCTTGGCTGTAGCGCTGGCTGAACTGAAGCAGTTGGGTGCCCTCGTTCGGCTGGGTGATCTGGCCGCCACCGTCATCGGTCATGTCACCGCCGACGACAAGACCGAGGGGCGCGGCGATGCGGCTGCCCGCCGAGCGCAGGCCGGTGGGGACGCCGTTGATCTCGACCGGCCAGTCCTTGTCGCCGAGACCGTTGAGCGCTGCCACGTTGCGCAGCAGCGCGGCGTCGGTCTTGCCTTCCTGCAGGCAGTTGGGGCTCAAGCCGCTCGCCATGCGGCAGGCATGGACATCGGCGATGAACAGGAAGGTGGCGTCGATCGACTGGACGCGTTGTCCGGTCTGGCCGAAGGCCGGGCGCGACAAGGCGCCGGCCGCGGCAAATCCAGCAGCCTGCGCCAGGAAGCTGCGTCGAGAAAGCGATCCAGTCGAACGGCGATTCATCATACGCTGATTCAGCATGGACAGCGGCCAGTCGTCCAGCGCCTCTGCGCCCCGCCATCATCGACATGACGCCACGGGTCTGGCATGTCTCCCCTTGCGCGAGCGGAGAAGGACGAAAAATGAAAGCCGCACCTATCTGCACGATTCTGGCCGCGATGTTGTGCGCGAGCACCGCGCATGCCGCCGGTTGCGTCGACGCCAAGTCCGCCAGGAAGGGTTTCGTTCTGGCGAGACCCGGCATCCAGAGCGAATTTCGGCCCGTGGCTGGCGGGATGATGTCGGTTATCAACACCTACGAATCGCAATCGCCCCAAACCCAATATTTGTTCGCCGGCCTGATCGAGGTGTTTCGCGACAGCGACACCGGTCGCCAGGCGATGATCCCATTTTCCGATCTGCGAAAACTGTTCCCGCTGAAGGCGGGGGCAAAGGCCGCGATAGAGTTCGTCGAGTTGTCGCCGAACAAGCCGCCGAAGGGCACCAAGGTGCTGAGCCTTGTCGTCAAGGGCAAGGAGACATTCAGTCTGGGCGATTGCAAATACAATGTCCTGGCGGTCAAGGAGACGTTCAAGAACGGCGCCGGCGAGACGCTGGACACGTTCACCGCGCTCTATGCGCCCGATCTGCAAGCCGCGCTCGCACGGCGCTACGATGAAGGCACCGGTTCGGAATCCGTCAACGGCTACGAGACGATCAAGCCGCTGGCCGAGTAGCTGAATCAGAGCCGGCGTTCCCCACCTCTTCGGGCATCGGCTGAAGAACGCAGCGCCGCAAAGTCAAGGGGTTCTCGGCCGTGGCAGTATCCTGTTGCGTCGCCTGGCTGCCAATCCGCCCTGCGACGGCGATGGCGACGGCACGCTGCGCTCCAGCCCCGCCAGACAATCCCGCAGCACACCGGCATCCTGCGCCGTCTTGGCCATGGACATCGCTCCGGAATAGGCGGCGACCGTCAGCGCGGCGAAGCGTTCGGGGTCCGTGCCCTCGTCCCTGCCCGCCTGCTGGTCGGCACGCACCTTGTCGGCGATCGCGCGCCGCCACCCGGTAAAAATACCGGCAAGGGCAAGGCGAAAATCGGGATCGGCAAGCGACAATTCATGCGCCAGATTGTTGAGCGGGCAGCCGCGCACGAACCCCTGCTGCTCCAGTTCCGCCGCCACGGCCTCGAACACCGCGCGCACGCCCTCGCGCGCTGATGCCGCCGCCAGCACGGGCGCGATCCATGTCTCTTCGACCGCTGCCGCCACACGCTCGTCGATCACAGCCAGCGCCAGCGCCTTCTTGGTCGGGAAATGGTGATGCAGCGCGCCGCCGCTGACATCAGCCGCCGCCATAAGGTCGCCGATGCTGGAAGCGTGATAGCCGCGCGACTGGAACGCGCCCTCGGCGACATCGAGCATCTTTTTGCGCATGCCTTCTGGGTCGTTGGTGCGTTTTCCCGGGCGCGGTTTTGGTTGGACGGTCATCTCTGCTGACATTACCGAACTTTAGCATGTTGACAAAACAGGACAACCGGTCTGTTTTTAAAACAGGACGATCACCCTGTTTTAAGGAGAGCGCCGGATGAACCTGCCCCAGAACGGCGCGCCGAAACCCACGGCGCTTGCCTCGCCTGTCGTCGAATTGAGGCAATACACGCTGAAGCCCGGCCGGCGCGACACGCTCATCGACATCTTCGACGGCAGACTGATCGATGGCCAGGAGGACGCCGGCATGACCATCATCGGCCAGTTCCGGGACCTCGACCGCCCGGACATGTTCGTCTGGATGCGCGGCTTCGACGGCATGGATGCGCGGAAAAATGCTCTCGCCGCTTTTTATGGCGGGCCGGTCTGGGCGGCGAACAGTGATGCGGCGAATGCAACGATGATCGATTCGGACGATGTGCTGCTTCTCAAGCCGGCGTGGCCGGGTGCCGGCTTCGACCTAGCGGGCGCGCAGCGGCCAAGCCTGGCGGTCTATGAAAAGCCCATTCAAAACAAACCGCTAACCGGCATCGTTGTCACCGAGATTCATCATTTACAGCCCGGCACGGAGGCTGATTTCGCCACTCGCTTCGAGATTAAGACGGCGTGCCTGATGACAACCGACGCACGCCTGCTCGCCGCTTTCGTTACCGAGCATGCCGAAAACAGTTTTCCGCGCCTGCCGGTACGGGCTGATGAAAACGTCTTCATCAGCGTCATGGGCTTTGCCAGCACCGAAGCGCATGCCCGCCACAAGGCCGCCCTCGCCGTCTCTCCGGCATGGCAGGATTTTTGGCGGGCCGCGCAACTCGGCCTGACCAAACCAACGGAGACTTTGCGGCTGTCGCCGACATCGCAATCGCTGGTCGGGCCTTAGACTTCAAACGCCTTGAGAATGGCCTTCGCGACGAGGCCTGGGTCTTCCCAATGCGGGTTGTGGCCACAGTTCTCGGACCGAACGAAGACGGCTCCGGCAAGAGCGGATTGCAACGCCTGCTGGTGCGCTTCGCCGAACAGCGGGTCGCACGCGCCGGCGATGATCAGCGTCCGGGCCTGCACGGCCCGCGCAGCATCGGTCAGATCGGCGCGGCGGATTTTCTCGAGAATCGCGCGCCAGCGCGGCGTCGGCATCGCCGAGGCCTCTTGCGCCAGGCCGGCGAGAAAGGCTGCTGGCACGTCGGGACTGCAGGCATGCCACCAGGCATAGAACGGATCGGCCGGTGATATCGGGTCGCGCAGCGCCTCGACGCCCGCGATCAGCGGATGATCCGGCGCGAAATCAGGCTTCAACGTGCCGGCCAGCACCACCAGTCCACCCATGAGGTCCTTGTGTCGCCCAGCCAAGGCGATAGCCACCATGGCGCCCAGCGAATGGCCGACGACGACCGGCCGGTCGAGCCGCAAGATCTGGATCAGCCCGGCAATATCGTCGGCGAAATCGGTGATGCAGCAGCCCTTGCCCGCTTGCGAGGCGCCGTGGCCGCGCAGATCCGGCATGACCAGCCGGCGGCCGGCCAGATATGGCGCAAGAAGCGAAAAGCTGCGGCTGGTGTCGGTGAAGCCGTGCACCAACAGCAGTGCCGGCTCGGCGCCCGATATCTCGACATAGGCGATGTCGAGATCGCCGACAGTGACGAACTGCTTGCGGCCGGCCCAGGCGTCCTGTTCCGGCATAGCATCCAGCACCGCCGCCCTCACAGGCCGAGCTTTTCCTTGACCGCTGCGAGGCCGGGTCGGCCGTCAAAAGTGGTGACGCCGCCAAGCCAGGCATCGAGACGGTTCTTGTTGGCCGTGATCGCCTTCAGCGCGCCGTCCTCCGGCTTCATGCCGTCATTGATCAAATAACCCATGCCGCCATTTTCGAAATCGATGTCGAAGGCGAGATTCCTGAGGAATTGCGCGACGTTCGGGCATTGATCGAGATAGCCCTTGCGCACCTGCGTCGTCACCGTCGCAGCGCCGAAGTTCGGGCCGAAGAACTTGTCGCCGCCGGTCAGGTACTTGAAGTCGTACATCGTGTTCATCGGATGCGGCGCCCAGCCCTGGAAAACGATGAACTGCTTTTCCTTGATCTCGTAGCCGACCTCGGAAAGCATGCCGGCTTCGCTCGACTCGACCACTTGCCAGCCGTCCAGCCCAAAGGCCGGATCGGCGATGGCGTCCATCATCAACTGGTTTGAACCGGGCTCGATGCCGTACATTTTCTTGCCGAACTTGTCGGCGAACTTGTGAAGGTCGGAAATGTCCTTGACGCCGGCATCCCAGGCGTAAGTCGGGACGGCGAAAGTGTATTTGGCGCCTACAAGGTTGACGCGCACATTCTCGACCGAGCCGTCCTTCTTGTAGGGCTCGTAATAGGTGACCATGGCCGGGTCCCAGTAGCCAAGGAACAGGTCGAGGTCCCTGTTTTTCATGCCCTCATAGATGACATTGATGCCAAGAACCTGGCTTTGCGGCTGATAGCCGAGCGCCTCCAACAAGACATTGGCGACCCCTGTGGTGAAGGCAAGGTCGTTCCAGCCGGGTTCGGCCATGCGGACCGTCTTGCACTGCTCGGCCTCGGCCGCCTGGGCCGCATGAGAGGCCGACATGAGGGCGGCAAGGCAGACGCCATTTGCAAGGATGCGGAACATTTCGGTTCTCCTCGTTCGTAAAATTGACCAGTTGGTCTTTTTATTGTCCCATGGGTCAATTCTTGATCTGAGCGGACGAAAATGTCAACGTGGATTCGAAATGCATGGACCGATCCCGTGAAACTCAAGCGTCTCAGTGACATACGCCGCAAGGAATTGCGGCAGGCGGCCTTCGCAGTGCTGGAGCGCGAAGGCATTGCCGGCGCGACGCTGGAAAAGGTGGCGGCGCAGGCTGGCGCCTCCAAGGGCATCGTGCTGCACTATTTCCGTAACAAGCAGGAATTGTTCGAGCACGCGATGCGCGAGGCAAACGCCGTCCTGTGCCAGGCGGTGATCGCGCGGCTTCGCCGGGCGCGTACGCCGATGGAGCGCATGGATGCCGTGATCGAGGGCAATTTCGAGGAGCATCTGTTCCAGCCGCCTCTGTGCCATGCCTGGCTGTCGCTCTGCGCCGAGGTGCCGCGCGACGAGAAGATGGCCCGGATCCAGAGGGTGATCCACGCGCGCATGCGCTCGAACCTGTTGTCGGGCCTGCACGGCCTCGCCTCGCCTGAAAATGCCGACGACATCGCGCTTGGCGTCACCGCGCTGATCGACGGGCTTTGGCTGCGGCTTGGCCTGCAGCCAGGCAGCGTCTCGCGCGAACAGGCGGTCCGCCAGGTCAAGAACTATGTCGCGGGCCGGCTGGCTTTGGGGGAGTTTGCAACCGCCGTCGCTTAAACCAGCCTCGGCTGGCCTGCCGGATGGCAGCCGTCGAAGTTCATACCGTAGGATAGGCTGACGGCTTGACCTTGGCCGCCAATGTACGGCGCTCTCGACGACGCAGAAATCTCGGAGCGTCCCATGAGACTTCCCGACAAGCGCGCGCTGGTCACCGGTGGGTCGGACGGTATCGGCCTGGCGATCGCCCAGGCCTTTTCGCACGAGGGTGCGGACGTCCTGATCGTCGGCCGTGACACCAAAAAACTCGACGACGCCCGCGAGCAGCTCGGCGGCACTATCGAGACGCTGTCGGCCGATCTTGCCACATCGGCCGGCATCGCGGCCGTGGTCGAGGAGGTGAAAAAATCGGGCAAGCCTCTCGATATCCTCGTCAACAATGCCGGGGTGGCCTTTTTGGTGCCGTTCGAGACCGTCAGCGTGGCGCAGTTCCAAGAATCCTTGGCGCTCAATGTGACGGCGGTGTTCTTCCTCACCCAGGGCCTGCTGCCGCATCTGGCAACCGGCGCATCGGTGATCAACATCTCGTCCTATTTCGCCAACAAGATGATCCCGAAGCGGCCGTCGAGCCTCTATTCCCTGTCGAAGGGCGCGTTGAACTCGCTGACCAAATCGCTGGCCTTCGAACTCGGCCCGCGCGGCATCCGCGTCAACGCCATTGCGCCGGGTACGGTCGACACCGCCATGCGGCGCCGCACCGTGGACAATTTGCCGGCGGAGGCCAAGGCCGAGCTCAAGGCCTATGTCGAGCACAGTTATCCGCTCGGCAGAATTGGCCGCCCCGACGATCTGGCCGGCATCGCGGTCTATCTGGCGAGCGACGAGGCGGCCTGGACCAGCGGCGGCATTTTCTCGATCGACGGTGGATATACGGCGGGGTGATCCCTCCGCGCGCCAGAGCAATTCCAGAAAAAGCGTGAAACGCTTTTCCGTACCGAATTGCGTCAAAACAAAGCGTTAGGCGCCGGCAATTTCAGGGGCGCCGCTTTCCACAAATCCGAGTGCGGCTACCGCCTCCAGGATCTGCTTGCGAACCCAGCGATGGGGTGGCTCGTCGTCGTGGCGCGCGTGCCAGTACATCCTGATTTCAGGAACAGCAATGGGAAGCGGCGGTTCAAAGATGACGAGCGGGAGGGTCTTCGCCGCCCAAACCGCGAACTGCCTGGGAACCGCCGAGAGGTAGTTTCCATTTGCCACTGCCAATGCGACAGCTTGAAAATGCGGCAGCGCCAGGCTCACACGGCGCTTTCGCCCGATCTTGTCCAGCGCCTCGTCGGTGGAACCCGACATCGAACCGTCGATGGAGCGAAGCACATGAGGCAGTTCGCAGAAAAGCTCTATCGGCAGACGCTCGCCGTCCGCGATCCCGGCCTGCCTGATGGTGGTGTTGTCCCTCGCGGCAATGATTGAGAATGGCGAATGGAACAGAGGTGCGCTGGAGATCCAGTCGGAAACCTCCAGCGGACGTTCGAGTGCGGCGTCGATTTCATCGTCCTGGAGCAGCCGCGAAACGTCGCCGCGCGCGCTGTCGAGAAAGCGGAACGACACGCCGGGCGCCACGGCCGCGACGCGCGCCGCCAGGGGCGGCATCAGCAGCATGGAAAAGAAGTCCGCGCCCATGAAGGTGAAGGTTCGCTCCAGGCCGGCAGGATCGAAATCCTTCCCCGACTGGAAAACGCGTTCGATCTCGCGCAGCGCGGCGCGCACCGGCTCCGCCAGGCTTTCGGCTCGCGGGGTCGGCACCATGTCGTTGCCGCGCCGCACGAACAACTGGTCGTTGAGGAGATGACGCAAGCGATTGAGCGCGGCACTGACGGCAGGCTGGCTGAGGCCGATCTGCTCGCCGGCACGCGTAACGCTTCTCTCCCGCAGAAGGGCGTCGAACACCCTGACGAGATTGAGGTCGAGCGCATTCAAATTCATCGCATCAATTCGCCCCATACGATCATTCGATTTCCGTTGTCGGCATGTCCTTGGTTAGGTCGTCATCGGCACAGCAGGCACAGGCAACAGAAGGATCAGACAGCCATGACAATGACCCCCGGCACGATCACAGGCAAGGAACTCTTCTGGTTCAACAACACGCTCGTCGCGATCCACGTCTCGTCGGCGGCAGGAGAGGACGGCACCTGCGTCGTCGAGCATCGCATGCCCTATGGCGACTCTCCGCCGCTGCATGTGCATCGCAGGGAAGACGAAGTGTTCCACATCCTCGACGGCAGGCTTCGCTTTCAGATCGACGGCTCCGAACGCTTTGCGGAAGCGGGCGAAACCGTCATTGCGCCGAAAGGCCTGCCGCACACCTACCGGGTCGAATCGCGCGAAGGCGCGCGTACGCTCACCATTACGCGCGGTTCGGATTTCGAGACGATGCTGCGTCAGGCGAGCCGTTCCGCCGAACAGCCGGAGCTGCCGCCGCAGATGCAACCAACACCGGAAATCATCGCGGCACTGGTGCAGCTCTGCGCAGAAAACGGCATCGACATTGTCGGTCCGCCGCTAGGGTGAGAGGCCGGATCTGCCGATCTCCCCCCTTGAGGGGGAGATGGCCGGCAGGCCAGAGGGGGGCACTGTCCCGCCGACCTCTCTCTGCCGCTTGCCCGGAGGAGCTGCCTTTCGGTAAGAGCAACATCGCAGCGTTGGCGATCCTTCGCGCCCCCCTCTGCCCTGCCGGGCATCTCCCCCACGAGGGGGGAGATTGGCTGTTCCTTCAACCGATTTGCATCCTTGCCGCCCGCAATCTCCGCTTGAAGCCGTTTGTGCAACGCGATACGCCGTTGCCGACTTCGACAAGGAGAGACCCGTGACCGCTGCAAAGACCAGAACCGAAACCGACACGTTCGGCCCGATCGAAGTTGCCGCCGACCGCTATTGGGGCGCGCAGGCACAGCGTTCCCTTGGCAATTTCAAGATCGGCTGGGAAAAGCAGCCGGCGTCGATCGTGCGCGCATTGGGCATCGTCAAGCGGGCGGCGGCCGAAGCCAACATGGAGCTGAAGCGGCTCGACCCTTCGATCGGCAAGACGATTGTCGAGGCGGCGCAGGAGGTCATCGACGGCAAGCTTGACGAGCATTTTCCGCTGGTGGTCTGGCAGACCGGCTCTGGCACGCAGTCCAACATGAACGCCAATGAGGTGATCTCCAACCGGGCGATCGAGATGCTGGGCGGCGTCATGGGCTCCAAGAAGCCGGTGCACCCCAACGACCACGTCAATATGAGCCAGTCGTCCAACGACACCTACCCGACGGCCATGCACATCGCCTGCGCCGAACGCATCGTGCACGACCTGTTGCCGGCCCTGAAGCATCTGCACAAGGCGCTCGCCGCCAAGAGCCGGGACTTCAACCACATCATCAAGATCGGCCGCACGCACACGCAGGATGCCACCCCCCTCACGCTTGGCCAGGAATTCTCGGGCTATGCCGCACAGGTCGCCTCATCGATCAAGCGCATCGAGCTGACGCTGCCCGGCCTGCAGGAACTGGCGCAGGGCGGCACCGCCGTCGGCACCGGCCTCAACGCGCCGGTCGGCTTCGCCGAAAGGGTGGCGGATCGCATCGCCACCATCACCGGCATCGCCTTCGTCACCGCGCCGAACAAGTTCGAGGCGCTGGCGGCCCATGATTCCATGGTGTTCTCGCACGGCGCCATCAATGCGGCGGCCGCCGCGCTGTTCAAGATCGCCAACGACATCCGTTTCCTCGGTTCCGGCCCACGTTCGGGCCTCGGCGAACTGTCGCTGCCGGAAAACGAACCGGGCTCCTCGATCATGCCGGGCAAGGTCAATCCGACCCAGTGCGAGGCGATGACGCAGGTCTGCGTGCAGGTGTTCGGCAACAATGCGGCGCTCACCTTCGCCGGCAGCCAGGGTCATTTCGAGCTCAACGTCTACAACCCGCTGATGGCCTACAACTTCCTGCAGTCGGTGCAGTTGCTCTCCGACGCCTCGGTCTCCTTCACCGACAATTGCGTCGTCGGCATCGAGGCGCGCGAAGACAACATCAAGGCGGCACTCGACCGCTCGCTGATGCTGGTGACGGCGCTGGCGCCGACCATCGGCTACGACAATGCCGCCAAGATCGCCAAGACCGCGCACAAGAAGGGCACTACTTTGCGCGAGGAAGCGCTCGCTACCGGACTGGTCAGCGAGGCCGACTACGACCGGCTGGTGCGGCCGGAGGATATGACGCATCCGGGGTAGGCAGTTCCGGTAAAAGTGTCTGCGGTTTTCCGTCCGGAATTGCGTCAACCAAAAGCCCGGTATTTCGTGATGGGAGAATTTACTCCCGTCACGACCTGACCCGAAGCGAATTTTGCGCAGGCCGCCCGATCACGGAAACGTAAGTACTGTGAACAATGTGTCGCCAGTCTGGTGGCTTTGGTGAACAGTCGGCTTGCTCTATCTCCCCGGTATCAACCCATCCCGGAGAGCCACCATGTCCATCAACCCTTCAGTCGCCGGTTCCGGCGCATCCAATGCCTCGACCACCATTCTCCTCGGCCGCGTGCTGCTTGCCGTCATCTTCCTGCTTTCAGGCTTCGGCAAGCTGACCGCCATCACCGGCACGGCCGGCTATTTCGGCAGCCTCGGCCTGCCCTTGCCGACCGTAACGACCATTGTCGTCGGCTTGATCGAGCTTCTTGGCGGCCTCGCCATTCTCGTCGGCTTCAAGACCCGGATTGTTGCCTGGGTGCTGGCGATCTTCACGGTCGCTACCGGTTTGGTCGCCCATACCGGTTGGGCCGACCAGATGCAGATGATCCAGTTTCTCAAGAACCTCGCCATCGCGGGCGGCTTCCTCGTGCTGGCCTCCTCGGGCGCCGGCGCCTATTCGATCGACGCCAAGCGCGGCTGAGCCAAGCCTCAATAGCTGAACGAAAAAGCGGCGCGGAATTTTCCGCGCCGCTTTTTCGTTGTCGGTGTATGCCAGCCGATCCGCCAGCCTGAGTTTTCTGATAAGATCGGAGCTATCGGGACGAGGCCGGCCGGCGGCCGATAACGGAGGTGAACATGCCCAGCAACGCGCTGCTCCTGCTCTCCCGGCTGCTGCTTGCCGCCCTGTTCGTGCCTTCCGGTTTCCATGCATTGAGCGACATAGCCGGCACGACAGGCTATTTCGCCGGCCTCGGCCTGCCGCTGCCGACACTTGCCGCCTGGGGCACGGGACTGTTCGAACTGATCGCCGGGCTGCTCATCCTGGTCGGTTTCCAGACCCGGATCGCAGCGCTGCTGCTCGCCGCCTTCTGCATTGCCGCCGGTTTCATCGGCCACTATGGCCAGGGCGGCGGCGACGCGATGATCGCCCTCCTGCACCAGCAGATGCTGATGAAGGACATCGCCATATCAGGCGGTTTCCTGGCGCTGGCCGTGGCTGGCGCCGGCGCATGGTCGGTCGATGGACGCAGCGCTGAACCAACCAGACATATTGCCCCGGGTTGAACCCTCGACACCCCAGCTAGGTCGACCCCCACTCCGTCTCGGCTTCGCCGAGCCACCTCTCCCCCGATCGACGGGGTAGAGGAAGGGCGCGAGCCTGTTGTAGCCAGCGCTCTTCCAAGAGGCTCCCTTCCTCTCCCTCCGGAGGGGGGAGAGGTGGCGCTGCGAAGCAGCGACGGAGTGGGGGAAGGCTTTGGCGAAAACGCGCAGCCGCTGACAAGTGGCGCGATTGAGTTGGTCTAATATCCGTGTGATCAGATAAATCACGCCCTGGTAGGCCGTGTTCACTTCACCGTCATGCTCGGGCCGCCCTCGACGGCCAGTACCAGGCGGCGGTTTGTTATCTTTGCCAGCTGCGCCAGCCTTCCCGCCGGCCGCTCGCCATAGAGATCGGCCAGCGATGCCGGCAGGACCAGCGCCAGCACGCCGTTGGCGCGCTGTTCCCATTTCAGCCTGGGCATGATGCCGGGCATCGACGCCGTCAGCAGGTAGACGACGCGCATCATGGCGGCGAGCACGCGGGCGCGTTCCAGGTAACGCGGCGGCGCCAGCGCCTTGATCTCGGGTGCGATGGCTTCGTTGAAGATCCCGTCGTGACGATAGGCGTTGGCCATTGCCAGGAAGGCACGGCCGGGATGGTCGACGCCGAAGAAGGACGCATGCGCAATGATGTTGAGCGATTGCTTGCCGCGATATTCGGGATGTGCGCGCCAGCCGATGTCGGCCAGCAATGCGGCCGCGTGGCGGTAGCGCGCCTCGTCTTCGGTCTCCTCGATGCCGAAGGCGGCAAAGGTTTTGGCGGTCCAGTCGACAAGTTCATGCGCATGGGCGACGGAGCGCGAGCGCAGGCGGGCAAGCTCCTCCGAGGCCGAAATCAGCGGATCGGCCTTCTGCTCCGCCTCGTCGAGCAGCGAATAGAGAAAGCCTTCGCGTACACCCAGAGCCGAAACGATGATCTTCGACGGCTGCATCGCCGCCATGATCTCCTGCAGCACGACGGCGCCATAGGGCAGCAGCGAACGGCGGTTCTTGGAAACGCCTTCGATGCCCTTGACCTTCTCGATCTCGGCCTTGGCCACCTGCTTGAGGAAATTCGCCGCGCTTTCGGCCGATATCTCGTAATGGTGCATCACACCGAGCGGATAGTTGGTCATTTCCATGTGCAGCCGGGCGAGATTTCGCCAGGTGCCGCCGACGGCGTAGAAGGGCCTGCCCTGCCCGCCTTTCAACAGCTTGGCCTTCCCCAGCTCGTCACGCGCGATCTTCGCCGCCTGGGCCAGCGAGTTCTTCGCCATGTCCTGCAGGCGCAGACCGCCCAGCGGCAGCGTGATGCCGTCGCCGATCGCTTCGCCGGCGACGTCGACCAGTTCGAGACTGCCGCCGCCCAGATCGCCGGCGATGCCATCGGCCGGATGGAAGCCGGAAATGACGCCGAGCGCCGAAAAATAGGCTTCCTGACGGCCGCTGATGACACGAATCTCGGTCTTCAGCACATCCTCGGCGCGGTGGATGAAATCGGGGCCATTGACCGCCTCGCGGGCCGCTGCGGTCGCCAGCACATACATATGCTCGGCGCCGGCCTGGTCGGAGAGCGCGCGAAAGCGGCGGAACTCTTCCATCGAGCGCGTCACCGCCTCGGGGTCGAGCTTGCCGGTCGAAACGATGCCCCGGCCGAGACCGGCCAGCATCTTTTCGTTGAACAGCATGGTCGGCGAGCGCGCCAGCCCCTCATAGACGACGAGACGGATCGAGTTCGATCCGATGTCGATGATGGACAGCGGTCGGCGGTCCTGCAGCCGGCCCTGGGAATCAGACAGCATCAGCCGGACGCTGCAGCGTTCTTCTTGCGGCGCTTGAACTGCGCGATGCGCTTGGGCGCATGCGACTTCAGCGCGTCACCCCGTCCCGACAGGCTCGGATTGGTCATGAAATATTCCTGCGCGTTGAACGGTTCCTCGCCCTCCTCCAGCACGACGCGCCGGGAGGTTCCATCAGCCAATACGTCGAAACTTTGCTGATTGTCCATGATGTTGCCCAGCATGATCTGGCCAAGGATCTGTTCATGCACAGTTGGATTGGTGATCGGCACCATGGTTTCGACGCGGCGGTCGAGGTTGCGCGGCATCAGGTCGGCCGAAGAGATGTAGACGATCGCCTCGTCCGACGGCAGGCCGTAACCATTGCCGAAACAATAGATGCGGCTGTGTTCGAGAAAACGGCCGACGATCGATTTTACGCGGATGTTTTCCGACAGGCCCGGAACCTGCGGCCGCAGGCAGCAGATGCCGCGCACGACAAGGTCGATCTCGACGCCGGCGCGGCTGGCATCGTAGAGCGCGTCGATGATGATCGGATCGACGAGTGCGTTCATCTTCATCCAGATGCGCGCCGGTTTCCCCTGCACCGCGTAGGCAATCTCGTCGGCAATGTGCTTCAGGATGCGGCTTCTCAGCGTGAACGGCGAGATCGCCAGCCGCATTTCGTCCGTCGGCTCGGCATAGCCGGTGATGAAATTGAACAGTTGGGCGACATCGCGGGCAATCGTCGGATCGGTGGTGAAGAAGGACAGGTCGGTGTAGATGCGCGCCGTTACCGGATGGTAGTTGCCGGTGCCGAGGTGCACGTAGTTGCGCAGCTTGCCGTCCTCGCGCCGCACCACCAGCGACATTTTCGAATGGGTTTTCAGCTCGAGAAAGCCGAACACGACCTGCACGCCGGCACGCTCCAGATCGCGCGCCCAGCGGATGTTGGCTTCTTCGTCGAAGCGCGCCTTGAGCTCGACCAGCGCGGTGACCGATTTGCCGGCCTCGGCCGCGTCCACCAGCGCGCGCACGATCGGGCTGTCATTGGAGGTGCGGTAAAGCGTCTGCTTGATCGCCACCACTTCCGGATCGGCCATCGCCTGGCGCAGGAACTGCACCACGACGTCAAACGATTCGTAGGGGTGATGGACGACGATGTCCTTCTCGCGGATGGCGGCGAAACAATCGCCCCCATGCTCGCGGATGCGCTCGGGAAACCGCGGATTGTAGGGCATGAATTTCAGGTCGTCGCGAGGGACGGCGACGATCTCGGAAATCTGGCTGAGCGCCAGCGGCCCGGTGAGCACGCTGATGCGGCTCGACGACACGCCAAGCTCGCCTGCCACGAAGTCGCGCAATTCGCCAGGCATCAGCCTGTCGAATTCGATGCGGATCACCGAACCGCGCCGCCGCCGCTTCAGCGCCGTTTCGAACAGGCGCACCAAGTCCTCGGACTCCTCCTCGACCTCGATATCGCTGTCGCGGATGATGCGGAACGTGCCGGAGCCCTTGACCTCGTAGCCGGGAAAGAGCTTGCCGATATAGAGGCCGACCGCCTCTTCCAGCGGGATGAAGCGGACATGATGCTTGCGGTCCGGCAGACGGATGAAGCGCTTCAGCGCCACCGGCAGGCGCAGCAGCGCGCTCATCTCCTCGCCATTCTTGCGATGGCGCAATTGCAGCGCCATCGAGAAGCCGAGATTGGGAATGAACGGGAACGGATGCGCCGGGTCGATCGACAGCGGGGTCAGCACCGGGAACACCTGCCCCTGAAAATGGTCTTCCAGCCAGATTTTCTCGTCCTTGGTCAGCGCATCGCGGGTGATGCTCTCGATGCCTTCCTTGTTGAGCAGCACGGTGAGCGCCGAAAGGCTCTTCTGCTGGTCTTCCTGCAGCCGCTCGACCTCACGCAGCAACTGTTCGAGCTGCTGTTCGGGGGTGCGTCCGTCGGGGCTCTTCAGTGTGATGCCCTCGCGCACCTGGCCGGCAAGACCGGCAACACGGACCATGAAGAACTCGTCAAGATTGGCGGCCGAGATCGACAGGAAGCGGACGCGCTCCAGCAGCGGATGATTGAGGTTCAGCGATTCCTCGAGAACGCGCCGGTTGAACTGCAGCCAGGAAAACTCGCGATTGACGAAGCGATCCGGATTGCCGCCCTCCGGACGAGCCACCTCGACATCCACGAATTCGTTCTGCACCGGCTTCAGTTCGTTCATGATTCCCGCTCTTCTACACCGTCAGCCAGTTAAAGCGCCGCGCGTCTTCAGGACGCGCAAAGGACGCTCTGCCACTCCAAGGCGACGCATGGGCCCTGCCGAAAACCGGGGGCGGTCTTCTGGGCCATGCGTTAACCGGCTTAACTTATCCTCTGACAGGCTTTTGCGACAGTTTGATTTCATCGAACTTGCAAAGAGACCTGATATGATCCAGATGCAGACGAGACTGCGTTAAGGAGACGACGATGGCAGGCGGTTCCATTCCCCATTTTCAGAACGATGCGGGCTATCAGGCAATAGACATCGGCGTGAAGGAATTCATGTGCACGGGCGCCAATCCGCCTTTCGACCACCCGCATGTGTTCCTGGACATGGGCGACGACAATGAAAAAGTCTGTCCCTATTGCTCGACGCTCTACCGCTATTCGCCGAAGCTGAAGGCGACCGAAACGCTGCCGGCCGGCTGCATCTACATCGACCAGGCCGCCTGAGTCTTTCGCGACCAGCCCGATGAACGACACACGATCCCGGCAAATTGTCATCGCCGGGGCGGGTGTCGCCGGATTGACCGCAGCCCTTGCGTTCGCCGAACGCGGCTACCTTGTTCGGGTGTTCGAACAGGCGCAGCGCCTGGAAGCTGCCGGCGCAGGCATCCAGCTCTCTCCAAACGCGACCCGTATCCTTCGCCAGCTTGGCGTGCTCGACCGGCTGCTGCCGGCGGCGGTGCGGCCCGAAGCCGTGGTGTTGAAGGAGGCCGCGACCTTGCGCGAACTGGCGCGCGTGCCGCTGGGGCAAGCCGCCGAAGCGCGCTGGCAGACACCCTATCTCGTCGCGCACAGGGCCGATCTGCAGAGCGCACTGACCGCGCGCGTTGCCGAGATGCCGGACATCCATCTCATCACCGGCGGGCGCGTCAGCGGTGTTGACACTGACAGCCATGGCATCGCGGCGACAGTCGAGATCGAGGGCCAGACCATCAAGGCTGAAGGCTCCCTGCTGGTCGGCGCCGATGGCGTCTGGTCGTCGGTGCGCGCGCTTGTCGATTCGACCAGGGGGACGGCATCGCCAAGGAGCCGTTTTTCCGGTGAACTGGCCTGGCGCACCACCGTCGCGGTTGAAAGCGCCGCCGGGCAAGCCTTTGCCGCGATCGGGGCGGCCGACTGTGTGACGACCTTTCTGCATCCTGGCTTCCATATGGTCGCCTATCCCGTCAGCAAGGGCGACGCCTTCAACCTCGTCGCCTTCAGCAGAGGCGAGCGCATTGCCGAGGGCTGGTCCGGCCATGCCGATCCCGGCATCCTCGCCAGCGCAATGCGCGGCACCGCGCCGGGCGTTGCAAGACTACTGGAAATGGCCGGCCCGTGGCTGACCTGGCCGCTCCATACGGTCGAGCAGAAGCAGTCCTGGACAACACCAGACGGCATCGCGCTGATCGGCGACGCCGCGCATGCGATGACGCCGTTCGCGGCGCAAGGTGCTGCCATGGCGATCGAGGATGCGGCTATGCTTGCCGATGTTATCGCCGACTTCCCCGCCGATCAGGCACAAAGCCTTCAGATCTGGGAGAACCTGCGGCGGCCGCGCGTCACCAGGGTCGCCCGTCGCGGCACCATCAACCGCCTTGCCTGGCATGCCGCAGGGCCAGTGGCGATCGCGCGCAATCTGTTCCTGAAGATGCGCTCGTCGGAGAAACTCGCCGCCGATCTCGACTGGCTCTACGGCTGGCAGCAGCAGAAAATCATCCGACGCTGAAACCTGGGCCTGAATGTCGGCCTTTGAGCAGAGCTAGTTGTAAAGCCGCATCGACAGGCCGAGCGATACAGGCAGCGGGTTCCACCAGCCGGTGCGCAGGCCGGCGGTGCGCAACGCCGCCGCCGTCCAGGTGTTGCAGCCGACCAGCGCGTTGAAATGGCCATTGGCTTCGTAGAAGCCGTCGAAGCTGGAATAGGCTGCGTCCGGAACGAGGATCGGGCCTTTCGGTCCCCGCTGGAAACTCGCATCGATGAAATCGAGCAACGCCGCGAACCGATCCTCACCGATGTCGAATCCCACGATATCAGGGCGCGGTTCGAGGATGTCACCGGCGACATCGACATGCATGACCGACGCGTCGAGGGTTAGTGCCTTCATCACCGGCACCGCCTTCAGCTCAGACCATGTCGGCGTCTCCAGGTAGAAGGCGCGGCCGCCCCAGCCGAAGACGATGTAGCGGACCTCCGGCCTGTCGGCGGGTATGCCGGCGTCGACCAGGAAATGGAAACGTCGGCGCACGGCGTCGTCGACCGGGATGGCGATGTCCGTGTGGATCGGATTGTTCAGCACCAGGATGTGGCGCGTCGTAGCGGGCATGGCGGCCGCCGCCGGCCACAGCGGCCGCGGCACGAGGGTGCCCGTCGTCACGGCGAGTGCGACGACAATCAACAGAAGACCTAGAAAACGTCCCAGTCTTTTCATTGAAAGGCGGCCCTGCAAACGCGCTCCGGCGCGACACGAACGCCCGCCTGTTATCCCATACGCAAAAGAGCCCGGCAGTGTTTCAGCCGGGCTCTTCGTGGCTGTAGAGGCCTTAGTGCAGTATCTGCGACAGGAACAGCTTCGTGCGCTCGTGACGCGGGTGGTCGAAGAACTCGGCCGGCGTGTTCTGCTCGACGATCTGGCCCTGGTCCATGAAGATCACCCGGTTGGCGACCTTGCGGGCGAAGCCCATCTCGTGAGTGACGCACAGCATGGTCATGCCTTCCTCGGCAAGGCCAACCATGGTCTCCAGCACTTCCTTGATCATCTCCGGATCGAGCGCCGAGGTCGGCTCATCGAACAGCATGATGCGCGGGTTCATGCACAGCGAACGGGCAATCGCCACACGCTGCTGCTGGCCGCCGGAAAGCTGGCCGGGATATTTGTTGGCCTGTTCCGGAATCTTGACGCGCTTGAGGAAATGCATGGCGATTTCCTCGGCCTGTTTCTTCGGCGTCTTGCGCACCCAGATCGGCGCCAGCGTGCAGTTCTCCAGGATGGTCAGATGCGGGAACAGGTTGAAGTGCTGGAACACCATGCCGACCTCGCGGCGCACCTCGTCGATCTTCTTGAGATCGTTGGTCAGTTCCTTGCCGTCGACGATGATCTTGCCCTTCTGGTGCTCCTCCAGACGGTTGATGCAGCGGATCATGGTCGATTTGCCGGAGCCGGAGGGACCGCAGATGACGATACGCTCGCCGCGCATCACTTTCAGGTTGATGTCCTTCAGCACATGGAACTCGCCATACCATTTGTGCATGGCGATGATGTCGATGGCGACATCGGTCGTGGAAATCTGCATCTTGGCGGCGTTGACCTTGATCTCTTCGGCGCTGACGGCATTTTCGGTGGCCATGACAGGATCCCCTTTTTCTTTATCGTTGGTTGTGAGGCATGTCGTTATCCCAAAACCGCTATACACTTTTGGGCGACATGGATCAGCGTTTGTGGCCGGTGTCGAGCCGGCGTTCGGTGTACATTGAATAGCGCGACATGCCGAAGCAGAACAGCCAGAAGACGAAGGCGGCGAAGATCAGGCCGGACCTCGCCGTCTGCGCGGTTGCCCAGTTTGCATCGGAAAAATTCTGTTTGACGATGCCGAGCAGGTCGAACATCGAGATGATGATGACCAGGCTGGTGTCCTTGAACATGCCGATGAAGGTGTTGACGATGCCCGGAATGACCAGTTTCAGCGCCTGCGGCATGACGATGAAATACATCTTCTGCCAATAGCCGAGGCCGAGCGAATCGGCACCTTCATACTGGCCCTTGGGGATCGCCTGCAGGCCGCCTCGCACCACTTCGGCCATATAGGCGGCGGCAAACAGCGAGACGCCGATCAGCGCCCGCAGGAACTTGTCGAAGGAGACGCCGGCCGGCAGGAACAGCGGCAGCATGACGCTGGCAAAGAACAGCACGGTGATCAGCGGGATGCCGCGCACCGTCTCGATGAAGACGACGCACAGCGTCTTGATGATCGGCATCTTGGAACGGCGGCCGAGCGCCAGCACGATGCCGAGCGGCAGCGACACGGCAATGCCGACGAAGGACAGGCTGAGCGTTACCAGCAGCCCGCCCCACATCGAGGTCTCGACATGCGGCAGGCCGAACATGCCGCCGACCAGCAGGACGAAGGCGACGACCGGCAGCACGAAGAACAGCAGAACCGCATTCAGCCCTTTGCGCGGCACCTTCGGGATGAGCATCGGCACCAGCAGCGCGACGAGCAGGATGGCGACCAGGATCGGCCGCCAGCGCTCCTCGATGGGATAGCGCCCGACCATGAACTGGCCGAATTTGGCGTTGACGAAAGCCCAGCAGGCGCCGGTCCAGCCATCCGGCTGGATGCCGCCTTGCGCCACCGTGGCGCATACGGTCCGGTCCGGTCCCGTCCACACGGCGTTGATGAACGCCCAGTTGATGATTTGCGGCAGGATCATCGCCACCAGGGCGATGCCGACGATTGTCAAAATGGTGTCGCCGGCAGAGGCGATCAGGTTCTTGCGCACCCACGCACCGAGGCCGGTGACGCTGGCGGGCGCCGGCTGCGCCAGCACCATTTCGGTGCGCACCCAGGACATATCATGTTCTTGCATGTCCTTACCTCACCTCTCCACCAGCGCCATCTTGGCGTTGAACCAGTTCATCACAAGCGAGGTCAGGAGGCTGATGGCGAGATAGATCACCATCATGATCACCACGCCCTCGACGGCCTGGCCGGTCTGGTTCAGCACCGTCCCGGCGGTCGCCGTCAGGTCCGGATAGCCAATGGCGATGGCCAGCGACGAGTTCTTGGTCAGGTTGAGATACTGGCTGGTCAGCGGCGGAATGACGATGCGCATCGCCTGCGGCACGACGACAAGCCGCAGGATCGATCCGGACCGCAACCCCAACGCACCGGCAGCTTCCGTCTGGCCCGCGCTGACACCCCGGATGCCGGCGCGCACGATCTCGGCGATGAAGGCGGCGGTATAGCAGGACAGCGCCAGATAAAGCGACAGGAACTCCGGCCGGACCTGGAAGCCGCCGGTCAGGTTGAAAGTCGACTGCTTCGGGTAGTCGAAACTCAGGGGAAAGCCGCTCAGCGCATAGGCGAGCAGCGGCAGCCCGACGATCAGCGCCGCGGATGTCCAAAACACCGGAAATTGCTGGCCGGTCGCCATCTGCCGTTGCCGCGCCCTGCGCGCGACGAACCACGCCATGGCGATGCCGACGAGCAGGGCGACGAAGATCAGCCATGAGCCGTCGCCCCACACGGCACGTGGGAAATAGAAACCGCGCTGGTTGAGGAAGGAGCCGAACGGCAAACCGATGCTGTCGCGTGGCGCCGGCAGCACGGCCAGCACGCCGGAATACCAGAAGAAGATGACCAGCAGCGGCGGGATGTTACGGAAGACCTCGACATAGACGGTGCAGATCTTCCTGATCAGCCAGTTCTGCGAGAGCCGGCCGATGCCGATGACGAAGCCGATGATCGTCGCGGTGATGATGCCAACGATGGCGACGATGACCGTGTTGATGAGGCCGACCAGAATGGCGCGGCCATAGGTGGAATCCGACGAATAGGCGATGGCGCTCTCGCTGATGTCAAAGCCGGCGCGGCCCTTCAGGAAGCCGAAGCCTGAAGCGATGCGCAGCCGCGTCAGGTTGTCGATGACATTGTGGGCAATCCACCAGACGCCCGCCACCAGCAGCACGACGACCAGCACCTGGAAGAATATGCCCCGGATTTTCGGATCGTTGATGAAGGAACCGCGGCTGGGCTCCTCGCGAAGTACTTCCTGCGATGCCATTCGACCGTCCCCTGGAAAGAGAAACCGGGAGGCAGATGATCTGCCTCCCGGATCACATTTCGATCAGCGGATCGGCGGCGCGTATTGCAGGCCGCCCTTGGTCCACAGCGCGTTGATGCCGCGCGCGATCTTCAGCGGGCTGCCCGAGCCGACATTGCGCTCGAACATTTCGCCATAATTGCCGACCGCCTTGACGATGTTGACCACCCAGTCATTGGAGACGCCGAGATCGGTACCGATCTTGGTATCGGCTTCCTGGCCGAGCACGCGCTTGATCTCGGGGCTGGCCGAGTTCTTCATCTCATCGACATTGGCCTTGGTGATGCCGAGCTCTTCAGCCTGCAGCAGCGCGAAATAGGTCCACTTGACGATGTGGTACCACTGGTCGTCGCCCTGGCGAACGGCCGGTCCGAGCGGCTCCTTGGAGATGATCTCGGGCAGCACGACGTGATCAGCCGGCGATCCCAGCGTCAGGCGAATGCCATAGAGGCCCGACTGATCGGTGGTGTAGACGTCGCAGCGGCCGGCATCATAGGCGGCGTTGACCTCTTCCAGCTTTTCGAAGACGACGGGATTGTACTCCATCTTGTTGGCCTTGAAGTAGTCGGCCAGGTTCAGCTCGGTGGTGGTGCCGCTCTGCACGCAGACGGCGGCGCCCGAAAGCTGCAATGCCGAATTGACGCCCGGCAGCTTCTTGGCGTTGATCATGAAACCCTGGCCGTCATAGTAGGTGACGCCGATGAAATTCAGGCCGAGTGCCGTGTCGCGGTTGATGGTCCAGGTGGTGTTGCGCGACAGAATGTCGATCTCGCCCGACTGCAGCGCGGTGAACCGCTCCTTGGCGCTGAGCGGCGTGAACTTGACCTTGGAGCCGTCACCAAAGACGGCGGCCGCGACAGCGCGGCAGAAATCCGCATCGATGCCTTGCCAGTCACCCTTGTCGTCCGGCGCCGAAAAGCCGGCCAGGCCAGTGGAGACGCCGCACTGGATGAAGCCCTTCGCCTTGACCGTGTCGAGAGTGGCCGCCGACGCGGCCGACGCCATCAATCCCAGCGTGGCGGCGCCAAGAATGCCGATAGCAATATGTTTCATGACCCACAGACCCTTTTCTCTGTTTTTCAGGAGTAAATCCTGATTTTTTTCTCCCGTGTGAACGCGGCTTCATCCCGGCCCATCCCGAAACCCCGCATCGTAACCGACGCGCCGCCTCCCATTCACAAATGTCATCGAAGGCGATAATTCCTGTGAGGTCAAGGGAAATGACCCAAACCCGAAGAGTTTGAAAACCGATTGCCGCAAATGCCCGATTTACAGACAAACACGCCCGCGATTTAGCCAGCAGGGCCAATAAAGGCGGCAAAGCTCATGCAACGCCAACACGAAGCCAATACGGGCCGCCGCAGCGAAATCCAACCCGGGCAATACCTCGTCGTTGTTGACCTCCGCGTGCGACGAACTACCATGTCCCAAGATTGTCATCTGACAATTTACCGGCGACTGCATACCAATACAGGTCGCAGACAGAGACTGTTCTCAAAAGGCTTGAAAGACGATCCAGGTCCCGATGGCAGCCATCAACGCGCCTGAAACGCGCGGAATCAGCTGCCCGGTCGGCACCGTCTTCTCCAGCAGAACAAGGATGGCGATGCCGGCTATCCACAGCACGTTCATGACACCACCGACGAACAGCAGGGCCATCAGCGCCCAGCAGCATCCCAGGCAATAGGCGCCGTGATCCATGCCGAGCCGAAGCGCGCCGAGCGGGGCGGAGCGGAATCCGCCATGGCCGGCCAGGAACGCGATCGGCGCCTGACATTGGCGCAGGCAGACGCCCTTCATCGGCGTCCATTGATAGAGACCGGCGGCGATCAGAACGAGGCCGCCGAGGATCGCGCTGCCGGTCGCCATCGAGGGATCGAGCAAGGCAAGGCGGGCGAGCAGCCATTGCGCACCCGTCGCCAGGAGGCTGAAGACGACCCAGACGGCGAGATAGCCGGCAAAAAACCATCCTGTCGAAGCGATGGGCCTGCCATCCGCCCGCGCCTTGCGGCCGACACCGGCATAGAGCAGCAACATCGGTGCGACCGAAGGCGTCATCATGCCGACCATCATCACCGCCCACATCGTGAAAGTGAAAGCGAAATCGGCCAATGCCCAGGCCCGGAAGCCGGGCGCTACGGCGGCGCCCATATCTATGCCGGCCATACCCGTGTTCGACCCGTCCATGTTCGACATGTCCATTCCGGCCATGTCACCGCCTCCGCTGTCCGGCAAGGGAGAGCCGGGCATGACCATGTCGGCGGCGAGCCACAGCACATAGGCCCAGGCGAGCACGGCAATCACCACGAGCGCGGCCATCACGACCACGCGATCGCGCCGCAGCACCGCCTCGAGGGCCGTATCGCCCATTGGATCAGATCAATGCACGATGCCGCTCTGCGTGAGATGCAGATTGGCGAAATGGCTGTGCGTATCGGCCAGCTCGAACTTGATCGGGCCCGTCGCCTTGGTCCAGCCGCGCCCGACCTCGGCGATCGCGTACTCGAAGCCGTGCGGCAGGTCGATGCGCGCCTGGTGCGCGGCGCCAGTAACCGGATTCCGGATTGGCTCGCCGCGACCGTCGGTTATACCGTCGACATGCAACTGACTGGTTCGCGCGTCGACGTCGATCTTGAATTCGATCGGCGCAAAGATCGGGTCGTGGAATTTCTCCAGCGTGGTCGAAAAAACCTGGAAGATGGTTGCACCCGGCTCGGTATCCAGACCGCCCAATATGCGAAGCAGCGCGCCACGTTGGGCTTCCGTCGCCCTCTCGTCGATAACCACCGCGGCTTCGCCCCCGCCCTGGTGTATGGCGCCGGGCCAACTGAAAATCCCGACGAACCGCAACCCGTCGAGCTTGGTGTCGCCGTGATGGCCGCTCTCGATTTCCATGCCGGCAACCGCCTGGCAGAATCCGTATGTGGGCATGGCGTTGAACTGGCACGGGCAGCCATAGGCGCAGTTGCAGTTGATGAATTCGCGCGCCTTCATGGCCCATTTGACGTCCGGCATGGCATTCCTCCCTTGCCGCGCTCACGCTTCGTGAGCGCGATCCGGATCGTGGAGGACCAGAAGTCAACCGGCAGCAACCATCCGGCAGCATCTGATCGAAGCAATCCGGCGATTAATATTAGCCTGTCATCATATACCATTCACAGCCGCTCACAATAGGCCGATCGGCGGGGACAAGGGGTCCGAAGGCAGGTCAACAAAAGACCTGACGACAACCAGTTCGGCGGTGTCGGCAGCTTTTGTGCCGGTAGCTTTTGTGCCAATCGCTTTTCATGATAGGAATTTTTTCTTGACTCCGTGCCCTCAGCTATGGTACATATTCATCCATGGTGCTGATTTGCGCCAATGACCCGCCGCACAGGCGGGTTTTTCGTTTGATACCCTGTCCCCGCATCGCTGTTTTTGCCGCGACGAATTGGCATATTCGAAGTCCATCTCCTGGCGGACGGTGGCTGTTGCACGGTCCATGCCGCCGCACTATGGCTAGCGGCTTGTCAAACAAGGCGACGCAGAATGGCGAAAGACGGCGAGCACCTTAGCGGCGGGATGGGCATCAACACGCGGCTTGCCCATTCTGGCAACAATCCGCATGACTATTTCGGCTTCGTCAATCCGCCGGTGGTGCATGCTTCGACCGTGCTTTTTCGCGATGCGGCTTCGATGGCGGCGCGAACCCAGAAATACACTTACGGCACGCGCGGCACACCGACGACCGATGCGCTTGCCCATGCCATAGACGCGCTGGAAGGCTCGGCAGGCACGATCGTGGTGCCGTCGGGCCTTGCGGCGGTGACGGTGCCGCTGCTCGCCTTCGTGTCGGCCGGCGACCATCTGCTGATCGTCGATACCGTCTATCATCCGACGCGCAATTTCGCCGACACGATGCTGAAGCGGCTGGGTGTCGAGGTCGAGTATTACGCCCCCGATGTCGGCGCCGGCATTGCGGCGTTGATCAAGCCCAACACCAAGGTGGTGTTCACGGAATCGCCGGCTTCCAACACGTTCGAGGTGCAGGACATCCCGGCCATCGCCAAGGCGGCGCACGCCGCGGGCGCCATCGTCATGATGGACAACACCTGGGCGACGCCACTCTATTTCCGCCCGCTCGACCACGGCGTCGACATCTCGATCCATGCGGCGACCAAATACCCGGCCGGCCATTCCGACGTGCTGCTTGGCACGGTGTCGGCCAATGAGAGCTGCTGGAAGCATCTTTACGAGAGCTTCTGCACGCTTGGCTGCTGCGCCGGACCCGACGACGTCTACCAGGTGCTGCGCGGCCTGCGCAGCATGGGCGTACGCCTCGAGCACCATCAGCGCAGCACGCTTGCCATCGCTTCGTGGCTCGAGGGCCAGAAGGGCGTGGCCCGCGTGCTCCACCCTGCCCTTCCCAGCCATCCGGACCACGACCTGTGGAAGCGCGACTTCTCCGGCTCGAGCGGCATCTTTTCCATCGTGCTTGCCGGTGGCGGCCAGAAGCAGCAGCACGCTTTCCTCGACGCGCTGCGGATTTTTGGCCTCGGCTATTCCTGGGGCGGCTATGAGAGCCTTGCCGTACCGGTCTGGCTCGGCGACCGCGTTGTGGCAAAAGCCCCCTATGAGGGGCCGTTGATCCGCCTGCAGATCGGCCTGGAGGATGTCGACGACCTGAAGGCCGACATTTCGCGCGGCCTAACCGCCGCAGCGGCGGCCTAAAGCGTGTCGCGCCTGAGGGCTTCAGGCGACCCGCTTCAGGTCTTTGTTTTGGGGCATGTCGTTCTCCCAAAACCGAGGTCACTTTTGGGCGACAGGCACTAGCGGAATTCTATTCCCTCAAATTGCGGTTTCCCGGATCGGTTTGGCTTTCAAATTCAACGATGCCGCGTCATTGCGGTGCGATCGGCACATTTTCGACTTCCCCTGGAATACCGGCAGAGTTTTCGACCCCATGGCTTTCCGCCTTTTTGTTCCCATTCTTGCCGGCGCGACGCTGCGCGAGCGTCTCGTCGCCTGTATCGGCGCGACGATCGGCATTGCACTCACCGGTGTGATCGCCAGCCTTGTGCTCGGCAACGGCCCGCACGTGCCGCTGCTGGTGGCGCCGATGGGGGCATCGGCGGTGCTCCTGTTCGCCGTGCCCGCCAGTCCGCTGGCACAGCCATGGTCGATTATCGGCGGCAACACGATATCGGCACTGGTCGGCGTGATCGTGGCGCATTTCATCCACGAAACCGCCCTTGCCAGCGGCGTCGCGGTGGCACTGGCCATCGCCGCCATGTCGTTCACGCGCTGCCTGCATCCGCCGGGCGGAGCGGCCGCGCTGACCGCGGTGCTGGGAGGGCCTGCCGTCATCAGCGCCGGCTTCCTGTTTCCATTCGTGCCGGTGGCGCTGAACTCGATCCTGCTGGTGGCGCTCGGCTACGGCTTCCACAGGCTGGCCCGCCGCAATTATCCGCATGTACCGGTTGCAGCGCCGGTGAACAGCCACGGCACCGGCGATCCGCCGGCGCAGCTGCGCGTGGGCTTCCGGTCCGAAGACATCGATGCCGCGCTCGGCGCACTCGACGAGACGTTCGATATCGATCGCAACGATCTCGACCGGCTGCTGCGGCAGGTCGAATTGCAGGCGATGGTGCGCGCGCACAAGACCCTTCTGTGCGAGGACATCATGTCGCGCGATGTGATCTCGGTCGATGCTCACACCACCACCGAGGCGGCGCGCCAATTGCTGCTTGACCACAACATCCGGACCCTGCCGGTCGTCAATGCGGAAGCCAGGCTGGCAGGCACCGTGGGGTTGCGCGAACTCACCCAGGCCTCCGGGACGGTCGGATCCGTCATATCGCCCGCGGCAACAGCCGCCGCCGGCTTCGCCGCCATGGGTCTGCTGCCGGTGCTCACCGACGGCCGCAGCCATGCGGTCATCATCGTCGACGACGACAAGCGGATTCTCGGGCTGATCACCCAGACCGATCTGTTGGCGGCCACGGCACGCCTGCAGGCTGCCTGACAGGCGTCACTCGCGCGGTAAGGTACCGCCGCCGGCCCGCGAAAAATCTTCGGGAACCTTTTGCCGGCGACAGCGTCCAATCTCTCAATCGAGGTTCGGTCCGGAGATTGGGTTGAGGAAACTGGCCATGCCTGCTGTCTTGACGGCCGTGCCTTCCGCCGTGCCAGGCGAGATGCAGCTTGTGCGCCGCGCGCTGGCGCGCGACGGCGATGCCTTCCGCACCATCATCAAGACACACAATCAGCGGCTCTACCGGATCGCGCGCGGCGTCGTACGCAATGACAGCGAGGCCGAGGACATCGTGCAGGAGGCCTACGTCAAGGCTTTCGCCCATCTCGATGCGTTTCGCGGCGACTCCTCGCTCGCCACATGGCTGTCGCGCATCGTCATCAACGAGGCGCTCGGCCGCCTGCGCAAAAGGCGCAGAACGGTCGCACTGCCGGAAAATCCGCAAGCCGAGATCATCCAATTCCCCCTCAATCCCAGCGACGATCCGGAACGGACGATGGCGCAAAGGCAGATCCTCCAGCTGGTCGAGCAGGCCACCGACAGCCTTCCCGATGTCTACCGGACGGTGTTCGTGGCGCGGGTGATCGAGGGGCTGAGCATCGAGGAGACCGCCGATCTCCTCGGCGTGCGGCCGCAAACCGTCAAGACGAGGCTGCACCGCGCGCGGGCCCTGGTGCGCAAGGCGCTGGATGACCAGATCGGACCGGTGCTGCTCGATGCCTTCCCCTTCGCTGGCCGGCGTTGCGAACGACTGACCAGCGCCGTGATGCGGCGGCTCGGGCTGGAAAGCTGAGCCTCCCCGGATTCAGTTGATTTTGGCGGGAACGTTTGCCGCTGACCAGCATCCAATGATCGTCAACCGAAAAACACAGTCCGGCGCGATTTTCATCCCCGGACGAAGGAGATGCCATGTCTATCCGACACACTGCCGCGCTCGCTGCCCTGCTGCTGCTTGGCGCGTCCCCGTTCGCACAGGCCGCCGACAAGCCGACCGACCCGCAGATCGCCCATATCGCCTACACGGCCGGGGTCATCGATGTCGAGGCGGCCAAGCAAGCGCTCAAAAAGTCGAAGAACAAGGAGGTGCTCGCCTTCGCCAAGGATATGGTGCGCGACCATGAGGCGGTGAACGTGCAGGCGCTCGATCTGGTCAAGAAACTCAAGGTGACGCCGGAAGACAATGCCACCAGCCAGGCGCTGAGCAAGGCCGCTGCCGAGGAGCGGGCCAAACTCGCCAAGCTCAAGGGCGCGGCCTTCGACAAGGCCTATGTCGACAACGAGGTCGCCTACCACAAGCAGGTCGACGGCGCGCTCGAAACCCTGCTCATCCCGTCGGCCAGCAATGCCGAACTGAAGAGCCTGCTGGAAACCGGCCTGAAGATATTCCAGGGCCATGAGCAGCACGCCGAACACCTCGCCGGCATGCTGAAGTAAGGATCGGGAGCATGCCGAAATGCCATCTGTGGATTGCCTTGACGCTGGCCGCAGGTATCGCACCGGCGCAGGCTGAAACCGTCCAGGTCACCATCGACAGGCTGGTGTTCTCTCCGGCCACGGTCGAGGCCAAGGTCGGCGATACGATCGAGTGGGTGAACAAGGATGTGTTCGCCCACACGGCCACCGTGAAAGGCGGCTGGGAGGTGATGATCCCGCCGAAGAAATCCGCCAGCCTGACATTGAAGACGGCAGGACCGGTCGATTACTTCTGCCGCTTTCACCCCAACATGAAAGGCCGTTTGGTGGTGGCGCCCTGATCCAGTGCCAACGAGTCTCGCCTGGCCTCGTCGGGGCGCGCGATATGCGTCCACGAGCCGTCATAGCCCGGCTCGCCGCGCGCCATCCAGGCATTCAGCCCTTCGCGCAGATCAGCGGTCGGGACTATGCGGGCGAACTGCTCGGCCTCGATCAGCAAGCCTTCGGCGATGCTCTGGTTGAGGCCGCGCGCCACCGCCGTGAGGATGCCGGCAATCGCCAGATCGGAGTGCCGCAGGATACGCCTGGCCAGGCCAATCGCGGCCGGCATCAACTCGGCATGCGGCACAACCTCGTTGACGAGACCCAGCTCAAGCGCCCGCGGCGGCGCAAACCAGTCGCCGGTCAACAGCAGTTCAAGCGCCCGCTTGCGCCCGGCAAGCCTGGGCAAGCGTTGGGTTCCGCCAAAGGTCGGCGGCATTGCAAGGTTGATTTCCGGCTTGGCGAACAAAGCGCGGTCGCTGGCGATGGCGAGCGGCACCGCCTCGGTGATTTCGCAACCGCCACCAAAGGCAATGCCGTTGACGGCAGCGATGACGGGCTTGCGGTAGGCTTCCAGCCTCGCCGTCAGCCGCTGTCCGCGCATGACAAAGTCCCGCATCGCAACATCGACGCCAAGCGCCACGCTGGCCGAGAACTCGTGAATGTCGCCGCCCGCCGAAAACGCCCGCTCCCCTGCTCCGGTAAGAATGACCGCACGGACGCTGTCATCGACTTCAATGTCGTCGAGGACCGCAAGCAGGCGATCGATCAGGGCATAGTTCAGCGCGTTGAGCTTCTCCGGCCGGTTGAGGGTGAGGATGGCAATCCCATCCCTGGTCTCGTTAAGGACAAGATCGGTCATCAGCTGTTCCTCCTTCATCATGCATACGAACCGGAAGACTAGGCCCTTTTCCGCTTGTGTATATTCACTAGTCGGTATACCTAGGCTCATGCCTGACACGCAAAGTCCTACCCGCAAACGCATTGTCGATGCCGCGACCAGGCTCTTCTATGCGGAAGGAATCGGTCGCGTCAGCGTCGATGCCGTCGCCGAGGAAGCGGGTCTCACTAAGCGCACGCTCTACTACCATTTCAAAAGCAAGGACGACCTGATCGCCGCCTATCTCGATGGCCGCGACCAACCCAATCTGAAGCGGATGGCGGGCTGGTTCGATGCTGCCGAAGGCGGCGCGGACCGCAAGGTCGAGGCGATCTTCACCAATCTGGCGAGGTCCGCTCGCCACCCGAAATGGAAAGGATGCGGCTTCCTGCGCACGGCCGCCGAACTCGCCTCGATGCCCGGACATCCGGCGGTCAAGGTCGGTGCGCGGCACAAGCTGAATTTCGAAACATGGCTGGCCCGCGCCTTGTCGGACCATGGCGTCGCGGAGCCGCAAACCCTGGCACGCGAGATCGTGCTTTTGATCGACGGCTCCTTTTCGATCATGCTGATCCACCGCAACCCCGATTACATCGAGGCCGCCGGACGCGCCGCGGCGACGCTGGTGCGGGCGCGAATTTCAGGCAGTCAGGTTTAGAACCCAAACGCCAGCCATGATGTGCCGGCCGCCAGCGTTATCAGCGTCAACGGCAAGCCGACCTTGAAGAAGGCACCGAACGACAGCGTCGTACCGGCGGCCCGTGCCTGCTCGGCGACGATCAAATTGGCGACCGAACCCAGCAGCGTGAAATTGCCGGCCAGCGTCGAGCTCATGGCGACGACCAGCCAGGCGCGCTCGGGGTTTTCCAGGCCGGGTATGAAAGGCCGAAGCGCCAGCACGGCCGGGACATTGCTCATGATGTTGGAGAGCACCGCGGTGAAACCGGACAGCCGCCAGACATCGTCCAGAGCCAGGTTCTTGGCCGAGGCGATCATGTCGGGCGAAAGCAGCGTCTTTTCGGCGCCGGCGACGACAACGAACAGACCGGCGAACATGAACAGCAGCGGCCCGTCGATCTCGCGGTAGATGCGTTCGGGCTTTATCGCGCGGGTGAGCAAGAGGATGGCGCCGCCGATGAGTGCTGCCTTGGCGACCGGCACGCCGGCGAAGAAGGCGATCGCCAGCCCGATGCAGACCACCACCGCCTTCAGCACCTGTCCCTTGTGCATGCGGCCACGCGAGACCTCTGGCGTCAGTTGGACCGTTCGGGCGAATTCAGCCCGGTATACGATACGGATAATGACGACGACCGCGACGAGGCCGAACAGGGCGACCGGAGCGAGCGCTGCCGAAAAGGCCGGATAGGAAATGCCCGACAGCGCACCGATGACCATGTTTTGCGGATTGCCGGTGATGGTCGCGACGCTGCCGCAATTCGACGCGGTGGCGGTGGCGATCAGATAGGGGATCGGGTTGCGCTTGATCACTCGGGTGACGTGGACGACGATCGGCGCCATGACGAGGCAGATGGCGTCGTTGACCAGGAAGGCGGACAACACGCCGGTCAGCAGCGTCACCATCACCAAAAGCATGAAGGGCGCGTGCGCGTGCTCGATGGCGACGGCGCCAAGGCCGCGAAAGGCGCCCGACACTTTCAGATGCGCCACCACGATCATCATGCCGAGCAGAAGCGTAATGGTGTCGAAATTGATCGCCCGGTAGGCATCCTCCATGCTGAGCGCGCCGATGGCGATCATCGCGGCCCCGCCGAGAAGCGCGATCCCCGCCCGGTCGAGGCGCAGGCCGGGGATGCGGCCGATGGCGACACCGGCGTAAGTCAGGATCAGGATCAGCAGTGCCGCCGCGCCCATCAGTGTCATCGGTAAGAAGTCCTGCCCAGTCTGTGGCGCGCCGCTGCCTGTCAGCCCCAATGGTCCGCTTTGCGTGCCTGCTTTAGCGCGATGTCGAGATCGATGACAGCGGGCATGTTGTTGCGCCAAGCACAGCCCAAGGGATGACGTGCCGCTAACGCAGATAGAAATCCAGCCTCTGTCGCAGTGCCTGCGGTGAAAACAGCTGCTCGACGGTCTGCCGTGCCTTGAGGCCCACTGCGGTCCGCAGCGCCCGATCGGCTTTGAGATCGGCCAGTATCCGCGCCGCCTGCTGGGTCGTTTCGAACAAGAAACCGTTTTCGCCATGCCTGATATGGTCGGAATAACCGCCATATGAATGGCAGACCACGGGCAACCCGCAGGCCATCGCCTCGAACACGACGCGACCGAAGGTTTCCACATGCCAACCGGTGCGATAGTAAAACACGTCGAGCGTCTGCAGAAACTCTTCGGCGGTAAATTGGCCGGGTGGGAACAGCTCGAGTTGCGGATGCGGCATGAGGCTGCCCTTGAGCCCTGTCCCTCCCTGAATCCGCAAGGCTGTGCCTTCGGCCAGCAATCTCTCGTAGAGAGATATGTCATCGGGATGATGTTTGCCCGGCCCATCGCGGCTCAAGCGTCCGACGGTGAACGGACGATCCGAATCCAGACGCCGTGGTGAAAAACGTTCGATATCGATCGGAGACGGATGCACGGTGCCATCGATTTGGAGCATCCGTCTCTGAAAATCGGAAATCAGCACCAGTTCGGCGTCGGGCCAGTTCAGCATGCGGGGCATGCGCCTCGTCAGCGACATGATTTTCGGGTGAAAGGTATTGAAGACATAGATCAGCCGGCGCGGCCGCGGGATCAGGTAAGGCCACATCTTGTTGCGCCAATGCGAGCCGAGAAAGACGTAGGTACCCCCATTCGGTACATCCCACTTCGACAGTGAGACGCGGCGAATCGGGAAATTCCGCATCAACTCGGCGGACACACTGGAGGAGGTTGCCCACAGATGCACCTCGGAGTCGGCACTCAACAGCCGGTGCAGTTCCAAAGCTTCAAGGTCACTGCCGCCGAAGGGATCCTGAAAGCCGTTGAACAAATGGATCATAATAGCTGTGCTTACCTGACCGTTTCCGCCATTGTTCGCCGGCGTCAAAAATCATGATCGCACGTCGGCCGTAACCCTTGGAAACTCAGGAGTGAGAACCGTTTCTGCCGACAACGAAACATCGGCAACGCGGGGGAGTATACCGGTAAGCGGTTGCAGTCCATGGCCTATCGAGCCGGCATGCTATCCGTAAAGATCGGAATCCCGGCATATGACCGTAAGCATTGAAGCGTAGAGAAAGCGGCCTGCGTCGGTTTTGAGAGCTTCCCGATCAGCCATCCGCAAGTTTAAGCCCTCAATGCACGGTGGCGACCCCGGGCGCAGGCGCCGGAGACGTTCCGGCCGGATCGAAGCTGACTTGATCGCGTCCGTTCGACTTGGCCGTGTAAAGCCTTTTGTCGGCAGCGGAGAAGATTTCCTCATAGGTGATCGGGCCGGTAAAGCTTGTGCCGCCGATGCTGACGGAAAGCGGACAAGGCCTGCCGCCGGGAGAGAATTCCATCTCCCTGATACGCCGGCGGATGCTTTCGGCAACCACCCAGGATTGCGAGGGATCCACGCCGGGCAAAAACACGCCGAATTCTTCGCCACCGATGCGGCCGACGATATCGCCGCCACGCAGTTGCCCCTTGATCGCCTGCGCTATCAGCTTGAGCGCCTGATCGCCGCAATCATGGCCCAGCCGGTCATTGATCGACTTGAAGTGGTCGGCGTCGATGATCAGCAGCGCCCCCGAACGGGTCTGCTCCTGCTTGCGGGTCTGCTCGAGATAGGCTTCGACCAGCATCGAGAAGGCGCCACGGTTCAGCACCGCCGTCAGGCTGTCGGTCGCGGCGATGACGCTGAGATCGCGCTGCGCGATGGCCAGCTGGCGAATCTTCCACATCAGGAAAAACAGAAACGAGCCGCCCAGCACCAAAGGCAGCATCAGGTCGGTCATCTGCGCCCGCCACACGGCCTCGGGCGAAAGATAGGGAAAATTGAAGGAATCGACGAAGAACGCCACGGCAATGAAGAATGCCGTACCGACCGCCGTGACAGCGATCACCCTGCCCCAGCTCGTCGGCGACAGATCGAGCTTCATCGCGTTCAACTCCGTTAGCCGTCGCTACTATGACGCGCCAACCCAAACAAATTGATAAGACTTTCCCTCCAATTCGATATCGGGCGGCGGAATCAAACCACAGGCCAGCCAGCACCTGTCGATGACTTGCGACAGACGCTTGCGCAGACGCAACAAGACGGCCGCTGGAAAGCAGCCATCCTGTTTCAGAGCTTGAAGGCGTGGGCCAATTGCCGGCCGAGCAAGGGCAAAACGGCGCGAAGCCAGACCGCCCGTCGTCAGTTGAGCGTCGGTTCACCCAGCGCATCGACGACAAAGGATGCCGCGATCAGGTCGTCGGCATCGAGACGCAAGGAGCCTCCGTCGCCTCCCATGGCCGAAGCCACTTTTTGAAAGGTCTTCATTTCGTATTCCGTGATCCGGGCGTCCTGCATCCTGGCCTTGAGATCGGCGATGCGCCGATCGAGGGCCGAGGATATTCCTATTTCTCGCTTCGACATGGCAACACTCCTCCCCACCCTTGTTTGCCTCCCGCCTGTCCACTTTTATATGAGGGTCCGCGAATACAGCGGGCCGAACGCGCCGTGCGCGGGAAGGTTCCGAAAAGGCTGGGTAACGAAATAATACGCTGGCGATGCGGCTGCCCGAGCCATGCCAAATCCCCTCATCATCATGCAGAGTTGAACAGGTTGCGGTATCTGCCGCTGCTGGGGCGGCCCCGCATGAGAAGCCGATTGCGCCGACTTGCTATATCAGGCGCGGCTAATCCTTGACGACGGCGGATGCCGCCCCAGAATCAGAGGCATGGCAATAATAAAGGTCGGCGACGAGGTGGCGGTCATGGCGACGGTGCTGAAGCGCGTCACGGAAGACCGCGTCAGCGTGTCGATCCCCGGTTACAACTTTCCGCATTCGGTCATTGATCCGGCGACCGGGCTGACCAGAGGCCAGCAGATGGAATTATCCGGCGGCGTTACTCGGATCGACGGCGACAAGGTCACGGTATCGCTCGGGACAATGGTCACGGTCGATCCGGACAAGGTGCGCCTGGTGCAAAGCCATGTCCCGCAGCGAAGGAGTCTCAGGATGTGATCAAGCGAAGCTCCACCGTCTCAGGGATCCAGCCCCTTACCTCCCAGCAGTGCAGATCTGCACGAGCCATCCTGAAGTGGTCGCAGGTGCGACTCGCCGCGAAGTGCGGCCTTAGCGAAGGAACGATTGGCAGTTTTGAGAGCGGACGAAGGATTCCGAGTCCGGCCAAGCTGGCTGCCATCCGTCGAGGGTTGGAGGCTGCGGGCGTGGTTTTCATCGATCAGAGGGCCGCAGTGACCAAGAGCGGGCCGCCTCACGAAACTATTCGTGGAACGTAATTCAGATATCGCTGTTAAATCCCAAACGGGAGGCGCGCGATGTTCAGACGTGAAATCGGCATTGTTTCGGACTGGTCGAAATTGGTGGCGAACGATCCTCTGATCGCCGCCGATATAGCCCAGCGTCTTTCTGCGCGCGCTTGCAATGACAACGCTCCCGATGCCGCCGACGTCCCGTGGCCCGGCACCGAAACATTTCGAAATCCCGACTTCGCCGGCCTCGCGACACCCGCCGAATATCCTCGACCGATCGTGCTTCTAGCGACGATCTATGCGTCGACAGTTGTGGGGGTAACGCTGCTTCTGGCGGCGGCGCTTTGAGCGCACGAGGCCTGATGCCACTCTCTGAAAGCCCATGTCTCCGGTATAAACCGTGGCCTAAGTGTCCGGAACGGACCGAAAAGCTTTGGCGATCCCGACAGGATTCGAACCTGTGACCATCGGCTTAGAAGGCCGGTGCTCTATCCAGCTGAGCTACGGGACCGCTGGCCGGCCCTTGGGCCGGCTGGATATTTTGGCGCCGGGCGCGTTCAATGCGTCCAGGGCGTCCTGCGGTCATAGCGGAAATTCTCCGCATAGGAAATCTGGCGGCGCTTGGTCTCTTTCGGCTCTTCGACGCGGAAAGCGAGCCCTTGCTTTTCGGCGTAGGCCACCGCCTCTTCGCGCGTGTCGAAGCTAAGCCTGATCTGGCTTCTCATGTCTGCCGACGTCGTATAGCCCATCAGCGGGTCGATCTTCTTGCGCGACTCGGGATCGAATTCCAGCACCCAGTGGCCGGTCTTGGCCTTGCCGGACTGCATCGCGGTTTTGGCTGGGCTGAAAATGCGCGCGGACATGGCCACCTCGTTCTTGTGCAAGGCAGCATCGCCACCCTTTGCCCGTCATTACTGCGCAATGCGCATGGCGGCAAGGTTTTTGCACTTGCCATGCACCACCGAAATGAATAGGCAACAGACCGTTCGGAGTGTAGCGCAGCCTGGTAGCGCATCTGGTTTGGGACCAGAGGGTCGGGAGTTCGAATCTCTCCACTCCGACCATCCCCTCACAGCCCAATGCCCGGCGCAGCCATCTGGTCGCTTGCTCCGGCTCCGGTCGTGCTCCGGCGGCTGCGGGCCGATTCGGCAAACAGGGGTTCAGATGCTTGGAATCGATGCCTGGGTGTCGCTTTTCGGACCGGCCTACTTTGCCTATGCCGGCATCACCGTTCCGTTCATGGTGACGTGGGCAATTGCCTGCGCCGCACTGGCGATGTGGAACAACCGTGAAAGCCGCAGACAGGCGAGGCAGGCCCCAGGCGCCGTCGTCTCCCGCTCCTGGCGTGTCAGTATCGGCATGTTTGTGCTGGTCGCCGCCGGCTACATCGCCGTCCACTCTGCCGTCTACCTCGCGGTCCGTCACTTTGCCAGAATGTGGCTCTGAGACTGGCCTCTCAGCTAAATCTGGAATTCGCCCTGCCCTTCATCCATGGCGTTGACGGTTTCGGCTGCCAGCGCCCTGGTGATCGGCGTCTTGCGTTCGAGCGCGGTCCGGTCGAGCCGCTCCACCACGCGCATCGCAGTCGCCAGCGAGCGCTCGATGCGGCGGACCAGATACTGCACGACATGCGGTTCGACCTCGATCTGGCGGTCGGCGAACAGTTTTGTGATGACGCCTGCCAGCAGGAGATCGTCGGGTTCATGAATTTCGACTGTCGCGGCCGCCTTCAGCCGTGAGGCGAGATCAGGCAGACCGACACCCCAGGCAGAGGGAAAGCGGCGCGCCGTCAAAAGCAGTTGCGAGCCGGCACCACGCACCGCATTGATAAGATGGAACAGGCCTTGTTCGTCAACCGTCCCGGTATCGACATCGTCGATCAGCGCCGGCCGTGCGCCGAGATTGGCAATGCTGTCGCCGATGCGCCTGGCGTCGACCGCCACCGCATTGGCACGGGCGCGCCAGATCGAGGCCAGATGCGTCTTGCCCGAACCCGCGGGACCGGCCAGCACCACCACCGGCGATGGCCAGTCCGGCCAGCGGTCGACCAGCGCAACCGCCTGGTTGTTGGTGCCGGAGACGACGAGGTCGTCACGCGAATAGCCGGTGCCATGGCCGAGATCGAGCGGCAGCTGGCGCGGCGGGTCAGTTGGCTGGGCAGTCACTTCAGCGACGCGGTTGCGTGCGGTGGCCGCCGCCGCGATCGGCCGCAAGCTGCGGCACAGGTGCCGCGCCGCGGCCCTTGTAGAGCGGCGATTCGAGATAGCGGGCTATGGCGAACCGCACCAGCACGGCGACGGCGGCAGAAGCCGGCACGGCTATCAGCAGGCCGACGAAGCCGAACAGCGCGCCGAAGGCAAACAGCGAGAACATCAGCCATACCGGGTGCAGGCCGACGCTCTTGCCGACCAGCCGCGGCTGCAGGATGTTGCCCTCGATGAACTGGCCGATGAAGAACACGACCGCGACCGCGGCGATCATCGTCCAGTCCGGCCAGAACTGGACGAAGGCGACGCCGACGGCCAGCACCAGCCCGGTCAGCGAGCCGACATAGGGGATGAAGGAAATCAGCCCGGCGAACAGGCCGATGAGGATGCCGAAATTCAGTCCCGTCAGCGTCAGCCCGGTGGCATACATGGCGCCCAGCACCAGGCACAGCGTGCCCTGGCCGCGCACGAAGCCGGCTGTCGCGGTGTTGATGTCGCGGGCGATGGCGCGCACGGTCGCGACGTTGTCGCGCGGCACCCAGCCGTCGATGACCGCCACCATGCGGTCCCAGTCGAGCAGCATGTAGAAGGCGACCACCGGCGTCACCACGAACAGGCTGACCACCGAGACCAGCGCCATGCCGGAACTCCACAGCGAGGTGAAGACGGTGGTGACCAGGCCGAAGCCGGAGGTCAGCAGCGAATTCAGCCCGTCGCGCAAGCTATTGGCGTTGACGCCGAACTTCTGTTCCAGCCATTTCGGATCGAACGAGGTGATCAGGCTTTGCAGCCGGGTCAGATATTCCGGCAATTTGCCGGCGAAATCGGCCATCTGCGTGGCCAGAACCGGAATGAGGATGACGAAGGCCAGGACCAGCACGATGAGGAAGGTGATGAGGATGACCACCGTCGCCATGAAACGCGACAGGCCGAGCCGCTGCAGCCGGTCGGCGACGGGATCGAGGAAATAGGCAAGCACCATGCCGGCGACAAAGGGCAGCAGGATGGCGCTGAAAACATAGAGGAAAAGCGCAAGCAGCGCGGCGCCGGCCAGCCAGAAGAAGATCTGGCGGCGAAAGGTCGCGGACGCGGCGATGTCGGCGGCCGCGGCCTCGATCGCTGCCGCTTCTGTCTCAGATGTCCGGAGTGGAGCCTTCGTCATGTGAGTTCATGTGCCTCAGCCAAGTCACGAGATAGGCCGCGGCCGAAGCCACGGTCAAGACCCCGGACAGCAATATGAGGGCTGACCTCAGCGGGTCGAGGTGAACGGCAAGGGCAAGTTCTCCCAGCACAAGCGCGGCCAGCACGATCTGGATCGCGGTGTTGGCTTTCGACACGAACAACGGTTTCATCTCGACCGGATGGATCATGATGGCGGACAACACCACCGCGCCGACGATCAACGCGTCGCGCGACACCATGATGACGACAAGCCACAGCGGCAATTGCCCGATGAAGCTCATGACCACGAACACCGAAACCAGCAGCAGCTTGTCGGCCGCCGGGTCGAGATATGCGCCGAGCGTGGACTGCTGGTTGAAACGGCGGGCGATGAACCCGTCGACGCCGTCGGAAATGCCGGCGACGAGGAACCCGGCAAAAGCCCAGTCCCAGCGCGCCTGCAGCATCGCCAGCACCACCGCCGGCACCAGGACAAGGCGCAGGATGGTGATCAGGTTGGGGATGGTCAAATGCTTGGCACCTCCTCTTGGTCGGAGATAGATGATGAAGATGGTGGGTGGCAACAAGGGAGAAGCCGCCGATCTCCCCGCACGGGAGAGCGGCTTTCAGCCTGGCTCTCGCCAATCACGAGCGCCTGTACGCGCGCGCTGTCCACGGTTTTGTAGGCGGAGATGGCCGTTATCCTTGCGGACAGAAACCGTTCATGCGAAGAGCCCGCGACAAGGAAAATTGTTGAACGGGCACCAGAAATGAGCAAGCGCGACGTGAACAAGCGCAAGAACGGGCTCACCTATGCCGAGGCCGGTGTCGATATCGATGCCGGCAATCTCATGGTCGAGAAGATCAAGCCGCTGGTGCGCGCGACGCGCCGGCCGGGCGCCGATGGTGAGATCGGTGGGTTTGGCGGCTTGTTCGACCTCAAGGCGGCCGGGTTTACCGATCCGGTCCTGGTGGCGGCCAATGACGGCGTCGGCACCAAGCTCAAGATCGCCATCGATGCCGGCAAGCACGACACGATCGGCATCGACCTCGTCGCCATGTGCGTCAACGACATCGTCGTGCAAGGTGCCGAACCGCTGTTCTTCCTGGACTATTTCGCCACCGGCAAGCTCGATCCCGACCAGGGTGCCGCAATCGTCGGCGGCATTGCCGAGGGCTGCCGCCAGGCCGGCTGCGCGCTGATCGGCGGCGAGACGGCCGAGATGCCCGGCATGTATCACGGCAATGACTACGACCTCGCCGGCTTTGCGGTGGGCGCCGCCGAACGCGGCCAATTGCTGCCCACCGATGACATTGTCGAAGGCGACGTGCTGCTGGGCCTGGCTTCCTCCGGCCTGCATTCGAACGGCTATTCGCTGGTGCGCCGCATCGTCGCCGTCAGCGGTCTGGCGTGGAGCGATCCGGCACCGTTCAACGACGAGGCCACTCTGGCCGAGGCGCTGCTCGAGCCGACCCGGATCTACGTCAAGTCGATTCTCAAGGCGATCCGCAACACGCATGGCATCAAGGCGCTCGCCCATATCACCGGCGGCGGCTTCCCGGAAAACATTCCGCGCGTGCTGCCCAAGGATTTTTCGGCCGAGCTCGACCTCGAGGCGATCGACGTCCCTCCGGTGTTTTCGTGGCTGGCCAAGACCGGCGGCGTGGCGCCGGAAGAAATGATGCGCACCTTCAATTGCGGCATCGGCATGATCCTGGCGGTCGCGTCCGGCCAGGCGGCGCAGGTCGCCGCCGTGCTGCAGGAGGCCGGCGAGACGGTGACGCCGATCGGCCGCATCGTGCCGCGCCGCGACGCCGGCGTCATCTATCGGGGCTCGATCGGCCTATGAGCGCGCAGAGGAAACGCACCGTTGTCCTGATCTCGGGACGTGGCTCCAACATGACCGCGCTGATTGCCGCGGCCAGCGACCCGGCGTTCCCGGCAGAGATCGTCGGTGTTATTTCCGACAAGGCGGATGCCGCCGGGCTCGGCATCGCCAGGGCGCGCGGCATCGCCACGCAGGTCGTCTCGCGTGCCGACCATGGCAGCAAGCAGGCGCACGACGCCGCCATCGACGCGGCGCTCGCAGCCTTCAACGCCGAGATCGTGGCGCTGGCCGGCTACATGCGCATCCTCACCCCCGGCTTCGTCCAGAGATGGCAGGGCCGCATGATCAACATCCACCCTGCCCTGCTGCCGGCTTTCAAGGGGCTAGACACCCATGCGCGCGCACTGGCCGCCGGCATCCGCATCCATGGCTGCACCGTGCACTTCGTCACCTCCGAGATGGATGACGGCCCGATCATCGCACAGGCGGCCGTGCCGGTGATGGTCGGCGACACCGCCGATACTTTGGCAGCCCGCGTGCTGAAAACCGAACATCGGCTCTATCCGCTGGCACTGGGATTGGTTGCCGAAGGCAAGGCGCGCATGGAGGCCGGCCGTACCGTGCTCGCCCACTTTGCCGACGATGCCGACAACGGCACTTCGGTGGTGATGGCCCCCGACCCACTGCGCGAGGAAGCCGACCTCGAACATCTGGCGCGGATTACGCCTTGAATCCTTGAGGGCGGTAGCAAATATTGCTACCTTCTGGCCGAGGAGACAGGTTCGATGGCGACAGTCGAAAAAGTCAGCGTGGCGCTTTCGCCGGAACTGCTGGAGATGGTCAAGGACGCCGTTGACAGCGGGCGCTATGGTTCGGCAAGCGAAGTGATCCGCGAGGCACTGCGAGAATGGCGGCTGCGCCAGCCCTTGCGCGAGGCCGAGGCGGAGCGATTGCGCAAGGCGTGGACGGAGGGACTGGAGAGCGGCCCGTTCGCTGCTTTCGACATAGAGGACATCAAGCGGAAGGCCCGCGGCCGGCTCGTCGACGCTGTCAAGAAATAGGCCAATGGCAGGCGTGCAGATCATTCGCAGCCCGGCGGCGGAAGATGATCTTATCGACATCTGGCTCGCCATCGCCGAGCACAGCCCCCGTGCCGCCGATCATTTCTGGATACCATCGCCGAGCGCATCCTGCAGCTTACCGTTTTTCCCGAGTCCGGACCCCGAAGACCCGATATCGGCGCTGACACGCGAGCGCTGACCATCGGCAATTATCTAATTCTTTATCGTCGCGCCGAGGGCCGGATCGAAATTGTGCGCATCGTGCATGGCGCGCGCGATGTGTCGACGTTGCTCTGATGCATACCGGCCTCCCGGCACAATATTCCTTGGATCGAACAGAAACCAATGAAACAGCTCCTCCTGCTTCGTCACGCCAAATCCAGCTGGGACGATCCGGATCTCGATGATTTCGACCGACCCCTGGCCGAACGCGGAGTTAAGGCAGCCCGGTTGATGGGGCGCGAGCTTGTGGCGCGCGGCTGGCTGCCGGACCTGGCGCTGGTGTCGGCGGCGTTGCGCACCCGCGACACCTGGCGGCTGGTAGCAACTGAACTGCCCACTCACCCACGGACCGCGTTCATCGAGGCGCTCTATGGCGCTTCGGCGACAGGCATTCTGGGCCAGGTTCATCAAACGGACCCGTCGTGCGGCAGTTTGCTGGTGATCGCTCACAATTCGGGCCTGGAAGATCTGGCCAAACAGCTTGCGAGGTCGGGATCGGAAACTACGGCACGCAAGACACTCGATGAAAAATTCCCGACGTCAGCCCTTGCGCGCTTCGTCTTCGAAGGCGACTGGTCCGGCCTGTCCTCCGCCCGGCTGACACACTGCCTGCGGCCGAAGGATCTGGGCTAGAATCCAGGCGCGGCAGGCCAAACCTTCCGCTTGATAGTCAGTTGCCCCAGATGCCCTGTCCGGGGTCAGGCCAGTTGGTTGCGACCTTCATCGTGGTATCCACAGCCTTGTGCCCAGCCATGGTCTTCACCGAGCCGGTGACGGCGTGGTCAACGCTGTCAACCGGCTGGCTGGCACTGTTGGAGCCGTGGTGATCGCTGCCGGCAAGGGCGCTTGCGGTGCCGTACGGCTTTGTTCCCGGAAGCGGCATCGGCATCGTCATGCATAAAAACAAGAGCGGCGGGCAAAGCCCACCGCTCTTTGTGGTCGCAGACTTCAGAAAATCAACGACCCCAGATGCCCTGGCCCGACTGAGCCGGCACGTTGGCATTGGCATCACCCTGCGTCTTTACGGACTTCGGGATCGAGCCGGTGTGCGTGGTGTCGATGTTGGACACGGACTGGTTCGCAACCGGCTGGTTGGCATTGTAGGAGCCATAGTTGTCGCTGCCGGCAAAAGCAGTGCCCGTGGCAACGAGGATGGCGGCGGCGGTAAGAGCGATCTTGGTCATTTTAATTACTCCTGAGTTCAAGGTTAGGTTGATATCGGCAGTCGCGATCAGCGGCCGAAGAGATTGCGGTCAGCGCCCTGCGACGCTGGGGCCTGGACGGTCTGCGTCGACTTCGAGACCGAAGCGGTGATCGAATGGTCGACAGCGACGGCAGGCTGATTGGCGTTGGCCGAGCCATAGTTGTCGCTGCCGGCAAAAGCAGTGCCCGTGGCAACGAGGATGGCGACGGCGGTAAGAGCGATCTTGGTCATTTTAAGCACTCCAGTATTTGTCATGTCCGTCTAGTGGCGTGCCCTTGGGAGGAATTTCGCGTCGCTCGGACCACCCCGAGATGGGTTTGCCCTGTCGTGGATTCCAATCACGAAGATGTTCCCCCGCGGCTCGAATCCAGGCCTTGAAATTTGACACAGGGTCTCCGCGGTCATAATTTTAAACCTTTAAAATCAGACAGTTACACAGAAGTGCCCATCACCGGCCGCGATCATTCACCAGGCCGGCGTTCACTATCTGCTACACAGTGCGTCAACAGAAATCGAACTGAACGGTTCGGTTTGAAGCAGTCTGGCCGCATCAGACGCTTTCTAGGGGTGCGAAGGTGGACGAGGGTATGGGCCGGACATCCACTCCGGGGCGACAAATCGGCCCTGCTATGAGCCGTTCAGACCCAGCACGTCGCGCATGTCGTATTCGCCTGGCAGGCGTCCCTCGAGCCAGAGCGCGGCGGCGATGGCGCCGCGGGCGAACATGACGCGGTCGCCGGCCGCATGCGACAAGGTCACCAGCTCGCCGTCGGCGCAGAAGCTCACGCTGTGTTCGCCGATGATGCTGCCGCCACGCAGCACCGCGAAGCCGATCTCACCGGGAGGCCGCGCGCCAATGGTGCCATCGCGTGCGCGCCTTGCGACCGTCTCCAGATCGATGCCGCGTCCGCCGGCCGCGGCATGCCCCAGCATCAACGCCGTTCCCGATGGCGCATCGACCTTGTAGCGGTGATGCGCCTCGACAATCTCCACGTCCCAGTCATCGGGATCGAGTGCACGCGCCGCCTGCTCGACCAGTCCGACCAGCATGTTGAGACCGAGCGAAAAGCTGCCGGAGCGCACGATGGGAACTGTTTTCGCGGCGTCGGCGATCGCAGCCGATTGAGCGGCATCGAAACCCGTAGAGCCGATGACCAGGGCCGGCCCGCCGCGCTCGGCGCAAATCCTGGCCAGATCTGCCGAGGCAGCCGGCGTGGTGAAATCGATGACGATTTCGGCCACGGCGAGCGCCTCGTCACGGCTCACCAGACCTTGGCCGACACTGCCCGGCCGGTGGAAGCGGGCGGCGAGCGCCAGCCGCGCGTCGCCCTGCACGGCGTTCGCCATCTGGCGGCCCATGCGGCCCAGCGCACCCGCGATGGCGACCCTGACCGGTGGTTTCGACATGGGGCGCTATCCCGCGGCTATTTCCACATGCCGCGCATGCGCGCGCCGATGTCGACGCGTACCTCCGGCCGCGCCGCCCTGCCCTGTACCGCCTGTGCGCTCGGCCACGACACCTGTTGGAATGCGGCAAGGATCGATGCCGGGATGAATCGGGTGCGCGAGGCATAGAGATGGCGGTCGCCGCGCGCCGCCTGGCCATGTGGAAAGAATCGCTGCGGCATGACCAGGTTGAGATTGTCCTTGGCCCGCGTCATCGCCACGTAGAGCAGCCGGCGCTCCTCCTCGATGTCTTCCTTGGTGCCGACGCCGAGATCGGCCGGGATGCAGCCATCGACCGTGTTGAGCACGAAGACGTTCTTCCATTCCTGGCCCTTGGCCGAATGGATGGTCGACAGGATCAGATAGTCCTCGTCGCGATGCGGCGGCCCGGCCTGGTCGCTGGTGGCGTCCGGCGGATCGAGCGTCAGTTCGGTGAGGAAGCGCTCGCGCGAGGCATAGCCCGAGCCGATCTGCTCCAGTTGCAACAGGTCGGCCCGGCGCGTCGTCGCGTCCTCGTGGATGCGCTCCAGATGCGGCTCATACCACAGCCTGATCTGTTCGAGATCGGCCGGCCATTTGGCGCCGGCGCGCAGACCGGAATAGAGCGAGACAAAGCCCGGCCAGTCATCCGCCGCGCGTTGCGGCGGACGCCAGCCGGCCAGCCCCATGGCCTCATCCAGCGCCGTCGTCATGGTCTCGACGATCTGTGCGGCGGCCGAAGGGCCGATGCCCGGCATCAATTGCAGCACGCGGAAGCCGGCGACCCGGTCGCGCGGGTTCTCGGCAAAGCGCAGCACCGCCAGCACATCCTTGACGTGAGCGGCATCGAGAAATTTCAAACCACCGAACTTGACGAAGGGAATGTTGCGCCGCGTCAGTTCGATTTCCAGCGGCCCGCTGTGATGCGAGGCGCGAAACAGCACCGCCTGGGATTTCAGAGCTGTGCCCGCCTCGCGCTCGGCCAGGATCGTGTCGCAGATGAAATTGGCCTGCTCGACTTCGTCGCGCACGCTCACCAGTTTGGGCCGGTCGCTGGATTTGCGCTCCGACCACAGGTTTTTGGTGAAGCGCTCCGAGGCTTCGCCGATCACCGCATTGGCGGCAGCCAGGATCGTTTCGGTCGAGCGGTAATTGCGCTCCAGCATCACCACATCGGCGGCTTGCGCGAACTGGTTGGGGAAGTCGAGGATGTTGCGCACCTCGGCGGCGCGGAACGAATAGATCGATTGCGCATCGTCGCCGACCACCGTCAGCCCGGCGCCATCGGGTTTCAGCGCCATGAGGATCGAAGCCTGCAGGCGATTTGTGTCTTGGTATTCGTCGACCAGCACATGGTCGAAACGCCCACCCAGATGCGCTGCTATCTCGGGCTCCGCCGCCATCTGCGCCCAATAGAGGAGCAAATCGTCGTAATCGAGCACGTTTTGCGCCTGCTTGGCCTCGACATAACCGGCGAACAATTCTTTCAGCTGCTCCGCCCAACCGGCGCACCAGGGAAAGGCGGAACCCAATATCTCGTTGAGCGGCGCCTGTGCGTTGACGGCGCGCGAATAGATGGCAAGGCAGGTTCCCTTGGTGGGGAAGCGCGCTTCCGTCTTCGAGAAGCCTAGTTCGTGGCGGACCAGGTTCATCAGGTCGGCGGAATCCTCGCGATCATGGATGGTGAAGGCCGGGTCGAGGCCGATCTCCAGCGCATAGTCGCGCAGCAGCCGCGCGCCGATGCCGTGAAAGGTGCCGGCCCAGGTCAGCGCATCGGTGATGACAGCCGCATCGCGGCCGAGCACCTCGCCGGCAATGCGCTCGACGCGCCTGGCCATTTCGGACGCGGCGCGGCGCGAAAAAGTCATCAGCAGGATGCGGCGCGGGTCAGCCCCCTTGACGATCAGATGGGCGACGCGATGCGCCAGCGTGTTGGTCTTGCCAGATCCGGCGCCGGCAATGACCAGCAGCGGGCCGGCGATCTTGCCGTCGCCATGCTCGACGGCCTGGCGCTGGGCGTCGTTCAGCCGGGCGAGATAGGCAGGCTGGACGGTCGGTTCCCGAAAGGTCGAATCAGCGGTGGCGAGGTTCATCGCCCATCAAGCATCGTTTCTGCTTTGTTCGCAACGTCGATGCGAGGCTGGCCTCGTGCTCGACAAGCCGAAGCGCGACATCCGTGTCTTTAGCGTTGCGGATCGACACCCATGTCGGCCGACTGCCGCCGCAAGGTCTCGCGATCATATTGCGACGGTGGCAACAGCAGCAGGTCGACCGTATCGGGCACGTTTTCGATCATCTTCCTGGCGATACGATAGGTGACATAGGCGAAGGCGCCGGCGACGAGCAGACGGAACATGGTGCAACACTCCTTTGGAGCAGAACCAACCGGGGAAACCCCCTTTGGTTCCCTTGCCAATCGTCCACGCGGGCAGTCGAAGATGGAGGGCGGCCATGGTTTCGCCAGCGATTCCCCGATGCATTCTCGAGGCACCGGAGGCGGAACTTGGCGTTTGCGAGGTTTGTGTCCGCCGCATGCCGCTGTGGCGCCCCGGACGGGTTTTTGGGGAAGAAGGCCGGCGCCGCTTGGGAGGAGGAATGAAGCGCCGGCCAAGCGGATAATTAGGTCCGCCGCACAGCGGAAGGTAGCTGAGTCTTTCCCTGGCGTCATCGGAGGATTGTCTTTGTTAAAAACGTACCGACGCGCACAGCCCTATCGGTCGCCGGTCCGTCACAAGCTTGTCTTGACCATCATCCCGGCAATTTCAATAGACCCGGGAGCTGGCTGTCGGTAGCGGTGGTGTTGGGCCAGCGGCGATCGCCAGCCAGTCTTTGCCTGACCACGGCGACATGGAAATTCGTGCCGAACAACAGCCCCTCATCGTTGAAGTCGTAACTGGAATTGTGCAGCGGCGCCGAGCCCTCGCCATTGCCGAGGAAGACGAAGCAGCCCGGCACATGATCGAGAAACCGGGCGAAATCCTCGGAGGCGGTCATCGGCTCGCGGGCGACGGCGATGTTGCCGGGCTCGAAGACGCCTCGCGCGGCGGCGAATGCGGCATCGACCAGCTCGGCATCGTTGCGCAGCGGCACGAACTCCCTGCTGTAACGGACTTCGGCGGTGACATTGTAGGCGGCGGCGGTGCCCTCGGTGATGATGCGCATCTGCCGTTCGATCTCGGCGCTGACCTCGGGACGGAAGCTGCGCGCATCGCCGAGAATGCGGGCAAGGCCGGGAAGAGCGTTGCGGGTGCCGTCGGTGATCAGCTCGGTCACCGAAACCACCGATATGTCGGCCGGGCTCAGCCGGCGCGAGACGATGGTCTGCAGATTGGTGACCAGCGCGCAGGCGGCGACCAGCGTTTCGTTGCCCGCATGCGGCCGCGCGGCATGACCGCCGAGCCCTTTGAGCACGATCTCGAAGATATCCTCGGCCGACATTATGGGGCCGGCACGGGTCTCGAAATGCCCGATGGGCAGGCCGGGCATGTTGTGCAGGCCAAATATCTCGTCGAAGGGAAAGCGCTGCATCAGCCCATCGTCGAGCATGGCGAGCGCGCCCCTGCCCCATTCCTCGGCCGGCTGGAAGACGAACCGCACGGTCGAAACCGCCCTGCTCCGCCAGCAGCTTTGCCGCGCCGAGCAGCATGGTGGTGTGGCCATCATGGCCGCAGGCATGCATGATGCCGGGATTGCCGGAACGGTGGGGTGCGCCCGACTGCTCTGATATGCGCAACGCATCCATGTCGGCCCTGAGCGCAATCGACCGGTTGCCGCTGCCGCGCTTCAGCGTGCCGACGACACCGGTGCCGCCGACGCCTTCGGTGACATCGTCGAGGCCGAACTCACGCAGTTTGGCAGCGACGAAGGCTGCGGTGCGCTTCTCCTCGAAGCCGAATTCGGGATGCGCATGCAGATCGCGCCGCCAGAGAATCATTTCCTGCTTCAGCGCATCACGATCGAGTTCAGACATTCTGCTGCCCCTCCTGACCTACTTTGCCAGTTGCGCGGCCACATCAAGCAGGATGTTGGCGCCGGCAACAAGCTCGGCGTCATCAGTGTGTTCGCGCGGATTGTGGCTTATACCACCGGCGCTCGGCACGAAGATCATCGCCGCAGGCGCGATACGCGCCAGCATCTGCGCGTCGTGGCCGGCGCCCGATGTCATGCGCCTGACGCCAAGGCCGCGCTGTTTCGCGGCGGCCTCGATTTGTTCGACGATGCGCCGGTCGAAGATCACCGGTTCGAAGCGGGCCAGTTGCTCGACCGAGATGAACACGTTCTCGGCGGCGGCAAGCTCCTCGAGATAGGCGGCAAGCGCCGCCTCCTCCGCCTGCAGGCGCTGTTCGTCGGGGTCGCGCAGATCGATGGTGAAGACGGCGCGCGAAGGGATGACGTTGATGGCATTCGGCTCGAAGCGGATTGTACCGACGGTGGCGACAGTCGGCGCGTTCGAGGCTTTGGTCCGGTCGAGCAGGAAAGTGATGACCCGGGCCGCGGCGTGGCCGGCATCGTTGCGCATCGACATCGGCGTGGTCCGGCATGGTTGGCGACGCCGTCGATGGTGACGCGTTGCCAGGAGATGCCTTGCAGATTCTCCACCGCGCCGATCGGCAAACCTTCGCGCTCCAGCACCGGCCCCTGTTCGATATGCAGTTCGAGATAGGCATGCGGCTTGAGGAAGCCGGGCTCCCGGTCGCCGGCATAGCCGATGCGGGCGAGTTCCTGCCCGAGCACGCTGCCATCGGTGCCGACAGCCGCCAGCACCGTTTCGGCATCGATGCCGCCGGCGTGGACCAGCGAGCCCATCATGTCGGGGGTATAGCGTACACCCTCCTCATTGGTGAACGCGGCGACCGCGATCGGGCGCGACGGCGAAAAGTCCGATGCCTTGAGCGTCTCGATCACCTCCAGCCCGGCAAGCACGCCGTAGCAGCCGTCATAGATACCTGCATCGATGACGGTGTCGATATGCGAGCCGATGAGCAGCGGTGCCTGCCCGGTGTTTTCCGGGCTTTGCCAGATGCCGAATATGTTGCCGACCAGGTCGATGGCGATATCGAGCCCGGCCTGCCGCAGCCAGCCGACGAAGAGGTCGCGGCCCTGTTTGTCGGTGTCGGAGGCGGCCAGCCGGATCAGCCTGCCCTCGCCATCACGGCCAACAGCACCAAGTTCTCGGATACGGCCGAGCAGGCGCTTTGCATCGATGGCGATCATGCCGTTGCCTCGGCCGGCATCTTGCCGGCCAGCACATCGGCCGGGCTCATGCCAACCAGTTCGGCATAACGATGCGGATCGGTGGCGCCTTCGGTGTTGATCACCAGCACCCGGGATTTGCCACCAAGTCCAAGCTCGGCCTTGTTTTCGGCCACCGCCCGGATCAGCCCGGCAACGCCGACGCCGCCGCTTTCGCCGGCGACGATCACCGGGTCACCGCCGGCCGGCCGCGCCAGCCGCCGCATCACCGCGACGGCGTCGTCCTCATCCACCGTCATGAAGGCATCGGCGGCGCGCGCCAGCACCCGCCAGGCGACGGGCGAGGCTTCGTAGCATTCGAGCATGGCCATCACCGTCGGCCGGCCGTGCGCGACCTTGAGCGGGCGCCCGACCTGGGCGGCTGCAAAAACACAGGCGGCACGCGCCGGCTCGACCACGATGAAGGTCGGCCTGGCATCCCCGAGCACGATGGCAAGATGTCCGGCCAGCGCGGCGGCAATGCCGCCGACACCGGCCTGCACGAAGACGTGGGTTGGCGTCCGAGGGAGTTGGCCCAAGGCTTCGCGCACGATCGCGGTATAACCCTGCATGACGAGGCCGGGAATGCGCTCATAGCCCGACCACGAGGTGTCGGAGACCACGGTCCAGCCCTTCTCGGCCGAAACCTGAGCAGCTTGCCTGACCGAATCGTCATAATTGCCGTCGACGCGGATCATTTCGGCGCCATAGCGGGCGATCGCGGCGATGCGCTCCTCGCTGACGCCGGCATGGACAAAGATCGCCGCCCGCGCACCGACGAGTTGCGCGCCTTGCGCGACGGAGCGGCCATGGTTGCCGTCGGTCGCACAGGCAAATGTCATCGCCGCGGCAACGGCACGCACGTCGGGCTGATCCAGATCGGCCACATCGACGGGCCGGCCAAGCCGGCTGCCGGCCTCCTCCAGCACCAGGCGGAAGACGGCATAGGCGCCGCCAAGCGCCTTGAAGCTGCCGAGGCCGAGGCGAAAGCCTTCATCCTTGATATGGATGGCGCCAAGGCCGAATTCGCTGGCGAGCGCCGGCAGCGCATGCAGCGGCGTCATCCGGTGATTGTCGCGATGGACAAGAAAACGCTCGACCGTGTCGGCGCCGGCAACGCCAAGGGTATCGGCATCGGCCGGATCGAGTGGCAGGCGATGCAAAGCATTGCGGTTGAGCAGGAACACTGGCGGTCTCCCTAGAGCCGGATGATTTCGGGTCGAATCGACCCGAAATCTGAATCCGTCTCTAAATCAAAGAGATAGAGAGCATGATGTCGTCCGAAAACCGCTTCACACTTTTCGTCATCATGCTCTGACATTCAGCGAGAATATATTGCAGGATTGGCGCAAGGAGCGCTGTAATATGGCCTCCCAAATGCAAGTTTGTTTCGCCAGGGATATCTCCATTGCCTCCATCGCCACCCTCGCTCGACGGTTTCGATCTCGCCATTCTTGCCATCCTGCAGCGCGACAACACCACGCCGCAGCGGCTGATCGGCGAGGCGGTGAACCTGTCGGCGCCGGCGGTGCAGCGCCGCATCAAGCGCATGGAGCAGAACGGCGTCATCGCCGGCAATGTCGCGATCATCGAGCCGGCAGCGGTCGGCCAGCCGATCACCATCTTCGTCGAGGTGGAACTCGAGAGTGAACGCGCCGAACTGATCGACGCGGCCAAGCGGCAATTCTCGGCGACCCCTGAAATCCAGCAATGCTACTATGTCACCGGCGAGGCCGATTTCATTCTGGTCATCACCGTGGCCGACATGGGCGCCTATGAGGCGCTGACGCGAAAACTGTTTTTCGACAGCAACAATGTCCGCAAGTTCCGAACGTTTGTTGCCATGGACCGGGTCAAGGTCGGACTGACGGTGCCCTTGCCCGGCTGAGCTCTGCAGGCATGACAGGCTCCGGCTGCCATGTTTTTGCCATTCTCCGGAAGCGAGTTTGTCGGCGGAGGCGCGCTTGGACGACACCACACCAGTTGCGATCATCGGTGCCGGGCCGGCGGGCCTGGCCATTGCCGCGTGCCTGCGGCAGGCAGGGCAGGATTTCGTCCTGCTCGAAAAAGAGCAGCAGGCCGCACCCGCCTGGCGACGCCACTACGAGCGCGTCCATTTGCACACGACCAAACGCTATTCCTCGCTGCCCTTCGCACCCTTTCCCAGGGACTATCCGCGCTATGTGCCGCGCGATCTCTTCGCCGACTATCTCGATGCTTATGCGCAACGTTTCGATCTGCGGCCCCGATTTGGGGAAACGGTGCGGGCGGTGACCCGGCAAAGCAGAAGCTGGCTCGTGGACACGACAACAGGCCCCCTGCACGCTTCAAACGTCGTGATTGCGTCTGGCAACAACGCAGAGCCGCTGATGCCGGGATTTGCCGGCGCCGATGCCTTCAAGGGCAAAAGCCTGCATAGCGCCGACTATCGCAACGCCGTGCCTTTTGCCGGCCAGTCGGTGCTGATCGTTGGCATGGGCAACACCGGGGCCGAGATTGCGCTCGATCTGGTGGAAGGCGGTGCGCGACCGACGATTTCGGTGCGCGGCGGCGTTCATATCGTGCCGCGCGAGTTGCTCGGCGTGCCCATCCAGATGATCGGCATGGCGGCTCGCCTGATGCCGCAACGCATCAACGATGCCTTGTTCCCCATCATCCTCGATCTGGCCTTGGGCAGGCTGGGGAAGTACGGGCTCAGGCGGCCGCAGCAAGGAATGCTGCAGCAGATCGCGCTCTCGTCGCGCATCCCGACGATCGATATCGGCACGGTCGGCAAGATCCGCGAAGGTGCGATCAAGGTCGCACCCGATATTGCCGAGATCACCGAACGAGGCACCCGTTTTGTCGACGGCAAGCATGGCGAGTTCGATGCGATCATCTTCGCCACAGGCTTCCGGCCGGGCTACGCCAAATTGCTGGAGCCCGGCGTCCAGCCAGGCGGCAGCGGCGTCAATGCGAGGGCTTCGGACCTCGGTCTTTATCTGATTGGCTTTCACAATCCGGTCACCGGATTGCTGCGTGAAATCTCGATCGAGGCAGAGCAGATCGCCGACGACATCCGCCTGCGGCGAAACCGAAAGAAAGCTGCAGAAACACTGCCGGTGTGATTTAGCGAGATTGGATTCTCGCCAGCCTTAGCCTGCCGCGCGCAGCCAGACCTTGTTGTCGTGGAAGGCAGCGCCGCCATAGGGCGCCGGCGCATCGGCGCCGGTCAGAACGTTGATGCCTTCGCCGCGCTCATGGGCGCTGTTTGGCCAGATGCCTTCGGCGATGACGACGCCGCGCTTGAGGCCGTCAAACAGCTTCGCGTGCAGCACGACTTCGCCGCGGGTGTTGCCGACCTCCACACGGTCGCCGTCGGCCAGCCCAAGGGCCACGGCATCGTCGGGGTGCAGCAGGAGTTCCGGGCGGCCTTCCCTGGCCTTGGACACCGGTGTTTCCGAAAAAGTCGAGTTGAGAAAATTGCGCGCCGGCGACGTCGTCAGCCGGAACGGATGCGCCTCGTCGGCAACCTCGATCAGGTCGACATGGTCGGGAAATTCCGGCAACCGCGCCACCGGGCCGAACAGGCCCATGCTTTTCGGCGGCCGGTTGGGCGCCGCCTGCCCGGTCCAGTCGGCGCGGAAGCGGAATTTGCCGTCCGCATGGCCAAAGCCGTTGATGAAGTGCGCGGCCTCGAAATCCGGCTGCAGGTCGACCCACTTGTCTTCCTTCAAGCTGTCGAAGCTGCCCAGCCCGCGTTTGCCCAGGATGATGTCGATATGCTGCTGCTCGGTCAGGCCGAAGCCCGGACGGTCGGCGACACCGAGGCGCCCGGCCAATTGCTCGATGACGAAATGGTTGGTGCGCGGCCCTTCCGGCGGCTCGATCAGCTTGGGACCGAGCGTGATGTGCTGGTTGCCGCCGCCCTTGTAGACGTCGTCATGTTCCAGGAACATCGTCGCCGGCAGCACGACATCGGCAAGCTTGGCCGTGTCGGTCATGAACTGCTCGTGCACGCAGGTAAACAGGTCGTCGCGCAGGAAGCCTTGGCGCACCAGCCGCTGCTCCGGCGCGACATTTACCGGATTGGTGTTCTGGATCAGCATCGCCGTCACCGGCGGGCCGCCATAGAGCGCGTCGCTGGCTCCCATCAGCACCGGGCCGATGCGCGAATGGTCGAGATAGCGGATCGAGGGATCGCGCATCTTGGTGCCTTCCAGCACATCCTGGTTGAGCTTGAAGATGCCGGAGTTGGAATGGAAGGCTCCGCCGCCCTCATATTGCCAGCTGCCGGTGACAGCCGCGATGCAAGATGCGGCATGCATGTTGACGGCGCCATTGCGCTGGCGCGCGAAACCATAGCCGAGCCGGAAATAGGTCTTTCTGGTTGTGCCGACGAGCCGGGCGAAGGCCTCGATCTCGGCGGCCGTCAGGCCGGTGATATCAGCCGCCCAATCCGGCGTGCGTGTCACGAGATGTGCTTCCAGTCCCTTCGGATCGTCGGTGTATTTTTCGAGATAGGCGCGGTCGGCCATGCCTTCCCTGAACAGCACATGCATGACCGCGCAGGCCAGCGCGCCGTCGGTACCCGGTCTCAGCACTAGGCCGAGATCGGCCTGCTTCATCGTCGCGTTTTCGTAGACGTCGATGACGACGATCTTGGCGCCGCGCTCCTTGCGCGCCTTGATGGCGTGGGTCATGACGTTGACCTGCGTGACCACCGCATTGGTGCCCCAGATCACCACGCAATCGGATTTCGCCATCTCGCGCGGGTCCGGCCCGCGCAGGGCGCCCGTCCCCATCATCCAGCCGGTCCAGGCCAGATTGGTGCAGATCGAACCGAAGAAGCCGGAATACTTTTTCGCGTGGCGCAGCCGGTCGATGCCGTCGCGCTGCACCAGCCCCATCGTGCCGGCATAGTAGTAGGGCCAGACCGTCTCCGAGCCGTATCTCTCCTCGGCCGCAATGAACTTCTCGGCGACGAGGTCGAGCGCGGCCTCCCAGCTTGCTTCCTTCCAGGCGCCGCCACCCTTGGCACCGGCGCGGATCAGCGGCTTCAGCAAACGGTCGGGATGATGGACGCGGTCGGCGTAACGCGCGACCTTGGCGCAGACGACGCCGGCCGTGTAGCTGTTGGACTTGGCGCCGTGGACGCGGCCGATGCGGTTGCCGTCGAGCAGTTCGACTTCGAGCGCGCAGGTCGAAGGACAATCATGCGGACAGGCCGAATGGCCGATGCGGAGCTTGGCGTGCTGGTTCATGAATTGAGGTTAGCCGGTTCCAGACGTAGCGTGTAGGGCCAGATTTGCCCACAAGCTGCCTTTGGGAGATGTCTTATCCACCTGATATGGCGCGGCAGTGGTTCACCCTCCCCTTGACGGGGAGGGTCGGCGCGCAGCGCCGGAGTGGGGTGAACTGCCGCGCTGCCCCCACCCGCTCCGCTTCGCGGATCGACCCTCCCCACAAGGGGGAGGGTAAATCACTCCGCCGTGCCTTCCTCATACTCTGCCGACATGGACAGCCACTTTTCCTCGTGGCCGGCCAGCGTCTGGGCCAGTTGCGAGCGCTCCTTGGCCAGCCGTGTCGCCGTCGAGGGATCCTTCTCGTACACCGCCGGATTGGACAGTTCGTCCTCGATGCCGTCGATGCGCTTGCGGATGCGGTCCATCAGCGCTTCGGTGGCGCGGATTTCCTTGGCGAGCGGCTCGAAGGCGGCGCGGCGTGCCGCTGCATCGCGGCGGCGATCGGCCTTTGACGCCTTGTCCGCCTCGCGCTTGCCGCGGCGGTCGCCGGACACGCCGGTGACCAGCGTCTTGTAGTCTTCCAGATCGCCATCATACGGATTGACCGCGCCGTCCTTGACCAGCCACAGCCGGTCGGCGGTCGCCTCCAGCAGATGGCGATCATGCGAGATCAGGATGACGGCGCCAGGGAATTCGTTCAGCGCATGGATCAGCGATTCGCGGCTGTCGATGTCGAGGTGGTTGGTCGGTTCGTCGAGGATGAACAGGTTTGGGCCCTCGAAGGCCGACAGACCCATCAACAGCCGCGCCTTCTCGCCGCCCGACAGGTCCTTGGCGGCGGTGTTCATCTTCTCGGTGGTGAGGCCGAATTGGGCGACGCGGCCGCGGACCTTCGATTCCGGGGCCTCCGGCATCATCCGGCGGACATGCTCGTAGGCGTTTTCGTCCGGTCGGAGATCGTCGAGCTGATGCTGGGCGAAGATCGCCACCTTCAACCCGGGCGCCACCGTCATGGTGCCGCTCTCCTGCTTCAGCCGGCCGGACAGCAATTTGGCGAAGGTCGACTTGCCGTTGCCGTTGGCGCCGAGCAGCGCGATGCGGTCGTCGGCGTCGATGCGCAGCGTCATCTTCTTCAGGATCGGCTGGCCCTCGGTGTAGCCGACATTGACGTTGTTCAGCGCAACGATCGGCGAGGCCACCGTCTTCACCGGCTCGGGGAAGGAGAACGGCCGCACCGAATCGTTCACCAAGGCCGCGATCGGCTTCATCTTTTCCAGCGCCTTGATGCGCGACTGTGCCTGTCTCGCCTTGGAGGCCTTGGCACGGAAGCGTTCGACGAAGGATTCCATATGCTTGCGGGCGGCTTCCTGCTTGACCCGGCCCTTCTCCTGCAATTCCTTCTGCTCGGTATATTGACGCTCGAACTGGTCGTAGCCGCCGCGCCAGAAGGTCAGCTTCTTCTGGTCGAGGTGAACGATCGAGTTGACGGCGCGGTTGAGCAGGTCGCGATCGTGCGAGATCAAAAGCACTGTGTGCGGGTATTTCGATACATAGTTTTCCAGCCACAGCGTGCCTTCGAGATCGAGATAGTTGGTCGGCTCGTCGAGCAGCAGAAGGTCGGGCTCGGCAAACAGCACCGCGGCGAGCGCCACGCGCATGCGCCAACCACCGGAGAAGGACGAGGCCGGGCGCCTCTGAGCGGCGTCATCGAAGCCAAGGCCGGCGAGAATGGTGGCGGCGCGGGATTCGGCTGAGTGCGCGTCAATATCGGCCAGCCGCATATGGATATCTGCGATGCGGTGCGGATCGGTCGCCGTCTTTTCCTCTTCGAGCAACGCCGTGCGTTCGAGATCGGCCTTGAGCACGATCTCGATCAGCGGATCCTCGGTGCCTGGTGCTTCCTGCGCCACCTGGCCGATGCGGGTGCTCTTCGGCAGGCTGATCGATCCTGTCTCGGATGGGAAATCGCCGGTGATGGCCTTGAACAGCGTCGTCTTGCCGGTACCGTTGCGGCCGACAAGGCCCGCTTTGGTGCCAGCCGGCAAGGTCAGCGAGGCATGGTCGAGAAGCAGGCGTCCGGCCATGCGGAGCGATAGGTCGTTGATGATCAGCATGGCCGCGCTTTTGCACCGGACATCAACGCTTCGCAAGGCCTTGCGGGCCAGTTGGCCGCACAAGGCCTCGAAACGACGCCCGCGAGGACACCGTCAAAGCAGCCGAACAGTGGCTTGCCTGTTCTCAGGCAGTCGCCTTGCGCTTCGTTGCCTTGGCGACAGCGGCCGGCGCTGCTGCCGGCTTGCGGCCAAGTCCCGTCGACTTTGCCAGCGCCGATCGCGTCGCCGAGTAGTTTGGCGCAACCATCGGATAGTCCGGCGGCAAGCCCCATTTGGCCCGATAGTCGTCCGGGCTCAGGCCGTAGTCGGTCCGCAGATGCCGCTTGAGCGACTTGAACTTCTTTCCGTCCTCCAGGCAGATGATGTAGTCGGGAAACACCGACTTCTTCGGATTGACTGCCGGAACCAGGTTTGGAGTTTCCGCGACAACTGCACCAGCGAGCTTGCGAACCGAAGCACTGACGCTGGCAATCAACTCAGGCAGGCCGGAAGCCGGAAGAGGATTGTTGCCTACATAGGCCGAGACAATATCGGCCGTCAGCTCGATAACGGTCTTATCATCGATATTTGACAATTCTTTCACCTTATTTGCGACAAAATCATCCACCCCAGCGAAGACTTGTGTCGATGTATCTCTTTAACCGCGTCCCCCAACGGACCGCCAAGCCTCATAAAAGAATCAAGAATCGGCAAAAATAGCATTCATGCGAAATCGACGCCGTGCAAATTAGAAAATCTAATACTTGGAACCAGCAGACTTCGCGGCAGGACTTTCGTCCAATATCTCCAGAATACGCTTCCAGCGGGCGCAACGCGCGAAATCCTTTTGTTCTATCGCCTTTTCGGCCCTCATCGCGGCGTAAAGCGGTGCCTCGGCGCCGCATTCGTCGATCAGCCAACGCGCTTCCTGAATGGCCAGACGCTCATTCTCGTCAAACATGGTCTTCGGCCTCCGAACGTTCCACACCGACCGCGACACAACTGCCGATGACGAGGATGGCTCCGACAATGGCCGTCACCGTCAGCCGTTCGCCGGACAAGGTCAAAAGCAGGGTCGAGGCGATCGGCGTGAGATAGGCGACCACCGCGACCCTGCCGCTGCCTTCAAGCTTCAAGGCGCGCGACCAGAAATAGTAGCCCAGGCCCATCGGACCGACGCCGAGATAAAGGCCGAGAGCCAGGTCCGCGCCGACGGGCCAGGCGAAACCGTCGCGAGCGCACCACAGAAACGTCAAAGCGACGCCGATCAAAGACGATGGCAGCAACAGGCGATCCGCTGGGGTGGCGACCCGTCCCACCATGATCGAATAAAAGGCCATGCACAGCGCCGACCCGAATGCGGCGAGATAGCCGACCAGATCGCCCTCGAACCAGGATTGATTGCGCCCTCCCGAAATCACCAGTGCGACGCCGATGAAACCTACCACCGCGGCGAGACCCAACACTGCCGGACGCCGCGGATTTTCCAAGGCAATGACTGCCGCCGCGACCATCAAGGGCCAGGTGTAGGCCACCAGATTGGCCTCGATCACCGGCATCGAAGCGAAGGCGATGTATTGCAGCACCATGGTGCCGACCAGACCGATGAAGCCGACCGCGAGAGAGATGAGCGCCGCCCCGGCCGTGACCGGTGCTACTCTTTCCCGGCTCATCAATCGGATAACGGCGAAGACGAGTGCGGCGCCTGCAAATTGCAGGAACTGGACCTGCGCCACCGGGTGGCTGGCCAGCAGGGATTTGCCGACCAGCGCATTGGTGGACCACAACGCCACCGCACCGGCAGCGAAGACCAACGCGGATATCGAGCCGGATCCCTGCCGAAACAATCGGCATGGGATTCTATTTTGTTGTTCGACCATGATCCTGTCCGAAACCCGGTTCCGACTTTTCGGGATCATGGTTCATTACCATGATTCCCTGGCTCCGCCCGGAGCCGGCGCATCGACGGGGGCGGGCACGGGATGCTCTGCCTCGAACCGGCGATAGGCCGGCAACTGGTTGGTCCAGACATCTTCGGCCAGTTCGCTGACCCACTCACGGTCGTGGTCGTTGTCGGCGGCGAGATAGAACATTCTGTTGTCGTCTACATAGGGTTTGGCCACCGAGCGCTGGTTGAGCACCAGCGTGACGCGCTCGCCGAACCGGATCGGCGCGGTGCGATGCAGGACGCCCAGGAATTGCCCGAGCGTCGCGTAGTTCATCTTGTGATCGATGCGCATGACACTGTTGCGCGGGATCGCGCGGCCGGCTTCGAGGATGGCGCGGCCGGTTTCGGAGTCGTCGCAGTAGATTTCGAGGTGGCCGCCGACCAGCGGATTGCTGATCGACAGCGGAATGAGCTCGGTGACCGGAACGCCATCGCAATGCCACTCCACGGCGCCGTCCTTGGGATTCATGAAGGTGACCGTCGAACCGACGATCGACAGCGGATAGGGCTCCAGCTTGGTGCCCATCATGTCGGACAGGCGCTCCAGGCGCAGCTTGTCATGAAGCAATTCCTTGATCTCGGGGATGAAACGGTCGGCCCCGGTGATGAAGGTCAGATCGAGGTGCTTGTGCACGGCATGGCTGGCCTTGAGCTTCAGGGCAGCCTCCTCGATCGCGGCAAGCAGTGCCGGGTCATAGCCGTGCAGATATTGCGCGACACCGAAACTCGACACTTTCCAGGCGGTTTCATGGCCGATAATGGCTTCGCGGCTCATCGCATAACGCAGTTCGGGAATGGTATGGGCGTTCATTGTACTTCTCCAGGATGGGGGCAACACTTGGTAAACAGTCGATTAATTCACCCACCCCTGTAAAATTAGGAATGCTGGTGCTAGTGTAAGCCAAGCTTAAGGTCGAAACCGTGCGTCTGCTCAGTCAGGTCAACCTCAATTCGCTTAAAATCGTGGAAAGTGCTGCAAGGCACGGTAATTTCACGCGTGCCGGCGAAGAACAGTTTATTACCGCTTCAGCGGTCAGCCAGCGCGTGAAAAGCCTTGAGGATCAGCTGCGCTTCAAGATTTTCCAGCGCGGCGGCAATGCGGTGTCGTTGACGCCGGAGGGCGAGACCTATGTCTCGCGCGTTCGCGAGGCGCTGGAGCGAATCGTCGCCGCCAGCATGGAAGCGACCGGGCAATCGCAGGAGCATGTGCTAAAAATATCGGTGCTGCCGACCTTTGCGGCACGCTGGCTGTTTCCGCGCCTGCCGCTGTTCCAGCAGCAATATCCCGATATCGTGATGCGGGTCTCGACCTCCTACGCGACGCATGAGTTCACGGCCTCGGAGTTCGATCTCGAAATCCGTTATGGCGACGGTCACTTTCACGGGCTGCAATCCGATCTGCTGTTTCGCGAAGACCTGACACCGGTGTGCAGCCGCAAACTGTTCCACGAAGTCCTCGGCGATAAGCGGCTGTCGAAGATGACACCGGACGACCTCAAGCACTTCACCCTGCTGCATTCCGACACCTGCACCCAGAATTGGCAATCCTGGCTTGGTTTCGCCGGCGCCAGCTTCGTGCTCAGCGAGACCAAGAGCATCTATTTCGACTCGTGCATGATGTCCTACGAGGCAGCCAATTCCGGGATGGGTTTTGCGGTGGCCAACCGTGCCTATATGGCCAGCGACATCCGCGCCGAAAGGCTGGTGGCTCCCTTCGCCGTCCATCATCCGAACACGGCTGGTTGGTATTTTGTCTCTCCGCAGAAAGGCCTTGCCGCACGCAAGGTCCAGTTGTTCAAGCAATGGGTGATGGCGGAAGCGGCTCTGACGCAGTGCCAGCTGGACAGCGAAATCAGGGGCGAGGCTTCGACGGCTGCCTGAAATGGACGTGCAATCCAGACAACCCACCTTGGTCGGCAAGACCGTTGAACTCACGCCGCTTCAGCGGGACCATTCGTCGGCGCTTCTAAGCGCCGCAGCGGACGGTGCGCTGTGGAACCTGAAGTCCACAGTGGTGCCCGGGCCGGACACGATCGATGGATACGTAGCCAACGCTCTGGCTGGGCGACAGGCCGGCACTGTCATGCCTTATGCAATCGTCATGCGCAGCACCGGGCTGATCTGCGGAAGTACGCGGTTCTGGAAGATCGATCACGCGAACAGAAAGCTGGAGATTGGGCATAGCTGGCTCGGCAGCTCGGTTCAGCGGTCCGGAGTCAATACCGAGGCGAAGTATCTTCTCCTTAGCCATGCATTCGAGGTCATGGGATGTGTCCGTGTGCAATTCACCACGGACGAACTGAACGACTGGTCAAGGGCAGCCATTCTGCGAATTGGGGCCAAGCAGGAAGGCATTGTTCGCAATGAGCGGATCATGCCGGACGGCCGGAAGCGCAATTCCGTCCGGTTCAGCATCATCGATTCCGAGTGGCCGGACGTAAAGACAATGCTGCAGCATAAAATGCGGTGATAGTCCGCGCGACCCTCAACTCGGACTCAACAACCGCAGACGTCGCAGGGATCAGGCGAAAGCCCTGCCCTCCTCGGTGCGCTGGAAGAGCATCAGGTCCAACCCCAGGCTTGGCCGTCCCAGGATGGTCAGGATCGTATGCGCCTGGCCGCGATGGTGGGTCTGGTGGTTAAAGACATGGTCCAGCGCCGGTGCCAGCCTTTGCGAGACGGTGCGCATGTCCGAGACGGTCATGTAGGTGAAGCGGCCCGTCAACGCCTTGTCATTGAGGCCGCCGACCCAATCGATTATCCTCCTGTCCTCGGCTTCACGCGCCGCCCGCAGGCCGGTCAACCCCCGATGCAGAATAGCGTCCAGCGTCGTCGGCGCGTCACCCTCGCCGGTGAAGCGCTTCATCCAGATGCGGTCGGCAGTCAAAAGGTGGTTGAGCGTGCCCATCATCGAGCCGAAGAAGGCGCCAACATCGCGGTTGAATTCCTCATCATCGAGTTCGGCGGCGGCATCATAGATGCGGCCATTGGCCCATTGATTATAGGCCGCAAACATCATGAAATGCTGTCTCATGGCTTCCCTCGGCTCGCGTCGATGCGGGGCCTACCTAACCCGCGAGGGAGCCGCCGCCAATGACCATTCTGCTCTATGATCTCGTCGGACGCGACACCACACGGCCGTTCAGCCCGCATTGCTGGAAGGCGACCATGGCGCTCGCCCACAAGGGGCTCGACACATCGACCGTGCCGACGCGCTTTCTCGAGGTGCCCGCTGTCGAGGGCGGCGTTTCGAAAACCGTCCCGGTGATTCGCGACGGCGAGACGGTCGTCGCGGATTCCTTCGCCATCGCGCTCTATCTCGATGAAACCTACCCGGACCGGCCGACGCTGTTTGGCGGTGAAGGCGGCAAGGCGATGGCACGCTTCATCGAACGCTGGTCGCAAGTGACCATTCATCCCTACGTAACCACCGCGGCCATCATGGACCTTCATGCCATGCAGGACGCGGAAAACGCCGTCTATTTCCGCCAGAACCGGGAGCAGCGTCTTGGCAAGCGGCTGGAGGAGGTGATGGCCGCCAGAGAGGCCGGGCTCGGCAATTTCAGAGCCTCACTGGAGCCACTGCGCTCGATGCTCTTCTATCAGCCATTCATCGGCGGCGCGTCGCCGCTGTTTGCCGACTATATCGTCTTCGGCGCGCTGCAGTGGGCGCGGATAGCCTCGCCCTACCAATTGCTCGACGACGGCGACGTGGTGGCGCAGTGGTTCGACCGCTGCCTCGACCTGCATGGCGAGCTGGGACGAAAGGTGGCCGCAGCAGCTTGACGCCGTAAAGCTTACTTGGCCGCCGCCTTCTTTGGCTTGCCGGCCTTCGTGGCAGCCTTTGCCTCCTCCTTGGGGGCGGCCTTTGCCTTGGCGACGCCAGCTGCCTTCCTGGTCGGCTTTTTGGCTGCCGACTTGCCCGCGGCGTCCTCCTGCTCGACATCGGCCGCCGCCTGATGCCAATGGCGCTCATGGTGGCCAGCCGGTTGTCCCTCTTGCAGCCAGAGCTGGTGCGCGCGGTTGCGAATGCGTTCCTGACGATCGTCTGCCATGGTCGTGTTGTCTCCATGCGAGCCGACTTCAGCGCGGCCCCGACACGCGACTATAGCAAGCAAAGCGTTGCTGTGCAGCCGTCTGATCTCGCCTCTTGGCAATGGCCCGGGCGGCTTGTATAGAGCCCGCCACTCTCAATTCCATTCTCAGACAAGGACGACCCATGGCGCTCGAACGCACATTTTCCATGATCAAGCCGGACGCAACCCGGCGCAATCTCACCGGCGCCATCACCAGGATGCTGGAAGAGGCAGGCCTGCGCGTCATCGCCTCGCGCCGGGTCTGGATGAGCCGCCGCGAAGCGGAAGGCTTCTATGCCGTCCACAAGGACCGTCCTTTCTTCGGCGAATTGGTTGAATTCATGTCGTCGGCGCCGACTGTCGTCCAGGTACTGGAAGGCGAGAACGCCATTGCCAGGAACCGCGAAGTGATGGGCGCCACGAACCCGGCCAACGCCGCCGAAGGCACCATCCGCAAGGTTCATGCGCTGTCGATCGGAGAAAACTCCGTGCACGGCTCCGACGCGCCGGAGACCGCGGCAGAAGAGATCAAGTACTGGTTCTCGGACACCGAGATCGTCGGCTGAGCCGACAATCCAGATTTTGGATTATGAAAAAGGCCGGCGTTTCGTCGGCCTTTTTCATGGCCTAACGGTCAGGCTGCGCGCGAACTGCATGTGCTAGGATGGGACATGACGCGTATGTAGCCGACAATGGAGCGGACCGCAGCATGACCGGCGCCATTCCGGGCTTCTTCCAAGGCACAGAGATGCCGAACAGCGACTGGTGGGAGGCGCTTTGGCCAGACCCTGCCGCCGTGGTTTCGGCAACGGGGATCAAGCCAGGCATGGAGGTGATCGATCTGTGCTGTGGCGACGGCTGGTTCACGCTGCCGATCGCCAGGATGGCGCGCCATGTCGTCGCCATCGATATCGACGCCGATCTGGTCGAAGCCGCCCGACGCCGGTTGGCTGAAAGCGGCGCGACGAATTGCAACTTTATCGAGGGCGACGCCTATGAGCTTGCAAGGCTGGCGCCTCGACCCGCCGATTTCATCTTCATGGCCAACGCCTTTCACGGCGTTCCGGACCGGCCGCGTTTGGCGCGCGCGGTGCGGGCGGCACTCGGTCCGGGCGGACGTTTCGCCATCGTCAATTGGCACCAGCGTCCGCGCGAAACAACGATCGTTCAGGGCGAGCCCCGCGGACCGAGGACCGAGTTGAGGCTGTCGCCGGAACAGACCGTTGCTGCCGCCGAAGCGGGTGGGCTAAGGCTCGCCGACCTGATCGAGGTGCCGCCCTATCACTATGGCGCCGTGTTCGAACAACCGACGGCTTGAGAGGCTTGCCGCCTCCCGCAGCGGGTTCTGGTCACTTCGGTTGACGATCCTTTACGTTCGCATGGGCGTTCGCTGCTGCCGTGTCGGTGGACGGTGTCTGGGTATCGGCACCTGCGAATGGGCTACCCTGCCCAGGCGCGAGATCGCCGCTGTGACCGGCCTTGTTGGTCGTGAAGGCATGGCCATCGGCATTGAGACCATGTTGAAGAGCATTGAACAGATGGTCGTCCGCCGTCGCGAGGCCGGTAAGAGCAAGGAGCGATACGCCTGCGGCAGTAAGGACAAGCGCGTACGTTTTCATCTCTGGACTCCTTTGAGTTAAGCCAGAACGAGCCGCAGCAGGTCTGGCGGTTTCAACGAAGGGATATTCGGAAATATCCCTTTGCCCCATCCGCCATGTCTGGGAGAGAAACGCTTCTCTTGCCGGAATTATTCCCGAAAAAGTGGCGATCCAAGTACGCGCTGGAGCGGTTCACTGTTTCACGGAAACAGTGAACCGCTCTAACTCTTTGTTTTGACGCAATTCCCATGGGAAAACGCTATGCGCTTTTCGCGGAAAAACCGCTTTCAAAATTTTCCAAATACTCTAACTCGCGGCGCTAAGGCGCAGGATCTCGCGGCCATCCTTGTCGGCTATGACGAGCTTGCCGGCAATGACGCTGTATGAAGCGGCCTTGGCCAGCGCATCGAATAGCGCCTTTTCCTCAGCCATCACCTCGGGCGCGCAGGCCTTGTAGGTCGAGCCGATGTCGCTGATCGCGATTGCCTGGCCATCGACCTTGGCGGTGGCGAAATAGGTGTTGCAGGGACCGCTGCCGCCGGCCTTGCCGGCCTCGCTGACCCTGAACGTCGCTTGCGGGGCGGTGATGACGCCGATGCCGTCGACATAGTCGACCAGCCAGAGCTGGTCAAAGACGGAAACCATGGGCTCGGCGCTCGGGGTGACCATCTTCAGCATGATGGTCTGCGGCACGTCGGTCATCGGATCGACCTGATGGCGCATATCGGAGATGAACAGGAGCTTGTCGTCGACGGTGATGCGGGCTTGCAACGCGTAAGTCATCTGCGACCGGATGACGGAAGGGTCGAATTTGATCTCGAAGCTGATCGGCACCTGGCCGGTCGGCTTCACTTTCTGCTCGCCGATAATGGTGGCCGGCGCATCGGCCAGCGAGACATCGGCAAGTTGCACGGAGAGCACGGCACTGGGCGGCAAGGCGATGCGTTCGCGATAGATCACCTCGCCTCTCATAGCGTTTTCGGCGGCGACAGACTGCTCAGGCACGGCCAATATGCCGACGACCAGAGGCACGAAACCGAAGACGAAGAACTCCGCGATCCTGTCCAGCATGACCATCTCCCTCGCCCAGGGCTGCCAATGCCCAGGCTGACCAATTCCGCCAATTGGCCAAAGGATTGCGGTCAATGCATGGCTGCGGCGGATCTTATTCGGGCGTTTTCCAGCGTTGCGCGGCCGTTGCATCGGCGTCCTTGGCCTCGACCCAGCCACCCTCCGAGCCGTCAGCACGGTGCTCCTTCTTCCAGAAGGGCGCGCGCGATTTGAGATAGTCCATGAGAAAATTCGCCGCCTCGAACGCCGCATGGCGGTGCGCGGAGGCTGCCACCACCAGCACGATGTTCTCGCCGGGCGCGATCTTGCCGTGGCGGTGGATGGCGGTGAGCCCCTGCAAGGGCCAACGCTCGACCGCTTCAGCAGCGATGCGGGCGATTTCTGCTTCGGCCATACCGGGATAATGTTCGAGCTCGAGCGCCGAGAGCGCGCCCTGCTCGTCGCGGCAAAGGCCTGAAAAGGTCACCACGGCGCCGATATCGGCGCGGCCTTGCGTTAGTCTGGCGATCTCGGCGGCGACGTCAAAGTCTTGGCGCTGAATGCGCACGACAGGTAAGACCGCGCCGGTCATATCAGCCCCCGGTCATCGGCGGGAACAGCGCGATTTCGCGGGCGCCCGCGATCTTCTCGCGGTGCTCGACATGCTCCTGGTTGATGGCGACGCGGATCACATCGGGATATTGCAGCGCGTGCTCATAGCCCTCGCCGCGCGATTTCAGCCAGCGCAGGAGATCGGCGACCGTCTCGATGCCGGCAGGCAGGTCGACATCCTCCTCAGGCATGCCGATGCGTTCGCGCACCCAGGCAAAATAAATGAGCCGGGTCGTCATCTCACTCGTCCATGATGTGCTTGAGGCCGGCGCGGAAATAGTCGTAGCCCGTATAGAGTGTCACCAACGCCGCGATCCACAGCAGGACCAGCCCGGTCTGGGTGGTTAGCGGAAAGATCTTGTCGCCGGCCGGTCCGGCCAAGAGGAACGCTATGGCGACCATCTGGATGGCGGTCTTCCATTTTGCCAGCTGCGTCACCGGCACCGAGACCTTTAGCGCCGCCAGATATTCGCGCAGGCCCGAGACGAGGATTTCGCGGCACAGGATGATGATCGCGGCCCACAACGACCAGCCGGCAATGCCCGCATGGCGATCGGTATCGGCGGCCAGCAGCAGCAGGCAGGTGGCGACCAGCAGCTTGTCGGCGATCGGGTCGAGCATCTTGCCGATGTTGGAGGTCTGCTGCCAGGCACGCGCCAGATAGCCATCCAGATAATCGGTGATCGAGGCGAGCAGGAAGATGATCAGCGCCGACCAGCGGGCGAAGTCGCTCGACTTCAGATGTCCTTCGAGAAAAAAGCACAGCACCACCAGCGGCACCGCGACGATGCGGGCGTAGGTGAGCATGTTGGGCAGGTTGAACGCGCGCTTGGCCATGTCTGGGAAACTCTTTCTGCCTGCCTACTCAAATCAGATGCGAATGTGGGGGGTCAACAGGCCAGATTCGACAGGCCAGATGAAAGTGCCGGATTTTTCAACTCTCGTGGAAGTGATTGTAGACCAGTTTCGCCACCTGTTCGGAAATTCCGTCGACTTTCCGCAGATCCTCGATGGCCGCGCGGCTGACCGCCTTGGCGGTGCCGAATGCCAGCAGCAATGCCCGCTTGCGGCCGGGACCGATGCCGCTGATCTCGTCGAGCGGGCTCTTGACCATCTCCTTCTTGCGGCGGGCCCGATGCGAACCGATCGCGAAACGGTGGACCTCGTCGCGCAGGCGCTGGACGAAATAGAGCACGGGATCGCGGACCGGCAGCGAAAATGAGTCCCTGCCTTTGACGAAGAAACGCTCACGGCCGGCGTCGCGGTCCTGGCCCTTGGCGATGCCGATCGCAACCACGCGGTCCTCGATGCCGAGATCCGAGAGGATCTTGCGCACCGCGGTCATCTGGCCCTGGCCACCGTCGATCAGGATGACATCGGGCCAGGCCGGGAAACTGCCGGAGATATCGTCCTCCATATCGTCTGCCGAACCATCAACTGCATCGCCAGCGGGGACATCGCCATGCTCCTTCAGCAACCGCGAAAAACGTCGTTCCATCACCTCGCGCATCATGCCGAAATCGTCGCCAGGCGTGATCTCGGTCGAGCGAATGTTGAATTTCCGGTACTGGTTCTTCACGAACCCTTCGGGTCCGGCGACGACCATGGCGCCGACCGCGTTGGTGCCCATGATGTGCGAATTGTCGTAGACCTCGATGCGCACCGGCGGCTTGGCCAGGCCGAATGTCTCGGCGAAACCGGCAAGCAGGCGTCCTTGGGTGGAGGTTTCAGCCAGTCGGCGTCCGAGCGCTTCGCGGGCATTCTGCAGGGCGTTGTCGGTCAGGTCTTTCTTTTCGCCGCGCTGCGGCACCGAGATCGCGACCTTGCGGCCGGCGCGGGTGGAGAGCGCCTCGGCCAGCAGTTCCTGATCCTCGACGCCATGCGACAGAAGAATGTTCCGCGGCGTCGGCTTGTCGTCATAGAACTGCGCCAGGAACGACCCCAACACCTCGGCTGCTTCCAACGCCGGATCGGCCTTAGGGAAATAGGCGCGGTTGCCCCAGTTCTGGCCGGTGCGGAAGAAGAACACCTGGATGCAGACCTGGCCGCCTTCCTGATGGATGGCGAAGACATCGGCTTCGTCGACGGTCGCCGGATTGATGCCCTGGTGGCTCTGCACATGCGACAGGGCCGCCAACCGGTCGCGATAGATCGCGGCGCGCTCGAAATCGAGAGCTTCCGACGCCTGCTGCATGGCGGCCGAGATTTCCGTCTTCACCTTCTGGCTGCGGCCGGACAAGAAGTCCTTCGCCTCGCCGACCAGTTCGGCATAGTCCTGATGCGAGACCTCGCCGGTGCAGGGGCCGGCGCAGCGCTTGATCTGATAAAGCAGGCAGGGCCGCGTGCGGTTCTCGTAGAACGAGTTGGTGCAACTCCTGAGCAGGAAGGCGCGCTGCAGGGAGTTGATGGTATGGCCAACTGCACCGGCCGAAGCAAAGGGGCCGAAATAGTCGCCTTTGCGCGACCGCGCGCCGCGATGCTTGTAGATGCCGGGCGAAACATGGTCACCGGTCAAAAGGATATAGGGAAACGACTTGTCGTCGCGCATCAGGACGTTGAATCGCGGCCGCAAGCGCTTGATAAGGTTTGCTTCGAGCAGCAGCGCCTCGATCTCGGTGCGGGTGACGACGAACTCCATCGTCGACGTCTCGCGCACCATGCGGCCGATGCGGGTGGTGTGGAAACGGCCTTGCGCGTAGTTGGTAACGCGCTTCTTCAGGCTGCGCGCCTTGCCGACATAGAGCACGTCGCCGGCAGCATTCATCATGCGGTAGACGCCGGGCGCGTTGGGCAGCCGCTTGACCAGCGTCTGGATCACCTCGGCGCCGATCATGCCTTCGGCGTCGCCCGCATGCGGCGTCCAGTCGATGGCGGTGAAGGCGACATCGGGACCGACGGTTTCAACGATCTCCTCGACCGCCTCGTCCTCGAGGTCGATATCGGGGGGCAGATCGTCGGCGCCGCCGCGCGGCTTGCTTTTGTGGTCTACAGGACTCATTCCGTCATGCCTGTCACATCGGGCGTCTGCCACGCAAGATGCTGGCCGCCATCAAGCGCGATCATGTGGCCGGTGACCGAGCGCGCTTCCCAGAGATAGCGGATCGTGGCGCCGAATTCCGGCAATTCCGGGCCGCGCTTGAGGATCAAGCCATCGACCTGTGCGGCAAAATCGCCGTCGTCCTGACGCGCGTTCTTCAGTGTCGGCCCCGGGCCGATGGCATTGACGCGGATGCGGGGACCGAGCGCTTGCGCCATCATCTGGGTGGCCGTCCACAGCGTCGATTTGGACAGCGCATAGGAGAAATAGCGCGGCGTCGGCCGCCAGACGCGCTGGTCGATCATGTTGACGATCAAGCCCTCCTGCCCTGCCGGCAACGCCCGGGCAAAATTCTGCGCCAGGAGCGCGGGCGCTTTCACATGGACGGCAAAGTGCCGGTCCCAGGCACGCCAGTCGAAATCCAGAACCGAATCGTCCTCGAACAGTGACGCATTATTGACCAGCAGCCGGATCGGCCCGAGCGCTGCTTGCGCCTGGCCGACGAGATCGCCAACGGCATCCATGTCGGTCAGGTCGGCGGCGACCACGGCGGCGCGGCCACCTCCGGCAATGATTTCGGCAGCCAACGCATCGGCCTCGGTGCGCGAGCGGTTGCAATGGATGGCGACGGCAAAACCGTGGGCGGCGAGATCCTCGACGATCGCCCTGCCGATCCGCCTGGCCCCGCCCGTCACCAGCGCTGTGACAGTGGCTTTGCTCATATAGTGTCAATCCTCAATTTCGGCCCGAAAAAGCAGTGCCGGCGAAATATGGCCCGGCATGCGTTAAATGGTGTTCGCACCCTGGGCAGCATTGTGGCGAAACGGCCGTTTGATATCCCGACCCCGCCCTGGCTCAGGTGTGCCCCACCGCAATATAGGGTGCTGGAGTCCTTGCACCAAGCGGTGTGCAGCGCAGCACGGGATGGTTCCTGCCATTTCGCTGTTGCGAAGATGCAACGTCAAGGTTCTGCCTCATTCGTGCCGGGGAATGACCCAAGTTCAGGTTCGCTTCAGCCGCATTTTGACACGACATTTGGAACCGACGAACGCCAGATCCGTTTCACCCCCCGGACGGGTCGATGGCGATCGTGAGAAACAAGCCTGTGTCCTGTGGCTTAAGGAGTAAAGAACAATGCAAGCCAATCTAAAATTCGCACGGCCGCTGGCCGTGGCGCTCGGCCTCTTCGCCCTCAGCGGAACTGCGTATGCTGCTGACGTGGTTTCGGAAGAGCCGCCGGCACCTGCGCCGATCGCTGAGCTTCCGGTCGCTTCGTGGGCCGGTCCCTACGCCGGTCTCAACGTCGGCTACGGCTTCAGCGGCCATACCAAGGAAAAGGATCTGGGTGTTGACAATGTTGACGTCGGCACCAAGGGTTTCGTCGGCAGCGTCTTCGGCGGCTATCAGTGGCAGCAGGAGAACTTCGTCTACGGCGCTGAAGCCGAACTCGGCTACAACGGCGTCAAGGGCGACGAGGATGGCGTCAATTCCAAGGCCGGCTTCGAGGGTTCTTTGCGAGCTCGTCTCGGCTACGCCGTGACTCCGGAAATCCTGCTCTATGGCACCGGCGGTCTCGCCGGAAGGAGCCTGAAGGTCGAAGATGACGTATATGGTTCGGACCGCGCCACCATGCTCGGCTGGACCGCCGGTCTCGGCACCGACATCAAGCTGACCGACAATGTCTTCGGCCGCGTCGAGTACCGCTACACCGACTTCGGCAGCAAGAGCTTCGACGGTATCGGCAAGGTCAAGGCCACCGACAACCGCGTCACCTTCGGCGTCGGTATGAAGTTCTAAGTCGTTCAAGCCACGACACGAAAAAGCCGGGCCTCGTGCCCGGCTTTTTTTGTGCCTGAGTGATTTTCCCGGGTGATCGAACTGATAACCGGGAAATCAATTCCGGGGTAATCGGCCATCAACCGGGAATGCAGGGCTTCAGTTCTGGAAACTTCTCGTCGAAGCGCGCAGCCCATCGTGTCAGCCGGGCGCGACCCTTTTCCCATTTTCCGGCAAAGCGCAGCGCGAGATAGCCAAGGCAAGCGCGCAGCGCCATCTGGCCGGCGGTGATCTTTTTCGGCAGCTTCGGCGGATTGGCATTGAGCAGGTCGAGTGCCGCCGTGATCTTCGCCCACTGGCGATCGAGCCAAGGCTGATAGACCATCTCCTCTGGCCGCGTGCGCCGTTCATAGACCATCGACAGCGCGCAGTCGCAAATGCCGTCGGCCAATGCCTCCAGCACTTCCGCCTCGAGCCGCTTGTCGGGATTGCGTGGAAAAAGCGCGTTCTTCGACAAACGGTTGAGATGCTGGGTGATGGCGCGACTGTCATGGATGGAGCGACCGTCGTCGAGCACCAGAACCGGGATCTTGCCGAGCGGGTTGGCGCCGGTCAGTTCAGCCGGTTTGTCCTCGGTTCTGACCGCCACCGTTTCGATGTAGATGCCGGCATAGGCTGCTGCCATGCGCACTTTGGAACTGTAGGGAGAGGTGGACGCATAGAGCAGTCTGGGCATGATCGGTTTCCTGTTTTGCAGGCCGGCAGTGTTGACCGATCAGGCGCGATCGAGCAATGGCCAGAAGCGGAAAACCCAGCCGCCAGCGAGCGACGCATCGGCCAGGGCCGTTTGGCGAGCGCTCCAAGAAGACGGCGCTTCACCATGGTCGCCGAGTTGCCGGGATCGCGCGGATCAGCCAGCCGACAGGCAAGACCGAAGAGCCTCGCGCCAATATTTAATCACCCGCATTAATGACACAAAAAAGCCCCACCGGACTCCGCCCTATGGCGAAGTCCTGGGAGCTGCGAAAAGATATCCTCCGTCCGCCTCTGTTCTCGCCTTCCGACTGCCTGAACAACGAGCGGGGCGCCTATCAGGCACCCGCCCTCGACTGTTTCGGCACCGCCCCCGGCGAGGGAAGACGCGACTACTTCTTGCCGGCCTTCGCGGGCGCTGCCTTCGGCTTGGCCGCAGGTGCCGCTTTCTTCACCGGTGCTGAGGATTTCGCTGCCGCAGCCTTCTTTGCCGGAGCAGCCTTCGCAGCCGGCTTCTTGGCAGGTGCAGCCTTGGCAGCCGGTTTCTTGGCAGGCGCTGCCTTCTTCGCCGCGGGTTTCGCCGCGGCTTTCGCTGCAGGCTTCTTGGCCGGTGCCGCCTTCGCAGCCGGCTTTGCCGCTGCCTTGGCGGGTGCTGCCTTTTTCACTGCCGGTTTTGCAGCAGCTTTCGCTACCGGCTTCTTGGCCGGCGCTGCTTTCGCCTTGGCCGCCGCGGCCTTCGGCTTGGCAGCGGGTGCTGCTTTCTTCACTGCAGCTGCGACCTTTGCCGTCGCTGCTTTTGCGGGTGCTTTCTTTGCCGGTGCTTTGGACGCCGGCGCTTTGGATGACTGCTTAGCCATGCGATGCCCCTTCCTTTGTGCCGACGGCCGTAATGACCCGGCGCGCTCATGCATATCTGACTCGCGGCTTGCTAGCCAGCGAAGCAATAGACTGATTTTCGCAGCTTAAATTTCGGTTACGATCGGCACATGATCATGCTGATCGTCGCAGAAACTCACTGCTGATCTTCGACCAATGGCTGGAATGTGTCGCCGACATTCTCCACACGCCGCGGGACCGCTCCTCCGTTAAGCTCCGAAGGTCAGTGAACAGCTTTGGGTGTCGATCGTCGGCCGCCAATATCATGACCGCCGCCTCATCGGTGCGATCATCTCGTGCAGGCGGACGATCTATACTGCAATGCGACAGCCGGTCGGTGCATCGTCTTGTCAAGCACGATCGCAGACAGGCTTGCTCGTGAATTGACAGAGAACTCTACGTGACAGAGTATTCTGTACAGAATGCGAGAGCACTTCAATGTCGATCGCACAGGAGCAAGCGGCGCTGTCGCCGTTCGAGATTGCCAAGACGGTCCGCCACGGCGGCGGCATGGTTGTCCGCGGCCTCCGGCTTGGCTGCGCCGGAGCCAAGCGGTGAGTGCCGACGAAATCATCCACCAGAGCACCAGGCTCAGGATCATGGCCGCGCTGAGCATGCTGGAAAGGCGTCAAACGCTGGACTTCACCGGGCTGAAGGCCATCGTGGACGTCACCGATGGCAATCTCGGCGCGCATCTCGATACGCTGGCCAGGGCCGGTTATGTCGACATCGAAAAGCTGTTCGTCGGCCGCCGGCCGCAGACGCGCGTCAAGGCGACGACGAGCGGACGGCGCGCGTTCCGCGGCCACGCTGCATTCCTGCGCAAGATCCTCGACCAGGCCGAGGCGGCGGCGCGCAGGAAATAGCGTGGTGACCGGGCATCTTGCGCGATGCGCATTTCCGTCACGGCTGATAGCCAAGGCAGATGGCGCCGAGCGCGACGATGGCGCAGGCGCCGACCCGCCGCGGCGTCAGCACCTCGCCCAGGAACAGGCGTCCGATGAAGGCCGCGAAGACGACGCTGGTTTCGCGGATCGCGGTGATCGGCCCTGCCGGTCCAAGCGCGAAAGCCGCGACCACGACTCCGTAGGCCAGTAGTGCAAACAGGCCGCCGCCCAGCGCCTTCCAGGTTTCCGGCGCACGCAGGTCGACTATGAGCCGGCCACGGCAGGCGACGAAGGCCGCCGGCAGCAACGCGCCGTAGATCAGCAGGACCCATGCGGTGTAGGCGCCGGCGTTTCCCGCCGCCCGAACGCCGAGCGCATCGACCGTCGCATAGGCGGCGATGATAGCTCCCGTTGCCAACGCATAGAATATCGATGTCGTGGCGGCCCTGCCCCTTCCGAGAGAAAGGCCCATGATGCCGCCCGCGACCAGCGCGACACCGATGGTCTGCGGCAGAGTGAGCTGCTGGTTGGCCAGGAAGAACCCGCCGAGCGTGACAAGCAGCGGCACGCTGCCGCGAACGATCGGATAGACCTGTCCCAGTTCGCCATATCTGTAGGCGGCCACCAGAAACAAACTGTAGCCAACCTGCAGGCTGGCCGAGAGCACGATGTAGGACCAGGCCGGCGCGGCTGGAAGGGCGTGGAAGAAGGCGAAGGGGATGGCGAGCGCCGTACTGGAAAAGCTCATGACGGTGACGGTCCACAACCTGTCGGCCCCCGTGCGCAGGAACGCGTTCCAGGTTGCGTGCAGGATCGCCGCAAACAATGCGAGCCCGATGACCAGCGGGCTCATTGCGGCCTGCGCGAAGCAGCGACGATGCCCATGGCCGCCTTGCGGGCGTCGCGAATGGCGGCGTCGGCCTGCCCCATCTGCGCCAGCAAGGTCGCACCTTCGATCAGCATAAGCAGTGTCGCCGCCACGCTCTCGGCGCGGCCGCGCGGCATCACCTCTTCGAGGATAGACCGCATGCGCCGCTTGAGGCCGTTCTTCTGCCTGACAACGGCCTTGAAAACCGGATGCCCGGGATCGCCGAACTCGGCCAGCGCATGTGCGAACAGACAGCCATGGAAATCCGCACTGCGGAACCAGCGTGCATGCCAGTCGAAGATTCTTCCGATCTTCTGTTCCGGCGGAATGCCCTCTTGGGCGAGCCGGTCGAGCTGGCGGTCGAAACGCATGGCGCGATAGTCGAGCACCTCGACGATCAGTTCGTCCTTGCTGGGAAAGTGGCGATACATCGTCATCTTGGCCACATCGGCCTCGGCGATGATCCGGTCGATACCGGTCGCATGGAAGCCGGCCCGCTTGAACAGCACGTAGGCCGTTTCAACGACGTGCTGGCGCTTATCGGAAACGGGCGATGGTGTCATGGCGCCTACCGAGTGATGAGACAGGTCTGTCTCATAGTTATGCGACGGATCGCGCCTGCTGTCAACGCGGCACGAAAAACGCCTGCAGCCGATCAAGCCACAGGCGCGAAAGAGATTGGAAGGGGAAACCGGGTTTAGCGCAGAATGCGGCAGCGGCCGTTGTAGACCATCCAGCGGTCGAAGCCCGAGACGCAGAATTCGACGTTGTCGCCGATCGAGGCAAAGCCCTGGCCTTCCTCGATCAGGTACCAGATGGTGCGATCGCGGCCGTCGGACAGGCTGACGGTGGCCCCGCAATAACGGCGACCGATCGGCCAGGTATCGTTGGCCGCCAGATAGCGATGCTGGTGAATGCGCCGGAAATCGGTGATCTGCACATCAGGCAGATGCGGCACGTGATGCACCTGATAGGAAAAGCGGCTGGTGATCTTGTTCAGCACCCAAGGCTGACCGCAGACCCCGCTGTCTTCATCGGAATAGACCGCAAGATCGGCGGCCTGCACGGTCTGGGTGACACCGAGAGGCGCGGCAAGCGGGGTGCAGAGCGAAATCAGGGCGGCAAGGGCGGATTTGGCGAAGCGAGTCATGGCAGCCTCTCAAGGTCGATTGCGCGCACTGTGCGGATTCGCTCGGCGGCGGTCAAGCGGTTGCGTTGACAATGGTTTCCCAGTTTGAAACTGCTTTTTGACCAAAGCCGAATTTGCACCGCACCGGAATGGCTCTGGCACGTCCATGTCCGGATCCAAAAGAGCGCGGTCCCGGGTCGTCAATGAGCCCGCCTCAAGCCTGCTCGCCGGCCAGCCATTCCAGCGACCAATGCGCTGGCCTGCCCACCGCAAGCAGCCTGTGCAAGCCGGGCAGCAGCGTCCGCAGCTCACCCTCCAGCGTGAAGGGCGGGTTGACGACCACCATGCCGCTGCCGTCGAGGCTGGGCTCCGAAGAGGCCGGCCTGATCTCGAATTCGATGTCGAGCAGCTTCGGGATGCCGGATTGCTTCAGCGCCTTGCGGAAAGCGATGATCGCCTTGCGGTCCTTGAGCGGATACCAGAGCGCGTAGATGCCGCCGGGCCAGCGCTTGTGGGCTCTCACGAGCCCGTCGACGAGGCGTTCGAACTCACCCGCTTCCTCGAATGGCGGATCGATGAGGACCAGGCCGCGCTTTTCCTTCGGCGGCAGATGGGCGCCGAGCGCCAGCCAGCCATCGAGTTCGATGATCCGGGCCTGGAAATCGCCGGCAAAGAACATTCTCAGCCTCGCGGCATCCTTGGGGTGCAGCTCGATCGCCGTCAGCCTGTCCTGTTTGCGCATGAGATGGCGCGCAATCAATGGCGATCCCGGGTATTTCTGAATGCCGCCCTCGGGGTTGAGCGACCGTATTGTCTCCAGATAGGGCGCGAGCAGCGCCGCCACCGGCGCGGCAAACGGGGCATCGATCAGCCTGCCGATGCCGCCTTGCCACTCACCCGTCTTCTGCGCTTCGAGCGACGACAGGTCGTAGCGGCCAATGCCGGCATGGGTGTCGACGACCCGAAACGCCTTGTCCTTCTGCTTCAGATACTCGAGCAAGCGCGTCAGCACGACATGCTTGACGACGTCAGCGAAATTCCCGGCATGGTAGGCGTGGCGGTAGTTCATGGTTTTGTGCCGTTATGCATGTCGTTGTCCCAAAACCGCTGCACACTTTCGGGCGACATGCATCAGCCCCTGCCCCAGCGCGGCGGTGGCGGCTGCGAGTTGGGATTTTCCGGCCGGCCGCCACCAGTGCGCAAGGTCAGCAAGAATCCGATCAGGCCGATCGCCATCAGCGCGAAGCCGACCGGCCGGGCACGGCTGTCGATCTCGCCCGCGCCGGAGCGCAGGATGAGATCGACCGCCCGCATCGGTATGTCGTCGGCATCACCCGGTCCGACGGTGAAGATGTAGGGACCCGGGCTGACGGTCGCGATCACGCCGGCCTCGTCGCGAAAGATCTTGTCGGGCAGTTGCGGGCTGGCCTGGCGAGGATTGTCGGAATGGTTGAACTGCAGCGTCGAGGCGAGCACCGTGCTGCCATTGCTGGCGGCGGTCAGCGTCAGCACCGTGCGCTGCTGCGAAACGATGCGCTCGGCCCTCGCGGTCAGGTCGACCAGCACCCGCACCGGCGCGTCGCGACTGCTGAGCGGCACCGTCAGCGGCTTGAAGCGGCCTTGCTCATAGACCCGCCAGGTGCCGATCTGATGGCCGGAGAAATTGCTCATCGCCCAGGGATAGACGACACCGATGCCGGCGCCGGCGAACAGGATCAGGACAAACAGAAAGCGCATTCACATCACCATGAACTGTCGTGACCTTGCCAATAGCGTCCCGACGATCAAAAGGCGATGGCCAGCCGAGTCGCCACCCCAGGCGATCGAGCCCGACGTGCGCAAGCAACAATCCGGTGGCGGCGTGGCCGCGCGCCAATGCGGGTTCTACCTATGCGCTTAAAATGCGTTGCCGAAATGACCGCTCCTCCACTATGAAATGAGGCGCGCATGCGCTTTTCGGCGAAATGGATCATCGGCGCGCCTTGCGAATCAGAGGCCTTGATGCGCAAAGTTCATGAACAGCGGCCTCAAAAGAAAATGAAGTCAAAATTCGTCCCCGTGAATGAATTTGCTTACAAATCCTTAGCCCTTGCCCTTCTTCCAACTATAGCCAGCTGCGGCGTGCCTACGATAGGTCAAGCCCTATGGTGTGAATATTCGCACCCTGGAATTTATATTTGCACTCCGAGCGGTTTTGGGCAGCAATCTCGTTGCTACCTGAAATTTTCCCGTCGCTCGGATCGTTAAATCCACTTTTCGGCTGAATCCATCCCGACCTCGCCCTGAATTGTGCAACCCCTCATTCATGGCGATCTTGGCTGCCAAGCGCTGATTCGACATAACGAACAGCTTGTGGCGTCGACTGCCAGCGACCGGACCCAATACCCTGATTCAAAATGAGGAACTGCCCTGGACATCTCCTGGTTCAGCTTCGAGGCCGATGCCGGCCCGTGATTAACCATTCGCAAACAGATATGGTTAAGAAATACCTAATTTAGTTGACTATGATTTCCACAGGTATATTTTCGATGTGTTGGGATGTGCAATTTGGGCGAGCAATCGACGATGGTGACACCGAGCGTGTGATCGCGATTTCGGGGCGAAGAGAATGCTGAGCGGCAGCACGGAGGTCGTGTAGTCGCACCAGCTTCGCGAAAGCCAAAGAACAATTGACGCACATCAGTGATGGCGGTTCCGCAGATGCGGAGGTTTGCCACGTTCGCAGGAACGTGGCCGGGCGATGCTTTGTCCAGCCCGGCGGTAGCGTGTGCGGTGCGTATGAGGAAAGCATGAGTAAGCTTGTCAAGGTTCTGAAACTGGAATCCGGCAGCCAAAGGGGCGCCAACCAAAGCCGACGACGCGCCCTTGTCGCCGGAGGAGCGGGATTTTTAGGATCGCATCTGTGCGAACGTCTTTTGCGGGACGGATACGACGTTGTCGCGCTGGACAATTTCCACACCGGCAAAAGATACAATCTCAATACCCTTCTGCGTAATCCGGGCTTCAGCTGCATCGAGCACGACATCGTCGATGCACTGCCTTCGGATCTTCAATGCGACGAGATCTACAATCTCGCCTGCCCCGCCTCTCCGCCGCACTACCAGGCAGATCCGATCCACACCTTCAAGACAAGCGTGCTTGGATCGCTGAACCTTCTGGAACTCGCGCGACAGAACAAGGCCAAGATATTCCAGGCCTCTACGTCCGAAGTCTATGGCGATCCGTTCGTGCATCCACAGCCCGAGAGCTACTTCGGCAACGTCAACACGCACGGACCGCGTTCCTGCTACGATGAAGGCAAGCGCTCGGCAGAAACCCTGTTCTTCGACTATTCGAGAACCTATGGCCTCGATATCCGCGTCGCCCGCATTTTCAACACCTACGGTCGCCGCATGCAGCCCGACGATGGGCGTGTGGTTTCGAACTTCATCGTCCAGGCGCTGCGCGGCGAGGACCTGACCGTCTATGGCAGCGGCCAGCAGACGCGCTCCTTCTGCTATGCCGACGACCTGATCGAGGGCTTTATCCGGCTGATGAACGCGCCGAGCGCGCCCGCCCACCCGGTCAATCTCGGCAACCCTGCCGAATTCACCATCATGGAACTGGCGACGCTGGTCGTCGATTACACCAACGCCCGATCGAAGATCGTGCATCGGCCGCTGCCCGTCGACGATCCCCGGCAGCGCAAGCCGGACATCTCCTTTGCCAAGGCCAATCTTGGCTGGGAGCCGAAAATCAGCTTGAGCCAGGGGCTCGCGCGCACCGTCGAATATTTTGATACCCTGCTCTACGGAAGTCACATCGCCAGGGGAGTTGCCGCTTCATGAGCCGGCCGGCAGTCCTGGTGACGGGTGGAGCCGGTTTCATCGGCAGCCACACCTGCAAGCAGCTGGCCACCGCCGGCTACATGCCGGTGGTTTTCGACAATCTGAGCCGCGGCAATGAGAGATCCGTCGGCTGGGGTCCGCTTGTCGTCGGCGATATCCGGGATCGGGATGCACTGCGGCGGGCGATGGAAACGTACCGGCCGACGGCCGTGATCCATTTTGCGGCGCTGGCCTATGTCGGAGAGTCCGTGCGCGAGCCGGCCGAATATTATTCGACCAATGTGACAGGCACCATCGCGGTGCTCGATGCCGCACGCGCGAGTTCGATCGAAAACATCATCTTCTCCAGCAGCTGCGCGACCTACGGCGTGCCGGAAGCGTTGCCGGTTCGCGAGACCTCCTCGCAAAATCCGATCAGCCCTTATGGGCGCACCAAGCTGATGGGCGAACAGATCATCGGCGATTATGCATCCGCGTACGGAATGAAGTTTGCGATCCTGCGCTATTTCAACGCTTGTGGCGCCGATCCCGACGGCGAGCTTGGCGAGTGGCATTCGCCGGAAACCCATCTGGTTCCCAGAGTGCTCATGGCCGCAGCGGGCATCATCGACGCGATCGAGGTTTTCGGTACCGACTACGACACGTCGGACGGCACCTGCGTAAGGGACTATATCCACGTCACCGATCTGGCCCGCGCCCACCTGAAAGCGCTCATCTATCTCGAGGGTGGCGGGCGAAGTCTTGCGGTCAATCTCGGCACCGGGCGGGGCGTCTCCATCAAGGAGATCGTCAAGGCGGTCGGCCGAATGACGTCGAGGCCGGTTCCGGCAGTGCTCAGGAGCCGACGCCCTGGGGATCCGGCGGAGCTCTACGCCGATCCGGGGAGCGCACGCGAACATCTTGGCTTTGTGCCGGAGCTTTCCGACATCGACACGATTGTCAGGACGGCCGCTCCCTTTTTCGGACTGAAGACCAAGCCAATGAAACTGCCGCCAGCCAGGGCGGCGGCGTCGGTCGTCGCTCGACGGGTCAGAGATAGCGTGGGTGACAGCTCGCGCGCTGGCCAAATCCGCTAGGGCTGCAGATAAAAGGCGAGCCGCCGGAGAACGTGCTGCCATCGCCCGGATTGAACGAGATTTTCACCGGCGCCGGCGTGCTGGCTTTGATCTGTTGCGGCGGTGCAAAGGCGTAGGCACTTTCAGTCCCTATTGTGCTTGTCATCTGGATCGGAAGGTCGGCACGGAGCGAGCGCACGAGAAATCCGGCCTGCACCGGCCGGACCGCGGGCTGACTGCGGACCGGGTGGACGATGGGCCTGATAAGGACCGAACCGGTCTCAGTTGCGTCCATACCTTGACAACCTGCCACCATGGAGCTCAGCGCCACAGCCGCGGCAATAGATACGACAGATACGACATTTTTGCTTGAGCGAAATACGCTCGCGGAATTTCTCATCCTCTGTCCCTTGCTATCAAGTATAAGCCAAGGGCGCGTTGCGACATACTATACTTGGGCCGCTTTCACGCCGCATGAGTGACCACTCGCACATCACACATTATATTAGATATCACTAATTATTAAATTTCATCAAAACCGCATGGCAGGCCATCGTCTTGTCGTTTTGGCAGATGTAATGGAATGCGACTGAATGCGATCAATTGGCGGTCGGCGCGCTGATCGCGCCTGCCGAACCGCTCAAGGCTTCACCATAAGCGATTCGCCGGTTGCTTGACAGGGCGCGACCTACTTCTTGGAATCGACCAGCTTGCGGGCCTCTTCGAACTGCGCGCCCTTTGTGTTGCCTGCTTCGAATTTCAGGTATTCGTCGGAAGTATCCTGCGGAGATCGCTTGAAACCGTACCATTCCCCATCCGGGTCCTTGCGTTTCTCGATGTTCCCGCCCTGGATCCGGTGGCTGTAGCAGGTGCGATTTTGCTTGCCGCTGTAGCCCTTCGACCGCCACGCGAGTTCCATGCACATCTTGCCGTTGCTGGTCACCAGCCATCTGCCCGCCGCGAAAGACGCCGTGTCAGGCCCGGACGTCCAGGCCTCGAGGCGTCGATCGCCCTGCGCGAAATAGGCCGCTCCATTTTTCCACACCCATGTGCGGTCGGCGTAAAGAAGCGACAGCTCGTAGGCAGTCGGAACAGTGGCGGGAACCGCTTCCGCGGGCCCGCTGTCTATGGCGGCCGCCGCGTGCGCCGTTCCTGGAAGCGCCGTCTGGCCGCAGAGCGCCAGGAAAAACATAAGTTGCGTGCAACTTGCGAACCAACGGTGTTTGCGTCGCCGACGGTCGGCACCAAGCGGCGGCAATCTGGTCAGAGCTGTCGGTACAATTGGCGTTCGCATGCCTGTTTGGCCCAAGGTAGCACTATCAGGGCTCTGACAGTCTACGAAACTATTTAACAGTCGCGAGAACGGTGATGTCAACCTTTGCTAAGCGGATGGGCAACAACTATTCGAGACGCGCGCACAGGCGCGTCAAAATTAAGAATTGCGTCGTATATTCCTCCGCCTCTGACAATCGCGCACAAAAGCAACATCCGCGGACGTCAGGAGGACGCGGTTTCAAATGACGGACGATCCGGAGTTGAATCAGACCGAAGGCATGCAATACCTGCAGCAGTCGACCGACCGGCACAAGGCTGCTCGCAACATCCTGAGCCCCAACACGGCAATCCTGTTGGGGATCCTGTTCATTGCGGTCGTGTTCAGGTTCCACAACATCACCTTGCCGCTCGTCGATGCCTTCAGCTGGCGCGAAACAAGCACGGCAATGATGGCCGACAATTTCCAGCAGCGCAGCTGGAACATCTTCTTCCCGGAGGTCAGCTGGACCGGGCCCGGGCCAAGTTATCAAGGCCGCGAGTTCCAGATCGTCAGCTATCTGACCGCCCTGCTCTACCAACTCTTCGGCTGGCACGACTGGTTCGGCCGCATGGTTGCGGCCTTTTTTGGCCTGGTGACGGTATTTTCGCTGCACAGACTAACGGCGCTATGCTGGGACGAGACCCACGCCCACGCCGCGGCACTTGCCTACGCGCTGATGCCGGCGGCGATTATGATCGACAGCTCGTTTCTTCCCGATCCCTCGATGCTGGCCCTGGTGACAACAGGCGTCTGGCTGTTCGCGAAATACTGGGCCGGCGGCAGCGGCTGGCTCTTGCCGCTCGCCACGGTCAGCTTCTCGCTCGGCGCACTGTCAAAGCCGCCAGGCCTCGCCGCCGGCGCCGTCATCTTCTACCTGATGGTCTGCTGGATTCTGGAGAAGAAGCGAAAGCAGGCGGCCAAGGTCTTCCTGTCGGGGCTTTTGAGCCTGGCCATCATCGGCGCCTATTTCAGCTGGGCCATCTATCTCGGCCTGAGCTATCCGCCGTTTCATGTCGCGGGCAGCGGCTATATCTGGGATTCCGGTTTCTGGACATTCTTCAGGAACAGCTTCTACTTCAAATCCGTGTGGAACACCTCGGTCTGGTGGTTCTACGGCTATCCGTTCATGGTGCTGATCGCGGTCGGCTTCTGGATGCCGCCCAGACCCGTCGAAGACCCCAAGCAACGCACTCTTTCGGCCATCCCCTATGTTTGGCTGGCTGCGGCCATGGTCGTCTATCTGGCGGCGGCGCGCGAGATCACCAGCAATCCCTGGAACTATCACATCTTCCACGTGCCGTTCGCGATGTTCTGCGGCCGCGGCGCGCTGCTCCTGGCAACGCTGGCATCGGGAACCGTTCTGTCCCCCGCGGTCGTGTTGCGCGCGATCTGCATCGCTGCGGTCACACTCGTGTGGTCGACCTTTCCCCTCGTCAGGACAATGAAGACTCCGATCGCCATGAACGGCAAGTTGCTTGGCGAGGAACTGGCGCGGCTGGTGCAGCCGGGCGACCTCGTTGTCGCCATCGCGCCTGAGGTCGGCGATCCCGTCGCCGTCTATTACAGCAGGGCGCGCGGCTGGGTGTTCCCGCCCGGCGGCGGCGATGTCGAATGGTCGAACTTCGTTGCGGACGACGCCACCGCGATCGCGCAGCTCGAGGCGTTGCGCGCGCAAGGCGCGGACCTGTTCGGCGTCGCCAAGAACGCGGCCGACAAGAAGGACCGGCTGTTCGTCGAGCATCATGACGGGGTCATCGACTATCTGGACAAGACCGGAACCAAGCTTGTGGATTCGGATGATTTGCTGGTCTATAGGATCAGCCGTCCATGAGAACCGCGACAGTCCGAGGCTGTGGGCCTTGGACAGGATATGGTCCCGACGGTTCAGCGGCCCCGCATTCGCCTGCCGAAGGCTGGCAAGGCGGCGAGCCAGGCGAACCGATCCCGGATGGCGCTGGGGATATTCGGGCACCACGCGATGCTGCCACTTGAACTCGACGGTGGAAACCGGCGGAGAATTGGTTGAAAAGAGCAATCTCGATAGTCGTGACGCTGGCCCTGCTGGCTTGGCTCGCCAGCGACTCGCGCTGGCGGATGGTCGGCGACGCCTTCGCCCGCATCACGCCCGGCACCTTCGCCGTGGCGACGATCGCGTTCTTCGTCACCTATGTCTTGCGTGCGCTGCGCGTCTGCGACGAGTTCCGCGATGAGGTGCATGGCCGCTTTGGCGCCTGCCTGCGCGTCATTCTGATCCACAATGCGATGATCAACGTCGTACCCTTCCGCGGCGGCGAGACGGCCTTTCCCCTGCTCCTGCGCCAGGTCTTCGGCATACCCATCATGCGCGCCAGCGCCTCGCTGTTGTGGTTCAGGCTGCAGGACGCCTTCGTCGTCGGCGTGCTGGCCCTGGCGGTGTGGCCGGGCCTGCATCCAGCGATAAGGATCGCGGGCGGGGTCGTCTTGATCGCCACCGCCTGGTACCTGCCGCGCTGGGCGCGCGCGCCGCATGACTGGGCCGGCCGCGGCAAGATCGTGGCGAAGCTCGGCAGGCTGCGCGATGTGTTCACCGAAGCAACCGGGCGCTCGCGCTACGGCTGGTGGTGGACGATCGCCAACTGGTCCCTGAAGCTCGCCGTACAGGGATGGTTGTTGGCAATGCTGCTGGGGACATCCTTTTCTACCGCCTTTCCAGGGGTCGTCGGGGCCGAAGGCGCCGCCATACTGCCGGTGCAAGGCGTCGCCGGCTTCGGCACCTATGAAGCGGGAGCGGCGGCGGCGCTGCTCACCTCCGGAATCACGATGAAGAATGGCCTGCAGGCGGCGCTGGCGCTGCACCTGTTCATCTTCTGCTCGGCTGTCGTCACCGGTGCGATCGCCTGGTTGTTTCCCTCGAAATCGACGCTGCCGGGGAACCCGGCTGTCGGACCTGCAAGGAAATCATCCCAATGAACGTATTGCCCATCCCTGCTTCGGGACTGCCTGACGGCGCGGTAATGCCGAGCCATACGCTGTCCATCGTCGTTCCCATGTACAACGAGGCCGAAAACGTCGAGCCGCTGCTGGCACGGATCCACCAGGCAATGGAACGCTACGACCAGCCGTGGGAGGTCGTGCTGGTCGATGACGGCAGCACCGACGCGACGGTGAGCGAGATCAGGCGCCTCGCAGCGCATTACGGCCCGCATGTGCATGCGGTCGAGCTGGTGCGCAACTACAAGCAAACCGCTGCGATGCAGGCTGGTATCGACGCGGCACGCGGCGACGTCATCGCCACCATCGACGGCGACCTGCAAAACGATCCCTACGACATCCCGCGCATGGTCTACCGCCTGCTGGGCGAGGATCTCGACCTGGTGGTCGGCTGGCGCAAGGATCGCCAGGAAGGGTTTTTCATGCGCAGGCTGCCCTCGCGCATTGCCAACGCGCTGATCGCACGCGTCACCGGGGTGCGCCTCAAGGACTATGGCTGCAGCCTCAAGGTCTATCGCGGCAACGTCATCCGCAGCGTCAAGCTCTATGGCGAGATGCACCGCTTCATCCCGGCATGGCTGGCCACCGTGACGACCCCCAGACGCATCGCGCAGGAGGTGGTCACGCACCATGCCCGCATCCACGGCCAGTCCAAATACGGCATTTCGCGCACCTTCAGGGTCGTGCTCGATCTGGTGTTCATGTACTTCTTCATGCGCTATCGCACGCGGCCCGGGCACTTCTTCGGCGGCATCGGCATCGTGCTTGGCGCGCTGGGTTCGCTGATCCTTGCCTACCTGCTTTGCCTGAAGCTGCTTTTCGCCGAAGACATCGGAACACGCCCGATGCTGTTCACCGGCTTCTTCCTGCTCATCGCCGGGGTGCAGATGGTGACGTCGGGCGTGCTGGCTGAAATGCTGGCACGGGTCTATCACGAGGCGAATGGAGCATCGGCCTATGTCGCGCGGCCACAGCCGGCGCCCAGTGACAATGACGGCTGGCTCCGCCCGGGCCGGCCATCATGATCTGACCACGTCTGCCAGCGGCTTCCGGATAGCGGTCAGAGGGCAAGAGGTAAGCGCAACGTCTGCGCCAACCTCTCGCCCTCGACTCGCGCCCCCAGCGAAGACAGGAGCGGCGGACTCTTCAGTCAAATCGCGCCGCCACTTTTAGGTCTGATGGTTAGTAGCGCGAACGGCAGCTGGCGCGCTGGCCGAAACCGCTCGGGCCACAAATCCAGGGCGAATGACCCAGGAACGGGCCACCATTGCCCGGGCTGTAGGAGACCTTCACCGTCGCCGGCCTGCCGACCCGGTGCGGCCGCACGAAGGCCGCATAGGCCTCCTCCCTCGTACGCGTCACCATGGTCGTCTGTGTGAGCGGCTTGCGGTAAAGAACCTTCTTTCCGACGCGATCGAGCTTCCTGACGTGCTGGACCTTCTTGCCAAAACCTTGATCAACGATCCGTCCGTTGATTGAGCTGGTCTTGGTCGTGTCCATCGTCTGGCAGCCTGACACCATCGAGGCCAACGTTATGGCGGCAACAGCATAGGCAAATCTTTTGCCGGTATTGGCTGAATTTCCGATAAAATTTTTCATCGCCAAACCCCTTTTTGCTTAGGATATGCTTTGTATCCTTCGCTTTTTCGCGGCTCGTGAATGGTCGTTTTCCACTCACATCGCTTCTGTATATTAGATGATACTTATTAAAATTCACGCAAACAGCATGATGAACACAGTCTTTCCCCGTTCACTCGGATGTGATGGAAATTCAGCGGATCGGATCGGGATTCGCAGCTCGCCATACGATGCATCGGCAGACGACGCATCGGCAGACGACGCATTCGCGCCGGCTGCAGGCAGCGGTCAGCGCTCAGGCTGACCGGGTCGGTGGCATTGGTGGTTTTACGAGACGCTCAGCGCCGCGTTTCCCAACCTGGATCGAAGTAGAAATTGCGGGCGCCGATGTTGCCCTGACCAGCGCCGGAAACCACATAGGCGATGCGGACGATGCGCAGACCGCCGGCGCCCTGCTGCAGCCCGTAGACGCCTTCCATGCCACGATCGTAGAAGCCCACGACCGGCACGGTGAGCGCTAGGACGGCGAGCGACGCCTGAAAGGCGACTTTCGCGGCATTGGCGCGCAACGGAATCCTGTTCTCGATGACGTGCCTTACGACGATGACCACCACCAGAAGCCCGTAAAGGAAGGCGTTGAAGGCGGCGAACCAATAGAAACCAGTGGCGTCGAAGGGATGCTCAACGAGCAGCACGGGCAGCGCCGCTCCGATCGCCAGCGCCACATAGGGGGCAAAGACGCGGGCCGGCAGAAGGTGCTGCTTTGGGCCGTTGCCCTTGGGCGTTACGCGGAAATCCACGAACGACTTCGTCAGATAGTCGCGCAGCGACGACAGCGTGCCGGCCAGCACCCACGGCCAGCGCGCGAAGAAGAGGAACAGCGTGCCTTCCCAGCTGATCGTCTTGGCCGTGATCGGCCGCGACACGCCGAATGCCTTCAGCATCATCACCATGCCAACCAGGGCGACCGCGTTCGGCAGATAGTAGAACAGGAAGTCGACATACATGACATTGGCGAAGTTGCGTCCAGTAGAGAGAGCATAGATCGGCATGACGTACATCAGCAATGCGAAGACAGCGAACAGCGGGTACCAGAGCTGGCAAAAGAGGAACTGGAATCTCAGCCGCGGCGACAGCTTGGGGAGGTAGCTCGGCGAATATTCGAGCAGGATCGTCATCAGGCTGCGCGACCACTGAAATTCCTGGGTGATGAGATCGGCGAAGGTCTGCGGGCCGTCGCCATGCGCGATGGCGTCGAGCGCGTGCACGCCGTGCCATCCGGCTGCGCTGATCAGCATCGAGGTGGAATGATCCTCGGCCAGTTCCGGACCGAGCCCGCCCGCCTGCTTCAGCGCCGTGGTCCGCACGGCATAGTGCGAGCCGATGCAGAGCGGCGCCCCACCTCCGGTATGACCGGACTGCAAGGGGCCGTGGAACATTCCTTCTGGAAACAGCCGGCCCCGCGCCGCCCAGCTTTCGTCGGCATTGTTGTCGCAGATGCTCGGCGCCGAGACATAGCCGACCGCGGGATCGGCGAAGGGATAGAGTATCTCCCTGAGATAGGTCGGTGTTGGCACATGATCGGCGTCCATCTGGGCGACGAAGTCGTAACGCTCATAACCATAATGGTCGTAGAAGAACGCCAGGTTGCCTTCCTTGCAGCGGGTGCGGCGCGGCCATGTCTTGCGATGATAGTCTTCCCGGCCGCGCCGCGTCGAAATCTTGACGCCGTGGGCATCGCACCAGCGGACCGTAGCCTCGCAAGGATCTTCGTCGGCCAGCCAGGTGTCATGCGGATAATCCTGCGCAAGCATTGCTTCCAACGTGCGCGCAACCACGGCGAAGGGTTCTGAAGGAGCCTTGGTCACCACCATGGCGACCCGCGAACGCTTGGCGATCATGTGAAGCTTGGACGGCTTTTTCGACGCATGCACGTTCAACAGGAAGTACAACGGCATGAGCGTGAGCCATACCAGAATGAGCGTCGCGAATGCGTATGGTCCGAGATTGTCGACATGCTCCGGCTTCAGCCACCAGATCCAGAAAAACCCGAGCGTTACGAACCAGGCGGCCAGCGCCAGTCTCAGGATCCATTGCCGAACGGGGGACAGCACGGGCACCAGAAAAGGAGGCTTCTCCGCCGCCTTCCCCGGAGCCGCCCCCTGCCCCCGTTTCGGCATGGTCTTGCCGCTGATGATCCCCACGTCCGCGGAAACACTCATACACTTACCGCCACCCGAACATCAGCCGAACGACGGCTGACGAGCCTTGAAAACCCGCCCTAAGAATCCACCTGGGTGTCTTAGAGTCAACTAAATTAAGTGTTGGTTAACTATACTTCTTGCGAATTGGTTAACTTAACATCTTGAATCGGGAGGGTAATTCCGTCGACGTCTCCCCCGATCAGCACTGCAATCACAGCCGGCAAAAGTTTCCGCGTTGGGAGAATCCGTCGAAGGGGCCGAGGCTATCCGCAGGAAGACCCGCTCAAGGCAGCGTTAACCATGTTGCGAGCATCATGGTTAAGCAACCATTAATTGCGCTTGACTCTTTGGTCGGTCCGGCTCTTAAATTAGACAGGGATGATATATCGGAATATTGACGCGAATTTGTGAGTATCGCGGCGAAACTCTCTCGACGCCTCCTTCTGTGTTGGCGCCTTGAGAAGTAATTTTGGGTGTGCTCCGTGCGAAGGTTCGCACAACCGCCAATGATCGCTCCGAAATCCCGCAGATTCCGCCAATGGAGCCGATAGGTTTTTGGGTAGCCGTGTCGATCAGGTATCGATGCGCACGGGCGAAGCCTTAACTTCCGCGAGAAGTCGAAGGCCATGGGAGAATATATGATGACACACTCCGCGGCAAAGGTACTTGCAATCGCACTGGTATTGGGCGGAAGCGCCGCCTACCCTACTGCGGGAGGGGCCGGCTCCGTAACCGCGACCGACCCCGTTCAGACGAGCAGCGCTGCGTCGGCGTTCGGTTCCTATGATCCCTACGGGGACTTCAGCACCGACAAGAGCGCCAGCATCGAAGAGCTGTTCCTGCCCTGGGAAGACGTCGATCTGTCGACGCTGCCGCTTGCAGACGCTTACGCGCTGCAGCGCGGCCGCTCGCTTCTGATCACGATTGAGCCGTGGACATGGTCCAAGGACTGGCGCATCACCCCGCCCGAATTGCGTGACGGCATTTTGAGCGGCAAATATGACGCCAACATGCAGGCGATCTGCGACCTGGTGGGACAGATGAAGAGCCCGGTGACCATTCGCTGGGCGCAGGAAATGGAAGACAAGAACGGCCGCTTCACCTGGGCCAACTGGGCTCCCAAGGACTGGATTTCCGCTTACAAGCGCGAAGTCGACATCTGCCGCAAGGCTGCCCCCGCCGCCAAGTACATGTGGTCTCCCAAAGGCGAAGAGGGCCTGGAAAAATACTACCCCGGCGACGACTATGTCGACGTCGTCGGCCTGTCGGTGTTCGGTCTGCAGAAAAAGGACAATGACGAGGCCGGTCGTGACCGCACCTTCGCTGAGCTGCTGAAGCCCGGCTACGACCGCGTTGCAGTGTTCAACAAGCCGATCGTCGTTGCGGAACTCGGCTATGTCGGAAAGCAGGACTATGTCTCGAAGTGGCAGGACGATAGCCGCAAAACCTATGCGGAGTTCCCGGCGCTGACTTCGGTCGTCTACTTCAACCAGAAGGAAGTGTGGCCGTGGCTGGGTGGCTATGGTCTGCCCGACTGGAGGGTGACCCAGCATGTCTTGCCGTAGACGCATCGCGATCGGGATGGATCTCCATCTCTCTGTTTGGTCGTGATCCATCCCGAACCAGCGGTTCGGAATGATGGTTGAGGCGTGGCGTAGATCAATCTGTGGAGCAGTTCCGTGAAACGAGTATTGGGAAATTGTCTCGGAACGGCATTCGCCTGCTCCGTTCTTGTTTTTGCCTTCCAGGTCCCCGCGACCGCCAAGACAGCGACGAAAATCGCCAGCCAGGCGCAAAAGGGCGCCGTGGTGCCCGATGAAGGCGTCTACCAGATTTATCAGAACCATTCGTGGATGTGGGGCAATCACGGAGCCGCCTTCTTTGCCGTGAAGCAACGGCAGTTCGACGCCTGGTCGACGGATAAAGGCAATCCAGGCTATGGCGACGGCATGTGGTTCATCCCGGGCGGCGGCAAGCTGTGCTACCGCGCGAAATGGCACGGCTCCTGGGGCGTGAAGGGCTCGATGACCTGCTTTGAGCATCGCAAGGCCGGCAAGGTGATCTACCAGCGCAAGTCTCCGGACGGCGACTGGTACGTTTTCAAGAGATTGAAATATGGCGACTATGCCACCAGGAAACAGAACCGGATCAAGGCAAAGCTGTAGACCGTGTCATCCACGACAAGCCGCCGCTTAATTAAGCCTTGCGCTCCCAGCGGCGGTCCGTTGTCTGCTGCCAGTAGGTGACGGCATGGCCGGCGTCCTTCATCACCTTCCAGTGGCCTCGCGCCGCCTCGAGCTGGGCGGCATCGTGGCCATCGAACAGGAACACAGCGCGCTCGTAGCCGCCAAGGTCAGGCGGCGCCGCGCCGTCGACCAGGAACCTTATCTTGGCGTCGTTGGGATTGCCTTCGCCGGTGGTCAACAGAATCGGCTGTTCGCCGGGATGAGCCTCACGATCGGTTGCGTGCGCCAGGAACGAATCGTCGCGGAACGTCCAAAGATGCTGGTCGAGCGCATCGCGGCGTTCCTCGGTGCCTGTCTGCACCACGGCGCGCCAGCCGCGGTCGACGCTGCGCTCCAGGAGGCCTGGCAGCGCATCCTCCAGCGTCGATTCGGTCAGGTGGTAGAACAGGACGTCGGCCATCGCTTCAGCCTATAGTGATTGAACTCGTCACTGCTCATAATTGTCGCGCACCAGCCGGTCGAGCAGTCTGACGCCGAAACCGGAACCCCAGGACTGGTTGATCTCGTTCGACGGCGCCCCCATCGCCGTGCCGGCAATGTCGAGATGAGCCCATGGCGTGTCCTTGACGAAGCGCTGCAGAAACTGCGCCGCGATGGTGGCGCCGCCAAAACGGCCGCCAATGTTCTTCATGTCGGCGTTCTTGGAATCGATCAGCTTGTCGTATTCGGGGCCGAGCGGCATGCGCCACAGCCGTTCCTGCGTCGCCTGCCCCGCCGCCGCCAGCTTTTCGGCCAGTTCGTCATCGTTGGAAAACAGGCCGGCGTAATGTTGGCCGAGCGCCACCATGATGGCGCCGGTCAGCGTCGCCAGATTGACCATGAATTTCGGCTGGAAGCGGTCGTTGCAGTACCACAACGCATCGGCCAGCACGAGGCGGCCCTCGGCGTCGGTATTGAGCACCTCGATGGTCTGACCCGACATCGAAGTGACGATATCACCGGGACGCTGGGCATGACCATCGACGGCATTTTCGACCAGTCCGATGATACCGACGACATTGGCTTTCGCCTTGCGGGCCGCCAGCGCATGCATCAGGCCGGTAACGGCGGCGGCACCGCCCATATCGCCCTTCATATCCTCCATGCCCGAGGCCGGCTTTATGGAATTGCCGCCGGTGTCGAAAGTGACGCCCTTGCCGACGAAGGCGATCGGGCTGTCCTTCGGCTTGCCGCCGTTCCACTGCATGATCGCCATGCGGGCGCCGCGCGGCGAGCCTTGCGCGACACCGAGCAGCGAGCCCATGCCGAGCTTCTTCATTTCCTTCTCAGCCAATATCTCGACCTTGACGCCTAGTGCCTCGAGTTCCTTGGCGCGGGCAGCGAACTCGACCGGCCCAAGCACGTTTGCCGGTTCGTTGACGAGGTCGCGCGCCAGAAGGACGCCGTCGATCACTGCCTCGGCATCGGCGAAGGCCTTCTTCGCAGCGGCCGGATCGGCGGTGTGGATGGTCACCTTGACCGGCTTCTTCGGCTCCGCCTTGCCGTCGTCCTTGTCCTTCCTGGTCTTGTACTTGTCGAAGGAATAGCTGCGCAGGAGAATGCCCGCGGCAAGGCTTGCCGCGTCTTTCGCGCTCGGCGAGGCGCCGACCACATCGAGGACCACCGCAACCTCGGTCGCCTTGCGCAGCGACGCGGCAACGGTACCGCCAAGCTTCAGCCACGCATATTCGTCCACTCCCGATACCTTGCCGGTGCCTATCGCCACCAGTCTGTCGAGCGACGCTCCCTGCGGCGCCAGAACTTCCACCGTGCTGGCGAACTTGCCCGTGAACTCAGCCACGGGAAAGGCCCGCTCCAGTGTCTTGCCGGGATCGCCGGCCTTGGCGATGTCGCTCAGGCCGCCCTCATCCGCCGCGAGCACGAAGACCGTGCCCTTCTTGTTCACCGCGCTCTGGGACCCGGAAAATTTGGCGAAGGCGATCGACGGTCTTTGATTCATCATGTCCTGCTTTCAGGGAATGCGCGACTTTTGGGGAAGCGGTTCGAAACGATGCGCGACATTTGGTCGTTTTCCGGCATTTGGCAAGACTTTGCCGAAATGGCATCCCATATGACCTATGGAATCGATGACGATTCGTCGCGGCACGGCCCCGCTTTTTGCCGCAACCTGTTGTTAACCATCGATGTTCGCCCTTTCTTATCCATTCCCGCCGACACTCCGCCCAGCCGGGGGGCGTGATATGGGACAGAACCCGGATAGACCATCTGATGAGCCAGTTGTGCAGGCGCTGCCGGACAGCTACCTTGTTCGGTGGCATGATGCCGTTCGAAAAAAAATCGAGAAAAGCCTTCATGAAGGTCGTTGAACGCTACATCATGCGCCGCGCTTTCGTGGTCTTCATGGCCGCTCTTGTGTGGACGCTGGCGATCGTATGGACGACGCAGGTGCTGGCAAAGATCGATCTGGTCACCGACAGCGGCCAGTCGGCGCTGACCTTCTTCGAAGTCGCCGCCCTCATCCTTCCGTCCATCATCCCGATCGTGGTGCCTTTTGCGCTGGTGGTGGCGGTCGCACAGACACTCAGTGTCATGAATTCGGATTCCGAACTCGCCGTCGTCAACGCCGCGGGCGCCTCGCGCTGGACGATCGTGCGGCCGATCATGTTGCTGGCGCTCGCCGCCGCCGTTTTTTCCTTTGCCGTCGACAACGGCATCGACCCTTACGCACGGCAGAAGAACCGGGCCCTGGTGGCGTCGTCGCGCGCGGATCTGTTGTCGCTGATCATCCAGGAAGGCACCTTCCGCAAGATTGACGACGGTTTGTTCCTGCAGGTCGGCGAACGCCTTCCCAACAATCGGCTGGGTGGCATCTTCGTCGCCGATTCGCGCGAAGAAGGCGTCAACCTCGTCTACTACGCCAAGACCGGCAGCATCGTCGAACGCGGCGGCGAAAAGGTGCTGATGATGAATGACGGCGTCATCCATCGCAAAACGCTGACCGGCGATCTCTCTGTCATCCGCTTCACCTCCTATGCCTTCGACATGTCGGCCTTCATGGCGGCGGCTTCGGCGGTGACGCTCCTGCCCAAGGACCAGACGACGCAGTACCTGCTCAACCCGGGCGCCAACGACAAGTATTATCAGCAGAACCCCTACGAATACCGGGCCGAAGTCAACCAGCGGTTCTCGGAATGGACCTATTCCATGGTTTTCGCGCTGATCGCGCTTGCGGTCGCCGGGGATGCGCGCTCGCACCGCGAGGCGCGCGTCAATCCGCTGATCACGGCGATCACGATATCGCTGTTCGTGCGTTGGCTGGGCTTTTTTGCCGCCAGCAAAGCGGATGAGATCCCGCAATATGCGTATATGGTCTATGGCGTGCCGATCGTGGCTTCCGCGGTGGCGATCTGGTTCATCGTCTCCAACCGGACACTGGAACTGCCCGTGACCTGGGCGGACTGGATGACAAACTTCGCCACGCGCATCGCTGACAGCTGGAATGCTTTCAAATTGCGTTTGTCCAGGCGCGGCGCATCAGGGCAAGAGGTCGGCTGATGGGCTGGACACTGGGCCGCTATTTCTTCTTCCGCTATGTGACGATCACCGTCTGGTTCTTCATCGGCCTCCTGGCGCTGGTGTTCCTGATCGATTTCACCGAGTTGTCCGGACGCACCACCGGCCTGCCCGGCTTCACCTACGGCACGGCGGTAGCCATTTCCGGCCTCCGTATGCCGATGATCATGCTGCAGACGGTGCCGTTCGTCGGTCTCTTCTCGGCAATGGCGACGCTGGTGTCGCTGAACCGGCGCTACGAACTGGTCATCGCGCGTTCCGCCGGTGTTTCCGCCTGGCAGTTCCTCTTGCCCTGCTGTATCGGAGCCTTGCTGTTCGGCGTCCTGTCGGTTGGCGTCATCAATCCGCTCGCCGCGCACGCATTCTCCTGGTCCGAGCAAATCGAAACCCAGCTGCGTTCCGGCAAATCGAATACGGTCTCGGCCAATGCCACGCCCTGGATCCGGCAGAAAACCAGTTCGGGGGACACCATCATCGGTGCGCGGGCCATCCTGAACCAGGGCCTGGAAATGGCCGATGTCGTATTTTTCATTCTCGACCCGCAAGGCAACATCGTCGAGCGCAAGGACGCCGCCCGTGCCTTCCTGCGCGACGGCTATTGGGAATTGCAGGACGTCAAGACGTTCCAGAACGGCACGATCCAGGCATCGGCAACCGATCGCGTACCGACCAATCTGAAGCCCGAATTCGTGCAAGAGCGGCTGGCGCGCCCCGAAACCATCCCCTTCTACGACCTGCCCGGAAAGATCGAAGTTGCCCGCTCCTTCGGCCTCAAGGCAAATGCCTTTGCCATGCAGTTTGATTCGCTCGTGGCGTTGCCGTTCCTTCTCGTCGCCATGACGCTGATCGCGGCAACGGTTTCAATGCGATTTGCTAGGATGGGACAGTCGGCGACGATGATTCTGGGTGGCATCATCGCTGGCTTTCTGCTTTATGTCGTTTCGGTGCTGGTGAAGGCATTCGGCGTGGCGGGATTCGTGCCGACTGTCGTAGCCGCCTGGGTACCGGTCATGGTGGCTATGTTCTTCGGGGTGACTTTCCTGCTATACAAGGAAGACGGCTAGTGAGGGAGGCGTTTTTGCCCAGCAACAGGCAGGCCGGTTTGGCGCGCCTCTATGCGGCGACCGCCTTGGCGTGCGTGCTTGCCTACGCCGTTCCGGCACCGGCGCTTGCGCAGGACGTCGGCGACATGGCGACATCGGTTCCGTCCGGCTCGCAAATGCTGCTGGCCGCGGATACGCTGGTCTATAACAACGACAACCAGACCGTGACCGCCGTTGGCGGCGTGCAGATCGACTACGGTGGCAATCGCCTTGTCGCCCAGCGGGTCGAGTACAACCGCAACACCAAGCGCATGGTGGCGAGCGGCAACGTCGAAGTCATCAACAGCGACGGTACCAAGATCAATTCGCAGCATATCGACATCACCGATGACTTCGCTGACGGCTTCGTCAACGCGTTGCGGGTCGAGACCATCGACAAGGCCTATTTCGCCGCCGAAAGCGCCGAACGCATGGGCGGCGTGCTGACCACCTTCCACAATGGCGTCTACACCGCCTGCGAGCCGTGCGAGGACAAGCCGGACAAAGCGCCGACCTGGCGCGTCAAGGCCAAGAAGATCATCTGGAACGGCGAGAAGAAGACGGTTCGCTTCGAGAATGCGAATTTCGAGTTCTTCGGTTTTCCGCTTGCCTATCTGCCTGCATTCGAAATTGCCGATCCGACGGTGAAGCGCAAGAGCGGCTTCCTGATCCCGAGCATCATCTACAAGAGCGATCTCGGCGTCGGCGTGAAAGTCCCCTATTATCTCGCATTGGCGCCGACCTACGACCTGACCGTCACCGGCACCGGCTATACCAGGCAGGGTTTCCTCGGTGAGGCCGAGTGGCGTCAGCGCTTCAACAATGGCGAGTACAGCTTGAAGATCGCCGGGATACACCAGCAGAATCCCGACGCCTTCCTCGACACCACTGCCTTCCCCTCCAGTTCTGGCCACAACGTCAATTCGGGCAGCGCCGGCGACCCCAACAAATTCCGCGGCATGATGGGCACCCAGGGGCAGTTCGCCATCAACTCACGCTGGAACTTTGGCTGGGACGTGCTGCTGCAGACCGACAAGAACTTCTCGAACACCTACGGCATCGACAAGTACAATAGCAGCGTCCACCAATCGACGGTCTACTTGACGGGTCTCAACGGCCGCAACTATTTCGACGTGCGCGCCATGCATTTCGATGTGCAGGAAGATACGCCTGACGACAACGCCTCTGCGCGAAGCGGACAACAGCCCTGGGTGCTGCCGTCACTCGACTACGCCTATATTCCTGATGCGTCGGTGGCCGGCGGCCAACTGTCGCTCAATGTCAACGCGCGTGTCATCCGCCGCGACGAGCTCGATGACACGTTCTCCACCCCCATACAGCGTGTCCCAGGTATCGAAGGCGAATCAGGTCGTCTCACCGCCGAGGCCGAGTGGAAGCGGAGCTTCGTCACCGATGGCGGGCTGGTGCTGACACCATTGCTCGCGCTCCAAGGCGACGTCGATTATCTGAACGCGTCGTCGGCTTCGCTAAACGCCGTCAACCAGATGGCGACAAATTTGGGCGAGCAGGCCGATATGCGCTCGTCATTTGCCCGTTACATGGCAACCGCAGGCCTCGAGATGCGTTGGCCGGTGCTGTTTTCCATGGCCAGCGGGTCCAGCCATGTCATCGAACCGATGGCACAGGTCTTCATGCGTCCGAACGAGCAATATGTCGGCGGCCTCTCAGTGCCCAACGAAGACGCCCAAAGCATGGTCTTCGATGCGACTACCTTGTTCGAACGCGACAAGTTCTCCGGTTACGACCGCGTCGAAGGCGGTTCGCGCGCCAATGTCGGCTTCCGCTACTCCGGCTCCTACAACAATGGCTGGGGCACCAATGCGATCTTCGGCCAGTCCTATCAGATCGGCGGCGAGAACTCGTTCGCCGCGCCGGATCTGGTCAATGTCGGAGCCAATTCGGGCCTCGACACGACCAAGTCCGACTATGTCGGCCTGTTCGGCATCAACAGCCCCAACGGCTTCGCGGCCTCGGTCAGTGGCCGTTTCGACGAACAGAGCTTCGAGATTCGCCGCGCCGAGGTGAAGGCCGCCTATTCCGGCCTGCCTGTGTCGCTGAGCGCCAAATACGCCTTCATCCAGGCTCAGCCACTGTACGGCTTCACCACCGACCGCCACGAGGTCACGCTTGGTGCATCGACGCATCTCGCCGAAAACTGGCGCGTCTTCGGCACGGGAACCTACGACCTGCAGCAAAGCCTGCTGGTCAAGGACGGTGTCGGCTTCGCCTACAACGATTCCTGCTTCACTTATTTGATGACCTACTCGCAGTCGCGCGATCTGAACACCAGGGAGGTGTCGCAGACCATCGGCTTCAATCTGTCGTTCCGCACCCTCGGCGATTTCGGCTCGTCGACCAGTGCCATCGACACGATCCAGTAACAATCGGCGACATCGTTTCGCCGCATAGGGCTGGCACGGATTTCGCGCACCTGGAAAGACGAAATTGGGCGGGACCGGGATAGAATTGGGATGCCAACGATGAGGAAATACCTCTTTTCAGCAGGTTTCGCGTTGCTCGTGGCGGCGACGTCCATGTCGATAACCGCAATGACGCCACCGGCTTTCGCCAGCGAGATCAAATACGTCGTCAACGACATCCCGGTCACCACCGGCGACATCGCCCACCGCGCCGCCTTCCTGAAGCTGCAACGCAAGAAGGGCGATGCCGGCCAGGAAATGATCGACCAGACGCTGCGTATGGCAGAGGCCAAGCGGCTTGGTATCCGCATCAGCGAGGCGCAGGTCGATGCCGCGTATCAGCGCTTTGCCTCGAGCAACAAGATGCAGCTCAGCCAGCTCGACGGCGTCATGGAGAAGTCGGGCGTCGGCAAGAGCCACTTCAAGGAATTCATCCGTGCCCAGATGGCCTGGAACCAGGCCTTGAGCGCGCGCTATCGTTCCGGCGACGGTACCGGTGCCGTCAGCGAACAGGATCTCGTCAGGAAGATGCTCGAAAAAGGCGGCGCCAAACCGAGCGCCACCGAATACATGCTGCAGCAGGTCATCTTCGTGGTGCCGGCGGCTGAACGCAGCGCGACGCTGGGCAAACGCAAGCGCGAGGCCGACGCCATGCGCGCCCGCTTCAACGGCTGCAACACGACGCGCGAATTCGCCAAGGGCTTGATCGACGTCACCGTTCGCGATCTGGGCCGGGTGCTCGCGCCGCAACTGCCGCCGGACTGGGCCGAGCAGATCAAGGCTACCAAGGTCGGCGGTGCCACCGCCACGCGCGAAACCGAGCGCGGCGTCGAATTCATCGGCATCTGCTCGTCGCGCGAAGTGTCCGACGACAAGGTTGCCCAGATGGCGTTCCAGGCCGAAGGCTCCGGCGGCGACAAGGATGCCGACGCGCTCAGCAAGAAATATGTCGACGAGCTGAAGGCAAAAGCCCGCATCGTCAAGCGCTGACGTGGGCAACGCAGTGACTGCGCTCGCGTTGAGCGCCGGCGATCCGTCCGGCATTGGGCCGGAGATCGCCATCGCCGCCTTCATGGCGCGCGAAGCTGCCGCCCTGCCCCCCTTCTACCTGCTCGCCGATCCGGCGCTGATCGCTTCCCGGGCGCGCCTGCTCGGCATCTCGCTGCCGATCGTCGAAACCACACCGGCACAAGCGGCGCAGGTCTTTGCGCGCGCCTTGCCGATTGTTCCGCTGGCCGCCGGCTGCATCGACAGCCCCGGCCGGCCGGATCCGGCCAATGCGGCCGCCACCATCGAGGCCATCGACCGCGCCGTCGCCGATTGCCTTGCCGGCGAAGCCTCGGCCGTGGTCACCTGCCCCATCGCCAAGAAGCCGCTCTACGATGCCGGCTTTCGCTTTCCCGGCCACACCGAATATCTGGCGCATCTGGCGGCCCGGCACAGCGGCGTCGAGGCGATGCCGGTGATGATGCTGGCAGGCCCCGACCTGCGCACCGTTCCCGTCACCATCCACATCGCGCTGGCCGAGGTGCCAAAGGCACTGACCACCGAGCTGATTGTCGCCACTGCGCGCATCACCGCCGTCGACCTCACCGGCCGCTTCGGCATCGCCAAGCCGAGGCTCGCCATTGCCGGGCTCAATCCGCATGCCGGCGAAGGCGGCGCCATGGGTCTCGAGGACGAGCGAATCGTGCGCCCGGCGGTCGACATCCTGCGTGCCGAAGGGATTGACGCTTTCGGCCCGCTGCCGGCCGACACGTTATTCCACGCCCGGGCACGGGCCGGCTACGACGCAGCCCTTTGCATGTATCACGACCAGGCGCTGATCCCGGCCAAGGCGCTGGCTTTCGACGAGGCGGTCAATGTCACGCTCGGCCTGCCCTTCATCCGCACCTCGCCCGACCACGGCACCGCCTTCGACATCGCCGGCAAGGGCGTCGCGCGGCCCGACAGCTTGATGGCGGCGCTGAAGCTTGCCCGACGGCTGGCCGACACAAACACGAAGGCAGTTGCCGCATGAGACCGCAGACATGAGCATCGACGGTCTGCCGCCGCTGCGCCAGGTGATCGAGCGTCATGGGCTGCAGGCAAAGAAGGCGCTCGGGCAGAATTTTTTGCTCGACCTCAACCTCACCGGCAAGATCGCCCGCACCGCCGGCGACTTGTCCGATGCAACAGTGATCGAGGTCGGCCCTGGTCCCGGCGGGCTGACCCGCGCCTTGCTTGCCAACGGAGCGCGCCACGTGATCGCCATAGAGCGTGACGAACGTTGCCTGGCTGCTCTTGCCGAAGTGTCCGACCACTATCCCGGCCGGCTGGAGGTTGTTTCCGGCGATGCGCTGAAGACGGATTTCGTGGCACTTGCCAGTCGAACGACCGGCAATGGCGGCCCGGTCAAGATCGTGGCCAACCTGCCCTACAACATCGGCACGGAGCTGCTGGTGCGCTGGTTGACGGTCAGCGACTGGCCGCCTTTCTACACCTCGATGACTTTGATGTTCCAGCGCGAGGTGGCCGAGCGCATCGTCGCGCCCGCCGGCAGCGACAGCTATGGCCGGCTGGGGGTTCTTGCCGGCTGGCGGACGGAGGCGAGGATCGCCTTCGACGTACCGCCACAGGCATTCACGCCGCCGCCAAAGGTCACCTCCTCGGTGGTGCATCTGGTGCCGCGCCCGACCCCTCTGTCCGCCGAGGTGAAAAAACTCGGCCGCGTCACCGAAGCCGCCTTCGGCCAACGTCGCAAGATGCTGCGGCAAAGCGTGAAGAGCCTCGGTGGCGAGGCCCTGCTCGAACGAGCCGGCATCGACCCGACACGTCGCGCCGAGACGCTCAGCGTCGAGGAATTCGTGCGGCTGACCAACGCGGTGTAGCTCTCTTCTCCCCGTTCACGGGAGAAGATGCCGGTAGGCAGATGAGGGGCGGCGCGAACCGGCCAAGCATGGCTCTGCCCCTCATCCGGCCCTTCGGGCCACCTTCTCCCCGTGGACGGCAGGGCTATCGCATATGAGTAAAGAGGTCATGGAAGAAGTCTTTGCTCCAGTTTGCCCTTCGCATTTTGCTTGCGATTGGTTTGTCGAGCGGATGGGCAGCCAAGATGTTTTGCGCAAGCCTTCGGATGATAGCCAGGTTTTGGGGGGCGTTGTCCTTTCGGGTGCGGGCGTCATCTTCATGGAAGACGACATCAA
>NZ_RZRU01000021.1 GCF_003997495.1 Mesorhizobium sp. M7A.F.Ca.US.008.03.1.1 | reverse complement strand
CTGAAGGTGTCGTGGCTCGGACACCCATGCTTCAGCTCGACGATCTCTTTCAACTCGTCTTCCCGGCCCTCCACGAATTCAGCAATGTCCACACAGCTTTTGGCACCGCACAGTGTCGCTGCAAGCGCCAGGAACAGAAGTTCAGCAAGATTATGCCGCGCATTGATATCGCGCGGATCACGAACCTCTCGCAGGATAGACATAACAAACGGCACTGCGGCCTCCTCTGCAACGAGAAAGCCTCTCAAGAATCCCTCTTTTCCTGCTTGGCAAGTGCCAATCAACTTATCTGCGATTCCCCTGCCCTCAAGGGGGGAGATTGGATGGCACGATTGCCGTCGCCAATCTCCAGCGTTGAAGAAAAGGTGCTGAGCCTCAAGCTGCCAATCTCCCCCCTTGAGGGGGAGATGGCCGGCAGGCCAGAGGGGGGTGCCTGGGCGCCAAGTTTTCCAATGACAACTCACTTGGAGACTTTCCAATGAGCACCGCCACCCGTTCCATGCCCCGCACCATCGGCGCCCACGCGATTCTGTTGACCTACACGGTGATCGCACTGTTTCCGGTGATCCTCGTCATCATGAACTCGTTCAAGTCGCGCGCGGGCATCTTCGGCGCGCCATTGACGCCGCCGACGCCAAAAACCTTCGACCTGATCGGCTACACGACCGTGATCGGCCAGGGCGACTTCATCCACTATTTCCAGAACAGCCTCGTCGTCACCGTCGCCTCGCTGTTCTTCGTGCTGTTGTTCGGCGCCATGGCTGCCTTCGCTCTGTCGGAATACCGTTTTCGCGGCAATTCGCTGATGGGGCTCTATCTGGCGCTCGGCATCATGATCCCGATCCGCCTCGGCACGGTCGCCATCCTGCAGTTGATGGTGGCGAGCGAGCTGGTCAACACATTGACGGCGCTGATCCTGGTCTACACCGCGCAAGGCCTGCCGCTTGCCGTCTTCATCCTGTCGGAATTCATGAAGCAGGTGTCCGACGATCTGAAGAATGCCGGCCGCATCGACGGCCTGTCCGAATACACCATCTTCTTCCGGCTGGTGCTGCCGCTGGTACGGCCATCGATGGCAACCGTCGCCGTCTTCACCATGATCCCGATCTGGAACGATCTGTGGTTCCCGTTGATCCTGGCGCCATCGGAGGAGACCAAGACCGTGACGCTCGGCGCGCAGCTCTTCCTCGGCCAGTTCGTCACCAACTGGAACGCCATCCTGGCCGCACTGTCGCTGGCGATCATGCCGGTGCTGATCCTCTACGTCATCTTCTCGCGGCAGCTGATCCGCGGCATCACGTCCGGAGCGGTGAAGTGAGCGGAGACCTACAAATCTCCGTTGGAGCTTTCACCCCACCCGGCGCTGCGCGCCGACCTCCCCATCAAGGGGAGGTAGAAGGTCAGCGCTTTATTCTCGATCGTCCGGGGTCTCAGTTCAGAGCAGTTTCTTTGGCAGTGGGACATTCACGCCAACGTCCTACCTCCCCTCGATGGGGAGGTCGGCGCGAAGCGCCGGGTGGGGTGACACCCTCGAAGGAAGCAACTGGAATTTGGAGTAGCTAGGTGACATCTAAACCACCTCTTCGCGTCGTCGTAGCCGGGCTTGGCAATATGGGTCGCAGCCATGCGCTGGCCTACCATACCAATCCAGGTTTCCAGATTGCGGCGCTGATCAATCGCTCCGACGTGCCGCTGCCGGACGGGCTGTCTGGTTATGGCATCAGGCGCTCCTTCGATGACGCCCTGCGCGAGGAAAAACCCGACGTCGCCTGCATCGCCACCTATTCCGACAGCCATGCCGACTATGCGGTGAAGGCCTTCGAGGCCGGCTGCCATGTCTTCGTCGAAAAGCCGCTGGCAACGACCGTGGCCGACGCCAAACGCGTCGTCGCGGCGGCCAAGGCCAATGGCAGAAAACTGGTGATCGGGTACATCCTGCGCCATCACCCATCCTGGATCAGGCTGATCGCCGAAGCGCGCAAGCTCGGCGGCCCCTACGTCTTCCGCATGAACCTCAACCAGCAATCCTCAGGACCCACCTGGGAGACGCACAAGCAATTGATGCAGACGACGTCGCCGATCGTCGATTGCGGCGTGCACTATCTCGACGTCATGCTGCAGATCACCGACACGAAGCCGGTCGAGGTGCGCGGCATGGGCGTGCGGCTGACCGACGAGGTCGCGCCGTCGATGTACAATTACGGCCACCTGCAGGTGCTGTTCGATGACGGTTCGGTCGGCTGGTACGAGGCCGGCTGGGGGCCGATGATTTCGGAAACGGCCTTCTTCGTGAAGGACGTCATCTCGCCCAATGGCTGCGTGTCGATCGTCATGAAGGAGGGTGTGAAGTCGGATGACATCGACACCCACACCAAGACCTCGACCATCCGCCTGCACAGCGCCGCGACCGGTGCGGACGGCAGGTTCGTCAAGCCGGACGAAATGCTGTCGATGGAGGGCGAACCCGGCCATCAGGACCTCTGCGACCTCGAACAGGCCTTCGTGCTGAAGGCGATCCGCGAGGATCTGGATCTCACCAAACACATGGACGACGCGGTCAAATCGCTCGCCGTCTGCCTTGCCGCCGACGAGAGCGTGCGCAGTGGAAAGGCGGTGCGATTGTGAGAGAGCAATTGCCATCGAAGGTTGCGCTCTATGGCGCCCCCCTCTGGCCTGCCGGCCATCTCCCCCTCAAGGGGGGAGATCAGATGTCGGCACTGCCTTCGCCAATTATCAGCGCTGCAAAGTGGCGCGAGGCCTCGAAGCTGCCAATCTCCCCCCTTGAGGGGGAGATGGCCGGCAGGCCAGAGGGGGGTGCCTTGGCTCCCGCTCATCAATTTGGAGGACTGCCGTGGGCTCGCTGAACATCGAGAACGTGAAGAAGGCCTTCGGGCCGGTCGAGGTGCTGAAGGGCATCAACCTCGAAGTGAACGATGGCGAATTCGTCGTCTTCGTCGGCCCGTCCGGCTGCGGCAAGTCGACCTTGCTCAGGGTCATTGCCGGACTGGAGGATTCGACCTCGGGCCGCGTCGTCATCGACGGCGCGGACGTCTCGGCCACACCGCCGGCCAAGCGCGGCATCGCCATGGTGTTCCAGACCTATGCGCTCTACCCGCATCTGACGGTGAAGAACAATATGGGCCTCGGGCTCAGGCAGGCCGGCACGCCCGCCCCGGAGATCGAGCGTCGCATCGGCATCGCGTCGTCGATGCTGTCGCTGGAACCCTATCTCGGAAGGCGGCCGGCCGAGCTCTCCGGCGGCCAGCGGCAGCGTGTCGCCATCGGCCGCGCCGTGGTGCGCGAGCCAAAATTGTTCCTGTTCGACGAACCGTTGTCGAACCTCGACGCGGCGCTGCGCGTCAACACAAGGCTGGAGATCGCGCAGCTGCATCGCCGGCTGAAGGCGACGATGATCTACGTCACCCACGACCAGGTCGAGGCGATGACGCTGGCCGACAAGATCGTGGTGCTGAACGCAGGGAAAATCGAGCAGATCGGCGGTCCGATGGAGCTCTACAATTCGCCGGCAAATGAGTTCGTCGCCGGCTTCATCGGCTCACCGAAGATGAACTTCGTCGACGGCGCCCGCCTCGGCGAAACAGCCAAGACCATAGGCGTGCGGCCGGAACATCTGACCGTCGATCCGAAATCCGGCGCCTGGAAGGGAACGGTGGTGCACGCCGAGCATCTCGGCGCCGACACCAATCTCTATCTCGATTGCGAGAAGGCCGGGCTGATCACGGTCAGGATTTTCGGTGTCTATGATGCCGAACCGGGCGCCACACTCTATGCGACGCCGGATCCGGCGAAGACGTATCGGTTTGGTGCTGATGGGAAGGTGCTGAAGTAGGCGGCGGCGCAGCCCCTCACCCAGCCTCCGCTTCGCTCGGCTGACCTCTCCCCGAGGGGAGAGGAGATTGCCAGCGCCGCCGCTCACCTCTTCTCCCCAGCGGGGAGAAGGTGGCCGCGAAGCGGCCGGATGAGGGGGCAGCGCAACCTTGCAGATCTTAAACGTCCGCCTTGAACGTCTGCTTCTGCTGGCCCAACCCTTCGATGCCCAGTTCCACCACGTCGCCAGCCTTCAAGAACACCGGCGGCTTCATGCCGAGACCAACGCCGGGCGGTGTGCCTGTCGAAATAATGTCGCCGGGGTGCAGCGACATGAACTGGCTGAGATAGGAAACCAGGTATTTGACGCCATAGACCATGGTCTTGGTCGAGCCGTTCTGCATCGTCTTGCCGTTGACGGTCAGCCACATCTTGAGGTTCTGCGGATCCGCTACCTCGTCCTTGGTCACCAGCCATGGGCCGGTCGGGCCGAACGTGTCGCAGCTCTTGCCCTTGGTCCACTGGCCCTGCCGCTCGGCCTGGAAGGCGCGTTCGGAGACATCGTGGGCAACGCTATAGCCGGCGACATAGTCGAGCGCATCGGCCTCGCTGACATATTTGGCGGTCTTGCCGATGACCACGGCCAGCTCGACTTCCCAGTCGGTCTTCTCCGAGCCGCGGGGGATCAGCACGTCATCATCCGGCCCGACAATGGCCGAGCTTGCCTTCATGAAGATGATCGGCTCCGGCGGCACGGTGGCGCCGGTCTCGGCGGCATGGTCGGAATAGTTGAGGCCGATACAGATGAACTTGCCGGTGCCGGCAACGCAGGCGCCGAGGCGCGGGCTGCCGGAAACCGCCAGCAGCGACTTCGGATCAAGCTTGGCGAGTGCCGCCAGCGATGCCGGATCGAGTGCCTTGCCACCGATATCGGTGACGTGAGCGGAGAGATCACGGATCGTTCCATCCACATCGAGCAGGCCGGGACGTTCGCTTCCCACCTCGCCATAGCGCAGCAGTTTCATCTAAATCCTTCTCCTGATTGCGGCCTCGCGGCCTTTTGCAAACTTTCCGCCAAGGCGATTGCTCCTTCAAGGAACCGGCGGACCGTACCCATCGACCTGAATAGGGACAAGCGCGATCGCCATGCAAGATAGCCGGCGCGCGGGATTTTCAGACTCTTCGATCCCCTGTTAAACGCGGGGAAAGGGCCAGATCGTCCTGCTCGCGCAAGATTTCCGCAGTCAGATCGACCAGCCGCCGTCGATATTGTAGGCCTGCCCTGACGTATAGGTGGCACCGGCCAGGTAGACGGCGAGATCGGCGATCTCCTCCGGCGTGCCGAGCCGGCCCATCGGCTGGCGGGCGATGAAGGCGGCGCGGGCGGCATCGTAGTCGCCTTGCGCATGCATGCGGTCCTGCAGCGACGGGCTCTCGACCGTGCCGGGGCAGATGGCGTTGCAGCGTATGCCCTTGCCGACATAGTCGGCGGCGATCGCCTTGGTCAGGCCGATGACGGCGGCCTTGGTCAGGCCATAGACGAAGCGGTTGGGCACGCCCTTGGTCGAACTGGCCAGCGAGGCCATGTTGATGATCGATCCGTCGCCGCGTTCCAGCATGCCGGGCAGCACGGCCCGGCTGGTGCGGATCATGGCGCGAACATTGAGGTTCAGCGCGAAATCGAGGTCGCCGTCCTTCATCTCCAGGATCGAGCCCGAATGGACGAAACCGGCGCAATTGAACAGCACGTCGACGACACCGATCTCGGCAAAGGCGGCGTTGACGGCTTCGTCGTTGAGCACGTCCAGCTTGCGGGCCTTGATCCCCGGCGTCGTGGCGAGTTCCGCCAGCAGTGCCTCGTTGATGTCGGTGGCATGGACGATGGCGCCAGCCTTTGCGAAGGCCAGTGCACTCGCTCTGCCGATGCCTTGCGCCGCTGCCGTGACGACAACGACCTTGCCTGCCAGATCCGCCATACTGCTCTCCTCGTCCACTGGGGATAGTCCGGGTCTACCTGCGGCTGGCCAAGGCGTCATGTGCCAGTCACGCGTGATCGTGCAGCCTGCGCCGTTGACCGTTCACTGATAAAGATGTTTTTTCTCGTTAAAGAACATCTGTCCGTGCGTCAACCCCGAACACGATCTCAACAGCACCGGCGGGACATCAATCGCCGTAAGGCACCCAGACATTCTTGACCTCGATGGCGCGGCGCAGGAAGGCGTCGCCGGCGGCTTCGTCGGATGTCCAGTCGAGGCCGCGGCCATTGCCGCTCCAGACCCGCTTGAGGTTGCCGATGGACTCGGCTTCCGCCTTGGCGCAGGTGTCCGCATCGGCGAACACCCAGAGCCCGTCGACATCGTCATGCTTGGCCAGCACCCCGGCAAGCTCGGCGCTGCGGCCGGTGACGATGTTGATGGCGCCGGCCGGCACATCGGAATATTCGATCACCTGGTAGAGATCGGTCGCCAGCAGCGGATAGCGCTCGGACGGCACTGCCACCACCGTGTTGCCCATGGCCAGCGCCGGCGCGACCAGCGAGATCAGGCCGAGCAGCGGCGAGCTATCGGGAGCGACGATGCCGACGACGCCGACCGGCTCGTGCAGCGCCAATGTCACAGCACGCGCCGGCGGCTGGTGCACGCGGCCCTCGAACTTGTCGGCAAGGCCGGCATAGAGGAACAGCCGCTCGATCGACTGTTCTACTTCTTCCCGCGCGGCCTTGGCGGTCGCACCCGTAAGTTCGGTCAGGCGAGCGGCGAACTCGCCGGCACGGCCGGAAAGATTCTCGGCCAGATAATAGAGCACCTGGGACCTGTTATAGGCGGTCGCCTCCGGCCAGGCCGTGGCACCGCGGGCGGCAGAGACGGCATCGCGGATATCCTTGCGGCTGCCGAGCCCAACTTCGCCGGCAAGCTTGCCCTTGGCGGTGGCGATGGCGAGCGAATAATTGCCGTCCGGCCGTACCTGCTTGCCGCCGATGAACAGCTTTGCCGTGCGGTCGATTGCCGAGCCGTCGGCCTGCTCGACTGGCTGCGCCGAGAGCGTCGCCGGCTTGATGACCGGCCCGAGCGGCAATTTCGCCGTGAGATATTCGAACATGCCTTCGCGCCCGCCTTCGCGCCCGAAACCGCTTTCGCGATAACCGCCGAAGCCACAGGCGGCGTCGAACATGTTGGTGCCGTTGACCCAGACCACGCCGGCCTTCAATTGCGGCGCGACGTGCAGGGCAAGGTTGACGTTTTCGCTCCACACCGAGGCGGCGAGCCCGTAGCGCGTGTTATTGGCAAGCTCGATCGCCTCCTCGGTGTTGCGGAAGGTCATGGTCGCCAGAACCGGGCCGAAGACTTCCTCCTGAGCCAAAATATTAGCCGGCGAAACACCGGTGGCGAGCGTCGGCAGATGGTAGTAGCCGGTGGACGGCAACGCCGCATCCGGCTGCCAGCAGACAGCGCCTTGCTTGGCGCCCTCGGCGACCAGGCCCTTGACGCGCTCGAGCTGTGTAGCATCGACCAGCGGGCCGATATCGGTGTTCTTGTCGAGCGGGCTGCCGACGCGCAGCCGGCTCATCCGCGTCTTGGCCTTGGCGATCAGGGCGTCGGCGATGCCCTCCTGCACTAAGAGGCGCGAACCGGCGCAGCAGACCTGGCCCTGGTTGAACCAGATGCCGTCGACCAGGCCTTCGACGGCGCTGTCGAGATCGGCATCCTCGAAAACGACGAAGGCCGACTTGCCGCCGAGCTCGAGAGACAGTTTCTTGCCCGAGCCGGCCGTGGCTTTCCTGATGATCTTGCCGACCTCGGACGAGCCGGTGAAGGCGATCTTCTGGATGCCGGGATGATTGACGATGGCCACGCCCGCCTCAGGCCCGCCCTGGACGATGTTGACGACGCCCTTCGGCACGCCGGCGCGTTCGCAGATCTCGGCAAACAGGATTGATGTCAGCGGCGTGAACTCGGCCGGCTTCAGCACCACGGCGCAGCCGGCGGCGAGCGCCGGCGCGATCTTCCAGGCCAGCATCAGCAGCGGAAAGTTCCACGGGATGATCTGACCGACCACGCCGACACCCTTATGGCCGGGGAAATCCTTATCCAGTGCCTGCGCCCAGCCGGCATGGTGGATGAAATGGCGGATCGCCAGCGGCACGTCGATATCGCGGCTTTCGCGGATAGGCTTGCCGTTGTCGATTGTCTCCAGCACTGCGAACAGGCGCTGGTGGCGCTGCATGGCGCGGCCGATGGCATAAAGCACCTTGGCGCGCTGATAGCCTGAGGCGGCCGACCACTTCGGCAACGCCTTGGCGGCGGCCGCAACGGCCAAGTCGATATCGGCGGCACTGGCATCCGAGACCTTGGCCAGCAGCTTGCCGGATGAGGGGTCGCTGGTCTCGAAAGTCTTGCCGCCGGAAGCGGCTTTCCAGTCGCCGCCGATGAACAGCGCCTTGCCGAAATCGCGCGCGGCAAGCCACGCATCGGCCTCGTTGCGGGCTTCCGGCGCCGGGCCGTACTCCATGGCGTGATAGCGATCGAGGATATTCATCAGGGGCCTCCTTCACCCTCCCGCCTGGGAGGGTCGATCGGCATAGCCGATCGGGGTGGGTGTGGTACGCTCAAGCCATCGCGTGGCGATGATTGGCCGAATAATGACCGGTCAGATGGTGCTCGAGCTGGCGCTCGATGTCGGTCAAGAGGCTCGAGGCACCGAAGCGGAACAGCTCGGGCTCCAGCCACGGCCGGCCAAGTTCTTCCTTCATCAGCACCAGCCAGTCGAGCGAGACCTTGGCCGTGGCAATGCCACCGGCCGGCTTGAAACCGATGAGATAGCCGGTCTCTTCGAAATAGGCCCTGATGGCGCGCACCATGGCGAGGCCGACGGGCAGCGTCGCATTGACGCTTTCCTTGCCGGTCGAGGTCTTGATGAAGTCGGCGCCCGCCATCATCGCCACCATCGAGGCCAGCATGACATTGCGCAGCGTGGCGAGGTCGCCGGTGCCGAGGATGACCTTCAGATGCGCGTCACCGCAGGCGGCGCGCATCGAGACGATCTCATTGTAGAGCTCCCGCCACTTGGCGCCGAACACCAGGCCGCGCGGGATGACGACGTCGATCTCGTCGGCGCCGTCGCGGACCGAGGCCTCGATCTCCTGCAGGCGGGTCGACAGGGGTGCCAGGCCATGCGGGAAGGCGGTGGAGACGGCGGCGACATGGATGCCGGTGCCGCGCACCGCATCGACGGCGGTGGCGACGAAGGGATGGTAAACGCAGACGGCGGCCGGGCGGATGGTTTCACCCGATATGCCGAGACCCTCGACAATGTCGCGGCGGAACGGATTGATCGCCTTGGCGCAGAGCCGGCGCACGCGCTCCTCGGTGTCGTTGGAATTCAGCGTCGTCAGATCCATGCAGGCGACGGCCTTTAGCAGCCAGGCCGCCTGGTTGTCGGCCTTGATCGAGCGCCGCTTGGTCAGGCTGGCGACGCGGCGTTCCAGTGCCGAGCGATTGACGCTGCGCACCGATTCCATGAAGCCGAGGTCGAGCTTCATGCCTGGATTGCGCGCAATACGATGGTCGTGCGGGAGGGGGGTATTGGCGGCGGCGCGCGCCGGCAGCGGCGTCACCTTGGACGAGCCGACATCGGCCTCGCGGATTGTGCTGCTCATCTCCTGCCCTTTCATTCAGCGACGTGTGCCGAAGATAGCCCGTGAAGTCGCACTTCACGAGTCCTGCGGGCGGTCATAACCGAAAAAGGCGGCGGAAGCAGCAATTTTTGACCGTGCAGTCAAAAACGTAGACTTTGAGATGTTAGGCTCGGCTCAGCCGACGAAAGCGCGCTCGACAACGAAAGTCGCTGGATGGCTCAGCGAGCCTTCCTCGAAACCGAGGCTTTCGGCCAGCTCCTTGACGTCCTTCAGCATATGCATCGAGCCGCAGATCATGATGCGGTCGGTTTCCGGGTTGAGCTTGTCGATACCGAGATCGCTGTAGAACTTGCCGGAGCCGATCAGCGCGGTGATGCGGCCCATGCATGCCGACTCTTCGCGGGTCGTCGAATTGTAGAGCGTGACGCGCCCAGTGGTCAGCTCACCGATCAGCGGGTCGCTTTCAAGTGCCGCGACCAGCTCCTGGCCATAGGTCAGCTCGGCATTGTCGCGGCAGGTATGGGTCAGGATCAGCTGATCGAATTTCTCGTAGGTGTCGGGGTCGCGCAGCAGGCTGGCGAAGGGCGCAATACCGGTGCCGGTCGAGATCATGAACAGCCGCTTGGCCGGCGTCAGCGCGTCGACCACCAAAGTGCCGGTCGACTTCTGGCGCATGATGACGGTGTCGCCGACCTGGATCTTCTGCAGTTCCGAGGTGAGCGGGCCGTCCGGCACCTTGATCGAGAAGAATTCCAGCTCTTCGTCCCAGGCGGGGCTCGCCACCGAATAGGCGCGGTAAACCGGCTTCTCGGCATTGGGCAGGCCGATCATGACGAACTCGGCGGAGCGGAAGCGCAGCGACTGCGGACGGGTGATGCGGAACGAGAACAGCCGGTCGGTGTAGTGCTTCACCGAGACGACGGTTTCGGCATAGACGTTGGCCGGAATCGGGAACTGCAGCGGGCGGGCACCGACGGTGTTGAGAGCGGATGTGGTGTTCATCAAATCCAACCTTCTGGCCCAGCTCACGGACGCGGGCGCCAAACCTTCACTTGCGCGCCCGAACCATTCAAGTTCCGGCGTGCTGTTCGCACACTGCAAAGCGGCAAGCTCTTGTGTCCGGAATTTATTAGTATACAAACGATATTTGCGTCAAGATGCTCCCTTAAAACAGCTTTCCAAACTGACGCATATCCGTAGTCCGTGCATTTCGGGTTTCGACGATGGAAGAGAATTTTTCGGCGCAAGCGCGCGATTCCCAGGGAAATGTCGTTGCCGGTATCGATGTCGGCGGCACCTTCACCGACCTGCTCCTGATCGACGGACGCGATGGTGGCAGGGTGTATCTAGCCAAGACGCCGACCACGGTCGACAACCAGGCCTTCGGTGTCGTTTCGGCACTCGGCGCCACCGGATTTCCGATCGACGGCATCGACCTTATCGTGCATGGCACGACCACCACCACCAATGCGGTGCTCGAACGCCGGCTGGCGAGAACCGGCATGATCACCACGCGCGGCTTTCGCGACGTGATCGAGCTTGGCCGGCGGACGCGGCCTCAGGCCTATGGCATGACTGGCAGCTTCGTGCCGATCATCCCGCGCAATCTCAGGCTCGAAGTGTCGGAGCGCGTCGAGGCTTCGGGCGCGATACGCACGCCGCTCGACGAGGCCGAGATGCGCGACGCCGTTCAGGCGCTGATCGCGGCCGGTTGCGAATCCCTTGTCATCCATTTCCTGCATTCCTACGCCAACCCGGCACATGAACGGCGTGCCGTCGAAATCGCCGCGGAATCCTGGCCGAACGGCTACATCACGGCAGGCCATGCTTTGCTGTCGGAAGCACGCGAATTCGAGCGCGGCGTCACCGCCTCGGTCAACGCCTCCGTGCAGCCGATCCTAGAGCGCTATGTCGAGCGGCTGCGCAAGGAATTGGGTGCAAAAGGCTATGCCCGTGATTTCCTGATCATGAACGGCAATGGCGGCATGATCTCGGCCCGCTTCGTCACACGTGAATCGGCCAAGACCGTGATGTCCGGTCCGGCCTCGGGCGTCATCGCCGCCGCCTATACGGGCAAGCGCGCCGGCTTCGAAAACCTCGTCACCTACGACATGGGCGGCACCTCGACCGATGTGGCGCTGATCCGCAATGCCGAGCCGGCTGTCTCGAACGAGATCGAGATCGAATATGCCATGCCGATCCATGTGCCGATGGTGGCGGTGCACACGGTCGGCGCCGGCGGCGGCTCGATCGCCCGCGTCGATGCAGCCGGCCTGATCCAGATCGGCCCCGAAAGTGCCGGCGCCAATCCCGGCCCGATCTGCTACGGGCGCGGCGGCCTCGAACCGACCATCACCGACGCCAATCTGGTGCTAGGCAGGCTGGCGCCGAAGAAATTGCTGGCGGTCGAAAACCCGGTCACATCAGAGCGTGTCACCGGCATCTTCGAGGAGAAGATCGGCAAGCCGACCGGCCTGTCCGGCGTCGAGGCGGCGGGCGCGGTGCTGCGGCTCGGCAACATGAAGATGGCCGGCGCCATCCGCATGGTCTCGGTGTCGCGCGGCCATGACCCGCGCGATTTCGCGCTGTTCGCCTTTGGCGGCGCCGGTCCGCTGCATGCGACCGCTCTGGCGCGCGAACTCGGCCTGCCCCGGGTGCTGGTGCCGGCGCGGCCCGGCATCACCAACGCGCTCGGCTGCGTCGTCGCCGATTTGCGCCACGACTTCGTCAACACCATCAACCAGCCGGTGGCGGTCCTCGACGAAAAGCAGCTTCACGAGGTATTGGAACGGCACCGAAACGAAGGCGAGGAGCTGATAGCCAAGGAAGCTGTGAAGCCGGAGACGATCCGCGTCACCCACTCCGCCGACATGCAGTTCGTCGGCCAGACCCACATCATCAATGTGGCGCTGCCATCGTCGTCGGTGACGCGAGCGACGCTGCAGCTTCTTTTCGAAAAGGCCTATTTCGCCCGCTTCAAGGTCGAGCTGCCGGAAATCCGCGCCAATCTCGTCAACCTCAACACGTCTGTCACCGGCGTCCGCCCGGCGATCGACCTGTCGCGGCTGATCGACCCGGCTGGGCGTGCAACAACGCTCGACGAGGCGCGGCGCGAGATCCGGCCGGTCTGGTATGCCGGCCGCTGGCACGAGACGCCAGTATACGCACGCGAAAAACTACCGCTCGACGCGGTCATCGAAGGCCCGGCGATCCTCGAACAAATGGACGCCACCACCGTGCTCGAACCCGGCGACCGCGCACGCAGCGACGCTGACGGCAACATCATCATCGATATCGGCGAGGCCTGAGATGGAAAAACTCGACGCCATCACCCTTTCGGTCCTCCAGGCGGCTCTGCAGCAGGTCTGCGACGAGATGGACCTGACCTTTTCGCGCGCCGCCTTCTCGCCTGTCATCGCCGAGGCCAATGACCGCTCCGACGGCATCTATTCGGCCGTGGACGGCTCGCTGATCGCGCAAGGCAGCCAAGGCCTGCCGGTGTTCGTCGGCGTCATGCAGTATTCGACCAGGACGGTGATCGAGATGATCGCCGATGGCCGCTGCTTGGCCCCGGAGCCGGGCGACATCTACATCGTCAACGACCCCTATCTCGGCGGCACGCATCTGATGGATGTACGCTTTGCCATGCCGGTCTACCGCAAGGGCAAGATCTTCTGCTGGCTGTCGAACACCGGCCATTGGCCCGACATTGGCGGTTCGGTGCCGGGCGGATTTTCAGCCTCGGCGACCGCGGTCGAGCAGGAAGGGCTGCGGCTGCCGCCGGTAAAACTGTTCAAGAAGGGCGTGCTCGATCCGGAAATCTATGCCATCATCTGTTCCAACATCCGCGTTGCCGACCAACGCATCGGCGACATCAGGGCCCAGGCCGCCGCACTGCTGATCGGCCAGGACCGGCTCAACGGAATCCTGGATCGTTACGGTGACGAAACCGTTGTCGAGGCGATAGCCGAACTGCGCCGCCGTGCCGCCGAACAGATGCGCGCCAACATAGCGGCCATTCCGGACGGCACCTACCATTCCAAGGCGTTTGTCGATTCCGACGGCGTGGTCAACGAGCCGCTGACCATCGCGCTCGCCGTCGAGAAACAGGGCGACACGCTGACCTTCGATTTCGCCGGCTCGTCAAAGCCGTGTGCGGGACCGATGAACAGCGTGCTGGCGACCACCTTGTCCTCGGTCTACCTCGCCATGCGCCACATTTTCCCGGATGTGCCGATCAGCGCCGGCGCTTTCGAGCCGCTGATCGTCAAGAGGCCTGATGGCACGTTCCTCGACGCCAAATATCCGCGACCTGTATCGGGTTGTGCCGCCGAGGTTTCCCAGCGCATCGCCGAGGCGGTGTTCGCGGCGATGGTGCAGGCACTGCCGGAGAAGGTGACGGCGGCGCCCGCCGGCTCCAGCGGCAATTTCGCCCTCGGCGGCAACGACCCGGCGCGCGGCCGCGATTACGTCATGTACCAGATCTCCGGCGGCGGCTATGGCGGCAATTCAGGCCATGACGGGCTGACCAATGGCTGCTCGACCATCGGCATCTCCAAATCACCGCCGGTCGAGATCATGGAGCAGGCGTTTCCGGTGCTCTACCGCCACTACGCCCTGCGCGAAGGCTCGGGCGGCGCCGGCAAGCACCGCGGCGGTTTCGGCCTCGCCTATGAGGTCGAAATCCTGCGCGGCGACGCCCGCGCCTCCTTCGTCATGGACCACGGCCGTTTCGGCCCGCAGGGCGCACTCGGCGGCAAGGATGGCGCGGTCAACACGGTCACCGTCGTCCGCAACGGCGAGGAACATGTACCGCCGCACCTATCCAAGGAGCAGGACATCGCTTTGAAGGCCGGCGACCGCGTGCGTGTCGGCACGCCGGGCGGCGGCGGCTATGGCGATCCGCGTCAGCGCGATCCGGATCTGGTGCTGCGCGACGTGGCGTTAGGTTACTATACGGCCGAGGAAGCCAGCGAAAAATTTGGCGTTGTCCTCTCGGCAGGCGAACGCGCCATCGACCGGACGGCGACGAACAAGCGGCGCGCTGGCTAACGCACCACCAATCGTGAAGGCTTGGTCCGCTCGCCGCGCCGCGATCGGCGCATGACATGTCGTTTCCGTCTCCGCCGTACGCCTGGAAGCCCGTAGACTTCCCGCTTTCAACGGGGATCTCGAACATGCGTCTTTTCGGTCGTTTCGTGCTTGCCACTTCCGTCGCTCTCACCCTTGCCACCGGCGCTGCGTCCGCCCAGGACAAAAAACTCAGGATCGGCACCGAGGGCGCCTATCCGCCCTTCAATTACGCCAGTGCCGACGGCACGCTGGGCGGTTTCGACATCGATCTCGGCAAGGCGCTGTGCGCCGAGATGAAGGCCGAGTGCGAGTTCAGCGTGCAGGATTTCGACGGCTCGATCCCCGCGCTGCAGGCCGGCAAGTTCGATGCGATCATCAACATCACCATCACGCCGGAGCGGGCCGAGAAGGTCGAGTTCACCCACAAATACTACCAGACGCCGCCGGCTATCGCGGTGCCGAAGGATTCGACCATATCAGGCACCGCGCCGGACGATCTGAAGGGCAAGGCGTTGGGTGTGCAGACCGCGACCATCCACCAGAAATTCGCCGAGCAGAAATATGCAGGCTCCACCGTCAAGGCCTATCCGACCGGCGACGACGCCCGCACCGATATGGCCAATGGCCGCCTCGACGCGATGATGGACGGCTCGATCATCCTGACCGAATGGCTGAAGAAGCCCGACGGCGCCTGCTGCAAATTGCTCGGCACGCTGACGGCCGATCCGGCCATTCACGGCCCTGGCGTCGGCATCGCGCTGCAGAAGGGCAACAAGGAGCTGGCCGACAAGCTCAATGCGGCCATCGACGCGCTGCGCGCCAACGGCAAATACAAGGAAATCAACGACAAGTACTTTTCCTTCGACGTCTACGGCAGCTGAGACCGTTTGGAAACGCTACTCTGGCGGCCATCTGAAGGCGTTTTCTGCGCTTCCGGTGCTCACGGACCTGAATGTCCGCTGCGCTCCGGTTCTCGAAACCACCATCATATGACTCGCCAGAGCGAATTTCGAAACGGTCTCGGGACGGTAATGAGTGATGGAGGCTTCCTTGGCTGAACGGCGCTCCCCTTTCTACAGCAGCATTGTCGGGTTGGGCGCGACCATGGGTCGTGTCGGCGGCGATTTCATCTCGGCCAAAACCTATTCCAGCATTGCCGACGAGCACCTCAACACCCGCAAGAATGTCGGCGTGCAGGATCTCAGCACCATGGGCAAGATGGACATCAAGGGGCCGGACGCCGAGGCGCTGGTCAACCATGTCATCGTCAATGATGCCGCCGCGATGAAGCCCGGTCAGGTCCGCTATTCCACCGTTTGCCGCGACGATGGCGGCATCATGGACGATCTCACCGTGTTCAGGCTGGCATCAGAGCATTTCATGCTGGTGACCGGTTCGGTCAACCGCCTGAAGATACTGCCCTGGCTGCTGCATCATGCGCAGGGTCGCAAGGCCTATGTCACCGACATCACCGCCGCCATCGCCTTCCCAACCATCCAGGGGCCGCGCTCGCGTGACCTGTTGAAGGCGATGATCTCGGATGCCGATCTGGATGGGCTCAAGCGCTGGGCATTCACCTCGGGGGGCGTCGGCGAGACCAAGGTGCTGATCTCGCGCACCGGCGTCACCGGCGAGCTCGGCTTCGAACTGTTCGTGCCGGCCGACGAGGCGGCCTCCGTCTGGAACGTGCTGATGCGAACCGGCCGGGACTTTGGCCTGAAACCCTACGGCGTGCTGGCGATGTTCACGCTCGGGCTTGAAAAAGCCTATCCGGCGCATGGCATCGACATGGACGAAACCCGCACGCCGTTCCATGTCGGCCTCGACCGCTGGATCAAGTTCGACAAGGGCGATTTCGTCGGCCGGCAAGCGCTGCTCAAGGTCCGCGACAAGGGCCTCGACGAGCAATGGGTCGGACTGATCCTCGACGGTGACAAGCCAGCCGCGACCGATGCCAGGGTCCTGGCCGATGGCGAGGACGCCGGCATCGTCACCTACAGCGACCACGGCTATTCCCTTGGCAAGGTGCTGGCCACCGCGCATCTGCTGCTTCCCTTCACCGCGATAGGCACCGAGCTCAGCATCGACATCGACGGCAAGCCGACGCGAGCGGTCGTGGCGCCGATACCGTTCTTCGATCCGGAAGGAGCCAGGCTACGCGGCTAGCACGGCTGTCCCGGAAATCATTTCGGTCTCTCCTAGGGTATGATATGGTTTGCGAATGAAGTCTCCTAATTCGAGAATCGGCCGTTCAGCCAAGACCGGCCAGTTCGTTCTGACCAGCGCGCGCGGCGAGAAAATCAGCGCCGTGGAAGGCATGACCTTGTCGCCTCGCATGGTTGAAATACTCAGCCAGGGTGTGCGGCGCGGGCTGTCCGGCGATGAGCGGCGTTCGCTCATCAAGGAAGAAATCCGCAAGAAGAAATAGACGTTGGTCTACGCCGCCGAGTCCGATCCGCTGTGCTACCCCGGCACGACGGTGCTCATCAATCTGCTGGACCTCCGCGACCAGGCCGAGCTTGATGAGGTCGAGCTCGCGCTGTTCCTGACTCGCGCTGACGAGCCATTGCCGGCAGGCGAACTCGACTACCGTCACTATCTCAGCCTGCACCGGCACCTGTTCCAGGATGTGTATGGCTGGGCCGGTCAGCCGCGCACCATCCGCATCTGCAAGGCCGGCAGTTGGTTCTGCTATCCCGAACACATCCCCACCGAGATGGCGCGGGTCTTTCGCGAACTCGGCAATCCCGACCGCTTAGCTCATCTCGACGGCACCAGCTTTGCGAAGCATCTGGCGCACATCGTCGCGGAGATCAATGCCGTGCATCCGTTTCGCGAAGGCAATGGCCGTGCCCAGCTCACATTCCTTGCCATGCTCGCCGAGCACGCTGGTTTCACGTTCAACGCTGATATCCTCGACCGTGACAGGGTGATTCAAGCCATGGTCGACAGTTTCATTGGCTCCGAGGCGCCACTGAAGGCCCTCATCGAAGACATCATTCGCTAGTCTAGTTAGCCGGCTCCGCCTACCCCCGCCGGTCCAGCCTCACCACCAGCCTGTCCCCCACCCACTGGATGCCGCAGACCAGAATGATCAGCACGATGACCACAGCGATCATCACCGACGTCTCGAAACGCTGATAGCCATAGCGGATGGCGAGGTCGCCGAGGCCGCCGGCACCGATGGCGCCGGCCATGGCTGACGCACCGATCAGCGTCACCAGCGTCACCGTGAAGCCGGCGACGATGCCGGGCAGGGCTTCCGGCACCAGCACCTCGCGGATGATCGTCCAGCGGTTGCCGCCCATGGCGCGCGCCGCCTCGATCAGCCCGCGATCGACTTCGCGCAGCGACACTTCGGCGATGCGCGCGTAGTAGGGCGTAGCGGCGATCGACAGCGGCACGATGGCTGCCCATGTGCCGATCGAGGTGCCGACGATCAGCCGCGTCACCGGGATCAGCGCCACCAAAAGGATGATGAAGGGCACCGAGCGGAAGCCGTTGATGACGGCGCCCAGCGCCCGGTTGACCCACAGGCTTTCGGCAATGCCGCCGCGTTCGGTGGCAATCAACGCCAGGCCGAGCGGCAGGCCGAACACCAGCGAGATGAGGCCGGAGGCGGCCGTCATCAGCACCGTCTCCCAGATCGAACGCAGCAGAAGTTCAAACAGGATTGGCGACATGGCCAAGCACCTCCACCCGCGCCTGGCGGGCCTTCAGGAATGTGATGATGTCAGCGAGATGATTTGCATCGCTGCCGGGAACAGACAGGAACAGCGTGCCGACCGGCTGCTGCTGGATATGGTCGATGCCGCCATGGACGAGGCGGAAGGCGCCTGGAACAGCCGTGGCAAGGTCGGACAGCAATGGCCCGCTTGCCGCCTCGCCGGCCACATCCACGCGCAGGATCGTCTCCGCGCCGGCCGCCGGCAGCAGCCGGGCCGCCAGCTCGGCCGGCAGTTGCGGCCGGATGGCCCCGAGCAGGCTTTTGGTGATGTCTGATTGTGGGTCGGCAAACACCGACCAGACCGGCCCTTGCTCGACGATGCGCCCGGCATCGATCACCGCAACGCGGTCGGCGATCGAACGGATCACCTCCATCTCATGGGTGATCAAAAGGATGGTCAGGCCAAGCTGCCGGTTGATGTCCTTGAGCAGGGCAAGGATCGAACGTGTCGTCTCCGGGTCGAGCGCCGATGTCGCTTCATCCGACAGCAAGAGCGCCGGCCGTGCGGCAAGCGCCCTGGCAATGCCGACGCGCTGCTTCTGGCCGCCCGACAGCGACGCCGGATAGGCTTTTGCTTTCTCCGACAGGCCGACGAGATCGAGCAGTTCGGCCGCACGTGCCAGCCGCTCGGCTTTCGGCCGGCCCTCGATCTTCAGCGGCAGCGCCACATTGTCCTCGACCGTCTTGGCCGACAGCAGGTTGAAGTGCTGGAAGATCATGCCGATGCGCCGCCGCAGCGGCTGCAGATCGCGCTCGCCGAGCCGGCTGATCTCGCGGCCCTCGATGAACACCTCGCCGGAATCAGGCCGTTCCAGCCCGTTCAGGCAGCGGATCAGCGTCGACTTGCCGGCGCCGCTGCGGCCGATAATGCCGAGGATCTCGCCCTTGCGCACGGTCAGCGAAATGCCGTCGAGCGCCGCCGTCACACCGAAGCGGCGCTTCAACTCGACGAGGCGCACGACATCCTGAGATGCGTCGGGCCGGGCGCGGGTCGGATCGGTGGTGTCCCCGGATGCCGTGATATGCTGGTTCATGAATGTTCCTGTTCCCGAAAACGCAATCGCGGCCCGCGCCTGAGCGCGGACCGCTGTTGCTCTCGAACGGGGCGTCCGGTCGAGGATCGGATCAATAGGCGCTGAGGCCGGTGCCCTTGTAGACCTTGTCGAACTCGGCCTTCACCGCCTCGTTCTGATAGGAGGCGACCAGCGTCTTCACCCAGGCCTCGTTCTCGTTGCCGGTCTTCACCGCGATGAAGTTGCGGTACGGATTGTCGGCGATGGGCTCCTGCGCGATGCGGTTTTCCGGCGAAAGGCCGCTTTTCAGCGCCCAGTCGGTGTTGACCACGGCCGCGTCGAGATCCTCGACCGAGCGGCCGACGATGCCGGCGTCGAGTTCCTTGATCACCACCTTCTTCGCATTCTCGGCGATGTCGGCGGTGGTGGCCAGAATGCCGGTGCCATCCCTGAGCTTGATCACGCCCTCATTCTGCAGCACGCGCAGTGCCCGGCCTTCATTGGATGGGTCGTTCGGCACGCCGACGATCGCGCCCTCGGGCAGGTCGGCGACCGCTTTATACTTCTTCGAATAGAGGCCGATCGGCCAGACGCCGGTGTAGCCGACGCGCACGATGTGGTAGCCTTGGGTCTTGATCTGGTTGTCGAGATAAGGCTGGTGCTGGAAGGCGTTGGCGTCGATCTCGCCGCGCTCCAGCGCCTCGTTGGGCTGGGTGTAGTCGTTGAACACCACGGTCTCTATTGCGAGGCCCTTTTCGGCGGCTTGCGCGACGACGACGCGCCAGACATCCTCGTCCTCGCCGCTGATGATGCCGACCTTGATCGCCTTCTTGTCCTCGGCGAACGATGCGCCGGGCGCCATCAGGCTGCCGATCGCGACGGCCGAGGCGAACAGCAGAGCCAAGCCGCTGCGCCGGTTGACGGTTGACCCGAGGGAAGATGTCCAAGTGTTCTTGAAGTCGGTCATGATTGATCTCTGCGGTTGTGAAGTCATGGCAGCGAGGCGGATTACCTAGCCTTGGTCACATCCTCAGAAATTCTAACTGTTATATCAAAGAACGCGTTTCGCCGTTCTCGCCAAAGCCGGGAATATTCTCTCAAAATTCTCGCGTGAGTGAGAACGAGACGCCATTGAATCGATCGCGGTGGGCTACGCTTCGATCCGCTGTGCTTCGCAAGCAAGGTCAGATACTCGGAAAAAACCGGCGCAGCCGCCAGCCTCAAAGGGCGATCCAGGCCGTCTTGAGTTCCAGATATTTCTCCAGCGCGTGCAACGACTTGTCGCGGCCGAAGCCGGACTGCTTGACGCCGCCGAGCGGCACGGTGATGTCGGCGCCGCCATAGGTGTTGACGTGGACGACGCCGGCATTGATGGCGCGCACCATGCGATGCGCGGTGGAGAGGTTGGCGGTCCACACCGCAGAGGCAAGCCCGTAGACGGTCGAATTGGCAAGCCGCACCGCCTGCTCCTCGGTCTCGAAGCGCATGACGCCGAGTACCGGCCCGAACACCTCCTCACGCGCCAACTGCATGTCTTGCGTGACGTTCTCGAAGATGGTCGGCGCCATGTAGCTGCCGCCGGTCTCGGTCAGGATCCGTTCGCCGCCAGTGACGAGACGGGCGCCTTCTTCGGTGGCCCTGGCGACGAAGCCGAGATTCTTGTTCAGCTGTTCCGCGCTCGACACCGCGCCGACATCACTGGCCAGATCGAGCGGATCGCCGACTTTCAGCCGCGTCGTCGCCGAGAGCAGTTCGTCCATGAAGCGGTCATAGACCGCCGCCTGGACGAGGAGGCGGGAGCCGGCGACGCAGACCTGGCCGGAATTGCGGAAGATACCATTGGCCGAGACGACCGCCGCCTGCTTCAGGTCCGGGGCGTCGGCAAAGACGATGTTCGGCGACTTGCCGCCGAGTTCGAGGAAGATGCGCTTCAGGTTGGAGCGGGCGGAATATTCGAGCAGCCGCCTGCCGACCGGCCCGGAACCGGTGAAGGCGATGGCGTCGACATCCATGTGCAGCCCGAGCGCCTCGCCGGTGACCGCGCCGCGCCCGGTGACGATGTTGAGCACACCGGGAGGCAAACCGGCCTCGCTTGCCAGTTCGGCCAGCCGCAGCAGCGTCAGCGAAGCGATTTCCGGCGGCTTGACCACCACGCAATTGCCGGCGGCAAGTGCGGGCGCGATCTTCCAGGCGCCGATCATCAGCGGAAAATTCCACGGCACGATGACGCCGACGACGCCGAGCGGCTCCTTGTGGATCAGTCCCAGCACATTGTCGGCTGTCGGCGCAATCTCGCCATAGACCTTGTCGATCGCCTCGGCATAATAGCGGATGGTGCCGGCGGTCGACAGCGGTTCGGCCTTGTAGGCCATGCCGATCTCGGTGCCATTGTCGCGCACGCCGAGCACGGCCAGCTCGTCGGCATGCTTTTCGACCAGCTCGGCGAATTTCGTCAGCACCTTCTTGCGAAACGCCGGTGCGGCGCGCGACCACGAGCCCTTCTCGAACGCCTCGCGCGCCGACTTCACGGCGCGGTCGATATCGGCGGCGTTGCCGTCGGCGATGCTGGCGAAAGGCCGGCCGTCGATCGGCGACGTCACCGGCAGGCTTGCGCCGCTTGTTGCCTCGATCCGCACGCCATCGATGAACAGGCCCCGCGCGCCGATCTCTGCCTTGCGCAGCGTGTCGATGGCGTTCTGGCTGATCATGGGTGACGGACTCCCAGGGAAACATGCAATGTGGTTGGCGCGCGGAATTCCCAGCCGCGAAACACCGGCTCCTTGCCCGGCACCAGGCGGAGATCGGGGAAGCGTTGGAGCAGCAGCCTTACCGCGAGGCACATCTGCTCGCGCGCGAAAAACCGGCCCGAACAGAAATGATGGCCGAAGCCGAAGGCGGCATGGTTGCCTTCATCGCGGTTGATGTCGAAGCGGTCGGGATCGGCAAAGCGGCTCTCGTCGCGGCTTGCCGAAGAGACGAGGGCGGCGACGGCAGCACCGGCAGGGATCGTCACGCCGCCAAGCTCGACCGCCCGCGTCGTCTGCCGCGTCTGCGTGCCGATCGGCGCCACCCAGCGCAAGCCTTCGTCGACAGCTCTGGGCACAAAGGTCTCGGGATCGGCGAGCACTTGCCGCAATTGCTCGGGGTGGGCCAGCAGGCCGGCGAGGATCGAGCCGGCGCCATGTCCGGGCTCCTGCATGCCACCGAGCAGGATCACCTTGATGCTTGGCATCAAAAAATCGATCGGTCGCGTCGTGCCTTCCGGCATGCCGTCATGCAGCATATGCGACAGCGCCGAGTCATCTGGCTGGCGCGCAAGTCTTTCCAGCGTCGGCAGGATCGCGTCGCCGACCTCGGCGCTGATTGCGTCGGCGATCTCCTGCCGCTTCGGGTCGTTCTCGAAATTGATGGCGCCCTGGGCAAGGCCGTAGAACCAGCGGCGCAGCTTCGGCATGTCGATGTCGGCAAGGCCGAGCGAGCGCGCCAGGCTGAGCGTCGACACCGGCTCGAGATAATCGGCCATCAGCTCGGCGGAGCCCTGGTTGGCGATCCGATCGAGAAAAGGTTCGGCAATCGACCGCACGAGGTCGCCGGCATAGGCGGCGACGGTGCGCGGCCGGTATTTCGGGTCGGCGCCCTGGCGCAGTTGCTTGTGCATCTCGCCATCGGTGGTCAGGATGGTGGGCTTGCCGAAGGACCGCTCGACCGGTGACGAGCCGACCACGGCGGAGAAGATCTCGGGCGACTTGGCAACGCTCTCGACATCCTTCCAGCGGGTGACGAACCACAGATTGACCGCCGGCACGAAAGCGACAGGCGCGCTGCGCCTGAGTTCGGCATAGATCGGGTAGGGATCGGCTTCCAATGCCTCGACGGTGATATTTTCGGCAAAGCTCAAATCCGCCACTCCCTTTGTGGTGTAAGGGCGGCGTGGCACGCCGCCCCTTTGCTTTTCTCAATCTTTCAGCGGCTGGCCGAGGTTTTTGAACGCGACCGGATCGCGGCTCTTGAGCGCGCTGGCCAGCAGCAGGCCGACGATCGCGGCGATCAGCACCAGCCCCGGCAGGAACACGCCAAGGAAACCGCCGGCCCCGGACAGGCTGCCGAAATTGATGACGATCAGGTAGATGATGATGACGAAGGCGATGAAGGTCAGCCCGGGCAGGATGGTGGTCTTCATCGCGTTCTCCTGCGTCGATGGATTGGCGCGGAAGAACATCACCATGGCGAGCGAGGCCACCGCCATCATGACGATGACGCCGAGCGTCGCGACATTGGTCAGCCACGAAAACAATGCCAGCACCGGATCGAGGCCGAGCACGGCGAACAGCCCGACGACGACCGCGGCGAGCACGCTCTGGATGACGGAAGCGACATGCGGGCTCTGGTGCACCGAATGCGTCACGCCGATCGTCTGCGGCAACAGCTTTTCGCGGCCCGAGACATAGATGTAGCGGGCCACCGCATTGTGGAACGCTAGCACGCCGGCAAACAGGCTCGACACGAACAGGATGCTCATCGCCTGCGACAGCATCGTTCCGGCGTAGCGGTCGGACAGGCCGAACAGGAAGGTCGTCGGATCCTGCAATCCCTGCAGCGTCGGCAGCAATTTGTCGACACCGGCGCCAACCGCCATCAGCCATGCCGTGAGCATGTAGAAGACGCCGATCAGCACGACCGAGAAATAGGTGGCGCGCGGAATGGTGACCTTTGGATCACGGGCTTCCTCGGCATAGATCGTCGTCGCCTCGAAGCCGATGAAGGCGGCAAAGCAGAACAGGATGGCGATGGCCGGCGAGCCGCTGACGATCTGGCTCCAGCTGAACGGCGCCGCCGACAGGCCGCTATCGCCGCCGGTCTTCAGGATGGCGATGTCCAGGACCAGCACCACCAGATATTCGCACAGCACCAGCACCGTCAGGATCTTGGCGGAGAGGTCGACCTGTCGGTAGCCGAGCACGGCCACCAGCGCGATGGCGATGAAGCTCCATACCCACCAGGGCAGATTGATGCCCCAGCCGGCGAACAGGCCTGATGTCGCGGCACCCAGGAGACCCATGACCCCGATCTGCATGGCGTTGTAGGACAGGATGGCGATCAGCGCCGTGGCGCCGCCGGCCATGCTGCCGAGGCCGCGCGCGGCATAGGCATAGAAGGCGCCGGCATTGCCGACATGGCGTGACATGGCGACATAGCCGACCGCGAACAGAAGCAGCAGCACCGTCACGATCAGATAGGTGCCGGCAAAGCCGGCGCCATTGCCCATCAGCATGCCGAGCGGGGTCCCCCCGGCGACCGCGGTAAGCGGTGCGGCCGCCGAAATCACCATGAAGGTGATGGCGCCGACGCCAAGACTGTTCTTGCGCAGCCTGTTGGCCGGCGCCTGTTCCGAGACTGCTGTCATTGATCCCTCCTATTTACCGGCCGAATGGCCTGTCCCATGCACTCTGGTGGTCGGTTCATTATTTGAACCATTATTTTGAATATAGACTTGCAAACAATGCCGATGCCTGTCAAGTTAATTCACACGTTAAATGATTGTGCCGAACCGGGAGGCAAATTTGAGTACGGTCGGAAAAGCGATCTCGCTTCTGGAGCTGTTCAGCGTCGACGAGCCCGAGCTCGGCCTGTCCGACCTGGCGCGCCGCTCGGGCTTCGACAAGGCGACGACAAGGCGGCTGCTGGTTGCGCTGGCGGGCCATGGTTTCGTCGAGCAGGATACCGGCACGCGGCACTACCGCCTCGGCGCCGGTCTGTCGCGGCTGGCGCGCATCCGCGAGGCGCGCTTTCCCTTCCTGCAGACGGCTGTTCCGCTGGTGCGGGACCTGGCGGCATTGACGGTCGAGACCGTGCATTTGTCGGAATTCGGCGTCGACAGGCTGGTAACCGTCCATGTCGAGCATCCGGCATGGGCAAACCGGGTCAACATCGACATCGGCCAGTTGCTGCCCCTGCATTCGACCGCGTCGGGCATCGCCTATCTGGCCTTCGCCCGCGACGAGACCGTCAAGGCGTGCCTGACGGGTTCGCTCGACGCCTTCACGGCCCATACGCTGATCGAGGCGGCCGCCATCTCAAGATCCATGGGCGAGGCGCGCGAGCGTGGCTATTCGATCTGCGACCAGGGCTATGAGGAAGGTGTGATCAGCGTCGCGGCGGCAATCCGCGGGGCGGATGGCTTTGCGCTCGGCACCATTGCGGTGGCGGCACCAAAGGCCAGAACGACGGCAGCCGCGATCGCCGAACGGGGACTTGCCGTGAGGACGGCGGCACGGGAGGTTTCCATGCGCCTCAACGGCGAAAACCTGCAAATCTTGAGGAGGCAGGCCTGATGCCCTCGGAGACTGCGCCCCGCATCCTGGTCATCGGCACGGGCGACACAAAGGCCGAAGAGCTGTTGTACATGAAACAGTGCATCGAGCAGTCAGGCGGCAGCGCCGTGATGATGGATGTCAGCGTGCTGGGCGACCCGCCCTACAGCCCGGACCACGACAAGCATGCCGTGGCGCGGGCGGTCGATGTGACGATCACCGAGATCGTCTCGAGCGGTGACGAGAACACCGCCATGACGCTGATGGCCGGCGGCGCCGTGCAGCTGGTGCGCAAGCTCCATCAAAACGGCGAGATCGACGCCTTCATCGCCATCGGCGGTTCGATGGGGACCGATCTGGCGCTCGACGTGGCGCTTTGCCTGCCGCTCGGCGTACCGAAATTCGTCGTTTCGACCATCGCCTATTCGCACCTCATCCCGCCCGAGCGCGTCGCGCCCGACCTGATGATGATCCTCTGGGCGGGCGGGCTGTACGGCCTCAACAGCATATGCAGGCTGGTCCTGTCACAGGCCTGTGGTGCGGTCGTCGGCGCGGCCAGGATCGTGCTGGAGACCCGCATGTCGGCTCTGGCAATCGGGCCGACCATCGGCATGACCTCGCTCGGCAGCAGCTGCCTGCGCTACATGAAGACGCTGAAGCCGGCGCTGGAACAGCGCGGCTATGACGTTGCCGTCTTCCACACCACTGGAATGGGCGGCCGCGCCTTCGAATCGATTGCCGGTCAGGACCATTTTTGCGCGGTGTTCGACTTCAGCCTGCAGGAAATCACCAATCATCTCGCGGGCTCCGTCGTCAGTTCCGGCACCGACCGGCTGGAGAATGCCGGCGCTCGCGGCACTCCGCAGATCGCCGCACCCGGGGCGGTCGACATGGTCGATCTGCCGACCTGGCAGGATTTGCCGGCTAAATTCTCGACGCGGCCGTTCCATGCCCACAACAGGCTGATCGCTTCGGTCACCGTCGATGCCGACGATCGCCGCCAGGTCGCCAGGACTATCGCCGCCAAGCTCGGCGCCGCGAAAGGCCGCTCCGCCTTCATACTGCCAACCAGAGGCATCCAGGAATGGGACGTGCAGGGCGAGCCGCTCTATGAACCCGAGGCTCTCGCGGCCTTCGCCGATGAAATGCGCAGGGCTATTCCCGCCGGGGTCGAGTTCCACGAGATCGACGCTCACATCAACAGCGACGACTTTGTCGGCAAGGCGCTCGAGATATTCGACCGCTGGGTCGAGGAAGGCATCGTCCCGCGCGGCAAGCCGGCCAAGGGAGTGGCAGCGTGAGTGCTGTTCCCGCCCAGGCGCTTGTCCTTGATTTCGGCGGCGTCGTCACCCGCACACTGTTCGAGACCCACGCCTTGACCGAACAGGCGCTCGACCTCACGCCGGGGATGCTGCAATGGCGCGGGCCGTTCGATCCGGACGGCGATCCGCTGTGGCGCGCCATGCAGGCCGATGAGATCAGCGAACGTGACTATTGGCGCACCCGCACCAGCGAGGTCGGCCGTCTGGTCGGCGAGAACTGGCAGGCGATGGAAACCTTCGTCCGGCGCGCGCGTGGCGCCGAGCCGGAAAAGGTGGTGCGGCCGGAGGCTGACAGCGCCATTCGCACGGTGCATGCTGCCGGTTTTCGATTGGCCATCCTGTCCAATGAACTCGACCTGTTCTACGGCGCCGACTTCCGCGGGAGGCTGCCGTTGCTCGGCCTGTTCGACGTGATCGTCGACGCCACTTACACCGGCATCCTCAAGCCCGATCCGCGCGCCTATGCCTTCGTCACCGAGGCGCTTCACCTGCCAGCCGGCGCTTGCGTCTTCGTCGACGACCAGCGGCGCAATGTCGATGGCGGCTGTGCTGCCGGCATGCGCACGGTTCATTTCGACGTCGCTCGCCCGGCTCATTCCTATGCCGAGGCCCTCGGCCATTTTGACCTCGTCCCAGTTGCCTGAGATTTTTGCGGAGTCCTTTATGCGCGACATCAATTTTCTCACCGAAACCAACGCCAAGCCGATCTGGCACCCGATGGCGCATCCGGCCGAGATGCGGGCCAATCCGCCAAAGGTGATCATGAAGGGCGAGGGCGTGATGGTCACCGACATAGCCGGCAACACCGTGCTCGATGCCGTCGGCGGCCTGTGGAACGTCAATCTCGGCTATAGCTGTGACCCGATCAAGCAGGCGATCGCCGACCAGCTTTCGGCGCTGCCCTATTATTCCGGTTTTCGCGGCACCTCGACCGGCCCGTCGATCGAGCTCGCCTACGAACTTAGCGAATGGTTCGAGCCAGAAGGCATGGTGCGGACGTTCTTCACCTCGGGCGGTTCGGATTCGGTCGAAACAGCACTTCGGCTGGCGCGGCAGTACTGGAAGATCCGCGGCCAGGCCGACCGCACAAAATTCCTCGCCTTGAAGAAAGGCTATCACGGCACGCATTTCGGCGGCGCCTCGGTCAACGGCAACGCCAATTTCCGCCGCAACTACGAGCCGCTGCTGCCCGGTGTCTTCCACATCCCGGCACCCTGGACCTTCCGCAACCCGTTCGACGAGACCGACCCGGCGCGGCTGGCGAAACTGTGTGCCAAGGCACTGGAGGACGAGATCGCCTTCCAGGGCGGCGACACCATCGCCGCTTTCATCATGGAGCCGGTGCTCGGTGCCGGCGGCGTCATCGTTCCGCATGAGAGCTTCATGCCGCTGGTGCGCGAAATCTGCGACCGCCACGAGATTCTTTTGATCGCCGACGAGGTGGTGACGGGCTTCGGCCGCACCGGCGCCTGGTCGGGCTCACGGCTGTCCGGCGTGAAGCCGGATTTCATGACCATCGCCAAGGCGATCACCTCAGGCTATTTCCCGCTCGGCGCCACGCTGATCGGCGCCAAGGTCGCCGACATCTTCGAAGCCGACAAGACCAGCTTCGGCGCGATCGGCCACGGCTACACCTATTCCGGTCACCCGGTCGGTTGCGCGGCGGGCCTGGCTGCCCTTGCCGAGACCAAACGGCTGCGCCTCAACGAGAACGCGGCCGCGCGGGGTATCGAACTCGCAGCCGTGCTGGAAGGGTTGAAGGCCAGGCACGCGATCGTCGGCGATGTCAGGTACAAGGGCCTGATGGCGGCGCTGGAACTGGTCTCTGATCGCGCCACCAAGAAGCCGGTCGACAAGAAGACCATGACGGTGGTTTCGGACGCGGCCTACGAAGCCGGCGTCATGCTGCGCGTCTCCGGCAACGCCATTATCCTGTCGCCGCCGCTCATCATCAGCGCCGCTGATGTGACGAAGATCGGCGAAGCGCTGGATGCCGGCCTGTCGAAGGTCTGACGTTTAGCTGACACAACGGAGTTTCGAGACGCAAATGACTCAATCGCAAGAAGCGCTGGTTGGCCGGCGCTCGCGCCTGCTCGGTGCGAAATCGCAATTGTTCTATGACGAGCCCGTGCATCTGGTGCGCGGTGAGGGCGTCTGGCTCTACGACGCCGACGGCCGCAAATATCTCGACGCCTACAACAATGTCGCCCATGTCGGCCACTGCCACCCGCATGTGGTCGAGGCCCTGTGCCGGCAGGCAAGCCTGCTCAACACCCATACGCGCTATCTGCACACCGCCATCCTCGACTATGTCGAGCGGCTGACCGCGACCTTCGATGCCAGCCTGTCGACCGCCATCCTGACCTGCACCGGCAGCGAGGCCAACGACATCGCGCTGCGCATGGCGCAGGCGGCTACCGGCCGCATGGGCATCATCGCCACCGATGCCACCTATCACGGCAACACCACGGCGGTTTCGCAGCTCAGCACCCGCATGCCGCCGGTCGGCGGCCGTGCCCGCAATGTCAGGCTGGTGCCGGCGCCTGACAGCTATCGCCATCCCGATGCGATGGCCAATGGCAAGGCTTTTGGCGGCGCGGTGCGCGAAGCCATCGCCTCGCTGGCAAAGGACGGCATAGGCCTGTCCGGCATCATCCTCTGTCCGCTGCTCGCCAATGAAGGTTTTCCGGCGCTCCCCTCCGGATTTTTCGACGACGCGATGCGCGCGGTGCGTGACGCCGGAGGGCTGGTCATCGCCGATGAGGTGCAGCCCGGTTTCGGCCGCACGGGCAGCCATTTCTGGGGCCACCAGCGCGCCGGCTTCGTTCCCGACATCGTCACCATGGGCAAGCCGATGGGCAACGGTCATCCGGTCGCCGCCGTGGTCACATCAAGGGAGATATTGGCAACCTTCCGCAACGCTTTCCGCTACTTCAACACCTTCGGCGGCAACCCGGTTTCCTGCGCGGTGGCAAATGCCGTTCTCGATGTCATCGAGCAGGAAAATCTCGTCGCCAACGCACGCGATGTCGGCGCCTATGCACTCGGCCTGCTGCGCCCGCTGGCCGATCGCCATGAATGCATCGGCGAGGTCAGGGGCGCCGGCCTGTTCTTCGGCGCCGAGCTGGTTCATGACCGCGAGACCCGCGAGCCTGCGCCCGACATTGCCGAGCATGTCGCCAACCGTATGCGCCACCGTGGCGTGCTGATGGGCAAAACCGGCATCCATGGGAACGTGCTGAAGATCCGCCCGCCGATGCCGTTCTCCCGCGACAATGCCGACGTCCTGATCGGGCTGCTCGACGAGGTGCTGGGTGAAGTCGGCGGAGTGAAGGCGTGAGTGCTGTTTCCGCGCAGTCCGAGCCCGAGACGGCAGCCGATGTCGCCGCGCTTGCCAGGCGCGCGCTCGCTCATTGGGGCATTGATGAGGGTGAGCCGGAGCTGCTGAAATTCCGCGAGAACGCGGTCTTCCGCATCCGCTTGCCCGACGGCCAGCCGGCCGCCATGCGCATTCACCGGCTCGGCTATCACACGGACGCCGCACTGCGCTCGGAACTGCAATGGATGGGCTTTCTGCAATCGGCCGGCATCGCCACGCCATCTGCGGTCGCCACGCCGGCCGGCGATCTGTTCGTGCTTGTCAGCGCGAACGCCTCGATGCAATCCCGGCAAGTCGATTGCCTGAGCTGGCTGGAAGGCCGCGCCGTCGGCGCGCGAGGCGTGCCGCTCGATTTTACGCCCGAGGAGGCAAGGCAGGTCTTCACGGCAATTGGGCGAACCATCGCCCGCATGCACAATGTCACGTCCACCTGGGAGCCGCCCGCCGGCTTTGCCCGCCATGCCTGGAATTTCGACGGCTTCTTTGGCGCGAACCCGAACTGGGGCCGTTTCGAGACCTCGCCCTTCCTCGACGGCGCCCGTCGCGAATTGGTTTTCCAGGCGCGGCAAAAGGCCGTGCAGGCGCTTTCGGCGCATGAACGCAGTGCCCGCAATTTCGGCATCATCCACGCCGATCTGGTGCGCGAGAACGTGCTCGTCCATGAAGGTGCGATCCGCATCATCGACTTCGACGATTGCGGCCATGGCTGGCACATGTACGACCTTGCCGTCGCGCTTTACCAGAACCGCGAGGAGGCGATCTACCCGCTGATCGAGACCGCTTTGCTGGATGGCTATCGGCAGGAACGGGAACTGACGGCCCAGGACATCGCCGCGCTGCCGTTGTTTTCGGCCTTGCGGGCCTTCGCCTTCCTCGGCTGGGTGCAGAGCCGCGTCGAAGGCGACATCACCGGGGAGGTCGGCCTGCGTATGTCGGCCATAGCCGCCGATGTGGTGATCGCCTATCTGCGTGGCGAATAGGCACTGCCGTGCGGACTGACCACGAAACCGTCAGCCCTTCGCGAAATGGATGCTGACGGTTCCCGAACTGCCGAAATCGGCGACGATCGTGTCGCCGGGCCGCGCCTCGACCGGCCGCACGAAGGAGCCCGACAGCACCACCTCGCCGGCCGCGATCGACATGCCGTAGCGGGCGAGCCGGTCCGCAAGCCAGGCGATGCCCATGGCGGGATGGTTGAGCACGCCGGCGCCGAGCCCGGTTTCCTCGACCTCTGCGTTGCGCGAGACGATGGCGCCGATCCAGCGCATGTCGGCCTCGTCAGGCCGCTGCGGCCGCCCGCCGATGACGATGCCGGTATTGGCGGCATTGTCTGAAATCGTGTCGAAGAAGGTGCGCGCCTTCTTCGTCTCGGCATTGACGCGCTCGATGCGCGTGTCGAGGATTTCGAGCGCCGGGGTGATGTAGTCGGTGGCGTTGAGCACGTCGGAGATGGTCACTCCGGGACCTTTCAGCGGCGCTTTCATGACGAAGGCGATCTCGGCCTCGACGCGCGGCTCGATGAAGCGGCCGGCGGGAACCGTCGCGCCGTCATTGAAGAACATGTCGTCGAACAGCACGCCGGAATCCGGCGTGTCGATGGCCAGCGCATACTGCATCGCCTTGGAGGTCAGCCCGATCTTCCAGCCCTTCGGCTTCAGCCCGGCATCGATCTTGCGCGTCACCAGCGCTGCCTGGATGCGATAGGCATCCTCCATGGTCGCTTGCGGGTAATCGAGGCTGAGCAGACGGATCTGGCGGCGCGAACGCTCGGCCTCGAACAGTCTTGCCGCGGCGTCTTCCACTTGCTCCGGCGTCATTGTCCTGCCTCGTCGACAACGCCGTTTCTGAGCACGCCGATACCATCGGCCTCCACCTCGATCGCATCGCCCGGCTTCAGCCAGATCGGCGGCTCGAAGCGGGCGCCGGCACCCGTCGGCGTGCCGGTGACGATGATATCGCCCGGCACCAGCGTGGTGAAGGTCGAGACATAGGCGATGATTTTGCGGAACGAGAAGATCATCCGGCTGGTGCGGTCCTGCTGGCGCACCTCGCCATTGAGGCGGGTGGTCAGCGCAATGTCGGCGATCTGCGCCTCGTCCGTGAACGGCACCAGCCAGGGGCCGATCGAGCCGCTGCGGTCGAAATTCTTGCCTTGCGTGACATTGAACTTGGCATGGCGCACCCAGTCACGGATGGTGCCTTCATTGCACAGCGACAGCGCCGCGATATGGCCGAGCGCATCGGCTTCCGGGATGCGCCGCCCGCCCTTGCCGATGACGATGACGACCTCGCCCTCATAATCGAGCTGCGGTGATTCCGGCGGCCGCACCAGCGGCGCGCCATGGCCGACGAAGGAGCGGGGAAAACGGATGAACAGCGACGGATTCGCTGGTGCCGCCTGGCCGTCCTTGTACTCCTCGTTGCGGTCCGGATAGTTGACGCCGACGCAGATGATCTTTTCCGGTGACGGGACAGGGATTTCGTAGGCGATGGCGTCGAGCGGGAGGTCCGGGGCGAAGGCTTCGGCCTCCTCCGCCAGCCGCCGCAAGGCGCCAGCCTCGATCACTTCGCGCAGCGTCGGCCATTGACCGTGGCGCGCCGACAGGTCGACGACACCCTTGCTCGTGATCGCGCCATAGCGCCCCTTGCCGTCGACGGTGAAGGTGGCGAGCCGTGCGGGACTCATGCTGCAACTCCGCCATCGGTGGTGGGGGAGGTGGGAGCTCTACAGCGCCCCCCTCTGTCCTGCCGGACATCTCCCCCTCTTGGGGGGAGATTGGCAGCGTCGGCATTGGCGCCATTTTCTTCAACTTTGAAAATTGGCGAAGGCAGGGATGACATCCGATCTCCCCCCTTGAGCGGGAGATGGCCGGCAGGCCAGAGGGGGGCGTCGTAGAACAATGACATCAACCAGGTATCCATCACGGCGCAATGATCGGCGAAGCCGCCAGATCCGGCTGGCGTGCCTCTGCACCGGCAAATGCACTGCCTTCCTCGAACCAGCTTTTCGGCGCCGGCGCGCCCCACAGCGTCTGGCGCTGCGGGTCCTTGAGATCCCACTTGATCGGCTCGAGGTCCGGATCCACAGTTTGGTAGTCCGAACAGTAGATCTCGATCCTGTGATTGTCCGGATCACGGACATACAGGAAGAAGGCGTTGGAGATGCCGTGCCGGCCGGGGCCGCGTTCGATGTTTGCGAGATAGCCCGTCGTCGCCATCAGATCGAGCAGGTCGATGATGTTGAGCGGCGTCGGCACCCAGAAGGCGACGTGGTGCAGGCGCGGTCCGACGCCGTTGGTGAAGGCGATGTCGTGCACGCCGCCCTTGCGGTGTGTCCACGCCGCCCACAGTCTTCCGCTCCCGGCATCCTCGGTGTATTCGGTCACCCGGAAGCCGAGCTCGTTGTAGAAGGCGACGGACTCGTCGACATTGGGCGAGAAGCAATTGAAGTGGTCGATGCGCAGCGGCTTGACGCCCTTGTAGAGCGCATACTTCTGGTGGATCGGCGGCAGCCGCTCCATCTGGGCGTAGAATTCCAGCGGAATGCCATGCGGATCGCGCGTGCGGAAGGTGCGCGACTGGTAAGGTCGCTCGACCCACTCCACCGGCAGGCCGTTGCCCGTGAAGAAATGTTCCGCCTTGTCGAGGTCCTCGTCAGAAAAGACCTTGAAGCCGAGGTCCCGCGCCTCGGCAACTGCTGCCTTCTTCAGCACGATGCAATGGTGCCCGCGCTCCTCCAGCGCCCTGAGATAGATGGCGTCGGATGTCTCGTCGGTGACCTGCAAGCCGAGCGTATCGACATAGAAGGCGCGGGACTTGGCGAGGTCGGTGACGGCCAGCTCGACATGGCTGAGGCGCACGATGTTGAAGGCGGGGTAGAGATTGGGCTTGGGCAAGGGCATCTGATTTCCTCCGGTCAGCCGCCAAGTTTCTGGATCGCGTGCGCCGTCGTCGCGAAGGCTACGTTCTTCGTCTCCATGTAGAAATCGAAGGAATGGTCGCCGCCGTCGCGGCCGATGCCGGAATTCTTGACGCCGCCGAACGGCGTCGGCAGATGCCGTACATTCTCCGAATTGACCCAGATCATGCCGGCATCCAGCGCGTCGGTGAAGCGGAAGGCGCGGGTGACGTCCGAGGTCCAGAGATAGCCGGTCAGGCCATATTGCGTGTCATTGGACAGCGCCAGCGCTTCGGCTTCGTCGCGAAACGGAATGGCGCTCAGCACCGGCCCGAAAATTTCCTCCTGCGCGATCCGCATGCCGTTGGTGACGTTGGTGAACAGGGTCGGGCCGACATAGCAGCCGCTGCCCGGCCCATCGACCTTGCCGCCGCCGACGGCGAGCGTCGCCCCTTCCGACCTGCCGATGTCGATATAGGACAGCACCTTCTTTTCATGCACCGGATGGATGAGCGGTCCGACCACCGTTTTCGGATCGAGCGGGTGGCCGACGACGATGCGCTTCGCCCTCTCCGCGACCTTGGCGGTGAAGCTCTCATAGACCGAGGCTTCGACCAGCAGGCGCGACGACGAGGTGCAGCGTTCGCCATTCAGCGAATAGATCATGAACACGGCGGCGTCGGCGGCGCGCTCGAGATCGGCGTCGGCAAAGACGATCACCGGGTTCTTGCCGCCAAGTTCGAAATGCACGCGCTTCAGCGTGTCGGCACCCTGTTTCATGATCATCGAGCCGGTGCGGCTTTCGCCAACAAAGCCGATCGCCTTGATGTCGGGATGCTCGGTCAGCGCCTTGCCGGCATCTTCACCGAGGCCGTTGACCAGATTCCAGACGCCTTTCGGCAGGCCGGCCTCCTCGGCGATCTCGACCAGCAGGCGGGCTGTCAGCGGCGAGAATTCAGCCGGCTTATGAACCACGGTGCAACCGGCCGCCAGTCCCGGCGCGATCTTCCAGGTCGAGAGCATGAACGGCGTGTTCCACGGCGTGATGATGCCGACCGGACCGATCGGAACGCGGCTTGTGATGTTGACCTGGCCAGATGTCCGCAGCGTCTCGCCGTCGCGCGCTTCGGGCGCACGGTCGGCGAAGAAGCGGAAATTCTCGGCACCCCGCAACGCCGCCTTGGCCATGAACTTCAGCGCTTGGCCGGTATCCATGCATTCGACGAAGGCGATCTCTTCGGCGCGCGCTTCGATCGCGTCGGCGATTTTGTGCAGCAGCTTCTTGCGCGCTTCGCCAGGCAACGCGGCCCAGGCCGGGAACGCCGCCTTGGCCGCCTTGGTGGCGCGGTCGATGTCGGCAGCCCCGCCGCGCGCGACCTTGCCTAGTGGCTTCAGGTCGACCGGCGACAGCGTTTCAAATGTCGCGCCGTCGAGCGCGGGCACCGCCTCGCCGCCGATCTGGTTCAACACGCCATCGCGCTTGAAGCGGGCCAGATAGGCCTCGGCCTTGTTCAGATTGCCTTGCAGGTCGGACATGTCGGGTTCCGTCACTTGCCGCGCAGTCGCGGGTGAATTGCGTTTTTCTTCCAGCTGAGCACCGGGTCGATTTCCCGGATCTCGAGCGACAGGGCGAAATGCGGGGTCTCGAACAGGGTGGCAAGGTATTCGCTCACCGCCGCAAAGACAGCCTCGCCAGTCCGCTTCTTCTCGTCCGGGCTGCGGCCGACCCCGATGCGAAACGACATGTCGAGAAAAGCATTTTCCGGCAGGCTGTCGGCCATCGCGTAGGCCTCGGCACGAAATGCCCGCACCCGCACGGCGCCGGTCTCGAACAGCCCGGTGTCCAGCACCGTGCGCAACACCAGCGCGCACAATTCGCCCATATCGACCTTGGCATCGAGATTGGCCGAATACTCGATGGAGAGGTGAGGCACGGCGTTCCCTGGTCTATTGCTTTTGTTGTAGTTAACGCGTTAATTACATGCAGCGCCGACGAAGTCAAGTCTTGCATCGGCCTTGGCGCAACGATACGGGATGGCAGGAACGGGCCCTGGCAGGCGGATTCGGCCGAGGAAGGCCTGTTTCGATCGCAAGCGTGGGAGGCTCTTTTTCTTGCTGCCTGAAAATACCCGTCGTTCCCTGCCTATGGCGCTGCTTCATGCCCGCGAAGCGGTGATGGCGCGGTTTCGGCCGATGCTTGCGGCGCATGACGTGACCGAACAGCAATGGCGCGTGCTGCGTGTGCTCAGCGAAGCCGGCCCGGTCGAGGCGACGGAACTTGCCGATCGCGCCTCGGTTTTGCCGCCCAGCCTGACGCGCATCATCAAGGCGCTCGAGGGCCGCAAGTTCATCACCCGCAACAAGGCCGAAGGCGATGGACGCCGCGTCGTGCTGACCATTGCGCCCGCCGGGTCCACCCTGATCGACGCCCTGTCGCCCGAGCGTCGCGTCATCTATGACGACATCGAACAGCGTTTTGGTCACGAGAAGCTTGAGCAGTTGCTGGATCTCCTGGAGAGCCTGATCGAGGGTGAGGGCTGAGCCCTCGGCGCAGATGTGTCGACGGGTCGCTTGCGTTGAGGCCGTCGCATACCTTGGCGATTAACTGAAACATCAATCGCTTCGTCATCCACGGGCGGAGCAAGGAGCGCAGCGACGCGGCGCAGACCCGAGGATCCATGCCGGGACTCCTGAGCGCTACAGCGGTGCAGAATCCTGCTCCGTTGCACTCTATGCCTGAGGTTGCGGCATGGATCCTAGGGTCTCCGCGACGGAGCTTCGCTCCTGCTTCGCCCTAGGATGACGACGTTGGGGAGGCTTCGGCTCCAACCCGTCAAGCGGAGGCGCCATCTGAAAACTCACCCGCCAAAGCTCCCAAGCCGCGTCGGCTGCGTGTAGTTGCGGTCGACATAGAGCAGGGCCGAGCCGCCGCTGCCGTGCCGGACATCGATGACGCGGCCGATCATGACATTGTGCGTGCCGACAACATGCACAGTCTCGATCTCGCAATCGAAATTGACGATCGCATCCGACAGCGCAGGCGTGCCGGAGGTCAGCGTCTGCCAGCGCGCGGCGGAGTAGCGCGCTTCCATATCCCTGGTTGCCCCGGCAAACTTTCCCGCCAGATGCATGTGGTCATGTGTCAGCACGTTGACGCAGAAGCGCCGGTTGGACAGGAACATGGCGGCCTGCGTCGAGCGCCCATTCATGCACACGAGCAGCGTCGGCGGCTCGTCGGAGACGCTGCACATGGCGGTAGCGGTGAAGCCGCCGCGCCCTGCCGGCCCATCGGTAGTGACGATGTTGACCGGCGCGCAGACCCTTGCCATGGCGTCGCGGAAATCGGCTTTCGAAATCTGCGTGGCCATCTGGTTTCACTCGGCCATTGAGGCAAGCGGGTTGAGCCAGGTATCTCCGGTCCAGCCATTTTCGTCGTAATCGGCCATGCAGGTGTCGACCAGTTCCTCCATCGCCTTCAGCCGCCCGCCGCGTTCGGCGCCCTTCAGCACCTGCAGCCGCACCTCCTCCGGCGCGCCGGCATAGTTGAGCTCATAGAGCGCGTGACGGCCGCCGAACTCGGTGCCGGTCGCATCCCACAGCAGCTTCATGATCTTGATGCGTTCGATGTGGCCCATGTCGTTGGAGCCGCGCACATACTGCGCCAGGTATTTGTCGATCGCGGGGTTGTTGAAGTCGCGCACCGACGACGGCAGGTAGATCAGCCCCGAGGCGATCACCCGGCGCACGGTGTCGATGACGCGCGGATAGGCTTCCGACATGAAGGTCCGGTAGGCGAGTGCCGCATCGAGATTGGGCAGCACCGCGCCATTCGCCCATGGGATCGGGTTGTAGGCCATGGCGTTGGAAAAGCTCCAGAACATGTGCCTGAGCGCGATGACCTCGCCAAGTGCCGCCTGGTTGCCGCGGAAGGCATCGCCGCCGGTGGCGCGCAGCGCCTTCGCCAGCAGGCCGGCAAGAAAGTCGAGCTTGACGGCGAAGCGCGTACAGCCCTGAAAACAGTAGCCATGCATGAAGCCCGATGCCGGATGGAAGGACAGGATTTTCTGCGCGTCGCGCAGCACCAGCACGTCCTCCCAGGGGATGAAGACATTGTCGAGCACCAGGATCGCGTCGTTCTCGTCGAAGCGCGACGACAGCGGATAGTCGAAGGGTGCCGCCACCGTGTTGGCCGTCTGCTCGTAGGAGACGCGGCAGAACATCTTTATCCCCGGCGCATTCATGGGCACGATGAACATCACCGACAGCGACGGATCCTCGGTGACCGTCGCTGAGCCCTGCGCCAGGAAATTGTAATGGGTCAGCGCCGATGACGTCGCCACCACCTTGGCGCCGGAGACATAGATGCCGGCATCCGTCTCCCTGGTGATGTGGACGAAGACGTCCTTCACCTGTTCGGCCGGCTTGTGGCGGTCGATCGGCGGGTTGACGATGGCGTGGTTCATGAACAGTGCTGCTTCCTGCGCACGTTTGTGCCAGGACAGCGCATTGTCCTTGAACGGCCCGTACCAGTCGGCATTGGCGCCGAGCGTGTTCATCAGCGCCGCCTTGTAGTCGGGTGTGCGGCCCATCCAGCCATAAGACATGCGCGACCACTCGGCGATCGCCGTCTGCTGCGCGGCGAGTTCGCCCGCGGATTTGGCAACGCGGAAATATTTGTGGGTGTAGCCGCCCGAACCGGTGTCGGTCGGCGAGGTCAGCGCGTCTCGCCGCTTCGGATCATGCAGTGCGTCGTAGAGGCGGGCCAGCGACCGCGCCGAATTGCGCATCGCCGGATGCGTGGTGACATCGGCGATCCGTTCGCCATTGATATAGACCTCGCGGCCGTCGCGCAGGCTCTCCAGATACTCGGCCCCGGTGAACGGGCGTGCCTTATCAGTGCGGTAGTCTTCCGATCGCATGATATTCCTCCACTTTCGGTAACAACCGTAGCGCCTGGATGAGAGATCGGTTATGGACGGAACGGCAAAACCGATTGGACTTTTTCCGGCGCCATGAGCCAGAACTCCATCCCCGACTTCTTCGTCTATGGCGAGCCGGTGCGGCCGCTCGATGTCGGTTTCCTGCATGTCGAGACGGTGCTTGCGCGCAGCAACATCCATCTTGGCCAAGTCGCGGCGCACAAGCACCCGCAGATGGGCCAGATCACTTACTGGACCGGCGGCTCCGGCACCTACCGCATTGAAGACCGGTCTTGGGACTTTTCAGCGCCGGCCGTCAGCTTCGTGCCGAGCACTATCGTGCACGGCTTCTCGATCGGACCCGGCACCGACGCCATCGTCGTCTCGGTCGCTGACGATGCGCTCGCGGCAATCGCCGCTCACAGCCTGCTGCCGCTGGACCGGCCAGTCTTTGCCGACGGTCTGCCGCGGCACGCGGCGTGGGCCAGATTGGCGGCGGTGCTGGAGATGATCGCCGCCGAATACGCCGAGGCGCAAGCCGGCAATGACAGGGTCCTGCCGGCGCTGATCGCCGTTGCGCTCTCCCACATCGCGCGCCTCAGTCCCGAGACAAAGGATGCCACCGGGTCTTCCGATGCCACACTGGCGCTCGGCCTGCGTCGGCTCGCCGATGCGCATTTCCGCGATAACTGGCCGGTCGACCGCTACGTCGAGGCGCTGGCCACCACGCCGCATCTCCTCGACAAGGCCAGCCGCATGGTGCTGGGCGCCGGCGTCAAGCGGGTCGTCAGCGATCGGCGGCTGCTGGAGGCCAAGCGGCTGCTGCTGTTCACCGTGCGCACGGTCGAGGACATCGCCTATGAAATCGGCTTTGACGACCCGGCGTATTTTTCACGGTTCTTTCGCGCGCGGGTCGGCGAAGCGCCCGCCGCCTGGCGGCGGAAACAGTTGCAGGGCCATTGATCCGCCCGCGGGAGGATGCGGCCCTTGCGGCTCGCATCCGGTTTCCGATGGCCGCCCCCGGCGCGAGCCCGCTTCCCAGCCGCCGGCCATGATGCGGCCATGGCCACTTTTTCGTGAAGCCGCACGGGTTGATCCGATCGCCTGTTTGACTAGGTAAAAGGAGCGGCCGGGCGCCACGCAAATTCGCAATCGGGCAAATCCTATAATCGGTATGACATTTTCCTGTATTCGAAAGCTTGCCCTTCCTGTTCTCTTCGTCGGCATCCAGTCTTCCTGCGTCGTCCCCGACGATACGTCGCGTATCGCCAAGCCTGACCCCACTGCGGCGGCTGCCCGCAAGGAGATGGTCGGCCTCAGCGAAGCCGATGTTCGAATGTGCGCCGGGTTTCCGACCGCCACCGCCGACGCTGGCCGATCGGGCCAGATCTGGACCTACAAGCGCATCGTCCAGCGCGGCAATCTCAGCATTGTGGTTCCGACTTTGGCGGTCGGCGCGATCCCGGCGGTCGGCGGCTCCGTCAACGTCGCTCCCGGCGGTTATTGCGACACGCAAATTCGCATGGTCGACGGCCGCGTCGCCGAAGTCGCCTACGCCGGCGACAACAATTTACCGAACAGGCGCGACGCGCTTTGTGTCAGCACGGTGGACGCCTGTGTGGCCTACGCCCGCCAACACAGTCAGAGGCCGGCGGCCAGATAGTTGGTGGCAACGAAACAGCGATGGCATGAGTGTTGCACACTGATATCGTTGAGGGCTTGACTGACCGCCCGTACCGAATAGGTTAGAGGTCGGAAAAATACCGGCTCTGATCGCCGGGCGGCAAGAATGCCTCGTATGCCTCGCCCCTCCGGCGCTGGCTGCGGGGCATTGTTATTTTTGGGGATCTGTTTGAAACGGCGCATCGAGATCGGCATCCTCTATTCCCGCTCGGGCAGCTATCAGCTCGTCTCGGATGCGTGCCGCATGGGCGCCATGCGCGCGATCGCCGACATCAACGCCGACCGCCAGCATGGCATCGAGCTGGTGCCGGTCGAACGCGATCCGCAAAGCAATGCCGATCGCTACGCGACGCTCTGCGAGGACATCTTCAAGACCAGCAGCGCGCGCCATGTCGTCGGCTGCGTCACCTCGTGGAGCCGCAAGGAGACCATCCCGGTTCTGGAAAAAGCCGGCGGCATGCTCTGGTACGCCTGCCCCTATGAGGGCTTCGAGGCCAACGAGCACGTCGTCTACATGCACGCCTGCCCCAACCAGCATCTGGTGCCGCTGATGGCGCATGTCGTGCCGCGTTTCGGCGCCAACGGCTTCCTGCTCGGCTCGAACTACATCTGGGGCTGGGAGATGAACCGCGTCGCGCGCGACCTGATCGCGGATGCCGGCGGCAAGGTGCTGGGCGAACGCTATCTGCGCATCGGCGAGACCGATGTGACGCGGCTGATCGCGGAGATCCGCGCCACGCGGCCGAACTTCATCCTCAACAACCTGATCGGCACCTCGTCCTACGCCTTCCTCGCGGCCTATCGCGACCTGGGTCACGAAGATGCCGCCTTCAGTCCCGAGACTTGCCCCGTCATCTCCTGCAACCTCACCGAAGGCGAACTGCCGGCGATCGGTGAATCCGGCAAGGGACATCTGTCGGTCGGGCCGTATTTCGCGCCGCGGCCGGCCGCCTTCGCCTCGTCCTTCGAGGCCTCCGCCTATGCCTCCGTGCAGGTGATGGCCGACGTGCTCTCGCACGATGCAGATGCCGGTCCGACGGAGTTTTCCAAAGCCTTCGCCGAACGGCGCTTCTCCACCCGGCTCGGGCCGATCGCCATCGATGCGCACTCCCAGCACGCGACATTGCCGGTGATCATCGGGCGCATCGCGGACGGCTTCTTCGAGGTCGTCAGCCGCGAAGACGAAGTCGCGCCGGATCCGTATCTGTCGCGCTACGATCCTGCGAAAACATTCGGTCGGCCGCGGCTGAGGGTGGTGTCGTGACCAGGGCGCCACGCATCCCCAACCTCGGCGGTGCCAGGGCCTTCATCCTGCATCGCCCGCACCCGACGGTGCAGGCGATCACCAGGCAATTGTCGGCCATCGGCCTGATTGCGCTGGACTGCTGGCCGGAACTGCCGCCCGAGGCGCTGGCCGCCGATTTCGTCTTCTTCGACGCCGATCTCGGCTTTGACGAGCAATTCCCGTGGAAGCCCGGCGAAGCGCCGATGCCGCTGGTGGCGCTCATCGGTTCCGAGGCGCCGGGCCGCATCGAATGGTCGCTGTCGCACAAGGCCGACGCCCAGCTGCTGAAGCCGGTCGGCAATGCCGGCGTCTACAGCGCACTGCTGATCGCAAGGCAAAGTTTCGAGGCGCGCAAGCACCTGGCCGGCGAGATTGCCTCGCTTCGCCAGCGCGTCGCCGAGCGCCAGACCATCGTGCGCGCGGTGACCGCATTGTCGAAAGGCACCGATGACGGCCGTGCCTATGCGCAGCTTCGCTCGCTGGCGATGAGCTGGCAGATCAGCGTCGAGGATGCCGCGCGCCGGATCGTGGCAATGACAAGTGAAGAAGCAACGGGGGAAGAAGGCGGCGATGACCAGTCCCATCGCGCCTGACCTCCCGGCTGCCGGGCGCATGCCGGTCAAGCCGCGCGCCGGCGTCTGGCGCCGGCTGGTCAGGCGCCGTCTGGCGCTGCTTGGGCTGGTCATCGTCGCCATTGTCGTTGCCGGCGCCGTGCTGGCGCCATGGCTGACCGGCTATGACCCCAACGAGCAGATGTTCGACGGCCTGACCATCGAGGGCTCGCCCTTGCCGCCGGATGCAAAATTCTGGCTGGGCACGGACCTGCTCGGCCGCGACCTGTTGACCCGCATCCTCTATGGCGCGCGCACCTCGTTGATCATCGGCATCGTCGCCAATGGCGTGGCGCTTCTGATCGGCACGCTGGTCGGCGTCACCGCAGGCTATTTCCGGGGCTGGATCGGCAGCGCGCTGATGCGCTTCACCGACCTGATGATGGCGTTTCCAGCGCTGCTGCTCGCCATTTGCCTGGCGGCCGTGTTCGAGCCCAGCCTGTGGATCGTCGCCATGGTCATCGCCCTGGTCAACTGGGTGCAGACCGCGCGCGTCATCTACACCGAGACCTCATCGCTCGCCGAGCGTGAGTTCATCGACGCCGAACGCACCATCGGGGCGAGTGCACCGCGCATCCTGTTTCGTCACATCCTGCCGCATCTGCTGCCGACCATCATCGTCTGGGGTACGCTCGGTATTTCGACCACCGTGCTGCTCGAAGCAACGCTCAGCTTCCTCGGCATCGGCGTGCAGCCGCCGACGGCGTCGTGGGGCAACATCATCTTCGAGAACCAGACCTATTTCCAGGCCGCACCCTGGCTGGTGTTCTTCCCGGGTGCGGCGATCCTGGCGCTGGCGCTGGCCTTCAACCTGATCGGCGATGCGCTGCGCGACATTCTCGATCCGACGCAAAGGGGCCGGGCATGATCGCCTATCTCGGCCGCCGCCTGATCCAGTCGCTGCTGATCCTGCTAGGCGTCTCGCTGATCACCTTCGCGCTGCTTTATCTCCTGCCGGCCGATCCGGTGCGCCAGATCGCCGGCCGCAGCGCCACGCCGCAGACGGTCGAGAACATCCGCCAGCAGCTCGGCCTCGACCAGCCGTTCGTCGTCCAGTACTGGCGTTATCTGACCAAGCTCGTCAGCGGCGATCTCGGCCGCTCCTACATCCAGCGCTCCGAGGTCACCGAGCTGATCGTCTCGCGGCTGCCGGCCAGCCTGTTGCTGATGGTCGGAGCCATCCTGTGCGAGCTGTTGCTCGGCCTGAGCATGGGCCTGATCGCAGCCGTCAGGCGCGGCACCGCCACCGACCAGACACTGATGGTCGCTTCCTTCGTCGGCGTCTCGGCGCCGCAATTCGTCGTCGGCCTGCTGCTGCTCTACGTCTTTGCGGTCAGGCTCAGCTGGTTTCCGATCGGCGGCTACGGCACCTGGCGTCATCTGGTGCTGCCGTCGCTGACCATGGGCATCCTCGGCGCCGGCTGGTACGCGCGCATGATGCGCTCGTCGATGATCGACGTGCTGCGCCAGGATTATGTCCGCACCGCCCGCGCCAAGGGCCTGGCGAGGCGCGCCATCATTTTCCGCCACGCTTTGCCCAACGCCATACTGCCGGTCATCGCCATGATCGGCATCGACATCGGCATCTTCATGGGCGGTATCGTCGTCGTCGAAAGCGTATTCGGCTGGCCCGGCATCGGCCAGCTCGCCTGGCAAGCCATCCAGCGCGTCGACATACCGATCATCATGGGCGTCACGCTGGTCTCGGCCTTTGCGATCGTGCTCGGCAATCTGGTGGCCGACATCATCGCGCCGTTCATCGACCCCCGTATCAAACTCAGATGAAACCAAGAAAACAAACAGAGAAAGGGAACATAACAATGAAAAAGTTTCTCGCATCAACGGTAGCGGCATCGGCGCTGGCGCTGATGCTCGGCATGACAAGCGTTCGCGCCGAGGACGCCGTCGATCCGAACGCCAAGCAGGGCGGCGCCATCACCATCACCTACAAGGACGATGTCGCCACGCTCGACCCAGCGATCGGCTATGACTGGCAGAACTGGTCGATGATCAAGAGCCTTTTCGACGGGCTGATGGACTATGAGCCGGGCACCACCAATTTGAAGCCCGACCTCGCCGAAAGCTACGAGATCGCGCCCGATGGCAAGACCTTCACCTTCAAGCTGCGCCACGGCGTGAAATTCCACAATGGCCGCGAGATGACCGCCGACGACGTGAAATATTCGCTCGACCGCGTCACCAATCCGAAGACGCAGAGCCCCGGCGCCGGCTTCTTCGGCTCGATCAAGGGCTATGACGATGTCGCGGCCGGCAAGGCCGAAGGCCTGTCGGGCGTCACCGTCGTCGATCCCTACACGGTCAAGTTCGAACTGACCCGGCCCGACGCCACCTTCCTGCATGTCATGGCCATCAACTTCGCGCATGTCGTGCCGAAGGAGGAGGTCGAGAAATACGGCGCTGATTTCGGCAAACATCCGGTCGGCACCGGCGCCTTCAAGCTCGCCGAGTGGACGCTCGGCCAGCGCATCGTTTTCGAGCGCAACGCGGATTACTGGCACAAGGGCCTGCCACATCTGGACAAGATCACCTTCGAGATCGGCCAGGAGCCGATCGTCGCGCTGCTGCGCCTGCAGAAGGGCGAGATCGACGTGCCCGGCGATGGCATTCCGCCGGCCAAGTTCCAGGAGGTGATGGCCGATCCCGAGCAGAAGGCGCGCGTCGTCGAAGGCGGCCAGCTGCACACCGGCTACGTCACCATGAACACCACCATGGCGCCGTTCGACAATGTGAAGGTGCGCCAGGCGGTCAACATGGCGATCAACAAGGCGCGTGTCATCCAGATCATCAACGGCCGCGCCGTGCCGGCCAACCAGCCGCTGCCGCCGTCGATGCCGGGCTACGACAAGGAATACAAGGGCTACCCCTATGACGTCGCCAAGGCCAAGGCGTTGCTGGCCGAGGCTGGCCACCCCGACGGCTTCGAGACGCAATTGTTCGCCATGAACACCGATCCCAACCCGCGCATCGCCCAGGCGATCCAGCAGGATCTGGCGGCGATCGGCATCAAGGCCAGCATCCAGTCGCTCGCCCAGGCCAACGTCATCGCCGCAGGCGGCGACAAGGCCGGCGCGCCGATGATCTGGTCCGGCGGCATGGCCTGGATCGCCGACTTCCCGGACCCGTCGAACTTCTACGGGCCGATCCTCGGCTGTGCCGGCGCGGTGCCGGGCGGCTGGAACTGGTCGTGGTATTGCAACAAGGATCTCGACGCCAAGGCAGCCGAGGCCGACTCGGTGGTCGACCCGGCCAAGGCTGGCGAGCGCGACAAGATGTGGAGCGCCATCTACGACAAGGTGATGGAGGACGCACCCTGGGCGCCGGTCTTCAACGAGCAGCGTTTCACCATGAAATCGGCGCGCATGGGCGGTGCCGACAACCTCTATGTCGACCCGGTCCATATCCCGATCAACTACGACAATGTGTACGTAAAAGATGTGCAATAACTGCGACTACACCATCCATGGGCGCCATCACCATTTCGGTTGGGACAATTCGTTTGCCCCGGTCGAGCGGGTGGCGCCCGGCTCGACCATCGAGTTCCAGTGTCTCGATGCCGGCGGCGGTCAGCTGAGGCCTGACAGCACCGTTGCCGACGTCGCCAAGCTTGATTTCGCCAAGGTCAACCCGGTGACCGGGCCGATCTTCGTCGAGGGTGCCGAGCCGGGTGACGCGCTGAAGGTGACGATCGAGATGTTCAAACCGTCCGGCTTCGGCTGGACGGCCAACATTCCCGGTTTTGGCTTGCTCGCCGACGACTTCAAGGAGCCGGCGCTGAACATCTGGAAATATGACGCCACCTCGCTGGAGCCGGCGCTGTTCGGCAAGAACGCCCGCGTGCCGCTGAAACCGTTCGCCGGCACCATCGGCAACGCGCCGGCTGAAATGGGCCACCATTCGGTGGTGCCGCCTCGCCGCGTCGGCGGCAATCTCGACATCCGCGATCTCGCCGCCGGCACCACGCTCTATCTGCCGGTGGAGGTGGCCGGCGCGCTGTTTTCGGTCGGCGACACGCATGCCGCACAGGGTGACGGCGAGGTCTGCGGCACCGCGATCGAGAGCCCGATGGATGTCGTGCTCAAGCTCGACCTGGTCAAGGATGCCAGGTTGAAGACACCGCGCTTCACCACGCCGGGCCCGGTGACGCGCCATCTCGACGGCAAGGGCTATGAGGTGACGACCGGCATCGGTCCGGACCTGATGGCGGGCGCCAGGGAGGCCGTCGCCCAGATGGTCGACCTGCTCGCCGGTCGTTACAAGATTGACCCGGTCGAAGCCTACATGCTGGCCTCGGTGTGCGGCGATCTCCGCATCAGCGAAATCGTCGACATGCCGAACTGGGTGGTGTCGTTCTACTTTCCGCGCTGCGTGTTTGAATGAGAGGTCGGCGCCAAGACACCCCCCTCTGCCCTGCCGGGCATCTCCCCCTCAAGGGGGGAGATTGGCAGCTTCTCCGCCTCGCCCATTCTTCACCGCTGAAAATTGGCGAAATCCGTTGTGGCGTCCAATCTCCCCCCTTGAGGGGGAGATGTCCGGCAGGACAGAGGGGGGCGTGCCGGAATAAACCTTTCAGAACTCTGCCTTTGCAATGACCTCAACCCCCAAACCCATCCTCGACATCGCCAACCTCTGCGTCAGCGTGCGCGGCGAGGATGGCGAGCGCGAGGTCGTCTCCGACCTGTCGCTGACGCTGGCGCGTGGCGAGACACTCTGCATTGCCGGTGCATCCGGCTCCGGCAAATCGATGACCGCGCTCGCGATCATGCAGCTTCTGCCGAAGCCTGCCGCCCGGATTTCATCCGGCAAGGTCCATCTCGGCGATACAGATCTGACAGCTCTGGACGAGCGCCGGATGCGGCGCATTCGCGGCGACCGCATCGCCATGATCTTCCAGGAGCCGATGACATCGCTCAACCCGGTGCTGTCGATCGGCCGGCAACTCACCGAATCCATCGAGGCGCATACCAGCCTGTCACAAAGCGAGGCCCGTCAGCGCGCCATCGAGGCGTTGAAGGCGGTGCGCATTTCGGAAGCCGAAAGCCGGCTAAAGCAGTTTCCGCACGAGCTCTCCGGCGGCATGCGCCAGCGCGTGATGATCGCCATGGCGCTGGCGCTCGAGCCGGATGTGCTGATCGCCGACGAGCCGACAACGGCGCTCGATGTCACCGTGCAAGGCGAAGTGCTGGAGCTTCTGCGCGACCTGCAGCGTCAGCGTGGCACCAGCGTCATCCTGATCACCCACGATATGGGCGTGGTCGCCGAAATGGCCGACCGCGTCATCATCATGCGGCATGGCCGCATGGTCGAAGAGGGAAAAACCGCTGACATTTTTGCCAGGCCGCAAGCCGACTACACGCGCGAGCTGCTGGCCGCGGTGCCGCGCATCGGCAGCGGTGTCGGCCGCCAGCAATCCAGGGATGCCGAGACGGCGGCGCCGGCCGATGTCGCGGAGGTCAAGGACCTGTATGTCCGCTTCGACCTGCATGGCGGCTTCTTCGGCCGGGTCACTCGTCGCGTCCACGCCGTCGAAGGCGTCAGCTTCTCGATCGCGCCCAACGAGACGCTGGCGCTGGTCGGCGAATCCGGCTGTGGCAAGTCGACCACCGCCAAGGCGCTGGCCGGACTGGTGCCTTACAGCGGCGACATCGCCATTGGCGGGCGCAATCTGTCGGGACTCGGCCGCGACGAACGCAAGGCGGTGCGCCGCGACGTGCAGATGATCTTTCAGGACCCCTACGCCTCATTGGACCCACGCATGCGCGTCGGCGACCTCGTCGCCGAGCCGCTGCTGATCCATGGCATCGCCTCGAAGGAAGAGCGCCACGCCCGCGTGGCGGCGCTGTTCGAGCGTGTCGGCCTGTCGGCCGATCAGATGGAACTCTATCCGCATGAATTCTCCGGCGGCCAGCGCCAGCGCGTCTGTATCGCACGCGCCCTTGCGCTGCGGCCGAAGCTGATCATCGCCGACGAAAGCGTCTCGGCGCTCGACGTCTCGGTGCAGGCGCGCGTGCTCGATCTGTTGAAGGAATTGCAGCGCGAATTCGGCGTCGCTTATCTGTTCATCTCGCACGACATGGCGGTGGTCGAGAACATCTCCGACCGCGTCGCCGTCATGTATCTCGGCCAGATCGTCGAGATGGGCACGCGCGACCAGGTCTTTTCCAACCCGCGCCACCCCTACACCAGGCGCCTGATCGAAGCCGTGCCCGTGCCCGATCCAGGCAAGCGCCGAAGCCGCTTCGCCCGCCTCGACCAGGAGATCCCGAGCGCCACCCGCAGGATCGGCGAGGCGCCGTTGAAACTGGCGCTGAGGGATGTCGGCAACGGCCACCTCGTCGCCGCCGAGGGCTGAGGCAAGTACTGCCGCAGGTCGCGGTTCACGTGGTTGTGTTTCTATCTCGGGCCCAAGGCCGGCGTTCTGTCCCCAAAGCGCATCGCTTCGATCACGAAATCCGGGACGGCCTCTTGCCCTATGTCCCCTTCTTCCTCATGTTCAATACCATTGCAGATGATCGATCGTAGGGGGCGGCCGGATTCATCGTAATGGGAGGAAGTCAACCATGAAGGTAAGCCATTTCGTTTCTGCCGCGCTTCTCGTCGCATCCTCATTCCCCGCCTCGGCCGCCGAAATTTCCGACGGCAAGGTCAAGATCGGCATCCTCAACGACCAGTCGGGCGTCTATGCCGATTTCGGCGGCAAGTGGTCGGTCGAGGCGGCCAAGATGGCGGTCGAGGATTTCGGCGGCAAGGTGCAGGGAGCACCGATAGAAATCATCAGCGCCGACCACCAGAACAAGCCGGATATCGCCTCCAACATCGCCCGGCAGTGGTATGACACCGAGCAGGTCGATGCCATCATGGAACTGACGACCTCTTCGGTGGCGCTCGCCGTCCAGGGGATTTCCAAGGAAAAGAAGAAGATCGACATCGTCACTGGCGCGGCGACCACGGAGCTGACCGGCAAACAATGCTCGCCCTATGGCTTCCACTGGGCCTATGACACACATTCGCAAGCGGTGGGCACCGGCGGCTCTCTCGTGCAGCAGGGCGGCGACAGCTGGTTCTTCGTCACCGTCGACTATGCATTCGGCTATTCGCTGAAAGAGCAGACGACCAAGTTCGTCGAGGGCCATGGCGGCAAGGTGCTGGGCGAGGTGCGTTATCCCCTCGGGTCGACCGATTATTCGTCCTTCCTGCTGCAGGCGCAATCGTCGGGCGCCAAGGTCATCGGCCTGGCCAATGCCGGCCTCGATACCTCCAACTCGATCAAGCAGGCGGCCGAATTCGGCATCGTGCAGGGCGGTCAGCGTCTTGCCGCACTCCTGTTCACGCTGGCCGAGGTGCATGGGCTTGGCCTTCAGGCGGCGCAGGGCGTCGTGCTGACCGAAGGCTATTACTGGGATCGCGATGACAAGAGCCGCGAATTCGGGCAGCGCTTTTTCAAGCACACCAACCGCATGCCGAACATGATCCAGGCCGCGACCTATTCGGCGGTGACGCAGTATTTGAAGGCGATCGACAAGGCCGGCACGGACGAGACCGAAGCCGTCGCCAAGCAACTGCATTCGATGCCTGTGGACGATGCGGTGATAACCAACGGCAAGGTGCAGGCGGACGGCAACATGGTCCACGACATGTATCTCTATCAGGTCAAGGCGCCAGCCGAGAGCACCAAGGATTGGGACTACTACAAATATCTCGCCACCATTCCGGGCAAAGAGGCCTTCCTCAGCGAAAAGGAAAGCGGCTGTCCGACGGCCGGCCAGTGATCGGCGCGGCCATGGCGCCGCCTGACCTGAACGCGAACGAGCCGCCTGTGGTGCTTTCCGCCCGCGGGTTGCGGCGTGACTTTGCCGGCTTCATCGCCGTGAAAAACGTCGATCTGGATGTCCGCCATGGCAACGTCCATGCCCTGATCGGACCCAACGGCGCCGGCAAGACGACGGTCTTCAACCTGCTCACCAAGTTCCTGGCGCCGACCAGCGGCAGGATCGAACTGCTTGGCCACGACATCACCCGCGCGTCGCCGGCCAGGGTCGCGCGGATGGGCCTGGTGCGCTCGTTCCAGATATCGGCGATTTTTCCGCACCTCAGCGTGCTCGACAATGTCCGCGTCGCGCTGCAGCGGCCGGGCGGGCTCAGCGTTCAGTTCTGGCGCTCGCTGGCGGCGCTCGACCGGCTGACGCCGCGCGCCGAGGAATTGCTGCGCTCGGTCGGTCTGGATGACGCCAGGAACAGGCTTGCCGGCGATCTTTCCTATGGCAGGAAACGCGTGCTCGAGATCGCCACGACCTTGGCGCTCGATCCGAAAGTGCTGCTGCTGGACGAGCCGATGGCCGGCATGGGGCATGAGGACGTGGCCACCGTTTCCGACCTCATCCGTTCGGTGGCCAGGGATCGCGCCGTGCTGATGGTCGAGCACAATCTGACCGTGGTGGCCGACCTTTGCGACTGGATAACGGTCATGCAGCGCGGCGAGGTGCTGGCCGCCGGCGATTACGCCACGGTCAGCTGCGACGAGCGCGTCAAGATCGCCTATATGGGTACCGCCGATGACTAGCGCCGCACCCCTCCTTACGGTCGGCGGCCTCAACGCTTGGTATGGCGAGGGCCATGCGCTGCACGGCGTCGACCTGGAAGTGTTTTCCGGCGAGACGGTCACGCTGCTTGGCCGCAACGGCGTCGGCAAGACGACGACGCTGCGCGCCATCATGGGGCTGATCCGCAAGCGGACCGGCCGGATCGCTTTCGACGGCAAGGATCTGATGCGGCTGCCGCTGCACCGCACCGCCCATCAAGGCATCGGCTTCGTGCCCGAGGAACGCGGCATCTTCGCGACGCTGACCGTCGACGAGAACCTGCTGCTGCCGCCGGTCGTCGCCGAGGGCGGCATGAGCGTCGAGGAGATATTCGATCTCTTCCCCAATCTGAAGGAGCGCCGCAACAGCCCCGGCACGAGGCTATCGGGCGGCGAACAGCAGATGCTGGCGATCGCACGCATGCTGCGAACCGGCGTCAAAATGCTGCTTCTCGATGAGCCGACGGAGGGTCTCGCTCCCGTCATCGTACAGCGCATCGGCGCGTTGCTGGCGACGTTGAAAAAGCGCGGCATGACGATCCTGCTGGTCGAGCAGAACTTCCGCTTCGCCAGTCGTGTCGCCGATCGTTTCTATCTGATGGAGCATGGCAAGGTCGTGGCAGGGTTTCCGGTAGGCGAACTGCCGGACCGCATGACGCAGCTCCACGAAGTCCTGGGTGTATGATGGCGCCATGACGATGATCTTCGGCATCCCCGTGCAGGCATTCCTCGGCCAGTTGCTGGTCGGCCTGATCAACGGCTCTTTCTACGCCATGTTGAGCCTCGGGCTGGCCGTCATATTCGGCTTGCTGCGCGTCATCAATTTCGCCCATGGCGCCCAGTATATGCTCGGCGCCTTCGTCGGCTATCTGCTTCTCACCCATCTCGGCATCGGTTACTGGCCCGCCTTGATCCTTGCGCCGCTGATCGTCGGTGTCTTCGGCATCGTGATCGAGCGCCTGGCGCTGTCGAGGCTGTACGAGCTCGATCCGCTCTACGGCCTGCTCTTCACCTTCGGCCTCGCGCTCGTGCTCGAAGGCATCTTCCGCTACTATTACGGCGTCTCGGGAAACCCCTACGCCGTGCCGCCGCTGCTTGCCGGGGGCACCAATCTCGGCTTCATGCTCCTGCCCAACTACCGCGGCTGGGTGGTGGTCGCCTCGCTGATCGTCTGCTTCGGCACCTGGGCGCTGATCGAGAAGACCAGGCTTGGGTCCTATTTGCGCGCGGCAACGGAGAATCCCCGTCTCGTCCAGGCTTTCGGCGTCAACGTGCCGTTGCTGCTGACCCTGACCTATGGTCTGGGCTCCGCGCTTGCCGGTCTTGCCGGAATTCTGGCAGCACCGATCTACCAGGTGAGCCCGCTTATGGGATCGGATCTCATCATCGTCGTCTTCGCGGTCGTCGTGGTCGGCGGCATGGGATCGATCCTCGGCGCGATCGTCACCGGCTATATGCTTGGCCTTGCCGAAGGGCTGACCAAGGTCTTCTACCCCGAGGCCTCCAACCTCGTGGTCTTCGTCATCATGGCCATCGTGCTTCTGGTCCGGCCCGCCGGCCTGTTCGGAAGGGACGCCTGACATGTCGGAAGGGACATCCGACATGTCGGAACTGACGCATCGCGAGGCATCGGCCAAAACCTCGGCACGGCTTGAATGGACGCTGGTCGGGCTCGGCATCCTGGCGCTGCTGGTGGCGCCTTTCCTGGTCTATCCGATCTTCCTGATGAAGATGCTGTGCTTCGCGCTGTTTGCCTGCGCATTCAATCTCCTGCTCGGCTATACCGGGCTCCTGTCGTTCGGCCACGCCACCTTCTTCGGCGGCGCCGCCTATTTCACCGCGCATGCCGTCAAGGTCTGGGGCTGGCCGCCGGAAGCCGGCATCCTGCTCGGCATGGCGGGTGCGGCCCTGCTCGGCCTTGTCATGGGCTTTTTCGCCATTCGCCGGCAGGGCATCTACTTCGCCATGATCACGCTGGCGCTGTCGCAGATGTTCTTCTTCTTCTGCGTTCAGGCGCCCTTCACGCAAGGCGAGGACGGCATCCAGGGCGTGCCGCGCGGCATGCTGCTTGGGGTCCTCGACCTGAACGTCTCGCTGAACATGTATTACTTCGTGTTGGCGGTGTTCCTGATCGGCGTCTTCGCCATCTGGCGCATCGTCAATTCGCCGTTCGGCATGATCCTGCGCTCGATCCGCGAAAACGAGAACCGCGCCATTTCGCTGGGCTATTCCGTCGCCAACTACAAGCTGGGCGCCTTCGTCATGTCGGCGGCGCTGGCCGGGCTGGCCGGCTCGCTCAAGGCGATCGTCTTCCAGTTCGCCACGCTCACCGACGTCACCTGGCAGATGTCGGGCGAGGTGATCCTGATGACGCTTCTCGGCGGCATCGGTACGATGGTCGGGCCGATCATCGGCGCCAGCCTGGTCATCGGCCTGGAAAACACGCTTGCCACCTCCGGCTTTCCGGTGACCATCGCCACCGGCCTGATCTTCATGGTGTGCGTGCTCGTCTTCCGGCGCGGCATAGTCGGCGAATTTTACGCGCGGTTTTTCAAGCGGGCGGGCAAGGACTGATCAGTTCAAGCTGGCGCCTGAATACCTGAACCGCTCGATTGCCCGGTTGCGTTTAGCTGTGCCATGTAAGGAGCTCGGAATCCGGAGGCCGCACGCCAATGTTGGACAACTACGCGGTGGACGGGTTTGGCGTGATCCACCAGGTCGACTCCAAACCGATCAAATACGACAAGCAGTACATTTCCTATTACGAGGACCTGAGTGACCGGACCATCAAGCTCGGATATCAGCGACTTGGCTGGGTGCTGGGACTCACCGGCGCGATTCCGCGGTCCGTGCTGGAGATCGGATATGGCACCGGCACATTCATCGAAGCCGCGAAAATAACCGGGGTCGCCGACTGCGCCGGCTGCGACATAACCAGGTTTCCGCTGCCCAAGGGCGTGCGCTTCGTCGATTGGGACGAGGCGCTCTCCAGCTCGTGGGATCTCGTCGCCATGTTCGACGTGCTTGAGCACATCCCGGATCTGGGTTTCCTCGCCCGGCTTAAGGCCCGCTACCTTGCCGTCGCCGTCCCTTACTGCCGCTGGCGCGAGCTCGGCGCCGACGGCGACGCGTGGTTCCGGACGTGGCGTATGCGTCTTCCCGACGAGCACCTCCACCACTTCGACCGCGACTCGCTGGTGGCACTCCTCGCACACAGCGGCTTCGAATGCGTGACGCTGAACTGTTTCGAGGATGGGATCAGACTGCGGCCCGGTGAAGCGGGTCCGAATATTCTGTCCGGATTCTTTAGAAAGCTATAGACCTCGATCAAATCGATGCGACTGCTTGGGACCTGGGGGCAATCGCGACAACAGTCCGATCGGTACGGGGAGCACTGCTGTGGGCAAATCGTGATGCGCGCATTCTTTCGATTGGTTGCGGTTATGACCGTGCTGTCCGGCGTGACCGGCTGCACCAGTGTTTCCTACTACGCGCAGTCCGTGAAGGGTCATCTGCAGATCATGACGGCGCGCCAGGATGTCGGAAAGCTGATCGAGGATCCTTCGACGCCGAAGGCATTGCGCGCTCGAATGGCATCGGCGAGCGCTATACGACAGTTCGCAACGGATGAACTGGCGCTGCCCGACAACAACAGCTACCGCAGCTATGTCGACATTGGTCGGGATTCGGTGACATGGGCCGTCTTCGCCGCGCCGGCATTTTCGCTGACGCCGCGAACATGGTGTTTTCCTGTTTTCGGCTGCGTTCCCTACCGGGGATATTTCTCCAGGAAGTCCGCGACTGAAACCGCTGTCGAACTTCAAGGACAGGGCATGGACGTCTATGTGACGGGCATCACTGCATATTCCACGCTTGGCTGGTCAAGTGACCCGCTGCTAAGCACGATGTTCGGCCAGGATGAAACCTATCTTGCAGCGCTGGTGTTCCATGAACTCGCCCATCAGCGCGTCTACGTACACGACGATTCCGCATTCAACGAGGCGTTCGCTGTCGCCGTCGAAACAACCGGCGTTAGAAAATGGCTGCGCGCGACTGGCGATACCGCCGCATTGCGCCGCTACGAAGCCGCCCGGAGACGCAAGGCTGAATTTCTTGCGCTGGTGTCGCGGACCCGGGACGAGTTGGCGAAAGTCTATTCCAACGCCGGCACCTCGGAGCAAAAGCTGGCCGCAAAGACGGCCGCGATTGAACGGCTGCGGATGCGCTACCGACACATGCGCGACAGGCGCTGGGGCCGATACAGGGGATACGATGCCTGGTTCGCGTCCCCAATCAACAATGCAAAGCTCGCCGCGACTTCCGTCTATAGCGATCGGGTGACCGCGTTTCTCCGCCTGTTCGACTTGTGTTCGGGCGATTATGTCAGGTTCTATGCGTCGGTCCGGCGGATTGGCGCACTGGACGAAGCTCACCGTGCCGAGGCACTTGCGGCGGCAGATCGCTGTTATTGAGTCAGCCCGTGAGGCGCGCGCGAAACAACGTGCAGCCGTCCGTCAGGCGCGACCTGGAGATATCCCGGAATCCAGCCTCGGTCATCCATGCGCGATACTGACCTTCAGTGTACGATTCGCCATGGCGATAGAGGTTCAAGAAGGTGAGATTGAGAAAGACACCCTCAGGCGGGCCGAGGCGGTCGTCATCGACGACACCCCACCCCGCAATTGCGATCTCGCCGCCTTGTGTGAGGCAACGTGCCGCGTTCAGGATCGAACTGCGCGCCTGGTCCCGCGGAAGCACCTGGACGACGGCCTTCAGGATCGCCAGATCGTGCCGACCGATCGATGGCGCGACGGTTATGTCCCCCTCTTCGACAACCACGTCGTCGGCACCGTATTCAGACAGGATAGCTGGCGCGACCGCTGCGACCGTTGGGAGTTCCATCAGCGTCGCCGCAATGTGCGGCCACCGCTCGCGAAGCCCGACCAGTATGGTCCCGGCGCCTCCGCCGATGTCGATCACCGAACCGACCGCCGAGAGGTCCATCTCCCGGGCCAGATTTCGGCCGAAAATCACCCCGCCCGGCGCGAGCATGCGGCTGAAAGCCGCCACGGACTCAGGTCCCGCATCGGAAAAGTCGTGCAGCGCAGCCGGCCGGTTCTGCCGCAGTGACTCTGCAGTCAGCAGGTCGGCTCCCCAAAGCTCGCGCAGCAGCGCATGATCACCGCCGCGATAGGTCGGCTTGGACGCGTCGAGGAACTCCGACGCTTCGGCTCCGTTGCGAAATTGACCATCGTCGACTTCGAGGAGACCGATGCTGGCGAGCGCGTAGAGGAGCCGCGACAGACGATCGGGTTCGACTTTGAGCGTGGCCTCGAGGCTGTCGGCAGTCACAGCACTTTCACCGAGCCGGGTGAAGATGCCAAGGTCCAATCCGGCGCGAAGCGCCAAGGCGGGGGGCACCGCTGCGATCAGCTTGTCGATCCGGTCGAAATCCACCATGTCACATCCCCTCCGCGATCCAGGGCCGACTTTTGAAACAGCTCCCATACGATTAAAACCTGAGTGCGGCGCATGTCCCGACCGAGAACTGCCAACGGCGCGGTTGAGATCGCTCGCGCGCCGTTCTACTCCGAGAACCTCACGCTCACGCCGCGCTGCCGAAAATAAGCCTGCATCAACTTGCGGCCCGAGCGGTTGTTCTGCGCCAGTTTGGTCGGATCGAACACCGCCTGTTTCATCCCCTCTCGTGTCAGCGCCGCCCTAAGCGCCGCGATATGTGCGTCGATGTCGGCATTGTCCGCCCGGAGCGAGGCATAGATGCTCTCGGTCGCCTCGGCCACGGTCAGTTCGCTCATTGGTGTCGTGCTTTGGTTGGTTTGGGCGGCGGCAAGGTGGTCGTTGATGACTCAGTCAGCCTACCAACTTGAGGTTAGTGTGCGGAGGCGGAGTGGTCGGGGTTTTTGCGGCAAGCCCAAAGAGCAGATACTCAATTTCGTCCCAAGGCAAATTGAGTTCCTTCGCGATGTCGCGCTTGGTAATGCCCTTGGTCCACAACGTGGAGAGCACCTTCGCTAGCACAGTGGAGACTTCACGCTCTACGCCAAGAGGTTCGCCCGATCGATAGCCTTGGTTTCCCAGTTCGATAATGATCGACCTATAGTTCCATTCAGTCAGCATCCCTACTTGATGCAGCCGGTTTGCCAACGCCATTGCGGAGACCTTCCAGCGAACCTTCGCCCTGATGACCTGGGACGAGCTGTAGACATAGGTGATAACACTTTTGACATCCGCTTCCGGCATAAGGAAAGCGGATGCAAACCGGTTGGCTTCCCGTTCGGCGTCATCTTCCGGCGCGGACTCCGCCTGAGCGTGAAAGTGCAGAACAAGGTGGCCCAGTTCGTGAGCGGCATCGAAATTGGAGCGCTCGGCCGTCTTCTTTTGGTTCAAGAAAACATAAGGGTGGTCGTCATGCCAGAACGAATACGCATCAACATTTTTCGTGTTCTCCGAGAGAGACAGTATCCGAATGCCCTTCGATTCAAACAGCTTTAGGATATTGCCGACAGGTCGATCCCCAATTCCCCAGTGCTGGCGTAAGAGACGGGCTGCAACTTCAGGCCTCCCATGTTCCTTGCTCAAGTCTATTAGATCAGGTCCGGGCAGCTTAAATCGCTTGTCGAGCCACTGGTAGAAAGCTATCCCGTGAGAACCGGCGGCCAGCGAAGCATCTCGCTCGGCCGCCTTCATTTTCTTCAGGCTCCGAAACGATACTGCGCGGGTTTCAAGGACCTCGGGCTTGTCCATGAAAAAATAGTCCCGAGGGTACCCCAAGGCGGCCACAAGCTTGTTTATCGTAGTCTCGTCGGGTTGATGGCCATTTTCCGCTTTGGACACTGTGACATCTGTGAGACCTGCAGCAGCTGCCAACTCCTTCCCAGATAGCTTTTTTCGATGGCGGGCTACCTTTAATCGCTCAGCGGAGAACATCACGCGTTGTCTTTGAAGATTACAGGAACATCGAAATCCTCAACCGGACCCATCTCAGGGTCCATGATCTCGCCCCAGTCGTCACTTGGGTTGTCCACAAATATGCGCTCAACGAACTGGTCGTATTTCTTATTTGCGATAATGGGCCGTGACAGCTCCACGCTTCCATCCTCACCAACCATAACAAAGTAGGTAACGACCTGATCTCCCAGCGGGTCTTGGAGCTCATCGCTAGGCAAGCGATCAGCATCGGATTCCAATTCCACTCCGAAATGCTCGAAAAGCGGCAGCCTGCATAGACGCGCTGTCCCGTTGCCTCGCTCTGAGCGTGGCATTGGGGGGAAAACTACGTCACAGGCCCGGTCCACGTTCTGATAGCCGATGCGCAACCCCAGCCGATGGTTAATCACAGCCTCAACACCAAGTGTCCGGTCAATGACCCATTCGCCATCAAGAAGTTGGCCACGGAGTGCGCCTACGCCATGAATATATCCCAGCGTGCCAGGTGCGTTCAGAGGCATCAAGGGGCTTGCGTTGTCCGCTGCTGCTCGCGCCGAGTCTCTGACCGCAAGAAATTGTTCAGCAGCAAGCCCCCAATCTGCGAGCCTACGCTCGGCATCCTGTGGACTATCAATGATGGCAGTTCGGAAGGAGGGCATAGGGACCTCTGCTGAGAGCGAATCGCCTCCTCATTAGGCGGGAAAAATCTTAAACGCACAAGCCCTCCGATCCGCGAAAGGCAAGGACTCCAAAATCCGGCTGAACTCCCCTCAGATTGCTATGAATTTTCCCTGCTCGGACAGCCATGCAGCTGGATCCTAGAGGGATCAAGTAAAGGCCGCGATCAACCCTGCCACCCTTCACTCATAACACCCGCGCTCCACCGCCAGCCGCCGCACCACCGCCAGCACGGCATCGATGGTGGGGGTTGGCTTCTCCGTTAGCCGGCCAAATTCCTGCACCGCGCTCACCAGCGCATCGATTTCCATCGGCCGGCCGCGCTCTAGGTCCTGCAGCATCAACATGCGACGCAGTCCCGACGTCCAGATGGCGACGGACCAGCCGAAAAAACTCCCAACGGCGCGGTTGAGATCGTCCGCGCGGTTTACTGGTCCGAGAACCTCACGCTCACGCCGCGCTGCCGAAAATAAGCCTGCATCAACTTGCGGCCCGAGCGGTTGTTCTGCGCCAGTTTGGTCGGATCGAACACCGCCTGTTTTATCCCCTCTCGTGTCAGGGCCGCCTTAAGCGTCGCGATATGTGCGTCGATGTCGGCATTGTCCGCCCGGAGCGAGGCATAGATGCTCTCGGTCGCCTCGGCCACGGTCAGTTCGCTCATTGGTGTCGTCCTTTGGTTGGTTGGGCGGCGCTTAGCACAGATTCGCGGTCCGCCGATACCGAGACCGTCAGTACACAGCGCCCGTCGTGAAAGCGAACCGTTCCTTATGGGGCTTCGTAGAGTTCCAGCGGCAATCCATCCGGGTCTCTGAAAAAGGTAAACCGTTGGTCTGTGTATGGGTCGACCCGGATTGGCTCAACGGCAACGCCTGAGGCTTCCAGGCGCATAATTACGGGATCAAGATTAGCCACCGCAAAAGCCAGATGTCTCAGGCCTGTCGCCTCTGGATGGGACGGCCGCATCGCCGGTGCAGGGAAGGAGAACAACTCCAGTTGGACCGACCCGATCCGCAGATCCGCCTTCCATGACTGCCGCTCCTCCCGATAGACCTCCCGGATCAGATCGAGGCCGAGGAGTTCGACGTAGAACCGTCGCGACCGGTCGTAGTCGGTGCAGATCAGCGCGACGTGGTGAATGGCGTTCAGCATGCTGCTAACTCCAGTCAAGCTGGGATATGAGGTCAAGGTGCCTCAAGGCCTGGATCGTCGCGCGCTTATGCCACGGCTCTGATTTCGTTCCACCTCACCCATAACACCCGCGCTCCACCGCCAGCCGCCGCACCAGCGCCAGCACGGCATCGATGGTCGGGGTCGGCTTGTCCGTCAGGCGGCCGAGTTCCTGCACCGCGCTCACCAGCGCGTCGATCTCCATCGGCCGGCCGCGCTCGAGATCCTGCAGCATCGAGGTCTTGTGTTCGCCGACATCGCCGGCGCCCTTGATGCGCCTGTCGACCGCTATGGGAAAACGCACGCCTAGGCTTTCGCCGATCGCCTGCGCCTCCAGCATCATGGTGCGGGCGAGCGCGCGAGTGCCCTCGTCGGCGACGATCGCGGCCAGCGTGCTGCCGGTCAGCGCCGAGATTGGGTTGAAGGAGAGATTGCCCCACAGTTTTACCCAGATCTCGCTGCGGATGTCATCGCGCACCGGCGCCTGCAAGCCGGCCTTGACCATCTCCTCGGCCAGAAGCGTGACCCGTTCGCTGCGCTCGCCGGAGGGTTCGCCGAGCGAGAAGCGCTTGCCCTCGACATGGCGGATGAGGCCCGGCGCATCGACCTCGACGGCGGGATAGACGACCGAGCCGATGACGCGCTCCGGTCCGATCCGCTGCCAGATCGCGCCGCCGGGATCGACCGCGCTCAGCCTTGTGCCTTCGAGCGGCCCACTGAGGCCGTGGAAATACCACCAAGGCACGCCGTTCTGCATGGTGACGACGGCAGTCTGGTCCCCGAGCAGCGGCGCGATCTGGTCCAGGGCCGGGGTGAGGGAATGGGCCTTCAGCGCCAGCACCACATAATCCTGGATGCCAAGTTCCTCGGCTTTCGCGGCGGCCCGGACAGGGACGGACGTCTCCTGGCCATCCTCGATCAGGCGCAGGCCATCTGCCTTGATCGCTTCCAGATGGGCGCCGCGCGCGACGATCGAAAGATCAGTCCGCCCAGTGATCGCCAGCTTGGCCGCGAGATAGCCGCCGATCGCGCCGGCGCCGAAGATGGTGATCTTCATCGGTAGTCAGCCTTTGATTTTATGCATGTCGTTATCTCGGAACCGAGGACACTTCCAAGCGACATGCACTAGAGCCCGAGTTTGGTGGCAAGGCCGATGCGTTGCAGCTTGCCGGTCGCGCCCTTGGGGATCTCGTCCAGGATCAGGATCTTGCGCGGCACCTTGAAGTCGGCAAGCCGCGTCGCGGCATAGGTGCGGATGTCGCCCTCGGTGGCGCTGATGCCTTCACGCAGCACAACCGCCGCCGCCACCTCCTCGCCCAGCTTGTCATGCGGCATGGCGAAAGTGACGACCTGCGCCACCGCCGGATGATCCATCAGCACATCGTCGACCTCGAGCGGCGAGATCTTTTCGCCACCGCGATTGATGATCTCCTTGAGCCGTCCGGTGACCCTGAGATAGCCGTCCTCGTCCAGCACGCCCTGATCGCCGGTGTGGAACCAACCATGCGCGAAGGCGGTGGCATTGGCATCCGGGTTCTTCTCGTAACCCGCCGTGACGTTGGGTCCGCGGATGACGATCTCGCCGGTCTCGCCGGGCTCGAGCAGCCGCCCGTCGGGCGCCATGACAGCCACCTCCGGGCCGGCGGAGGCACCGACGCTGCCGGGCTTGCGCTGGCCCGGCGGCAGCCGGTTCGACGCCATCTGGTGGGCGGCCTCGGTCATCCCGTAGGATTCGATCACCGGGCAGCCGAAGGTCGCTTCCAGTTCGGCCATCACTTGCGCCGGCAGCGACGCCGAGGATGAACGGATGAAGCGCAGACGCGCTGCCGCCAGCGCCTCGGTGTTGCGCGCCGCCCTGGGCAGGATCGCCTGATGCATGGTCGGCACTGCCGTGTACCAGCTTGGTTGCGCCTCGCTCAGCCACTGGAAGAAGCGCAGCGCGTTGAAACCCGGCGTGCAATAGATGCTGCCGCCGGCAGCCAGTGACGACAGCACGGCCGCGATCAGGCCGTGAATGTGGAACAGCGGCATAATGTTGAGACAACGGTCATCGGCCGTTAGCTGAAGCGTCGCGCCGATATGGGCTGATGAGGCCGCGATGTTGGCATGACTGAGCGGCACCAGCTTTGGACGCGATGTCGTGCCGGAGGTGTGCAGCAACAGTGCGATGTCGCTGTCTTGCGCCATGTCGGGCGCTGCCTGCGGTCCGATCGCCGCACCCTCGATCGTGAAGCTGCCGGCCGGTGTGTCCGGCTGCACGACCAACCGCAGCACGCCGATGCCGAGCCGCTCGGCCACCGTCACCGCCGGTCCGCTCTCGCCCTCCGCGACAAGGATCGCCTTGGCACCGATGTCGGTCAGGTAGAAATCGAGCTCGTCGGCCCGGTAGGCGGGGTTGAGCAGCGCCGTCGAGGCGGCGGCCGCCACGGCGACGAAGGCGGTGGCCATCTCTGGCCCGTTCGGCAGCACGATCGCCACCCTGTCGCCCCGGCCGATGCCGCGCGCATGCAGCGCGGCCGCCGTGGTGGCGATCAGCGCGCGCAAGCCGCCATGGCTGAGCGTCGCCCTGTCGGGTGCCGAAATCGCCGGCGCATCATCGGCGCCGGCGGCGAGACGGCGGGAAAGGTCTGCGTGGGTTTCGGTTTGGGTCATGGTCACCGGCTGGATTTCGAACGACTATTGGCGGGAGCCCTGCTGACGGGCTTGCCTCGATATGGATACGCCATTGGACAATGGATCGCCTCAATATCCAAGCGCCAAACCATCCTTGCGCGGATCGGAGGCGCCGGTCAGCGTCCCTTTCTCCCAGTCGATCAGCACCACCTGCCCGCCGCCCAGCGGGTGATGCGGCTCGGCTATGCGGTGGCCGCGCCGGCGCAGGCCCTCGATCGCATCAGTGGGAACGCCACGCTCGGCCTCCACCGTGTCGTCATTGTAAAACACCCTCGGCGCATCCAGCGCCTGCTGCGGGTCCATGCCGAAGTCGATCATGTTGGTCAGCAGATGAACATGCCCGAACGGCTGGTAGCCGCCGCCCATGACGCCGAACGGCATCACGACGCGGCCATTCTTCGTCGCCATGCCGGGCATGATCGTGTGCATCGGCCGCTTGCCGGGCGCAATTGCGTTCGGGTGCGCAGGCTCAAGGCGAAAGCTCGAGCCGCGGTTCTGCAGCACGATACCGGTCTTCGGGCCGACGACGCCGCTGCCGAACGAATAGTACGTCGAGTTGATGAAGGAGACGGCGTTGCGGTCGCGGTCGACGATGGAGATGTAGACCGTGTCGCTGCCGGGCAGCTCCACGCGCGGCAGATGCGTCATGGCGCGGTCGCGGTCGATCTCGGCGCGCAGCCGGTCGGCATAGGCGCCGGACAGGAGCTGCTTGACCGGCACCAGGATCTGGTCCTGGTCGCCGACGTAACGGTCGCGGTCACGATAGGCCAGCCGTCCCGCCTCGATCTCCAGATGCAGGCGCTCGGCGCCATTGGGATCGAGCCCGCCAAGCTCGAAGCCCGACAGCAAATTGAGCATCAAAAGCGCCGTCAGCCCCTGATTGTTCGGTGGCATCTGATGGATCTCATGGCCGCCATAGGAGGTGCTGACCGGCGTAACGTAATCGCCTCTGGTCGCGGCGAAATCCTCGGCCGAATGAAGTCCGCCCAATTCGTTGAGCCGGCTCACCATATCGTTGGCGACCGCACCTTCGTAGAAACCGGCCCGGCCGTGTTTGGCGATGATGCGCAAGGTCGCCGCCAGTTCCGGCTGCCTGTGGACGTCACCCGCCTTTGGCGCCTTGCCGCCGGGCAGGAAGATGCGCGCGGCATGCTCGTCGGCCGACAGGTCGGTCTCCGGCTCGGCCCAGTCGAAGGCGACGCGGTCATGCACGACATAGCCGTTTTCGGCATAGTGGATGGCCGGCGCCAGCGCCTCGGCAAAGCCCTTGCGGCCATGGTCCTCCAGCAGGCGGCTCCAGGCGTCGACGGCGCCCGGCACGGTGACAGCATGCGGGCCCTGCAACGGGATGCGATCGAAGCCTTTTTCGCGGTACCAGTCGACCGTCGCCCCGGCAGGCGCGCGGCCGGAGCCGTTGAAGGCCAGCACATTGCCCTGGCCTCCGGGAGAATAGAGCACGAAGCAGTCGCCGCCGATGCCGGTCGATTGCGGCTCGACCACGCCCTGCACGGCGGCGGCGCAGACCGCGGCATCCATGGCGTTGCCGCCGGAGCGCAGCATCTCGATGGCCGCAAGCGTTGCGAGCGGATGCGAGGTTGCGGCAACCGCCTCGGTGGCACGAACCGGCGAGCGGCCGGGAAACTGGAAATCACGCATTCTGTCTGGATATCCCCTGGTCACTTCTGCAAATTGGTCACTTCTGCGAATTGGTCTGGTGAAATCAATGCCGCCGGCCGAAGATCTGCGCAACCGACAACAGCACGACCGAGAGCACGATCAGGCAGGTCGAGATGGCGGCGATCGTCGGGTCGATCTGGTCGCGCAGCGCGTTGAACATGCGGCGGGTCAATGTTGTCGTCTCGCCGCCCGAGATGAACAGCGAAACCACCACTTCGTCGAAGGAGGTGATGAAGGCGAACAGCGCGCCCGAGACGATCGAGAAGCGGATCTGCGGCATCGTCACCTGCCAGAAGGCAGCGACGCGGCCGGCGCCGAGGCTGCGTGCCACCCGCTCCTGGTTCATGTCGTAGGAGCGCAGGCCCGACAGCACGGTCAGCGCCACCAGCGGCAGCGCCTGCACCGTATGCGCGATGACCAGCCCGGTCAGCGTGTTGTTGAGCCCGATCCGCGCATAGAGGAAGAAGGTGCCGATGCCGATCAGGATCACCGGCACGATCAGCGACGCCGTCAGCAGTGCGTTGATGGTGCCGTTGAAGCGCAGCGTGCCCCGGTTGATGGCATAGGCTGCAGCGGTGCCGAGCGGCGTCGCCACCAGCACGGTCATGACAGCCACCTTGACCGAGACGATCGTCGCGTCGCGCCACTCCAGCGATCCGAAATAGGCCTGGTACCAGCGCAGCGACCATTGCTGCGGCGGGAATTGCAGCAGCGTCGAATCCGAAAACGACATGATGACGATGATGATCGACGGCGCGATCAGGAACAACAGCACGAGGCCGCCGAGGCAGTAGAGCCACAGACGTTGCCGGTGCGAGATCGGCAGGCCGAAATCCTCGCTCATCGTGAACTCCACACACCCGTGGCGCGCGCGCCGAGCAGCCACTGGAACAGGCCGAGAAGTGCCAGCGTGACCACCAGCAGCACCACGCCAAGTGCGGCACCCGCACCCCAGTTGGAATAGAGGCTGGTGGTCTGTTCCATGCGCATCGCCCACATGATCACCTTGCCGCCGCCCATCAGAGCCGGCGTGACGAAGAAGCCCAGGCACAGCACGAAGACGATGACCACGCCCGAGGCGAGGCCGGGAAGCGACAGCGGAAAGAAGATCTGCCGGAAGGTGGCGGCCGGACCGGCGCCGAGGTTCATGCCGGCGCGCAGGCAGTCGGTGTCGATGGTCTTCATCGAGGCGTAGAGCGGCAGCACCAGGAACGGCAGCAAGATATGCGTCATGCCGATGACGACGCCGGAAAAATTGTTGGCGAGCGACAGCGGCTGGCTGATGACGCCGAGGTCGATCAGCCAGCTGTTGATCAGGCCCTTGCGCTGCAGGATTACCAGCCAGGCATAGGTGCGCACCAGAACCGATGTCCAGAAGGGCAGGATGACGAAGATCAGGCAGATCGACGCCGCCCGGCGCGGCAGTTGCGACAGCATATAGGCCAGGGGATAGCCGAGCAGGACGCAGGCGCCGGTGACGATGAAGGCGACCTTGAAGGTGGTGATGAAGGTCTTGATGTAGGAGGCCTGCTCGAAGAAGCGCGCATAGTTGGCGGCGCTCAGCGCGCCGGCTTCGTCGAACAGCGACAGCCAGAACAGCCAGCCGATCGGCACGATGATGATGGCGAAGACCAGCAACAGGCTCGGCGACAGCAGCGCCAGCAGCCGCAACGACTCGCGCCGAGCGTCCATGTGCAGCGCCTGCGTGTTCAGATCCGGGCCCGGGCGGCCGGCTTTCTGCTGCATGAGGGCGGTCTGCGCGCTCATCAGTCTGCCGCCACCAGGATCGTGTCCTGCGCATCGAGACCGAACGAGACTGGCTGGCCGGGCGCCGGCATTTTGGCCAGCACATCGCTGCGGCAATAGTCGCGCAAAGTCAGCTGCCGGCCGTCGCGCAACGCCGCATAGCAGACGAAGCTGTCGCCCTGATAAATGATGTCGCTGACTTTCGCCTCGAGCACATTGACGCCGCTTGCCGGTTCGGCATTTGCCAGGAGCTGCAGCTTTTCCGGCCGCACCACCATCAGGTGCCGGCCTGCCGCCGGCGTCGGCGCCGCCGTATGGATTCTCCGGTCCTCGTACCAGACGGAGCCGTTGCGGCACTCGACCGGAATGAAATTCGATTCGCCGATGAAGCCGGCTACAAACCGCGTTTGCGGCCTGGCGTAGAGGGTTTCGGGCTTGTCGAGCTGTTCGATGCGGCCGGCGTTCATCACCGCGATGCGGTCCGACATGGTGATGGCTTCGCGCTGGTCGTGCGTGACATAGACGGTGGTCATGCCGAGCCGGCGATGCAGGGCGCGCAGCTCGATCTGCATATGCTCGCGCAGGCCCTTGTCGAGCGCCGACAAGGGTTCGTCCATCAGCACGATGCGCGGCTCGAAGACGATGGCGCGCGCCAGCGCCACGCGCTGGCGCTGGCCGCCGGAGAGCTGGTCGACCCGGCGTTCGCCCAGGCCCTGCAGCTTCACCAGATCGAGCGCCTTCTCGACACGTTCGGCCGTTTCGGCGGCGGCGACGCCGCGCTGCTTCAGTGGAAAGGCGATGTTGTGAAAGACGTTCATATGCGGAAACAGCGCGTAGTTCTGGAACACCATGCCGATGTTGCGCTTGTGCGGCGGCGTGGTGATGATCTCGTCGCCGCCGACCCTGATCGAGCCGGCATTGGCCCGCACGAAACCGGCCAGGATCATCAGCAGCGTTGTCTTGCCGGAACCGGAAGGCCCCAGCAGCGTCAGGAATTCACCAGCCTCGACATCGAGGTTGAGGTCGCGCAAGACCGCAACGCTGCCAAATCGTTTCTCGATCCCGCGCATGCCGATCGGCAACGCGGATGGCGCAATGGACAAGATTCTTCTCTCCCAGGGCTGAGGCGGCGAAAGCAGGGCGAAGCGTCGCCCTGCCGTGGTTGAGTTGCGGCCGCAGCCTATTGCTGGATCAGATTGTTGAACTTTTCCGTCGCCTCGACCAGATTGTCGCGCCAGAATTCTGCATCCTGCAACACCTGCTTCTTGACGTTTTCGGGCGCCGAATTGATGTCCTTGAGCCTGTCCTGCGGGATCTTGCCGGTTTCGAAAGCCTTCTCGTTGACCGGGCCATTGTCGACATAGAGCGGCAGATTGGCCTGCAATTGCGGGCTGACGAACATCGCCAGCGCCTTCATCGCCGCTTCCTTGTTCTTGGCGCCCTTCGGGATGACCATGCAGTCGGCGGTCAGCACGCCCTGGTCGAAGGAGAAGCTGACCGGCGCGCCTTCCTTCTTCAAGGTGCCGGCACGGCCGTTCCAGATGCTCGCCATGTCGACCTCGCCGTCCTTGACCAGCTGCATGGCCTGGGCGCCGGAGGTCCACCAGGCGTCGATATGGCCACGGATCTTGTCGACGGACTTCAACGCGCCGTCAATATCGACCGGATAGACCTTGTCGATCGGAATGCCCTCGGCCAGTGCCGCGACGCTCAGCGTTTCCGTCGCCTGGCTGCCGCTCAGCGCACGCCGTCCCGGAAATTTTTCCACGTTCCAGAAGTCGGCCCAGGTCTTCGGGCCTTTGTCGCCGAAAACGTCGGTGCGGTAGATGAGCACGACCGACGTGTAGGAAATGCCGACCCAGTCGTCATGGACAAGCTTCGGGTTGATGCCGCTCTTGTCGATGATGCCGTAGTCGAGCTTCTCGAACAGCCCTTCCTTCGAGCCGCGCGCGCATTCGTCGGCGCCAAGTTCTGTGATGTCCCATTTCACCGCATTGCCGGTCACCTGCAGCCGCACGTCGTCGAGGCCGTTGGTGGTGTCTTCCTTGATGGTGATGCCGAGCGCATCGGCGGTCGGCTTGAAGAACGCCTTGGTCTGCGCCTCCTGATAGGTGCCGCCCCATGAGGCGACGGTGATGGTGTCGCCCGCCATGGCGGGGGCCGCGAGCGAAGCCATGAGGCCCGCCATCGCAACGATACTAGCGCTTCTGGTTCTGTTCATTTTTCGGCTCTCCAACCGGTGTTCCCATTGTTTTTGATTTGGCATGCTATTTTGTATACAATTTTGAGTGTAGCCTAGCGATCGATGTTGTCAACACCGCCGGCGCGCTCGAAATTTACGCGCTTCGTGCCGGACCAGCTTGGTGAATGACGGCGCCGCCGGGGGCGTGGCAAATTATGCCGACTGCGGCTACAGCTATGCGTGTTCCGGCTGAAAAGCCGGAGAAGTGGGAAGGGAAGCTTGGCCAAGGAAACCAAAAATACGTTGCGCGACTCGGTCTACTCCGCGCTCAAGGCGATGATCGTGACCGGCCAGATTCAGCCGGGCTCACGCGTCACCGAAAACGACATCGCCGCGAAGCTGACTGTCAGCCGGACCCCGGTGCGCGAGGCCTTCAATCGCCTCGAGCGCGACGGACTGGTCACCGGCCGGCCGCGCCAAGGCTATGTCGTCACCGAGTTTGACATCACCATGTTCCGTGAAGCCTTCGAGATACGCGAACTGCTCGACGGCCATGCGACGGAACTTGCGGCAGCGGCCGCGACGGAACAGGACAAGGCGCGGCTGCGCGCCATGCTGGCCGAATGCGAGCGGCTGGCTGCCATTCCGGAACGCACCAATCGGGAAAAATTCCAGGAACTGGAAGTCGGCATCGACCTGCACCGCGTCATCGCAGAAATCAGCGGCAATGTCATGCTGCACAACATGCTGTGCGGCATCCTCGACAAGTGCCAGCACTATGTCTGGACCGAGCTGCTCTGGCTGGACGAATGGAAGATCGCCCGCGACGAGCACGCCGAGATCGTCGACGCCATCTGCGCCGGCGACGCTGCCAGAGCCGGCACCCTGGCGCGCGCCCATGTGCGGGGCTCACGCGACAACGTGCTGCGCCTGCTGCAGGCGAAGTCGGACTATCGCAATTTTCTGGCAAAGGCGTCTTGAGGGGCGAGGAGCTTGGGCGAGGTGTGCCCGCCGCCGACCCGGACGACAAGCACCTTTGAGCCTTCAGCCCTTGCGCTCCTGAAGGCTGTTGCCGCCGTCGACCACCAGCAGGGCGCCATTGATATAGCTGGGACCTTCCGAGGCCAGGAACACCACCGCGGCGGCCACCTCATCCGGCCGCCCGGCCCGCGCCGGCGGCGTGTGCAGGGCCGCTATCCGCTCCATCTCGCTCGACGATCCCGTTTCGATCCAGCCGGGGGCCACGGCATTGGCCGTGATACCGTGTCTCGCCACTTCCAGCGCCAGCGTACGCGTCAGGCCGACCATGCCGGCCTTGGCGGCGGAATAGGCTGATGTGCCCTCGAAAGACACCAGTGGTCCGGTGACCGACGCCACATTGACGATGCGCCCGTAGCCCGCTTCGATCATCGCCGGCAAGAACGCCTTCGTGACGAGGAATGCCGTCTTCAGGCTGACGTCGATCCCCTGATCCCAGTCGGCCTCGGTCATGGCGAGAAACGCCTTGTCGGCCGAGGGCGATGCCAGCGAGCTCATGCCGGCATTGTTGACCAGGATATCGACCGCGCCGACCTCGGCCCGCAGCCGCGCGACATCGTCAGCGATGGTGAGATCGGCGACCACGGCTTTGGCATCGATGTCTTCGGCGCACAACTCGGCGGCGCGATCGAGCACACGCGCACTGGCACCGGTGAGGAAAACGGCATGACCGGCATGGCCCAGCTGCCGGGCAATGGCAAAGCCGATGCCGTCGGCCGCTCCCGCGCCGGTGATGAGGGCGCGCTTGATGCTGGTAGAGGACAGGGTCAAGTCAGGCTCCGCTGGTTTCCGCCTCGTCTGCGCCGTCGAGCAGCAGCGGTCTCAATCAACGAACCATAGTTCATGGATGGTTTTGGCGCGCCCGAAGAGATTCGAACTCCTGACCCCCAGATTCGTAGTCTGGTGCTCTATCCAGCTGAGCTACGGGCGCGCAACAGGCCATGCTTTCCATGACCCCGCGATCCGATCGTGAACGACCGGCCGCGACGAGACGTGTTCCCTAGCGACTGAATTTCGGAAAAGCAAGCCGATCCGGCAAAAGTTTTGTCACAAGGGCCTCGGCTCGCGATGACGGCCCGGATTCCGGCGCTTGGAAACGGTCCGAAGCCGAGGCCCGTTTCCTCCTCGGCAGGAAGAAGCACCTGCCCAGAGAGGCACGAGCGTCGGGCAGACAGTGCTTAAAGGATCAGGCCGGGCGGCGCAGGCCGTTGCGGGCCTGGTCGAGCCGGACCGGCTGGTCGGGGATGGTGACGGCGAATGTGGTGCGCCCGCCAATGCTCTCGACCAGCTCCACCGTGCCGCCATGCGCACGGATCAGTTCGTGCGCGATCGCCAGGCCAAGGCCGGTGCCGCCGCTGCGGGCCGAGCCACGAAACGCCGCGAACAGGTTTTCGCGCGCCTTGGGCGGCAGGCCGGGGCCGGTGTCGCTGACGGCAATGCGGCTGACGCTGCCCAGGCGCACGGCCGACACTGCCAGGCGGCGCACCAGGGCGCTTTCGCTGTCGGCCGCCATCGCCTGCACCGAGTTGCGGCACAGATTGGTGAGCACGCGGAACAGCTGATCGGAATCGGCGTCGACCTCGAAGGCCGGCTCGACGGAGTTGACGAACTCGATGCCTTGCTCGATGTCGAGCAGGCCGTGCACGTCCTCGACCAGCTGGCGCAGCCTCAAGCGTCGGCGCGCCGGCGGCGGCTCCTGGGTGCGGCCGTAATGAAGCACGCCTTCGGAATAGGACACGGCGCGGTCGAGCGCGCGCAGCAGTTTCGGCGCGAAGGCCTGCACCGTCGGATCCTTGACCTGGCGCAGGCGGTCCGACATCAGCTGCGCCGAGGCCAGGATGTTGCGCATGTCATGGTTGATCTTGGAGACCGCGAGGCCGAGGTCGGCAAGGTGCTTCTGCTCGGAGAGCATTTTTTGCAACCGCTCCTGCATCTGCGACAACTCGCGCTCGGCAACGCCGATCTCGTCGGCGCGGGCAGCCGGATGGATGATCCGTCCGGGATCGTCGGGCGCCTCGGAGAAGGACAGCATCGAGCGCGTCATCGTCCGGATCGGCCCGATCATGATCAGGTCGATGGCGGCATAGACCAGCATGGCGGTGAACAGCGAGATCAGTAGCGAGACGAAGGCGACATTGCGCGAATAGCGCAGCATCGCATTGCGCAGGCTGTTGTCCGGCATGATCAGTTCGAACTCCTTATCCGAGTCGCCGACCGGGCCGAAGACGCGCAGCATCCGGTCGCCGCCGAAAAACAGCGTGTCGAGCGCACCGGTCATGCCCTTGATCATGCCGATCGATGCGATATCGATGTGCTCGTCGACCTTCGGCGGCATTTCGGCCACCACCAGCAGCCGCGAGACGCCGCCGTCGCGCACCGCGATCGCCTTGGCGCCGATCGCCATCAGAACGTCGTTCTGGGCCGTGCGCGACAGCGAGGTGGATTCGCCTTGCACCAGCACGATCGACACCGCCGCCGCCGTGCTCAGCCGTTCCTTCAGCCAGTTCAGCCGGTAGCTCGCGATCCAGGGCAGGAAGATCAGCACTTCGGCCAACAGCACGAAGACGATGGTCAGCAGCAGCAGCTTGGTCGACAGGCCGCGCGACAGCGGAACCGTGCGCACGGTGGCTGGCGCCTCGGTGGACCCCGCCGTGCCGATCCCTTCCTGTGCCTGTATGGTTTCGCTCATGCGGCTAATGTCTTCACGATCACTTGATCAACGCAGATTAGGCGATTACGGCTTTTTTGCCAATTTCATCCTTGGTCGCAAACATAAACCGGCCTGAACGGAGCCGGATTGCGCCCGACGACTCCGGATTGACTTCCAAAAGCCTTCTTTCTATAAGCCCGCACACGCTCGGGCCATTCGTCCCGGCGCGGTTTCGATCGCGCCAAAGCCGGCCCGGCAAAGCTCCTGTTACACAGTGACAGAATCAAGAAGGGCCGCACCCCGCGGTATTAAAACAAATGAAGCGTACCTACCAACCGTCTAAACTCGTCCGCAAACGTCGGCACGGCTTCCGTGCCCGCATGGCCACCAAGGGTGGTCGCGGCGTCGTCGCAGCTCGCCGCAACCGCGGTCGCAAGCGGCTCAGCGCCTGAACGGAAGACGAGATCGTTGCCCGCAACCGGCAAGCCAGTGGGACCAAATCCCAAGCGGCTTCTGAAGCGCGCTGAATTCCTGGCCGTCCGTCGTGGTGAAAAGCGACGCGGGCGGCTTTTTCTCGTTGAGGTTCTCGACCGCGGCGACGGCCTGTCGCCGCGCGTCGGCTACACCGTCACCAAGAAGGTCGGCAATGCGGTTGTCCGCAACCGCGTCCGGCGGCGGCTGAGAGAAGCCGTCCGCACGCATGCTGCAAGTGACATGGCGCCTGGCAATGACTATGTCATCGTCGGGCGCGAAGACGTGCTTACCACTCCGTTCGGCCAGTTGAAGGCCGAACTCTCCCGCCGACTGCGCGGAACACGATAGGCCAAGGGCTTTCGATGGAAAACAACCGGAACTTCTTCATCACCATCGCGCTGTCGGTGCTGATCCTGGCGGTATGGCAATATTTCTACGTGTTGCCGCGCAGCGAAGCGCAGCGCGAAGCCGCCCGCGTCGAACAGCAGCGCGTCGAGGAGCAGAAGAAGGCCGCCGGCACCAATCCCGGTACCGACACCGAAACGCCCGCCGCCCCTGGCGCCATTCCGAATGCACCGGGAACAGACGCCGTGACGCCGGCCGGCCGCGAACAGGCACTCGCCACGACGACCCGCGCCAGGATCGACACGCCGAGCCTCGAGGGTTCGATCAACCTGACCGGCGCCCGTCTCGACGACCTCAAGCTCAAGCACTACACCGAGACGGTCGACAAGAACTCACCCGAGATCAGCCTGCTCAACCCGGCGGCACTGCCCAATGGCTACTATGCCGAGATCGGCTTCGTCGGCAACGACAAGACCGGCGCGGTGCCCGGTCCCGAGACTGTGTGGGCCGTCGACGGCAATGCGACGCTGACGCCGACGACCCCGGTCACGCTGACCTATTCGAACGACAAGGGCCTGACCTTCAAGCGCACCTTTTCCGTCGACACCAACTACATGTTTACGGTGTCCGACACGGTGCAGAATGCGGGCACGGCCGCCGTCTCGCTGTCCAATTACGGCCGCGTCACCCGCTTCGACAAGCCGCTCGTTGCCAGCACCTATGTGCTGCATGAGGGCCTGATCGGCTTCACCGGCACCGAAGGCCTTCAGGAGCACAAATACGCGTCTATCGAGAAGGACAAGCAGTTCACGCCGGGCAAGTCGACCGACGGATGGCTCGGCATTACCGACAAATACTGGGCGGTGACGCTGGTCCCGACCGAGAAGCAGCCGTTCCAGCCGCGCTACGCCTATTTCGAGGACGGCCGCCATCGCTACCAGTCCGATTTCCTCACCGACCCGATCACCGTCGATGCCGGCCAGTCGGCGACGGTGGAGAGCGAAATCTTCGCCGGCGCCAAGGAAGTCGGCAAGATCAACGCCTATGCGGAGGACCGTCATATCAAGCGGTTTGATCTCCTGATCGACTGGGGCTGGTTCCACTTCATCACCAAGCCGATGTTCTGGCTGATCGACACGCTCTACAAATTCTTCGGTAATTTCGGCCTGGCCATCCTCGCCACCACCGTCATCGTCAAGGCCATCTTCTACCCCCTCGCCAACAAGTCCTACGCGTCGATGGCGAACATGAAGAAGGTGCAGCCGAAGATGCTCGAGATCCGCGAGAAATACGCGGACGACAAGATGAAGCAGCAGCAGGCGATGATGGAGCTGTACAAGACCGAGAAGATCAACCCGCTTGCCGGCTGCTGGCCGGTGGCGCTGCAGATCCCGGTCTTCTTCTCGCTCTACAAGGTGCTCTACATCACCATCGAGATGCGGCACGCGCCGTTCTTCGGCTGGATCCAGGATCTGGCCGCACCCGACCCGACGTCGCTGTTCAACCTCTTCGGCCTGATCCCGGTCACCCTGCCGCACATGCTGATGATCGGCGTCTGGCCGCTGATCATGGGCGTCACCATGTTCCTGCAGATGCGCATGAACCCGACGCCACCGGATCCGACGCAGGCGGCGATCTTCACCTGGATGCCTGTCATCTTCACCTTCATGATGGCGGGTTTCCCGGCCGGCCTGGTCATCTACTGGGCGTGGAATAACACGCTGTCGATCCTCCAGCAGGGCATCATCATGAAGCGCCAAGGCGCCAAGATCGAGCTGTGGGACAATCTGGTCGCGCTGTTCCGAAAGAAACCATCACCGGCCGAATAGAAGGCGCAGTGCTTTCTCCAGCTTTCAAAGCCCCGCCTCGCGCGGGGCTTTTTTCGTTCAAGCAGCTCCGGCATCACGTTCCCGTGATCGGCGAAACTTGCGCCCCGCCGGCGGCGTGACTGCCTGTGCGTTTCCAAAGGCTATCAATTCCGATTAGCCCTCACCCGGAGGAAGACCACATGCGCTTGCCGTCATTCAGGACCATCGCCCTTTCCGCGCTCGTCGCCAGCGTGGCGATTGCCGCGCCTGCCTATGCCAAAAACCCGAATGTCGGCGGCGCGCCGATGTACACCACCAAGAACATCGTCGAGAACGCCGTCAATTCGAAGGACCACACGACGCTGGTCGCCGCGGTCAAGGCCGCCGGCCTGGTCGACACGCTGCAGGGCGCCGGCCCGTTCACAGTCTTTGCCCCGACCAATGCAGCGTTTGCGAAATTGCCCAAAGGCACCGTCGACACGCTGCTGAAGCCGGAGAACAAGGACAAGCTCACCAAGGTGCTGACCGCGCATGTCGTGGCCGGCAAGATTTCGGGCGCCGAGATGATGAAGAAGGCCAAGGCGATGGGCGGCAAGTACGAGATGAAGACCGTCTCCGGTGACACGCTGACCGCCGAAGTCAAGAAGGGCAAGCTCTACATCATGGATGAGTCAGGCGGCGAAGCGCGAGTGATGATCGCCGACGTCAACCAGTCGAACGGCGTCATCCACGTCGTCAACAAGGTGCTGTTGCCGAAGTAACGGCTTCCGGCGAAGGGGATCAAGGCAGATCCGTTGGGGCTTTCTCGGGTCTGCCGTCCCCACTTCGTGACGAGGTGCCATGTTTCTTGGGAAGTCGTATCGGCATCCGCCGGGGTCCTGTAGTCCCTCACAGGACCCCCGTTTCTTTTTGGCTGTTGCTTGTCCTGCCAGATGAGCCTCGACCGTCGTCACTCCATCACGGCGCTGTGGTCGATCTTGGCCGGAGCCGCCGGCTTGCGCAGCAACAGAACCAGCGGGATGGCGGCCAGCGACAGGATCATCATCAACTTGAAGTCGTTCATGTAGCTGATGATTGTCGCCTGCAGCGTCACCACGCCGTCGAGCGCGGCCCGGCCGGCGGCGCTGTATGGGTTCATCGCCTGGAAGATCACCGGATTGCCGAACGCCTGGTTGTAAGGCGTCACATAGGTGGCGATGTTGGCGTGGTTGATCTGCACGTTCTGCGTCAACAGCGCGGTGACGACGGATATGCCGACGCTGGAGCCGATGTTTCGCGACAGATTGTAAAGGCCTGTACCTTCCGCGCGCCGCTCCGGCGCCAGCGTGGCGAAGGTGATGGTGGTCAGCGGCACGAACAGGAAGCCCAGGCCCCCGCCCTGGATGAAGCCGGTGCTGATGATCGTCCATTGCGAGACATCAGGCGTCCAGCCGGTCATGTCATACATCGCCCAGGCGGTGACCAGCAGGCCGGTTAGAAGCAGCCAGCGCGTGTCCACCTTGCCGATCAGCCTGCCGACCAGGAACATGCAAGCCATGGTGCCAAGACCGCGCGGCCCCATGACGATGCCGGCCGTCACCACCGGATAGCCCATCAGCGTCTGCAGATAGGGCGTCATCAGGGCCAGCGAGGCCAGATAGGTGATGCCGATGATGAAGATGAAGATCATGCCGACGGCAAAGTTGCGGTCGAGGAAAAGCCTCGGATTCACGAACGTGTTGCGGGCGGTGAAAGTGTGGACGAGGAAGATGTAGAAGGCCGACGCGCAGATCAGTGCCTCGACGATGATTTCGGACGATGAGAACCAGTTGAGCTGCTCGCCGCGATCGAGGAACATCTGCAGCGATGCGATGGTGACGCTGAGCATGCCGAAGCCCAGCCAGTCCAGCCTCGCCTTGAGGTCCGTCTTGGCTTCCTGGACGAACATCGACACGCCGGCGAAGGCCAGGGCGCCGATCGGGACGTTGATGTAGAACACCCAGCGCCAGCTGACATTCTCGGTCAGCCAGCCGCCGATGACCGGTCCGAGCACCGGTCCGACCATCACTGAAACGCCGAACAGCGCCATCGCCGAGCCGCGCTCCTCGACGCTGTAGATGTCGAGCAGGATGCTCTGCGCCAGCGGCACCAGGGCCGCGCCGAACAGGCCTTGCAACAGGCGGAATCCGACGATCTGCGGCAGCGACTGCGCAAAGCCGCACAGTACCGACGCGACGACGAAGCCGGTGATGGATATCAAAAGGATGCGCTTGCGGCCGAAACGGTTGGCAAGATAGCCCGAAGGCGGCGTCATGACGGCGGCCGCCACGATGTAGGACGTCAGCACCCAGTTTATCTGGTCGGCGCTCGCCGAAACGCTGCCCTGGATATAGGGCAGCGCCACATTGGCGATGGTCGTGTCCAGCGCCTGCATGATCACGGCCAGGATCACGCAGGCGGTGATGGCGCCGCGATTGGCGACCACGCCACCTGTCGCGGACGCGCCGGTCATGACTTTTGTCCGAACCGGCCGAGGACGTCCGTCACGAAGTCCGGCAGGCCGCGCGCATGGCCGGTATCGATGCCGACCACGACGCTCATCCCGCCACGCAGTGGCGGCTTGCCCTGGAGATCGTCCACCGTCACGCGCATCGGAATGCGCTGCACGACCTTGACCCAGTTGCCGGTGGTGTTCTGCGCCGGAAGCAGCGAGAAGCTCGACGATGACGCCGGGCTGATCGAGGCGACCGTGCCGTGCCAGACGGCACCGGGGTAGCTGTCGACGCTGATCGTCGCTGTCTGTCCCGGCCGCACATAGGTCAGTTCGGTTTCCTTCGGCTCCGCAGCGATCCACAGATCGGTCGCCGAAATCAGGCTGAACGCCGGCTGCGAAGCCGGCAGGTACTTGCCGACCTGAAGCGCGTCGACATTGGTGACGATGCCGTCGAACGGCGCCTTGACGATGGAATCGGTAAGGTTGCGCTGGGCGTCGTCGACCGCCGACTGCGCCTGAAGGTAGAACGGGTTCTTCTCCAGCGGCTGGCTGGCGTCGCCGCCGAGCTGGGCAAGCGTCGCCTGTGCCTGCGCTTGGGCAACGGACACTTTCTGGCGGGCGGCGACGAGGTCGTGCTGGGCGCTGTCGAAGGTCGCCTTGGAAGAGGTGGAGGTCTTGAGCAGATCCTGCTGGCGCTGGAAAGCGGCCTCATAATAGGGAATGTCGGCCTGCGCCTCCTCGATCAGCGCCTGCGACTGCTGGTAGCTCGCCTGCAGGGTCAGCACCTGATTGCGCACCGTGCCGAGCTGCGCCTGGGCGGCGGCAAGAGCAGTTTCGAAAGAGGCCGGCCGCAGCCGGAAAAGCACCTGGTCCTTCTTCACCGCCTCGTTCTCGTGCACGTCGATCTCGGACACAGTGCCGGAGACATCGGTGGAAACGCCGAGCGACTGCGCCTGGATGTAGGCATTGTCGGATGTCATGACCTGACCGCCGATGACGTAGTAATAGCCGCCGACGACCAGCGCGACCGGAAGCAGGGCAAACAGGATCGGCCGTGCCCGGCCGCGCTTGGGCTTGACCGGCGCCGGAGGCGCCTCCGCAACCCCGGCCTGGCGTGGCTCCTTGGACGGAGCCTCGAGCGCCGCCGGCTCCAGGGCGACCGGTGCTTCGAGCTCGCCATTGTCGATGACGGTGCTGGCTCGCCTTTGCTCGCGTTCGCTGTCCAGTCGGATGACCTGGTCGCGCGCCCGGTCGGCGGCGGATCCGTCTTCTTCGACAGGCTTCTTTGGTGAGGTTGATTCAGCCATGTGTTTTCTCCCGGTCGGCGGCAGGTTGGGCGCAAGCCGCGAGCAGATTGGATTTGATGAGGGATGGGGTTTGCAGCAGATGCGGTTGCGCATCCGTGGGAAGGCCGACGAAGGCCTCGTCACGCGTCTTCTGCCCATTGCTGCGCATGATTTCGATGAGCGGATGGGCATGCGGCTTCAGGTAGAGCAGCCATGCCCGGGGGTCAGCGGGATTGGGCCGGCGCTCGATGAAGCCGCTTGCCTCCATCTTGTCGAGCAGCCGGGCGAGCGTGATCGGCGTGATCTCGATAAGATCGGCCAGCTTGCTCTGGTGGATGCCTTCATGCAGGCAGAGATAGGCCAGCACCTGCCACTGGGCGCGGGCCAGCCCCGATGCCCGCGACCTCTGCTCGAACCGCTTTCGAAGCAGGCGCGCGACATCGTGCAGCACGAAGCTGATGTTGGGTGACGATGGCATGGGAGGTACTGGGGTTGTTCGGCGAGACTTTTTAGTGAGCATGCTTATTATCATCATGCACATAATCCCGCTGGACGCGGTGCGCAAGACGGATTAAGCCCGCCTGGAAAAATGACATATGGGCTGCGACCCACAAAAAGGCTCAGGTAGCAGGCCGTTGCCGGGGCGAGGATACGAGGATGAATTGGCTGAAGATCGCGACCGTGGCGGCCATTGCGGGATGGCCGGCATTGCGCTCGCAAAGGACGCCGTCAGCTGCGGCGGCGCCGCCATGCTGGGTGGCGCGCAATTGAACTGCAGCCACGTCGAACCCCAGGCGTCGCCTCGGTTTTGCACCTATAGCTGGGCTCTCCACATGCCGGCCGGCGAACAGAAAATCCTCGAAGGCAGCTTCATGCTGCCGCCCGGCGCCGCGAATGTCGCCGTCTATCAGGGCAGCGATTTCGACAGTGCGCTGTCTGATCCGATCGTGATTTGCCGCGGCAGCAAATGAGCAAGGCCGTCAAGGAAAGCTCGCTCGTCGCCCGATTGGTGCTATAGGGCGGATCACGCTATTTTGAACGGGCGCGTTCGAGTTTCGGATGCGCCTGGCGGCCATTTCTCTGACGGATTTCGACATGGACGGACCCAACCCAGACATCAAGCACCCGATCCCGATGCATACCCGCGTCGGCTTCCTCAAGGGGCTGGTGAACGCGCCGAACATCGAGATCGGCGACTTCACCTACTATGACGATCCGGACGGGCCGGACAAATTCGCCGAGAAATGCGTCCTGCATCATTATCCGTTCATAGGCGACAAGCTGATCATCGGCAGGTTCTGCGCCATCGCCGAGGGCGCGCGCTTCGTCATGAACGGCGCCAACCACGCCATGTCCGGCTTTTCGACCTACCCGTTCAATATTTTCGGCCATGGTTGGGAAAAGGGCTTTGACCCGGCGACATGGTCCAGGGAAGTGCGCGGCGACACAATCGTGGGCAACGACGTCTGGATCGGCATGGAGGCGGTGATCCTGCCCGGCGTGGAAATCGGCCACGGCGCCATCATCGCTGCGAAGTCGGTGGTGACACATGACGTGCCGCCCTATGCGATTGTCGCCGGCAACGCGGCCAAGGTGGTAAAGATGCGTTTCGACGACCGGACAATCAGGCGGCTGCTGGCGGTGGCGTGGTGGGACTGGCCGGTGGACAAGGTCAGCCGCAACCTCGATGCTATCCGGGGTGCCAATATCTCTCTTCTGGAGGCAGCAGCTTGAACGCTCTGAACAGCAGCATAATCGGCACCGAACTGTTCACGCGCGGGTGGATCTTCATCCGCGGCGTGCCGGCCATGAAATTCCTGCCGCCGGAAGGGCCGCCGGAAATCGCCTTTGCCGGCCGCTCGAATGTCGGCAAGTCGTCGCTGATCAACGCGCTGGTCAACCAGAAGGGGCTGGCGCGCACCTCCAACACGCCGGGGCGCACGCAGGAGCTCAACTATTTCGTGCCGGACGGATTTTCGGGTGAGGGCGCCGACCTGCCGCCCTTGGCGCTGGTCGACATGCCGGGCTACGGCTACGCCACCGCGCCGAAGGAGAAAGTCGACGAGTGGACCAAGCTGGTCTTCGACTATCTCAAGGGCCGCGTCACGCTGAAGCGTGTCTATGTGCTGATCGACGCCCGCCACGGCATCAAGGCCAAGGACGATGAAGTGCTGTCGTTGCTCGACAAGGCGGCGGTGTCCTACCAGATCGTGCTGACCAAGACCGACAAGATCAAGACCGCCGGCGTGCCGCGGCTGATCGAGGAGACGCTGGCAAAGATCAAGAAGCGGCCGGCGGCGTTCCCATTCGTGCTGGCCACCTCTTCTGAAAAGGCCGAGGGCCTTCAGGAATTGCAGGCCGCGATCGTGCTCGCGGCGAATGGCGGCTAAAGCATCCACACCTTAGAGCACGGTCTAGCTAGGGCAGAGCATGGCCTAGGGCTTGGCCTCGACAGCAATCGTCTGATGGCCTTCTTCCGCCACAAGCCTTTCGGTGCCGTATGCCTTCAGGAACATGCTGACGCCTGACCTGACGATGCGGTCGATCTCGTCCTGGGTCGGGGCTTTCGTGCGATAGGCGAAGATGCACTGGCGGAACAGACCGGCCAGGCACAGTTCGGTGAACTGATAGGCGGCAAGATCGACGTCGTCGATGCGCAGCAGGTCGCGCTCGATGGCGGCATTGAGAAACGCCGCGACCTTGTCGTGGCCACGCTTGGGACCGCGTTCGTAAAACCGCGCGCCCATGTCGGGTATCCGGTCGGATGCGCCGATCACCGTGCGCTGCGCCTGGATCACCTTGGCCGACGTGATCTTGAGGGCCAGCACCTTGCCGAACTTCACCAGCGTCTCGCGCAGGTTGTCGGATTTGTCCAGCACGTCATACATGTTCTTGAAGATGGTGCCGCGCTCTTCCTCGATCAGCGCTTCGAACAGCTCTTCCTTGTTGGCGAAGTAGACGTAGATCGTACCCTTGGAGACACCGGCCTCGCGGGTGATGTCGTTCATCGAGGCGGCTTCGAAGCCCTTGTCGATGAAGACACGACGGGCGCCGTCGATGATCTGGCTGCGCTTGACCGGATCCTGCCCCGCGGCCGGGCGGCCACGGCGCAAGCTTTCCAACAGGTCGTCGCACGACTCGTTTTCTACATTGGGCGGAGTCTCGGCCATGAAAGTCACACCTCGGAAATAATTCGAACCAAGCGGTTCGATTGCCCTTGATATGGTCCTCTTTACGCGCTATGTCAACGGCCGGATCGAACCGAACGGTTCAGTATCATATTATAACTTTAGAGAGATGTCATGTCCTCGAACGCGCCGACCACAGCTGAAGTCCGTCCCTTCCCAAACGCCAAGGTCGCGCCCGCGACGGAAGCGCCGGATATGCCTGTCCAGCCCGTCTCGTCGCCGCCGGCAGAGGCTCCGGTCAAGAAGAAGCGCTCGGTGCGCTCCTTTCTGCTGCCGATTATCGGCGTTGCCTTGCTGGGCGCCGGCGCCTGGTATGGTTACGATTACTGGACCACGGGCCGCTTCATGATCTCGACGGACGACGCCTATGTCCAGGCCGACATGGCGTTCATCTCGCCCAAGATTTCCGGCTATGTCGATCAGGTCAAGGTCAGCGAGAACCAGTCGGTCAAGGCCGGCGATCCGCTGCTCGTCGTCGATGACGGCGATTACAAGATTGCCGTGGCCCAGGCCGAGGCGCAGATCGCCACCTTGAGCAAGACGCTCGACCGTATCGACGCCCAGACCGACGCAGCCCGCGCCTCGCTGCAGCAGGCCCAGGCGCAGAAGGTCGCCGACCAGGCCGCGGCCGACAATGCAGCCAAGGTCGAGGCGCGCGCCTCGCAGCTGCTCAAGACGCATGTCGGCACGCAGGCGCAGCTGGACGACGCCCAGACCGCGGTCCAGCAGGCCGATGCCGCCCTTGTCGGCGCCGACGCACAGATTGCCGCCGCGCAGGCCAATATCGGCGTGCTGCAGGCGCAACGCGCGGAATCGGCGAGCACGCTGGCGTCCCTGCAGCTCAGCCATGACAAGGCGCTGCGCGATCTTTCCTTCACCGTGCTCAAGGCGCCTTATGACGGTATCGTCGGCAACCGCTCGGTCGAACAGGGCGACCTCGTCAGCCCCGGCCAGAAGCTCGCCGTCATCGTGCCGATGGACAAGCTCTACATCATCGCCAACTTCAAGGAGACGCAGCTTGCCCGGCTGGTTCCCGGCGAGAAGGTCAAGATCTCGGTCGATGCGACCGACGGCCAGGACTTCGAGGGAACCGTCTCGTCGCTGGCGCCGGCTTCGGGTGCCGTGTTCTCGCTGCTGCCGCCCGAAAATGCTACCGGCAACTTCACCAAGGTCGTGCAGCGCGTTCCGGTCCGCATCGATGTGCCGGCAGATGTGCTGAAGAGCGGCAAGCTGCGCGCCGGCCTGAGCGTCATCGTCGCCGTCGACAGCCGCACCGCCCCATCCGGGTCGGGCTCAGTGGCCGCGAACTGAGCGGCGGCCGGGAGCAATGCCATGGCAACCGCAACCCTGACAGCAGGAGCACCGCCGGCGAGGCCGGCTGTGCCTGACACCATCTCGACGCGGCGCGTCATCGCCTTCCTGGCGATGGTGTTCGGCATGTTCATGGCCATCCTGGACATCCAGATCGTCTCCGCCTCGCTGGCCGAGATACAGGCCGGCCTGAGCGCCAGCTCCGACGAAATCCCGTGGGTGCAGACCGCCTATCTGATCGCCGAAGTGGTGATGATCCCGCTGTCGGGCTTCCTCAGCCGGATGCTGTCGACGCGCGTGCTGTTCACGATCTCGGCGGCAGGCTTCACCGCGGCCAGTGCGCTGGCGGCGACCGCCACCAACATCGACCAGATGATCGTCTACCGCGCCGTCCAGGGCTTCATCGGCGGCGGCATGATACCGAGCGTCTTTGCCGCTGCCTTCACCATCTTCCCGCCCTCGCGCCGCGCCGTCGTCTCGCCTATGATCGGCCTGGTGGCGACGCTGGCGCCGACCATCGGCCCGACCGTCGGCGGCTATATCAGCCATGCCATGTCGTGGCATTGGCTGTTCCTGGTCAATGTCGTGCCCGGCATCCTGGTGACAACGGCGGCCTGGACGCTGATCGACTTCGACAAGCCCAACCTCAAGCTGTTCAGCAAGTTCGACTGGTGGGGCCTCGCCGGCATGGCGGCTTTCCTGGGCTGCATGGAATATGTGCTGGAGGAAGGCCCCAACAATGACTGGCTGCAGGACCAGGGCGTCTTCATCTGCGCCATCGTCATGACCATCGGCGCGGTGCTGTTCTTCTGGCGCGTGTTCACCGCCGAGGAGCCGATCGTCGACCTGAAGGCCTTCACCAACATCAACTTTGCCTTCGGCTCGCTGTTTTCCTTCGTCATCGGCATCGGCCTCTACGGCCTGACCTATCTCTATCCGGTGTTCCTCGGGCGCATCCGCGGCTACGATTCGATGATGATCGGCGAGGCGCTGTTCGTCAGCGGCCTGGCCATGTTCTTCACTGCGCCGATTTCGGGCATCCTGTCGAACAAGATGGACCCGCGCCTGATGATGATGGTCGGCTTCTTCGGTTTCGCCACCGGCACCTGGTGGATGACGCATCTGACCGCCGACTGGGATTTCTACGAGCTGCTCATCCCGCAGATCCTGCGCGGCTGTTCGATGATGCTGTGCATGGTTCCGATCAACAACATCGCGCTCGGCACGCTGCCGCCCGAGCGGCTGAAGAATGCGTCCGGCCTGTTCAACCTCACCCGCAACCTTGGCGGTGCCGTCGGCCTCGCCCTGATCAACACCGTGCTGATCGACCGCAATGCCTTCCACTACGCAAGGCTCTCCGAGCATGTGCAGTGGGGCAGTGAAGCCGCGCAGACCAAGCTGCAGAACATGACGCTCAATTTCGAGCAGACCCCCGGCCTCGACGCGACAAGCGCTGCGATCTCCAAGCTGTCTGGCATGGTGCAGCAGCAGGCGGCGTTGCTGTCCTTCATGGACGTGTTCTTCATGCTGACGGTGCTGTTTGCGACGCTTGGCCTGTTCACCATGCTGATCCGCAAGCCGGCCGCGGCCGGTGGTGGTGGCGGCGGGCATTAAACAAGAGATCCGTAAGCGGCAGCTGTTTCGGGAAGCTCCTCCAGTCCAAGCCCGAAAAGCTCTGACCGCGCAAAAAACTCCGGGCCGCAAGCCCGGAGTTTTTTGCATTCCAGTTTATGGTCTCAAGCCGTGGCGGGTTTGAAGGTCAGTGCCACGCCGTTGATGCAGTGGCGCAGGCCGGTCGGCGCCGGGCCGTCGTCGAAGACGTGACCGAGATGGCCGCCGCAGCGGCGGCAATGTGCCTCTGTGCGCGTCATGCCGAGCGACCGGTCCACGGTCGTGCCGATCGCCTTGGGGATCTCTTGCCAGAAGCTGGGCCAGCCGGTGCCGGAATCGAATTTCGTCTCGGACGAATAGACCGGCAGGTCGCAGCCGGCACAGGCGAAAATGCCCTTGCGATGTTCGTTGAGCAGCGGGCTGGTGCCGGGATACTCAGTGCCTTCCTTGCGCAGCACGTCGAAAGCGGCCGGCGACAGGATGGCTTTCCACTCGGCGTCGGTCTTGGCGATCTCGAACGTCTCGGCCGCTTGTGCTGCCTGCGGATCGCCCATGCGCAGTATCGTTGCCGCGGCCCCGATCACGCCGATGGCGGCGGCACCGCTCAAAAGAAAATCGCGACGGTTCATGACCAGTTCCTCCTGATGTCCTCTTGCCAAACTATACCGCCGCGCGGAAATCAAAACCCGGTGACGGTGACCCCCGAACGAACACTCCGCGCCGTCCCACATCTGCACGTGGACGACGCGGAGTGCGCGGGTCAATTGCGGATCACGGGAGCGGGATCATGCAATCGACGGAGGGTCCTTGCCGTCAGTTCGCCGGCAGCAAGCCCCTTGTTACATCTTGGCCCCCCTTTTTACATTTTAGGGAGCAGAACCTTGTCGATGACGTGGATGACGCCATTGGACTGTTCGACATCGGCGATCGTCACATTGGCGACATTGCCGTTCTCGTCGGTGACCGTGACCTTGCCGCCGTCGGCCTTGAGCGAAAGCTCGCAGCCGCCGACCGTCTTGACCTTGTGGGTGCCGCCGTCAGCCTTGGCCATCGCGGCCACATCCGCTCCCATCGCCTTGGCGCCGATGACATGGCAAGTCAGGATCTTGGTGAGCTTGTCCTTGTTTTCGGGCTTGAGCAGCGTCTCGACCGTGCCGGCCGGAAGGGCTGCGAAGGCCTCGTTGGTCGGCGCGAACACGGTGAACGGACCGGCGCCCTGCAGCGTCTCGACAAGGCCGGCGGCCTTCACGGCGGCGACCAGCGTGGTGTGATCCTTCGAGTTCACGGCGTTCTCGACGATGTTCTTGTCGGCAAACATCGCGGCGCCGCCAACCATCGGGTTTTCGGCATAGGCGGCGGTGGCAAGAGCGGAAACGGCGATCGTGCCGGCGAGCAAAAGGGTGGCGTATCTACGCATGATGTCAAACTCCTCGGGTTTTTCTCTTCCCATCTTTGGGGACGCGAGGAGATACGGAACAAAATCGCCCGAGTTTCAGAAATATTGTGATTTTGATTTTATCCATGGCGCCAGAGGGATTTTTCCGAACATTAGGTCGCCGGCCGACATGCTGTCTATCGGCGTGCTCAGCGAAAGATAGACTTATGATAGTCTGTTGTGATTTTTCAGGCGCGCAGAGCGGTCAGATACTCTTCAGGTCGCCGGCTGCGACCACCGGTCCGGTCGGCTGTCCGGTCGGCGAACCGCCTGACGGCTCGAGGCTGACGGCAAGCACCGCGCCTTGGGCAAGCTTCTGCTGGGCCGCCGGCGAGACGACGATGTGCGCCGTCGACCCGACCGGAATGACGCCCATCGAGACCGGCGGGTTCTTGCCCTCGATCATCCACAGCTCGAAGTCCTTGCCGGAAGCGCGCTCACCGGAGACATGCGACAGGCCGACTTCGTGATGCGCGGCGTCGTAGACCGCAAGATATTTGACATCGCTGCCATCCGCGGCCAGCGAAGCGACGAGGCGCGCCTGCGGCTGCTCGACCGGCGGGTTGAGGACTGGCACGGCGATGTAAATCGCCAGTGCCGCAACCGCGGCTGCGGCAAGTCCGCGCCAGAAGGCGAGGCTGGACCACAGGCCGCCGCGCGATTCGGCGGGCGTGGTCACGGAAGCGGCGGACGCGAACAGGCGGCGATCGATCGCAGGCTTGATCGAAGCCGGCGGCTCGATCTCCAGATAGGCGGCAGCCAGCGGTGAAAAATTGACCTCCCATCCCTCGACAAGACGGGCGAAAACCGTATCCGCATCGATGCGGCGGGAGACGATCTGGCGTCCGTCGGCATCGAGCACGCCGAGAACGTATTCGGCGGCAAGCAGGTCGTCGCCTCCCCGTTCCGGTCCTGTGTCTTCTGCCAGCGTCATCTTTCCAGACATTCTCTGAGTTTCAACAGGCTGCGGCGCAGCCATGTACGCATCGTGTTCAGCGGCACGCCATGGCGCTCCGCCAGTTCGGCATAGCTCTCGCCCTTGAGATAGGCACCCCGGACGGCGGCTGCCCGGTCCTTCTCCAATTCATCGAGACAATGGTGGATACGTTCGGATTCGTCGCCCGCCACCGCCATCGCTTCAGGCCCCGGCGCCGGATCGGCCACGTCGAGCGCGGCATCGATATCGGCGGCGGGTTTGCGCCGCGCTCTGATGCGATCGATCGCATGATTGCGCGCGATTGCCACCAGCCAGGAGATCGGGCTTAGATCGGAAACAGCAAAACGGTCAGCCTTCGTCCATATCTTGACGAAGACCTCTTGCAGCGCTTCTTCCGCATCTCCCCGGTCGTTCAATACACGAAGGCAGACGCCAAAAAGTTTCGCGCTGGTCTGCCGGTAAAGCAGATCGAATGCGGCCCGATCCTTCATCGAAGTCCGAACGATCAGCTTGGTGATGTCCTGCGGCGTCATCTGCGGCAAGTTAGGCGATTGCAATGTATTTGCAACGGAGGAAATAACCTTGTGCACGCCCAAGCCTTGCGTGTCGCCAACCCGGGCCTATCCCTCGATTGCCAATGAAGTCGCCACTGGCTAGCTTGCTGGCGGTGCTGGGGGCGCGCATGTCGGTTGAACATACACTGTGGGCGCAAGACGCGACAGGCCTCGCCAATCTGGTCCGCAAGGGCGAGGTTTCGGCCGTCGAGCTGACCGACGCCGCGATTGCCCGCGCCGAGGCCACCCGGCCCGACATCAACGCCACGGCCGAGCCGCTCTACGATGCCGCGCGGGCGCGTGCGAAGGCCGTCGACCGCTCGCTGCCGCTGGCCGGCGTTCCCTTCGCCATCAAGGATCTCGGCATCGCCATCAAGGACGTGCCGACGCATGGCGGCAGCCGCATTCCGGCATGGCTGGCCGATGTCAATTCGGTGCTGACCGACCGCTATCTCGCTGCCGGGCTTATCCCGATCGTCACCTCGACATCGCCGGAGCACGGGCTTCGATTGATGACCGAATCCAGGGCCTTCGGCATCACCCGCAATCCGTGGAACACCGGTCACACCAGCGGCGGCTCGTCCGGAGGTGCGGCTGCACTGGTCGCCGCCGGCGTCGTGCCGGTGGCGCATGCCTCCGATGGCGGCGGCTCGATCCGCGTGCCTGCCGCCTGCACCGGGCTTGTCGGTCTGAAGACGTCGCGCGGCCGCACCCCGCTGACGCCCCTGGTGAGCGAAAGCTGGTACGGCATGGTCGTCGATCATGCGCTCACCCGTTCGGTGCGCGATTGCGCGCTGCTGCTCGACCTCACCCATGGGCCCGACCTCCTGTCGCCCTATGCCGCGCCGTCGCCGAAGGGCACGTTCGCGGCCGCTGCCGCGCGCGATCCCGGCAAGCTCAGCCTGGCCGTGTATCGCAAATCGCCGCTTGGCCTGCCGATCTCGGACGAGACGCTCAAGGCGCTCGACACGGCGGTGGCGCTTGCTCGCGAGGGCGGCCATACGGTCGAGGAGATCGACCTACCCTTTATCGGCCGCGATTTCTTCGCCGATTTCTGCAGGACGGTTGCCTCCGCCGTCGCCGGCACGATGCGTGCGCAAGCGCTGCGTGTCGGCCGTTCCGTTTCGGGCGACATCGAGCGGGCGACGCGCGTGCTCGCCCGCTTCGGCGAATTGGTGTCGGCCGGCGAAACCTATGCCGACCTGCAGCGGCTGCATGCCGCCTCGCGACGCCTGATTTCGGAAACCGCGCGGTATGACGCCGTGCTGATGCCGGTCATTGCCCACCCGCCGCTTGCCTGCGGCGCCATGGATCCGAAAGGCGCCGACGAACTCATCGAGAACCTGCTCGACAAGCTTCATCTGACGCCCTTGCTGAAGCTGAAGCCGTTCTTCGGCCAGTTGATGGACAAGAGCCTCTGGTTCACCCATTGGCCTGCGATCCAGAATGTCAGCGGCCAGCCGTCGATAGCCCTGCCGGTCCATGTCACCGACGCCGGCCTGCCGATCGGCATCCAGGCTGCGGGCCGTCCGGGCGACGAGGAGACGCTTTTGTCGCTCGCCGCGCAGATGGAGAAGATCTCGGGTTGGTTGGGCCGCAGGGCGCCGCTGATGGTGCCGACACGATGACGAGGTCGTGAAGCGCTCGAATATGACAGCAAAGCCATTTGCGGGCGGCGCCAATTCCCGCTAAGACGCCGCCGTCCTTACCGATCTCCAGGGAACCAAGCCGATGACGGAAATAACCGCCACCGCCGAAATGCAGGCAGCCCTGTTGTCGCGGGCGCTGCCCTACATGCAGCGCTACGAGCACAAGACGGTCGTGGTGAAATATGGCGGCCACGCTATGGGCGATATCGAACTCGGCAAGGCCTTCGCCCGCGACATCGCGCTCCTCAAGCAATCCGGCGTCAACCCGATCGTCGTCCATGGCGGCGGCCCGCAGATCGGCGCCATGCTGGCCAAGATGGGCATCGAATCCAAGTTCGAGGGCGGCCTGCGCGTCACCGACCAGAAGACGGTCGAGATCGTCGAAATGGTGCTGGCCGGTTCGATCAACAAGGAGATCGTCGCGCTGATCAACGCCGAGGGCGAATGGGCGATCGGCCTATGCGGCAAGGACGGCAACATGGTGTTTGCCGAAAAGGCCCGCAAGACCATGATCGATCCGGACTCCAACATCGAGCGCGTGCTCGATCTCGGCTTCGTCGGCGAGCCGGTCGAGGTCGACCGAACCTTGCTCGATCTTCTGGCACGCTCCGAAATGATCCCGGTGCTGGCGCCGGTGGCGCCAGGCCGCGACGGCCACACCTACAACATCAATGCCGACACCTTCGCCGGCGCCATTGCCGGCGCCTGCCAGGCGACGCGCCTGCTGTTCCTGACGGACGTGCCGGGCGTGCTCGACAAGAACAAGAAGCTGATCGACGAGCTGACCGTGGCCGAGGCCAAGGCGCTGATCAAGGACGGCACGGTGTCGGGCGGCATGATCCCCAAGGTCGAGACCTGCATCGAAGCGATCGAGCGCGGCGTCGAAGGTGTCGTCATCCTCAACGGCAAGACGCCGCATGCGGTGCTGCTGGAACTGTTCACCGAACACGGTGCCGGCACGCTGATCGTGCCCTAGGGTGTATCGAGATTCAGGTGATGCCGGCCTGCAAACGGTAGCTTCCTGCGCTTCCGGTGCTCACGTACAAAAGTACGCTCCGCTCCGGCTCTCGGAATCCACCGTTTTCGGCTCGTCCTGACCTGAATCTCGATACACCCTGAGCGACCGGTGGCTCATTCCACCGGCAGCCCCGTTGGGCGTGCCATACGCTGCGTCGGAAATTCTGGTGGTTTTCGTGTGGATGGTGAGTAAGCATCGATTCCTCCTCGGCGTCCTGCGGCTCGCCCCAGAATTCCGCCAGCGTCGGGCCGTCTTTTACCCTGATGTCGCGGACCAGAAAGCCCCAGACCTCGCGGAACCAGACGCGGCGGCCCATCTGTGTGTACCAGCGCATCGAATGGCGCTGCTCGGGATCCTCGTAGAACAGGATGCGGGCCAGCGCCTTCGGCCGTGATTGCACCGCCAGCTCGATCAGCTTGACGCTGAAGAACAGCATCCAAGGTTTCAGCCGCGTCATCTGCAGCACCTGGTGCTTGTAGTCCCACAGGCGCGCATCCTGCTGGATCACCTTGCGATCCCGCGCGATGCGGAAGAACGGCGTCCAGCGATGCGGCGTCACATACAGCGCCTGGATCTGGTCCGGGTCGTAGGCGATCAGTTGACGAAAGCCGCGCCACAGGTCGCGAAATCCTTCGTCCTCGAAGCCGGCCACCCAGGTTGCCATGGACAGGATGCCGTTGAGGCGCAGCAGCCTTATCGCTTCGCGGTCGGATGAGGTGCTGCCGCCCTTGCGGATCAGTTGAAGCGTCCGTTCGTCCGTGTTTTCCATGCCGAGCAGCCAGCGGATGACGCCGGCCTCGCGGTAAAGATGCAGGATGTCGGCGTCGCGTACGATGTCGTCGGCGCGAGTCGAACCATCGGCCCGAACTCGGCGTCGACGAGTCGTACTTCGTGCCCGGCATCGATCAGCGGCCCGCCGATCGCCAGCAGGTCGAGCGGCGGCAGGTGATCGTCGGGCACGCGGCTGCCGATTGCGGTGTGCGGCGGATTGATCAGGACGATTTTCATGGCGGACCTCTTGGGCAGTTGATCCGCGCAAGCTGGCCGGCGATATCGACGCGTGCTTGGCCCGTTTCAGCAGTTTGCGTGCAGCTTTTCCCCAAGGAGTGCGAAGGGAGGCATTGTCATCGCCTGAGATGCCCGAGCGGCACATGGCCCGGCCCCTTGATGTTCTGCAGCACCAACTGCGTGTGGACGTCGCGCACGCCGTCGAGCCGCATCAGCCGGTGCATGACGAAGGCGTTGAGTTCGTCGACCGACGGCACCATGACATGCAGCAGAAAGTCATGGTCGCCGGTCATCGTCCAGCACGAGGACACCTCGTCCATGCGCTGCACGGCGGCGATGAAGCTTTCCGGCGAGCCGTCGCTGTGGCTGACGAGGCGAACCTGGATGAACACCTCGACCATCAGGCCGACCGCGCGACGGCTGATCACCGCGGCAAATCCCCCAATGATGCCGGTCTCCTGCAGCGCCTCGAAGCGCCGCGCGCACGGCGTCGTCGACAGGCCGATCTCTTGCGCCAGCTCGGAAACCGGCTTGCGCCCGTCGCGCTGCAGGACATCGAGCATCTTGATCTCGAAATCGTCGAATTGAGGCATTTTCACTCCTTGTTGGGAATTTCTGAGTGAATATTATCCCGATTTCTGAACTCCAGCCATCATCAAAACCGATTTGCCTCCGCAAATCCGCTTAGCCTTCAGCCATTCATGATTTGCGAGGAGAAAAACATGACGACGATGAGCGTTGCCGAATATGCCCGCGACTGCGCGGCGCAAGGATTGCGCGGCGACTACTCGGTCTGCCGTGCCGATTTCACCGTGTCGCAGGGTTACGATTACAGCGAAGAAGAGCAGGCGGTGTGGCGCACGCTGTGCGACCGCCAGACCAAGCTGACGCGCAAGCTCGCCCACCATTCCTATCTCGACGGCGTCGAAAAACTTGGCCTGCTCGACCGTATTCCCGATTTCGACGAGGTCAGCGCCAAGTTGCGCAAACTGACCGGTTGGCAGATCGTCGCGGTGCCGGGGCTCATTCCCGCGGCCCCGTTTTTCGATCATCTCGCCGATCGCCGCTTCCCGGTCACCAACTGGCTGCGGACCAGGCAGGAACTCGACTACATTGTCGAGCCCGACATGTTCCATGACTTCTTCGGCCACGTGCCGGCGCTGTCGCAACCGGTGTTCGCCGATTTCATGCAGATGTATGGCGAGAAGGCCGGCAACATCATCGCGCTGGGCGGCGACGAGATGATTTCCCGGCTCTACTGGTACACGGCCGAATACGGCCTGATGCAGGAGGCCGGCCAGCCGCTAAAGGCCTTTGGCGCCGGCCTGATGTCGTCGTTTACCGAGCTGCAGTTCGCGGTCGAAGGCAAGGACGCCCACCACGTGCCCTTCGACCTGGAAACGGTGATGCGCACCGGCTACGAGATCGACAAATTCCAGCGAGCCTATTTCGTGCTGCCGTCCTTCGACGCCTTGCGCGATGCCTTCCGGACCGCCGATTTCGAGGCGATCGTCGCCCGCCGCAAGGACCAGCCGGCGCTTGACCCGGCGACGCTCTAGGCAGCACGTTGCCCTGTAGCCGTCAGGCGGTGACCACTTTGCTCAGATGCTCGCCCAGCCGGCAGGCCAGCGCGGTGATTGTCGTCGTCGGGTTGCATTGACCCGACGTGCAGAACACCGAGGAGCCGCCGACATAGAGATTGTCCATGCCGTGCACCTTGCAGTTGGCGTCGACCACGCTCTTGCTGATGTCGGTGCCCATGCGCGTGCCGCCCATATGGTGATGGCCCGCCGTTTCGTCATCGGTCGGATAGTCCTGACCATTGCTGATCCAGTCGGCAATGCGCACGCGGCCGAGATCCTTCTCGATCAGCGTCTTGCCGAACAGTCTGAGCCCTTCGAGAAGGGTGCGATGTTCCAGTTCGGATTTCTTCCAGTGCAGCTCGATGCGCGGCACGCCGGCATGGTCGACATCTGTCTTCGACAGCTCGATCTGGTTGGAGGCCAGCGGCGCCTGTTCCCAGGCGACATAGAGCTGGGCAGCGCAGCGCAGTCTCTGGCTGAGCTTGGAGGACATCCACTCGGCCATGTCGGGCGCCGTGCAGGCGAGGTCGGCGATAAGGCTCTTGACGCCGGGATATGGCGTCTCGATCAGCCGGATGCCGAAATTCATGATCTGCAGCCGCTCCATGGCGGTAAGTGTCGGCGAGAAGAAGGCCTCGTTGACGGCATCGACCTCGAACGCGTTGTAGTTGGCCAGGATGGCATTGCCGCCCTCGAAGGTCGGATGTTCCATCCAGTAGCGGCCAAGCGCCATCGCATTCGGCACGACGCCGCCGTTCGAGCGCTGGTTCGACCACAGAAGCAGCCGCGAATTCTCCAGCCCGCCGGTGCAGACGATGAAATAGTCGGCACTGAAGGAGCCGGCATCCTGCCCGTTCGACCACAGTCTGGCGCCCGTCACACGTTTGCCGTCGCCGGCAAGTTCGGTGGCACAAGTGTTGAGCACCACCGCAATGTTCGTGGCTTTGTCGAGTTCATCGCCGAACTTCTCGGCGAAGCGCACGGCCGGGCTCTTGATCAGCTGCACCCAGCGAATGTCGTCCGAGATCGGCATATCGGGCCGGAGGGCCGGAAGGTCGAGAATGTCGCGCACTTCCGGCAGATAGGGTTCGATGTCGGTGCGGCGGATCGGCCAGCCCGTATCGGGTACCCAGGCCCTCGGCTCGAAATCCTGCTTGTCGAGCACACGACACCAGCCTGCCCAGTGGTTGGAACTGCCGCCCATGAACCGCAGCCGGGTTATGTCGAGATCGAAATAGAAATCCCCGACCGTGCTGCCCCGGTAAAAGTCCTGCGACTCGTCGCTGAATTCGCGCGGACCGGCCTCCATCACCACCACCGGAATGCCGGCCGCGCCCAACTTGCGGGCAATGGTCGTGCCGGCCGGACCGGAGCCGAGGATGCAGACCTTCGGGCTGAAATTCGCGGCGCGATACGCCTCGTAGCTGTCGAAGATCATGCCAGGTCGCTCCGTTTCAGGATCCAGCCATTGACCTCGACGATCTCGTTCGGGTCGGGCTTTGGACCGGCGGCATCGGCATCAGGCAGCTTGCGGAACAAAGACAGAGCAGGCAATGCGATCAGCGCCTGCACGAGCGCGCGGCGTGACATTTTTTTGATGAAGAAACTCATGGCTGTCTCTCGGCTGGGCTTCGGCACTGCATGGCGTTCCCAGAACGGCAATTCCCGGAACGACACATGCATCACCGTGGAAGCCAGTATCGTGCCAAGTCTGGCCGCAAAGCAGTGAAAACCCGGCTAAACGGCGCAACCGAGTGCAAACAGCGTTAGAATTTCCTTAACGGGCGGGTTGTGGCGGATCGGATCACGCCGCCGCGGAGATATCCGTATCTAGGATCGTCAGGTTTCGGCCCTGATGCTTGGCCTGGTAGAGGCGCCGGTCGGCGGCGCGCATCAGCTCCGACACACTGGCTTCCTCGCCGCAGATGGTGCCGCCGATGCTGACCGTGAGCGGAATGGTCCGCTCGTCGACGGGCCGGAAGCGGATCAGCTCGACTTCGCGGCGAATGCGCTCGGCGACGCGCTTGGCCTCCTGCTCGGTGGCGCCGATAAGGAAGGCGCCGAACTCCTCGCCGCCGATGCGGCCGAGCACATCGCCGCTGCGCACGCCGCGCTGGATCGCGCTGGCGATCAGAAGCAGCGCGTCATCGCCGGTCAGGTGGCCAAAATTATCGTTGATCTTCTTGAAGTGGTCGGCGTCGATGATCAGCAGCGCGCCGCGATCGGACTTGCGGCGCGAAGCGTCGAGCGCGGCAAAGAAGCTTTCCCGGTTGAGCATGCCGGTCATGTCGTCGCGGCTTGCCTTTTCCGCCAGGCGGCGATGCGCGGCAGCGAGCTGGGCATGGGCGCGGGCGAGGTCGCGATGCGCGTTTTTCAGCCTGTCGCTTTGCCAGAAAGTGCTTGCGCTGGCGACCCATGCCAGCACCAGCGGACAGAGCGTGGAGGTCAGCCAGATCGTGCGGTTGACCGGAAATCCCATCGCCGGAACGATGATCAGGGTCAGCAGGAGAGAGGCCGCGACAGAGGCGAAAGCAACGGCGGCGGATCTCAGTATTATGCTGTTCATCGCTTGCTCCCACAAGACTGCCTCTCTGCCAGCAAGCCCTGAAGGCCACCTTTCCCGGATGCATAAAATTTTAATCGTGACGCGATTTACGCAACCTCAGCGAGCAGAAGTTGTGGATAAAGTCTCTTTCAGGCGGCCCGTTTCATGCCATAAGGATCGCATGACCACGCTCCCTGACCCCGCCCGCTTCGCCCATGTCACCGATTGGGTGTTCGACCTCGACAACACGCTTTATCCGCATCATTCGAACCTGTTCTCGCAGATCGACGTCAAGATGACCGCCTATGTCGGCGAACTTCTGGCGCTGCCGCGCGACGACGCGCGCAAGCTGCAGAAGGAACTCTACCGCGAATATGGCACGACACTGAACGGTCTGATGACACGCCATGGCATCGACCCCGACGATTTCCTCGAGAAGGTCCACGACATCGACTATTCATGGCTGGTGCCAGATCCCGTTCTCGGCACCGCCATCCGGCAGCTTCCGGGCCGCAAATTCATCTTCACCAATGGCGACCGCAGGCACGCCGAGCGCACCGCGCGCCAGCTCGGCATCCTCGACCATTTCGACGACATCTTCGACATCGTCGCCGCCGGGCTCAATCCCAAGCCGGCGCGCCAGACCTACGAGAAGTTCGCCGAACTCCACGCCGTCACCGGCCACAATGCGGTGATGTTCGAAGACCTTGCCCGTAACCTCTCGGTGCCGAAGTCGCTCGGCATGACCACTGTGCTTATCGTGCCGCGCAATTTCGAGCCGACCTTTTCCGAGATCTGGGAGCGCGACCCGGCCAATGAGGATGATGTCGATTTCGTCACCGACGATCTGGCGGGGTTTCTGACGGCGATTGTGGAGGAGGGGGGAGGGGAATTGGGGAATTGAAGAAATGAAGAAATGAAGAACTGACGAATTGGGGATCGATCCGAACGCAGAGCCGCAATCCCCTCATTCTTCAATTCTTCAATTCCCCGACTCCCAGCCCTACTCCCCTAACTTGTAGAACCGGCTGATGATCTCCCAGGCTTCGTCGGCGGTGTCGACGAAGTCGATGATGTCCTGGTCACCGGGGCTGATCGTGCCTTGCTCGGCGAGGAAATCGAGATCGATCGCCCGCTTCCAGAAGGATTTGCCGAACAGGATCACCGGCACGCGCTCCATGCGCCCTGTCTGGATCAGGGTGAGCGTCTCGAAGAATTCGTCCATCGTGCCGAAGCCGCCCGGAAACACCGCGACCGCCTTGGCGCGCATGACGAAATGCATCTTGCGGATAGCGAAATAATGGAAGTTGAAGCAGAGCTCCGGCGTCACATAGATGTTCGGCGCCTGCTCGTGCGGCAGGACGATGTTGAGGCCGATCGACGGCGCGCCGACATCGTCGGCGCCGCGGTTTCCCGCTTCCATCACGCCGGGCCCGCCGCCGGTCACCACGACATATTCGCGGTAATAGGAGGTAGCCGACTGCTGCGAGCAGAGGCGGGCGAATTTGCGGGCTTCCTCGTAGTATTTGCTGTTCTCCTCGAGGTTCTTCTTCTGCGTCTCGTTCTTGGCTGCCCAGGCCTCGCCGCCGGGTTCCGGCAGGCGCGCGCCGCCGAACAGGATCACCGTCGAGCGAATGCCGCGTTCGGCCAGGATCATTTCCGGTTTCAGGAGTTCGAGCTGCAGCCTGACCGCGCGCAACTCGCGCCGCGTCATGAAGTCAGGATCGTTCCAGGCGAGCCGGTAGGTTTCGGCACGTGTCTGCGGCGTGTCCGGTACGCTCTTCGACCGCTCCAGATCCTCGTCCGAATGCGGCAGCGGCGTCCACCCCGCCTTTTCCATAGGAGTCATCAGATTACCCGTCCAAATTCCCTTGACTGCGTCGTCCCATGACGCAGGCGCGATTGACCCCCATTGAGCCTTAACATAAGCAGGTTCCGCAAAAGTGTCCGGCGGTTTTGCGACAAGAACCTGCTACATGCAAAGACCCAGGCAGGCAAAGCCTGCCAAGAGGTCCGCGCGACTTTCAAAACAGGTTAAGGCGCAGCCTCTTAACAGCTTGGTAATGGAGCGAATTCATGTCGAAGCCCGATCTGGCGAGCCTCGAAAAGACCATCGAGAAGGCCTTCGAGGAACGCGACGCGATTTCGACTGAGACGCGCGGCGAAACGCGCGATGCCATCCAGTCGGCGCTCGACCTGCTCGACCGCGGCGCCGTCCGCGTCGCCGAGCGGCAGGCCGACGGCAAGTGGCATGTCAACCAGTGGCTGAAGAAGGCCGTGCTGTTGTCCTTCCGGCTCAACCCGATGGAGATCATCAAGGGTGGTCCCGGCGAAGCGGTGTGGTGGGACAAGGTGCCGTCGAAGTTCGACGGCTGGGGCGCTGTCGATTTCGAAAAGGCGGGCTTTCGTGCCGTGCCGGGGTCGATCGTGCGTCGCTCGGCCTATATCGCGCCGGGCGCCGTGCTGATGCCTTCCTTCGTCAATGTCGGCGCCTATGTCGATACAGGCACCATGATCGACACTTGGGTCGGGGTAGGCTCCTGTGCCCAGATCGGCAAGAACGTGCATCTTTCCGGCGGCGTCGGCATCGGCGGGGTGCTGGAGCCGATGCAGGCCGGCCCGACCATCATAGAGGACAATTGCTTTATCGGCGCGCGCTCGGAAGTGGTCGAGGGCTGCATCGTGCGCGAAGGCTCGGTGCTCGGCATGGGTGTCTTCATCGGCCAGTCTACCAAGATCGTCGACCGCGCCACCGGCGAGATTTTCTACGGCGAAGTGCCGCCGAATTCGGTGGTTGTCGCCGGTTCGCTGCCGGGCAAGCCTTTTCCGAACAACGAGCCTGGCCCCAATCTCTACTGCGCCGTCATCGTCAAGCGCGTCGATGCCAGGACCAGGTCCAAGACCTCGATCAACGAATTGCTGCGCGATTGATCTTTGCGCAAAGCGAGCGCACCTTCCGCCGGCGCGACAATCGGTCGCGCTGGTTCAATATGGAGGGGTGACATGGACTGGAAATATCTGCTCACAAGCTTTGATGGCCGCATCAACCGTGGCAAGTTCTGGGCCGCGATTGGCGTTTTCATCGTCATTGGCATAGTTGCCTTCATTCTCGATGCGATCCTCGGTACACGTATCACCACCGCCAGTGGCGCCCAGATCGGCATCATCGGCATTCTCATCGCTCTGGCCTCGATTTATTTCGCACTCGCAGTCTACGCCAAGCGCTGGCATGATCGCGGCAAGTCGGGCTGGTGGAGCCTGATCATGCTGGTGCCATTGATCGGCCCGATCTGGTTTCTGGTGGAATGCGGCATTCTCGAAGGCGCCAGGGGCGCCAATCAATATGGACCGGACCCGCTTGCCTGACAGATCAGATCTCACCTGGCTTTTCTTCAAAACCTCGGGCCGCGTCAGTCGCGCGGCCTATTTTCTTGGCGGATTGCTCGTCGCCATCATCCAGGCCTTCCCGCTCTACCGCTTCACGCTGGTGCCGGAAGGTTCGGCCGAGAGCAACATGTGGTCGTTCATCTTCTTCGTCGCCTTCATCGCCTCGCTGTGGTCGAACATCGCCTTGGCGGTGAAGCGGCTGCACGATTTGGACAAGCCTGGCATTGCCGCGCTGATCCTGTTCGTGCCGGTGGTCTCGATCGTAGCCTTCCTTGTCTTGTGCCTGTTTCCGGGGCAGCCTGGACCCAACCGCTATGGCCGGCGCACCAACGAGCCGGCACAACCCTGAGGTTCGATCGGACATGCGCTACCGTACGCTTGATCCGAAGCTGATCATCGAGACGGCAGAACTGCTGGAGACGCGCGTTGCGGAGCGCTTTCCCGATGCCGGCCTGCGCGGCGTTGCCGCCGAACTGGTCTCGCTGTCGCGCGATCTGGCACAGGGCGCCAAGGCCCTGGAAGCGCCGATCTGGTGGCTGCGCGGCCTCATCGTCGCCGCTGTCGTTGCCGGCGCATTGATGTTCATCTTCGTCGGCACCGTCCTGCCATTCGACCGCATTTCCAAACCCGGTGATGCCGTCCAGTCGGTGCAAGGCATCGAAGCTTCGCTCAACATGTTCATCCTCGCCATTGTCGGATTTCTCGCCTTGACCCGCTCCGAGGAGCGCATCAAGCGCAAGCGGGTCTTTCGCCAGCTGCATGGCCTGCGCTCGCTGATCCACGTCATCGACATGCACCAGCTGACCAAGGATCCGGCGGCGCTGTCGGCCGATTTCAAGCCGACGTCGCATTCGCCAGCCCGCATTACCAATGCCGCCGACCTGGCCCGTTACCTCGACTATTGCTCCGAAATGCTGTCGATCACCGGCAAGATCGCCGCATTGTTCGCACAGTCAGTCAATGACGACGTGGTCATCGACGGCGTCAACGACATAGAGAACCTGGCGTCCAACCTGTCGCGGAAAATCTGGCAGAAGATCACGTTGATCGACGGCCGACCGGTGCAACAATCTGCTCCGGCGCCAGGCCCGGCGAGCCAAGCCGCTCCGCTTCCGCCGCGCGCACCAAGGCGGTGATCCGCTGAACCGTGGGCACCGGCGTGCCGGCTTTTTCCGCCAGCCGCAGGATGGCGCCCTGCAAGTCGTCGATCTCCGTCGGCCGGCCGCGCTGCAAATCGTCCCACATTGATGAGCGCGCCTGCGGGTCGATCGCCAGCATGCGCCGAGCCAGCAGTCTGAACAGCCAGTCCGGCAGCCCGAGCACTTTCGGCAGCAGCGCCGGCCGCAGGCCGGCGATCCGCGCCGGCTCGATGCCGGTCGCTTTCATCGCTCTCAGCGCCTCGTCGATCTGGCTGGCCAGGATCAGCCGCCAGCGCCGATCGGCCAGTTCGGTCGCCAGCGGCAGGTCGGAAAGCGCCACCAGCGCGTTGTTCAAATTCATCAGCAGCTTGCCCCACAGCACAGCCTTCATGTCGCGATGGGTTTCGATCGCAAACCCTTGGACGCCAAGCAGGTCGGCCAGGCCCGCGACGCCATCTTCGACCATTACCGTGCCGGCGCTGGCGCGGTGCACGCGCAGCGGCAGCTCGCCATCCGGGGACTGCACCACATTGAACGGCACCATGCCGGCCAGCACCGTACGTCCGGCAAGTCCAGCGCGCAGCCTGTCGGCATTGTCGACACCGTTCTGCAGGCTGACCACCAGCGCCTCGGGAGGGGCATGGGCTTTGATGAGATCCGCCATATCCTGCGTCGCGCCGCTCTTGACCGTGACCAGAATCACTCCCGCCTGCGGCAGGGCGGCGGCCGGATCTGCAGTGACGACAAGTGCCTCCGGCTTGATCGAGCGGTCGCGGCCCTCAAGGTCGCTGACCCGCAATCCGTCCTGCCGCAACGCTGCCTCAATGCGCGGCCGGGCCAGCAGAATGACCTCTCGGCCGGCAAGCGCCAGGCAGCCGCCGGCATAGAAGCCTATGCTGCCGGCACCGGCTATGACGATCCGTTTGTCCTTGTCTGCCATCCTGTCGCCCGCGCCGGGTCGCAACTATACGACATGAAAACCATAATATCGGCGGTATCGCCAGCCATGAGGCTGGCCTCCATGTCTGGCCGTGACAGGCCCTGCGCTTTCGACTATCGCTTTTGCCATGACGCTGCCGACCGATCCTGCCGAAAACCTCGCCGCCCTTATCCGTTGCGCTTCGGTGACGCCCGCTGAGGGCGGCGCGCTGACCGCGCTGGAGACGATGCTGAAGCCGCTCGGCTTCCTGGTCGACCGGCCGGTGTTTTCCGAAGACGGCACGCCCAACATCGAGAACCTCTATGCGCGACGGTCCGGCAACGGCCCGCATCTGATGTTTGCCGGCCACACCGACGTGGTGCCTGTCGGCGACGAAGCCGCCTGGACGCATCCGCCCTTCGCCGCCGAGATCGCCAATGGCGAGATGTATGGCCGCGGCGCCGTCGACATGAAGGGCGGCATTGCCTGTTTCATCGCCGCCGTGGCGCGCCATGTCGAGGCCAATGGCGGTCCGAAAGGCTCGGTCTCGCTGCTGATCACCGGCGACGAGGAAGGCCCCGCGATCAACGGCACGGTCAAGCTGCTCGAATGGGCGGCTTCCAGGGGCGAGAAATGGGATGCCTCCCTCGTCGGCGAGCCGACCAATCCGGACGCGCTCGGCGACATGATCAAGATCGGCCGCCGCGGCTCGATGTCCGGCGCCGTCACCGTCAATGGCCGCCAGGGCCATGTCGCCTATCCGCAGTTGGCCGACAATCCGGTGCGCGGGCTGATGAGCCTGGTCGATGCCTTGCTGCATCCGGTTTTCGACAAGGGAACCAGGGATTTCCAGCCAACCAATCTGGAGATCACCTCCATCGATGTCGGCAACCCGGCCACCAATGTCATCCCGGCCAAAGCGACCGCGACCTTCAACATTCGCTTCAACGACACCTGGACGGACGAGACCTTGCAGGCCGAAATCCACAACCGGCTCGACCAGGCAGCCAGGCGCAAGAAGTACCGGCAGGGCAAGAAGACGCCGGTCGACTACGAGCTCGTCTGGCGCGACCGGCCGAGCCATGTCTTCCTGACCCATGACGACAGGCTGATCGAAACGCTGCGCGGCTCGATCAAGTCGGCGGTCGGCAAGGAGCCGACCCTGTCGACCTCCGGTGGCACGTCCGACGCACGTTTCATCAAGGACTATTGCCCGGTGGTCGAGTTCGGGCTGGTCGGCAAGACCATGCACATGGTCGACGAGCGCGTCGCCATTGCCGACCTCGAGACGCTGACGCAAATCTACCAGCGCTTCATAGAAGACTGGTTCGGACAGGGCTGAGCAGCATGCTTTCGGCGGACGAAACCCAAGCTTCGCTGACGGGCGCCTGGCGATTGATGCTCGGCAAGGCCGACGGCCTGCGCCTGCTCGACCTGTCGGCCGACGGCTTCTGGAATTCCTTCTTCGCCATTGTCGTTGCAGCACCGGCGCTGATCGTCGGCTGGGTCGGCATCGCCAACGAAATCGGCGATCCCGACGCCTTCGCGGGGCGCTTCAGCATGCTGGTGCGCCTGGCGACGGTCGACATCGGCTCCTGGGTGCTGCCGCTGGTTGCGCTCGCTTTGATCGCGCCGCGCGCCGGCATAGGCGGCCGCTTCGTCCACTACGTCGTTGCCAGCAACTGGGCTTCGGCCATCACCGCCTGGCTGATGCTGCCCTCGGCGCTGATCCGGCTTTTCCTGTCGTCCGCAAGCCAGGTTTCGAGCCTTGTGTCACTGTTCCTCTTTGCCCTTTCTATGGTGCTGACCTGGCGCATGACAAATGCCACCATAGGCAAGGGCGCAGCGGTCGGCACCGCCGTTTTCGTCGGCATGTTCATCGCGTCGCTGCTGGTGCTGTTCGGCCTGCAGACGCTGCTCGGCATCACGGTGCCGGACGATGTCGGAGTTCAGAGCCTTTCCGGGCTCGTCTCGACTGGATAATCGACACCGGTGAGAAACAGCCCGTCGGGCGGCGCCACTTGGCCGCAGGCGGCGCGGTCGTGCGACTCGAGCGCTGTTTTAAGGTCGGCCGCGCTCCAGCCGCCGTCGCCGACACGCTTGAGCGAGCCAACCATCGAACGCACCTGGTTGTGCAGGAACGAGCGCGCCGAAGCCCTGACCTCGATCATGTCGCCTTGTCGGCTCACATCGAGCCGTTCAAGCGTCCTGATCGGGCTGTTGGCCTGGCACTGGGTCGAGCGGAAGGTGGTGAAGTCATGCCGTCCGAGCAGAACTTTCGCCGCTTCGTGCATGGCGCCGGCGTCGAGCCGCTTCGGCACCCACCACACCTTGCCCTTGTCGAGCGCGGCCGGCGCACGGCGATTTAGGATGCGGTAGAGATAGTGGCGGCCGATGGCCGAGAAGCGGGCGTCGAAGCTGTCGGAGACGACCGTCGCTTTCAAGATGGCGATGCGCGCCCCGGCCGCCTGCAAATGGGCGTTGACGGCATCGCGCACCTTGTCGCCCGGCCACGCCTTGACGAGATCGACATGCGCCACCTGCGCTGTCGCATGCACGCCGGCATCGGTGCGGCCGGCGGCGCGCAGCCTGATCGCTTCGCCGCAGAATTTTTCGATCGCATGCTCGATCGCCTGTTGCACCGAAGGCTGATCCGCCTGGTGCTGCCAGCCGGCAAACAGGCTGCCGTCATATTCGATGTCGAGGCGAAAACGCGGCATTTGCGGCTAGAGCTCTCGCCTCGAGCAATTCCAGGAAAAGTGCGAAGCGGTTTTCCGTCCGGAATTGCGTTAAAACAAAAGACGTAGGGCAGTTCGCCGTTTTGGTGAAACGGTGGACTGCTCTACGCGGCGAGTGCGGTGAAGGCGGAAGCGTAGACCAACTTACCGGCTTCGGGAGCGTCGCCCCAGGCCAATGCCTGCAGCGCTTCGCCCTGGTATTCGCTTTCGAACTTTTCGGCGCGGGCATGGCTGTAGCCGAAACGGCCGTAATAGGCCGGATCGCCCAGCACCACGGCCAGCGTTTCGCCGCCATCCTTGAGGCGGATATGCGCCTCGCGGATCAGCGCGCCGCCGATGCCGCTGCCATGGAACGAGGGCTCCACCGCCAGCGGCGCGAGCGCCACGGCAGCGAAGGTCTTGCCGCCATTCTGGACGAACAGCCGCGAAAACAGGATGTGGCCGACCACCTGGCCGTCCTCTTCCGCAACCAGTTCGGCAACCGCGTCGCCGCCGGTCACCAGCGCGTCGACCAGCCCGGCCTCCGCCTGCTGGCCGAAAGCGTGTTCCTCGACGAGGCGGATGGCCTCGCGATCCCGCGGCGTTGCCGCGCGTATCGACATCATGCTCATGAGAATTTCAGTCCTTTTTCGATCTTGGCCCCGCGCAGGAATTCCGACGCGGCAGCGGGCTTTCCGCCCGCCCGTTGAACTTCGACCAGCCTGATCGCGCCTGCCCCGCAGGCGACCGTCAGCCGATCATCGAGAATTCCTCCCGACTCGCCCAAATCTTCCGAAGGCAACAGGCCTTGCGACAGCGTCGAGCGAAGCAGTTTCAGCCGCTCCTGGCGGCCGCCAATTCCTATCTCCGACCAAGCGCCGGGAAAGGGCGACAGGCCGCGAATATGATTGTGGACCTCACTTGCTGAGCGAGTCCAGTCCACGCGAGTCTCGGATTTATCGATTTTCTTGGCGTAGGTCACCCCATCCACAGCTTGTGTGGTGAATGTCAGGGTGTTCCCTTCCAATCGCGCCAGCGCTTCCACCATCAAGGCAGCACCGACACTCATCAACCGATCATGCAGATCGCCGGCTGTCATATCGGGTTCGATGGCGCATTTTTCAACCAGCCCGACCGGACCGGTGTCCAGCCCCTCTTCCATGCGCATCACCATCATGCCGCTTTCCAGGTCACCGGCCATGATGGCGCGCTGGATCGGCGCGGCACCGCGCCAGCGCGGCAGAAGCGACGCATGGCCGTTGATGCAGCCGAGCCGGGTCGCCTCCAGAACCGCCTTCGGCAGCAGCAAGCCGTAGGCGACGACCACGGCGACATCGGCCTGCAAGGCACGGAAGGCGGTCTGTTCGGCCTCCCCTTTGAGCGAAACCGGCGTCCGCACCTCGATGCCCAGTCGCTCCGCCTCGCGCTGCACCGGCGACGGTGTCAGCTCCAGCCCGCGCCGTCCGGCGGCGCGCGGCGGCTGGGTATAGACGGCGGCGATGTCATGGCCGGCCTCGGCGATCGCGCGCAGCGTCGGCACCGAAAACTCCGGCGTGCCCATGAAGATGACGCGAAGCGGCATTTTTCTTCCGATATCCTGTTTCTGCTCACGACGTGCGCCGGCTCAGGCATCCGCTTCAAACGGGTTTATGATCTTCAGGTCAAGGCCGTCGAAGTCGCGAACGTTGCGCGTGGCGAGCGTGGCGTCATGGGCCAGACAAATCGCGGCAATCATGGCGTCAGAAAGGCTGATCGGGCGCTCGATCTTTTCCCGCGTTGCCCGCAGCTTGCCGGCAAGTCGAGGAATAGAACCGGAAAATTGCACGACACGACCGGCGAATTGCTGCGAAATCAGCTGATCGAGCACGCGAACATACCGGTCTGATCCCGTCTTGTTCAAAAACCGTTCGGCCCCGAAAGACTGCTCCATGACAACCGGCCCGCACATATAGAGTGCGAGAAGATCCTGTTTGCGGAACCAGGCGGAAACATTCGAATCTGGCACAGGCTTGCTGGCTTCGGAAACTATATTGGTGTCGAGGACGATCACTCGAAATCCTCGACCGGATGACCGAAGTCACGTTTCCCCTCTGCTTCGATCTCGTCCATTATCTCGGAAAATTCATCACCGATTGCATCCTCAGCAGCGAACGCCGAACGAATGGCATCCCACGCGGAAAGTCCCGGCTCCGGTTTGGCTTCTTTCTCCGCGACCATGCCTTTACGCAAGAGATCGATCGCCTTGCCCGACAGGCTCTGGCCGCCCTTGCGCGCCGCGTGTTCGATTTCGCGCTTCAAGGGTTCAGGAATGTCTCTGATCAGCATGTCGCCCATAGCCACCTCTATGCATGATATCAAGGATATCATCGTCAAAGCCTTTGATCAACAAGAGCTCCAATCATTCACCCCTGCCACCGAGAGAGTTCGTTAACTCTACACCTATAATTTGGGCATATAATTTCGAGCACCTATCCCTAGGAGCCTCATATGCAGCCCGATCAAAAGCCTTTTGGGAAACGCAATCCACCCTTTGCCGAACTCAAGAAGGTTGAAGAGCAATACGAGAAAGGCAAATTGTCGAGGCGAACGGAAAGTAATGTCGTCGTCTACGTCAAGCCTCTGGTAGCAGGGGCGATCGTCATGGTTTTGTTTTTCTCACCGGAATCTCGTGCGCTCGCAATCGAAATCGGCGCGAAGGGAATCGAGATAGGTAAAGAATGGGTTCTGCGCGGGTTACTACTGGGGTAGATCCTATCCCGCCAGCTTGCCCGGCGCCTTGTCCCTGGCGAGCTTCTTGAATTTCTTCACCACCATGTCGCGCTTCAGCTTCGAGATGTGGTCGATGAACAGGACGCCGTTGAGGTGGTCGATCTCATGCTGCAGGCAGGTCGCCATCAGGCCCTCGGCCTCCATCTCCTGCAATTTGCCGTCGCGGTCGAGATATTTGACCCGCACGGAGGCCGGGCGTTCGACCTCGGCGTAATAGTCCGGGATCGACAGGCAGCCTTCCTCGTAGACGGAGCGCGCGTCGGCGCTTTCGAGGATTTCCGGATTGATGAAGACATGCGGCGCCGGCGTCTCGTCTTCCTTGGCGAGATCGATCACCAGCATGCGCAGCGGCTCGCCGATCTGGATTGCCGCCAAACCGATGCCCGGTGCGTCATACATGGTCGCCAGCATGTCGTCGGCTAATCCGCGCAATGGCGCGTCGACACGCTCCACCGGCTTGGAAACCTGGCGCAGGATGGGGTCGGGAAGGATGATGAGCGGCTTGATCAGCATGGCGTTCCACCTAAGACCTCCAGCGAAAAGCGTCAACCATTGGGCTTGAGGCTCGTTCACGTTTTGATCTGTGCTATCGCGACGAATCGTCTATGCTGTCCACATGAATGATTTGAGCACCATCCTTTCGGAGCCTGTTGCCCGGCTTGGCGCCACAACCATCACGCTCGGCCACGCGCTGGCCTTCGGCGCTTTGCTGTTTCTGACCCTGTTCGTGGCGCTGGTCATTGCGTTGTGGCGGTCGGCGAAGGCGCGCGCCGTGGCGGCCGCGGAAGCCGCCGATCATGCCCGCGATGCCGAGGCGCGGATGGCCGGCATTCTGCAAAGCCAGGCCGAGATGCAGGGCCGCATGGGCGCTATCGCGGAAGTGTTCGGCGCACGCCAAGCGGAGCTGACGCAATCGATCGGCCAGCGCCTCGACGCCATGACCGGCCGCCTCGGCCAGACCATGACCGAGCAGACGAAATCGACGCATGAGAGCCTGGCCAAGTTGCAGGAGCGGCTGGCGATCATCGATGTCGCGCAGGGCAACATCCAGTCGCTCGCCGGCCAGGTCGTGCAGTTGCAGGCGATCCTCTCCAACAAGCAGACGCGCGGTGCTTTCGGCCAGTCGCGCATGGAGGCGATCGTTGCCGACGGCCTGCCGCACGGCGCCTATGAATTCCAGGCGACGCTGTCCAACGGCAGCCGTCCCGACTGCCTGGTGAAGATGCCGAACGGCGCACCGTCGCTGGCCATCGACGCCAAGTTTCCGCTCGAAGCCTGGAACGCCATCCGCGCCGCCGACGGCGCCGACCTGCAGAAGGCCGCCTCGCAGGCCTTTCGCCGCGACATCGAGATCCATGTCCGCGATATCTCGGAAAAATACCTGATCCAGGGCGAGACGCAGGACACCGCCTTCATGTTCGTGCCCTCGGAATCGGTATTCGCCGAGATCCACGAGAATTTCGAGGCGATCGTGCACAAGGCGCACCGTGCCCGCATCGTCATCGTCTCGCCGTCATTGCTGATGCTGTCGATCCAGGTCATCCAGGCGATCCTCAAGGATGCCCGCATGCGCGAACAGGCGCACCTGATCCAAGGCGAGGTCATCCGGCTGATGGAGGATGTTGCGCGTGTCGACGAGCGGGTGCGCAAGCTGCAGGTGCATTTCGGCCAGTCGGCCAAGGACATCGACGACATCCTGGTTTCGACGTCGAAGGTCACCAAGCGCGGCCAGAAGATCGAGGCGCTGGAATTCGGCGCGCAGCCCGACGGCGATGCCGCCGCGGACGCCGCGTCACGGGCTCCGGTGGCGAAGGTCGAACCCGGCCCGCGCGTTGCCGAGTCGAAAACCGGACAGCTCAGGCTGAGGGTTGTCGAAGGCGACGACTGAACAGCACTACTGCTCCTCTATGGTGGTCATGCCCTGAAATTCAGGCAGCCAGTGCAGCGCCGAGCGGTGCCACTTCTGCTGTGTCGGGATCAGATCCTGGCGCTGCCGCGCGGTCCCGACGCGAATTCCATAGACCTTCGGACCATCTCCGACAGACGTGGCGTAAAGATGCGAACCGCAGTCGGCGCAAAAGGCCTGGGTGCGCTTGGCGCCGCTTGCCACGATCTTGATGTAGATTTTAGGCGTGCCCTTGGTGATGCGGTAGTTGCTTTCGGGCGCCGGAACCGTCAGGCGAAAAGCCGTGCCGGTCAGTTGCTGGCAATCCGTGCAGTGGCAGATCGTGGTCTTTTCCGGATCGACCTCCGCCTCGTAGGTGATGGCGCCACAATGACAGCCGCCGTCTATTCTCATCTTCGTTCCTCCAAAGTCCCGTCAATCTAGCGGGCCAAGGCCGTGAGGCAATGGGGCGGCGCTAGTCCAGGGTAGGATCGGATGCGGAATCGATCAGCCTGCGCCGCTGCTCCCAGGTGCCTGACGTCTGCGGCTTGACGAACAGCCGAGTGATCTCCGGCATCTCCTTCTTCAGCTGCGCTTCCAGCCGCTCGACGCAAGCTTCGATCTCGGGCGCCGTCAGATGATCCTCGAACTCGATGCTGAGCCCGGCGACGATCTCTGTCGGCCCCATATGGACGGTCAGGACGCCGTTCGCCCGCTGCACCGCCGGATCCTGCTGGGCGATCGCCAGCACCTTCATCTGCACCTCGGGCGATGCCGGCTCGCCGATCAGCAGGCCCTTGCTTTCGCGGGCCAGGAAGATCGCCGTCGCGCCGAGGATCAGCGCGATGCCGATCGAGGCGGCGCCGTCGAGCTCCGGCATCTCTAGCAGTTCCGCCGCCAGGATGCCGGCGAACGCGACGATCAGGCCGAGAAGTGCTGCGCTGTCCTCGAACAGCACGGTGTAGACACTCGGGTCCTTGCTCGATTGCACGGCCCGCAGCCAGCCCTGCTTGCCCTTCTGCTTGCGGAACTCCCTCAGCGCGACCAGCCAGGAGCTGCCCTCGAACAGAAAGGACAGGCCAAGAACGATGTAGTTGACCTTGCCGTTGGCGACAGGCTCCGGCGCCATGATGTGGATAACACCTTCGTAGAACGACACGCCGGCCCCCAGCGCGAAAACCAGAAGCGCGACGATGAAACTCCAGAAATAGAGCTCTCGGCCGTGACCGAGCGGATGTGTCCGGTCAGCCGGGCGGGCAGCGCGATGCATGCCGTAGAGCAGCAGGCCGCCATTGCCGGTATCGACCAGCGAGTGCACGCCTTCCGACAGCATCGCCGAACTGCCGGTGAAGAAGGCGGCGGCGAACTTGGTCACCGCGATGGCCAGATTGCCGGCCAGTGCCGCGTAGATGACCGTTTTTGAGCCGCCATGCCCGGCCATGGTGAGTTGTCCCCGTTCGATGCGCACCCAGTCTAACGGCCAGACGGCAGAAGCTCCACAGGCATCACAACGCGCGAACCGTCGTTAAAGTGCTCGGTCCAAAGACCGGCGGACAGAAGACGGCGGCTAGTCGACGATCTCGCTGGTCCACACCTTGAAGCCGGCAAGCGTGCCCGGCCCGAAAATATGGGTCAGCGGCACGTCGGCGGCGTCGCGGCCGGAGGCGATCAGGATGCGGCCGATGCGCGGCGCGTTGTTGCGCGGGTCGAAGACATGCCAGCGGCCGCCGAGATAGACTTCCATCCAGGCGCAGAAATCCATGCTCGCCCATGGCTTCGGCATGCCGATGTCGCTGATGTAGCCGGTGCAATAGCGCGTCGGGATGTTGAGCGCCCGGCAGAAGGTGACGGCGAGATGCGCATAGTCGCGGCAGACGCCGCTCTGTTCGCGATAGGCTTCCGCCGCGGTGCGCGTCGGCCGCGCATTGCCGTAGTTGAAAACGATGTGGTTGTGGACGAAGTCGCAGACGGCCTGTACGCGGGGAATGCCTAGCGGCGTGTTGCCGAACAGCCGCCACGCCTCATCAGCCAGAAGGTCGCTCTCGCAAAACCGGCTGGGCAGCAGGAACAGCAGCGTGTCCGCGGGCAGGTCGCGCACCTCGTGCTGCCAGGCCATCAGGTCGCCCATCTCGAAAGTGCCGGGATCGCGGATCACCGCGTCGGTGCCGAAGGTGAAACGCCCGGGCGGCGCGACGAACCGGTTGCACCAATTGCCGAAACTGTCGCGATAGCTTTCGATCGGCACCGGCGGATTGGAGATCAGGAAATCCGGCCGCTCGAGATCGGAGGCACGCGAATAGTGGACATTCAGCATCGCGATGAGCGGCGTTTCCTGAGGAAAGTCGAAGCTCATCTCGCAGCCGATGTGAATTCGCATTGTCGTCCTGACGGCCTGCCTGACGATCACCCGGCGAAGGCACGGGTTGATGCTGCAGTGCGAAAATGACCATGGCATGGACCGCCATGGTTTACGAGCAAATTAGAAACCGGTTGAAAGCGATCCGCCGATGGCGGCAGCCGTCGCTAACCCCTTGCGGTCGGGCGGTTCTCTTGTTTCACTTGGCTTCCCACATCAGGAGGAACGAATCATGGCTAAAGGTGCGATGAAGGCAGGCAAGGAAGCCCGCAAGCCAAAGAAGGACGCCAAGAAGCCCGCTCCGGCTCCCGCGCTGAAGGCGCCGCCGGTCAAGGCGATGAAGCTCAAGGACAAGTAGGTCCGGCGATCCATTTCGCAATAAGATTACGGCCGGCGACACTGTTGCCGGTCGCTGTTGATCGCGCGCCCGAAATTCCTATATTGGCGTGGCGGGGGTGAGCTCTCCGTT
>NZ_RZRU01000001.1 GCF_003997495.1 Mesorhizobium sp. M7A.F.Ca.US.008.03.1.1 | reverse complement strand
CGCCTCGCAGATCGCCCCGGCGTCCGCCGCATCCGACTTGGAGCGCTTCACATAGGGCTTCACGTACTGCGGCGGCAACACCATCACCTCATGGCCCAGCGCGCGCAATTCCCGCGCCCAGTAGTGCGATGCGCCGCAGGCCTCCATGCCAATCTTCAGCGGCGAAAGCCCTGCAAAAAAGGTCAGTACCTGATTGCGCCGCAGCTTCTTGCGCAACACCGGCTGTTCAGCTTCATTCACCCCATGCAACTGGAAAACGCTCTTTGACGTATCCAGGCCAATGCGAATAAGATTTTCCACGGACGGTCTCCCTTGTTTGAGATCTGCAACGACCTCATTCTGGCACATCACGATGCCGTCGGGGGCCGTCCACCCCAACACGTACAAAAGTACGCTCCGCTCCGGTTCTCGAAACCACCACCATATGACTCGCCAGAGCGAATTTCGAAACGGTCTCTGCAGCGTCGCCAATCAGTCCAGAAATAACCTCTTGTTAGATTGTCGACAATCTGCTTGTCTTGCTTTCGGTTTCCCTGGGAGTGGCCGAATGGCGAAAGCGGATTTCAGTCCGATCGCGGACACGACGCGACGCGCCGAAATCGTCGCGCTGTTGCGGCGCGCGATCCTGACCGGCCAGCTCGCGCCCGGCCAGAAGCTCAACGAACTCCGTATCTCCGAACAGATGCGCGTCAGCCGCGCGCCGCTGCGCGAGGCGATGCGCGAGTTGGTCCAGGAAGGCATCCTGACCAGCATCCCCTATGCCGGCACCTTCGTCATCGAGGTCACAGCCAAGGACATCGACGATGCCTATTCGTTCAACAAGGTGATGGACGAGCTGGCCATCGAGCGGGCGTGGCCGCTGCGTGACCAGCGCTTCTTCGACGAGATCGACCGGCGCCACGAAGCCGTGAAGCAGGCGACCCGCGCGTTGGACACGACACGCCAAATCGAAACCGCGCTGCAACTGCATGGCCTGATCTACGAATGGGCCGACAATTCGGTGCTGCTGGAAACCTGGCAGCGGCTGACCAGCCGGCTGCAGATGTATTTCGCGCTCCACCAGCATGCCCGCAATGAGCCGGTGCCGGCCGAAGACGTTCACGAAACCTATGTGCGGTTGCTGAAGGGCAAGGACATGCGTGCAGCCCAGCGCCATGCCAGGGAGCACATCGATCTCGATTTCGAGGAGTTGCTTGCCTACGCGCGCGGCCTCGAACAACGCCCGTCGAGGGGCGCCTGACCCGTTCCCAACATCACAGACAGCGGACAACACACGTGCAGATCGAGACCGTCAAGGCCTACCATGTCGTGCAGCCCTTCGTGGACGGGCCATACCGCATGTCGAAAGGGCGCGAGGCCGACGCTTTCGACGCGGTGATCGTGTCCATGACATCAAACAGCGGCATCACCGGCTGGGGCGAGATGGCGCCGCTCGGCAATTTCTACTCGGCGGCTTTCCCCGCCGGTACCCGCGCCGGCGTGGTCGAGATCGCGCCGCATCTGATCGGCCACGATCCACGCGGACTGGCCAGCGTAGGGCGGCTGATGGACACGGTGTTCAAGGGCCATCCCTACATCAAGTCGGCGCTCGACATGGCCTGCTGGGATCTGGCGGCACGAGCCGCCGACGTGCCGCTGGTCACGCTGCTCGGCGGCAAGGAAAGCGACACCGCGGAACTCTACAAGGTCGTCACGCACGGCAGCGTCGACGCCATGGCCGCGCTGGCCAAGCGCATCGTCAAGGACGGTTTCCGCCGGCTGCAGGTCAAGGTCGGCGGCAATGTCCATGACGACATCGAACGCGTCACCGCGGTCGCCGCCTCGGTGCCGAAAGGCACGGTCATCTTCTGCGACGCCAATGCCGGCTGGACGCCCTACCAGGCGCGCCAGTTCGCCGACGCCACGCGCACCATCGACTACACGTTCGAGCAGCCCTGCACCACGATCGACGAGAACATGTCGGTGCGCCGCATGCTGGACAAGCCGATGGTGCTCGACGAATCCGTCACCTCGCTCGAGGCGATGCTGGAAATTCATCGCCTCGGCGCGGCCGACGGACTGACCCTGAAGATCTCGCGCCTTGGCGGCGTGACCAAGACGCGCCAGATCCGCGACGTCGCCGTCGACCTCGGCTTCATGATCACGGTCGAGGACACGGGCGGTGCCGAGATCGACACGGCGGCGATGGCGCATCTGTCGTTGTCGACGCCGGAGGAGCGCCGGCTGCATGCGATCGCCTTCCATGAATGGGTGACGGTGCGCACGGCGTCGAACATGCCACCGGTCACCGGCAGCCGCATGGGCATTCCAGACGGGCCGGGTCTCGGTATCGACGTCGTTCCCGATCTGCTCGGCGTGCCGTTCTTCGAGGTCGGCCGCTGAGATGAAAATCCGCAGCATCAAAGCCACGCCGATCAATTTGCGCCTCGAAGCGCCCTACGCCTGGGTGTTCGGCGAACTCGACGGATTTTCGCCGACCATCGTCGAAGTCGAGACCGAGGATGGCCTGGTCGGCCTCGGCGAAGCGCCGACGCCGGCGGCGGCCGCGATCATCAACGATGTCCTGGCGCCACGGTTGGTCGGGCGCGATGCCTTCGACATCGCCGGCGCCGAGCATGTCTGCCTGCCCTTTTGGACCGGCGTGCAGTCGATCAACGACCGCACCCGCATCATGGCTTTCGGCGCCATCGAAATGGCTTTGTGGGATCTGCGCGGCAAGGCGTGGAGCCAGCCGCTCTACCAGTTGCTTGGCGGCGCCGTGCGCAAGGATATCCCGTTCACCGACTATTTTTCGTTGCGTGGCGACGGACCAAAGGTGAAGGGCGAGAGGACGCCCGAGGAAGTCGCCGACTATTGCGTCGAATTGCACGAGACACATGGAACGACCTTCTTCGAAGGCAAATTTTCGACTGAAGACCCTAAAATCTCGCTCAGGATGGTCGAGCTGATCCGCCGCAAACTTGGCGACGATGCGATGATCCGCATCGATTCCAACCAGGCCTATTCACTCAGCACCGCGCGGCGGCTGGCGCGCCCGCTGGAAGAATTGGGTGTGCGCAACTGGGAGGATCCGGTGGCGACCATCGAGGAGATGCGCGAGTTGCGGCGCCATTGCTCGATCCCGTTCTCGACCCACAACATCGACATTGCGCGTGCCATGGAAACCAAGGTCCCGGACGCCTTCGTCGGCAACCCGACGACGCATGGCGGCATTGGCCGGCTGTTGCGCTTCGTCGGCGCCTGCGAGCACGCCGGCATCGATTTCTGGTGCTACAGCGGCGACAGCGGCATCGGAAGCGCGGCCTATCTGCATCTGTGCGCGGCACTCGGCTGGATCAGGGAGCCAAACCAGTCGCTGTTTCGCATGCTGCCGATGGATGTCACCGAGGAAGGGCGATTTTCGCCCAGAAACAACGTCGTGCGGGTGCCGGAAGGTCCCGGTCTCGGCGTCACCTTGTCGCGGGAAAACCTCGCTGCCTGTCACAGAGACTTTACCGAGAAAGGACCGTGCAACAAGTATCATGACCCGGCAAAGCCCGGAACCTATCGCCGTTTGCCGCTGAACTAGATGACGGCAAGCGGCCAAGACAAGTGGCCAAGAAACGAGAAGCCGGCCGCCGCGACTTCGGTCGGGAAGGTTGGACAAAGGGGGTGGAAGCAGTGCAGCCAACGATCCGGCGCGTCCACGCCACGACTGGATGGACCGGACAAAACCGCATGCTAAATTTCCGGTCGACAGACCTCTCTGGCGGCCGAAAAATGGAGCAATCCACGAAATTTCGTCAACCATAAGAAATAGGGGAAAGGGTAAAAACCCATGAGCAAGAACTACAGCATTCTCGACCTGATCCGGCGCAATCGCACGCCGCTTGAAAATCACCTGATCGATGGCCTCGTCGACGGCCGTGTCAGCCGCCGCGACTTCGTCCGTCACGGCAGCCTGCTCGGCCTGTCGCTGCCGCTGCTGGGCCGCATCGGCATGGCCGCCGGCCTCGGCGGCATGCCGTCGCTGGCGCGCGCGCAGGGCGCACCCGGCGCCACCATCCGCGTTGCCAGCAGCGTGCCGGCAGCGACCATCGACCCCGTCACCATCGCGGACGCGGGCGGCCTGCTGGTCATGCAGCAGGTTGCCGAGTTCCTCTGCGTCGACGGCCCCGACCTCGTTCTGCAGCCGGCATTGGCCGAAAGCTGGAAGCCGAACGACAATGGCACGGTATGGACCTTCAAGCTGCGCAAGGGCGTAAAATTCCACAGCGGCGGCGAGATGAAAGCCGACGACGTCGTGGCCAGCATCGACCGCCTCGCCGATCCGGCAAACTCGTCCAATGCGCTGTCGGTGTTCACCGGCATCCTGCAGAAGGGCGCCTCAAAGAAGGTCGACGACTACACGGTGGAATTCCACCTCGATGCGCCGAACGGCAACTTCCCCTACATGCTGTCGTCCGACAACTACAACGCCGTCATCATCCCGGCGAGCTACAAGGGCGACTACGAAAAGAGCTTCGACGGCACCGGGCCGTTCAAAATAGAGAAATACACGGCAAAGGTCGGTGCGTCCTTCGTCCGCAACGAGGACTATTGGGGGCCGAAGGCATTGCCCGAGCGCACCGAATTTACCTTCTTCACCGACATGCAGCCTCAGATCCTGGCGTTGCAGGGCGGACAGGTCGACATCATCAACCAGATGCCAGTGCTGGCCGGTGTCGCTCTGCTCAACGATCCGAACGTCGACATCATCAGCCTGAAGTCGTCGGCCCATCAGCAACTGCACATGCGCTGCGACGAGGGCCCGTTGAAGGATGCGCGCGTGCGCCGTGCCATTGCGCTCTGCCTCGATCGCGACAAGCTGGCCGCCGGCCTGATGAAGGGACGCTCCGCTCTGGGCAATGACAGCCCGTTCGCCGCCGTCTACCCTTCGACCGATACGAGCGTGCCGCAGCGCAAGCAGGATATCGCCCAGGCCAAGCAGCTCATGGAAGCAGCCGGCCTTGGCCAGGGCTTCAAGATAACGCTGACCACCGAGCGCTATCTGGAAATTCCCGAATACGCCCAGCTCATCCAAAACTGGGTCAAGGAGATCGGTGTCCAACTCGATCTCAACATCCTCGACCAGAGCGGATATTACGGAGACGCGGTGTTCGGCAAATCGAACTGGCTGGATTCGGTGATGGGCATCACCGACTACGGCCACCGCGGCGTGCCGAACGTCTATCTCGCGGCGCCGCTGAAGAGCGAAGGCACCTGGAATGCGGCGCATTTCAAGAACAAGGACTATGACGCGCTGGCGACCAGCTACATCGCAGCCCTCGACCTCGAGGCGCAGAAGGCCGACGCCGGCAAGATCCAGAAGCTGCTGCTCGAGGAAACGCCTGTCATCTTCGGCTATTTCTACGACTATCTGACGGCGACGGCGAAGGGCGTGGCCGGCGTACAGCCGACCGCCATGTCGCAGCTGTTCCTCGACAAGGCATCGAAGGCCTGAACGGAAAGAGAAAGCCAATCCTCTAACAGCCAGCTCCCGCATGGGGGCTGGCTCCGCAAGGAGTCCTAGCCATTCTCTCCTTCCTTGTCCGGCGTGTCTCGCTGTCGCTGGTGACGCTGTTCCTGCTCTCGATCATGGTGTTTCTGGGCGGCCAGGTGCTGCCCGGCAATGTCGGGCGCGCCATATTGGGTCCGTTCGCCGACCAGCGCGCGGTCGATGCGCTCAATCACACGCTCGGCGTCGATCGCCCGCTGCTGACCCAGTACTGGGACTGGATCTCCAACTTCGTCCAGGGCGACATGGGCACGTCCTACATCTTCCGCTCGCCGGTCGCGCCCTTCGTCATCGATGCGCTGGGCAATTCGATGAAGCTGGCGGCGGTCGCCTTCGTGCTGGTGGTGCCGATCGGCATTCTCGGAGGCGTCGTTGCCGCACTCAATCTCAACCGCCCGCTCGACCGCATCATCAGCCTCGGCGGTCTGTCGGTGACGGTGCTGCCCGAGTTCGTCACAGGCATCATCCTGATCCTGATCTTTGGTGTGTGGCTGCGCTGGCTGCCTATATCGGCTGCATGGCCGCGCGACGCCGGCTTCTTCACGCAGCTCTACTACCTGATCCTGCCTTCACTGCCGCTGTTCCTGGTGCTGTTCGGCTATATCGCTCGCATGGCGCGCTCCGGCATGATCGAAGCGCTCGATTCCGACTACACGCGAACGGCCGTGCTGAAGGGCCTGCCCTGGCGCACGGTGATCTGGCGGCATGTGCTGCGCAACGCGCTGCTGCCGACCATCACCGTTATCGCGACACAGACCGGCTATCTCATCGGCGGCTTGGTCGTCATCGAAACGCTGTTTCGCTACCAAGGCATCGGCTCGCTGATCTTCACCGCCGCGCGCGGCAAGGATTTCCCGATGCTGGAATCCGGCATTCTAACCATCGGCATCGTCTATGCCGTGGCCACCCTTGTCGCCGACTTCCTCTATTCCGTGCTCAATCCGCGCATCCGGCTGGGGTCAGATCAATGAGCGCCGTCCAGACCAGCTCCCCCACACCCGACGACATGCGCCGGCGCGGCCCGCTGGCCGAGGTCTTTTTCTCGCTGCTGCGCTCGCGAACGTTCCTTGTCGGTTTCGCCATCGTGCTGTTCTGGGTCGCCTGCGCGCTGTTCGGCGAGCATTTCGCGCCCTACGATCCGCTCGCCGACGACATCATCAATGCGCTGGCGCCGCCTTCGTCCGAACATTGGTTCGGCACCGACCAGATAGGCCGCGACGTCTTCTCGCGCGTCATTGTCGGTTCACGCGACATCCTGACCGTCGCGCCGCTGGCGACCTTGCTGGCGACCGTGGCCGGCACGGCGCTCGGCCTCATCACCGGCTATTTTCGCGGCCTCGTAGACGATGTCGTCAGCCGCATCCTGGAAGCCTTCATGGCAATCCCGGTGGTCATCGTCGCGCTGTTGGCGATCGTTGCGCTCGGCACCTCCAAGACGACGGTCATCGTCGTCATCGGCCTGAGCTTCGCGCCGATCATCGCGCGCACCGTGCGCTCGGCAGTGCTGGCCGAGCGCGAACTCGACTATGTCGCCGCCGCACAGCTCAGGCACGAAAGCGCTTTGCATACGATGTTCGTCGAGATCCTGCCCAACGTCGTCCCGCCGATCCTGGTCGAAACCACTGTGCGGCTCGGCTATGCCATTTTCGCCGTCGCCACGCTCTCCTTCATGGGCTTTGGCATCCAGCCGCCCTCGCCCGACTGGGGGCTGTCGATCTCCAACAATTACGGCATGATCGGCGGCGGCTTCTGGTGGACGGTGCTGTTCGACGCGCTGGCCATTGCTTCACTGGTGATCGGCGTCAATCTGGCGGCCGACGGCGTTCACGGAGCGCTCAATGACTAACTCCGCCAAGGCCGAAAACGCACTCGAACTCACCGATCTGTCGGTTGCCTACCGCGTCGCCGGCCGTAATCGCGCCGTGCTGCGCAACCTCAGCCTCACCATCGGCCAGGGCGAGGCCTATGGGCTGGTCGGCGAATCCGGCTGCGGCAAATCCACCGTCGCGCTCACCGTCGTGCGCTATCTGCCGCGCAACGGCTCGATCACCGGCGGCGCCATCTCGCTCGACGACCAGGACGTGATGAAGCTGGATGCCGAAGCGCTCAGGCGGGCGCGGGCCGAAAGCGTCTCCATGGTCTATCAGGACCCGGGCAAGGCGCTGAACCCTTCGATCCGCGTCGGCCGTCAGCTGACCGAGATTTTTGAACTCGGCGGCGTCTCGGGACAAGCGGCCACCGAACGGGCAATTGCGATGCTGAACCGCGTGCGCATTTCTGACCCGACGAGCGTCATGCAGCGCTACCCGCACCAGCTTTCCGGCGGCATGCAGCAACGCGTGGCGATCGCCATGGCGCTGGCCAACGATCCATCGATGCTGATCCTCGACGAGCCGACCACCGGCCTCGATGCGACGGTGGAAGCCGAGGTGCTCGACCTGATCGCGCAGCTCAGGCAGGAATTGTCGGCCTCGATCCTGTTCATCAGCCACAACCTCGCCGTCGTTTCCAACATGTGCGATCGGGTCGGCGTGCTCTATGCCGGCATGCTGGTCGAAGAAGGGCCGACGGATGTCGTGTTCAACGATCCGCGCCATCCCTACACGGTCGCCCTGCTGCGCTGCCTGCCGCGCGGTGGCCAACGCAAGGATCAGGGCCGTCTCGACACCATTCCGGGGTTTCTGCCCGGCATTGGGGTCGATATCAAGGGCTGCGCCTTCGCCGACCGCTGCGCGCTCGCCGACGACCGCTGCCGCAGCGAATTGCCGCCGCTCTACGATCTGGGCGGCCGGCTGTCGCGCTGCTTCCATCACGACAAGGCGCAGGCGCTGCCGCGCGCGACACCGAGCGATGTTGCGCCGGCACCAAAGGCGGCAGCCGCACCGGTGCTGCGGGTCGCCGGGCTGAACAAGACCTATGCCAGCCATGGCCACGCGCTGCGCGCGGTCAAGGACGTGTCACTCGATCTGCGGCCCGGCGAGACGCTGGGGCTGGTCGGCGAGTCCGGCAGCGGCAAGACGACCTTCGCCAGGCTGCTGCTCGGCCTGGTGCCGCCTGACGCGGGCGGCACCATCGAGCTCGAGGGCAAGGCCCTGGCGCCCAGGCTGGAGAACCGCAGCGACGACCAGATCAAGGCGATGCAGATCGTCTTCCAGAACCCGGACTCCGCACTCAACCGCTCGCATTCGATCCGCCACCTGATCGGCCGCGCGTTGAAGCGGCTGGCGGGCCTCTCCGGCAAGGCGCTGGAGGCGCGCCTCAACGACCTCGTCCGCTCGGTGCGGCTCACCGACCGGCATCTTGCCGTCAAGCCACGCCAGCTTTCCGGCGGCCTGAAGCAGCGCGTCGCCATTGCGCGCGCCTTCGCCGGCGACCCGCGCATCGTGGTGTGCGACGAGCCGACCTCCGCGCTCGACGTCTCGGTGCAGGCGGCGATCCTCAATCTGCTCGCCGACCTGCAGTCGAAGGAAGACGTCAGCTACATCTTCATCTCGCATGATCTGGCCGTGGTGCGTTACCTCTCCGACAAGATCGCCGTGCTCTATCTCGGCCGCATCATGGAGCTCGGACCGTCCGAAGACGTCTTTTCCGGGCCGCATCATCCCTACACCGAAGCGCTGCTGTCGGCGGTGCCCAAACTCGATCAGACCGAGACGGCACGCATTCGTCTCGACGGCGAGATCCCCAGCGCCACCAGCCCGCCGTCGGGCTGCGTGTTCCACACCCGCTGCCCGCGCAAGATCGGCCCGATCTGCGAGCAGCAAGAACCGCCGCTCAGCGAGGCCCAGCCTGGACACTCGATCCGCTGCCACATTCCCTACACCGAACTGGCAAGGCTGCAGAGGGCGGTCGCAACCGAGCCGGCATAGCGGGCGTCACCGTCGCTAGGGCGGCTTGGCCAGTCAGATCTGGCCGGCCATGCTGAGGGAACGATCACCTTCTGAAAAGCCCTGCCCCTCCGCCCAGTCTCTGGGCAGCGTGCGCAGCCCAGTCAGCGCGACATCCAGGACATCCGAAGAGACGGGGTTCGAGGGATAGGCGAGGTAGATCGGCCGCTGGAACACAGGCGCGTTGTCGATGCGCCGCATCTCGCCGCGCTCGATATGACCGCTGACGGCGCTGAGCGGCAGATAGGCGGCGGCCTGCTGCGACAGCACATGCTGCAGGCCGATGAAGACCAGCCCGGCCGATATGGCGGGCTTGACCGTGCCGGCAAAGGCGCGGTCGTGCTCGATGCGAAATTCCAGTCCCCAGTCCATCAGGATGTAATTTTCGGTCCAAGGCTTGGTCTGCGCGGCATGCTGGACGAGCACGACCTGATCGACGGCCAGCGTTTCGTAGACGATGCCGGGATGCGGTCGCGGCAGATAGAGGATGCAGATGTCGAGCAGGCCTTCCGCCAGCTGGTCGATCGCCAGATCCGGGAAACTGCCTTCGAGCCGCAGCGCCACGTTCGGCCGCCTGGCGCGCATCCACTCGACCCATGGCGAGGTGATGCGGTCCCACAGATAGGCAGGGGCGGTGAGCCGCAGCAAGGTCTCGTAGCCATCGGGAACGGCGATGTCCTGTCTAGATTGCTCCCAGGTGCGGGTGATCGACGAGGCATGCGGCAGGAACTGCCGGCCGGCCGGCGTCAGCGTGACGCCATCGCGGTCGCGCACGAAAAGCCGGCGGCCCAACTGCTCCTCCAGCCCCCTGATCCGCGCGCTGACGGTGGACTGGGCGAGGTTGAGCCGGCCAGCCGCGACGGTGAAGCTGCCATGGGCGGCGACCTCGAGAAAGCTGCGCAGATTTTCAGTGTCCATGCCCACCTCTTGCATCGAAAATTTCGATGACCCCTATCAAAAAATATCGCTTTCCGGCGGCAGTCAACAATGAACTAGATGGCCGAGCCCCAAGACAAGCGAGGAATCCAGCCATGCCCAAGCATTTCCGGATCGTCGACAACGCTCGCAGAACGCTCACCGCAATCGAAAATTCCGCTGTGGACGAATTGCTGGCCGGCAGGTTGGGCCGGCGCGACTTCCTGCGCCATGGCAGCGTGCTTGGTCTTTCCTTGCCCTTTCTGGGCAGCCTTGTCGCGGCAGCTGGCTTTGGCACGCAGCCGGCTCGCGCCGAGGGCAAGCCGGGCGGCACGGTGCGCGCCGGCGTGGCGACGCCGGGCGGCGCCATCGATCCCGTCACCTACTATGACAGCGGCAGCTACCAGCTGGTTTTCCAGACCGCCGAGTTTCTCTGCGTCACGCAGCCGGACCTCACCCTGAAGCCGGTGCTGGCGGAGAGCTGGGCGCCAAACGAAGACGGCAGCGTGTGGACCTTCAAGCTGCGCAAAGGCGTGAAATTCCACAATGGCGAGGACTTCAAGGCCGACGACGTCGTCGCCACCTTCGACCGGCTGGCCGATCCCAACGGGGCCTCGAACGCGCTTTCGGTGTTCAAGGGATTGCTGTCGAAGGGCGGCACGCAGAAGGTCGACGATCACACTGTCGCCTTCCACCTCGATGCGCCGAATGGCAGCTTTCCCTATTCGGTGTCGATCGACAATTACAACGCCGTCATCCTGCCGGCGAGCTATAAGGGCGACTACGAAAAGACTTTTGAAGGCACCGGGCCATTTCGGCTGGAGACCTACACGCCAAAGGTCGGCGCGACTTTCATCCGCAATCCCGACTATTGGGGTGAGAAGGCGCTGCCCGACCGGCTCGAATTCAAGTTCTACGGTGACGTGCAGCCGCGCATCCTGGCGCTACAGGCCGGCGAGGTCGACATTCTCGACGCGGTTCCGCTCGATGTCAGCCAGGTGGTGCTGAACAGTCCTGATATCACCGTCTTGCGCGTCGCTTCGACCGCCCACCGCCAGCTTCACATGCGCTGCGACACGGACCCCTTCACCGACAAGCGTGTGCGCCAGGCGCTGGCGCTGTGCATCGATCGCTCCAAGCTGGTCGACGGCCTGTGCCGCGGCATGGCGGCGACCGGCAATGACAGCCCGTTCGCGCCGGCCTTCCCTGCGACCGACAAGACGGTGCCGCAGCGCGTCCAGGACATCGCCAAGGCCAAGCAGTTGCTGGAGGCGGCGGGCCTCGCCAGCGGCTTCGACATCACGCTGACGACGCTGCGCTATTCCGACATTCCCGGCTACGCGCAGTTGTTCCAGAATTTCGCCAAGGAAATCGGTGCGCGCATCTCGCTCAACATCGAAGACCAGGACAAATATTACGGCAAGGCGGTGTTCGGCCAGTCGGACTGGCTGGACAGCCCGCTCGGCATCACCGACTACGCGCATCGCAGCGTGCCGAACGTCTTCCTCAACAGCCCGCTGGTCAGCGACGGCCCGTGGAACGCGGCGCATTTCAAGAGTCCGGCCTATGACGGCATGGTCACCAGCTATCTCAAGGCGCTCGATGTCGGCGCGCAGCGCAGTGCCGCCTCCGACATCCAGAAACTGCTGCTCGACGAAACGCCTGTCATCTTCAGCTATTTCCCCGATCTGCTGGTGCCGGTGCGCAAGAATGTCAGCGGCTTGCCGCCGATCGCCGCCGGGCTGCTGCTCGATCGCGTGTCATTGAGCTGATCGTGCCCCAGCGCCCGATCGCGAAAGAAAAGAAACGGGAGACTACCATTCGCAAGCCTCATTTGCGCGGCCGTGGGCCGCATTTTCCGCTGCTCGATAACATCGTGCAGTACGAATTCGAGCCGGGCTACATAGCCTTCACCATGCCGACGCAGAAGCGCCTGCGTGTGCAGGTCGGGTCAATGACCGTGGCCGATACGACCAACGCCTTGGTGCTCTACGAATCCGATCACCTGCCGGTCTACTATTTCCCGATCGGCGATGTGCGCGAGGAGTTCCTGCTGCCGAGCAAGACGACGACAGAGGACCCATTCAAGGGCACAGCCACCCACTATTCGCTCAACACCGGCATCACGCTGGTCGAGGACGCGGCCTGGCGCTATCTCGATCCGGTGAAGGGCTGTCCACCGATATCGGACTACATGTCGTTCACCTGGAGCAAGATGGGCCACTGGTTCGAGGAGGACGAGGAGATTTTCGTCCACGCCCGCGATCCGTTCCGCCGGGTCGACTGCCTGCCGTCGTCGCGGCGCGTACAGGTTATCCTCGACGGCGAACAGGTCGCCGATTCACGCCGCGGCGTGTTCCTGTTCGAGACTGGCCATCCGGTGCGCCACTATCTGCCGATCGCGGACACGCGGCTCGATATGTTCGCGCCCAGCCGCTACATTTCGCGCTGCCCCTACAAAGGCATCTCCAACTACTACCATGTGACGACCAAGGCCAAGCGCCACGAGAACCTCGTCTGGTACTATCCGGAGCCGGTGCACGAGGCGGAGCGCATCAAGGGGCTGGTCTGTTTCCACCACGAACTGGTCGACAAGATCCTGGTCGATGGCGTCGAAATCCCGAAGGAAGCCACGGCCGCGTCGAGCGGATATTTCTGAGCATCGACGCCCCTTGAGCCGCGTTCACGTGGGCGCTTGATCGAAGCACGGCTCAGCGCATACGCTCCCTGAGACAGGGAGGGCACTCGATGGATCTTTTCAAGCTGGACGGCGATGTCGCGCTGGTTACCGGCGCCGGCAGCGGCATCGGCCAGGCAATCGCGATCGGACTGGCCGAGGCGGGCGCCGACGTCGCCTGTTTCGGCCATGCATCGAAGGGTGGGCTGGACGAAACGGCGCACCGGATCACGGCGCTCGGCCGCAAGGCGCTGGTGCTGACCGGCACGGTGACGTCTGAGAGCGATCTCGCGGCGGCGATCGATCGCGTCGAGAGCGAACTTGGCGCGCTGACGGTCGCCGTCAACAATGCCGGCGTTGCCGGCTCCGAACCGGCCGAGACGATGCCGCTGGAAACATGGCAGAAGGTGCACGAGGTCAATGTCGCCGGCGTGTTCCTGTCCTGCCAGGCCGAAGCGCGCAAGATGCTGGCGCGGCGCAAGGGCTCGATCATCAATATCGCCTCGATGTCCGGCACCATCGTCAACCGGGGCCTGACACAGGCGCACTACAACTCTTCGAAGGCCGCCGTCATTCACATGTCGAAGAGCCTCGCCATGGAGTGGGCCGACCGCGGCCTGCGCGTCAATGTCGTCAGCCCGGGCTACACGCTGACGCCGATGAACAAGCGGCCGGAGGTGGCCGAAGAGGTGAAGATCTTCAAGCGCGACACGCCGATGGGACGGATGGCGGCGCCGGAGGAGATGGTCGGACCGACAGTGTTCCTGGCCAGCCGCGCCGCGAGTTTCGTCACCGGCCTCGACCTGATTGTCGATGGCGGCTACGTCTGCTGGTAAGGGTTCGACTTCGCCTGCAGTCTGAATTTATACGTCCCACGAGGCGTTAGGCCGTTGCGCGACATGAACCTTGGTATATATAATTTCATCCTATGAAACGGCCTTGGCGAGATGGGGCTTGCCCGGGTCGACAGCCGAGAACATGGGACCTTGATGGCTCGCACCTTGCAGGGCGCCGCAGGACTGGAAATCGATCCGCAGATGACCGCTCCCGCAGCGATCCGTCGGCAGCCATGACGCCGACACTGCGGGCCTATCCCATCATCACTAGAATTGAGCATCATCTTGCCTGCGCTGGCCAAAGCCGGGGCAACAATTCGGCGCCGACGGCCTTGCGCAAAGACCAGCCTTTCCAACACAATCAAGAAAAGCCGCAAGAAGGGAACGAACGATAATTTTCACAGCTTGAAGGAGAACAAGCATGTCACTTCGCAGTGTGATTTCGAACTTGACAATGGGAGCCTTCGCACTCGCCGCGGCGAGTGCACTGACGCCTTCCGCCCAAGCCGCCGCACCCGAATCCAATGACCCGATCAAGATCGCGCTGTTTGACTGGACCAGCGTCAATCTGAACGCCAAGATCCTCGGCGGTATCCTGGAAAAGCTCGGCTATACCGTCGAATATCCGACAGCCGACTACCTCTCCAGCCTGACCACAGGTCTCACCAATGGCGACCTCGATGTCGGTCTGGAATTCTGGGACACGACCGCCGGCGAGGCCATGAAGGCCTCCGACGCCACCGGCCAGACCGAGCGGCTGGGCAAGCTTGGACCGAAGGCCAAGGAAGAATGGTGGTTTCCCGAATACATGAAGGAAAAATGCCCCGGCCTGCCCAACTGGGAAGCGCTGAAGGATCCGAAATGCGCCGAAGCCTTCTCGACGGCGGAGACCGCGCCGAAGGGGCGCTATCTGGGCGGCCCGGTGACATGGGAAGGCTTTGACGACGAGCGCGTCGAGGCGCTGAAACTGCCCTTCACCGTTATCCATGCCGGCACCGACGCGGCGATGTTCGCCGAACTGGACTCGGCCTATCAGCGCAAGGCGCCGATCATGCTGTGGATCTATTCGCCACACTGGGCGCCGGCCAAGTACAAGGGCGAGTGGGTGGAATTCCCCGAATACACGCCCGAGTGCTACAACGACCCGAAATGGGGCGTGAACCCCGACGCCAAATATGATTGCGGCAAGCCGCATGGCGAGATCTGGAAGTACTCCTGGTCCGGCATGAAGGACAAATGGCCGGTCGCCTACAAGGTGGCCAAGGCCTACACGGTCGACACCGACGAACTCAACAAGATGAGCGGCGAGATCGATCTCGGTGGCAAGACGCCGGAAGACGTCGCCGCCGCCTGGATCGCCGCTCACGAGGCCGACTGGAAAGCTTGGGCGCAGTGATCCTTCCGACTGGAAAATTGAGACCCGGCTGCTCGATCAGCCGGGCCTCACTCGTTGATGTTCCAGAAGGACGTTTGAATGACGGACAAGACTGAACAGGGGTCCATTGGGGCGGGCACGCCGCACGATGTCCGTCCGGTAAAGCTTGCCTGCCGCAATGTCTGGAAGCTGTTCGGATCGAATGCCGCCAGCTTCATCCGCGAACGCGACGGCAAGGCCAGCATGGCCGACGTCACTGCTGCCGGGCTGGTCGGCGCGGTGCGCGCGGTCGATCTCGAAATCCGCCAGGGCGAGATTTTTATCATCATGGGCCTGTCGGGCTCCGGCAAATCGACGCTGGTGCGCTGCATGTCCAGGCTGGTCGAACCGAGCCACGGCAAGGTCGAATTCGAAGGTAATGACCTCCTGAAAATCTCCGATGCGGCACTCATCGAATTGCGGCGGCACCGCATGGGCATGGTGTTCCAGAATTTTGCGCTCTTGCCGCATCTCAACGTGCTGGAGAACATCGCCTTCCCGCTCAGCATCCAGGGGCAGGACCGGCCGACGCGCGAAGCGCGGGCGCGCGAGGTCATCGAGCTTGTCGGCTTGAGGGGGCGCGAGCATTTCTATCCTCGCGAGCTGTCCGGCGGCCAACAGCAGCGCGTCGGCATCGCCCGCAGCCTGGCAACCAAACCGGAAATCTGGTTCCTCGACGAGCCGTTCTCGGCGCTCGATCCGCTGATCCGCCGCGAAATGCAGGACGAGCTGATGCGGCTGCAGACCATGCTGCACAAGACCATCGTCTTCATCACCCATGATTTCGACGAGGCCATCCGGCTGGCCGACCGCATCGCCATCATGAAGGATGGCGAGGTCATCCAAATCGGCACGCCGGAGGAGCTTGTGGTCAATCCGGCGACCGACTATGTCGCCGAGTTCACCCGCGACGTCGACCGCGCCAAGGTGATCTCGGCACGCAGCCTGATGCGCGCCTGCGACGGCTCGGAGCATGGCGGAACGGTGGCGGCCGAGGCCAAGATATCGAGCTTTTCCGCCAGCATCGTTTCGGCCAACAAGCCGTTCGCGGTGGTCAACGGCACCGGCAAGCCGATCGGCGAGGTGACACCGCAAGCGGTGATCGATCTGCTGGCCGGCATCGATCGTTCAAGAGCCGGCGCATGACAGTGACGGCAAGCGCCAGCGACGCAAGGTCGCGGCCGATTCAGGTCTGGCTGCTGGTCTGGGCGGCAGCGCTTGCCGCCGTGCTTGTCGTCTTCCTGCTGCAGGACCGCCTGCCCTGGGCCGTCAACTATCCGGCCAGCGCCGTCGTGCCGGTCGCCGACTGGGTCAGCGCGCTGATGCGCTGGATCAAGTCGAACCTGTCGTGGCTGACCCGCTCGATCACCGCGGTACTCGGCGTTCCCCTCGATTTCGCGCTCAATCTGCTGGCCAAGAATTTCAAGATCGGCCACGGCGCTGACGCCTATGTCCTGCCGCGCCTATCCTGGGTCGGCGTCTGCGCCGCCGCATTCCTTGCCGGACATGCCGTTGGCGGCAGAAAGCTCAGCCTGCTGGTCGGCGGCTGCTTCCTCTACATCGCCCTGTTCGGCCAATGGACCAGTGCCATGCTGACGCTTGCGCTGATCTCCATCGCGGTGCCGTTCTGCATCGTCACCGGGCTGTTCGCCGGCATCTGGGCATGGCGCAAGCCATGGGCGGAAAGGCTCATCGTCTCCCCTGCCCTTGACCTGATGCAGACGATCCCGACCTTCGCCTATCTCATTCCGATGCTGCTGCTGTTCGGCAACAGCCCGGTGTCGGCGATGATCGCGACCGCCATCTTCGCCACGCCGCCGATGGTGCGGGCGACGATGCTGGGGCTGTCGCGGGTGCCGTCAGAGATCGACGATTTCAGCGAGATGGCCGGCTGCACGGCGCGGCAGAAACTGTGGCGAGTGCTTTTGCCCTCGGCACGGCCGACGCTGATGGTCGGCGTCAACCAGGTCATCATGCTGGCGCTGAACATGGTCATCATCGCCTCGATGATCGGCGCCGGCGGCCTCGGCTACGACGTGCTTCTGGCACTCCGCGCGCTGAAGGTCGGCGAGGCGATGGAAGCCGGCCTTGCCATCGTGGCGCTGGCCATCGCGCTCGACCGGCTGAGCCAGGCCATCGCGCACAAACAGGCAAAGGGCCATGTTCATCAGGAGATCAGCCCGAGCCTCTGGCGGCGCTACCCCAACCTGACGCTGGCCATCGCTATTCTCGTCGTGACGACGCTGCTCGGCCTGTTCGTGCCGGCCTTCGCAGCGGTGCCGAAAGCGATCACCTTCACCACCGCACCGCTGTGGAAGGCGGCGGTGAATTGGGTGACGATCAACTTCTTCGACACGATCGAAGCGTTCCGCGTGGCGCTGATCCTGAACGTGCTGAACCCGCTGCGCGCCTTTTGCGAGGGCTTTCCGTGGCTGGGCGCGGTGTTCCTGCTCGGCCTTGCCGGCTATCAGCTCTCCGGCCTGCGGCTGGCCGTCCTTGTCGCGGCGCTGACCGCCTTCTGCGCCGTCACCGGCCTGTGGGAAAAGACCATGGCGACCGTCTATCTCTGCGGCATCTCAGCCTTCATTGCCTGCCTGATCGGCATCCCCATCGGGCTGATGGCTTCGCGCAGCGACCGCTTCGAGAAGATCGTCACACCTATCATCGACACGCTGCAGGTGCTGCCTTCCTTCTGCTTCATCATTCCGGTGGTGATGCTGTTTCGGGTCGGCGATGTCACAGCGATGATCGCAACGATCGCCTTCGCCGTGGTGCCGGCGATCCGCTACACCAATCACGGCATCAGGCAGGTGCCGCCGGCACTGATCGAGGCGGCCAAGGTTTCGGGCTGCACGCCGCGCCAGACCTTCTTTCGCGTTCAATTGCCGCTGGCGCTGCCGGAGATCATGCTTGGCGTCAACCAGACGATCCTGATGGCGCTGGCGATGATCATCATCTGCGCCATGGTCGGCACGCGCGATCTCGGCCAGGAAGTGTTCATCGCGCTGTCCAAGGCCGATTCCGGCCGCGGCATCGTCGCCGGCCTCGCCATTGCCTTCATCGGCATCGTCGCCGACCGGCTGTTCAGCGCCTGGACGGCGAAGGCCAGGGCGAGGCTCGGGTAGCCAGGCGCACCGCCCTATTCCGCCGCGACGCCCTTCACCTCGAGATAGCTTTCCATCGAATCGTCCAGCGCCTGCAGCCACGGCGTGTGATGCAGTGGCGCCATGGTGCCGGTCATCAGCGAGCGGTAGGCGTGGTCGCGGAAGCCCATGATGTTCTCCGCCTTGTGGTGCTCCCACTCCATGAAGGTCTGGTTGACCGCTTCGACGTCGAAGCCGGGATAGTCGGTCTGGTCCATCAATTCCTTGGTGTAGTCGCCCTGGAACCAGATCATCTGCTCGGCGTCTTCGAGCGTTTCCTCGCGTGCGCGCCATTTCGCGCCGTGCTCCGCCATCGCCTCGGCCGAAGGCAGCTTGATGCGACCCATGATGACGTCGCGGGCGAACCAGGCCTGCGCGTCGAACATGTTGAAGGTGTAGAACTGGTCCTGCATGCCGATATAGGAGAGCTGCGGGTTCTTCTCCCAGACGACGCCTTCATAGAGGTCGAGCGGCCACATGCGGTTGGCGGTCTTGAGCTTCAAATCGTCGGTGAGGAAGGGGAAGGAATGCAGATAGCCGGTGCACAGGATGATGGCGTCGACATCCTTGGTGGTACCGTCCTTGAAATGCGCGGTCTTGCCGACGACCTTCTGCAGCAGCGGCACCTCTTTCCAATTCTCAGGCCATTTGAAGCCCATCGGCTTCGAGCGGTAGCTGGAGGTGATCGATTTGGCGCCGTATTTGTAGCACTGCGAGCCGATATCCTCGGCCGAATAGGAGCGGCCGATGATCAGGATGTCCTTGCCCTTGAATTCCATCGCGTCGCGGAAATCATGGCTGTGCAGGATGCGGCCGTTGAAGGTCGAAAAACCTTCGAAATAGGGCACGTTGGGCACCGAGAAATGGCCGGAAGCGACAACGACGTTGTCGAACTCTTCGGAATAGGTGACGTCATTGGTGCGGTCATGCGCGGTGACGGTGAATTTCTTCGTCTCGTCGGAAAACGTCACCATGCGCACCGGACTGTTGAACCGCACCCGTTCGCGCAGGCCGGATTTTTCGACGCGCCCCTTGATGTAGTCCCACAGCACGGCGCGCGGCGGGTAGGAGCCGATCGGCCGGCCGAAATGCTCCTCGAAGGTGTAGTCGGCGAATTCCAGGCATTCCTTCGGTCCGTTCGACCAGAGGTAGCGGTACATCGAGCCGTGCACCGGATCGCCATGCTCGTCGAGGCCAGTGCGCCAGGTGTAGTTCCACAGGCCGCCCCAGTCCGACTGCTTTTCGAAGCAGACGATCTCGGGAATGTCGGCGCCCTTGTCGGCCGCCGACTTGAAGGCCCTGAGCTGTGCCAGGCCGGACGGGCCGGCTCCGATGACGGCAACGCGACTTTTCATGGCAGGCCTCCCGATCTGAATTCGACTTTGTGTTGACGCAATCCCGGACGAAAACCGTTTCACACTTTTCCTGGAATTGCTCTTACGAAACAAATTTCACTCACAGGGACAGTAATTGGCCCTTTCGCGCTGTCAACAGTCCGGTGCTGAAACTGGGTTCCGCGCAGTGGATTTCCTGAGAAAAAGCGTACGCGGCCAAACGCCGGATCGTGCGCATGCGCTTTCAGGCGACTTGCCGTCGCAGTTGCGCTCCTGTATCGGCACCTGACATGTTCACCTAGAGTGAAATAAATCCGCAGGAGTGCCGGGGGCGACATGGCGAAGAAGGTTTCCGAATCCAAGGCTGGTCTCGCCGGTGCAACGGCCAAGCCGCTGCCTAAGGTCTCGGCCGACGGCAAGACCATCCGCGCGCCGCTGACGCAGAACCCGCATGCCATTCGCGACACCCGCGAAAAAGTGCTGGAGGTGGCGATCGGCCGCGAGGTGCGGGCCTTCCGCAAGAAGCTCGGCATCACCGTTGCCGACCTGGCGGTCGCCACCGACATTTCGCTGGGTATGCTGTCGAAGATAGAGAACGGTATCACCTCGCCATCGCTGACCACCTTGCAGGCGCTGTCGCGGGCGCTGGGCGTTCCGGTCACCGCCTTCTTCCGCCGCTTCGAGGAAGAGCGCAGCGCCGTCTTCGTCAAGGCCGGCCAAGGCCTCGATGTCGAGCGCCGCGGCACCCGCGCCGGCCATCAGTACAATCTGCTTGGCCATATCGGCTCCAACACCAGCGGCGTCGTCGTCGAGCCCTACCTGATCACGCTGACCGAGGATTCCGATGTGTTTCCGACCTTCCAGCATGAGGGCATGGAGTTCCTCTACATGCTCGAAGGCGAGGTCGTATACCGGCACGGCAGCAACCTCTACCCGATGAAGCCAGGCGACAGCCTGTTCTTCGATGCCGACGCACCGCACGGGCCGGAACAGCTGACGAAACTGCCGATGCGCTATCTGTCGATCATCTGCTATCCGCAGAGCGCGGGGTGAACAGAAGGTCGATCTCCCCTTGGTCTCCTCCTGAGGGAGATCGACGGCTTCGCGACGGCCTCCTCTTTTGCAGCACTGGCGATTGGCGAAAGCCGAAGTGACATTCGATCTCCCCCCTTGAAGGGGGAGATGTCCGGCAGGACAGAGGGGGGCGAACCGCGATGACGCATAATCTAGTATCCGCCAATAACCGCAACAATGCGCGCAGGATGCGCAAGGTGATGACCGATGCCGAACTCAAGCTTTGGAATGAGATCAGAGCACACAGGCTGATGGGACTGGGGTTTCGGCGTCAGATGCCTATCGCCGGCCATGTCGTCGATTTTGCATGCCCGGACAAAAAGCTGATCGTCGAGCTTGATGGTTCCCAGCATGGCCAGGCCGAAACATCGGAATCGGACACTGCAAGAACCGCCAAGTTTGAAGCGCTGGGCTGGACGGTCCTGCGCTTCTGGAATGACGATGTCATTCGCGATATCGACAATGTCTGCCAGCACGTCGTGATTATGGCCGGGCTGGGCGACGCGTCGTGAGCTTCGCGGAAGCGCTGGGGTGGACATTGGGCAAGGCCGGCGCTCCACGGCGCCCCCTCTGCCCTGCCGGGCATCTCCCCCTCTTGGGGGAGATTGGCTGCTTCAGGGGCAGCCCCAACATAAGCTATTCAATCCGGCCCAAACCCCGAACTCGTCACACTCCCGTCATCCAGTTTCGACAGCCACTCGACCAACGTCGGACGAAACCGCGTCAAGCCTTTGTAAGTCGCCAACTCCTCCGGCAAATCGCGGATCACCCGATGCAGGCGCCGGGCCCATTTCGGCTGCGTCACCAGCTCGTCCATCTTGATCAGATAGCAGCGGATCGGGAAGACGATGCCGTTGGAGCGCGGCAGCCGCCAGAAGCTCTGCAGCTCGACCCGCAGATGCACCTTGTCGCCGACATTCTCCGGCGTCACCGTCGCCCGGTCCGGTCCCCATTTGTGGTAGTTTTCGGGGCTGGTGTCGAGGCGCGGATTGATGGTCATCGTCCAGTTCAGGCGCCGCGCCGGCTTGCCTTGCTGGATGTTGGTGAGGAATTTCAGCGCCCTGACGAAAATTCCCTTCTCATGCGCCAGCGGCACCGGCGCGTGCCATTCGAAGAAGTTCATGCCGATGTCGAAATCGAGCGACCAGTCGGCCTGGGTGGTGACCATGCCGGCATCCATCCATAGATTGCCGTCGCGCTGGTCGAGGATGCAGAAATCGCCCTGACTCTGCCGGGTGATGTATTCCATCGGTCCGTAAGGCAGCGTCGAGGTGTCGCCGAAGGTAAAGGTGTCGTCGATGCCGAGCGGGCGATTGATCCAGCGCCAGCGATCGCCGTCGCGGGTGAGCGTGAAATGCTCGGGATAACCCAGCGCCTGCTGCTCCATCAGCAGTTCGAGCAGGTCCCAGCCGGCCAGCGTCATGTGCGGCAGCGACTGGCAGCGCAGCGGGTCCTCGGCCAGCACCAGCGCCCGGTCCTGCATCTCGGCGACATAGTGCTCGTCGACGTCGATCAGGTTTTCCAGCACGCTGCCCTTCGGTCCGACGACATGCGGCTCGATGTTGACCGCATACATGTAGGCGTCTTCGTGGAACGGGAACGGAAAGCGCCTTATGTGCTCCGGGCTGTTCCTGAAGGTGAAGTCGTCGCGGAACGTTTCCTTGCGAAAGGTGATGCCCATGATTTTCTCCTAGCGCTCCAGGACCAGCGACCGGCCTTCGAAGCGCGACACGCACGGCATGATCTTCTTGCCCGAACGGTGCTCTTCCTCACTCAGCCAGTGGTCGTTGTGGATGAACTTGCCGTCGCAAGAGATGACGTTGGTCTCGCACTGGCCGCAGACACCGCCGCGGCAGAGATAGGGCGGATCGACGCCGGCCGCCTCGATTGCCTCCAGCAGGCTCTGCTGCTCATCGACCCTGATCGACTTGCCGCTGACGGCGAGCGTCACATCGAACGGCAGCCCGGGCTGGGGTGCCGCGAAATGCTCGAAATGCACGGTTTCCGCCGGCCAGCCAAGGCTGGCCGCGCGATCGCGCACCCAGTTGATCATACCCGCCGGGCCGCAGACATAGAGATGCGTGCCGAGCGGCTGCGTCGACAGCAACCGGTCGAGTTCGATGCGCTCGTCAAGGTCGTCATGATAGAGCCTGACCCGACGGTCGTAACGCTCGCGCAGCACATCGGCATAGGTGCCGAGCGATGCGGTGCGGCAGGTGTAGTGCAGTTCGAAATTGCCGCCTTCCGCCGCCAGTTGCGCGGTCTGCGCCATGAACGGCGTGATGCCGATGCCGCCGGCCAGCATCAGATGTTTTTTGGCGCGCAGGTCGAGCGAGAACAGATTGACGGGATAGCTGACCACCATCTCCATGCCGGGCTTGACGTTCCGGTGCATGAACAGCGAGCCGCCACGGCCGACGTCGTCGCGGCGCACCGAGATCGTGTATTCGCGCGTGTCGAGCGGCGAGCCCATCAGCGAATAGGGATTGAGCCGGGTGCGCTCGCCGTCGCGCATCTCGACCACGACATGGGCGCCGCCGGAAAATGTCGGTAAAAGCTCGCCGTCGCGCCGGCGGAAATGGAAGCGGGTGACGAGGTCGTTGACCGGGACGACATCGCTGACGACTACATCGAGTTTTGTTGTTCCGGTGCTCATCGGAAAATCTCCTCCATCGGAGGGACCTCCGAGCGATCTTCCGCATTGATGCAGACGCCCTGGAAGGCGGCGATGCGCCTGGAATAGTGATCGCGCACCAGAAGCAGCAGGCCGCAATGCGCGCAGGTCGCCGGTTGCGTCGTCACATTCTCGGTGATGCCCTTGCAGTGCACGCATTGCATGCGCCGCGCCAGCGAGCCGCGGTGCTCGGTCTGCATCGAAGTGTGGTCGATGCCGGCTTCTAGTGCCACCTGCATCGCCTGGCCGATCAGACCCTCGGTGCCAGCGAGGTAGAGGCGCAAGCCCATATGCGCATTGGCCAGTGTCTGCCTGAGCCGTGGCAGCAGGCTGGCGAAGGACGGCGCCTGATGAAACTGCTCCGGTTTCAGCGCTTCGAGGGCGGCGACATGTTTGCCGTCAGGCCCAGGAATGAAGACGATTTCGGCGTCGTCGAAAAACCCGGGCGGCGCCCTCCGGGCCATCTCCGCTATTGCCAGCGCCCCTTCTGCATCCGCGATGAAAAGATGGTGCTTGCCGGGCTGCGGAGACAGGGTTCCGTAAACGGGCCGGCTGATGATGCTTTTGACTGCCATCTGCTCTTCGTGCCTCGAACCTCTCGCCGTCGACTATGCCTCAACCTTTCGCCGTGCGCTTGGTCTTCTTGGGATCGTCGAATGGCAATGGCTGGGCGGTGGCCTTGATGGCGCCGCTCTTGTTGCGGATTTCGAGCTTGGTCTCCTTGACCGCGCAGTCGACGTCGAGGCGGGCGATGCCCATCGATTTCTCGACCAGCGGCGAATACATGGCGCAGGTCACCACGCCCACCTTTTTGCCGTCGCGGTAGACCGGCGCTCCCTCATCGGCCGGCTCCTTGCCGTCGAGCAGCACGCCATAGATCTTGAAGCGTTCCTTGCCTTTCAGGCGATAGTGCTCCTCGGCGCCGCGAAAGCCGGTCTTGCCGGGGCTGACGGTGAAGTCGAGGCCAAGTTCCCAAAGCGTGTCGCCTGGGCCTTCATTGTCGAACGGATACTTTTGGGAGTTGTCGTAGGGATAGAAGAGCAGATAACTTTCGACGCGCAGCATGTCGAGCGTGGTGAAGCGGCACGGAATGATACCGGCGCTCTTGCCCTCGTCGAGGATCCTGTCCCAGATCGTGCCGGCATCCTGGCCGCGGCAGAAGATCTCGTAGCCGCGCTCGCCGGTATAGCCGGTGCGTGAGATCATCACGGGCAAGCCGAACAGCTGCGTCTGCATGTGATGGAAATAGTTGAGGTCGCGGATGCCCGGCACGTGCTTGGCCAGATAGTCGACAGCTGTCGGCCCCTGCAGCGACAGATCGTGCAGATTGTCGTCGAAGCGCAGCGACACGTCGCGCCCTACCGAAGCACGCTGCAACTCCTCATGGCCGGTGCCCGAACCATGCACGACCATCCAGGCGTTCGGCCCGGTGCGGTAGAGGATGCAATCATCGGTGAATTTTCCCGCCTCGTTCAGCATGCAGGCATAGGCCGACTTGCCGGGGTAGATCTTTTCGACGTCGCGGGTGGTGGCGAGATCGATGAGATGTGAGGCATGCGGCCCGGTGATGTGGACTTTCTTGAGGCCGGAGACGTCCATCAGGCCAGCCTTGGTGCGGATGGCGATGTACTCCTCGTCCGCATCTTTGTCGTAGGTCCAGGCGGTTCCCATGCCGCTCCAGTCTTCGAGCTTCGAACCGAGCGCTCGGTGGCGATCCGCCAGGGTCGAAAATCTCCAGGATGCCGTCATCCGCTCGTCCTCCGTTTCGATAGTGCTCTGCTGTTCCCTGCCCCCTGCGCAGCGGCGGGAGCTTTGGCCGAATATTGATCGCAAACGCCAGGGCGCCGCAATACCCATAAGCAATTAATTTCATTGTCAGGCAAAATCCGTTGCGCCAAGCAAACAGTTAACCTCGCGTAAATGGCGCTTGACAATTGCGGGATTCGGACTGAATTTATGAAAAAAATTTCACTCTGTTGAAAGAGGGCAGTGGACGGCCAATTCGGGGTCGAGCGCTGGAAAAAAGGGGAAAACCGATGTCAGACATGCATCAGCGCATCGAAGCGCTGTACCGTTCCGACGTGCGCGGATCCGCGCTCCTGATCGTCTGCCTGTGGGCGACGATCCTCTTCGTCCTCCTGATGACATGGCCCTACATCCCGCACGGCGGCATCAAGGCCGTGGTGGCTATCGCCGCCGCCGCCGTGCTGATCTTCAATACGGCCGCCATCTTGGCGATGGTCAAGCACTACAAGGAAGACAAGGAATTCATCTACGGGCTCGACATCAAGAACGCCGACGCATTCCGCAACCGCAAGTCCTGAGGGGTAGAAGAGATGTCCCGCTATACGCCACCGGAGCAGAGCAAAGCCGGGCAGGTTTTCGACATCGCCGTCGTCGTCGTCGCCATTTTCGTGGCGCTGTGGCTGCCGCTCAAGCTGGGCCTCGCTGGTGCGGCGAAATCCATCGACGCGCTCGACGCCAAGACGTGGGAAGCGCTCGGCCAGAACCCGACCATGGCCTCGATCTGGGAAAAGCTCGGCTACACGCCCGAGACTGCGCACGACATCATCCAGAACCGCTTCCACTATGTCATCGACTGGCCGACGCTGATCATCATGGCGGCGGTGCTGATCGGTTATTTCGTCTTCCTGTTTCGCGCATCGGACCGCGAATATCGCGACGTCATCAACGAAAAATTCGACGACAAGTAAGAGTTCTGGGGACGATTTAATTCGGGGGACACGATCATGTGGGTGGCACTCTCTTACGCATGCTGGGGCATCTCGATCGTGCTCGCTTTGTGGATGCTCTACGACTGGTTCAAGGTCGACACGACCTTCTCCGAAGAGGTGCTGACCTCCTCGCGCGAAGGCGAGCTGGAAGCCACTTCCGAAAAACACCGGATCTGAGTGAGGATGAACAATGACGATCGCGGTTGAACCGGCAGTGCAAGGCGACAGGGTTTCCCTGCTCCGCGTCCTCGGCCCGGCCCATGTCTGGGCGCTCGGCGTCGGCATCGTTCTGGTCGGCGAATTCACCGGCTGGAATTTCTCGGCGGACAAGGGTGGTGCGCTTGCCGCGCTGATCGTCTGCTGGGTCGTCGGATTGCTCTACACCTCGGTCGCGATGATCGATTCAGAGGTGACATCGACCGTCGCCGCCGCCGGCGGCCAGTATGCGCAGGCAAAGCACATCGTCGGACCGCTGATGGCGTTCAACGTCGCGCTGTTCCTGGTCTTTGCCTACACCATGCTCGAAGTGTCCGACGCCATCCTGCTCGGCGACACCATCGTCGCCAAGGCGGGGGTCGAAGGGCTCACCCACAATTCCTTCATCGCCGCCACCATCGTCGTGCTGGCTTGGCTGAACTATCGCGGCGTGCTGATGACGCTCAACGTCAACTTCGTCATCACCGCAATCGCCTATATCTCGATCGTCATCCTGTTCTTTTCGGTCAGCCCGTGGACGCAAGGCGCGGTGCTGAAGCTGAACGAACTGGTCACGCCCGGCAATGCGCTGCCCTATGGCTGGATCGGCGTCATCGCCGCCTTCCAGTTCGGCATCTGGTACTATCTCGGCATCGAGGGCACCACCCAGGCCGCCGAGGAAGTGCGCTCGCCCGCCCGCTCGCTGCCTTACGGCACCATGGCCGGCATGATCACGCTTTTGATCGCAGCCGCCATGACCTGGTATGTCTGCGCCTCGATGATGCCGTGGGAGTATCTGGGCATCACCTATTATCCGCTGTGGGACGCGGGCAAGCTGACCGGCAGCCCGTTGCTCGAGAACCTGCTGTTCGTCGCCACGCTGCTTGCCGCGCTGGCGTCGGCCAATGGCTGCATCAACGATGCGGCGCGCGCCTGGTTCTCGCTAGGCCGTGACCGCTATCTGCCGACATGGTTCTCGGCCGTGCATCCGAAATATCGCACCCCCTATCGCTCGATCCTGTTCCTGCTGCCGATCGCGCTGGCCTTCGCCTTCATCGCCGACCTCAACCAGGCGATCACCTTCTCGATCCTGTCGGGGGTGCTGCAATACACGTTCATGAGCATCAACATCATCATGTTCCGCAAGAAGTGGCCGCTCGGCTCGATCCGGCGCGGCTACACGCACCCCTTCCATCCGATCCCGGCCATCGTGCTGTTCTGCCTGTGCGTGGTGACGTTCTTCGCCATCTTCCTCGGCTTCGGCTCGCAGCTGATCGCCATGGTCGCCTTCTACTTCCTGATCTCGCTGTGGTTCCATTTCTATCGCTACAAATTCGTGCGGCGCGGCGACCAGTTCACCATGCCGTGGCCAAAGCCGCAGGGTTATTGATGGGAGTAGGCCCGTCCGCATCCCGGGCGGGCCTGGCATGAGAAAATGTCCGAGGTGACATCAGCACTGCTGGCCGGGGCCATTGTCCTGGCTGTCGTTCTCCACCTTGCCTGGCAGGCGCGTGCCAGCCGCAGCAGGGCATCGACGGCACTCGCCGTCGAGCAAGGCCGCATCCGCACAGTCATCGCCGACGCTGCCGATGTTTCGGATGGCACCGCCGGCGTCATGACTTGGGAAGGGTCCTGGAACAGCAAACGTGTCCAGGTACGCACCATCGTCGATACGCTGGCGACGCGGAAACTGCCGGCGCGCTGGCTCAGTGTCTCGATCATCGAAGAGGTCGCGGTTCCGACGACGTTCGACATGATGATGCGGCCGGGCTCGCCGACGACTTTCTCCAATTTCGATCACCTTGAGCATACGCTGCCCAAGGCTCCGGGATTTCCAGCCGAGGCGGTGCTGCGCACCGACCGCAGGGCGGCGCGCTTTCCGCAAGGCCTCATCGCTAGCCATATCGGGATCTTTTCCGAGGGGCGCGCCAAGGAACTGCTGATCATGCCCAAGGGTATACGTATCGTCTGGCTGCTGGCGGAGGCCGAACGGGCGCGCTATGGCGTGTTCCGGCAGGCCGAATTCGGCGACGCCACGCTCGATCCCGCGCTGATCGAAAGGCTGCTGGTGTCGGCGTCGGCGCTGCGCGACGCGATCAACAAAAGCGAACGGCAGGCCGCATGACCAGTTCCGCCACTGCACCCACCAGCCCCTATCTGGTTCTCGGCGCCGCAATCGCCCTGCCGGCAAGCGGGCACGTCATTCTGGGCGTGCCGGTGCGCGGCCTCCAGTTCCTCTTCTTCATGGTGATCCTGGCATGGGTGACGGCCAAGATCGCGCCGCCGGATACCAGTTTCGTCGGCCGTCATGCCGGCGGGTTTCTCATCTATGCCTTGTCGATCCTCGACGCCTACAAGATTGCGCGCATTCGCACCGCCAAATGGGTTCACAATGCCGGGCGAGACGGCGACAGTGCGCAGAGCGGCATTGGGCCGCATACGTAACTAGAGGAATATTTTTTTCATATGATTGAATTTATGGGACTCATTCGATACATCATCTCTTAGCTACAAACGATCTCTCCGCTACAAACACCGGGAGGCTGACATGTGTGGAATTGTCGGACTGTTTTTGAAGGACAAGTCGCTGGAACCCCAGCTTGGTGCGATGCTGTCGCAGATGCTGATCTCGCTCAGTGATCGCGGTCCCGACAGCGCCGGCATCGCCATCTATGGCGCGCCCTCCAAAAATGAGGCCAAGATCACCATCCAGTCGGCCAAGCCCGACCGTGATTTCCGCGGCCTCGAGGCGGAGCTCGCCAAGGCCATCGGCACGCCGGTGACGATCGCGGTGAAGTCCACCCATGCAGTCGTCAGGACCACGCCCGCCAAGATCGATGAAGCGCGCGAGACCATCCAGACGCTGCGTCCCGACATCCGCATCATGGGCGCCGGTGACGTGGTCGAGATCTACAAGGAAGTCGGCCTGCCCGAGGCGGTCGTCGATCGCTTCGACGTCCGCAAGATGACCGGCACGCATGGCATCGGCCACACCCGCATGGCGACCGAATCGGCGGTGACGACGATGGGCGCGCATCCGTTCTCCACCGGCGCCGACCAGTGCCTGGTGCACAATGGCTCGCTGTCCAACCACAACAATGTCCGCCGCGAGCTGATCCGCGAAGGCATGACCTTCGAGACCGAGAACGACACTGAAGTGGCCGCCGCCTATCTCTCGTCGCAGATGGCGCATGGCAAGAATCTCGGCGAGGCGCTGGAAGGCACGCTCTCCGATCTTGATGGCTTCTTCACCTTCGTCGTCGGCACCAAGAACGGTTTTGGCGTGGTGCGCGACCCGATCGCCTGCAAGCCCGCCGTCATGGCCGAAACCGACCAGTATGTCGCCTTCGGCTCGGAGTATCGCGCGCTGACCAAGCTGCCTGGCATAGACAATGCGAGGGTCTGGGAACCCGAACCCGCAACCGTCTATTTCTGGGAGCATTGAATTCATGCCGGCAACCACGCTCTCAAAGACTGCGGCGCACGACCCTCGGGTCTTCGATCTCGACCAGCTGTCACTGCGCGAGCTCAACCAGGCGCTGCACAATCTGGCTCCCGGCTCGAACGAAACGGCATGGGAAGTGCTGAACCCGAAAGGCAGTCATTCGGTCGCCGTCGGCGTCGACCAGCCTGTTGCCATCGATGTGCGGGGCAGCGTCGGCTATTACTGCGGCGGCATGAATTCCGGCAGCACCATTACCGTGCATGGCTCGGCAGGCCCCGGCGTCGGCGAGAACATGATGTCGGGCTCGATCACCATCAAAGGCGACGCCAGCCAGTATGCCGGCGCCACCGGCAAGGGCGGCCTGCTGGTCATCGAAGGCAACGCCTCGTCGCGCTGCGGCATCTCGATGAAGGGCATCGACATCGTCGTCCACGGCAATATCGGTCACATGTCGGCCTTCATGGCGCAATCCGGCAATCTGGTGGTGCTGGGCGATGCCGGCGACGCACTGGGCGATTCCATCTACGAGGCGCGTCTGTTCGTGCGCGGCAAGGTCGACAGCCTCGGCGCCGACTGCATCGCCAAGGAGATGCGGCCCGAGCATCTGGAGTTGCTGCAAGGCCTGCTCGACCGCGCCGGCGTCACCGGTGTCAAGCCGTCGGAGTTCAAGCGCTATGGCTCGGCGCGCACCCTCTATAATTTCAATATCGACAACGCCGACGCGTATTGAGGCAGCATGACCTATCGCAACCCGCCGACGACGCCGCGCAAATCCGCGACCTTCGACGACTACACGCTTTCCGAAATCCGCCGCGCCGCAGCGACCGGCATCTATGACATCCGTGGCGCTGGCGCCAAGCGAAAGCTGCCGCATTTCGACGACCTGTTGTTCCTCGGCGCCTCGATATCGCGGTACCCGCTCGAAGGCTATCGCGAGCGCTGCGACACCAGCGTGGTGCTGGGCTCTCGCCATGCCAAGAAGCCGATCGAACTGAAGATCCCGATCACCATCGCCGGCATGAGCTTCGGCTCACTGTCAGGCCCCGCCAAGGAAGCGCTCGGCCGTGGTGCGACCCTGTCGGGCACCTCGACCACGACGGGCGACGGCGGCATGACCGAGGAGGAGCGCGGCCACTCCAAGCAGCTGGTCTATCAATATCTGCCGTCGCGCTACGGCATGAACCCGCGCGATTTGCGCCGGGCCGATGCGATCGAAGTCGTCGTCGGCCAGGGCGCCAAACCAGGTGGCGGCGGCATGCTGCTTGGCCAGAAGATCTCCGACCGCGTCGCCGAAATGCGCACGCTGCCGAAAGGCATCGACCAGCGCTCGGCCTCGCGTCATCCGGACTGGACCGGACCCGACGATCTCGAGATCAAGATCCTCGAACTGCGCGAAATTACCGACTGGGAAAAGCCGATCTACGTCAAGGTCGGCGGCGCCCGCCCCTATTATGACACCGCGCTTGCCGTTAAGGCTGGCGCCGATGTCGTCGTCGTCGACGGCATGCAGGGGGGCACCGCGGCGACCCAGGAAGTGTTCATCGAAAACGTCGGCATGCCGACGCTTGCCTGCATCAGGCCGGCGGTGCAGGCGCTGCAGGACCTCGGCATGCACCGCAAGGTGCAGCTGATCGTCTCCGGCGGCATCCGCAACGGCGCCGATGTCGCCAAGGCGCTGGCGCTCGGCGTCGACGCCGTCTCGATCGGCACGGCTGCCCTTGTCGCGCTCGGCGACAACGATCCCCGCTGGGAGGCGGAGTATAACGAGCTCGGCACCACGGCCGGCGCCTATGACGACTGGCACGAGGGCCGCGACCCCGCGGGTATCACCACGCAGGACCCCGAATTGATGAAGCGGGTCGACCCGGTGGCCGCCGGACGCCGGCTGGCGAACTACCTCAAGGTGATGACGCTTGAGGCACAAACGATCGCCCGCGCGTGCGGCAAGAACAGCCTGCACAATCTCGAACCCGAGGACCTCGTCGCGCTGACGATCGAGGCAGCCGCCATGGCCGGCGTACCGCTGGCCGGCACCAACTGGATACCGGGGAAGAACGGCTTCTGATCAACGAAGGGCCGAAACCACACGCTCTGGGGCCACAATCGACAAAAAATGGGGAACTTCCGTGACAGTTGATCTTGCAGAATTCGCAAGGGCGAAAAACGTCAAATATTTCATGATTTCCTACACTGACCTGTTCAGTGGTCAGCGTGCCAAGTTGGTGCCGGCACAGGCGATATCAGACATGCAGAAGGACGGCGCCGGCTTTGCCGGGTTCGCCACCTGGCTGGATCTGACGCCGGCACATCCCGACATGCTGGCGGTGCCGGATCCGGCTTCGGTGATCCAGCTGCCGTGGAAGCCGGAAGTGGCCTGGGTCGCCGCCAACTGCATCATGGACGACAAGGAGGTCGACCAGGCGCCGCGCAACACGCTGAAGCGGCTGATCGCGGAAGCCGCCAGCGACGGCATGCACGTCAAGACCGGCGTCGAGGCCGAGTTCTTCCTGATCTCGCCGGACGGCAAGACGATTTCCGACGAGTACGACACGGCCTCAAAGCCCTGCTACGACCAGCAGGCGGTGATGCGGCGCTACGACGTCATCGCCGAAATCTGCGACCATATGCTGGCGCTCGGCTGGGGCGCCTACCAGAACGACCACGAGGACGCCAACGGCCAGTTCGAGATGAACTGGGCCTTCGACGACGCGCTGGCCACCGCCGACAAGCACTCGTTCTTCAAGTTCATGGTCAAGTCGATCGCGGAAAAGCACGGCCTGCGCGCGACCTTCATGCCCAAGCCCTTCCAGGGCCTGACCGGCAATGGCTGCCATGCCCATATCTCGGTCTGGGACAAGGCCGGCAAGACCAACGTCTTCGCCGACAATGCGATGGAGCTCGGCCTGTCGGCCAAGGGCCGGAATTTCCTCGGTGGCATCATGAAGCATGCCTCCGCACTGGCCGCGATCACCAACCCGACGGTCAACTCCTACAAGCGCATCAACGCGCCGCGCACCATTTCGGGCGCGACCTGGGCGCCGAACACGGTGACCTGGACCGGCAACAACCGCACCCACATGGTGCGCGTGCCCGGCCCCGGCCGCTTCGAGCTTCGCCTGCCGGATGGTGCTGCCAACCCGTACCTCCTGCAGGCGGTCATCATCGCGGCCGGCCTCGACGGCATCCGCTCGAAGGCCGATCCCGGCAAGCGCTACGACATCGACATGTACCAGCACGGCCATACGGTGAAGGGCGCACCGAAGCTGCCGCTCAACCTGCTCGACGCCTTGCGCGAGTTCGACAAGGACAAATCGCTCAAGGCGGCGCTGGGTGAGGAATTCTCGTCGGCCTACCTAAAGCTGAAGCACCAGGAATGGAATTCCTATGCTTCGCACTTCACGCAATGGGAGCGCGACCACACGCTGGACATCTAGTGGACCCAGCGGTGCGAGCGACCTCGGAATGAACTGATGAAATATTCTATCTTCTCGCTCGCCCGCGCCGCCCTGTCCGGCCACAAGAACTGGCAACGCACCTGGCGCGATGCCACGCCGAAGGACCGCTACGACGTGGTGATCATCGGCGGCGGCGGCCACGGCCTGGCCACCGCATGGTTCCTGGCCAGCGAGTACGGCATCAAGAATGTCGCCGTGCTCGAAAAGGGCTGGATCGGCTCCGGCAATGCTGGCCGCAACACCACCATCATCCGCTCCAATTACGGCCTGCCCGGCAACACTGGCTTCTACGAACTGTCGATGAAGCTGTGGGAAAGGATGGAGCAGGATCTCAACTACAACACGATGGTCAGCCAGCGCGGCGTCATCAACCTCTACCACTCCGACGCACAGCGCGACGCCTATGCGCGGCGCGGCAACACCATGCGCATCAATGGCATCGATGCCGAACTGCTCGACCTCGCCGCGGTCAGGAAGATGATCCCGTTCTTGAACTTCGACAACGCACGCTTCCCCGTGCAAGGCGGGCTGTTGCAGCGGCGCGGCGGCACGGCGCGTCACGATGCGGTGGTCTGGGGCTACGCGCATGCGGCAAGCGCGCTCGGTGTCGACATCATCCAGAACTGCGAAGTCACCGGTTTTGTCAGAGACGCCAATGGCAAGGTGACCGGCGTCGAGACATCCCGCGGCAAGATCGGCGCCGGCAAGGTCGGCATGGCTGTCGCCGGCAGTTCGTCACGCGTCGCGGCGATGGCCGGTCTGCGCCTGCCGATCGAAAGCCATGTGCTGCAGGCCTTCGTCTCCGAGGCGATCAAGCCGCTCATCCCTGGTGTCATGACCTTCGGCGCCGGCCATTTCTATGTCAGCCAGTCCGACAAGGGCGGGCTGGTCTTCGGCGGCGATATAGACGGCTACAATTCCTACGCTCAGCGCGGCAACATGCCCGTGATGGAGGACGTCTGCGAAGGCGGCATGGCGCTGATGCCGATGATCGGCCGCGTACGCCTGCTGCGCCAGTGGGGCGGGATCATGGACATGTCGATGGACGGCTCGCCGATCATCGACAAGACGCCGGTGGACGGGCTCTTTATCAACGCCGGCTGGTGCTATGGCGGCTTCAAGGCGACACCAGGCTCGGGCTTTGTCTTTGCCCACCTGCTGGCCCGCGACGAATCCCACAAGGAGGCGGCACGGTTCCGCCTCGACCGGTTCCGGACTGGCGCCATGATCGACGAAAAGGGCCAGGGCGCCCAACCGAACCTGCATTGAAGGCGGTTTAGAAGAAAATGCGGATTGTCTGTCCTTTCTGCGGCGAACGGGAACTCGGCGAGTTCACCTATCTCGGCGACGCCAAGCCTGTGCGGCCGGTGGCCGGCGCCTCGGAAGACGAGGTCTTCGACTATGTCTATCTGCGCGACAATGTCGCCGGCGCGACCAGCGAATACTGGTACCATGGCGGTGGTTGCCGGGCCTGGCTGAAGGTCAGCCGCAACACGCTGACGCACGAGATTTCCGCCGTTGAGCCGGCGGCGGGTGCCGGCGCCGCCAAGGTTGGTGCGTGATGGCCAGCGCGCAGACACATCGGCTGAGCAATGGCGGCCTTGTCGACCGCTCGGCACCACTGAACTTCCGTTTCGACGGCAAGGCTTTCTCCGGCTTCCAGGGCGACACGCTCGCCTCGGCGCTGATCGCCAATGGCGTCAAGCTGGTCGGCCGCTCGTTCAAATACCATCGCCCGCGCGGCATCCTGACATCAGGTTCGGAAGAGCCAAACGCACTGGTCGAGTTGCGCACCGGCGCACGGCGCGAGCCGAACACCAAGGCGACGACGGCCGAACTCTATGACGGGCTCGAGGCCGCCAGCCAGAACCGCTGGCCGTCGCTGCGCCATGACGTGATGTCAGTCAACCAGCTGTTCGCGCCGATCTTCGTCGCCGGCTTCTACTACAAGACCTTCATGTGGCCGGCGAAATTCTGGGAAGCGATCTACGAACCGGCGATCCGCCGCGCTGCCGGCCTCGGACGCGCCGCCGGCGTCGCCGATCCCGACCACTACGACAAGGCTTGGGCACATTGCGATGTGCTGATCGCCGGTTCAGGTCCGGCCGGTTTGGCCGCGGCATTGGCAGCCGGCCGCTCTGGCGCCCGCGTCATCCTGTGCGAGGAAGATTTCACGCTCGGCGGCCGTCTGCTGTCGGACGGCGGCACCATAGACGGCCTGCCGGCAGCCGCATGGCTTTCGAAGACGTTGGACGAACTCGCGGCAATGCCTGATGTCCGCATCACGACCCGCACGACGCTGTTCGGTGTCTATGATGGCGGTACCTATGGCGCGATCGAGCGGGTCAGCGACCATTTGCCCTCGCCGCCCGAGCACCAGGTGCGCCAGCGCCTGTGGCGGATCGTGGCCAAGCGCTGCGTCGTCGCGGCCGGCGCCATCGAACGGCCGATCGTTTTCGCCGGCAACGACACGCCCGGTGTGATGATGGCGTCCGCCATGCGCACCTATGTCGCGCGCTACGCCGCAACGCCGGCCAAACGCATCGCGCTGTTCACCAACAATGAGGATGGCTGGCGCACGGTCGAGACGGCACTCGGTGCCGGCCTGCAGATCGCGGCGGTCATCGACGCACGGCCCGAAGTATCGCCGGCGCATCGTTCGCTGGCCTCCAAGGGCGGCTTCCCGGTGCTGCACGGTTCCGTCAGCGGCGTCGATGGCGGCAAGGATGGCGTCAGGAAAATCGCGGTCTCGCTCACCGGCGGCTCGCGCGCCGAGGTCGAAGCCGACGGCCTCGCCGTTTCAGGCGGCTGGAACCCGGCGGTCGGGCTGACCTCCTTCCATCGCGGCCGGCCGAAATGGAGCGACGACATCTCCGCCTTCGTGCCGGATGGCGCCCCTCCAGGCATGGTTGCCGTGGGCGCCGCCAACGGCGATTTCGGGCTCGGCGCCTGCCTGAGCCAGGGATTTGCCGCCGGCGCGACAGCGGCGCATGACACGGGCCACAACGACAAGGCGGGCATCGCACCTGTCGCCGACGACGAGGCTTTTTCGCTGGCCCCGCTCTGGCACGTGGCCGGCAAGGGAAAAGCCTTTGTCGATTACCAGCACGATGTCACCGCTTCCGATATCGAGCTCGCCCAGCGCGAAGGCTTTGAATCGGTCGAGCACCTGAAGCGCTACACGACGCTTGGTATGGCCACCGACCAGGGCAAGACCTCGAATGTCGCCGGCCTCGCCATCATGGCTGCGGTCAGCGGCCGTTCGATCCCCGAGACCGGCACGACGATCTACCGGCCTCCTTACGTGCCGGTCGCCATCGGCGCCTTCGCCGGCCATCACCGCGACGAGACTTTCCATGCGACGCGGCTGACGCCGTCACATCACTGGGCCGTCGAACAGGGCGCGATCTTTGTCGACACCGGCCTGTGGAAGCGGGCGCAGTGGTACCCCCGCGCCGGCGAGAAGGACTGGCTGGAATCGGTCACGCGGGAGGTCAAGGCTGTGCGCTCAGGCGTGGGCTTCTGCGATGTCTCGACGCTCGGCAAGATCGACGTGCACGGCCCCGATGCCGGCGCCTTCCTCGACCGCGTCTACATCAACACCTTCTCCAGTCTTGCGGTGGACAAAGCCCGCTACGGGCTGATGCTGCGCGAGGACGGCATCGTCTATGACGACGGCACGACGTCGCGGCTGGCCGAGGACCACTATTTTCTCACCACCACCACGGCCAAGGCCGGGCTGGTGATGCAGCATCTCGAATTCTGCCGCCAGGTGCTGTTCCCGGAGCTCGACGTGCAGCTCACTTCCGTCTCCGACCAGTGGGCGCAATTCTCGATCGCCGGGCCGAAGACACGCGACCTGCTCAGGGAAATCGTCGACCCGGCCGAGGATCTTTCCAACGAGGGTTTTCCCTTCATGGGCGCACGCGAAGTCGCCCTGCGCGGCGGCCTCAAGGCGCGGCTGTTCCGCATCTCATTCTCAGGCGAGATGGCGTTCGAGATCTCGGTACCGGCGCGCTTCGGCGATGCCATGGCGCGCAATCTGATGCTGGCCGGAGCGCCATTCGGCGTGACGCCCTACGGCACCGAGGCGCTCGGCGTCATGCGCGTCGAAAAGGGCCACATCGCCGGACCGGAACTGAGCGGCACGACGACGGCGGCCGATCTCGGCCTCGGCAAGATGATGTCGACCAAGAAGGATTATATCGGCCGCGTCATGGCCGGACGCGAGGCGCTGGTGGCGCCGGATCGCCAGGTCGTTGTCGGCATCAAACCGGTCGACAAGGCACGCCGGCTGCGCTCCGGCGCACACATCATCCCGAAGGGGCAGACGCCCGGCCCCGGCAATGACCAGGGCTATGTCACCTCGGTCTGCTTCTCGCCGACATTGGATCAGTGGATCGGGCTCGCACTTGTCGAACGCGGGCGCGAACGCATCGGCGAGATCGTCCATGCGCATGACCCGCTGCGCGGCGAAGACTATGACGTCGAACTCTGCAATCCCGTCTTCTACGACCCGGATGGAGGGCGCCAGCGTGGTTGATTTTTCCTGGACTCCTCGCAGTCCGCTAGAAAAGGCGCTTGTCACCGGTGCGCATGGTGCACGCGGTATCGAGGCCGGCGTCTCGCTGACCGAGATCCGCAACTTCGATCTCGTCCAGGTGATGGCGCGGCGCGGTAAGGCGGCTGACATGGCGAAAGCGGCCAAGGCCTGCTTCGGCGTTGCGCCACCGGATGCGCCAAAGGCGTTGCAAACTCCGGACGCCACGCTGATCTGGTCAGGGCCGGATCAGTTCTTCGTGCTGTCGAAGGGCGGCAAGCACGCGATGGACACACTGGCGCCGGCATTGTCCGGGTCTGCCTCGTTGTCGGATCAATCACACGCACGCGCGTTGATCAGCGTCTCCGGAATCCAGGCGCGCGCCATGCTCGCCAAGCTGTCGTCGATCGACCTGCATGCTGCCTCGTTTCCGATTGGTGCCGCCGCTGCGACGTCGATGGATCACACCAGCGTCACGCTCTGGCGCGGCGCCGACCGGGAGGATGGATTGCCCGCGTTCAACCTCCTGATGTTCGCGACCTTTGCTGAAAGCCTTTGGCATACGATGCTCGACTCGGCTGGGGAGTACGGCGTTACGATCAGCCATTCCGAGGATTTCGCGTAGCGTTGTGCGCGCCCTTCCTTCTCCCCATGTGGGAGAAGGAAGAAGTGCGCTTCGCCTTGCCAAACGCACGCGCACTGCTATTCTTGCAGCTAAAATAATTTCACACACAGGCAAACTTGTTTCTCGAACCGCAAGGCTGAGATGAGCCAGTCGCCCTACCCCGCAATTGCTGCCGGACCGCCCCGGCCGAGCCTCATCCTGAGGCCCGGCCAGATCGCGCTGCCGCCGGGCATGGAGCGTTATACGATCCAGGGCAATGGCGCGGTGCTCATCGAGATCGAAGCCGGCGACACGGTCACCGTGCGCAATGTCGAGGGTGGCCAAGCCTGCGAGTTGCTGGCCTGGGACAGGACCGGCGCGACCGATCCCGGCATTTTTGGGGAAGCATCAAACAGCAACGCTGCTGGCATCAAGGCGCTGCTCATAGAGAGTGACGACAGCCTCGCATCCCTACGGAGCGGGCTCGCGCGCCGGCAGGTGCAGCTTGGTCAGGCCAAGGCGGTGCGCGTCTTCGGCGGCGCCACACCGGCCGGCACCGAACAGGCCTTCACGATTGCGCGAGACGGCTCGATGGTCATCGCCGCCCCTGGCGGGCCTATGCTGGTCGATGGCCATGACACAGCGACGCCGCTGACCGCCATCGTCCGCCGCGCCACGATCCGTCCGGCGGCGAAATCGCAGCTGGCCGATCCGCTGGCCGATCCGGTGCTCGATTTGCGCGTCCATTCGGCGACCGCGGAGGCCTATTTCGTCAAGGCGGGCGACTATCTGCAGATCATCGATGTCGACGGTCGCCAATGCACTGACTTCCAGTGCTTTTCGGCGCGTAAGCTGGACAGGGGTCTGGATCATCCGCTCGACGTGACGACGACGCGCACGCTGATGGGTGCGAGCTACCCGATGCCCGGCCTGCATTCCAAATATTATGACCAGGACATGGAGCCGCTGGTCGAGGTGGTACAGGACACATGCGGCCGGCACGACGCGTTCGCGCTCGCCTGCGCGGCCAAATATTATGACGACATCGGCTACCCCGGCCACACCAACTGCTCGGAGAACTTCAATCGCGCGTTGTTGGACAAAGGCGTCACGCCGCGCGCGGGCTGGATGGCGATCAACTTCTTCTTCAACACGGCGATCGACGCGCATGGCGTCATGGTGTCCGATGAGCCATGGTCGCGGTCGGGCGACTATGTGCTGCTCAGGGCGCTCACCGACATCGTCTGCGTTTCCTCCGCCTGCCCCGACGACACGACGCCGGCCAATGGCTGGAACCCGACCGACATCTATGTGCGGACCTATTCCGGCCAGCACAAATTCTCGCGAGCGATCGCCAGACGCATGACGCCCGATTCGGAACCGAAAATGACCCGCGAGACAGCTTTTCATTCGAGCTTTGCCAAGCAAACCCGTAACTTTCAGGAGTACAAGGGCTATTGGCTCGCCAATTCCTTCGCCAAGGACGGGCCGATCGCCGAATACTGGGCCTGCCGGCAGGACGCGGTGATCATGGACCTGTCGCCGCTGCGCAAATTCGAGGTCACCGGCCCGGATTCCGAAGCGCTGCTGCAGTACACGCTGACCCGCGACGTCAAGAAACTTGGCGTCGGCCAGGTGGTCTATTCAGCGATGTGCTACGAGCATGGCGGCATGATCGACGACGGCACGCTGCTGCGGCTCGGCAAGGACAATTTCCGCTGGGTCGGCGGCGACGATCTGTCCGGCGAATGGCTGCGCGAGACGGCCGCCAAGCTGGGTCTCAACGTGCTGGTGCGTTCCTCCACCGACCAGATGCACAATGTCGCCGTGCAGGGTCCGAAGAGCCGCGACATCCTGCGAGAAGTGATCTGGACTTCGCCTTTGCAGCCGTCGATCGACGAGCTCGAGTGGTTCCGCTTCGCCGTCGCCCGCATCGGTGGCGGCAACGGCATCCCGGTCGTCGTCTCGCGCACCGGCTACACCGGCGAGCTCGGCTACGAGATCTGGTGCCATCCGCGCGATGCCGAAAAAGTCTTCGACGCCATCTGGGAGGCCGGCCAGCCGCATGGGCTGAAGCCGATGGGGCTGCAGGCGCTGGACATGGTGCGCATCGAAGCCGGGCTGATCTTTGCCGGCTATGAATTCTCCGACCAGACCGATCCGTTCGAGGCCGGCATCGGCTTCACCGTGCCGCTGAAGAGCAAGACCGACGATTTCATCGGGCGCGAGGCGCTGATCCGCCGCAAGGAGCACCCGCAGACGAAGCTGGTCGGCCTCGACATCGATGCCAATGTCGACGTCGGCCATGGCGACTGCGTGCATGTCGGCCGCGCCCAGATCGGCGTCGTCACGTCGGGCATGCGCTCGCCGGTGCTGAATAAGACCATCGCCCTGGCCAGGCTCGATGTCACTCATTCGGCCATTGGCACCGAGGTCGAAATCGGCAAGCTCGACGGCCATGCCAAGCGGCTGCCGGCGCGCGTCGTCGCCTTCGCCCACTACGATCCGCAAAAGACCAAGCCACGCTCCTGACAGCCCTCCTCTCCCAAGACAGTGAGGCCGTGCTGGCAGTCTGTGATAGGAATTTTTTCTTGACCTGCTGAGGGCAGCTATGCTACATATTCGTCCATGGTGCCGACTTGCGCCGCGACCCGCCTCCGGCGGGTTTTTCGTTTCCAGACCCCTGTTCCTTTCCGAACAATCCCGCCCGCGGCAGTGTGAAGCTGACATGTTTCGCAAGCGTGATGTGCACGGCGCGACAAATCGCTTGACGTGAAAGCGCGGCGGATCAATCTTCACTGTTAAGAAAAAAATGCAACTGAGTGGAAACACCGGCAGTCGTCAAGCATGCGTCGATGATGAAGCCTCGCGAAGTCGCGGCCGTCACGAACGGGGAACATCAAAATGGGGAAGCCAAACATATGAGCACGATAACGACCGTCCTGGAGCCGCTTGCCGAAGGCAAGTTGCACCGAAATATCGACTGGCGCGGCGCCTTCTGGGTGGCGAGCGGCGTGCCTGCCCTCGTCCTGTTCTCGATCGGCGGCATTGCCGGCACGACCGGCACGCTGGCCTTCGCGATCTGGATATTCTCCATGATCATGGGCTTCCTGCAATCCTTCACCTATGCCGAAATCGCCGGCCTGTTTCCGAACAAGTCGGGCGGCGCGTCGATCTACGGCGCCACCGCCTGGCTGCGCTATTCCAAGTTCATCGCGCCGCTGTCGGTCTGGTGCAACTGGTTCGCCTGGTCGCCTGTGCTGTCGCTCGGCTGCTCGATCGCCGCCGCTTACATTCTCAACGCGTTGGCGCCGGTGCCGCTGTTCACTGACGCCTCGCCGGATGTCGTCGCCTATATCGCGGCGCATGCCGGGACGAGTGCCGCCGACGCCATCACGGCGGTGACCGCGGCGGCGACGCCGGCGATCCGCAACTGGACGCTTTACAGCCACACGCTGGGACCGGTCTCGTTCACGTTCAATGCGACCTTCTTCATCGGCGCGGTGCTGATGCTGATCATCTTCGCCATCCAGCATCGCGGCATCCTCGGCACGGCCAATGTGCAGAAATATATCGGCCTGCTGGTCATCATCCCGATGCTGATCGTCGGCGTGGTGCCGATCGTCACCGGCCAGATCAACTGGGCGAATTTTTCGCCGCTGGTGCCGCTGGCCGCCGCCTATGCGCCCGAGCCCGGCGCCTGGAACATCGCCGGCTGGACGCTGGTGCTTGGCGGCATGTTCATCGCCGCATGGTCGACCTACGGCTTTGAAACCGCCGTCTGCTACACATCCGAGTTCAAGAACCCCGGCACCGACACGTTCAAGGCCATCTTCTATTCCGGCCTTTTGTGCATGCTGCTGTTCATCCTGGTGCCGTTCACCTTCCAGGGCGTGCTTGGCCTCAACGGCATGCTGGCGACACCGATCGTCGACGGCTCCGGTGTCGCCGACGCGCTGGCCGGCATGGTCGGCGGCGGGGCGCTGATCCACAGCCTCTTGGTGATGCTGATGATCCTGGCGCTGGTGCTGTGCATCATGACGGCGATGGCCGGCTCTTCGCGTACGCTCTACCAGGGCTCGGTCGATGGCTGGCTGCCGCGCTATCTCAGCCATGTCAACGAACATGGCGCGCCGACACGGGCAATGTGGACCGATCTCGTCTTCAACCTGATCGTGCTGGCCATCGCCTCGGCCGACGCGACGAGCTTCTTCTTCATCCTCGCCGTGTCGAATTGCGGCTACATCATCTTCAACTTCCTCAACCTCAACGCCGGCTGGATCCACCGCATCGACAACGGCCATATCGCACGGCCATGGAAGGCGCCGAGCTGGCTGCTTGGGATCGGGGCGATCTTTGCCTATGTCAACGCGATCTTCATGGGCGCGGGCGCCAAGGTGTGGAATCCGATGGCGCTGTGGGCCGGCCTGATCACCGCGGCCTTGATCATCCCGGTGTTCTGCTTCCGCCACTACATCCAGGACAAGGGCAAGTTCCCCGACCACATGCTGGCCGATCTCGGCATGACGGGGGCCGACCTCTCGGTCAAGAAGGCGGGCATGCTGCCCTATCTGACGCTGGTCGCCGGCGTGGTGGTGATGCTGCTCGCCAACTGGTTCTTCGTCATCTGACCTGAAAGGATCGGGCGCGTCGACGCGCTCGATCCTTCTGCTTCCGAGCCGGAGCCGAACCATCCTGGCAGAGCCTGAACCATCCCGGATGGTTCAGGCTCTGCCTTTTTGTTCAAGGACGATTTTTCCCGAATCGGTGCCAAGCTCAGGCTATGCGACGCAGATGCCCGGCACAGCGAGCTTCTGGAACAAATGCGGGGAAGCGACCGCCGAGGTGGGATAGGCGGAGATTTTCGCCCTAAACTCAGGATGGGTGAACGCTGCCCGGAAGGCAGCCGTCGATTCCCATACGGCATAGTTCAGATATGTCGCGCTTTCGCCGACCGCGCGGTGAAGCTGGGTCGAGATAAAGCCGGGCTGCTGCTTCATGAACGCCGCATCATCCTGCCACACCTGGAGGAAGGTCTGCTCGTCGGCCCTGTCGAGTGTGAAGAGGTTGACCAGCACGACGGCGGCGGCGTCGATCCCGACCTGCCGGTCGATGGGGAAGGCAGGATCCATTGGGCGCATCTGCGGCATGATAAAGGCTCCATTTCATTGGTTGTATGATGTCAATCTGTTACGATACATACATACCAACTTGACACTATGATGTCAATTTAGATACAGGATGACAAATGAACAAGATCCCTCGAACGCCGGCCGCTGATGCCTTGAACGATCTCATTCTCGACCTGTTCAGGCTCAACAGCCGAATGCTCGCCGCCGGAGACAGGCTGGTCGCCGGCCTCGGCCTGACGAGCGCCCGTTGGCAGATCCTCGGCGCCATCGTCATCGCCGAACGCCCGCAGCCGGTGGCGTGGCTGGCGCGCGATCTCGGCGCCAACCGCCAGAATGTGCAGCGGATCGTCAACGACCTGCACAAGGAAGGGCTCGTCGCGTTCGAGGCCAACCCGCATCACCAGCGGGCGCAACTCGTCGTCCTGACCGACAAGGGAAGGCAGGCCTTCGACGCTGCGATGCGGCTGCAGGCTCCCTGGGTGAACAATCTCGCCGATGGCCTGCTGGTCAAGGATATCAACACCATGCACGGCGTGATCACGGCGCTGCGTCGGAAACTCGAGGGAGACGTGGATGCAGAAGAGCAAACCTGACCGCTACGGCACTCTGGCGGTATCCATTCACTGGCTAAGCGCCGTCCTGATCCTGGCCTTGATGGGCTCTGGCTTCCGGGCGGCCAATGCCATGGACGCGGCCACCAAAATTGACATCCTGCGTTTCCATATTCCAGTAGCGACCGTCGTCCTGCTTCTCACGGCATTCCGCATTGTCTGGCGGTGGCGTTTCGATCTGAAGCCGCGTCCCGTCGCAGGATCGCCGGCCTGGCAAGAGCGGATTGCACACGGCATCCACGTCGCCTTCTATGTCGTCATCTTCGGCATGGTCGCCAGCGGCATCGCGATGGTGGTCTTAAGCGGCGCGGCTGCCGCTGTCTTCGGCCAGCCTGGCGCAATGTTGCCGAACTTCACTGATTATCCGCCGCGCGCGCTGCATGGCCTGGGTGGCTTCCTGCTTGTCGCGCTGCTGGTGTTTCATGCCGGAGCAGCCCTCTACCACCAGTTCATTCGCCGTGATCGCCTACTTCGGCGGATGTGGTTCGGCAACTGATCAACAGCAAGCCCTGCCGGCCGGACGGCATCCGCTCGGCCGGCAACACCTATTCAGCCGCCAGGGCCAGTTGCGGTCTGTCGGCTTCCAGCTCCATATCGTCGGCCCGCTCCGCGGCCCCGCGCTTCTTGGGCTCCCGGCCGAAGAACAGGGCGTAACCGGCCGGCAGGACCAGGATGGTCAGCACCGTGGCAACCAGGATGCCGCCCATCATGGCGTAGGCGAGCGGTCCCCAGAAGACGCCGCGCGAGATCGGGATCAGCGCCAGCACCGCCGTCAGCGCCGTCAGCGTGATCGGCCGGAAACGGCGCACGGCCGAACCGATGATCGCCTCGTAGCGGTCCATGCCCGCGGCGATGTCCTGGTCGATCTGGTCGACCAGGATGATCGAGTTGCGCATGATGATGCCGAGCAGCGCGATGACGCCGAGAATGGCGACGAAGCCGAACGGCGCGCCGCTGATCAAGAGTGCCGCGGCAGCACCAATGATGCCGAGCGGACCCGTCGCCAGCACCAGCATCGCCTTGCCGAAGTTCTGCAGCTGGATCATCAAAAGCACGACAATGACGGCCAGCATGATCGGCGCCTTGGCGGCGATCGACGCCTGGCTTTCCGCCGAATCCTCCGCACCGCCCTGGATCTCGATCTTGTAGCCGGGCGCCAATCCGTCACGCAGGCCCTGCATATCCTTGTACAGTTTGGTGACGACGTCATTGGACTGCACGCCGTCAGGCAGCGTCGCACGCACACTGATGGTCGGCAGACGGTCGCGGCGCCACTCGATGCCTTGCTCCAGCACCGGCACCACCTTGGCCACCTGCGACAGCGGCACGAAGCCGCCGAAGTCGGTCGGGATATAGACCGAGTCGACCGAGGACAGCAGGCTGCGGCTGGCATCCGGCTCGCGGGCGACGATGGACACCGTCTCCTCGCCGTCGCGGAAATCGTCGAGCGGCGCGCCGGACATCGTCGCCTGCAGCATCTGGCGGATGCGCTGCGAGGTGACGCCGAGTGCGCGGGCACGATCCTGGTCGATGACCAGCTTCATCGCCGGAACCGGCTCCAGCCAGTCATCATGCACGGCGCCAAGCAGCGGATCCTCACGGAACTTCGCCTTCACCTGGTCGGCGATGCGGCGCACCTCCTGGCGATCCGGCCCCATGACGCGCATCTGCACCGGCCAGCCGGTCGGCGGGCCGAGGAACAGACGATCGACCTTGGCGCGGATGGACGGGAAGTCTTCAGCCAGAACGGTGCGCAACTTGACGATCAGACGTTCGCGAGCCGGTTCGTCATTGGCCATGACGAGCATCTGGGCAAAGTTGGGATTGCTCAGCTGCTGGTCGAGCGGCAGGAAGAAGCGCGGCGCGCCCTCGCCGATATAGGTGGCGATGAAACGCTTGTCCTTGTCGTCCATCATCCTGGTCTCGAGCGCCTTGGCCTGCGCCTCGACTTCCTTGATGCTGGTTCCTTCCGGCAGCCAAAGGTCGACGAGGATTTCCGGCCGCGACGATTGCGGGAAGAAGTTCTGCGGAATGAACTGGAAAGCCCACAGGCTGGTGCCGAAGGTGACCAGCGTCATCACCAGGACGATGATGCGATGGCGCACGGCCCAGCTGACGGTAGCACGAAGCCGGCGGTAGAAACGCGTGTCGAAGACATCGTGATGGCTGCCGGCATGCTTGCGCTGCTTGAGGATCATGTTGCCGAGCCATGGCGTGAAATAGACCGCGACGAACCAGGAGACGATCAGCGCGATGCCGACGACATAGAACAGGGTCCGGACATATTCGCCGGCGGTCGAGGCCGCGAAGCCGACCGGAATGAAGCCGGCTGTGGTGATCAGCGTGCCGGTCAGCATCGGGAAGGCGGTCGAGGAATAGGCGAAGCTCGCCGCCTCGACCTTGACCATCCCCTCCTCCAGCTTGCGCTCCATCATCTCGACGACGATCATCGCGTCGTCGACCAGGAGACCGAGCGCGATGATCAGCGCGCCGAGCGAGATGCGCTGCAGGTCGATGCCGAGCTCGTACATGATGGCGAAGGTCGCAGCCAGCACCAGCGGGATGGCGATGGCGATGACAAGGCCGGAACGCCAACCGATCGACAGGAACGAGACGACGAGCACGATCAGCAACGCTTCGCCAAGCGCATGCATGAACTCCGCCACCGCGTCGGTGACGACGCCCGGCTGGTCGGAGATCTGGTCGACCGAAACGCCGTAGGGCAGCGCCTCCTCGAAGCGCTTGTAAGTGGCCTCGACATCCTTGCCGACGTCGGTAACCTTGAAGCCCTTGGCCATGACGACGCCCAACTGCACGCTGTCGTGACCGTTGAAGCGGTATTTGCGCTGGAACGGATCTTCCAGCCCCGAGGTCACGGTGGCGATGTCGCCCAGCCTTGTGACCTGTCCGCCGGCACGCAGGCGCAGGTTCCTGATATCCTCGACCTTGCCGACATCGCCCTCGACGGAAATGCGCACCGAGTTGATGCCGGTATCGACGGAGCCGGCCGGGTCGACATTGTTCTGTCCCTTGATCGCATTCTGCAGATCGGTCAGCGTCAGGCCGCGTTCGGCCAGGGCCTTGGACGAAACGTCGATATAGAGCTTTTCCGGCTGGTCGCCGATGATGACGGCCTTCTCGACGCCGGGCGTCGTCAAAAGCATGTCGCGCGCCTGGATGGCGAACTTCTTCAGCTCGGGATAGCTGAAGCCATCGCCGCTGATCGAATGCAGGGTGATGAAGGTGTCGCCGAATTCGTCGTTGAAATACGGGCCGAGCAGGCCCTGCGGCAGGTCGCCCTGGATATCGCCGACCTTCTTGCGCACCTGGTAGAAGGCGTCGGTCACCTCGGCGGTGTTGGTGTCGCCCTTGATCTGCACCGTGATGATGGCGCTGCCGGCGCGGGTGAAGGAGCGCACGAAATCGAGATGCGGCGTTTCCTGCAGCTTGCGTTCGATCTTGTTGACGACCTGGTCTTCCATCTCCTTGATCGAGGAGCCCGGCCAGATTGCCTGGACGACCATGACCCGGAAGGTGAAATCGGGATCTTCCTTCTGGCCCATGCGCATCAGGCCGAGCGCGCCGGAAATGATGATCAGGCCGAACAGGAACCGCGCAATGGCGGGATGGCCGATTGCCCAGCGCGACAGGTTGAAGGGCCGCTTCTCTTCCGTGGAATTGGTCATCGACGCTGGTCCATCTATCTAGCGCAACAAAATCGAGGGTTCGTAGTGGCTTCCGGGCGGCAAGGCTCTCCGAGCGGAGAAGCACTCTTCGCGGTGGGACGCGAAATCGATGTGGGGGTTACATCAATCGAGCGTCTCGGTCGGGCGCCTGCCGCCCGGAAACCAGCGACTGCGGGAACGCGCAGCCGGTTGTCTGTCGTCAGCGCACCTGCTTGGCGTCGCCGTCTGCCGCGGATGCCGATTGCAGCGCCGTATCGCCGGCGAGCTTCACTTTCAGGTTTTCGGTCATGAATTGCGTTCCGGCGGCGACCACGACATCGCCGGGTTTCAAACCCTCTGCGACACGCACGCCATCGGCGGCGAACTCGGCAACCTTGATCGGACGGGCATGAACGGTGTCGGCGCCACGATCGACGGTCCAGACGATCGATTGGGTGCCTTGCTCGGCCAGTGCGCTCAGCGGGATCGAGACCAGCTGCCGCTCATTGGCCGCCGAGGCTTCGATGCTGGCGGTCATGCCGAGAAGCACACGCGGATCGTTGGGCAGGCTGACACGGACGGCAAAGGTGCGTGACTGCGGATCGGCGCTGCCGGCGACTTCGCGGACCTTGCCATCGAGCGCCAGCGCATCGTCGGACCAGAAGCCCGCCTTGACGGCCTTGCCCGGCTTGAATTCGGCGATTTCCATTTCGGGGACAGCGATCAGCACTTCCTTTTCGCCGTCGACGGCGACAGTGACAACCGGCGTGCCGGAACCGACCACCTGGCCGACGTCGGCGCTGACCGTGGTGACGATGCCATCCCTGTCGGCCTTGAGATCGGTATAACCGACCTGATTCTTCGCCTGAGCAAGTGTCGAAAGGGCGGAATCACGGGTGGCGACCGCTTGGTCATAGGTCAAGGTCGCCTGTTCGAGCTGCGATTTCGGCGCAAAATTCTTGGCAAAAAGCTGCTCGGCACGCTTGCGGGCAAGCTCCACGGTCTCGACCTGCCGCTCGGCGGCATCGAGCGCTGCCTGCGCGCTCTTGACCGAAAGATCGTAGTCAATGGGATCGATGCGGGCCAGCACATCGCCCGAGGCCACATGCTGGCCGATGTCGACGAGACGCTCGGTGATCTTGCCATTGACGCGGAACGCCAGAGCGCTCTCGGTGCGGGCCCGCACCGAGCCGGAATAGGAGAGCGTGCGGGTGTCATGCGCCTTCGCGATCTCGACAACCTTGACCGGGCGGATGATATCCTTGACTTCGGCTTTTTCCTGGCTGCAGCCGGCAAGCCCGAGAGTGGCGGTGACAAGCAGCACCGTGCCCACAGCCGGCAGCCTGCTGATGATTGAACTGAACGAAGACACGCGCGTACTCCCGAAATGGAGATGAATCATTGAACCGGCGCCCGATGAGCGGAGGCTACTTCAAGGCCTTGATTGCATAGTCGATGAGGTCGTCAGGCATTGCCCGGTTGGTCTTGGCAAGGCATTGCGCCACCATCTGCGGATGACACAGGATGACGGTCGCGGCGCCGAAACAGCGGGACGCGATCACCGGATCCTGTTTTCTGAACTCACCGGCCTCGATGCCGTCACGAATGATTTCCGCAAACAGGTCGTGAATGCTGTCGACATGCTTGTCGATCACACCCCAGTCCCGTTCGAGGGCGACGATGACCATCTCGTGGACCTTTTGGTCGTCGAGCATGACCTCCATCGTCATCTTGTATTGCGCATGCACGTAGCGCCGGAGCCGCTCCTCGGCGCTGATCGGCAGGCGCGAAATCTCGTAGGCCATCTTGTAGCTGGCGCCGAGCATCCGGCCGCAGACGGCCTGGTGGATTTCGACCTTGGAGGCGAAGAAACGGTAGATGTTGGCCGGCGACATGCCGAGTTCACGCGCGATGTCGGCGACATTGGTCTTGCCGTAGCCATAGTGCCGGAACAGGCGCTCGGCGCAATCGAGAATGCGCGTTACATTTTCCTGTCGGGCGGCTTCGGCGACTATGGTGGCGGCTTCGGACATGATCCTCTATCGATTTACGAGTGACGAATTTCGATTTTCGTCACTCGTAAATTGAAATGAGCGACCTGTCAATGCGGATTCGATGTACACGTACGAATGGTGACAGATGGTGACAGGGACTGGCGAGTTTCCGCGACGTCGCTTCGCGACTGCTCCATCCTAGGATGATGAAGTCGCGGAGGCTTTTTGCTAATCGCAAAAGTCGTAACTGGAGGAGAGCAGCGACGGGGCCTAAGTCCCCCTCGCCATTTCCCGTAGCCGGAATTTCTGGATCTTGCCGGTCGAGGTCTTCGGGATTTCGGCGAAGGTCACCGCCTTCGGCACTTTGAACCGGGCAAGCAGCGCGCGACAGTGCTCGATGATCTCGGCTTCCGTCGTGGCCTTGCCGGGCTTCAGCTCCACATAGGCGACAGGCACCTCGCCCCATTTGTCGTCGGGCCTGGCGACGACGCCGCAAGAGGCAACCGACGGGTGCTTGTAAAGCGCGTCCTCGACCTCGATAGAGGAGATGTTCTCGCCACCGGAGATGATGATGTCCTTGGAGCGGTCCTTGAGCTGGATATAGCCGTCGGGGTGCATGACGCCAAGATCGCCGGAATGGAACCAGCCGCCGGCAAAAGCTTCGTCGCTCGCCTTGCGGTTCTTCAAATAACCTTTCATGACGATGTTGCCGCGGAACATGACTTCGCCGATGGTCTCACCATCGGCCGGTGTCGTCCGCATCGTTTCGGGATCCATGACCGTCAGGCCTTCGAGCGCTGCATAGCGCACGCCCTGTCGCGCCTTCCTGGCGCTGCGCTCGCCCTTTTCGAGATCGTCCCAGGCGCCATGCCATTCGTTGACGACCGCCGGGCCATAGGTCTCGGTCAGGCCGTAAAGATGGGTGACGGCAAATCCGGCATCCGCCATCCCGGATAGCACCGCTTCCGGCGGGGGTGCTGCGGCCGTATTGAAAGTGACCGTCTGTGGAAATGCGCGCTTGTCCTCGTCCCTGGCATTGATCAGCACCGACATGACGACCGGCGCACCGCACAGATGGGTGACGCCGTGATCGGCGATCGCATCGTAGATCGGCTTCGGCCGCACCCAGCGCAGGCAGACATGGGTGCCGGCCTGGACGGCAAGCGTCCATGGAAAACACCAGCCATTGCAGTGGAACATCGGCAGCGTCCAGAGATAGACGGCGTGCTTAGCCATGCCCGCATGAATGGTGTTGGTGTAGGCCATCAGCGCGGCACCGCGATGGTGGTAGACGACGCCCTTCGGATTGCCTGTCGTTCCGGAAGTGTAGTTCAGCGAGATGGCGCCCCACTCATCGTCGGGCATCGCCCAGGCGAAGTCCGCGTCGCCCCCAGCGATGAAGTCCTCATAGTCGAGCGAACCGATGCGCTCACCCTTCGGATACGGCGCGTCGGCGGCGTAATCGGGATCGTCATAGTCGATGACCAGCGGTTTGACCCTGGCCAGTTCAAGGGCCTGCTTGACGACGACGGAGAATTCGCGGTCGACTAGCAGCACCTTGGTCTCGGCATGATCGAGCTGGAAGGCGATGACCGCGGCATCGAGGCGGGTGTTGAGCGAATGCAGCACCGCCTTGGTCATCGGCACACCGAAATGCGCCTCCAGCATCGGCGGCGTGTTTGACAGCATGACGGTGATGGTGTCGCCCTTGCCGATGCCGCGCCTGTGGAGCGCCGAGGCAAGCTTCAGCGACCGCTGCCAGAAAGTGCGATAGTCGATGCGCTGGCGGCCATGGATGATGGCGATATGGTCGGGATACGTCTTGGCCGCGCGCTCCAGATAGGTGAGCGGTGTCAACGGCTGATGGTTGGCCGCGTTCTTGTCGAGATCCTGTTCGTAAGGACTGCCCATCCCATGCTCCCCGCGATTTTCTTTCAGACGTTCTAATCACAGGCTCGGGCCGCGTCACCACAAACGATGCCACGAGAGAGCGCATTTGGCACAATGATGAACCAGATTCGGCGTCAGCGGGAGTATCGCATACCTCCGCCCAGTTTGACTTTTGTCGAGAGCCGTGAATAATGTCAGCCGAGGAGACGGCATGGCGATCCGACCGGCAGAACAACTCATCCACAAGGCCGCCTGGCTCTACTATGCCCATGGCCTGCGGCAGGACCAGGTGGCGAGCCAGCTTAACATTTCCCGTGCCTCGGTCGCCATGTATCTGCGCAAGGCGCGCGAGACCGGCATCGTCAACATCTCGACCTCGACCCAGCTTTTCACCGACGACGTTCTGGCGCGCAAGCTCGAGGATGCGTTGAGCCTCGACGCCGTCTGGATCGCCCCGGAGAATGATCATATTGCCGACCCGTCGACGGAAATCGCCGTGCTGGCGGCGAGCGTCTTTCTCGAACTGGTCAAGAAGGGCGACCGCATCGGCGTCGCCTGGGGCCGCACCGTCTACATGATCGCCGACGTCATGTCCTATGCCGATCTGCAGGACGTCACGGTGGTGCAGCTCTGCGGCAATCTCGGCGCGCCCTATTCCTATCGCCCCGACCAATGCACCATGGAAATCGCGCGGCGGCTCAACGCCAAGGGGCTCAATTTCTACGCGCCGCTGGTGCTGTCTACGGAAGAACTCGCGCGTGCGCTGCGTGCCGAGCCGGTGATCCGGGAACAATTGTCGGGTGTCAGCGAATGCGACCTGGCGCTGTACTCGGTCGGCGCGGTCGACGCCGACAGCCATCTGGTCAAATGCGGCGCGCTGACGCCAAGTGAAATGGCGGATCTGCGCAGCCAAGGCGCTGCCGGCGTGATTGCCGGGCAGATCATAGACGCCGAGGGCAAGGTGCTCGACTGCAGTTATAACAGGCGGGTGATCTCCGCCGAGCTTGCCTCGCTGCGCGCCATCGCCAGGCGGTTGGTGGTGGTGCAGGAGGACAGCAAGTTCGAACCGCTGCTCGCGGCGATCGCCGGCGGCCTTTGCACGCATCTGGTGGTCGGCGCGCGCATGGCGCAGCGGCTCCTGGATCATGCGGCTGCCACGACAGAAAAGGCCTCCTAGGAAATCCCCTCTCCGTCGCCGGCGCATTGTCATCAAAGCGTCGCGGCATTCCTGTTTCACCATCAAAGACAGCAACCGGACGAAGCGAACATGAAGAATTTGTGGAATGACGAAGCAGCCGAAAAACTCGTCGCCGACTACGCGAAAAAAGGTGTCGGCCGCGACCTGGCACTGCGCGTCTACACGACCCGGCTGCTCGGCGGCGAACCACGGCTGGTGCTGCATGGCGGCGGCAACACCTCGTGCAAGACGACGGCAACCGACCTCGTCGGCGACCAGTGGGACGTGCTGTGCGTCAAGGGCAGCGGCTGGGACATGGGCGTCATCGAGCCGCAGGGCCTGCCGGCGGTCAAGCTCAAGCCGCTGCTCAAGGCGCGCGCGCTGAACAGGCTGGCCGACGAGGACATGGTTGCCCTGCAACGCGTCAACCTCATCGATCCGTCCTCGCCCAACCCGTCGGTCGAGACGCTGCTGCATGCCTTCCTGCCGCACAAATTCGTCGACCACACGCACTCGACCGCCATCCTGGCCATCGTCGACCAGGAGGACTCCAAGCCGCTGGTGAAGACGGTGTTCGGCAGCAAGATGGGTTACGTACCCTACATTATGCCCGGCTTCGACCTCGCCAAGGCGGCCGCCGACATCTTCGATGCCGACCCGACCGTCGAAGGGTTGATCCTCGACAAGCATGGCATCTTCACCTTCGGCGACGACGCCAAACAAGCCTACGACCGGATGATCCACTATGTGAACGTCGCCGAGGACTTCATTGCCGCAAGCGGCAAGCCGAAGGCGGCAAAGGCAGCCTTGCCGGCAAAGCTCGCGACACCGGCGTCCATTGCGCCGATGCTGCGTGGCGCGGTGGCGGTGGCGCGCGGCGAAGGCCGCTTCGACCGTATGGTCAGCGATTTCCGCACTTCGCCGGCAATCGTCGACTTCATCAATTCATCCGAGATTGCCGACTATGCCGGGCGCGGCGTGTCGACACCGGATCTGTCGATCCGCATCAAGACCGGGCCGATGGCGCTGCCGGCGCCCGATGCCGACAAGGCCGGCGACTACAAGGCGGTGATCAAGAGCCATGTCGACGCCTTCGCCAAGGATTACCGCGCCTATTTCGAAACCAATGATGCGCTCGACGACGTCAAGCGCACCATGCTCGACCAGATGCCGCGGCTGACGCTGGTGCCGGGCCTCGGCATGTTCGGCCACGGCCGCACGCTGAAGGACGCCAGGATCGCGTCGGATGTCGGCGAGATGTGGATCGAGGCGGTGCGCGGCGCCGAGGCGGTCGGCCGGTTCCATCCGCTCTCCAAGGCCGACCTGTTCCCGCTCGAATACTGGTCGCTGGAGCAGGCCAAGCTCGCTTCCAACAAGCCGAAGCCGCTGACCGGCCAGGTGGTGCTGATCACCGGCGGCGCCGGTGCGATCGGTGCGGCGACGGCAAAACTGTTCGCCGACAATGGCGCCCATGCAGTCGTCGTCGATCTCGACGCCGAAAAGGCCACTGACGCGGCGAAGAAAGCCGGCAACAATTCGATCGGTGTCGCCGCCGACATCACCGACCCGCACCAGGTGCGTGCTGCCTTCGACAGGGCCGTCGCCGTGTTCGGCGGTGTCGACATCCTGGTGTCCAATGCAGGGGCGGCCTGGGAAGGCCGCATCGGCGAGCTCGACGACGCACTTTTGCGCAGGAGTTTCGAGCTCAACTTCTTCGCCCACCAGTCGGTGGCGCAGAATGCCGTGCGCATCATGCTCGAACAGGGCACCGGCGGCGTGCTTTTGTTCAACACCTCCAAGCAGGCGGTCAATCCGGGGCCGAAGTTCGGCGCCTATGGCGTGCCGAAGGCAGCGACGCTGTTCCTGTCCAGGCAATACGCGCTCGACTATGGCGCGCACGGCATCCGTTCGAACGCCGTCAACGCCGATCGCATCCGCTCAGGGCTTCTGACCGACGCCATGATCGCCAGCCGTTCGGGCGCGCGCGGCGTGTCGGAGAAGGACTACATGTCCGGCAATCTGCTCGGCCAGGAAGTGACGGCGCAAGACGTGGCGCAGGCCTTCCTGCATCACGCGCTGGCCGACAGGACCACCGCCGATGTGACGACGGTCGATGGCGGCAACATCGCGGCGGCTATGCGGTAGACGAAAATCTCAAAAGGCTTGCGTAGTTGGTGGTCTGTAGCTACATTGTGGCTCGACTAGAGGAGTCATAGCATGGCAACAGATACCGTAGTCCGCGCTCGGATCGATACGGCGACAAAAGATCAGGCAACGGAAGCCCTGGCGGCAATGGGGTTGTCCGTTTCCGACGCCATCCGCCTGTTGCTGGTCCGCGTCGCTGCCGACAAGGAATTTCCCTTTCCGGTGAAGGTGCCTAACGCAACCACTCGAAAGGCCATGGCCGAATTGGAACAGGGCAAGGGCAAGCGTTTCGCCTCGGCCGATGAGCTGTTCAAGGATTTGGGCATCTGATGTGCTGACGCCTGTTCGCTCCGGGCAATTCCGTCGCGACGTGAAACGTGCGGAAAAGCGCGGCAAAGACCTTGGCAAATTGCGCGAACTGCTCGGCCGGCTGATCGCCGGAGATGAGCTACCGGCCAGTTATAAGGATCATATAAGGATCACCCCTTGAAAGGCGACTGGAAAGGCTATCGTGACGCGCACATAGAATCGGACTGGCTCTTGATCTATCGGGTGGCCAGCGACGAATTACAGCTTGCTCGCACCGGCTCTCACTCCGATCTGTTCAACGAGTAGCCAAAACCGGTCCGCTACAGCAGACCTTGGATGTATTCCCAAGCCTTTCTGCCCAGCCTTGAATCAGCGTCGTCATTGCCGCCATGCGCATGCAATGTCGAGCGCGGTGTGTCCTCGCCCGGCAAGAGAATGCGGTGACCCGCATCCGGCAACGAAACGAGATGTGTGTGCTTACCTGCTTCGCTGCGCCGCCGGACGATATCCCTCGCGAACCACAGAGAGGGCCACAGCGCATCGTCGCCACCTGCGACCAGCAGGATCTCGGCCAATGCAGTCTCAACAGGGATGGCTGCCGCCTTTGCTTCGCGCTCGAAGGTTTTCAAGCAATGTTCGAAAAGCCCTCGGTAGGACACCAGGCCATCCTCATACTCTCGGCTCCAATTCGGGTCCGTCGGCACGAACGGCAACGAGACGCCGTCAAGCGACCATGAGGATCGTTCAGGCCAGCTGACGCCATCCCGGCCCGCACTGATATTTCCCCAAGTCACCGATGACGGGCTGATCGCGACCACAGCGTTGACACGCTGATCGTGGACCGCCGCGAGCAATGCGGCCTCGGCACCCTTGGATGTGCCGACATAGACCATGCGGTGGCATCCCGTTCCTGAGATAGTCGGTTGCCGCAAAGAAGGTTTCGAGGGGAATTTCGCATATTCCGGGAGGCTGGCCCTCACCGCCAAACCATTGCAGGGCAAGGGCCGACGAACCCTGGTTTGCAAAGAGCCGTGCGCGCGCGACATCGATGCGGCCACTCGACCCACCCAACACCACGACACCGGTGGTGGCCTGCGGGCATCGAAGCAAGGTTCCGGCGACGGCACCGGACAGGTCTTCCTCGATTACCGCCTGAGCTTCCATATACGCACCGAACCTTGGGCCGGAACCTGGCGCCGGCTGCAGATATTCGGCAAAAAGGCCGCCTGCAGCAAGCGGCTGCAGACGGCCTTCGATAGCGAAATTTACTTGGCGTTCGGGTTCGGCATCCAGGCCGGCATCGCGACATCGGCGTGGGCGAACTGCGGCAGCTTGGCCGACAGGTCCTCCATGTTCTTGATGTCCTTATCGATGAGGTCCTTCTGGGTGATCAGCGTCGGCGGCACGACGACGTTGTGGCCCGGATCTTCACCGGCCAGCAACTGCGCCAGGGCACGCACCGAGACCTGGCCGACGACGGCCGGGTTGGTCGCGGCGGTCGCGGCCCAGGCGCTGTCGGGCTCACGCATCGCAGCGATATCGGACGTCGAGATATCGGCCGAATAGATCTTGATGCCCTTGTTGAGGCCCGCTTCGTCGACGGCGATCTTCACGCCCTTGGCGAATTCGTCATAGGGAGCGAACATCACCTTGATGTCGGGATGCGCCGTCAGCACCGAACGCGCCTGGTTGGCGACGGAGTTGGCGATCGGATTGTCGAGCGTACCGAACATCGCGACTTCCTTGATGCCGGCATACTTCTTCCTCACGTCGACCCAGGTCTCGTTGCGGCGGTCGAGCGGCGCGATGCCGGCGACATAGACATAGCCGGCATTCCAGCTCTCGCCATTGTCCTTGACCGCCTGCTCGAGCGCCAGGCGGGCCAGGTCGCGATCGGACTGTTCGATCTGCGGGATCTTGGGGTTTTCGACATTGACGTCGAAGGCCACAACCTTGATGCCGGCGTCGACCGCACGCTGGGCGGCGTCCTTCATCGATTCCGTCAGGCCGTGCTGGATGATGATGCCCTGCACGCCGAGAGCGATGGCCTGGTCGACCATGTCGGACTGAAGGGCTGCATCCTGGCGGCTGTCGAGCACGCGCAGATCGATGCCGAGCGCCTTCGACTGCGTCTCGACGCCCGAGAGATAGGCCTGGAAGAAGTCGCCGGTCGAGAGATAGCGCACCAGCGCGATCTTGACGCCGGGCTTGTCGAAAGGCGCCGGCTTGTCCGCGGCCAGCGCCGGGAACTGCATCAGCATGGTTGCGCCGGCCAATCCGAGCGCCACCTTCCCCAGAAGTCTTCTTGTAATGCTCACTTTGTTTTCCTCCACTCTTGTTGAACCCAAAATCCTGTTCCGGCCGAAAGTTACCTCCTGCCCCTGCCCGAAAGCGCAAAGGTGAAGACAAGGGCGACGACCAGAACGACGCCCTTGACGAAATCCTGCGTGTAATAGGGCGCGTTCATCATCGTCAGGCCTTGCAGCAAGATGCCGACGAACAGCGCACCGATGGCGGTGCCAAAGGCGTTCGGCTTGGCAGCACCTAGCACCGCGTAGCCGATCAGCGCAGCGGCGACCGCATCGAGCAGCAGATTATTACCCGAGGCGATGTCGCCGCGTCCAAGCCGGGCAGCCAGCAAAATGCCGCCGATCGAGGCAAAAACACCTGAAATAACGTAGGCCCAGATCTTGTATGCCTTGACAGGCGCACCGGCGAGTTCGGCGGCGCGTTCATTGGAGCCGACCGCATACATCATGCGGCCGAAACGCGTGTATTCGAGGAAGAACCAGATCAGCACGGCGAGCACGAGCAAGACCACCACCGACACCGGAATGAGGTTCGGGACGAAGAAGTCGAAGCGGTGGCGGCCGAGCGCCAGGAAGGCGTCGGAGAATTTGCCGTTGGCGACCGAACCGTCGGGCATGGTCATGCCGGTGGCGATCGAGCGGCCTTCGGTCGGAATGCGCTGCAGGCCGACGAGCAGGAACATCATGCCGAGCGTCGCCAGCAGATCGGGCACGCGCATGTAGACGATCAGCCAGCCGTTGATCAGGCCGACAATGGCGCCGATGAGCAGGCAGACGACGACCGCGACAAGGGCGTTCTGCTCCAGCACCACCATCACATAGGCGGCCGCCATCATGGCTGACGTGGCGACCGAGCCGATCGAGAGATCAAAGCCGCCGACGACCAGCGTGGCGGTGACACCGAGCGCCAGCACGCCGGTGATGGCGACCGACTGGAAGATGAACACCGCACTTTGCGGCGAAACGAAACCGTCGGCCGCGATCGAGAAATAGGCGACGAGCCCGAACAGGAGCACGATGAAGCCGTAGCGGATGGCGTGGTCACGCAATGTCATTCGGCGCTCCCGCGCGCTGCTGCCGTCTTTACCCAACCCGAACCCATGCTCTCTCCATTCCAATTCCTATCGCCGCGCTCAGGCCGCGCTGTGCAACGGCCCGCCGGCGACCTCGGCCAGCAGGCGGTCGAGATCAACATCGGCATTGCGGTGCTCGCCGACGATGGTCTGCTCCGACATGACCAGTATGCGATCGGCGGTCTCCAGCGCCTCGTCGAGCTCGGTGACGAACAAAAGCGTGGCGCGTCCGTTGGCACTGGCCCTGAGCTTGGCGGCAATGTCGCGCCGGGCCGAGATATCGACGCCCTGAAACGGCTCATCCAGAATGAACAGCCTTGCATCCTGCGCCATCCAGCGGGCGACCATCACCTTCTGCTGATTGCCGCCGGAAAGCTCCGACATCTCGTCCTTCTCGGAGCGGCAGACTATGCCCAGTTCCTCGATCTGCCGGCGCGCAGTGGCGCGTTCGAGACGGCGCTTGAGAACAGCGAACCGTGACATGCGCTTGTGAAACGGCAGGCTGATATTTTCCTGGATGTTGAAGCCTTGGACGATGCCGTTCTCGCCGCGGTCCTTGGCGACGAGGAACACGCCGGCGGCGATCGCCTCGCCGGCTGTTTCAGGCGCATAAGGCCTGCCGTTCAGCGTCATTGTGCCGGCGAGCGGCCGGCGCACGCCAAACAGCGTCTCGGCAAGCGCCGTCTTGCCGACGCCGACGAGGCCGGTGATGGCAACGACCTCGCCGTCGCCGAGCGTCAGCGAGATCGGCCGGGCGCCTGGCGCAATGCGTAGACCCTCGATCGTCAGGACTGCCTTGGCCGAATTCCTGACGACGATCTGGTCGAGATGGATCTTGCGGCCGAGCATGGCGTTGACCGCGCCTTCATAGTCGAGCGGCTTCCTGTCGAGAATGCCTGAGATGATCCCGTCTCGCATCGAGACGATGCGATCGGCCAACCGCCTGATGTCCGACATGCGATGCGAGATGTAGAGGATCGCCACGCCCTGCTCGCGCAGCCTGTCGATCAGTGCAAACAGCCGATCAGCCTCAGCGCTGGAGAGCGATGAGGTCGGCTCGTCAAGGATCAGCACTTTCGGCTTGTGCGCCAGCGCGCGGGCAATCGCCACCATCTGGCGATCGGCTAGCGAAAGATCGCTCACCCGCGCCTTCAAATCGATGGCTAGCCCCATGCGGTCAGCGACCGCCTTGGCCTCTCGCCGCACGCGCATTGGATTGAACAGGGTCGGCGCACCGCTGCCGCTCAGCCGGTCCAGCGTCAGGTTGGTGGCGACGTCGAGATCGGCGACGACACCGTCATTGATGTTCTGGTGCACGGTGACGACGCCGGCGCGGATCGCTTCAGCCGGGGTTTTCGGCGCGAAATCCTGGTCGGCAAGAGCCATCGTCCCACCGCCGCGTTCGTAGACACCGGAGATGATCTTGACGAGGGTGGATTTGCCGGCGCCATTGGCGCCCATCAGCACGGTGACTTCACCGGCATGCAGTTCCAGCGAGACGCCGCCAAGCACCTCGTTATGGCCAAAGGATTTCCTCAGTCCCTCTACGCGGAACACGGCATTGCCGACCATGCGTTCCTCCCTGACATGACGCTATGGGCTGCATCGGCAATTGTCAACACGATTGACAATTGCCAGATCGCTTCCTAGCTTGGCCCGGCCGCCATGCCTCAATTATGTTCGGAGCGCATATGCGGGAGGATGACCATGACTGAAAAATTGCCGTTCGAAGCCCTGTCGGTCGAAACCCTGGCTGCCCGCCTTGGCGGCAACGACGCGTTGCGCGCGAAAATCGGCAAGGACACTGGCGCCTGGAAGGTCCGCGAGGTCGGCGACGGCAATCTCAACCTGGTGTTCATCGTCGAGGGCGCCGGCGGTGCCGCAGTGGTCAAGCAGGCCTTGCCCTATGTTCGCCTGGTCGGCGACAGCTGGCCGCTGCCCTTAAAACGCTCCTTCTTCGAATATCACGCGCTGACCAGGCAAGAGGCACGCGCGCCGGGCTCGGTGCCGGCGATCCATTATTTCGATGAAGGTCAGGCGCTGATCATCATGGAATATCTTGCGCCGCCGCATATCATCCTGCGCCGTGCGCTGATCGACGGCCGGCAATTGCCTGGTATCGCCCGGGATATCGGCCTGTTCATGGCCCGGACGCTGTTTCGCGGCTCCGACCTGCATATGGCTGCCAAGGACCGCAAGGCCGATCTGGCGCTGTTCGCCGACAATGTCGAGCTTTGCGACATCACCGAGAGCCTGGTGTTTTCCGACCCCTATTTCGACGCCAAGCTGAACCGGCATACTTCGCCGCAGCTCGACGGCCTCGTCGCGGAACTGCGCGCCGACCGCGACCTCAAGGTCGAGGCGCAGCGGCTGAAGCACATCTTCGCCGCCAATGCCGAAACGCTGCTGCATGGCGACCTGCATTCCGGCTCGATCATGGTCACCGACACTGAGACGCGCATGATCGACCCGGAGTTCGCCTTCTACGGTCCGATGGCCTTCGATGTCGGCATGCTGCTTGCCAATTTCTGGATGTCCTTCTTCTCGCAGCGCGGCCACGAGCAGGAGGGAAAGCGCGACGCCATGCGCGCCTATCTGCTCGGTGTGACGACCGAGACCTGGGCGGTGTTCCGCGCCGAGTTCTCGCATCTATGGCGCACCGAGCGCACCGGCATGCTCTACCAGAAGAGCCTGTTCGAGGATCAGGGCGACATCCTTGCCTCAGAGCAGGCGCTCGACCATGTGCTGCACCAGATGTGGACGGATCTGCTCGGCTTTGCCGGCATCGAGGTGCACAGGCGCATCCTCGGCCTCGCTCACAATGCCGATTTCGAGACCATTGCCGACGAGGATCTGCGCGCCAGTTGTGAAGCAAAGGCGCTGAAATTCGGCCGCCATCTCGCCGTCAACCGGCGCCAGATCCACAGCATCGACGAGGTCAACAAACTGGCCACGCTGATCGAACAGGAGAACAGCATTTGAACGTCGGCGACCGCCACTATCGCACCATCTGGCTGAGCGACGACGGCCGTTCGGTCGATATCATCGACCAGCGCTGGCTGCCGCATGATTTCCGCATCGAGACCATCGGCACGGTTGCCGGCATCGCCACCGCCATCCGCGACATGTGGGTGCGCGGCGCGCCGCTGATCGGCGTCACCGCTGCCTATGGCGTCGCCATGCAGATGGCCGACGATGCGTCGGATGCAGCGCTCGATGCGGTCTGGGAAACACTGCACGAGACGCGCCCCACCGCGGTCAATCTGCGCTGGGCGCTCGACGAAATGCGGCGCTTTCTGCGGCCCCTGCCAAGGGAACAACGCGCTGAAGCCGCCTATCGGCGCGCTGGTGAGATCGCCGACGAAGATGTCGGCCTCAACCGCGCCATCGGCGAGAACGGTCTTGCCATCATCAAGGCGATCGCGGCGCGCAAGCAGAAGGGCGAGCCGGTCAACATCCTGACCCATTGCAATGCCGGCTGGCTGGCGACAGTCGATTACGGCACGGCGACCGCGCCGATCTACCTGGCGACGGAGGCCGGCATTCCGGTCCACGTCTATGTCGACGAGACACGGCCGCGCAACCAGGGCGCCCAGCTGACCGCCTGGGAGATGGCCGGCCACGGCGTGCCGCACACGCTGATCGTCGACAATGCCGGCGGCCATCTGATGCAGCGCGGCGCAATCGACATGGTCATCGTTGGCACCGACCGCACCACCGCCGACGGCGACGTCTGCAACAAGATCGGCACCTACCTGAAGGCGCTCGCCGCCGCCGACAATGACGTGCCGTTCTATGTTGCGCTGCCGTCGCCGACCATCGACTGGACTGTGCATGACGGCCTGGCCGAGATCCCGATCGAGCAGCGCTCGGCCGACGAGGTCTCGCTGGTCTGGGGCAAGACCGCCGCCGGTGAGATTGCCCAGGTGCGCATTTCGCCCGAGACGACGCCGGCGGCAAACCCGGCCTTCGACGTGACACCGGCGCGGCTGGTGACCGGCCTGATCACCGAACGCGGCGTTGCCAAGGCGTCGCGCGAGGGCCTGAAGGCGATGTTTCCCGAGCGCGCGTAGCCGCTCGCTTCCAGAGCAGCTCACAGTTTCACGGAAACGGCTAGCCGCTCTAACTCCTCGTTTTGACGCAACTCCCAAGGGAAAGCGCTACGCGCTTTTCCCGAGAAAACCGTTTCACACTTTTCCTGGAATTGCTCAGTACAGAGGCTCGGCCATGTGCTTCGGCGTCGGCCATGTCTCGGTAATGCCCGGCTGCACCGGCCGCTCCAGATAGGTCGATAAAACCACATAGCTGCGCGTCGAGGTGACCCCCGGCGTTTCGTACAGGCGCGCCAAAAGACCTTCGAGGGCTCTGGTGTCTTCCGTGCGGACCTTCAGCAGCATGCAGGTATCACCGGCGACGGTATGGATCTCCTCGACTTCGGGATATTGCGAGACCGCCATCAGTTCCGGCGTCTTTCCCCAGCCCCTGGTGTCGATGTGGACAAAGGCAAGCAAAGGCTTTTTCACCGCCCGGGGATCGATGATGGCGACCGTGTTGCGGATGGCGCCGCTGCGCCGGAGCCGTTTGACCCGCTCATGCGCCGCCGGCGGCGACAAGCCGACGCGATCGCCGAGTTCGGCGTAGCTGATCGTGGCATCATCGACCAGGACGCCTAATATTCTTCGGTCTATCGCGTCGAGGTCGCGGGCCGCTGGCCTGTTCTGCAGAATGCCATCTGTTTCTTGATCCATGGCGAAATTCCTGGTTCTCCGCTGAATAGAATACGGCCATTATGCTGATATGTCGAACATTGATCAAGTTGCACCATTGACTGCCCGAGCACCGATTCCGGCGCTTGCCTATCTCTTGACGGGCTGCATCGCCGTCATCGGCTCGAACTCGCTTGTGCTGGGTCCGATCGCACCGGCCGTGGCCTCGTCGTTCGGTACCAGCGTGCCGGCCGTGATGATTGCGGCGGCCGCATTCGGCCTTGGCACCTCCGCAAGCGCCCTGTTCCTGGCCCGCTACATCGACCGGCTCGGCGCCCGCCGGATGCTGCAGGGCGCCCTATTGCTGCTGGCACTGGCGCTGGTTGCAAGCGCCGCGGCACCCACGGTGATCCTGCTGGTCTCCGCACAGCTGCTGGCCGGCATCGCTGCCGGCATCGCCATGCCGGCGATCTATGCCAGCGCCGCGGCCATCGCTCCGCCCGGTCGGGAAAGCGGCACGATCGGCGTCGTGCTGACCGGATGGACGCTCAGCATGGTGGCTGGCGTCTCGCTGTCGGCCGTGCTTGCCGATCTCGTGCATTGGCGCGCCGTCTTTGCCGCGGTCGCGGTGCTTGCGGCCCTTGCATGGATGGGGCTGACAGTGACCTCGCTCAGCGACATCAGGAAGGCCGGGCCGGCGCCAGCTCCGCTGGAAGCGCTCGGCATTCCCGGAATCCTGCCGCTGCTGGTCGCGTGCGCGGCCTTCATGACTTCGTTCTACGGCGTCTATGGCTATCTCGGCGACCATCTTCATGTCGGGCTTGGACAGCCGGTGAGCGCCAATGGCCTGGCGGCGCTTGCCTATGGCGTGGGTTTCGGCATGGCAGCACTTCTCGACGGTGTCATCGACCGGATTGGCGCGCGCCGCGTCATGCCATTTGCCTATCTTCTTGTCGCCGCCGTCTATGTCGCGATGGCCGTGACGAGCAACAGCTTCAGCCTGATCCTGGCCATGGTGGCGATCTGGGGACTGGCCAATCATTTCGGCCTGAATGTCCTGGTGACGCGCCTGTCTGCACTCGATCCGTCGCGGCGCGGCACGATCATGGGCCTGAACAGCGCGGTGACTTACCTCGCGGTCTTCGTCGGCACCACCAGCTTCGGACCGCTTTACTCCAACTTCGGCTTTGCTGTCTGCACGATGGTTGCAGCGTTGCTGACGCTGGTAGCCGCATCGGCGGCGGCATGGCGCACGCGGTAGTCGAACGTTGTTGGCCCAACCTTCTCACGGTTGACAGCAGGGCCCTGCCCTTTCATACAAAGCTCGTTAATGTTCTCAGGGCGGGGTGAAAGTCCCCACCGGCGGTAAGGGTTTCGGCCCAAGCCCGCGAGCGCTTTCCGGTTTCGGAAAGGTCAGCAGATCCGGTGTGATTCCGGAGCCGACGGTTACAGTCCGGATGGAAGAGAACGAAACGGAAGCCGGCCCGCTCTCGCGGGTCTAATCCGTATCGTGCGTCCTGATTCTGGTTCGAAACGGAAGGATGGACCCATGAATCAGCATTCCCATAAAGACTATGAAACTGTTCGCATCGCCGTTATCCGCGCGCGCTGGCATGCCGACATCGTCGACCAGTGCGTGCAGGCCTTCGAGGCGGAACTGGCCGACATCGGAGGCGAGCGCTTCACTGTTGACGTCTTCGACGTGCCGGGCGCCTATGAAATTCCCCTGCATGCCAAGACCCTGGCCGGGACCGGCCGCTATGCCGCGATTCTCGGCACCGCCTTTGTCGTCAATGGCGGCATCTACCGGCATGAGTTCGTCGCAAGTGCTGTCATCGACGGCATGATGAACGTGCAGCTGTCGACCGGCGTTCCGGTACTGTCGGCGGTACTCACCCCGCACAACTACCACGACAGCGCCGAGCACCACCGCTTCTTCTTCGAGCACTTCACGGTCAAGGGCAAGGAAGCGGCCAATGCCTGCGTGCAGATCCTGGCGGCGCGCGAACAGATCGCGGCGTGAGGTGTGACGCGCAAGATCGCTCACGCTGCCTAAACTAGGCCTGCTGCCTCCCTTCGGGCGGCAGGCCTTTGCTGATTTGAAAAGGTCCAGCGGAATTACAGGCTGCTGAGCCGGGCTATGTCCTCAGGAGTGGCTCGACGCTCGACAATGGTGCGGCCTGACGCATCTTTTGTCTCAAGCCTACCGTTCTCTATCTCCTCCTTGGTCCCGTCAGGATGAGTGACCTCGATCTTGTTGCCGTCCACTTCGACTTTGTCGCCAGTCGCAGGGTTCACATGCTCGTGGCCGTGGTGGCCGCTGTCGTTTGCGTCGTGATCGTCACCTGGGTCATCATCTCCACCACCCCCGGACCCGGAATTGCCACTGTCATGGCCACCACCGTCATCGCCACCCTCGGAGCCGGAATTGCCACCGGAACCCGAGCCGCCTGCCCCCCCACCGTCATGGCCTTCTCCGCCACTACCGCCATCCCCACTCTCAGCGTAAGCCGCCGCGGGTGCGATCTTGGACGCGGCGTCCAGACTGAGATGATAAGGCGCTACGGTCAGGGCCAACGCCGTCGAAGCACGCAGTGCGAACCAAATGAACCGGCTTGAGGTCGATTTATGCATGGCTGGATTCTCCATTGCTAACCTGGAGGCAACGCAGCCAAATGTTCGAATATTCCTGAGCCTGCCCAGGAAAGGCCATTGAGGCGACGCATAGGACCTATGCTCGCCATATCTTAGACCAAGGTCCGACCTGCTCGCGCGCTACATGACCAAAGAGCCCGGATTTCAGCCCTGCAACAAGAATTGCGATCGAGACGACTTCTGAAGGTTGCGGTTCCGCCGAAATCCGGCCAGAAGCATCAAGGGCCGGCCGGCCCGCGACGTTGCGCTTGAAACCAGATACGGGAGACTATTGGGTGGCTCGCATAACACTGAGACAATTGCTCGACCACGCCGCCGAATACGGCTACGGCGTGCCCGCTTTCAACATGAACAACATGGAACAGGGCCTCGCCATCATGGAGGCCGCCGAGGAGACCAAGTCGCCGGTCATCCTGCAGGCAAGCCGAGGCGCGCGCGCCTATGCCAATGACGTGGTGCTGGCCAAGCTGATCGACGCGCTGGTCGAAATCCATCCCGACATTCCGGTCTGCATGCATCTCGACCACGGCAACAACGAAGCCACCTGCGTGACGGCTATCCAGTACGGCTTCACCTCGGTCATGATGGACGGATCGCTGAAGGAAGACGGCAAGACGCCGGCCGACTACGCCTACAATTCCGGCATCACCAAGCGTGTCGTCGACATGGCGCATTGGGGCGGCGTGTCCGTCGAAGGCGAGATCGGCGTGCTCGGCTCGCTGGAGAGCGGCGGCGGCGAACAGGAAGACGGCCACGGCGTCGAAGGCGCCATCAGCCACGACCAGTTGCTGACCGATCCGGAACAAGCGGTCGAGTTCGTCAAGGACACCCATGTCGATGCGCTGGCTGTTGCCATGGGCACCAGCCACGGCGCCTACAAATTCTCGCGCAAGCCCGACGGCGCGGTGCTGGCCATGAACGTCATCGAGGAGATCCATCGCCGCCTGCCGAACATGCATCTGGTCATGCACGGCTCGTCCTCGGTGCCGGAGGATTTGCAGGAGATCATCAACAAATATGGCGGCCAGATGAAGCCGACCTGGGGCGTGCCGGTCGAGGAAATCCAGCGCGGCATCAAGCACGGCGTGCGCAAGATCAACATCGACACCGACAACCGCATGGCGCTGACCGGCGCGATCCGCAAGGTGCTGACCGAGAATCCGAGCGAGTTCGATCCGCGCAAGTACCTGACGCCGGCCATGGCGGCCATGCGCAAGCTCTGCAAGGAGCGTTTCGAACAGTTCGGCACCGCCGGCAACGCGCAGAAGATCAAGCCGCTGCCGGTTGCCGAGATGGCCAAGCGCTACAAGTCAGGCAGCCTCGATCCGAAGTTCGGCTGAACTGAACGCCTGAGGGCAGGAGCGCGACGGCCCCCTGCCCTTTTGTCAGATCCTACTGAAGCGTCCGCGCTGGCGGCTGGCCGGCGTGGTCGCGGGCGATGCCGGCATCGGCATCTTCTGCTCCAAACGCACGATCGAGGCCCGTCGCCACCACCGAGACCCTGAAGCGGCCTTCCATGCCCTTGTCGAAGATCGCGCCGACGATGATGTCGGCATCCTCGTAGACTTCTTCGCGGATGCGGGTGGCAGCCTCATCGACCTCGAACAGGGTCATGTCCCTGCCGCCCGATATCGAGACCAGCACGCCCTTGGCGCCTTTCATCGACACTTCGTCGAGCAGCGGGTTGGCGATCGCGGCTTCCGCCGCCTTCATCGCCCGACCTTCACCGGACGCCTCGCCGGTGCCCATCATGGCGCGGCCCATGTCGCGCATCACCGATTTCACATCGGCGAAGTCGAGATTGATCAGGCCTTCCTTGACGATGAGGTCGGTAATGCAGCTGACGCCGGCATAGAGCACCCGGTCGGCGATGACGAACGCGTCGGCGAAGGTGGTCTTGGCATCGGCGATCCTGAACAGGTTCTGGTTCGGGATGACAATCACCGTGTCGGCGCTCTCGCGCAGCCGCTCAATGCCCTCTTCGGCCATCTGCATGCGGCGCCGGCCTTCAAAGGCGAATGGCTTGGTGACGACGCCGACAGTCAGGATGCCGGCCTTGCGCGCCGCTTGGGCGATGATTGGAGCTGCACCGGTTCCCGTGCCGCCGCCCATTCCGGCGGTGACGAAACACATATGCGTGCCGGCCAGATGGTCCATGATCTCGTCAAGCGATTCCTCGGCCGCGGCGCGGCCGATCTCGGGAAGCGATCCGGCGCCCAATCCTTCGGTGACATGCGCGCCAAGCTGGATCAGCCGCGTTGCCTTGGACATGGTCAGCGCCTGCGCATCGGTGTTGGCGGCGATGAATTCGGTGCCCTGAAGCTGCTCGGCGATCATGTTGTTGACGGCATTGCCGCCGCCGCCGCCAACGCCGATAACGGTGATCTTGGGTCTCATCTCGGAGATTTCGGGCTTCTTGAACTCGGCCATGCCTGTTTCTCCTTCGTCAATTGCGCGCGCTTCACGACCCACCCGCAGACTGCCTTGGGCATATTGCAATCGAGCGGCATGACGCGAATCAGTCCGTTGCGATGGGTACCCCAAAAAGCCAGACAGCGGCCAGAGGTGCAAGTGCATGCGAGGTCAAGATTTGTGATGACCGTTTTGCACAGCGTGGCAGAGACGCCGCATGCCTGACAATCAAGCGTCAGCCTTGGTGCGACGCGTCGGCTTGCCGCGCAACGATCGAAGCGTCTATCATGTACTTGATAAATCGCTGACTTCGGCGTTCTCGTCGGGCTCGGCCACGCAGAATCCCCAGCGGCGAAACCAGCCGGCCGTACAGATTTCTGAACCGATGAAGCAGCGCCCCGCCAATGGCCGACAAAACACAATTCGGGTTGACCGCCGTTGACACCGTTCCCTTGCATGAAAAAGTCTATCTGGAACTTGTGCGGGCGCTGATGTCCGGCCAGTTCACGCCGGGCCAGAAGCTGACGTCGCGAAAACTCGCAAGGGAACTCGGCACCAGCGACATGCCGGTGCGCAGCGCCTTCATGCGGCTGCAGGCGCTGCGGGCGCTCAGCCCGATGCCGAACGGCAGCGTCGAGGTGCCGGCGATATCGGCCGAACGGTTTTCGCAGTTGACCGCGGTGCGGACGATCCTCGAAGGCTCGGCGACCGAACTGGCGACAGAACGCATCAACGGCAACAATCTGCGCACGATCCGACGCCACGCCACCGACCTGACATTGGCGGCCCGCAAAGGCGATATCGACGACTATCTGCGCAAGAACCACGACTTCAAATTCTCGATCTATCGCCATTGCGGCAACGAGCAGATGATATTCCTGATCGAAACCGTATGGATGCAGGTCGGCCCTTTCCTCAGGAACCTTGCCATGGGTTTCGAGGATAACCTCGCTTCCATCCTCGACATCGATTTTCACGAGGAAGTCGTCGCGGCGATCGAGGCCCAGGACGGGGAGCGCGCCCGCGCGGCCATCGTGCGCGACATTGACGAAGGGGCCTCGCACATACTGCAGCAGGCGAGATTTCCGAAGGCGAGAAACTGATGCGCGTCGCGTTTGTGCGGATTCGGGCAACGCCCCTTGGCTTTCCGCCCTCTTCCCTCTATGTTGCGATCGCAGATCGCGCAATTGGTTTTGAAATGCCTCCCGACATCCCAGCTAGTGAATTGAAAAAATAAGGAAAAGCACTTGGCCATAGCCAAGTCTGGTTTCCTGAAACTCACGAGCTATTTTTACCGGGGACGTGCGGCCGGTCAGGCTGCGGCACCTTCAAAAACCAGAGGTTATAAATTGAGCGATGCAATTGCGGACGTTTTGAACTGGCTTGAAAGCAGGACCGACATCCAGAGCCTGAGGGCCGCGGTGTGCGACCTCAACGGCATCATGCGTGGCAAGCGCATTCCCGTCGAGCAGGCAAGGAAGGCGCTGGAAGGCAAGCTGCGCATGCCTTTTTCGCTGATCGGACTGGATGTCTGGGGCGAAGACATCGAAGGCAATAGCCTGGTTTTCTCGACCGGCGATGCCGATGGACTGTGCCAGTGGACAGGACGCGGCATTCTGCCGGTGGCCTGGACGGCGCATCCAACGGCACTTGTCCCGCTCTGGCTTGCCGACGAAAGCGGCGCGCCCTATCTCGGCGACCCGCGACGGGCGCTGGCCCGCATCCTGGATCGCTACAAGGCCTTGGGCCTGACCCCGGTCGCGGCAACGGAACTCGAATTTTATCTCGTCGATCCGCAATCGCAGCGGCCGGTCGGACCTGTCTCGCCGGTGACTGGACGCCGTCTCGATTCCGACGCGGCGCTGTCGATCGACGAGATCGACGATTTCGAATCCTTCATCCATGACGTCTACGAGGCTTGCCGGACGCAAGGCATTCCCGTCGACACCGCCATCGCCGAGAACGGCGTCGGTCAATTCGAGATCAATCTGAACCATGTCGCGGACGCCTTGCGGGCGGCTGACGATGCGGTGCTGTTCAAGCGCACGGTGAAAGGCATTGCCCGCAAGCACGGCTTTGCCGCCTGCTTCATGGCCAAGCCCTATGGCGACCGCGCCGGCAATGGCTTCCACGTCCATTTCAGCCTGGTCGACGGTGAAGGGCGCAACGTCTTCGACGACGGCACCGACCAGGGCTCGGAGACCATGCGCCATGCGGTCGGCGGCCTGCTCGCGGCAATGGCCGAAAGCACGCTGGTGTTCGCACCGCACTTCAATTCGTACCGCAGGCTGCGCCCAAGATCCTATGCGCCAACCGCGGTCGCCTGGGGCTATGAGAACCGCATGGTCGCGATCCGCATTCCGGGCGGACCGACCGCTGCGCGCCGTATCGAGCATCGCGTTTCGGGAGCCGACGCCAATCCCTATCTGGTGCTTGCGGCCATATTGGGCGCCGCGCTGACAGGCATTGAAAGACAGTTGTCGCCAGGTGATCCGATCGGCACTGACGGCCAGGGACTTCCGCCGGCAAAGCTGCCGCCGGACTGGGCGTCCGCGATTGCCGCCTTCGAGAGCGGGACGTATGTGGCGGAGATATTCCCGGCAATCCTGCGCGACTCTTTCGTGGCCTGCAAACGCCAGGAGCTGAACACGTTCGCGCTCAATGTCAGCGATTTCGAGATCGAGACATACCTCGAAAGCGTCTAGATCGGCCTAGGCCAGTACGGCCACGCTGGCGCGCATCGGTCGGTCATGTCCTGGCAGCCGCGATACGGTCGGCAACCCTCGGGCTTCCTGCGCACCGAAACCCAATCGCGTCAGGCAGGCTCGCGCCAGGGCCGCATTGCTGTCGATGACGAGCAATCCATTCACGTCGTTGAGGCTGGCCGCCACCACCGACAGTTCGGTGCAGCCGAGCAGGGCGGCATCGGCGCCGGCCGCTTACTTCCCGCCAGGCGATCAGCTGGCCCTTAGGCGATCATCTGGATTGTCAAAACGTCTCAATCCAGGGCCGCAGCTCAAGCTCCGAGCTCCAGGCGCTGCGATGCTGGCGATGGGTTGTGAGATAGGCCTCGGCGATGGCATCCGGCGATAGGCGGCGGTCCGGCCGTTCGGGATCGGTCACCTGTCCGGGCGGCCCGATCTGGCCGTCGATGATGAAGTGGGCGACGTGGATGTTCTGCGGAGCGAGTTCGCGGGCCATGGACTGCGCCAGGCCGCGCAGGCCGAATTTCGGCATGGCAAAGCCGGCCGAACCGGAAAACCCCTTCACACTGGCGGTGGCGCCGGTGAACAGGATCGATCCGGAACCCCGCGCCAGCAGCCGGCGCGCCGCCTGCTGGCCGACCAGGAAGCCGCCATAGGCGCCGACCAGCAATGCCTGTTTGACCGCTTCGGCATCGAGTTCGGCGACCGGGCCGCGGGTGCGCGCGCTGGCGTTGAACACCGCAAGTGCCAGCGAGCCGGCCTTGTCGGCGGTGTCGAACAGCCTGGCAACGGACGCAACGTCGGCGACATCCGTCTCGACGGCCAGCGCGCCGGTCTCGTCGACCAGCGCGCTTAGCTTCTCGACGTTGCGGGCGGCCAGAACCACACGAAAGCCTTCCCGGGTGAGAAGGCGCGCAAGTGAGGCGCTCAGACCGGCGCCGGCGCCTGCAATAACGACCACATCGGATGTCATGATTTTTCTCTCCTTGCGGATTTCGGCGGAAGCGTTCGCCAGATCAGGCAAGGTCGCGCCTTCCGCGCTGACAGGCAAGAGGTGGCATCTCGGCGGCTGTTGAGCCAGACGGGCTGCAGAACCGGCGTTGCGCGGTCCAGCATCGCCTGTGGCGCTACGAAGGCCGCTGCTCGGCCTTCAGCACCGAGACCGCCACTTCGACAGTGGCAAGGCTTGACCTTGCCCGCCACCGGATTCATCCGACCGACATTTTGACGATAGAATCGTTAGGCTTCGTAAAGCTGTCGGCGATCTCATCAATGGGGACTGGAGCATGGTCCTGAAAAGTGGGAAACGGTTTTCGGAAAAGATCATGTTCAACAAGGAAACGACTATGGAACCAATCTGGGCCGTCGGCCTGATGACCGGCACGGTGCTGGACGGCAACATCGACGTCGCGCTGATCAAGACCGATGGCGAGCGCATCGAGGATTTCGGCACCTATCGGCTGATGCCTTATCCCGCGTCGATCCGCTCCCTGCTGGAAGAGACGCTGACCGAGGCGCGGGCGTGGAATTTCGTCGGGCCGGAGCCGGCAATCTTTCGTACCGCCGAGCAAGCCCTGACACGCGCGCAGTCGGCGGCCGTCAAGGAGCTGGTCGAAGGCTATGGCATGACGATGGCCGATATCGGCATCGTCGGTTTTCACGGCCAGACCGTTTTGCATCGCGCACCGCAGGTTGGACGGCTGGGCCAGACCCGGCAGCTCGGCGACGGTGAGCTGATGCACGCCATATTGGGCACCAAGGTCGCATACGACTTCCGCTCGGCCGACATACGCGCGGGCGGCCAAGGCGCGCCGCTGGCCGCAGCCTATCACACCGCGCTGATGCGCAGCGCCGGCGCCAGTGGCGAGGTGGCCGTGCTCAATCTCGGCGGTGTCGCCAACATCACCTGGTGGGACGGCGCCGACAATGTTGTCGCCTTCGACACCGGGCCGGCCAACGCGCCACTCAACGATTTCATCAAGTCGAAAGGGCTCGGCGAAATGGACCGCGACGGCGCCCTTGGCCGAGCGGGAACGCTCGACGAGGCGCGGCTGGCCAAGCTTCTGCTGCACCCCTATCTGAGCAAAGCCTATCCGAAATCGCTGGACCGTTTCGACTTCGGCGCCGCGATGGCGGACGGCCTGAACGCTCCGGATGGTGCGGCCCTGCTCACCGCCTTCACCGCCGCCGCGGTCGGCAAGGCTCTCGACCTTCTGCCAAGCCGGCCGAAAAAACTGGTGGTCAGCGGTGGCGGCCGCCACAACCCGACGATGATGGCGATGCTAGCCAGCCGCGCCGGCGTCGAGGTGGTGCAGGCCGAGACCCTTGGCTGGAGCGGCGACGCGGTGGAGGCGGAGTGTTTTGCCTTCCTCGCGGTTCGCGTGCTGCGTGGCCTGCCGATCAGTTTCCCGAGCACGACCGGCGCACCGCAGCCGATGCGCGGCGGAAAACTCGCAGGGTAATCAGCCAGCCAGCTTCTTCTGCAGGAAGATGCGGCTGCGGCCGACAGGGAAATCGGCAAGCGTGCCAAAGGGCTGATATCCCTGGCGCTGATAGACCTTGGCGGCGTTCGGATTGAAGGTGTCGATCCAGGCGTTCCGGCAGCCACGTACGACGGCTTCCTGTTCAGCCGCGTCCAGCATTGTGCCGGCCATGTGCTGGCCGCGCAGCCGCTCATCCACCCAGAGCCATTGCACATAAAGCCATCCCCAGGCGGTATAGCCAGAGATGCCGGCGACGACCGCGCCATCCTCGTCTCGCACGAACACGGCAAGCGCCTTCCTTTCGGAAGCGCCGACATCGCCGTCGTTGAACGCTGTCAGCCTTTCGCCGAGAAAGACGAGTTCTTCCGGCAAGGGATTTGCCGTCGTTTCCAGTGTCCTGTTCATCGCTTTTCCGAGACAGGTTGTGGATCCGGATCACCGCCATTGCGAAATTCGGACGCGGCAATGCCGTAGCGCTTGAGCTTGTCGTAAAAAGTCTTGCGCGGCACGCCGAGCGCGTCGATGGCGCAGCGCACGTCGCCGGCATGATCGCGCAGCGCGTCACGGATGAGCTGCGCTTCGTATTGGCCGACCCGTTCAGGCAATGCTGCCGCAGGTTCCGGCGCGTGCGCGGAGACCGCCCTCACCTCATCGTCCGGGCCGAGACCGAGCGCGACGCGGTCAGCGAAATGGGCAAGCTCGCGCACATTGCCTGGCCAGTCATGCGACTGGAGATGGTCGCTGACTGCGGCGTTTACCTTGGCGACAGGCCGGCCGAACCGTTCCGCCGCCTTGCCGAGGAAATGCCCAAACAGCATTGGGATGTCGCCGCGCCGTTCGCGCAACGGAGGAATGCGCAGCGTCACCACGTTGAGGCGAAAATACAGATCCTCGCGAAAATCGCCGCGCTGGTCCGGCCGGCCGAGATCCACCTTCGTCGCCGCGACGACCCTGAGGTCGACGCGCCGGATCTCGTTCGAGCCAAGCGGGGTGAGGCTGCGCGTTTCGAGCACCCGCAGCAGCTTTACCTGGAGCGCCGGCGGCATGGATTCGATCTCGTCGAGAAACAGCGTGCCGCCGCTCGAATGCTCGATGCTGCCGATCCGCCGCCGCTGCGCGCCGGTGAACGCGCCCGCCTCATGGCCGAACAGTTCGCTCTCGATGACCGTCTCCGGCAGGGCGCCGCAATTCAGCGCCACGAAGGGTTTTGCGCGCCGCCGCCCCCATCTGTGCAGGAGGTCCGCCACCACTTCCTTGCCGGTTCCGGTCTCTCCCTCGACCAGCACATCGACATCCATGTCGGCGATCTGGCGCAAGGTCTCGCGCAACCGTTTGATGGCGGGCGCCTCGCCGATCAGAGGCAGGCCGTCGGCGGCCAGTGCCGCGGCTTCGCGCAGCCGCCGGTTCTCCATCACCAGCCGTCGCTTTTCCGATGCCCGTTTCAGCGCCTCGACAAGACGGTCTCCGGCATAGGGTTTCGGGATGAAATCGTAGACGCCGTCCTTGAGCGCGGCCACTGCGAGATCGACGTCGCCATGCCCTGTGACCAGGATCACCGGTATATCCGGGTCGATCGCCTTGATGCGATCGAACAGTTGGAGCCCGTTCATGCCCGGCATGCGGATGTCGCTGACCACCACGCCTTCAAAGATCCTGTCGACGACGGCAAGCGCTGCCTCGGCGGCGTCGCGCGCGACCACGGTGAAGCCGGCAAGCTCGAGCAATTGCGTTGTGGCGTGCAGCAGGTCCGCATCATCGTCGACGAGCGCCACCAGCCCCGATCCCTCAATCATTCAATTCGCCTCAAGTCGATGGTGAAGGATGCGCCGGTGCCGGTGCCGGGATCGAGTTGCAAGGTGCCGCCCAACTCCTGGGCAATCTCCTGCGAGATCACCAGCCCGAGACCGAGCCCCTTCTCCTTGGTGGTCTGGAACGGCATGAACAGATTGCCGGCTGCTTCCGGGCCGAGGCCGGGACCATTGTCACGCACCGAAATCAGCACCCTGTCGTCTCGCTCCGCAAGGTCTATCTCGATGCGGGGATCGGGCTGGTCCTTCATCGCATCCAGCGCATTCTGCAACAGATTGACAAGGATCTGCTCCAGCCGGATGCGGCTCGCCATGACCGCCGGCGAGGCGCTGCCGCGCGGCTTGACGATGGTCACGCCGGAATCGCGGATGCGCCCGGACAGCAGCGACAGCGCGCCGTCGATCGCCTCGCGCACCGGCAGCGGCGACGCGGCGACGCCCGGCCGGCGGGCGAAGGTGCGCAGGGTGCCCGTGATCGCGCCGATGCGCTCGGTCATCGACACGATCGACGTCAGATTGCCGCTCGCCGGTCCGGTCTTGCCGGTTTCGAGAAAGCGGCCGGCGTTCTCGGCATAGGTGCGGATGGCGGCGACCGGCTGGTTGATCTCGTGCGCTACGCCGGCGGCGATCTGGCCGAGGATGGAAAGCCGGTTGGCCTGGGCGAGGTCGTCGCGCAGCCGGCGGACTTTGGCCTCAGCATTTTCACGCTCGGCGATTTCGCCGGCAAGTGCGGTGTTGGAGCGCGTCAGCTCGGCCGTTCGCGTGCTGACCCGGCTCTCCAGCTCGGCATTCATCCGCGCCAGCGCCTCCTGCCGCAGCCGGCGGGTGCGCCGACGGCGGGTGAGCACGTAGGCAAGCAGGCCCGTCAGCAGGAGCCCGAGCAACGTGGTCAGCCGCGCCGTGTTGGCGGCGGAGGAGAGGGCAGCGTCGGCGGGCGTCAGCAGCCACAGACGCCAGCCTGGGACTGCACCGGGCAAATCCTGCACCACCTCGACGAACTGGCGTGGTCTTCCCGCGTTGTCGATCGTCGCCAGGCCGTCGCCGGCGCCGCGCCATATCGGCAGCGGTTCGAAGCCGGCATCGGCCAGTTGAAGCTGGTCATGGGCTGCGGCGGCGTCTTCGGCGGAGAGTGGCGCCAGTGCACGGAACCGCCAGTCGGGCTGGCTGGTGGCCAGCACCACACCGCGTTCATCGGTGACGAAAACCAGAAAGCCGCTGGAGCGCCAATTGGCTTCGACGCCGTCGAGTTCGACTTTCAGCACCGCAACGCCAAGCGGCTTGCCGCCGTCGTCGACGCGGCTCGCGAGGTAAAGACCCGGTCTGCCGCTGATCGTGCCGAGGCCATATTGGCTGGCCGCGCCCTTCGCCATCGCCTCCTGGAAATAGTGACGGAAATTATAATCGATGCCGACAAAGCTCGTCGGTTCGCCGGCATTGCTGGCCGATATCGCGATGCCCGCTGTGTCTATGACATAGATGGCGGATGCCGAGGCATCGCCGGCGATCGCCTTGAGCTTGTCGTTGAGGGCCGCTTCTTGCATCTTTCCGGCCCGGCGCAGCGCGCCGCGCACAGCATCGTCGCGGGCCAGCACCAGGGGAACCAAGCGCTGCTTTTCGATTTCGCCGGTCAACGTTCCCGCCGCCAGCGGCAGTGCGGCAAGTGCTGTGTCGCGCAGATTGTCGGCAGCCTGGCCGGAGGCGATGCGGCCGGCGATAGCGATCGCGCCGGCCAGGAAGGCAAAGGCGACGACCACGGCAAGCCAGCGGCCATCGCGCAGCCGTGCCACCGCTTCGCGCAGCATTTCACGGCCGGCAAATCCAGGGGATTCGCTATCGGTACCTACCTGCTGCGTTGCCCTCTCCTTTTCTTCGCGGCTTTCCGATCAGTGTAATGCGAAAATCCGCCCAGGCAAACGTTGCTTGTGCGGAAATCCGCACAGACATTTGCCGCATGGCTTCGAGCAAAGGCGGAATTGCCGGGATTCCGGCCTTTCCGCGAATTGGCACAGCGCTTGCAAAACTCCCTGGCAGCGGCGTGCGACCGGAGCGCCGCGACGGGAGAAGTCACGCAGGGCGGTCCGCCCATCCGGCCAGGGAGAGTTCGATGCACATCGCAGACCAATCAGGCGCGCTTACCGCGCAGCGCAAACCTTTCTATGCCCAACTCTACGTGCAGGTGCTCGTCGCGATCACCGTCGGTATCCTGCTCGGCCATTTCTATCCCTCGGTCGGCGAGAGCATGAAGCCGCTCGGCGACGCCTTCATCAAGCTGGTCAAGATGATCATCGCCCCGGTCATCTTCCTGACCGTGACGACGGGCATTGCCGGCATGAGCGATCTGCAGAAAGTCGGGCGCGTCGCCGGCAAGGCGATGCTCTATTTCCTCACCTTCTCGACGCTGGCGCTGATCATCGGCCTGGTCGTGGCCAATGTCGTGCAGCCGGGCGCCGGCTTCAACATCGACCCGGCGACACTCGACGCCTCGACCGTCAACACCTATGCCGCCAAGGCGCACGACCAGTCGGTCACCGGCTTCCTGATGAACATCATCCCGTCGACCATCGTCGGCGCCTTCGCCGACGGCGACATCCTGCAGGTGCTGTTCTTGTCGGTGCTGTTCGGCATTGCGCTGGCGCTGGTCGGCGACAAGGGCACGCCCGTCCTCAACTTCTTGCAGGCGCTGACCACGCCGATCTTCAAGCTGGTCAGCGTGCTGATGAAGGCAGCCCCTATCGGCGCCTTTGGCGCCATGGCCTTCACCATCGGCAAATACGGCATCGGCGCGGTCATCAACCTCGCCATGCTGGTCGGCACCTTCTACGTGACGGCGTTTCTGTTCGTGTTCGTCGTCCTGGGTGCTGTCTGCCGCTACAACGGCTTCTCCATCCTGTCGCTGATCCGTTACATCAAGGAAGAGTTGCTGCTGGTGCTGGGCACCTCCTCATCTGAAGCCGCGCTGCCCTCGCTGATGGAAAAAATGGAGAAGGCCGGCGCCAAGCGCTCGGTGGTCGGTCTGGTCATCCCGACCGGCTATTCCTTCAACCTCGACGGCACCAACATCTACATGACGCTGGCGGCGCTGTTCATCGCGCAGGCAACCAACATCCATCTGTCGATCGGCGACCAGATCCTGCTGCTGCTGGTTGCGATGCTCTCGTCCAAGGGCGCCGCCGGCATCACCGGGGCAGGCTTCATCACCCTTGCCGCCACGCTGTCGGTGGTTCCGGCGGTGCCGGTCGCCGGCATGGCGCTGATCCTCGGCGTCGACCGCTTCATGTCGGAGTGCCGGGCGCTGACCAACTTCGTCGGCAATGCCGTCGCCACGCTGGTGGTGGCGCGCTGGGAAGGCGAACTCGACGAAGCCAAGCTGGCCAGGGCCCTGGCGGGCACGGCCGACGACAGCCTGCCGGCTGATATTGTTCCCGCCGAGTAATCACGCGCGGTCAATGCGTAAAAGGCCGGAGGCGAGCTGCCTCCGGCCTTTGTCATGCAGGTCGCAACGTCAGACGGTGCCGGCCTTGCTCAGCAGCGTGTCCGGAAATGTGCTTGGGCCGACGGGCATACGGGCGGCAATCGTGCCGACGTCGTCGAACAGGACAAGGCTGGCCGCGCCGACCAGCCCGGCATGGCGGCCGAGCTGGGCTGGAACAACCGGCACGTCGCGATAGGCGCGCATGGCCCGCTGCCTGATCGTCGCCTCGATGGTCGGCAGCATCAGGTCGAGCCCATTGGCAATGCCGCCGCCGACGACCAGCACATCGGGCGAATAGAGATGCAAGAGGTTGGTGAAGCCAACGCCCAGCCAGCGCGCTTCCTCCTCCAGCAAGACCGAGGCAAGAGCGTCGCTCAGCCGTGCCGCGTCGACGACATGGCGGCCGGTCACCTCCGCGTCCGATGACAAGCGCCGCAAGGCCGAGCCGTCTCCGGCGGCCGTGGCGGCGCTGGCTCGGCGGCCAAGTGCTGTTCCCGAGGCGATGGCCTCGAAGCAGCCAACGACACCGCATACGCAGCGCTCGCCTTCATTGGTGATGGTCATGTGACCGATCTCGGCGGCCAGGCCACGGCGGCCATGCAGGATGCGCCCGTCGACGACGACACCGCCGCCGATACCGGTGGAAACCGTGACAAAGACCAGCGAGCGAGCGCCATGGCCGGCGCCGAAGCGCCATTCGCCGAGCGCCGCCGCATTGGCATCGTTCTCCAGCCGCACCGGCAGGCCGAGCCGGCGTTCGAGGATGTCGGCAAGCGGCACATCCAGCCAGCCGGCGAGTGTCGGCGGGCCGACGGCGATGCCGGCCAGCGGATCGAGCGGTCCCGGCGCACCGACGCCGACGCCGACGATCGAAAGTGCCGGGGCCCCGGCATGGACGGTCGCCGCCAGCGCCTCGATCTGGCCGATCACCACGTCGGGGCCAGCCTGCGCCTGAGTCGCCACAGCACCGAATGCGAGGATCTTGCCTTCACGGTCGACCAGGGCGGCACGAAGCTCCGTCCCGCCAAGATCGATCGCGAGGGCGGCTTCCATTGTCATGCCGCGACCTTCAATCCGTGTAGCCAGCCGATGCGGCCGGCGAGATCCTTGTCGCCGAAGGCGAGCGAACCGAGAACCACGGTTTCGGCACCGGCTGCACGCAGCAACGGCACGGTCTCATGGCGGATGCCGCCATCAGCGGCCAGAACCACTTGCGCCTCGCGGCCGGCCTTTCTCAGGATGGCGCGGGCAGCGCCCAGCCTGTCGCAGGCCTTGTCCGACAGGCTCTGGCCCTTGACGCCTATGGCAGTTCCCAGAAGCGTAACGAACGCGACCTCCGGGACGAAAGGCGTCACCACCTCGACCGGCGTTTCCAGCCTGAGCACGACGCCGGCCTCGGCGCCGAGTTCGCGTGCCAGCCGAACGGCGCGCAATCCCGCCTCGCCATTTTCGGCATGGACGCTGACCATGTCGGCGCCGGCTTCGATGAACTGGCGCGTCTGCGCCTCGACGATTGCGTCATCGACCATCAGATGGACATGGATGGGCTTCTCCGTCAGTCCGGCGATGCGGGCGACGAGATCGGGGAAGAACAGGAAGGACGGGGCGAAATGCCCGTCCGCCACATCGATGTGATGAAGATCGACATAGGGTTCGATACGTCTGAGATCGCTCTCAAAATTGACGAGATCGGCGGACCACAGCGAGAATTCGGCGATCATACGGTCACGCGGCAATGCGGCGATGGCGGCTGGGCCGGAGAGAGATTTCGAGATCATGATTGGTCCTGGTTGTTGAAACGATCTTCGAGGAAGCTGCCGATGGCGGCGCGGATCTCGGCGAAATGACGATCCTTGTCGGCAGCCTTCGGCGTCACCTCGTTAAAGGCCGCGTTGGGGATAGCATCGGCAAGGCTGCGAGCGGTGGCCAGCGGATGGACGAGATCGATGCCGCTGCCAATGACGAGCGTGGGGAGCGCGAGCCCAGCGGCCGCTGCCCGCGTGACGCCGGGCCCGTCGGTTGCAATCGCCTGCATCACCTCGGCAAAGACGGCCGCGTTCTCGCGCGCGAAGAAGCCGAGCAAGGAAGCAAGATTGTCCGGCGCTTCGATGCGAAAGCGGGCCGCTGTCGCCGAGGCCGCGAAGGCATCGCGCGCCTCATCCAGTGGACGACTGCGGATGAGCTCCGCCGCCTCCACGTAAGGACGCATGTTTTGCGGCGCTGTATCGAAAGCCCAGGCAGGGCGAACAAGCACCAAACCCAGGACGCGGTCCGGGTGCCGGGCGGCAAGCTGCAAGGCGATGGCCGCACCCATCGAGATGCCGCCGGCGACGAAACGGTCGAGGCCGGCCGCATCCGCGGCGCCCAGGACATCGTCGGCGAACATCACGATCGAAAAGGGACGTGTCGTGCCGGCGTCGGAACCGCCCTGCGCGCGGCATTCGACGGTGAGCCGGCGGTATGACGGCCTGTCGGGAAAGTTCTGCGCGACCTGCGCTGCGTCACCGCCGAGGCCATGCTGGAACACGACGGGAAGCCTGCCCTGCCCCGTATCGAAGACACGAAGCGCTGCATCGTCGCCAAGCAGGATCGTTGGCGTGGCGCCCATCAGAGCAGCCCTCGCAGGAAGGCAGCGATGCCGGGAGCTTCATCGGCGGACAGGCCGTGGGTGACGAGCGATCCGTCGAAGCCCGCTGCCTTCAGCCGCGCGACGAAATCCGGAAAGTCGACGATGCCTTGTCCCGCGGTGGCGAAGCGGCCGTCACCATGACGGTCCTTGGCGTGCGCCATGGCGATATGACCGGCGGCCTCGTCGATCGCAGAGGCAATGATGGCGCGGGCCTCGTCCGGCGTCGCGTGCTCAAACAGGTTCGCCGGATCAAGCACGATCTTCAGATGCTTCGATCCCATCTCGGCGATCAGCCGCGTCGCATCCTTGGCCGAGGTGACGACGTTGGCCTGTTCGGGCTCGATGCCGAGATCAACGCCGGCCTCTTCGGCCAACGCCAGCGCCTTCGCCATCTCGGCGGCCATGTCGGACCAGGCGGCCGGATCGGCATTGTCGGGATGATACGCCCACTGATCGGCGGCGCTGCGCGAGCCGGTGCAGAGTGTGACCAGCGGGATGTCCAGGGCAGCAGCAGCCTCGATGACGACCGCGAGACGCCTGAGGCCATCGTCGCGGACAGCCTTGTCGGGATGCGCCATGTTGTAGGTGCCCGATAGCGCTGCAAGTGAAATGCCGCTCGATTGCGCCGCAATGCGGATGGAAGCGACGGCATTTGCCGGCACCGCATCCGGCATCGACGGCAGGCCGGCGCAGGCGAGATTGAACTGCGTCGTCTCATAGCCAGCCTGGCGCACCGTCGTCAGCACGGCAGCCGGCTCAGTGCCCGGAAAAGTCTTGGCGAAAATGCCGAGACGCATCACACCGCCCCCGAAACCGAGGCGAGTTCGACCCGCTCACCAGTCTCGACCGAACGCGCAATGGCGACCATGGCGCGGATCGAGGCGATGCCGTCCTCGACATTGGCACCGCGCATCGGCGCGCCGTTCAGCACCGTGTCGGCAAGGCCTTCCAGCTGGCGGCGGAAGAAATGACCGTCGGCGCCGAGCGGCTTGTGGGCGGTGGCGGTCTTCTCGTGAAATATCTCGACCTCGCTGGCGCGGAAGTACCAGGGGTTGAATGTCCTGGCGATGACCGAGCCGTTCTCGCCGTAGAGCTGAAAGCCTTCATGCCAATCCATGCGGACGGCGACAGTAAGGTCGAGGTGGCCGAGCGCGCCGCTGGCGAACTCGGTCTCGACGAACCAGCAACAGGCGCCGAATTTCTCATTGAGGCGGGCTCGCACGGCGACGATATCGCCGCACAGGAAGCGCGCCGTATCGACGAGATGAGAGCCATGGGCCAGCATGAAGTATTGCCTGAGATCGGCTTTGGGATTGCCCGCCGGCTTCTTCGCCAGCTTGCTGGTGACGGGCAGCGGCTGCACGGCATCGGTGTTGGTGTAGCGATGGGTTGAATCGCAATACCAGGCCTTCAGCGCCAGCACTTCGCCGATCTCGTCGCGAACGAAGTCGCGCGCCGCCTCCAGTGCCGGATCGAAGCGCTTCATGTGCCCGACCTGCAGGATCTTGCCCGAGCGCCTGACCGCTTCGGCCAGCGCCTCGCCTTCCTCAACCGAGGTGCCGATCGGCTTTTCACAGAGAACATGCTTGCCGGCGTTGAGCGCCCTGATCGACATCGGAACGTGATAGGCGTCCGATGTGGCGACGATCACCGCTTCCAGCTCAGGATCGGCGAGCATTGCCTCATAGTCGGAATACATTTTCTGCGGCTCGTAAGTGGCGCCCATGCGAGCAAGCAGATCGGGCGCCGCGTCGCAAATGGCGTAGAGGTCGGCATTGCCGGCCTTCACGCAGGATTGCAGATGCGCGAACTGCGCGATGGGGCCGCAGCCGAGCACGCCGACCCTGAGGCGTCTGTCCTGTTTCTTGATCATCGTCTCGTTCTTCAGGCGCCGTAGGAGCGCATTGTCTGGCGGTTGGTCTTGACCGCGCCGGCGGGATCGGCGGCGGCCGTTTCGGATTCTTCCTCCAGCACCAGCCAGCCGTTGAAGCGCGGTGCGGTGTTGGCGATCTCGATCACCGCCGGGGTGTCGCAGACGCCCTTGCCGAGCATGGCCCAGGTACCGTTGGCATCGACGTCCTTGAGGTGGATGTAGCGGATGCGATCACGGTAGGTGCGCAGCGTGTCTGCCATGTCCCTGTGGCCGCGCAGGATATGGCCGGTATCCGGCACCCAGCCGACCAGGTCGGGGTCGAGCAAGGCAAAGATCGCGTCGTAATCGGCGCGGTCGAACAGCAGCGTGTTGTGGTGCGAGCTTGGATGCACCGCAACCTGGACGCCGGCCTTGCGTCCGATCTCGCCGGCCTTGTTGTAGACCTCGGCCGCGATGGCGAATTTGTCCTCGCGCGGACCGTCGGACACCACCGTCGCAGAACCCATCGACACCAGCGCGCCAGGAAATGCGGAGGCGAAGTCGATCCAGCGCTTGGCGGTTTCGAGGTCGGCGCCGATCTCCTCCTTCAGCGTAAAACCACTGTTCGAGCCAAAGGCGAAGGAAACCAGAGTCAGCCCCGAAACCTTCAGCGCGGCGGCGAACTCCTCCGGCTTGTCGCCATAGTGCCCGATCATGGTGTCGGTGATCTCGATGCCGGCATAGCCACCGTCAGAGATCGCCTTCAGCAGATCGTCGGGGCCGCCGCTGAACCGCTCTCCCAGCATTTCCCAGGTGAAGGTCTGGCAGCCGACTTTGAGGTCTTTCACGTTCATCCTTTCATTCCTTGATACCGCTTATTGCTTGATGCCACCGTCGCCCTGGGATGAACATCCTACTTGACCGAGCCCGCGGTCATGCCGGCGAGGAAGTACCTCTGGGCAACGAGGTAGATGAGCAAGAGCGGTAGCGAGCCGAGCACGCTCATCGCCATCATCTGGTTCCATTCGAAGGCGTGCTGCCCCATCAACAGCTGGATGCCGATCGGGACGGTGCGCATGGACGTCGATTTCGTCAGCGTCAGCGCAAAGAGAAATTCGTTCCAGCACAACAGGAAGGTGTAGACCGACGTCGCCACGATACCAGGCAGTGAAATCGGGACGATCACCCGCCAAAGCGCTGTCCAACTGGAGCCGCCATCGACAGCCACGGCTTCATCGAGATCGCGGGGCAAGGTGTTCAGATATCCCGTCATCAGCAGGATCGCGTACGGCAGCGTGAACACCAGGTAAGTCAGGATCAGTGCGACGTAGGTATCGAAGATACCGTATGAGACGACAAGCCCGAAGAAGGGGATCAAAAGTGTGATCGGCGGAATCGTCTGCGTGCTGATGATGATTGTGTTCAGGATGCCCTTGCCGCGGAAGTTGAAGCGGCTGAATCCGTAGGCCGCCAGCAAGGCGATCAGCACCGTCAGCACGGTCACCGCTCCCGCCACGAAATAGCTGTTGAAGAAGAAGCGCAGCTTTACCGGGTCGCCAAGAATGGCTGCATACGCTTCCAGCGTGAACGCCTTTGGCAGGATGGTTGGTGGCAGGGCAAAGATTTCGGTATTCGATTTGAACGAACTGCTCAGCATCCAGTAGATCGGGAATGCCGCGAAAAAGAGCCCCGCTGCAAGCGCCACATGGAGCGCGACGGTGATCAGCCTGTCTTTCGGCGTGTGCCTTTTCCTCATGATGACTACCGAGCCTTTTGATAGCGAATATAGAACAGCGTCAGGCCGAGAGAGATCAGCAAGATAACCACAGCGCTGGCTGAAGCCTGCGACAGGTTGTAGCTCGAAAACGCCAGCTTGTACGTGTAGGTGCTGAGGACCTCGGTCGAATAGATCGGGCCACCGCCCGTCGTTATCCAGATTAACGGGAAGACCTGCATGGTCCAGATGAAGTCGAGCAGCGAGATGCTGATGATGATCGGCATCAGCTGCGGAATGGTGATGAAGATCAGCTTTTGGTAGGCTTTCGCCCCGTCGATATCGGCGGCCTCGTAGAAATCCTTGGGAATGCCCTGCAAACCCGCGAGCAGGCTGACCATGAAGAGCGGATAGCCCGCCCAGATATTGGCAAAGGTGACGGCGTGCAGGGCGGTCGCAGGCGAGGAAAACCATTCGACCTTGGAACCGATGATGCCGATTTGCATGAGAATGCTATTCACGACACCGTTCGGCTCAAGCAGGAGGCGCCAGATCACGGCGATAATCACCGCGGTGAACAGCCAGGGCAGTATATAGAGCACGCGCAGAATATTGCGCAGCGTCGGATTGATGCGGTCGCTGTTCAGCATGAGCGCGAAAACCATGCCGATGGTCATGTGGAAAATGACACTCATGCATGTGAAGTAGAGCGTGTGCCATAGCGAAGCCCAGAACACGGGGTCGTTGAAGATCGCCTGGTAGTGTTTCAGTCCGGCAAAGGATGGGTCACGACGCAGCACCGCGCTGTTCTGGAACGAGTAGCCGATCACCGTCACCATCGGCAGCAGCATCAAAAGCCCGATTATGAGCAGTGAGGGCGACAGATAGAGGTAGGGCGCGACCGCTCGTTTGAGCTTGTGGTGGGAGCGCTTGTGCTGGGTCATGTGCCAACCTTGGGATACGCCTTCAAGGGAAGGTAAGCTTCAAAAACAGGTCCACTCTAATTGCCGATCCGTTGTTGCCGGGTGGCCTGTCCGAAGTCAGGCCACCCGGTCTAAGACAGCAAACGGGAACAGGCCGATCAGAATTTCGCCATCCAGCCCTTCTGAGCGGCCGCCGCGGCTTGTTCGGGAGACTGCTCGCCGGCGAGCATCTTCTGGGCTTGCACGTCGAACTGGGTCATCAGGTCTTCAGCCACCGGCAGACCCGTGAACTCATTGGCGAGATAACCGGTCTTGAAAATTTCAAAAGCCTTGCCAAAAGCCTTGTCCGAGGTCACGAAATCGGGCTTGGCGTTGACGTTGCCCGGGAAGGCGTTTGCAAGCGACACGAGCTTGGCGTTCACCTTTTCACTCATCACATATTGGACGAGTTTCCAGGCCTCTTCCTGATGTTTCGAAGCCGCAGAGATGCCGATGCCCCAGGAAGCATAGGGAAGGCCGCGCTTGCCGGTATAGTTTTCCACGACCGGGACGGGGATCAGGTCGAAGTTCAGCTTGGGATTGCGCTTGCGGATGAGGTTCACATGCGCGAGCGAGTCGATCATCATCCCGACGCGGTCGTTGACGAACTCCTCGACCTTTTCCTGCTCGGTCTTGGTGGCGATGCCGGGCGAGATGGTGCCGGCGTCGTTGAGTGATTTGACGAAGGTGAGCATATCCACCACCGGTCTGCCCTCAAGGTCTGGCTTGCCGTTCGCCATCATCGACTGGCCCGAAGCCCAAACCCACGACATCATGTCGTTCTGGACGCCGGACGGCGTTTGCAGTGACAGGGGCAGCACCCAGCCATACTGGTTCTTGTCGGCTTTCGTCATCTTCTTGGCGGCTTCGAGAAACTCCGCACGGGTCGACGGCAGCTTGGTCACGCCTGCCTGGGCGGCGAGGTCCAAATTCACGAAGACCGGATAGACGAAGGAAGCCACTGGAAACATCACCGCCTTGCCGTCCACCTTGATGATGTCCGCGACCTGGCTCTTGTCGAAACCGCCCGCATCCATCATCGGATTCATGTCGGCGAGTGCGTTCTGCGCATTCAGATTGTTCACCCAGGCACCGTCGAGACCTACGACGTCGCTGAGCGTTCCGGTTGCAGCACCAACAGAGATCTGGTCTCGCGTGGTCGCGTAGGGGCCGCTGACCAGCGTCACCTTGATTCCGGGGTTTGCGGCCTCGAAGTCATCCATGATTGCCCTGAGCGAGCCTGCCGGCAATTCGGGCTCCCACCATTGGGTGAATTCAAGCGTCGTATCCGCCATGGCGCCGGTTGCGCCAAGCAACCATGCGGCCGCGGCTATTTTCAGCATCGCGGGTTTAATACGAAACGTCATTTTCTCCTCCTTCTTTATATTCGCCCGCACAATGCGGCCGATCGTCTGATTATTCAGAAGTCTTCTTATGCAGGCGCCTCACCCTCACCCGCGGATCTTATCGCTGATATTCAGATTGCCAGATGCGTCTCCGGGTCGAAGAAATGGAGCTTGGTATCATCCAGGGCCAACCTGATTTCCGAGCCGGAGCGGACTGTGCTGACCGGTTCGAATTTCGCCACCGCATTCGACGCCAGGCCGAAATCCTGCACCGCGTCAGGGTCGCCGGAGTCCACCCGGACCGCGTCGATGTTGAGATGGACGATTTGTTCGGATCCAAGTTCTTCGATCGAGGTCACCTTTGCCGGTATCGTCTGATACTTGCGGCCGGATTCGAGGCTGCTGTCATAGAGATCCTCCGGCCGTATCCCGAACACGACCTTGCGCCCCGCATACGACCTCAAGCCCGGCCTGCGCACGAAGGCTGCATCCTGCAGCCGGATGGCCAAGGCGCCGGACATCAGCTCGTCGCCCGTCAGGGCCGCCTCGAAAAGGTTCATCGAAGGAGATCCGATGAAGCCGGCAACGAAGGCGTTCACCGGAGATTCATAGAGCCTCTTGGGTGTGTCGACCTGCTGCAGAACGCCGCCTTTCAACACCGCGACCCTGTCGCCCATCGTCATGGCTTCGGTTTGGTCGTGGGTCACATATATGGTCGTTACGCCGAGCTGCTTTTGCAGACTGGTGATTTCGGCGCGCATTTGAACACGTAGTTTCGCGTCCAGATTGGAAAGGGGTTCGTCCATGAGAAACGCTGCCGGCTCGCGCACCATGGCGCGGCCCATGGCAACCCGTTGACGCTGTCCGCCTGAAAGGTTCGCGGGTTTGCTGTCCAGCAAAGACGTCAGTTGAAGGGTTTTGGCGATCTCGTCCACGCGCTTTTTGCGCTCGGCCTTGGGCTTGCCTGCCAGCCGCATCGAAAAGCCGATGTTTTCGAACACCGTCATATGCGGGTAGAGGGCGTAGCTCTGGAAGACCATCGCGATGTCGCGGTCCTTGGGGGGCATGTCGACGACGTCTATTCCGCCGATCCGAAGGCTGCCGCTGGTGACGTCCTCCAATCCCGCGATCATCCGCAACGCGGTGGATTTGCCACAGCCGGACGGCCCGACGAGAATCAAAAACTCGCCGTCCTTGACCGACAGGTTCAATTGGTCGATTGCGTGAAAATTGTTCCCGTATGTCTTGCAGATATTCTCAAGAACGACTTCTGCCATATTCCTCCCTCCACAAGTCCAAGCCACTGATTTTTATGATTGTCCTCGGCTTACGTTCACCTGCGAAATATTTCCTCGGATAGTTCGGGCTATGTTCCGGTATGGGGCCGCGCACATTTCAGTTCGACTGCCGACGGCGCGTTCGTCGATGCCAGGAGTTCCGTGACCTGGGCGTCGGTCGGAAGCGCCTCGCGCCCGCCCCGCCCCGTTATCGAAAGGGCCGCCGCCGCGGCCGCGAACGCGACCCGGCCTGCGGTGTCGGCCCCGCGCGTCAATGCAAGGGCATAGGCGCCATGAAAGCAGTCACCGGCGCCGGTCGAGTCGACGACGGCAACCCGGTGCGGAGGCAGGTGCCAGAGCCCTGTCTCGTCGCGTCCGCGATAGAAGACGCCCCTGCCGCCATCCGTCAGGACCACGGCGGACCGCGACGGCAACCACAACGCATCGAGTATCTCGGCCGGCTCCCGGCGGCCTGTGGCGGTCCGCGCAAAGCCGAGCGGAAGAATGAGATGGTCGCAGAGCCCGATCAGTCTCTCGGTGGCTGGGCCGTGGCTCCATTCGACATCGCCGAGGATCGCAAGGCCGAGATCACGAGCCCGAGCCACGACATCCAGCGACCCGATCCCGTAACTGTCGACGATCAGGACGGTCGCGCGGCTGAGAACCTCGTCCGGAAAGTCCGGCGCGGTGCCCAGCATCGCTTCGTCGTCATACGCAATGAATCGCTCCCCATCCGAACCGACGGTGATCCGCGAGCGCACCGGGCGCGCGTGCGGGTGGCGCGGCGCGAACGCGGTTTCAACGCCGCTCGCAACGAGATCGCACAACACGGCGTCGTCGGCGGCACTGCCCAACCATCCGACGAACCCGGCGCTTCCGCCGAGCCGCGCGACGGCGGCAAGTGCCGTCGCGACATTTCCCCCGAAAGCTCGGGCGCTTTGCACAACCTTCCCCTTGCCCGCCGACAACGGCTGATCGACATAGACGATGTCGTCGATCGCAATAGCTCCGAAGCCGAGGATTGAAGGGACAGTGGGCATCGTTCAGGCACCCGCCTTCGCCAGGGCGTCTTGCGCCGAAAGGCCGTCATGGATGACGCCCCGAAAGGCGATCGCTGCCTTTTCCGGATCGCCGTGCCCCCAGAGATTGCGGCCCACCACGGCACCGCGCGCGCCGGCACGGATGGCGTCCGCCGTCTGCTGAAGGGCGCCGAGCAGCGTGTCGGTCTTCGGACCACCGGCGATCACAACCGGCACCGGGCAGGTCCGAACGGTCTCTCGAAAAGACTCGAAATCGCCCGTGTAACCGATCTTGATCACGTCGACGCCGGACTCGTAGCCGATGCGTGCCGCATAGGCGATCTCGTCGGGGGTAAAGACGATTTTTGCCCCGTCGGTGAAATCGCGAGGGTAGATATGCGCCACCACCGGCATGCCGTAACGGGCCGCCGCGTTCACCGAATCGGTCAGCCAGCGTATGTATTTTCCCTCGGTCGCGCCGCGCACCGGAATGGCCACGGCCAACGCATCGGCGCCAGCGCGCACCGCATCCTCGGGCGTTGCAATCAGTTCACTGATGCGATCGTCCGGGGTGAAGCAGCCGGCCTGGATCACCAGGCAAGCCTTGCCCGCGTATTGCGGCCACAGATGGCGCGCGGTGCCAGGCTGGATGCTGACATAGTCGGGTTTGCCTACCATGACGCGTGCAAGCGCGCCCGGCAGGTCGGCAAGACCTCCTTTGCGCACGTCGCCATAGCCGACAAAGTGGTCGACCGCGCCGCCAAAAAGATTACCCGATGGATGTGAGAAGAGGCGCGCCAGGCGCACCTTGGTTCCGAGGCTCATGAGTCCAAAACTCTCCAATCGATTGATTTCAAAATCCTGACCTCAGTGTTTGCGAAAGAAAAGACAAACGCAATCTTTCGAAATCTTTCGAATTTGCATATTTTTGGTAGAGTGGACCGAGGCCAGGGTGATTGCTTGGCGCATGGAGGCAAGGACAGGGAAATGTTGTCAGAGCAGAGACGCCAATCGATCCTGGGTGAAGTGCAACGCAGCGGACAGGTTCGCATCAAGGACCTGTCTGACGATTTTGGCGTGTCGGAGGTCACGGTGCGCTCCGACCTCGAGATACTGGACCGCAAGGGACTGCTGACCAAGACCCGCGGAGGCGCGGTGACCCGGACCACGGATTCGACCACGGCCGCGTTCGCCCGGCGGATGCAAACGAACCTCGATGCAAAGAAACGCATCGCCCGGGCAGCGATAGAACTGTTCGAGGACAACCAATCGGTCATCTTCGACGGCGGCTCGACATTGATGCAGGTTGCCATGCAGTTACCGCCGCTCAGCAATGTCGTGGTCGCGGCCACGGCGATGAATATCGTGCAGCATCTGATGCATCGGCCCGGGCTCGACGTTCACATGATCGGTGGCCGGGTCTATCCAGACACGGTGAGCACGCTGATCACCGATGCCGACACGGCTCTCGGCGGCTTGGTAGCGCATCAGGTCTTTGTTGGAGCGCATGCGATTGACTCGTCACTGGATGTGGTCGACGTGAACGAAGACATGGCGCGAACGAAGCGAAACCTCGTGCGTATGGCCCGGCGCGTTGTCCTCCTTGCGGATTCGAGCAAATGGGGCGTCAGCGGAACCTCCAAGGCCTTTTCGCTGTCGAGCGTCGATGTCGTGATCACGGACGATGGCCTGTCCGGCCCAATACGCAGCCAGCTTGATAGGACCGGGGCCAAGGTGATCTATGCCTGACCCGCAGCCGTCCCTAGCCACGGCGGAAATGTCCAATGCGCGCATGAACCACGGGATTCGCATCGGCAGTCGGCCGTTTTTCATGTCTGTCATTTTCTCCTCCTAGGCTGGCAGCCTCCCGATATCGCGCCAGCGTTTTCGCATGTTGTATAAAAATTTTACGCGCGTCAATATTTAAAATGTTGTATAGCCGTTGGGAAAGCGATCCGTTACCGGTGGGCGGATCCGGCAGACCATGACCGCGTCGGGGAGGTACGATCGAAAATGCACGGAAAATCAAAGACGAAACTCGGAATCGGCGTTATCGGATGCGGTAATATCTCGATGACTTACCTGCGCAATGCCGCCCTCTTCGGCGGCGTCGAGTTGCGCGCCTGCGCCGATATTTCCGCCGACATGGCGGCGCTGCGGGCGAAGGAATATGGCATCCGACCGCTCGGCGTCGATGCGCTGCTGGCCGACCCCGAGATCGATCTTGTCCTCAACCTGACCATTCCGGCGGCGCATTTCGATATTTCGTTTGCCGCGCTTTCGGCCGGCAAGCACGTCTTCACCGAAAAGCCGCTCGCCACCTCGGCCGCCGATGGACGGCGCCTGGTCAACGAGGCGCGGTCACGCGGCCTGCTGCTCGGCTCGGCGCCCGACACCTTTCTCGGCGCTGCCGGACGCCGGGCGCGGCGGCTGATGGACGACGGCGCCATCGGCCGCCCGGTCACCGGCACGGCCTTCATGATGGGACGCGGCATGGAGCACTGGCATCCAAACCCGCAATTCTATTACCAGCCGGGCGGCGGCCCGGTGTTCGACATGGGCCCATATTATCTGACCATGCTGGTCAATCTGCTCGGCCCGGTCGAGCGCGTCATGGCTATGGCAACACGCGGCCAGGAGGAGCGGCTGATCACTGCCGACGGTCCATTCAAGAACACCACATTCAAGGTCGGCACGCCGACCAATGTGCTGTCGCTGCTCGAGTTCCGCTCCGGTGCGACCGTCACCTTCGGCGCCTCGTGGGATGTCTTTCGCCACTCCAACCACCCGATCGAGCTGCACGGTACGGAGGGCTCGCTGCGCCTGCCCGACCCCGACACGTTCGGCGGCACCGTGTCGCTGTCCGAACGCGGCACTGAGTGGAAGGACTTCGCCAGCGAAGGCGAGCTCTACGGCGCACGCAACTGGCCCTATGCCGCGCCAGACCGCGCCAACTACCGCATGCTCGGCGTCGCCGATCTGGTGCGATCGCTTCAAACCGGCAACGCGCCACGCGCCTCCGGCAATCTGGCGCTGCATGTGCTGGAGATCATGGAGGCGATCCTGCGCTCCGGTGAAACACAGGGCTCGGTCGCCATCGCGGGCGATGGCGTCCAGCCGGCCCTGCTGACCGAGGAAGAGGCAAGCGACCTGCTGGCCTGAAGGTATGATCATGACGCTCGATCCGGACGCGTTGCGCGTCCTCGAAATCGGTCGTGCAGCGGGTGGCGAGCCGTTCGAGACCGGCAGCGTGGCGGCGGCGCGAGCCGCCTACAATGCTTCTTCCCCGACTCTACAGGGTGAGCACGAGCCGGTCGCAACGACCTTGGAACAGCAGATCGAAGGGCCGAACGGGCCTGTTGTGCTCCGCATCCATCGCGGCATCGGCGCGCCACAAAGCGGGGCGGCGGCGCTGCTCTATCTGCATGGCGGCGGCTGGGTCATCGGCAATCTCGATTCGCATGACGAGATCTGCCGCCAGATGGCCAATCTCGGCGCCGCCGTCATTGTCTGCCCCGATTATCGCCTGGCGCCGGAACACAAATTTCCCGCAGGGCTCGAGGATGGGCTGGCGACGCTGCGCTTCATGGCGGAGAATGCCGCCGATCTCGGCATCGACAAGGTCCGCATCGCTGTCGCCGGCGACAGCGCCGGCAATCTCGCCGCCGTGCTGGCGCTGCTTGCCCGCGATGGGCTGGCTCCAGCGCTTGCGGCGCAGCTCCTGATCTATCCCAACACCGACGCGCGGCAGACATCGGATAGCTACCAGCGTTTCGGCGACGGCTTCGGCCTCACCGCAACCACCATGGCATGGTTCCGTGACCACTATGTGCGAACGCCCGGCGACATCATGGACTGGCGCGTCTCGCCCTTGCTGGCGCCTGATCTCGCCGATGTCGCGCCGGCATACGTCGCGCTTGCCGGCTGTGACATCCTCGCCGACGAAGGAGCAGCCTATGCGGCGCGCCTGCAAGCCGCGGGCGTGTCTGTGATCCTGAGGCAATGGCCGGGCCAGATCCACGGCTTCGTCTCGATGGGACGCCATATTCCCGCTGCCCGGCAAGCGGTGGCCGAGGCGGTGGCTGCCTGGCGTCACTTCGAGAAGGATAGCGACGCTTAGGCCGACTGACGCATCACCAGGGTGGCGCCGAGCTTGACGGTGCGCGCCATGCCCTGCTTTGGCGGATCGGCCTCGTCCAGCAGAGCCAGCAGGATCTCGACGCTGCGGCCGGCCATGGCGGTGAAATCCTGCGCCATGGTGGTCAGCGCCGGGCAGGTGTAACGGCTCAGCGGATGATCGTCATGTGCGGCAACGCGCAGATCGCAATCGGGCCTGCGGCCGACCTTCAGGCCGCGCGAGTACGCGGCCGCCATCACGCCAAAGGCGAGCCGATCATTGGCGCACAGGATGGTCCGGCCAGGCAAGGTGCCGGCCTCCAGCATTTTTTCCGTCTGCTCGTAGCCGATGCGTTCGAAGTCCCAGGTGTAATCACGCGCGGCCTCGATGACGACCGGCTTGAAACCGGCGGTCTCCATGGCGACGATATAGCTTTCCTGGCGTTCGCCGGAGTTGTGGTTGACATGGGGAATGTCGAGATAGGCAGGCGGTTCGCCCGAGCGGCAGAGATAGTCGACGATGGTCGACACGCTCTGCCGGTTGTCGTTGCCGACGAACGGCGTATCGCCCTCGATATAGGTGTCGAAATAGACGATCGGAATGTCCTGCCCGAGCTTGTCGAAAACGCTGCGGTCGGAGGCCAGGCCGAGCGGGGCGATGATCGCGCCGGCGACCTTCAGCGACAGCAGCGTCCTGACCGACTCCGCTTCCAGCTTCGGCGAGCCATGCGAGGAGATGACGATCGGCCAGTAGCCTTCGTCGCGGCAGCGAAACTCGATGCGGCTGACCATCTCGGCGTAGAACGGATCGGTGATCGTCGGCACGACGATACCGATGTTGCGGGTGCGCTTGCGGTTGAGGTTGCGGGCGAAAAGGTTGGGCTGATAGTCCGAGGAGCGCAGGGCGGCTTCGATGCGCGCCCGCGTCGCCGGCTTCACGCTCGCCGGATCGTCGAAATATTTGGACAGCGTCGGGCGGGACACGCCACATGCCTGGGCGAAGTCATCCATCGTGCGGTGCGTCTTCTCCGCCATCGGTATATTCCTGATCCCTTGCCAACGATCGGAGCCGCCACCAGTCATGCGGCCGTTGACCGGACGCGACAATGCTCGACGGCACTTATTCAGTCAATTTTCACAGTTCCCAATAGAACGCAAAAACATTCCATGCGTCAAATTATTTGTTAACACTTCAAAAACTGATGGCGTCAGCAGAAAAACCGACGCAGCTCGCCATTTCGCGCCAACGCCTTCGGACGGCACTGTTTCATCGACCCCATCATCGGTCGACGATCATGGGTTAGGCTGCAGAAGCTTGCTGTTCGGCCCCCGGCTACGCGCCTGCTTGCCAAAAGTCGCCATGCCGCCCATACACGGCCTGGGCGATCGCCCGCCGCATTCGCGTCTCACCTGCCAGGGATACTGTCCGATGTCTGCGACGCCGTGGTCAAAGCCGTGACGGATTCTTCCATGCCATCTCTCGCCAGCCTGGGCTGGACGGATTTTTTCACTGATCAGCTCGAGCCCGGCGACGCCGATCTCGTCCCGACGCGGATCGCCACCGTCCACCGCGATCGCCTGACCGGCCTGTCCCAGGCAGGGCCGGTCGATCTGACGCTGCCGGCGCAGGCGAATACCGGTGACTATGCCGTCGGCGATTGGGTGCTGGTCGATCGGCATGAACACCTTGTGCAGCGCCGCCTATCCCGCAAGTCGGTGCTGGAGCGCCGCACCCAGGGCGGCAGGGTGCCGCAGCTTGCCGCGGCCAATGTCGACACGCTGTTCATCGTCACCTCGTGCAATGCCGACTTCAACCCAGCCCGGCTCGAGCGCTATCTGGCGCTGGCCAACGAGGCCGGAACGACGCCGGTGATCCTGCTGACCAAGGCCGATACCGCTGAAGACGCCGAGGCGTATGCAAGGCAGGCTGCCGCGTTGCAGCGTGGATTGCCGGTCGTGATGCTGAACCCCCGCACATCGGATGCGGCAGCCGTCCTGACTGCATGGTGCGGTGCCGGCCAGACGGTGGCGCTGATCGGCTCCTCCGGCGTCGGCAAATCGACGCTGGTCAACACGCTGGCCGGATCGGCGCAGCAATCGCCGCAACAGACCGGAGGCATTCGCGAGCACGATGCCAAGGGACGCCACACCACGACGTCGCGATCGCTGCATTCCATTGCCGGCGGCGGCTGGGTGATCGACACGCCGGGCATGCGGACGCTGCAGGTCAGCGATGTCGGCCATGGCATCGACACGCTGTTTGCCGAAATCACCGAGCTCGCGCCGCTGTGCAAGTTCCGCGACTGCACGCATGTGCATGAGCCGGGCTGCGCGGTGCAGGCTGCCTTGAAGGCAGGAACCCTCGATCCGGAGCGCCTCGCTCGCTGGCGAAAACTGTCCGACGAGAACCAGAACAACACGCCGGTTCAGAGCGGCCCCCGCGGGGCCAAATCCCCCGGCGGTCGCGGCAAGAGGCGCTGAACGGCCGAGGCTGAACTGGCTTCAGACTAGAGCCGCGCCGTGCCGAAAACGCGATCCCAGAACGCCGACGTCACACCGAAATTGGCCGTTTCCTCAATGTGGTGATGCACTGCATGACGGCGCTTGAGGGTGTAGAGGTAGCTCGGATGCGCGGGATGCCAGTGATGGATCATGTGGTGGATGCTGATGTACCAGAGGTATCCCAGCATCAACCCGCAGCTCACCGCGCTCGCGGTGGCGAAATCGGAGACCATCCATACCGGCAGGAACGCGACCAGGGCATGCACCCCGAGACTGAGCCAGGTCGGCGTGCCCACAGAACTGCGTTCCTCGACATGGTGACGGTCGTGCAGGTCCTTGATGTAAGGAATATGGTGAAGAACGAACCTGTGCAGCACATACTCGATCAGCGTCCAGAGGCCTAGACAGGCGAGGACAGTGCCTATCCATCCTGGCGCACTCTCTTCGCCGGCCTCGAGCAGCCCGGCCACTGCCAGAACGGCGATCACCAGCGGATACACGACGAAGTCGCTGTAGTAGCCAATAAGACCGAGTTGCATCGTCACCTAGCCTTCGAGCCGCCAAATAAGCGATGGTATCAGATTGCCGGACTCGCGGGTGAGGTGCAATGCAGACGTGCCTGACATAGCGTCGCAATCCCCTAGTGCAATGTTCGCGTCAACGATTCAAGGACCATCGGCAGGCTGCCGGCTTCGCAAATGGACATGCAAAAATGGCAAAACGCAGTGCGGGATTGCTGATCTATCGCCGCAGCGACGACGATCTCAGGGTGCTGCTGGTCCACCCGGGTGGACCGTTCTGGGCGAAGAAGGACGATGGTGCCTGGTCGATACCGAAGGGCCTCGTCGGCGAGGACGAGGATGAGTTGACGGCAGCGCAACGCGAGACCGAGGAAGAGCTCGGCGTCAGGGTCGACGGCACCTTCGCGCGGCTTGGCGACTACAGGCAACCGGGCGGCAAGATCGTCACGGCCTGGTCTGTCGAGGCGACCATCGACATCGATGTAGCCGCCATCAAGAGCAACAGCTTCACCATGGAATGGCCGCCAAGGTCGGGATCCCTAAAGGCGTTCCCGGAGGTCGACAGAGCGGGCTGGTTCACCTTGCCCGAGGCCGAGGTGAAAATCCTCAGGGGACAACGTCCGATGCTTTTGGATTTTGCCAGGCAGCAAGGCGCCGGATGATCCGCAGCCCTCAGTAGGGCAGGCCGACATAGTTCTCGGCGAGTGCGGTCGATGCGGCACGCGACTGCACGAGATAGTCGAGCTCGGCCTCCTGGATGCGCTGGCCGAAGTCGCCGGTGTCGGGAAAACGGTGCAGCATCGTCGTCATCCACCAGGAAAAGCGAACCGCCTTCCAGACTCGCGCCAGCGCCTTGCCGGAATAGACGTCGATGCCGGCCATGGTTTTGTCGCGGTAGAAGTCGCGCAAACCCGAGAAGAGATAGCGAACGTCGCTGGCGGCGAGGTTGAGGCCCTTGGCTCCGGTGGGCGGCACGATATGGGCGGCATCGCCGACCAGCAACAACCTGCCGAAACGCAGCGGCTCGGCAACGAAGGAGCGCAGCGGCGCGATCGATTTCTCGAAGGATGGCCCGGTGACGACATTTGCGGCTGTCTGCTCCGGCAAGCGGCGGCGCAATTCGTCCCAGAAGCGGTCGTCAGACCATGCCTCAACGCGATCGTCTTGCGGGCATTGCACATAGTAGCGGCTCCGGTGCGTCGAGCGCATCGAGCACAGCGCAAAACCCCTTTCATGATTGGCATAGACCAGTTCGTGATCGGCCGGCGGCACTTCGGCCAGCACGCCGAGCCAGCCGAACGGATACTGCCGCTCGAAGATTTTCAGCGCACGCTCGGGCACCGATTTGCGGCTGACGCCGTGATAACCGTCACAGCCGGCAATGAAGTCGCAATCGATCCGATGCGTGACCCCGTCCCGGCCATAGGTGGCGAAAGGTGCGGCGCCGTCGAAATCGTGCAGAGCTACATTTGCCGCCTCGTAAATCGTGGTCAGCCCTGCGGCGTCGCGCTTGTCCATCAAATCGTGCGTCACCTCGGTCTGGCCATAGACGGTGACATGCCTGCCGCCGGTCAGTGCCTTGAGGTCGATGCGGTGCAGGCGTCCGTCGAAGGCGAGCGAGATGCCGGAATGCGGCAGCCCTTCGGCATGCAGCCTTGCCGCCGCGCCGGCCTGTTCCAGCAGTTCGACCGTGCCCTGTTCGAGCACCCCTGCCCGCACGCGGCCAAGAACGTGCTCGCGGCTCGCACGTTCCAGAATGACCGTCTCGACGCCGATGCCGGCCAGCAGCTGCCCAAGCAGCAGGCCGGACGGTCCGGACCCGACGATGACGATTTGCGTGCGCATCAGCGGCCGAGACTTTCGACCTGTGCGGCCAGCTCAGCGGCAAGGCGCAGCGACGCGGCCGTTGCGACGACCATCTGCGGCAGTAATAGCCACTCCAGCGTCCAGGCCGCGCCCGACCGCTCCTGCTCATGCACGAGCGCGTGATGCATGCCGGAAAGCTGCGTGGCGTTGAAGCGGGCAAGCGCCACCAGCGCCTCGGCCTTCACCGGGTTCTGCTTGTGCGGCATGGCCGACGAGCCGCCGCCACCGGAAAGCTCGATCTCGGTCCCACCCTGTGCCATCAGCGCGATGTCCTGGCCGAACTTGCCGAGGCTGCCTGAAACCAGCGACATCAGGCCGGCAAAATCGGCGAGCGACTCACGCTGGCTCTGCCATTGCGGGGCGTCGCCAAGGCCGAGCTTTGCGGCTAGTGTTGCGCGCACCGCCGGCCCCTTGTCATCGAGCTTCTCCAGTGTGCCGGCGGCACCGCCGAACTGCACCACCAGCAGGCGCCTCGACTGTTCCGACAGCCTCTCCTGTTGTCGTTGTAGCGGCGCCCGCCACGCTGTCGCACGATCCTGCACCTTGATCGGAATCGCCTTCTGCATGCGCGTCATGCCAGTCAGCGCCCTGCTTCCAAAGCGCTCTTCGAGCGAGACGAGTCGCATGACTGTTTCGGTCAACAGCAGATCGAGATGTTCGACAACGGATTTGAGCCGAAGCATCAGGCCGGTGTCGACGACATCCTGGCTAGTCGCGCCGAAATGCACTTTCTGGCCATACGGTTCGCCAACCGCTGCCCTGATCTGGCGCACGAGTTCCGGCACGATGACGCCGTCCCTGGCGACGGCAACCTGCAGCAAGGCGGTATCGGGACGGAACTTGGCCAGCGCCGCCACGATAGCTGCGGCATCATCCTTGGTTATGATTCCGTTTTCGGCCTCCGCCTCCGCCAGCGCACGCTCGAAGGCCAGCATCGCGTCGATTTCCGCCTCGACGGAAAAATGCCTCGCCGCTTCTTCGTCGCCGAGAAGAGCGGAGAGCAGTGGGTGGTCGAAGGGCGATACGGTCATGTCCTGCTCCTCCTGACCATCAGCTGTCGAAGAAGACCGTTTCCTTCTCCCCTTGGAGATGGACATCGAAGACGTAAATATCGCCCTTGCGCTCGGCGATCAGCGTCGGCACGCGAACGCGGTGTTCGATGCGCGCCAGGATCGCATCCCCGGCATTGGCCTTTTCCTCATCGGAAAAATACAGCCTCGTATGCAGGCCGAGATTGATGCCGCGCGCAACGATCCACAGCGTGATATGCGGCGCCATCAGGCTGCCATCCCTGGACGGCACGCGGCCCGGCTTGATCGTCTCGAACGCGCACAGGCCGGTGTCCATGTCGGTCGGGCAACGGCCCCAGCCAAAAAAGTTCGGGTCGGCGGCACCGCGCAGTTCGGCCGGCGAATTGTAGAGCCCGTCCGCATCCGCCTGCCAGATCTCGATCAGCGCGTCCTTGAGCGGCGTACCGGGACCGTCGAGCACCCGGATGCGCAGGCCGATGCGCTCGCCCTTGGTCTTGTCATTGACCATGGTCGCGCCGAGATCACTGGGATAGACGCCGCCGATGCCGCAGAAATTGGGCGTCAGCCCGATATGGACATAAGGTCCCGCGGTCTGCGAAGGGCTCTCCTTGAGCCGGTCGAGCGACTTGGCCATCAATTGCCCTCCAGCCTGTTTTCGAACAGCGACGCGCGCCGGCCGCGCAGAACGATGTCGAACTTGTAGGCGCGCGCGTCGAAGGGGATTGTCGACTGCATGTCCAGCGTGGCGATGAGCGTCTCAACGGCTGCCTTGTCGGGGATGCCGCGCACGATCGGGCATTGCCAGATCAGCGGGTCGCCCTCGAAATACATCTGCGTGATCAGCCGCTGCGCGAAGCCGTGGCCAAAGACCGAGAAATGGATATGCGAGGGCCGCCAGTCGTTTGGCCCGTTCGGCCAGGGATAGGAGCCGGGCTTGACGGTGCGAAAGGCATAGCCGCCATCATCGCCTGATATAGCGCGGCCGCAGCCGCCGAAATTCGGATCGAGCGGCGCCAGATAGCCGTCCTTCTTGTGGCGATAGCGGCCACTGGCATTGGCCTGCCAGAATTCGAGCAGCGCGCCGGGCACGCCAACGCCGCGTTCGTCGAGCACCCGGCCGTAGACGATGATGCGTTCGCCGAGCGCGCTCTCGCCGGGTCTGGCGAAATTGTGGATCAGGTCGGCGTCGAGTTCGCCGAGCATGGCGTGACCGAAGACCGGGCCTGCAATCTCCGACAGCGTGTTGTCGAACGACAGCGGCGCCTTCTGCGGCGAACGCAGCACGGAGGTCTTGTAATTCGGCGTCAGCGCCGGCGGATGCCAGGGCCGGTCGCGCTGGAAGAAGGCGCCGGTCTCGGGTCTCCGGTTCGAGCCGGATTTAGCGGGCATTCTGGCTTCCGTCCATTTCCGAAAACACGTCCTTGGCTATTCTGAAGGCGCGGTTGGCGGCCGGCACGCCGGCATAGATGGCGACATGCAGGAACGCCTCGCAGATATCGTCGCGCGAAGCACCGGTGTTGACGGTGGCGCGCACATGCATGGCAACCTCCTCATCATGGCCGAGTGCCGCCAGCAGCGCCAGCGTGACGATAGAACGCTCACGCTTGGTGAAGCCCGGCCGCGCCCACACCGTTCCCCAGGCGGCTTCGGTGATCAACTCCTGGAAAGGCTGGTCGAAATCGGTCGCCGCGACCTCGGCCCGGTCGACATGCCCGTCGCCGAGCACGGAGCGCCGCACCGCGAGGCCGGTGCGATATCTGGCTGCGTTGCCGGGGACTTCATCCATGGGTTTCCGCTCCAGGGGCAAGCGATGCGATGAAATCGCGGATCAGCGCGGTCAGCGCTTCGGGCTGCTCGACGCACGGAATGTGTCCGGCGTCGCGGATGATCTCGAAGCGCGCGCCGGGGATCAACTCGGCAAGCGAGCGGACGAGATCGGGAGGCGTCGAGCCATCCTGATCGCCGGCGATGCAAAGCGTCGGCACCGCGATGCGGCGCGCGCTGTCGGTGAAATCCGCATCGCGAACGGCCGCGCAAGTCCCGATGTAACCTGCGAGCGCTTGCCTCGTCATCATGTTCCAATAACCGTCCAGCTCGGCCAGACGCGTTGCGTGGAAGGCGGGCGTGAACCACACTTTGAGCACGCCATCCGCAATGGCTTGGATACCCTTGCTTTCGACCGTCGCGATGCGTGTGTTCCAGCTCTCTATCGTGCCGATCTTGTGGGCCGTGTCGCACAGGATCATGGCCTCTACGATATCGGGGCGCCTGCGATAGAAGCCTTGGGCGATCAGGCCACCGACCGACAGTCCGCACAGCACGACCTTGCTCAACCCGAAATGATCGATGAGCGCCGAGAGGTCGTCGACATGATCGTCGATCGATCTGATGTCGCCGATATCGGACAGCCCATGACCGCGCTTGTCGTAGACCAGCAGCGGTATTTCACCACCAAGCGCCGAGACAATTTCGTCCCAGATCCGGAAGTCGGTGCCGAGCGAATTGATGAAGATGATAGGGCGCGCATTGCCGGCCGCATTGATGTGGCGATGGTGCAGCGTGATGCCGCCGATGGTGACGAATGGCACGGTTTCGGTCCTCCGCCCCCACATTGCACAAGGCGTTTGGTTCAGTAAAATGATATTTTGCGCCGTTTCATTAACTCAGGGGTTATCAAATCCATGTCCGAGAGCCGCATCCGGTTCCGTCACCTGCAGGCATTCCTTGAAGTTGCGCGACAAGGAAGCGTGGCGCGGGCGGCTGACTTGCTGCATGTCAGCCCACCAGCGGTGACCAAGACATTGCGCGAGTTGGAAGAGGCGCTGGGTGTTGCGGTGGTCGAGCGCGACGGCCGCGGCATCCGACTGACGCGCATCGGCGAAATCTTCCTTCGCCATGCCGGCACGGCGATCACGGCGCTCAAGCAAGGCGTCGATTCCGTTCGCCAGGACGGAGCGGTCAGCCGGCATCCGATCCGCATCGGCGCGCTGCCGACGGTGTCGGCGCGGGTGATGCCGCTCGCCATGAGCCTGTTCCTCAAAGAGGGTACCGGTGCGGCGATCAAGATCGTCACCGGCGAGAATGCGGTGCTGCTCGAACAGTTGCGCACCGGCGCGCTAGATCTCGTCGTCGGACGGCTGGCGGCGCCGGAAAACATGACCGGCTTCTTCTTCGAGCACCTCTATTCCGAACCGGTACTGTTCGTGGTGCGAGCCGGACATCCGCTGCTTGACCCGGGACAGGATGTGTTCGCACGGCTCGACGAATTCCCGATGCTGATGCCGACGCGGGAATCGGTCATCCGTCCGTTTGTCGACCGCCTGTTCATCACCAACGGCATGACCGCGCCGGCAACCGAGATCGAAACCGTCTCGGACTCCTTCGGCCGCGCCTTCCTGCGGCAGAGCAATGCCGTCTGGATCATTTCGGCTGGCGTCGTTGCCAACGAACTCGGCAGCGGCGCCTTCGTCGCCTTGCCGGTCAACACCGAGGAAACCAAGGGACCGGTCGGCTTGACGATGCGGACCGACATGGCGCCCTCACCGGCCTTCTCCATCCTGCTGCAGACCATCCGCGAAGCGGCAAGGCAAGGCAGCTGATGCGGCTCAGACTGGCGATCAGATCGCCTGCGAAGGCGTGAAGCGAACGCTTGCGGATCGCATCTGTCCGGGTGCCAGTACGATGCAGCCAGTGTCGATGCCCGCGTCGCTGCGATTGAAGGCATCAGTGATGTTGCTGACCGGTTCGGCGCAAAAGAACGGCTCGCCGGGCGGCGTGTAGAGGACAAGGAAATCGAGTGGCGCCTCGGCCTCGATGTCCAGTTGCCGCCCATGCTCCGGCCAGGAGATCCGGGCGCGGCGCGACCATCGGGTAAAGACCGTGTCGAAGTCCGTCTCCGACACGTCGAAGCCCGTGGTCGGGTTCGCGCCAGCGGGTGGTAGGACGTGCCGGGTGGGCAAGATTTCCGCATCGGTCTCCCACATGCCGGATACCTGCGCCTGGACATGTGTCCATGATGTCGACGGGAAATAGGGAGGGAGGCCGAAGCCTGCCGGCATCGGCGCGTCCGAGAGGTTGCGCAGCGAGAGGGCGATGACCAGGCCGCCATCGACCAGCGAGATCGCTTGCCTTGCCTCATAGCTCCACGGCCAGGAATCGGCGACATGGCGATAGGACAGGACGGTGGCGCCAGCTTCGTGCCGCACGACTGTCCATGGCCGACGCCAGCCATGGCCATGCTCATGATGCGGATCGTCCGAGCTGGTCGGCAGTTCGACGGTGCGGCCGGCGAATGCGAAGCGGCCGCCCCTTATGCGGTTGGAATAGGGAACCAGCGGGAAGCAGGCCATTGCGCCGGCATCGCGGCTGTCGATCGCCGCCTGATCCGCAGGGCGCAGCCAGTCCACGACGGATCCGTTTTGCCGCCAGCGATACGAGGCCAGGGCGCCGCCGGCGGCCGGGGCTATCTCTACAGTCGCAATGCCGTCGCTAATCGAGACCAGCTCTTGATGCCGCTCGGCAACGGCAGCGGAATTCTTCGTCATCGGCACTCCCCCATCCCTTGACTCCCATCATAATGCCGATAAGACATATCATATGAATAGTATGAAGAATAAGAAATCTTTCAGCACGGCGCGCACGTCAAGGGTTGCGGTGGCGGTCTCCAGCGGCTCGACGGCGCTGCATGCGACTGTCGTCGAGCAGATCGGATTGCGCATCGTGCAAGGCGATTTCCTGCCCGGCGAGGCATTGCCCAATGCCGACGATTCCAGCGAGATGCTGGGGGTCAGCCGCACGGTGCTGCGCGAGGCGATCAAGGTGCTGGCCGGCAAGGGACTGGTCGAATCGCGGCCGAAGACCGGCACAAGGGTGCGTCCCCGTGCCGACTGGAATTTCCTCGATCCGGATGTACTGTCATGGCGCTACGCCGGCGGTGTCAGCGCCGACGATGTCAGGGCGCTGTTCGAATTGCGGCGAGCCATCGAGCCGATGTCGGCCGCACTCGCGGCCCAACGCGCCACGCCGGCGCAAATCGCCGAGATCAATGCCGCGCTGGCCGAAATGGAGGCCGTGGTCGACGATGGCGACCGCTTCGCCAAGCCCGACCTTCTGTTCCATCAGACCATTCTGCGCATGACCGGCAATGAGCTGATCGGCTCGCTGGCGGCACTGGTCGAAACCGCACTGGTGATGAGCTTTCGTCTTTCCAACGACAATCCGGACGGGCAGCGCCACTCTTTGCCGCTGCATCGGGAAGTGGCCGAAAAGATTGCATCCGGCGACGCGGCAGGCGCGCAGAAAGCGCTGCTGGTGCTCATCGACAATGCCGAGGAAGACGTGCGCCGCAGCGTCGAGAACCGCAACAAGCGCCGCCAGGATCGGGAACAGACATCGTGACCGACACCAAACACAAACTGCGGTCCGAGGCCTGGTTCGGCGGCGAAGGCAAGAACGCCTTCATGCACCGCAGCTGGATGAAGAACCAGGGCATCCCCGCCGACGCTTTCGACGGCCGGCCGGTGATCGGCATCTGCAATACGTGGTCGGAACTGACCCCGTGCAACGCCCATCTGCGCGCGCTGGCCGATCACGTCAAACGCGGCGTCTATGAAGCCGGCGGCCTGCCGCTCGAATTCCCGGTGATGTCGCTGGGCGAGAGCAACATGCGCCCCACCGCCATGCTGTTTCGCAATCTGGTCAGCATGGATGTCGAAGAGTCCATCCGCGGCAATCCGATCGACGGTGTCATCCTGCTGGTCGGTTGCGACAAGACCACGCCGGCGCTGCTGATGGGTGCTGCGTCGTGCAATCTGCCGACCATCGCCGTTTCCGGCGGGCCGATGCTCAACGGCAAGTTCCGCGGACAGGATATCGGCTCGGGCACCCATGTCTGGAAATTCGCCGAGGAAGTGAAGGCCGGCCGCATGCCGGTCGCCGACTTCCTCGCCGCGGAGCAGGGTCAGAGCCGATCGGCGGGCAGCTGTATGACGATGGGAACGGCCTCGACCATGGCCAGCATGGTCGAAGCACTCGGCATCGGCATGCCGGACAATGCCGCGATCCCGGCGGTGGATTCGCGCCGTGGAGTGCTCGCCCAGATGGCCGGACGCCAGATCGTCGATCTCGTCCGCAGGGACGTGACGATCGCGCAGATCCTTACCAGGCAAGCGTTCGAGAACGCCATTCGCGTCAACGGCGCCATCGGTGGCTCGACCAACGCGGTGCTGCATCTGATCGCCATCGCCAACCGGGTCGGTGTCGACCTCAGCCTCGACGACTGGGACCGCCTTGGCCGCGACGTTCCAACCATTGTCGATTTGATGCCGTCGGGCCGGTTCCTGATGGAAGATTTCTACTACGCCGGGGGGCTAGCTGCGGTCATGGCGTCGCTTGATGAAGTGGGGCTTCTTCATCGCGACGCCATGACCGTCAGCGCCAAGACCATAGGCGAATTGATCGACGGCGCGCCCAACTACAACAGTGAGGTGATCCGGCCGCTGAGCCAGCCGCTGACCAAAGAGGGCGGCATCTCGATCCTGCGCGGCAATTTGGCGCCTGACGGGGCGGTCATCAAGCCGTCGGCGGCAACGCCCGAACTGATGCAGCATCGCGGCAAAGCGGTGGTGTTCGAAAACATCGAGGACTACTACGCCCGCATCGACGATCCGGAGCTGGACATCGACGCCTCCTCGGTGATGGTGCTCAAGAATTGCGGGCCGCGCGGTTATCCCGGAATGGCCGAGGTCGGCAACATGCCGCTGCCGGCCAAACTGCTCAAGCAAGGCGTCTCCGACATGGTGCGCATTTCGGACGCGCGCATGAGCGGCACCGCCTACGGCACCGTGGTTCTGCATGTGGCACCGGAAGCGGCCGCGGGTGGCGCGCTGGCGCTGGTGCGCGACGGTGACCTCATCGAGCTCGACGTCGCCGGCCGTCGGCTGGAGCTTTTGGTATCGGATGAAGAGCTCGCAATCCGCCGGCGTGACTGGAAGCCCCCGGCGCCGCCGGAAGGCGGCTATCAGAGCCTTTATGTCGAGCGTGTTCTGCAGGCCGACAAGGGCTGCGATTTCGACTTTCTCGTCGGCCGGCGCGATGCCGGCATTCCTCGGCATTCGCATTAGAGAGGCGCGCGATGACGGATGAAATCGGCTACGCGATCTATCCAAGCCTCAAGGGCCGCAGCGTGTTCATCACCGGCGGCGGCAGCGGCATCGGCGAAAGCCTGGTACGCCATTTCTGCGCGCAAGGCAGCCGCGTCGCCTTCGTCGATATGGCCGAGGAGCCTTCACGGCGTCTGGTCGATGCGATTGCGGCCGAGGGACATGCCGCGCCGCTGTTCATTCCTTGCGACCTGCGCAACGTCGAAGAGTTGCAGGCGGCAACCGTCCAGGCGATGCAGCACAACGGCCCGATCCAGGCGCTGTGCAACAATGCCGGCAATGACGACCGTCACCAGACCAAGGATGTGACGGTTGCCTATTGGGACGACCGCATGGCGGTCAATCTGCGCCACCAGTTCTTCGCGGCGCAGGCGGTGCGTCCGCAGATGAGCACGCTGGGCGGCGGCTCGATCATCAATTTCGGCTCCATCACCTGGATGGTCGGCGATCCGGATTGCCCGGCCTATGTCACCGCGAAAGCCGCCGTTTACGGCATGACGCGGGCGCTGGCCCGCGAACTCGGCCCCGAACGCATCCGCGTCAACTGCATGGTGCCGGGCTGGGTGATGACCGAGCGCCAGATGCGCCTGTGGCTGAACCCGGCCGGCGAACGCCAGATCGCGGAAAGGCAGTGCCTGCCCGACCGGCTGCAACCCTCGGATATCGCGCGCATGGCGCTGTTCCTCGCAGCCGACGACAGCCGCATGTGCACGAGCCAGCAGTTCATCGTCGATGCGGGCTGGGTGTGACCCGTACAGCCCTAGGGAAAGAAGGTTAGTTCATGCGTCTTGTTCAGTTCAGAATGGCCGACGGCGGCAGACGGGTCGGCCGCGTCTCCGACGACGGCAATCACCTGCACCCGCTCGATAGGACCGGCAGCGTGCTGGAGCTGGCCGAAGCGGCAATCGCCGAGGGCACGTCGATCGCCGCACTGGTCGAGAAGCGGGCGGGCGCCGCAACGATCGACTACGACCAGCTGTTACGCGATGGCCAGGTGCTCGCTCCGGTCGACCATCCGGAACCGGCGCGCTTCCTGGTCACCGGGACTGGCCTGACCCACACCGGAAGCGCCGCCGCCCGCAACCAGATGCATGTTCTGACCCATGGCGAAGGTGGCGACGAATCCGATTCCTTGAAAATCTTCCGCATGGGGCTGGAGGGCGGAAAGCCTGGCGCTGGCAAGATCGGCATCCAGCCGGAGTGGTTCTTCAAGGGCGTCGGCACCTGTGTCGTACCGCCCGGCGCCGACCTGCCGATGCCGGCCTTCGCGCGCGCCGGCGCCGAAGAGGCTGAGATCGTCGGCCTCTATCTCAACGGGCCGGACGGCCGCCCCTACCGCATCGGCTATGCGCTCGGAAACGAATATTCCGACCACGTTACGGAGGGCGAGAACTACCTCTACCTCGCCCATTCAAAGCTGCGCTCCTGCTCGATCGGTCCGGAACTGCTGATCGGCGACCTGCCCGAAGAAGTGCGCGGCCATTCGCGCATCCTGCGCGACGGCACTGTCTTCTGGGAGCAGGAGTTCCTGTCGGGCGAAGCGCACATGTCGCACTCGATCGCCAATCTCGAACACTTCCATTTCCGCTACCCGATGCACCGCAGGGCGGGCGACCTGCACGCCTATTTCTTCGGCGCGGCGGTGATGAGCTACGCCTCCGGCGTCAAGACGGCTTCCGGCGACGAGTATGAAATCCAAGCACCGATATTCGGCAAGCCACTGCGCAACCGGATGGTGTCGGTGCCGGACGAGGGACTGGTCGCTGTTACCCAGCTGTGACGGCGCAGGCCCGAAAATTACGGTCCACCAGAACGACAATGGGAGATTAAAAATGGGACTGAAGAAAGCGTTTCTAAGACTGGCGACAATCGGGCTCGGCATCGGCCTGATGACATCGGCGGCGCTCGCCGCAAACCTGCGGGTACTGGCCTGGGACGGCTACGCCGATGCCGACTGGGTCAAGGACTTCACCGCCGCGACCGGCATCGGCGTCGATGTCGTCTTCATCGGCAGCGATGATGAGATCTGGGCCAAGATCAAGGGCAGCGAAGGCCAGGACTTCGACGTCTTCGCCGTCAACACCGCCCAGTTGCAGCGCTACATCAAGGCCGACCTGGTGTCGCCGATCGATGTGACGAAGCTCGCCAACCAAAAGGAAGTGCTGCCGCGCTTCCGCGACCTGACGGCGGTCAGCGGAGTGACCAAGGACGGCAAGGTCTACGGCATTCCGTTCTGCTTCGACTCCATCGGCCTGATCTACGACACCGACAAGGTCAAGCCGGCGCCGACCTCGATGTCGGTTCTGTGGGACCCGGCCTACAAGGGCAAGGTGCTGGCCTATGACAATGGCGAGCACAATTTCTCGTTCACCGCACTGACGCTCGGCTACAAGGATCCGTTCAATCTCAACGAAGAGCAGATGGCGGCAGTCAAGGCCAAGCTGGTCGAACTCAAGCGCAACGTGCTGAGCTTCTACACCACCGCCGACGAGGCGCAGCAGATCTACCAGAACAATGATGTGGCCCTGATCTGGGCCAACTACGGCCAACAGCAGGTCAAGGCACTGCAGAAGATCGGCGCTCATGTCGCCTACGTCAATCCAAGCGAGGGCGCGCTCGCCTGGCTCGACAACTGGGTCATTTCCAAGGGTGTCCGCGACAATGCGGCGGCCGAGAAATGGATCGACTTCATGCTGAGCAAGAAGGTCGGCGGCGAGCTTTCCGAGCGCACCGGCTTCGGCAACACGGTGACGGAAACCGGCAGCGCCGGCGGCAACGACAAGCTGGTCTGGCTCAACAATGTCGAGGACCCGCTCAAGCGTTCGGACATGTGGAACGAGGTCAAGGCGACGCCCTGATCTTTCCGCACCATGTCTTCGAAGGACCCGGCGGTCCGGAGTTCCGGACCGCCGAAGCGTATGCGAGAGTATTTCATGAACCAGAACACCGACCTCTTGACGCTGCGGTCCGTCTCGAAATCCTACGGCACGGTCCCCGTGCTGCACGACATCGACCTGTCGATCCGGGACGGTGAGTTCCTCACCGTTCTTGGACCATCCGGCTCCGGCAAGACCACGGTGTTGCGGCTGATCGGCGGGCTGGAGCCGCTGACGTCGGGCGAGATCCGCCTCGACGGCCAGGATATCAGCCGCATGCCGATCAACCGGCGGCCGTTCAACACCGTGTTTCAGGACTATGCGCTGTTTCCGCACCTGACCGTTTCCGGCAATGTCGGCTACGGTCTTTCGGTTCGCCATATCCAGCGCAAGGAGATTGCGCGCCGTGTCGCGGAGGCGCTGGAGCTCGTCCAGCTCGGACGTTTCGCCGACCGCTTTCCCGCGCAGCTCTCCGGCGGCCAACGCCAGCGCGTCGCACTCGCCCGTGCGCTGATCTGCCAGCCGCGCCTGATCCTGCTCGACGAGCCGCTGGCGGCGCTCGACCTCGAACTGCGCCGGCAGATGCAGGTCTTCCTGAAATCCATCCAGCGCGAAATCAAGACCACTTTCCTGTTCGTCACCCATGACCAGGAGGAAGCCATCGGCATGGCCGATCGGATCTGTGTCATGGAGGCCGGCCATATTCGCCAGCTCGGCACGCCGCACGACCTTTACTACAGACCGAACTGCGAGTTCGTCGCGCGCTTCTTCGGCGAGAACAATCTGGTGGCCGGAAAACTTGGGGCTGTCCAAGGCGAGCTGCGATCGATCGAGACGGCGCTCGGGCGCTTGGTCTGCTCGATCAGCAGCCAGCCGCATTTGAAAGCCGCAGCCGAAGGCGCCAGCGCCTTCGCCGCGTTCCGTCCAGAAGCCTTGCACCTTGCGGATGCAAAGGACACCGACAACCATTTTTCCGGCACGATCTCCGATCTGGCGTTTGCCGGGTCGTCGACCGTCGCCACCATCACGGCCGGCGCCGACAATGCCGCGCAACGCTTGCGGCTGCGCGTGCCGAGCCGGGTGGACGGCAGCGCGCTCAAATCCGGCGAAGCTGTATCGCTTTCGTTTGCGCCGCATGAAGGCCATCTGGTGCTGGCATGAGCGAAGCCGGATCGACACAGCCTGCGGAAAGACGGCTGTCGCTGCTGGTGACAGTGCTGGCGTTTGCCTTGCCGGTGGTCTTCGTCCTGGTGCCGCTGGCGATCTTCCTCGGCTACAGTTTCTTCAGCGTCGACCAGGGTACGATCGTCTACGACTTGTCACTGGGCAACTATGTCAGGTTCTTCACCGATCCGGTCTTTCTCCCGGTGTTCTGGAACACCATCGTTCTGTGCGTCTCGGTGGCCATCATCTGCATCCTGCTTGCCTATCCCGCAGCCTACTTCCTGACGACGCTGAAAGGCCGCTGGCGCTACGCCTTGCTGATGCTGCTTTTGGTGCCGCTGCTGATGAGCTATGTCATCAAGATCTATGCGATCCGCAGCATCCTCGGCCTCAACGGCTTTCTCAACAAGGCGCTGGTGGCCCTCGGCATCCTGCAGGAACCGTCGACGCTTTTCGTGTTCAACATGAACGCCATCCTGCTGACGCTGACGCTGCTCTTGATTCCCTTCGCCATCCTGCCGATCTTCCTGTCGCTGGAGCGGATTCCGCAGGTGCTGCTGCGAGCTTCAGACGATCTGGGGGCCAGCGGCTCCCAGACTTTCCTGCGCATCACCTTGCCGCTCAGCCTGCCCGGCGTCGCCTCGGCGGCGAGCTTCGTCTTCGTGCTGGCGATCGGCGATTTCCTGACGCCGCAGATGGTCGGCGGGATCAGCGGCTTCACCTTCGGCCGCATCCTCTACAGCCAGTTCGGCACGGCCTATAACTGGCCGTTCGGCGCGGCGCTGTCGGTGGCGCTGGCCGTCGTGGTGATCGCCGCAATCCTCGTCGGCGAACGCTTTGGCCGCAACCGGGGGACTTCGGTATGAGCGCCCCGCCCCGACTGTCCACGATCTTTCTGGCCGCGATCACGACACTGGTTGCGGTCCTGCTCTACAGCCCGCTGTTCGTGCCGATCGTGTCGTCGTTCTTCACCATTTCGCATGGCTCCGTCGACTGGTCGTCCCCGACCCTGTCGACCTATGTGGCGCTGGCTGAAAACCACGACATATTGGTCGCCTTGCGCACCACACTGATCGTCGGCGTCTGCACCGTGATCCTGTCGGTGGTCAGCGGAACGCTGCTGGCGCTCTATTATCATGGGCGCCGTTCCGGACGCTCGCTGCTGCAGTTCATCATCTTCCTGCCATTCCTGATGCCGCCGATCATCAGCGGCCTGGCGCTGCTGATCTTCTTTCGCGAAATCGGTCTCGAACGCTCGCTGCTGACGGTCGTCATCGGCCATACGGTTTTCGTGCTGGCGATCGTCTACCGCACGGTGCTGATGCGCCTGCAGTCGATGAGCCGCACGCTGGTCGAAGCGTCCTACGATCTCGGCGCCACGGGCTGGCAAACCTTCTGGCGTATCACCCTGCCGAACCTGTCGAGCGCCATGGTCGGCGGCGCCATCCTGGCCTTCGCGCTGTCGTTCGACGAGACCATGATCACCATCCTGGTCACCGGCACGCAAAGCACCCTGCCGGTCAGGCTGTGGGCGATGATGCGGCTTGGTTTCTCACCCGACATCAACGCGCTGGTGGCGCTGATCCTGATGTTCACCGTGCTGCTCTGCGCGCTCGCCGCTCGCTTCCTCATCCCGAGGCAAGTCGCGACGGAACGAAGCTGAGTCGCTGGACAAAAGAGGTGCAACGAAGCAGCCATAGTCTTCGCCCGGCATCGACGCTGGCGCAATCGATGCCGGACAAAACAGAATGACGCCTACTGAAGTTTCGCCTGCAAGGCGTTGACATCGTCGGTGGTCATTTCACCGTCCGTCGCCACCTTGCCGTCGACGATCTTCCACAGCCGGAACGGGCCTGTGATGTCGCCATATTTATCGAAGGCGACCGGGCCGATGACGCCTTCGTAGCGGATCGGCTTGCCGTCCTTGATCAGGCCGAGCGCCTTGGCGAACTCTTCCTTGCCGGCAAAGATCGGCTTGCCGGCCGGATCGACCGCCTTGTACATCGCGTCCTTGATCTTGGCCGGATCCTCGGAGCCGGCAATGGCGATGGCCAGACCAACAATCGCACCGGCATCATAGGAACGGTCGGCCGCTGGATTGGTCGGTTCGATGCCGGAGAATTCCTTGTAGTTCTTGGTGAAATACTCCGTCGAGGCGGTCGGGCTGGTGCCCGACGACGTGCCATAGGCTTCCTTCAAATAATCGGCGCCGACGGATTCGATGAAGTCAGGGCTGTTCATGCCGTCATTGAGGAGGAATTTCTGCACGCCGCCCTGCGAGATCCAGGTACGAGCGACCGTTGCGCCGTCGACCGGCGTGCTGACTAGATAAAGGCCGTCGGGCTCTCCGGCCATGGCAGCCGTGACTTCCGAGGCATAGCTCGACTGCTTCTCGTTGTAAGGCGTGTCGGAGACGATGGTGCCGCCGAGCGCTTTGTAGGCACGCGAGAATTCGGCCACCATGTTGACGCCGAAATCGTTGTTGACGTGGATGATCGACAGCTTCTTGAAACCCTTGTCGATGGCGTATTTGGCGGCGGCGACGCCCTGCAGCGCATCCGAAGTGATGGTGCGGAAGAAGATGCCGTTGGTCTTGCCGTCGCGGCCGAGCGCGGTCAGCGTCGGCGAGGACGACGCCGGCGAGACCTGGACGATCTTGGCCGGTGCCGTAACCGAGGTCAGGATCGGGATCGACACCGAGGAGATGATGCCGCCGATGATGACCGGCACCTTCTTGACCTGCACCAGCTGGGTCGCGGCGTCGACGGCGATGTTGCCCTGGCTCTGGCTGTCACGCGTATCGGTGACAAGATCGCAGCCACGCACGCCGCCGGCTTCGTTGATGTCGCGGAAGGCCATCTCGACCGACTTGGCGCCGGCCTGACCGTATTCGCCAGCCGGGCCGGTCAGCTCCATGACGAGGCCGACGGTGATCTTGCAATCGGCTGCCTGCGCGGCACCCGTCATCGTCACGAGGGCGAGTGCGGTGGTGAGTTGGAGTATCGTCTTTCTCATTGTTGTTCCCCTTTCGTTACTCAACTGTATTTGATCTCTGGAACCTGTTTCAGCGTTCCGGCACCTGCAGCCAGGTTTCATGCAGATGTCGCCATTCGACGCCGTTGGGCGCCGATGAACTGGTGGTGAAGACGGCGCTCGACTGGCGGCGGCTGTGCTTGCCTGCGCGCAGCTGCGCTTCGACATAAAGGACGACGATGGTATCGGCGTCCTGCCAGCCGGGCCGGATATCCTCGATCGAAATGGCAAAACCGTCGTCGCAAGAGGCGCGGCTTGAGCGGACATGGTCGACGACCGCTTCGCGATCGAGGGCCTGCCCGTCCGGCGCCACCATGCTGAGGTCTTCGCCCATCGCGCGTTCGAAGCGGCCGAAATCTACCGTGTTGGCGCGCGCGGCAACGAACCAGTCGACAAAGAAGCGGTGCAGGTCGATGATTTCGGCACTTGCGCGTGAAAACAGGGAGGGTTCGCCGCTCATTTCTTCCCCGCATTGAGGTTGTAATGCATGATCGAACCGTGGCGACCGCGGCGGTCGCGCTCGAGCGTGTAGACATCACCCTCGAGGCTGGTGCCTTGCGCGATGACGGCCGCAATCCGCGCCCGGTCCTCGGCGTCGAGCGCAACGTCCATGATTTTCGCATTGGCCAGCGCATGCGCCTGATTGCGGGCACCGACGATGACGGCCGCCACTTGCGGCTGCTCCAGCACCCAAGCGCTGGCGATGGTGGCGATATCGACGCCGTGGCGGTCGCCAACGGCCTTCAGCGCCTGAAGCAAGTGCTGAAACAGGTCCCAGCCACCGAAATCATCGATGATCAGCTTGTATTTGACCAGCGAGCGGTTTTCGAGCGGCGTGGCGGGCTCGACCGCACCGAGCCATTTGTCGCTGAGGAAGCCGCCGGCCACCGAGCCGTAGCAGAGGAAGGAGACGCCGTTCTGCTTTGCGAGTGCGGCAAGGCTGTTGCCGGGCCGCTGGTCGAGCACCGAATATTGCAGCTGCTGGCTGACAAGAGGGATGCCGGCCGCCAGAATTTCGGCCAGCCGCGGCGTGTCGAAATTGGTGGCGCCGAGATTGCGCACCTTGCCTTCCAGCCGAAGCTCGTCGAGCCAGCCCATCGCCTCGACATAGCGAGGTTGCGCATAGTCCCACCAGTGGAACTGAACGAGATCGAGCCGTTCGGTCTTCAGCCGCCGCAGCGACTGGTCGACGATGCCCCTGATGTAATCGCGGCTTATGCTGGCCAGCCGTTCGAGGTCCGGCACCAGCTTGGTGTGCACCTTCATCCTGGCCGCGACGTCGAGACCGCGCTCGCTGGCCAGCCGCAGACGCGCCGCGCCTATGAGTTCTTCGACACCGGTGTAGATGTCTGCGCAATCATAGGTCCAGATGCCGGCATCGAAGGTGGCGATCAGGTCGGCTACCGCCTGGCCGCGGTCAATGGCGCCGTGGCCGCCAGCCAACTGCCAGCCGCCGCGGATGACGCGCGAGATGGTGTAGCCGGGGCCGAGGTCGAAGGTCTTGGCGGTCATGTCAGGTCATCCTCCTTCGGCAGCGGCACCGCCGTGGTCTCGGCGTGGCTGAACCGTCGCTTGGCCACCCTGACAATCCGGAGGCGGCTGGCGCAATTGGGATCGGGACAAGCGATCTCGGCGTCCGATGTCATCCAGTCGTTCGGGTGGGTCGGGCGCTGCTTGGCCGCCAGCAGCGGCAAGACGGCGGCGAGCGAATAAATCGAAAACCCCTGCCCTGCCGGCATCGACAGCATCTCGCCCTTGAGCTCGAAATAGTCGCCGGCCTTGGCGCCGCAATAGATCGGCTTGCCCTCAGGAATGACCGCCTCGACGCGAAGATCGAACAGCTCGAAACTGTCGTCGGCCATTTCAGGCCTCCACCAGGCTGAAGGTGACATCGCAGGCGCCGTTGCGGCGGATGACACCGCATGCGGCGGCGAATTGATCGCGCTCTTCGCCACGCACTTGCGCCACCACGCTGCCGGCCAACCAGCCGATCGGGAACAAAAGCCGCGCGCCCTGTCCGTAATAGAGGCCGATGTCGAAGATCGCATTGGGATTGCCGCCCCACATGCGTGGCGGCACATAGGACAGCACGATGTCGCCCGGCTGCGGCGTCAGCGTCGCGTTCTCGGCTGGCAACGGCCTGGCATAGGCCTGGCCCTCGAGATCGGCTGATGGAACCGGACAGGAGATTTCCGGCCCTGTCCACATCGCATGGATGCCCGGGACGACACGTGGCGTGCCGAGATAGGCCAAGAGGAAGGCAGCGTTTTCCGGGGCCTTCTCGGGCAGCAACAGCGCGGTGACGGAAAGCTGTGAGCGCGGCTCGGTGATCCTGATGGCGGTCATGTCTGGTCTTTCGCGGCGGCTGCCTGCAGCTTGCTGCGCAGGAAGGTGAAGGGGCGGCTGATGTCGGCGACCAGCGCCTCGCGCGCGGTCTGCGCATCTTGTGTGGACAGCGCCGTGACGATGCGGCGGTGATACTGGGCGGTGTCGACTTCGCCGGCTTCCGAGAAGGCATAGATGGCGACACGAATGCAGGGGCCCGATTGCAGCCACAGGCTCTCGATCATCGGGATCAGCACGGCCGAACCGCAGGAGCGGTAGATTTCGAAGTGAAAGCTCTGGTTGAGCGTCACTTCGCGATCGACGTCCTTCTTGTGCTTCAGCGCCCGCATCTCGTCCCATTCGCCGAGAATGGTCTCGATGGTGGCGATCTGGCGCGGCCCCATGCGGGCGGCGGCAAGCGCGATCGCCTCGCCCTCGATCAGGATGCGGGCGCGCAAGAGATCATCGAGGCGTTCCAGCGTGATCGGCGGCACGCGCACCGAACGGTTGGGCAGCGCCTCCAGCGCCTTTTCCGTGATCAGCCGGCCGAGCGCTTCGCGCACCGGCATGGTCGAGGTGACCAAAGCGTCAGCCAAGCCACGGATGGTCAGCACCTGGCTCGGCTCGAACAGGCCGCCGATCAGGGCACGGCGCAGTTCGGAGTAGACGCGGTCCTGCACCGTTTCGCGGCCGACCGGCGCAAGCTGGGCCGCGATCGCCTCGTTGTTCTTTTCGATGGCAGCCTTTTGCATGGAATTCCGTTCTTGGCCGGTTTTCGGCTTGCGGATGAAATTAAAGCCGAATAGCGTGATCAAAGCAAGTGTGATCACAAATCATAATCAGGAGACGGCAACGATCGTCTTCGGCCAGAGGGTTTGATGAGCGAGTCAGCCGAAAGGCAAAAGCAGGAGACCCGCGCGCCAGTTCTGACGGCGAAAAATGTCGTCAGGCGGTTCGGCGGCCTCGTCGCCGTCAACGATGTCTCCTTCGACGTCAAAGCGGGAGAAATCCTTGGCCTCATCGGACCGAACGGCGCCGGCAAGACGACGATGTTCGATCTGCTCGCCGGCAGCATATTGCCGACCAGCGGCGAAATCCTTCTCAACGGCACGCCAGTCTCGGGCGAAGCCGCACATCTGCGCATCGGTCGTGGCCTTGGCCGCACTTTTCAGATTCCCCGCCCGCTGCCCAATCTGACGCTGATCGAAAACATCATGCTGGCGGCACAGGGCCAGGCCGGCGAAAAGCTGCTCGCCAATTTCGTCACGCCATGGCGGGTGGCGGCGCAGGAAAGAGCCGCCAGGGCAAAGGCGCTCAAACTGCTGGAACTGGTCACCCTCACCCATCTCGCGCAGGAGCCGGCGCGCGTGCTTTCCGGCGGCCAGCGCAAGCTGCTCGAACTCGCCCGCGTGATGATGGCCGACCCGGCGATCATCCTGCTCGACGAACCGGCGGCGGGCGTCAACGCGACGCTGCTCGAAGTCATCATCGACCGCATCCGCGACATCAATGCGCGCGGCATCACCTTCCTGCTGATCGAGCACAACATCGACATGGTGACACGGCTCTGCCATCGCGTTCTCGTCATGGCGAGCGGCCAGTTGCTCAGCGAAGGCACGGCGGAACAAGTCGCTCGCGACCCGCGTGTCATCGAGGCCTATCTCGGAGGAGCGGCATGAGCGAGACCGTCCTCGAAGTCCGCGACCTCGAAGCCGGTTACGAGCCCGGCGTGCCGATCGTGCGCGGCGCCTCGATCACCGTCGCCAAGGGTGAGATCGTCGTCGTGCTCGGCCCCAACGGCGCCGGCAAGTCGAGCTTCATCAAGGCCATCGCCGGCCTCGTCCCAATCACCCGCGGCACGGTGTTTCTGGACGGCAGGGACATCACGGCCGCCCCCGCGCACACCATGGTACGCCTTGGGCTGGCTTTCGTGCCGCAGACCGAAAACATCTTCCCGCTGATGTCGGTCGAGGACAATCTCAGGGTTGCCTGCGGCATCCTCGAGCGGCGCGAAATCCCCGGCCGCATCGAGGAAATGTATGCCGCCTTCCCCGACCTTGTCCGCCAGCGCCGCACCGCCGCCGGCAATTTGTCGGGCGGGCAGCGGCAGATGCTGGCCGTCGCCCGCGCACTGATTGTCCACCCCAAGGTGCTGGTGCTCGACGAGCCGTCGGCCGGCCTGTCGCCGAAATTCGTTTCGATGGTGTTCGAGATGCTGGCCGACATTCGCAAGTCCGGCGTCACCATCCTGTTGGTCGAGCAGAATGCCAAGGCGGCGCTCGCCATCGGTGACCGCGCCTATGTGCTGGTCGAGGGCAAGGACCGGCACGAGGGCATTGCCTCCGAACTGTGGAACGATCCGGTCGTCGCCGAACTCTATCTCGGCCAGCGCCCGCTCAAGTCCGAAGGAGGAAGCGCGGCATGAGCCTGCAATTTGTCGTCGACGGATTGCTGACGGGTTCGATGATCGGCTTGGGCGCCATTGGCGTGACGCTCACCTATTCGATCTTGCGCTTCTCGAACTTCGCCCATGGCGACTTCATGGCCTGGGGCACCTATGCGACGCTGGCCGTCGTCGGCGCCATCGGCGCAACATTCGGGAAGGTGGCCCCGATCGCACCGCTGTCCTTCGGCTGGCCACTGATTGTCGCGCTGGTCGTCGGCATGGCGTTCACCGCTTTGCTGGCGCTGCTGCTCGACAGAGTGCTGTTTTCGCGGCTTCGTTCGCAAGGCCAGGCGATCATCGTGGTGATGGCGAGCTTCGGCGCCTCGATGGCGCTGAGGAGCTTGCTCGAATTCACTTTCACCTCGCGGCCGACCTATTTCAGCCGGGCGATCCAGATCGCCATGCCGGTCGGCTTCGGCATCCGCATCACGCCCGACCAGATCGCGCTGCTATTGCTGACCGCCGTGCTCGTGCTCGGCGTGCATCTGTTGATGACGCGCACGCAGACCGGCCGCTCGATGCAAGCGTTGAGCCAGAACGCTGCACTGGCCCGCATCGTCGGCATCGACGTCGCCAGCGTGGTGCGCGTCACCTGGATCATCGGCGGCGCGCTGGCTTGCGTCGCCGGCGTGATGATCGGCATTCTGGTGCAGATCCGCCCGTTCATGGGCTTCGACATGCTGCTGCCGATGTTTGCCGCCGCCATTCTCGGCGGCATCGGCAGCATCCCCGGCGCGGTGCTCGGCGGCCTGATCATCGGGCTCGCCGAAGCCGGTGCCGTGCAACTGATCGGCGCCGAGTGGCGCGCCGCCGTCTCCTTCATCATCCTGATGGCGGTGCTGTTCGTGCGGCCGATCGGCCTGTTTGGTGTGAGGGAACGCTGATGGATCTGCTCGGCTACGGCGCCTTCTTCCTGACCACCGCGCTGATCTTTTCGCTGGTCACGCTGGGGCTCAACCTGCAATGGGGGCTGACCGGCCTGTTCAATGTCGGCCTCGCCGGCTTCGTCGCCATCGGCGCCTACACCTCGGCGCTGCTGACCACTCCGGACGATGCTGCGCGGCTTGGCGGCTTCGGCCTGCCGATCCTTGTCGGCTGGCTCGGCGCCATGGTCGTCGGCGGCATCGCCGCGGCGCTAACCGGCATGGCGACGCTGCGGCTCAGATCCGACTATCTGGCGATCACCACCTTCGGCGTCGCCGTCGTCGTGCAACTGGTCGCGCTCAACGCGCAGAAGCTGACCGGCGGGCCGTTCGGCATCGGTTTCATCCCGCGCCCCTTCGGCAGCCTTGCCGAGACGCCGCTGCTGTTCAACCTGTCCAACCTTGCAGTGGTCTCGGTCGTCACACTGATCGCCTATCTCGCTTTGGAGCACCTGTCGCGCAGCCCGTGGGGACGTGTCTTGAAGGCGCTGCGCGAGGATGAGCGGGCGGCGATCTCGCTTGGCAAGAGCGCGCGTTTCTATCGCGTCCAAGCCTTTGCCGTCGGCGGCGCCATCATGGCACTGGCCGGCGCGCTGCAGGCGCATTTCACCGGCTTCATCGCGCCGGACAATTACCTGCCGATCCTGACCTTCCAGGTCTGGGTAATGCTGATCGTCGGCGGCTCCGGCAGCAATCTCGGCGCCGTCATCGGCAGCATCCTTGTGTGGGCGATATGGGCCGGATCAGGCACGCTGACCAGCATCCTGTTCCCGCCGGAACAGCAGGCGCGCGCCGCCGCGCTACAGATCGCCGCGATCGGCGTCATGCTCTGCGTCATCCTGCTGATCCGGCCGAACGGCCTGCTCGGCGACAGGCCGCGGCGGCCGTGGTTTGGCAAGCGGGCGAAGGTAGCGACGGCCAAGAGCATCTCCCCGTCATGAATGCCGCGATCCGGCAGGAGGCGCATGACGCTTCGCTCTGGCACGCGGTCAGCCGCAATCGCCGTGGCCGGCCGGCGCTGCAGAGCGGACTCGATGTGGACCTCGCCATCGTCGGCGGCGGGTTTTCCGGCCTTTCAACCGCGCTGCATGCGGCGGGCAAAGGCCTTTCCGTCGCCGTTCTCGAAGCCGAATTCATCGCCTGGGGTGCGACCGGCAGGAATGCGGGCTTTGTCGTGCCGAACTTCGCCAAGATGGATCCAGTCGACATACTGGCCCATCTCGGACCGTCGCGCGGCGACAGGCTGATCGATTTCGCCGCCCGCAGCGCCGACCTGGTTTTCCGCCTGATCCGGCAGCACGGCATCGACTGCGACGCCGTGCAGAACGGATGGGTCCAGCCGGCGCATTCGCCTGCCGCCTTCGAGAAGGTCAAATCACGTGCCGGGCAATGGGCGCAGCGCGGCCGACCGGCAGTCACATTGGATCGGCAGGAAATCGAAGCCCTGACGGGCGTGCCAGGCTATGTCGGCGGCTGGATGGATCGTTCCGGCGGCGTGCTCAATCCGGTCGCCTATGCGCGCGGGCTTGCCGATGCGGCGGAGAAGGCCGGCGCGAAGATCTTCGAGCAGACGCGCGTCACCTCGGTTGATCGCATAGCCGATGGTTGGATGCTGAAAACACCGGCAGGATCGGTACGCGCCGCAAAGGTGCTGATCGCCACCAACGCCTATGGCTGGTCCCTCAATCCGTCATTGCAGCGAACCTATTTTCCGCTGAAAGTCTTCCAGATCGCGACAGCGCCAGTGCCTCGTGAAGTGCGCAGCCGGCTGCTTCCCGGCGGGCAAGGCGTCGGCGACACCAGACGCAATCTGTTCACCTTCCGCTTCGACGCCGAAAACCGGCTGATCAGCGGCGGCATGCATATCCTTGGCGCCGGTGCCGATACGCGCGTACCGCAGTCGATCTGGCGGCGGCTTGGCCGGCATCTCGACCTGCCCGATCTGCCGCCGCTTGCCTACAGCTGGTCGGGAATGGCAGCGGTCGAACCGGATTTCCTGCCGCACCTGATCGACCTCGGGCCAGACCTGATCGCCGGCCGCGCCTGCAACGGGCGCGGCATCGCCATGACCACGGCGATGGGCAAGGTGCTCGCCGAGTGGGCCGCTGGAACCGACGCCCGCGACCTGCCGCTGCCCTTTGCTGCGCCGGCGCCGATCCCGTTCCACGCCGTGCTCCGGCACGCGCCCAACATGCTGCTCGGCTGGAGCATGCTGCGCGACCGGCTGGACGGGACGAGCTAGGCGGATAGTCAGCCGGCAGGGTCAAGGTTTGCCGACAGCACGGCGGCTGCCATGATGATGTCCTCTTCTATGAACATCCGCGCCGTGGGACCGTTGCGCCGCTCCAGCGCGGCGACGATCTTGCGGTGGGCGTCGTTCGACCGCGGAATGTAGCGGTCGGCCTGCATCAGCAGCTTGAGATAAGGTCCTACCCGCCCCCAGAGGTCGCGGATCATGTTGAGCAGGATCGGCGCGCCGGCATGCTGGTAGATGGCGAAGTGAAAAGCCTCGTTCAACGAGAGATAGGTCCCGGCATCGCCGGCCTCGATGGCTCGCTGCATGCCGGCGAGCGTCGCCTGTATGTCAGCCAGCCCGCTTTTGCTCATCCTGGTCGCCGCCATCTCGCCCGCCAGTCCCTCGACGGCGATGCGGATGCGCGTCAGCTCCTCGAAGGCAGGCGCGGACAGCAACGGCACGATGACCGAGCGGTTGTTCTGCATCTCGAGCAGCCGCTCGGCGACAAGCCGCTGCAGCGCCTCGCGGATCGGTGTCGTCGATATGCCGAAGGTCTCGGCGAGCTTACGGATGACCAGCGTCTGGCCCGGGCTGAAGCCTCCTGAAATCAACTCCTGCTTGAGCGCGCCATAGGCGCGGTCATTCAGGGTTTGATGTTCAAGCTTCAGCATGCGCGGCCTGCTCCGATCACCAGTTCGACAGCGCGCGATCGAGCGTCTCGGCCAGTTGCTCGGCATTGTCCCTGGCAAACGGCAGTGGCGGCCTGATCTTCAGCACATTGCCGCGCGGACCACAGGACGAGATCAGCACGCCGTCCTCGCGCATGGCTTCGACGACCGCCGATGTCTTGGTGGCGGCCAGTGCCTCGTTACCGTCCGCCGTCAGTTCGACGCCGAAATAAAGGCCGTTGTGCCTGACGTCGGCGACCGCGCCATGCCTGCCCTGCAGGGCGCGCAGCAGTTCACTCGTATAGGCGCCGACGTTGCGCGCATTCTCGATCAGCCCCTCGCCGTCGATCACGTCCAGCACGGCGAGGCCGACGGCGGCAGCGACCGGATTGCCGCCGAAAGTGTTGAAGTAGCCGGTGTTCGAGCCGAAGGAGGCGACAAGCTGCGGCCGCACCAGCACGGCGCCTATCGGATGGCCATCGCCGATCGGCTTGCCCATCGTGACGATATCCGGCTCGATGCCATAATTGGCAAAGCCCCACATGCCCTGGCCGAGCCGGCCGAAGCCGGACTGGACCTCGTCGGCGATGACAATACCACCGGCCTCTTTCACATGGTCCGCCGCCTGGCGCATCACCGCCGCATCGGGAAAGAAGATGCCGTCGCTGGAAAAGGCCGAGTCGAGAAGCAGCGCCGCCGGCTTGATGCCTTTTGTGCGCATGTCCTCGATGGCGGCGGCGACATTTTTGGCGAAATCATGCGCGGCCCGGCCATGATCTCGGAATGTGTCCGGCGCCGACACGGTGCGATGGTGTGCGGGCACGCCCTTAGCCCCGACCGCCGCCGGCGACAGTTGCGCCGTCGCAATGGTGGCGCCGTGATACGCGAAATCGGTGATGATCACCCCGGTGCCGCCGCTGGAATGCTGGGCGATGCGGATGGCGAGATCATTGGCCTCGCTGCCGGTGCAGGTGAACATGGCATGGCCGAGATGGGCCGGAACGGTGCCCAGAAGTTTTTCCGCGTAATCGAGGATGATCTCGCTGAGATAGCGCGTGTGGGTGTTGAGCGTGGCGGCCTGCGCGGACAGCGCCTCGACGACACGCGGATGGCAGTGTCCGACCGAGGCGACGTTGTTGTAGGCGTCGAGGAATTTGCGGCCCTGTGCGTCGTAGAGCCACACACCGCTGCCGCGCACCAGATGGGTCGGGTTGCGGTAGAAGGCGCGGTAGGTGGGCCCGAGCAGCCTGGCACGGCGTTCAAGCAGCGCGCGCTCCGATGCAGCCGCGTCGGCATTTGCAGGGTAAGGCGAGGACTGGGACACGAGCATCTACTCCGGATTGGAATGGTCGAGAAAATAGCGGCGGGCATCAGTGGACGACAGGCCGTCCAGCCGTTCGAGCGAAGCCCAGACCTCGGTGGCGAGGCGCAGCACATAGTCGCGCTTGGACGGGAACCGCTCTGCCTGCCAGCTGGCGATGTTGACGATGAGCGCAAGCCGGGCACGGATCAGATCGAAGAGAATGCCGATCTCGTCCTCCTCGAGCGGCTGCACCGATTGATAGCCGGCGACAAAGCGCGCTGCCGGCGCCAGCGGATGGCCTTTCGACGGCCAGCGGTAGACGGCGCCGATGGCGAGGTCGCAGATCAGCGGCGAATGGATCATGTCGCCGAAATCGAGGATGCCGCTGACGACCTCCGGCCGCGACGCGTCCATCACCACATTGTAGGAATTCATGTCGTTGTGGACGATCTGCGCGCGCAGGGTCGGGATGACCGGCGCAGCATGCTCCTCGAAGGAGTCGATCGCGCGTTCGACCATCGCCCGCTGGCCAACGTCAGTGATATGGGCCATCATCGGCCGTGTCTTGGCGACCTTGCGGATGTCCCAGAGCAGATCGCTGCCGGCGGCCGGGTGGAAGAAGCCGCGAAGCGCCCTGCCGAGGCGGGCGAGGAAGACGCCGAGATTGCGATCCTGCGCCTCGGAAGTCGGCGATCGCGACAGCAGCTGGCCGGGCAGATAGGTGACCACCCGGATGATGCGTGGCGCCGAGCCAGCGACGCTGACCGCGAACTGCGCTTCGCCTTCAAGGCTATTGCGCACCGAGGGAATCGGCAAGGTGGGGTCGACCGCAAGGATGTGGTCGAGCGCCTTGTTCTGGAAGTCGGTGAAGCAGGCCTCTTCCGCCGGATGGGAAATCTTGAGGACGAACTCGCCTGCGCCGTCGGTCTGGATGTGGAAGTTGTGGTCGCGTTCGCCAGGCAGCGGACGCGCGGTGCCGGTGAGCCCATAGTGCCGGCGCAGGATGGCGAGCGCGTCGGCCGTCGACACGTCAGGCGCATCCTCGGCGAGCGTTTCGCCGAACGCATCGGGGACGGCCGCATTCATGGCTTAGCCTCGATAGGCTCGAGGCCGCACCAGTCGGCGATGAAGAGCGCGATCGTCTGGGTGACCTTGCGCACCGAGTCGAGATCGACGGCCTCGTCATAGCCATGCGGCATGCGGCAGATCGGGCCGTAGACGATCGCCGGCGTGTCGGCATAGAGGCCGAAGAAGCGTGCATCCGTCGTCGCCGAGGTGACGTGCTCGGTCAGCGGCTCGCCCCAGACGGCGGTGTGGCTGCGGCGCAGCACCGCTTCCATCTCGTCGGCGCCCTCCAGCACATAGCCCTCGGCCATGAAGCCGTTGTAGGTCATCGTCGGCGGACGATTGGCCAGGAACGGATCGGCGCGCGCCGCGTCGGCAACGCAGGCTTCAAGCTCGGCTCTGGCGTCTTCGAGCCTTTGGCCGGGATAGGTGGCGACGCGCATCTCGAAGACACATCGCGCCGGAACGCTCGATGTCCATTCGCCGCCTTCGATCTTGCCGAGATTGAAGCGGATCGGGTGCGGATGATCATGGAAATGCGGATCATCGACCTTGCGCGCGTTCCAGACGATTTCGAGCTGCTTCAGCGCCTTGATGATGACGAAGGCTTTTTCGATGGCATTGGCGCCGGCCGAGAATGCACCAGAGGCATGCTGCGGATCGCCGTCGACCTCGACCCGGAACCAGATCGGCCCGACCTGCGCCCGCATCAGTCTCGGCTCCAGCGGTTCGGGAATGAAGGCGGCATCGGCGCGATAGCCGCGCTGCAGGCATGCAAGCGCGCCATTGCCGGTGCACTCCTCCTCGACGACCGACTGGAGGTACACGTTCGCGGCCGGCTGATAGCCGAGGCCGCGCAGGGCGGCCAGCGCATAGAGGCAGGCGGACAGGCCGGCCTTCATGTCGCCGGCGCCGCGGCCATGCATCCAGCCGTCCTCGATCACCGGATCGTAGGGGTCGCGCACCCAGCGGTCGAGCGGTCCGGTCGGCACGACATCGATATGGCCGTTGAGGATCAGCGAGCGGCCGGTCGCGTTTGTCGGCGTGTGCGAGGCAACGACATTGAAGGCATCAGCATAGGACACCGTCACAGGTGAAAAACCCGGCAAGTCGCGAATCGCATCGACATCGACGCGCCACATGTCGACCGCGTAGCCATCCGCCTCGTAGGCAGCGGCCATGAACGACTGCGCGGCATGTTCCTCGCCGCGCTGCGAGGGAAAGCGCACGAGATCGGCCAGGAACGCGACCTGTCGGGCGAAGCCGTCATCGACCGCGCTGAGAATGGCCTCGTCCGCAATCCGCTCAGGCATCATATTTCGCTTTCATCTGGATGGTGTATCATATCTCATATGCCATTCCTGTGAAATGCAAGAGGTATACGCGCCAAACTTTCAGTCCAGGACTTGCCGTTCGATGCTTGGGGAGTTGGCATCGGATGCAGCAAGCCGATACTGCTATCTCTGGAAGACATGACGAGGAATGCGTTGATCACCGAAGACACGATGCCGGCCGAAATCACCGATCTCGCCATTGGCTACCATCGCCTGCCGGCGGGCAAGCTTGCCAATGCGGTGACGTGGATGGAAGCGTGCGCGCCGCAGCCCGGTCTCGCGCACCCCTTGGCCATGACACGGATCACGACGCCAGACTGCGCTTCCTACCGGGCGATCTTCCTCGAGATCGGCGCGCCCTGGCTTTGGGACCGCGTTTCCGAAATGTCCGATGCCGAAATCACCGAGCATTTCGCCGACCCACGCCAGCATCTCTACTACGCCCATGACGAAACCGGCGCCCATCTCGGCATGGTCGAATTCTTCGTTGCCGACAGCAGCGAGATCGAGATCACCTATTTCGGCCTGTTCCCCTCCCTGACCGGCAGGGGTTTCGGCAAACGGCTGATGGCCGGGGCCCTGGACCTTGCATGGCGTCTCAACCCGAGCCGCATCTGGCTGCATACAAGCAGCTTTGATCATCACAGTGTCATCGGTTTCTACAGCGCCTGCGGGTTCGTGCCCTTCGCGACAGGATTTGAAATCGTCGACGATCCCCGGATCAAGGGAACCTTGCCGCGCCATGCCGCACCGCAGATTCCCCTGATCGAAACGGAGTGGAGCAATGGGAAGGGAGCCTCACTCTCCCCGGAAAAGCGACAGGTTGCGCGGACCTAGATGAGAGCAGCTCCGCAATCCGTCAGCCCAGCGTCGCCGCACCATCGCCGATGGGTGCGCCGCGAGACCATCCTGTCGACGCTGGAGCGCCATATCGACACGCGCATCGTGCTGTTCGCCGCGCCCGCCGGCTTCGGCAAGTCGACGACGATGGCGCAGTGGGCCGCGGAAGTCGCGCGCCACGGCCGGCTGACAGCATGGCTGTCCTGCGAGGCAACGGACAATGATGAGGGCGCCTTCCTGTCGCATCTGGTGGGCGCGCTGCGCCATCTGGTGCAGAGCCCGGCGGAACTCGACCTCGCCTTCCAGTCGAGCCCAATCCCGCAGCTCGATGTCATGCTCGCAGCACTTGTGGCGGGTCTGGCGGCGCGCGAGGCTGACATCACCTTGTTCTTCGACGACTACCACGCCATCGAGGCACCCGCGGTGAAGCGGTTCATGGAGCGTCTGACCCGGCAGGCGCCGGCAAACGTCGCCTTCATCATCGGCTCGCGCAGCCTGCCTGATCTGCAGCTCGGCAAGCTCCGGGTGCTTGGCGACGTTTTCGAGATCGGCCCCGACGATCTGCGTTTCGCCTCGTCCGAGGCCGAAGCCTTCTTCAACGAGAAGCTGGGCTTGAGCGTCAGCAGCGGCACGGTGGAAACCTTGTGCTCGCGCACTGAAGGATGGGCCGCCGGCCTGCAACTGGCCTCGCTCTCGCTGAGTGCCGCGCACGCACCGGAAACCGTGATCGGCAATTTCACCGGCGCCAACCGAAACGTCGCCGACTTCCTCATGGGCGAAGTGTTCCTGGAACTGCCGCCGGCAATCGCGAAGTTCCTGCTCTACAGTTCGATCTTCGAACGCTTCAGCGCCGAAGCCTGCCGGGCGGTGATGCGGGCGGCCGATGCCGAGGCGGCTATTACCGAGGTCGAGACGCGCAACCTGTTCCTGGTGCCGCTCGATGAAGAACGGCGCTGGTTCCGCTACCATCATCTGTTCCGCGATTTCCTCAGCCGCGAAATGGAACGGCGCGAACCGGAGATGATCGCGCCGCTGCATCTGGCGGCAGCCGAATGGTTCGGCGAGCGCAAGATGCTGACCGAGGCGATCGGGCACGCGCTGGCGGCCGGCGACCAGGCACGCGCGGCGGTGTTCGTCGAGAACAACGCGCTCGACCTCATCGCCCAGTGCCAGCTTCTTTACGTGCGCCAGTTGCTGGCGCTGCTGCCGAGGCAGCTCATCGACCAGCGCATCCGGCTGCAACTCGTCGTGCTGTGGCTGGCGGTGCACAGCAGCCAGCCCGAGATCGCCCAGCAAACGCTGAGCAATGCGCGCAAACTGGTCGAGGCCGGACCGACCGACAGCAATGACCCGGGCACCGTGACCGGCACAACGATCGAGGCCGAGCTCATGGTTCTCGCCGCTGCCGTCCACAGCACGCTGGAGCAGTTCGATCAGGCGCGCGACACAGCCCTTGCGGCCCTGCGCGTCATCGCGCCCGATGCCTGGTTCATGGAGGGTGCTACCGCCAACGTTGTCGGCTACAACCTCTATGCGCTGGGTGATCTCGATGGGGCTCGCGCAGCGATCGATGCCGCGCGACGGGCGCACGAGCGCAGCGGCAGCCTGCTCGGCGTCACCATTGCCAATTGCTACATGGCCGTGATCGAGCGTTCGGCGGGGCGCCTGCCCGCCGCCGAGCGGCTGCTGCGCAACGCCATCATCGAGGCCAGGGCGCGGATCGGCGCAAACTCCTATGCCGAGGCCCTGGCCGGAACGCTGCTTGCCGAACTTGCCTACGAAACCAATGCGTCGGGCGAGGCGCTGACCCTGGTCGAGAATCTCGGACCGCAGATCGAAGGCGCGGCGGTCATCGTCTATCCCTTGGCCAGCGTGCCGACCTATGCCCGCGTGCTGCAGCTGACCGGTCGCACCGAAGCGGCACTGGATATGCTGGAGCGCGTCTATCAGCGCGTACGCGGCACTGTGTATCGCCGCCTGGCATCGATGGTCATGCATGACCGCATACGTGTGCTGCTCGACCAGAACCGTGCCGCCGAAGCGCGCGCGCTGCTGACCGAGCATCGCGGCGAAGGGACCGAGGCTTCGATGGCCATCACCACCGCCAACGAGTTCGAATTCTTCGCCGAGGCCCGCCTGCTGACGGCGGAGAAATCCTATGCCGATGCCGCGCGGATTTTCGACGCGCTGCTGGAGCGCACGAAAGACAGCGGGCGTATGCGCCGCCATATATTGGCGCTGATCCTGCGCGCCAAAGCGGCCAGCGCTGCCCACGACCAACGCGAGGCCGACCGCACACTGCTCGATGCGTTGCGCCTTGCCCAATCCTCCGGCTTCATCCGTTCCTTCGTCGACGAGGGAAGGCCTGTCGTCGAAGCGTTGATGCGGCTGCGTGCGGCCCAGGCAAAGACCGATCCCGCGCTGTCGGCCTATGCGACGCGCATCATCGATGCAGCGCAGGCGATGCCCGTCTCGACGCGCAAGTTGGCCGCACCAGCTGTTGAGAAGGAACAGCTCACCCAGCGCGAAGCCGAACTGCTGCGCTATCTCGCCGAGGGCATGTCCAATCGCGATATCGCCCTTGCGCTGTCGGTGAGCGAAACCACGGTGAAGTGGCACCTGAAGAACATTTTCGGCAAGCTGGCGGTGACCAACCGGGTCCAGGCGGTGCGCGCCGCGCAAGGGTCCGCAGGTGCCCATACCCCTCCGAAAGGAGGGGCATAGATAACAGGCACAACCCCCTCTTTCGGGTCGGGCCACATGATCGTTAGCCTGCTAGCGTCACCTGGTTTTCAGAGGACGCTGCGGATGGCAACAGGCTACGTTTTTCACGAACAGCTGATGTGGCATGACACCGGCTCCAGCGCCGACATGATGCCGCCCGGCCGCTTTGTGGAACCCGGCCGACATCTGGAATCGCCCGGCTCGAAGCGCCGGCTGAACAACCTCATCCAGGTCAGCGGCCTGTCGCGCCATCTGGTGCCGATCATCCCCGAGCCGGTCTCGGTCGAGGACCTGCTGCGCGTGCACACACAACGCCATGTCGACGATATCCGCATGCTCAGCGAACGTGGCTGCGGTTTCGCCGGTCCGCAGGCGCCGATCGGTCTCAACAGTTTCGACATCGCGCTGCTGTCGGCCGGCACCACCTATGCCGCGATGCGCGCCGTGCTGACCGGCCGGGTCGACAATGCCTATGCGCTGGCGCGGCCGCCGGGACACCATGCCGAGCCCGACCAGGCGATGGGCAACTGCCTGTTCTCCAACATCGGCGTCGCTGTCCGCCGGCTGCAGCATGAAGGCCTGCTCGGGCGCGCGGCGATAGTCGACTGGGATGTGCACCACGGCAATGGTACCGAGACGGTGTTCTATTCCGACCCTTCAGTGCTGACCATTTCCGTGCATCAGGACAATCTCTATCCGACCGGGCGCGGTGCGCTGGCCGACAGCGGGAAAGATGCCGGCGAAGGCTACAACATCAATATCCCGCTGCCGGCCGGCAGCGGCACAGGCGCCTATGAATCGACCTTCGACCGCGTCGTCGCGCCGGCGCTGCGCGCCTACAGACCGGACCTCGTCATCGTCGCTTCCGGCTTCGATGCGTCCGGCTTCGATCCGCTCGGCCGCATGATGCTCAACAGCGAATGCTTCCGGCGTCTCACCGCGCGCATGGTGGCGCTGGCCGCCGAAACCTCGCAAGGGCGCCTGATGATGACCCATGAAGGCGGCTACTCCGAAGGCTACGTGCCGTTCTGCGGCCATGCCGTCATCGAGACCCTGGCCAACCATCGGACCGAAGTGGTCGACCCTTTGTCGGACCATATCGACGAATGGGCGGGGCAAGGCCTGCAACCACATCAGGCCGCGGTGATCGATGCCGCGGAGGGGCTGCTCGTCGGCCTGCGCCAACGTCTCGCCAGTGCGGCTTGACGCGATGGATTTCGTCATCACCACGCTGCTCAATGCGCTGACGCTGATCAGTATCCTGATGCTGGTTGGGCTCGGGCTGGCGATCAGCTTCGGGCTGATGAACGTGACCAATTTGGCGCATGGCGAGTTCGTCACCGTCGGCGCCTTCGCGGTCTATTTCGTCCAGAGCATGGGCGGCTCATTCTGGCTGGGGCTGGCCGCGGCGCCTATCGCCGGCGCGGTGGTCGGCTGTATCCTCGAATTCGCCATCATCCGCCATCTCTACTCAAGACCGGTCTCGACCGTGCTCGCCACCTGGGGCGTCAGCCTGATCCTGCAGCAAGGGCTTGAACTGACCTTCGGTCTTGGCGCCAAGCCGGTGACGCCGCCGATCGAGGGCACGCTCGATCTCGTCTTCACCGTCTATCCGGCCTACCGGCTGATCCTGATCGGCATCGCCATGCTGACCCTGCTCGGCGTCGTCCTGCTGATCAGCCGCACCTCCTTCGGGCTCGACATCCGCACCGTCATCCAGAACCGCGAGATGGCCGAAGGCGTCGGCATCAACACGCGGCGCACCTACGCCATCGCCTTCACCTTCGGCGCAGCCATCGCCGGGCTTGCCGGCGGACTGGTCGCGCCGCTGGCGATCGTGCTGCCGCAGATGGGAGTGAATTATCTCGCCAACGCCTTCTTCGTCGTCATCGTCGGCGGCGTAGGCTCGATCGGCGGCCTTGTCGCCGGCAGCGTCTTCGTCGGCGGGCTGACCAGCATCCTTAATTATCAGATCTCGCCGTCGCTGGCGCAGGCGATCGTGCTGCTGGCGGCCATCGTCGCTGTCCGTCTGCGACCCAACGGCCTGTTCAACGGAGCGTCGCGATGATCGCCCGCGATCGCAACTGGCTGCTGATCTTCGCCGTCTGCGTGGCGCTCGCGGTCGTCTATCCGTTCTTTGCCGGCGGCTATCAGCTGACCGTGATCCGCGATGCGCTGATCTTCGGCCTGTTCGCCGCAAGCCTCGACTTCTTCTGGGGCCGAACCGGAATCCTGTGTTTCGGCCACGCCGCCTTCTTCGGCATTGGCGGCTACATCATGGCGCTGGTCACGCTCAACGACGCCATCCCCTTCGGAAGCCTGCTTGGCATCGTCGGTGCGGTGGCCGGTGCGGCCTTCGTCGCCGCGATCATCGGCTACTTCCTGTTCTTCGGCGGCATCCGTGGCAGCTATTTCACCATCGTCACGCTGGCCATGGGCGTCATCTGCCAGCAGGCCGCGGTCTCGTGGAGCTCGGTCACCGGCGGCGACAGCGGCCTGATCGGCATCCCGCCGATCGAGTTCGATCTTGGCGGGCTGCACGTCGATCTGAGCCAAGATCTACCCAGTTATATCTTTGTCACAGCCATCGTTGCGGTGGTTGTGCTGGCGCTGTGGTCGATCAGCCGTGGCCGCTGGGGTACGGTGCTGACCGCCATACAGGACAATGAGATCCGGGCGGCAGCGCTCGGCCACAATGCGCCGTTGCGGCTGCTCGTCACCTTCGTTCTGTCCGCAGCCATCGCCGGACTTGCCGGCGCGCTCTATGTCTGCATGGCAGGACTGGTGGCGCCGGATCTGTCCGGGCTGCTTCTGTCGACGGAGGTCATCGTCTGGGTGGCGGTCGGCGGCCGCGGCACGCTGCTTGGGCCGGTGCTCGGCGCCATCTTCATCCAGCGGGCGCAGCAGACGATCAGCAGCTTCAATCCGAGCCTGTGGCCATTGCTGCTGGGCTGCGTCTTCGTCATCATCGTTTTCGTCCTGCCGGATGGCATCCTGTCGATCTACGCACGGCTGAAGGCCCTGTTCAAAGGCGGAAGGCGGGCGCAATGAGCGACATCCTGCTCCAGGCCGAGAATGTCGGCATCCGCTTCGGCGGGCTGCAGGCGCTGGAAGCCTTGAACCTCACCGTGCGCGACAAAGAGCTCTGCTGCATCATCGGGCCGAACGGCGCCGGCAAGAGCACTTTCCTCAACGTGCTGACCGGCACGCTTCGGCCGACCAGCGGCAGCGTGCGCTTCCTCGGCCACGACATAGCAGGCCTGCCATTGCATCGCATCGCCCGGCTCGGCATCGCCCGCAAATTCCAGATCCCGTCGGTCTTCCCCAGCCTCTCGGTGGAGGACAATGTGAAAGTCGCGCGTTGGGGCGCGCCCTCGCCTGTGCGCCCGATTGGTGAACTGCTGGAACTGGTCGCGCTGACCAACCGCGCCGCCACACTCGCCGGTGAACTCGCGCACGGCCAAAAGCAATGGCTGGAGATCGGCATGGCGCTGGCAATCGAGCCGAGGCTTCTGTTGCTGGACGAGCCGACCGCCGGGATGACGCCGCAGGAAACGCTGGCGACGGCGCAGATGCTGCTGCGGCTTAAGGGCGAATTCTCGATCGTCGCCGTCGAGCACGACATCCGCTTCGTCCGGGCACTGAACTGCGAGACGCTGGTGCTGCACCAGGGACGCCGGCTGCGCAGCGGTCCTTTCCATGACATCGAGACTGACGAGATGGTCCGCGACGTCTATCTGGGGAGGCGCTGACCATGCTGCGGACGCTTGCGGTCTCGGCCGGCTACGGCCTGCTCCCGGTGCTGAACGGCATCGACCTGAGTGTCGCCCCGGGCGAGGTCGTCGGCCTGCTCGGCCGCAACGGCGCCGGCAAGACGACGCTGCTGCGCGTCATCGCCGGTGCGCTGCGGGCAAGTGGCGGTGCGGTGGTTCTCGGTGACAAGGACCTCACCAACGCGCCGGCTTTCCGCCGCGCGCGCGCAGGCATCGCGCATGTGCCGCAGGGACGTGGCATCTTCAACCAGCTGACCGTGCGGCAAAACCTGGAGGTCGGCACCCGCGCGGCCAAGGACCGTGGCGACAGCGGCATTCCGGCCGACATCTTCGGCTATTTTCCGATCCTGCGGGAGCGCGAAGCGCAGATCGCCGGCACACTTTCGGGCGGCCAGCAGCAGATGCTGGCGATCGGCCGCGCATTGTGCGGCCTGCCGTCGGTGCTGCTGCTCGACGAACCCTCGGAAGGCATCCAGCCGAACATTGTGCAATCGATCGCCGAACTGGTGCCGCGCATCGCCCGCGAGCGCGGCATCGCGATCGTTCTGGTCGAGCAGAATCTCGATCTCGTTCTCAAGGCATCGGACCGCTGCCTGGTGATGGAGAAGGGCAGGATCGTCCATGAAGGCGCACCGGAGGCGTTCGCCGACGAAACCCTGCTGAAGGACCTGTTGGCTTTGTAAGGCGTGCATGGGGCGCGCCTGGGACTGGAAGGGAACACAACAATGATAAGCAGAAGAACTGTTTTGAAATCAGGTGGCGCTGCCGCCGCTTTCGCCATCATCGGCGCGCCATCGATCCTGCGCGCCGCCGACACCGTCAAGGTCGGCCTGTCGATCCCGATCACCGGGCTGCAGGCGATCCTCGGCGAGACGCTGCTCAATTGCTACAAGCTCGCCGCCGCCGAACTCAACGCCGCCAACGGCATTGGAGGGCGTCAGGTCGAGCTCATCATCGAAGACAACCAGACCACCACCAAGGGCTCCATCGACAAGGCGCGCAAGCTCATCAACGAAGACAAGGTCGACGTGATCATGGGCACGATCATTTCGCCAGAGCGCAGTGCGACGCTGTCAGTGACATCGAAGGCCAAGAAGCTGTTCTTCTACCCGACTAATTTCGAAGGCGGTGAATGCAACCGCTACTTCGTCGCCACCGGCCCGATCCCGATGCAGCAGGTCGATCCGATGATGCCATGGGTGGCCGAGAACCTCGGCAAGACGATCTATGTCATGGCCTCCGACTATGCCTGGCCGCAGAAGATGACCGAGGCGATCACAGCGGCCTATGAGAAGGCCGGCGGCAAGATCATCGGCGCCGATTACTATCCGTTCGGCACCACGGATTTCGGCCCGGCCTTCCAGAAGATCAAGTCGCTGAAGCCCGATGTCGTCTGGTCGATGGTGGTCGGCAACGACGCCGTCACCCAGCTCAAGCAGTATCGCAGCTTCGACATCAAGCAGCCATTGATCGCGCCGCTGGACGAAGTCTTCAACAAGGACGCTCTGCCGCCGGGCGTCGCGGCCGGCACCTACGCGCCGCAGCCCTACTGGATGGCGCTCGACAATCCGGTCAACAAGAAGTTCATCTCGAGCTTCCGCGAAAAATTCGGCAAGGAGAAGATGGTCAATGGTATCGGCGAGGCCGGTTACAACGGCCTGCATCTGTACGCGCTGGCCGCCGATAAGGCCGGATCGCTGAAGGATGACGATGTGCTGGCGGCGCTGCCGTCCATCGAGTTCGATGCGCCGCAAGGCAAGATCCGTGTCGACGCCAGCAACAACCACACGCTCTGCCATTCCTATGTCGGCAAGGCGGCGGCAGACGGCATCGGCTACGAGATCGTCAAGGATTTCGGGACGATCGCGCCGGTCACGCCTTACTGCAAGCTGTAGGAGCTTCGGCAACGGCTCCAGGTAATCCTGACGGCGGCTTTGCCGCCGTCAGCTCGCTTGCGGCGCAGGCAGCCGCTCGCGCAGTTCGTCTACGAGCACCCTGGTGTTTTCGGAATAGTCGATGGGCACGACGACGAGATGCACGCCGCCGCCGGTGAAGGCCTGTTCCAGCACCGGCCGCAAGTCGGCGATCTCGCCAACCCTGGTCCCCTTGGCGCCATACGCCTCGGCATACTTGACGAAATCGGGATTGCCGAAGGTCATGCCGAAATCCGGGAACGCATCGACCGCCTGCTTCCAGCGGATCATGCCATAGGCATGGTCTTCGAGCAGCAGAACGACGAGGTTGAGCTTGAGCCTGACGGCGGTCTCCAGTTCCTGGCTGTTCATCATGAAGCCGCCGTCGCCACAGATGGCCATGACACGGCGCTGCGGATAGAGCAGTGCCGCCATCATCGCCGACGGCAGGCCCGCGCCCATGGTGGCCAGCGCATTGTCGAGCAGGATCGTGTTTGCCATGCGCGTCCGGTAGTTGCGCGCGAACCAGATCTTGTACATGCCGTTGTCGAGGGCGAGGATCCCGTCCGGCGGCATCACGGCGCGCACGTCATGCACGATGCGCTGCGGCGTGAAGCGGTCTTCGGTGGCGCGCGCGGCGATCCGGCTCAGAATGCCTTCCCGCAGCGGCAGCAGGGCCTGCGCATTGGGGATCTTGCCCTCGATGCGATCGGCCAGCAGCGCCAGCGAAGGGCCAAGGTCGCCGACGATCTCGGCTTGCGGGAAATAGACCTGCTCGACATCCGCGGACTGGTAGCCAACATGAATGACCTGCGGCCCCTTGGCCCCCATGATGAAGGGCGGCTTCTCGACCGTGTCGTGGCCGATGGTGATGATCAGATCGGCCTGCTCTATGGCCTCGTGCACATAGTCGCGCTCCGAAAGGGCTGCCGTTCCCATATAGAGCTCCGTGCCGCCGGGCACGGTGCCCTTGCCCATCTGCGTGGTGAAATAGGGAATTTGCGTGCGCAGCACGAACTGGGCGACATCGGGGGTCACGCGCGGTCGCGACGCCGCCGCGCCGAACATCAGCAGCGGGCGCCTGGCTTCCATGATCATACGGGCGGCGCGATCAAGCGCACCCGGGCTGGCCAGCGGCAGTTCGACCGGGTGCGTCGGGACAAGCGCGATCGGTTCACACTCGGCCGCTGCAATGTCTTCCGGCAGTTCCAGATGCACGGGGCCGGGACGCTCTTCCTGGGCGACACGGAAAGCTTCGCGCACCAGCGAGGGGATCATCTTCGGCGAGACGATCTGGCGCGACAGCTTGGTCAGCGGCTTCATCGCCGCGACGATATCGACGATCTGGAAGCGCGCCTGCCGGGATGACAGGATGCCCTTCTGGCCGGTGATCATGATCATCGGCATCGCGCCGAGCAGCGCATAGGCCGAACCGGTCGAGAGATTGAGCGCGCCTGGGCCAAGCGTGGTGATACACACGCCCGGCTTGCCGGTAAGCCTGCCATAGGTGGCGGCCATGAAGGCCGCCGCCTGTTCGTGGCGGGTCAGGATCAGCTGGATCGAGGAGCGGCGGATGGATTCGACGATATCGAGATTTTCTTCGCCCGGAATGCCGAAAATCCGTTCGACCCCTTCGTTCTCGAGGGCCGCGACGAACAAATCCGAACCTTTGGTCATAACCGTCTCCCGCAACATTCCGTCGGCCACCTTCATATGGCATCGGAATGCGACGCCTCAAAGAGGCATCTTCGGCCGCGGGTGTCGAGGTCGCCCGCCTGCCATGCACCCTTGTGGAACTCGGCATCGCCAATGACGCTGTGCCAGGCTTCGATTTCGTTCTGCCACTCGACCGCCTTGTCGGCGTCGCGGGTCGCGGTCACTTTGACATGGCCGTTGACGCGGTAATATTCCGGATGGGCCGGCCGGCAGTGATAGCATTCGAGGAAATTCTCGAGCACCAGCTTCCAGTTCGCCTTGGTGAGATAATTCTTGCGCGCGACGATGCGTGCACGGTCAAGACCGTTTTCGCGCAAGCCGCCGGTCAGTCCGTCCGCGACAGGCTGGATGCCGGGCAGCGAGGTCAAGGAGTATCCGCGCGATCTCAACTGAGCGGCGGCGATTGACGATCACTCCATCGATTTCGGCAGGGCCGTCGCCAGCGCATCGACGGCCAGCCGCACCTTCAGCGGCAGATGCGGCGTCTGCAGCCAAAGCGCGTGGCAGTCGTAGAGATATCGCGGCTGGTCCGGCAACAGCGCCACCAGCGCGCCGGCTTCGATGCGCTCGCGCACCAGCCACCAGGGCAGCCAGGCAAGCCCCATGCTCTCAACAGCTGCATCGGCGATGGCATCGAGATCGTCGAGCCGCAGCCGCCCGGTTGGCGTGATCTCGAGCGTGGGTTGCCCTTCGCGCACAAACAGCCACGGCTGAACGACTTGGCCGAGCCGGCGGTAGACAATCGCCTGATGGTCGGCGAGATCCTCGATACGCCGCGGTTCGCCATGAACTCTGAGATAGGGGGGCGCCGCGCAGACGACCATGCCCTGACGCGCAACGCGACGCGCGATCACTCCCGCCTTGTTGTCCAAGACACCGGTGCGGATGGCCAGATCGTAGCCGTCCTCGGCGAGATCGGCGAAACGATCGCTGAGCGACAGGTCGAGTTCCAGCATCGGATATTGCCGGGCGAGCTTCAGCAGCACGGGGGTCACGCAGTGGCGGCCGAAATGCGCCGGCATGGTGACCCGCAGTTTTCCACGTGGTTCCGAAAACTGGTCAGCGGCGAGCGCATCGGCGGCTTCGGCCTCGGCCAGCACCACCCGACAGCGTTCATAGTAAGCGCGGCCGAAGTCGGTCAGGCTCTGCCGCCGCGTGGTCCGGTTGAGCAGCCGCACGCCCAGCCGCTCCTCGATAAACCGGACATGCTTGCCGACCATCGGGCCAGACAGGTCGAGCGCGACCGCCGCGGCCGCGAACGAGCCGAGATCGACCGCCTTGACGAACACGGCCATGCTCTCAAGCCGATCCATATTCGGAACTCCTGGTTTCTACTGTTCTTCCCTTACAGCCATTTATCCCCGGCAAGCCTAGCTGCATAGCTCATTCGGTTCAGATGATTTGGAGTATCCCGAATGATACGCGTAGTTCGCTTTCGCCAGCATGGTGGCCCCGAGGTTCTGCGCATCGAGGACGTCGCGCTTTCCCCACCGGGTCCGGGCGAAGTTCAAATCCGGGTCAAGGCACTCGGCCTCAATCGCGCCGAAGCGCTGCTTCGCGCGGGTTCCTATATCGAGACGCCGACGCTCCCCTCGGGGCTTGGTCTTGAAGCGGCGGGCGTCATCGAGGCTATTGGCGACGGCGTGAAGGATTTCGCGCCGGGCGACAGCGTCAGTGTCATCCCGCCGCAATCGATGATCCGCTGGCCGGCCTATGGCGAGTTTGCCACCTACCCCGCCGGACTTGTCGTCAAGCATCCGCCGTCGCTCGACTGGCAGACGGCAGCGGCCGTCTGGATGCAGTATCTCACCGCCTACGGCGCGCTGATCGATATCGCCAGGCTGCACAGCGGAGACGCGCTCGTCATCACAGCAGCATCGAGCAGTGTCGGGCTTGCGGCGATCCAGATCGCCAACAAGGTCGGCGCGACCGCGATTGCGGTGACGCGGACATCGGCGAAGAGGCAGGCCCTGCTCAACGCCGGCGCGGCGCATGTCATCGCCTTGGCCGAGGAGGACCCGGCGGCACGGCTGAACGGGATCGCTGGGCCTGAAGGCGTGCGCGTCGTGTTCGATCCGATCGGCGGCCCGATCTTCGAGCCGCTCACAGCGGCGATGTCGCGTGGCGGGATCCTCATCGAGTATGGCGGCCTCAGCCGTGAGCCGACGCCGTTTCCACTGTCGACCGTTCTGAGCAAGACCCTGACACTGCGCGGCTACCTCGTCCACGAGATCACCGGCAACCCGGCGAAACTGGAGGCCGCCAAGGCGTTCATCCTCGAAGGACTCGGGACCGGGACTCTAAAGCCGATCATCGACCGGACCTATGCGTTCGACCAGATCGTCGAGGCGCACCGCTACCTGGAGTCGAACGAGCAGTTCGGCAAGATCGTGGTCACGATCTGAGATCGTGGTCACGATCTGAAATCGTGGAGACGGTCTGAGCAACGATGGCGACAAATCATTCTTGCAGGGCAATATCGCTCTTGAAGGCACGGCTCTGCATTCCTAACTGTCCGGTGCGGGCCGGGCCCCTCTGACTGTCGCTTTTGGCGATCGTGATGTCGGACCGCTTTAACGGGCCCGTTTCCATTCTTTCGGTCAAGCGGGCTCAATCTTTTTCGGTTTGGAGCCCCGTATGACATCTACTTCCCTCCTTGGCATGACTTGCCCCTCCTGCCGCGTCGCGCTCGTGATGAGCGAACGCCAGGGTATCGAAATCGACTACTGTCCGCAGTGCCGCGGCGTCTGGCTTGATCGAGGAGAACTCGACAAGATCATCGAGCGGTCCGGCAGGGAAGCGGCGCCCGCGCCGCAGCCACAGCCGGCAGCATTCTCCCTGCCGCAGCATGGCCAGAGCCGCGACGACGATTATTCCCGCTCGCACGGTCACCGCTATCCGAAGCGGAAGAAATCGTTCTTCGAAGAGTTGTTCGACTGACCGCATGACGCCCGGCGTCCAGGCCGGCGCCTGCTGGAAACTTCCGAAACCGCATCGACAAAGGTCCATCTCTGATGATTTCCCGCACCAGCCGATTTGCAGCCCTCTTTGCAGGACTGTTCCTTGCATTTTCCATGGTTGCGATGGATCACGCCGAGGCCCGTCGCGGCGGCAGTTTCGGCAGTCGTGGCATGCGTACGTTCCAATCGGCACCGCCGACCAGGACCGCACCAGCGCCGACCGCTCCGGTCGAGCGGTCGATGACGCCCAACACCGGTGTGAACAACGCGGCCCGGCAGCCGCAGGCCGGCCTGCAGAGGCCCGGCTTCATGGGCGGCTTCGGTGGAACAATGATGCGCGGCCTGCTGCTCGGCGGCCTGATCGGCTTGCTCGTCGGCCAAGGCTTCGGCGGCCTGGCCGGCATGTTCGGTTTCCTGCTTCAGGCCCTGCTCATCGGTGGTGCGATCATGCTGGCCATCAGGTTCTTCCGGTCGCAATCGGCGCGCGGTCCTACCCCTGCGTTCGCTGGTGCCGGTAATGCCCAGGCTTCGCGATTTGAGAACCGCGCAACGGCAGGGCAGCAGACTGCAGGCTCCTTCACAATTCCCGGTTTCGGTGGCGGTTCGGGCGGAAGCTCTGCGGCCACCGTATCCGATGAGATCACGCTGGCCCAGGCCGACCTCGACGCATTCCAGCAGCTGTTGACTGATGTCCAGGAAGCATTCGGGCGCGAAGACCATGCTGCTCTGCGCCGGGCGGTGACCCCCGAAATGGTGTCCTATCTGTCCGAGGAACTGGCCGACAATGCTCAGAAAGGTCTCAGGAACGAGGTGACTGATATCACCTTGCTGCAGGCTGACATTGCAGAAAGCTGGCGCGAGGATGAGCGCGACTACGCCACGGCCGCATTGCGCTACGAGTCTCGCGACGTAACGCGCGAACGGGCCAGCGGCAAAATCGTCGAGGGCGACGAGGACCATCCGACAGAGACGACCGAGCTGTGGACCTTCGTGCGTGATAATGGCTCGAATTGGAAGCTCTCGGCAATACAACAGGCCTGAGCCCCGGCTGGCCGTCTCCGAGGCTTCGATGCGAGTTGCGGTGGTTCAGCGCACGAGCTTGACGCACATCGGCGTGCCGATCTCGATGGCGCATCCGGTGTCGGTCAGCATGCCGCTGTCGGCGTCGCGCGCAAAAATCGAAATGCGGTCGGCATTCTGGTTGGCTGAGAACAGATGGCCGCCTGACGGCGTCAGGGCCAGGTTGCGCGGCGTGGCACCGCCGCAAGGGACGTAGCCGACGAGGCTTAGAGACCCTGCCTGCTGGTCGACCGCCATGATGACGACGCTGTCGTGGCCACGGTTGGAGCCGTAGACAAAACGGCCATCCGGTGAGATCTGGACGTCGGCGCAATGGTTGCTGTCACGCGCCTCGGATGGCACCGCCGGCTTGGCGTCGATGAGCGTGAGTTTGCCCGAGGCTTCGTCCAGCGCCATCGACACGATGGTCGAATCCAGTTCGTTCATGACGAAGACGAAGCGTCCGTTCGGATGCAGTGCGAGGTGGCGTGGACCGGCGCCGGATGGCAAACCGGATTCGGCTAGCTTGGCCAGATTGCCGTCGCGCTCGATCCGGTAAGACACCAGCCGGTCGATGCCGAGGTCGGCGACGATGGCTGTGCCGCCGGCAATGGTTTCGGTGACGCTATGGGCGTGCGAACGTTCCTGCCGCGCGGCATTCGGGCCGCTGCCTTTATGCGAGATGCTGGCCAGCGGCGCCGACAGCGCGCCGTCCTTCTCGAAACCATAGACAGCCACGGCACGATCCGGACCGCCCTCGCCCATGCCGTAATTGGCGACCAGCAGTTTCGTCCCATCGCGGGTGATGGTGTTGTGGGCGGTGATGCTGCCGAGCGACGGCTGCTTGTTCAGATAAATGAGCGTACCCGAAGCTCGGTCGAAGCTGTAGGCGGAGACAGTTCCCTCGCGCCAGGTGAACACTTCCGAATTGGCATAGACGTGCGAGCCGTCCGGTGTCACCGAGAGGAAGGTCGGATTGTCGACGTCGTTGGTCTCGGCCAGTTTTCGTGTTCCCAGCGTCGTCTCGTCAAAGCTGTAGACGCTGAGGCCGACGCCCCGAGCGCCCTGAAAATACGGCGCCTCGCGGTTCAGGCTGCCGACAAAGACCAGACAATCCTTGCGCATGATTTTCCTCCCCTGCCCGCCTGCGCTTCGGCGCGCGGGAGCAGCCAAAATTCGCCTGTTCACGCTTGCAAGGCAATCCCATATGTGAAAATACTATTCACAAAAGAAGATTGATGGGAGGAAACGCCTTGCATTTCGACGCCTTGATGCGTTCTCCGACAGCTGTGACGTACCTCATCCACGCCTGGCGGTGCCGGCCATGAACGATTTCGCGCCCACCGTCGGCGTCGCCTCGACGCATCCCAACAACATGCCTAGGGACCATGCCGCGCTGCCGGTGTGGAACGCCGAAAACTGGTTCTATGAGGACTGGCCGGTCGGCCAGAAGATCCGCTCGTTGCGACGCACCATGGCTGAAGGCGACAGCCATTTGTTCAACACGCTGGTGCTCGACATCCACCCCTATGTGCAGGACCAGATGTTTGCCGAGAGCGAAGGCATTTTCGGCAAACGACTGATCGCCGGCGCCTTCGTCTTTTCGGCTGGCCTGGGACTGGTCGCCACCAACTGCATCAACGCCTTTTCCTATGGCTACGACAGGCTCCGCTTTATAAAGCCCGTCTTCATTGGGGACACGATCTATTCGATCCGCTCCAACCTCGACAAGACACCCCGCTACAAGGAGATGGGGCTGATCCGCGCCAGCTATGAGGTGTTCAAGGGCGAAGGCGAACTCGTTCTCTACTGCGAACACCTGCAGACGGTGAAGTACCGCAACCCGGCCGACTTTGTCGGTAAGACGGAGAAGTGAAGATGCCGGCAGCAGCCGAATTGCCGCTCGCCGGTCTCGTCGTCGTCGACATGAGCCAGTTCCTGTCAGGACCTTATTGCTCACTCAGACTGCTCGATCTCGGCGCCCGCGTCATCAAGATCGAGCGTCCGGATGGCGGCGACCTGTCGCGCCGGCTCTACCTCAGCGACACCGAGATCGGCGGCGATTCCACCATCTTCCACGCCATCAATCGGGCCAAGGAAAGTCTTGCCATCGACCTCAAGAACGAGGCCGATCTCGAGGCGTTGCGCGGCCTTCTGGCCAAGGCGGATGTGCTGATCCAGAATTTCCGGCCGGGCGTCATCGAGCGGCTCGGCCTGGACTATGAGGCGGTCCGCAAGATCAATCCGCGGCTGGTCTATGCCTCGATCAGCGGCTATGGCGAAGACGGACCATGGGTCAAGAGACCCGGCCAGGATCTCCTGGCGCAGGCGCGTTCCGGCGTGATGTGGCTGAACGGCGACGAGGACCAGGGACCGGTGCCGTTCGGCCTCGCCATCGGCGACATGCTCGCCGGTGCTGCCTGCGCGCAAGGCATACTGGCGGCGCTGGTGCGGCGCGGCATCACCGGCCAGGGAAGCCATATCGAAACCAGCCTGCTGGAAGCGCTGGTCGATTTCCAATTCGAGGTGCTGACGACGCATCTCAATGACGGCCGCCGGCTGCCCAGGCGCTCCAGCTTCCGCAGCGCGCATGCCTATCTGTCGGCGCCTTACGGTGTTTACCCGGCCAAGGACGGATACCTCGCCATCGCCATGACGCCGATCCCCAAGCTGGCCGATCTCCTGTCGCTCAGCGAACTCGCACCCTATCGCGACAAGCCCGCGTCGTGGTTCACCGCGCGCGACGACATCAAGGCGATCATCGCACAGCGGATCGCCACCAAGACGATCGACGAGTGGCTTGATATCCTCGAGCCGGCCGACATCTGGTGCGCCAAAGTGCTGACCTGGCCGGAGATGCTGGCGAGCGAAGGGTTCCAGTCCCTCGACATGCTGCAGACTGTGACGCGCGAGGACGATGTGTCGATCCTCACCACCAGTTCGCCGCTCCGGGTCGATGGCATAAGGGCCAAGGTCGATCGGGCGGCGCCCCGCATCGGCGAGCACAGTGCCGCCATCCGCGCGGAGTTCGGCCTGTGAGTTCGCCCAAGCTCAAAGGTATGACCTGGAGCCATCCGCGTGGCTACGATCCGATGGTCGCCTGCTCGGCTCTGTGGCAGCAGAAGACCGGTATTGCCATCGAATGGGACAAGCGATCGCTGCAGGACTTCGAATCCTTTCCGGTCGAAGAACTGGCGCGCGCCTATGACCTCATCGTCATCGACCATCCGCATGTCGGCCAGATCACGGCTGAGCGTTGCCTCGAGCCGCTGGATGTCACCGGCCGCGAGGCGGAGCGCACAGCCCTTGCCTCGGGCAGCGTCGGCCAATCCTATCCGAGCTACAACTGGCAAGGACGGCAATGGGCTTTCCCGATCGATGCGGCAACCCAGGCCCAGGCATGGCGTCCGGATGCGCTCGAGGCGCCGCCGGCGCGCTGGAGCGAGGTGCTCGATCTCGCCCGGCAAGGCCGCGTGCTGCTGCCGCTGCGACCGCCTCACGTGTTGATGGTGTTCTACACGCTTGCCGGCAATCTCGGGCATGCCTGCATGACCGATCCGTCCCACGATCTGATCGATGTGGAGATCGGTAGCCAGGTCTTCGAGACAATGCGCGAGATTGCAGCGCTGGTCGATCCCGCGTGTTTCGAGATGGATCCGATTGCCGTCTCCGAACGTATGGCGGAGGCCGGTTCCAGGCTCGTCTGCGCGCCACTGATCTACGGTTACGTTTCCTATGCGACGGCTGGCTTTCGGGCGAACCGGCTGGCCTTTGCCGATGTTCCGGTCATCGGTTCCGGCGGCCCGATCGGTTCGGCGCTTGGCGGCACCGGCATAGCCGTATCGGCATTCTCCAAGGCCAGGGATGCCGCGATCGATTTTGCCTATTGGGTCGCGAGCGGCGATGTCCAGCGCGGCCCCTATGCCGCCGCCGGCGGCCAGCCCGGCCATGCAGCGGCCTGGGAGGACCAGACCGTCAATGCGGCAACCGGCAACTTCTATCGGGATACGCGCGCGACGCTGGAGGGCGCATGGGTGCGGCCGCGCCATGACGGCTACATGGCGTTCCAGCAGGCCGCGTCCGAACGCATCCTTTCCGGCATGACCTCCCGGCATCAAGCCCGACAGGTCGTTGCCGATCTCAATCGCCTGTTTCGGGAGAGTTCCCCGGCGCAGGTGTCCGGCGCTGCCGGTGGAGGAGCCTGAACCAAACCGAACGGAGGAGAACGAGATGACAGGAATGATCCGCGGCCTACTGGCCGCAACGGCGCTTGCCTCGCTTGCGACGACCGCCTTTGCCCAGGATGTGCAAGGCGTCATCGGCGGACTGCCGACCGAACTCAAGGCACAGTATGACGGCGCGCCGCAGAAGGTGCTGCCTTCGGCCTGGGACAATTTCACCGCGCCGCCGAAGCCGTGGAAATGGTGCCACTCGGAATCCTACCAGGGCAATCCGTGGCGGGTCACGGTGACCAAGGAGTTGAAGCGTCTTGTTGACGGGCTGATCGCCGACGGAACGGTGTCCAGCTTCGAAGTGTCTGATTCCAACAACGACGCCAGCCAGCAGATCAACCAGATCCGCGCCTTCATCGACAAGAAGTGCTCGATCATCACCTCGATCCCGGGCTCGGCGACGGCACTCGATGATGCGATCGACGCTGCCGCCAAAGCCGGCATTCCGTTTATCACCGCGGCCGGCTCGGTGACCAGCCCGAACGCCATCAATGTCGATTCCAACTATGCGCGCTGGGGCTACGACATGATGACGGCGATCGGCAAGGCGCAGCCGGACGGCGCCAGCATCCTTCTGGTCGAAGGCATCGCCGGACACCCGATCGTGGTGCAGGAGCGCCAGGGCGCGGACAAGGCGCTGGCCGAAAATCCGAAGCTGAAGGTTTCACGCAACGTCAACGGCAACTGGACAGCCAACGTCACCAAGACCGTGGTGCTTCAGGCGATCGCCACCAACCCGGCGCCGATCGATGCGGTGTGGACGACAGGCAGCGAAAGTCGCGTCGTTGCCGAGGCCTTCGCGGAAGCCGGCCGACCGGCGCCATTGATCACCGGCTCGATCACCGGCGATGCACTGGGCTACTGGAAGGCCAACCCCGACAAGTACCGCTTCGAAGGCCATGCGGTTCTGCCGCACTGGACCGCCGAAACGTTGTTCCGCGTCGGCGAGCGCATGCTCGACGGACAGAAGCCGAAGCTGAACACGTTGCTGATCCCGATCCCGCCTGTCCACACCGCCGATCTCGGTGCCTGGTACAGGGACTGCATGACGACGGATGCCGTGTCGATCTTCCCGATCCCACCGAAAGATCCGATGCCGGAGGAATGGCTCGACGCCTATTTCTCGAACCCGGCGCCGACCAAGGGCTGGGATTATTCGAAAGTGCCCGACGCCTGTGCAAAGTGACGCCTGCGCAAAGTGAGGTCTGCCAATCTCTCAACAGGCTGGCTCCTTTCGGGGAGCCGGCCTGCCAGCATCGAAATGCGACATGCTTGAAATCAAAACCATATCCAAACGCTATGGCGAGACGATCGCGCTCGCGGACGCATCGATCGCGTTTCGGGCGGGAACCATCCACACCATCCTGGGCGAGAACGGTTCGGGCAAGAGCACGATGGTCAAGCTGTTGTCCGGCATCGTCCAGCCGGACAGCGGTGCGATCCTGCTGCACGGCAAACCATTCTCTGGCGCCAATCCATCTGCCTTCCAGGCGCAAGGCTTCGCCACGGTGTTCCAGGAGGTGCTGATCGCACCGGACCGCAGCGTCACCGACAACATCCTGCTCGGCCTCGACGGACTGGTCCGGCGTGCCGTTCCCCGCCATGAGCGCCGTGACAAGGCGGAAGCTGCGCTGAAGCGCTTTGCGGTCACCGACGTCCCCCTCGACAAGCCAGCCGGGCTGCTGCCGCTAGCCGCGCAGCAATTGGTCGTCCTTGCCCGCGCGATCGTGCGCAACCCAAAGATCCTGATCCTCGACGAGGTCACCGCCGCGCTCGACTTCGCCGATCGCGAATCCGTTTTTTCGTTGATGCATGCGCTTGCCGGTGAAGGCTGCCTGATCCTGTTCATCACCCACCGCATGGACGAGGTGATGTCGCTTTCGGATCGCATCTCGATCCTGCGAGGCGGCAGCGTGGTGCGCACCGAAGAGCGCGGCGCTTCAACGCCGGCGGAACTTCTCAAGGCGATGGCGCCACGTACCGCCGCGGAGCTTGCGCATGGCTGATCGCACCGCGCTCGATTTTGGTGGTCTTGCCGTTCGCGAGCTCGTCATCGCGCCCGGCGCCAGCCCGATCACCCAAGCAATCGCTCCGGGTGAGATCGTCGGGCTTGCCGGCCTCGATGGTCATGGCCAGGAGCTGTTCCTCAAGATGCTTGCTGGCCTGGAACCGCCGCATGGCGGCTCGATCGAACTCGGTGCATCGGGTGTGTCCCGCAAGATCACCGGGTTTCGCAAGGCTGTCGCCAGCGGCATCGCCTATTTGCCGCGCGACCGACGCGCCAACGGCATTTTCCCGACGCAGTCGGTGCTCGACAATTTCGCCGTTTCGACTCTGTCGCGCGACACACGGCTCGGCCTGATCAGCCCGGCGGCGCGCAAGGCGCGCTACGACATCTACCGCGAAAAACTGTCGATCGCCGCCCCCCGGCCCGATGCGCCGATCACCACTTTGTCGGGGGGCAACCAGCAGAAGGTGCTGCTGGCGCGGGCCTTGGCGCTGGAGCCCGCGATCCTGCTCCTCAACGATCCGACGCGTGGCGTCGACGTGGCGACGCGGCATGTGCTCTACGACGTGTTTCGCGGGTTGGCGGCCGACGGCATGGGGCTCGTCATCCTGTCCAGCGAGATCGAGGAGATTCTTCTCCTGTGCCAGCGCGTGCTGGTGTTCCGTGAGAATGAAATCGCGGCCGAGATCGCCGGCGACACGCTCACCACCGACGGCGTGATATCAGCCATGTTCGGACGTGCGGCATGAGCCCTGTTGCGCGTCTCCTATCCCTTGGGCGAAATTTCGGCTTCGCCGTCGTGCTGCTGGTCGTCCTGCTTGCGGTCAATCTTATCCTCAGCCCCGGACGGTTCCAGCCGGGTTCCTGGGGCGCGCTGGTCGGACTGGCGGCGCCCTTGGTCGGTGCGGCCATTGCGTCCACGCCTGTCATCCTCGCCGGCCGTGGCGGCATCGACATTTCGGTCGGGCCGCTGATGGGCTTCGTCAATGCTTTCGCGATCCAGTTGCTGTTCCTCGGCGCCGGCATCTCATCGCCCTTGGTGCTCGTTCCGGCGGCGCTGCTCGTCGGCGCGCTGGTGGGTGCCGCGAACGGCTTTCTGGCGACAATCGTGCGCATCCAGCCGATCGTCGCCACGCTCGGCACCTATCTGATCCTCACCGGCGTGACGCTGACAATCCTGCCGGCGCCGATCGGCCCGGCGCCGGCCTGGCTCAAGGCACTGTCCGGCCCGCTGTCGATGCTGCCGCTGGCATTGATGTGCATCGCCTGGTGGCTGGTGCGGCGCACCCCTTACTACGACCAGTTGATGGCGGTCGGCAGCGACGACCGCGCCGCCTACACCGCCGGCGTCGACGTCACGCGCGTGCGCTTCATCGCCTATGTCATGACTGGCGTCCTCGGCGGATGCGCCGGGCTGATGCTGACCGCGCTGATCGGTTCCGCCGACCCCAACATCGGGCCGACCTACACGCTGATCGCCATCGCCGCCGTAGCGCTCGGCGGCGTCAGCCTAGTCGGCGGCCGTGGTGGCGTGGCGGGTGCCGCCATCGGCGCCATCGACATTTTCCTGCTGCAAAGCGTGCTGACGACGTTCAACGTCTCGACCTTCGTGCTGCAGATCGCCTACGGCGCGATCCTGGTGCTGGCCGTGATGCTGACAGCGTTGCAGGAACGTCTTGCCATGGGGAGACGCTGACATGGTTTTGCGCCGAAATCTCTTCGCAACCACCAACGCCCGCGTCGTCGGCGCCTTCTGCGTCGCCGCCCTTCTGCATCTCGCTGGCACGGTCCTCATTCCTGGCTACTCCGCGCCGTTTGCCATACGCGCCATGCTGGTGCTCGCCTCGCTGCTCGCCGTCGCGTCGATCGGCCAGACGCTGGTCGTCATCATGGGCGGCATCGACCTTTCGATCCCCTTCGTCATCGGCTTTGCCAATGTCGTGGCGGCGCAGCTCTATGGCGATGGCTGGAATTTTGTCCTGGTCTGCGGCCTTGTCGGCATGCTGGCGCTCTTCATCGGCGGGCTGAACGGGCTGATCTCGCGCAGCCTCGACATCCAGCCGCTCATCGTCACGCTCGGCGTCGGCATGGTCGTGCAAGGGCTGGTGTTGCTGTGGACAGCCGGCTTCCCGTCAGGCTCCGCACCGCAAGCGGTATCCAGCTTCGTCTCGATCGGCGGGTCGGCCGGACCGCTGCCGGTGCCGTGGCTGGTGCCGAGCCTGGTGGTGCTGGCCGCGCTCGTCGTGCTGGTGCTGGAGCGGACACCCTATGGCCGCCGGCTCTATGCGCTGGGCAGCAATCCGGGCGCGGCGCCGCTGGCGCTGATTGATCCGGTTCGCATGTGGGTGATCACCTATGCGGCAAGCGCTTTCTTCGCCGCCGTGGCAGGGGTGCTGCTGCTCGGCTTCACCGGTTCGGCCTATGGCGATGTCGGCCAACCCTATCTGTTCCAGACCATCGCGGCGGTCGTCGTAGGAGGCGCAGCACTTGTCGGTGGCCGGGGAAGCTATCTCGGCACGATCGCCGGCGTGCTGGTGCTGACCGAGATCAACACGCTGCTGATCGGCCTCGGCTTTCAGCCCGCAGCGGTGCAGGCCGCGCTCGGCTTCGTCATCGTGCTGCTGGTTTCGCTCTATGGCCGCGAACGGCACGTCTCGACAACCATCTGAAAGGACCCATCAGTCGAGCCGCCACAGCTTGCGGGCATTGCCGGACAACAGCCTGTCGCGCTCGCCAATGCTGCAGCCCTCAAGCAATGCTTGGGTCGCCGCCACCCAGGTCGACAGGCCGCCGCCAAGCGTGCAGACCGGCCAGTCGCTGCCCCAGACGACGCGGTCCCAGCCGAATGAATTGATGGTGTGCTCAACGTACGGCCGCAACGTCTCGACCGTCCAGCTACCGGCATCGGCATAGGCGACGACACCGGAAATCTTGGCCATGACATTTGGGCGCCGGGCGATGTCGCTTATATGCTCGCGCCATGGATGTTCGCTCTTGCCCTTGATGTCGGGGACGCCGCAATGATCAAGGACGAACGTCACATCGGGTGCCAGGTCGGCAAGCACGATCGCCCTGGGGATCTGGTGCGGCAGCACGACGAGATCGAAGGTCAGGCCGGTGCCGCCAAGCCGCTTGATGCTGTCGCGAAACACCGCACCTTCCGAGAGCTCGTCGGGCACTACATGGAGGACGCGGCGAAAGCCCCTTATGAACGGGTTTGCCCGCTGCCGTTCGAGATAGGCCGCGAAGTCCCCTTCCTCAGGACGGCAGGACGCGATCACCCCGGCCAGCATGCTGCCGGGCTGCCGTGACAGTCCTTCCACACGAGCGGTCTCGGCTTCGATGTCGGCCGCATCGACATCGACCTCCATATGCAGCACACGCCCGATGCCGACACGCTGCGCCTCCGTCGCGTAGTCTTCATAAGAGAAATCGCGGTTGAGCGCCGGCACGCCGGCGAGCCAGGGATAGCGCAGGGCCGAGCGATCGATGAGATGAAGATGGGTATCGATGATCATGGTGAGGCTCCTCCCTATGGATTTTCAAATCATCTCACGGGAGAATTCCTCATTCAAATAAGAATTCACACCGATGAGCCGACTGCTGATCCAGCGAGGTGCGACAGCTTTTCACACGTTGCCAGCAACAGTTCGATCGTCCTGGTGATGTCGGGCGCGGAAGGCGCATTGACCACCGTGATGTAAGGAATCGACAGCGCGGCGATCGCCTTGCCGTCGGAACTGCGCACCGGGGCCGACAGGTTGAAGACGCCGGCTGTCTGCATCGAGGCCATCATCTCGTAGCCACGGTCGCGGATCTGGTCGAGACGGGTGAAGAACTCGGTCGATTGCGCCGTCTTGTCGGTGCTGCGGACGTGTTCGGAAATCATCATCTGGCGCTCTTCCGGTGAGCGGAAGGCGAGCAGAACATGTCCCGAGCCGGTGTCGAACAGACTGATATGGGAGCCGACCCGGATCGATATGCCCCAGTAGTTTGGCGCTTCCTGCTGACCGATGACGACGGCAGAACCGCGATCAAAAACAACCAGTTGGTTGGCCTGCTGCGAGGTCTCGGCCAGTTCGCGCATCAGCGGCGTGGCGTAGGATACCAGCCGCCGCACCGGTGCATGCAACTGTGCCAGGCCGAACAGCTTGAGCGTCAGCGAATAGCGGTCGCCGTCGAGGCGCGTGACGTAGCCGCGCCGCACCAGCCGGTCGAGCATGCGATAGAATTCGTTGGGACTGCGCTCGAGTTTCTTGGCGATTTCGGCCTGGGTCAGGCCACCGTCGACGCCCGCCAGCAGTTCAAGGATATCGAGCCCCTTGTCGAGCGCCGGCGCGCGATAGCGCTCGTCTTCGCTGTCGTCCATGGGCTCATCCTCCAGTGAATTTCACCCTTCATATACGCAGGAACGTGCGAGGCGGAAACAAATTTCGCCTTGACGTTTATATGAATGTTTTGTTTGTATATGAATGTAGCACTTCTTGTCATCAGACGAGTTGCGGTCGCCGCGGAGGCGGCACCAAGGGAGGATACCAATGAACAGACTGCTTTCCGGCGTGTGCGCCGGTGCATTGTTGCTTGCGTCAGGTGCGGGCGCTGCCCTTGCCGGCGACCTGCCCGGCAAGTTCGAAGGCGTGACCATCGACGTGAAGCTGATCGGCGGCCAGCAATATGAAAAGCTCTACGAGCGCATTCCCGAATGGGAAAAGGCGACCGGCGCCAAGGTCAACATCCTGACCAAGAAGAACGGCTTCGACATCGACAAGGAGCTCAAATCCGACATCGCCTCGGGCAGCACCAACTGGTGCGTCGGCTGGAACCATTCGTCGTTCGCGCCGCAATATACGGGCCTCTACACCGACCTCAGCAAATTGCTGCCCAAGGAAGAGATCGACGCCTTCGTGCCGTCGACCATCAAGTCGGCGACCATCGACGGCAAGCTGGAGATGCTGCCGCGCGCGCAGTTCGACGTTTCGGCGCTCTACTACCAGAAGAGCCTCTACGAGAACGCCGACAACAAGACCAGGTTCAAGGCGAAATACGGCTATGATCTGGTACCGCCGGACACCTGGAAAGAAGTCACAGACCAGGCCGAATTCTTCGCCAACCCACCCAATTTCTACGGCACGCAGTTCGCCGGCAAGGAAGAGGCGATCAACGGCCGCTTCTACGAGATGGTGGTCGCCGAGGGTGGCGAGTATCTCGACAAGGACGGCAAGCCGGTCTTCAACTCCGAGGCCGGCATCCGCGCGCTCGACTGGTTCGTCAACCTCTACAAGGCCAAGGCCGTGCCGGCCGGCACCACCAACTATTTGTGGGACGATCTCGGCCAGGGTTTTGCTTCCGGAACCGTAGCCATCAACCTCGACTGGCCGGGCTGGGCAGGCTTCTTCAACGATCCGAAGTCGTCGAAGGTCGCCGGCAATGTCGGCGTGAAAGTCGCGCCGAAGGGTTCGTCCGGCAAGCGCACCGGCTGGTCCGGTTTCCACGGCTTCTCGGTGACCGAGAACTGCCCGAACAAGGAGGCCGCGGCTTCCCTGGTGTGGTGGCTGACCAACGAGGACAGCCAGAAGCTCGAGGCCGCCGCCGGCCCGCTGCCGACCCGCACCGCGGTCTGGGACTGGGATTTGAAGCAGGCCGAAAACGATCCTTACAAAAAGGAGGTTCTTACCGCCTTCCAGGAAGAGGCCAAGCACGCGTTTGCCGTGCCGCAGACGCCTGAATGGATCGAGATCTCGAACGCCGTCTATCCTGAACTGCAGGCGGCGATCCTCGGCGACAAGACGTCGAAGCAGGCACTGGATGAAGCGGCGGCCAAGGCGACGCAAATCCTCCAGGACGCCGGCAAGCTCTAGCAACGGCTCCCAAGGCTGCCTCCCCCATCAGCAATGGGGGAGGCGATCGCGTTTCGCAGGATGCTAGGCGGTTCGCGCTAATCCTACGTCCCTCGCCCACGCATCTCCCGGCCCAGGCACCGCCGTCCGAATGCAAACACCTCAAGGATTCTGATGAAGGGCTTCAAGCCATCCGCGCCATTCCTGCTGCTGCTTCCGGCCATGATCGTGCTGGCGGCAGTTGTCGTGGTGCCGTTGCTGTTGTCGCTCTATTCCAGCTTCACGCCGTTCCGCCTGACGCGGCCAGAGACATTCTATGTCTTCATCGGCATCCGGAATTATCTCTCGATCCTGTCCAACACCGATTTCTGGTGGGCCTTCGGCCGCACTGTGCTGCTGCTGACCATCGCGCTCAATCTTGAAATGCTGCTCGGCCTCGGATTGGCCATGCTGGTCGAGAAGGCGACGCGGGGCCAGCGCATCCTGCGCACGCTGATGATGTTCCCGATGATGTTTTCGCCGATCCTGGTTGGCTTCCAATTCAAGTTCATGTTCAACGACAATATCGGCCTTGTGAACAATGCGCTGCAGTCGCTCGGCATCACGCAGGACGCCATACCGTGGCTGATCGAGGGCCATCTCGCCTTCATCGCCATTTCGATCGCCGAGATCTGGTCGTCGACGGCGATCTTCGCCATCCTGATCCTCGCCGGTCTGCTCGCCATGCCCAAGGAGCCGATCGAGGCGGCGCGGGTCGACGGCTGCACGCCGTGGCAGACATTCCGCTATGTGACCTGGCCATTCGTCATGCCCTTCGCCTACATCGCCATGACCATCCGTTCGCTCGACGTCGCGCGCGCCTATGACATCGTCAAGATCATGACCGATGGCGGACCGGCGGGCCGCACCGAACTGCTTTGGACCCTGGTGGCACGCACCGCCTACAGCGACGGGCGCATGGGCATGGCCAACGCCATGGCCTATTTCTCGATCCTGCTGTCGATCGCCTTCACCGTCTATTTCTTCAACAAGCTCGCCGCGGCGCGCACGCAGATCGGTGCGGAGTGGTGAAGATGGACGAGAATTCTTCCGCCCGCCTGAAGCGCCGGCTGCTTGATATCGTCTATCGCATCGGCCTGTTCCTGGCGATGCTGACGATCTGCCTGCCGGGCCTGTGGATCGTCATCTCTTCGCTGCGGCCGACCGTCGAGATCATGGCCAAGCCGCCGGTGTGGATCCCACAGGAGATTTCGTTCGATGCCTATGTCGCGATGTTCTCAGGCATCGGCAAGGGCGGCATCCCTGTGATCGAATATTTCCGCAACTCGCTGATCATCTCGGTGACCTCCACGGTCATTGCGGTGGCCATCGGCATGGCCGGCGGCTATGCCTTCGCGCGCTACCGCTTCCGCGGCAAATCGAGCGTCTTCCTCGGCCTGATGCTGACGCGCACCGTGCCGGGCATTGCGCTCTCGCTGCCGCTGTTCTTCCTCTATGTGCGGCTCGGCATCATCGACACCCATTTCGGACTGATTCTTGCCTATGTCGCGCTCAATGTGCCGTTCACGATTTGGCTGATCGACGGCTTCTTCCGCCAGGTGCCCAAGGACCTCGCGGAAGCCGCGCAGATCGACGGCTGCACGCGCTGGCAGGCGTTCTGGCAGGTCGAGTTTCCGCTCGCCGGTCCGGGCATCGCCTCCGCGGCGATCTTCGCTTTCCTGACCTGCTGGAATGAATTCGCGCTGGCCTCGCAGCTGACCCGCTCGGTCAGCGCCAAAACGCTGCCGGTTGGCCTGCTCGATTATACCGCCGAGTTCACCATCGACTGGCGCGGCATGTGCGCGCTCGCCGTGGTGATGATCATCCCGGCGCTCACGCTCACCTACGTCGTCCAGAAACACCTTGTCGGCGGCCTGACCTCCGGCGCGGTGAAAGGCTGATACCATGGCAACCGTTACCCTCACCAAGCTGACCAAGCGCTACGGCAACATCGGGATCGTGCACGGCATCGATCTCGATATCGCCGACCGCGAATTCATCGCGCTGGTCGGCCCGTCCGGCTGCGGCAAGTCGACGACGCTGCGCATGATCGCCGGGCTGGAAGAGATCAGCGCCGGCTCGATCGAGATTGGCGGGCGCATCGTCAACGACCTGCCGCCACGCTCGCGCAACATCTCGATGGTGTTCCAGTCCTACGCGCTCTATCCGCACATGACGGTGCGCGAGAATCTCGGCTTCTCGCTGAAGATCGCCGGTGCCGCCAAGGAAGACATGGTCCGCCGTGTCGCCGAAGCCTCGGCCATCCTCGGCCTCGACATGTTGCTCGATCGCCGCCCCTCACAACTGTCCGGCGGTCAGCGCCAGCGCGTCGCCATGGGCCGCGCCATCGTGCGCGACCCCGATGTCTTCCTGTTCGACGAACCGCTTTCCAATCTCGACGCCAAATTGCGCACGCAGATGCGCACCGAGATCAAGAAGCTGCATGCCAAGGTGCAGTCGACGGTGATCTACGTCACCCACGACCAGGTCGAAGCGATGACGCTGGCCGACCGTATCGTCATCATGCGCGACGGCCATATCGAACAGGTCGGCACGCCCGACGAGGTCTTCCGGCGGCCGGCAACGCGTTTCGTCGCCGGCTTCATCGGCTCGCCGCCGATGAACCTGCACGAGGCCACGATCGATGACGGCCAGATGGTTTTCGCCAGCGGTGAAAAGCTGCCGCTGCCCGCTCAGTTCAAGGCCAATGTCACGACCGGCGACAAGGTTGTGTTCGGGCTGCGGCCGGACGACATCTATCCGACCGGCCATGGTATCAGTTCCGGTGGCGCGGCAGACGTCCACCAGATCGAACTGCCGATCACGGTGACTGAACCGCTCGGCAACGAGACGCTGGTGTTCGTCGAATTCAACGGTACGGACTGGGTGTCGCGCATGCTGAACCCGAGGCCATTGAGGCCGGGCGAGCGGGTCGCCATGAGCCTCGACATGTCGCAGGCGCATCTGTTTGCCACTGAGACCGGAAAGACATTGCGGAGCTGATCGGCATGGCCAAAATTGAGAAAGTCGACCTTTGCATGGTGGACCTTGTGCCCAAGGTCAAGCGCACCGACGCCATCCAGAGCTTCGTCAGCCAGGAAACGCCGATCGTCACAATCACCGATTCCGACGGCGCGGTCGGCACCGGCTATAGCTACACGATCGGCACCGGGGGCTCGTCGGTGATGCGGCTACTTTCTGACCATCTGGTGCCACGCCTGATCGGCTGCGACCCCGAGAGGATCGAGGCGATCTGGCACGACCTCGAATTTGCCACGCATGCCACCACGATTGGAGCGATCACGGCCATCGCGATTGCGGCCATAGATACCGCACTGTGGGATCTGCGGGCCAAGAAGCAGAACCTGCCTTTGTGGAAGTTGGCCGGCGGCGCCAAGGACCGCTGCCCGCTCTACACGACCGAAGGCGGCTGGCTGCACATCGAGACGCAGGCGCTGGTCGACGACGCGCTCGCCGCCAAGGCGAAGGGCTTTCGAGGCTCGAAGGTGAAGATCGGCAGGCCGCACGGCTCGGAAGATCTGGCGCGCTTGTCGGCGGTACGCAAGGCGGTCGGCGACGGCTACGAGATCATGACTGACGCCAATCAGGGATTTTCGGTCGATGAGGCGATCCGCCGCGCGTCCAGGCTGCGTGAACTCGATCTCGCCTGGATCGAGGAGCCGCTGCCGGCCGACGACATCGACGGGCATGTGCGCTTGTCGAACTCGACGCCGACGCCAATCGCCATTGGCGAATCGCTCTACTCCATCCGCCATTTCCGCGAATACATGCAGAAAGGCGCCTGCTCGATCGTGCAGGTCGATGTCGGCCGCATCGGCGGCATCACGCCCTGGCTCAAGATCGCGCACGCGGCGGAGGCCTTCGACATTCCGGTCTGTCCGCATTTCCTGATGGAGCTGCATGTCAGCCTGACCTGCGCTGTTCAGAACGGCCGATATGTCGAGTACATTCCGCAACTCGACCAGTTGACCGGTAAGCGCATGCGCATCGAGGATGGCCAGGCGCTGGCGCCCGACGAGCCTGGCATCGGCATCGATTGGGACTGGGACGCGGTCAAGGCCATGAGCATCGCCGAATTCACCACGGCGATCACGAAATAGGAGACGGGCATGCAGCGGATGGGAATGGTTCTGGGGCTGAAGCCTGAAAAGGTCGAGGAGTATGTCCGCCTGCATGCCGCCGTCTGGCCTGGCGTGCTGACCATGATCTCGGCCTGCAACATCAAGCACTATTCCATCTACCTGAAGCGTCCGGAGAACCTGCTGTTCAGCACTTTCGAATATCACGGCAGCGACTACGAAGCCGACATGGCCAAGATGGCAGCCGACCCCACGACGCAGGAATGGTGGGCAGTCTGCATGCCCTGCCAGGAGCCGCTGGCGACGCGTGGGGAAGGCGAGTGGTGGGCCGAGATGGATGAGGTCTTCCATCATGACTGAAGGCGGTTTCGACCCTGCCTTGCTCGTTCAATCCTGGCCAAAACCCTCCAAGCCCCGCCCAATCGTCACCTTCGGCGCCGGGTCGATCGTCGGCGACGCGCATTTCCCGGCCTACCGGAAGGCCGGCTTTCCTATCGCCGGCCTCTACGACCCCGACCACGCCAGAGCTGAAAAACTGGCCAGTCAATGGGGCGTGACAGCCTTTCGCTCGGCCGAGGAGGCAGCCGCCGTCGAGGGTGCGATCTTCGACCTCGCGACGCCGCCCTCGCGTCATGCCGATGTGCTGAAATCCCTGCCCGATGGCGCGGTGGCGCTGATCCAGAAGCCGATGGGCAGCAACCTTGCCGAGGCAACCACGATCCTCGAGATCTGCCGCGCCAGGAAGCTCCATGCGGCGGTGAACTTCCAGCTGCGCTTCGCGCCGATGATGTTGGCGCTCAAGGACGCCATCGCCAAGGGCTGGCTCGGCGAGATCGTCGACTTCGACGCGTGGCTGGCGCTGGCGACACCGTGGGAGCTGTGGGAATTCCTGCTCAAGGCGCCGCGCGTCGAGATTGCCATGCATTCGATCCACTACCTCGATCTGATCCGGCAGTTACTCGGCGATCCCAAGGGCGTCCACGCCAAGACGCTCGGCCATCCCAACCATAAGGTGGCGCAGACGCGCACCAGCGCCATTCTCGACTATGGCGACACCGTGCGCTGCGCCCTGTCGATCAACCACGACCACAAATTCGGCCGCCGATATCAGGCCTGCGAGTTCCGCATCTGTGGCACCGAGGGTGCCGCCTACCTCAAGCTCGGCCTCAACCTCGACTATCCCACAGGCGAGCCGGATATTCTGGAGATCTATCCGAAGGGCGGGACGGACTGGATCGCGGTGCCCTTGGCCGGCGAGTGGTTTCCCGATGCCTTCGTCGGCCGCATGGCCAATGTCCAGCGCTTTGCCGCAGGCGAAGATGCTACGCTGATAAGCCCCGTCGAGGATGCGTGGGGCACGATGGCGCTGGTCGAGGCAGCGTATCAGTCGAGTGCGGCACCGGCGACACCGATCGCGGAAAGACCCTGATGGAACAGATCCAGTATTTCGAGGACTACGAGATCGGCTCGTCACGCCTGACCAGCGGCCGCACCATCACCGAGACCGACTTCATCGTCCATGCCGGCCACACCGGCGATTTCTTTCCGCATCATATGGACGCCGAGTTCATGAAGACGACGCCGTTCGGCCAGCGCATCGCGCACGGCACGCTGGTGTTCTCGGTCGGCATCGGTCTGACGGCAAGCATCGTCAATCCCGTCGCATTTTCCTATGGCTACGACCGGTTGCGCTTCATCAAGCCGGTGTTCATCGGCGACACGATCCGCACCCGCACCACTATCGCGGCCAAGGAGGACGATCCCAAGCGGCCGGGTTCAGGACGGGTGATCGAGCACTGCGAGGTGATCAACCAGCGCGGCGAAGTGGTGCTGGCGGCCGACCACATCTACATCGTCGAACGCAGGCCGGCGCAGGGCTGAAGCCCAGCGCGATACCCATGAGCCACGCCGTCAGGATTTTCGCGACAGGCCATCTTCCCTGATCGCGCTGACCAGCGTCTCGCGTCCCTCGCGAAGATGCTGCCTCAGAATGCTTGTGGCCCTGTCGCCGTCGCGCCGCCGGCAGGCGGCCAGCAGGTCGCGATGCTCCCTCTGCGAGCGGCTGCGATAGTCCAGGTTCGACAGCAGGATGCGGACGTAGCGATCGGCGGCATTGTGGTGCGCCTCGATTAAGGCCAGCAATCGATGGTTGCCACAGGCGTCGTAGAGAGCCAGATGAAAGGCACGGTTCAGCGCGCCCCATCGGCCGACATTGCGCTCAGCGTCGATCTGATCGAGCACCTGTTCCGCCTCATCGAGCCTGGCACCGGCGAGGTTGGGTACAGAGAGCCGGAGTGCCTCGCTTTCGAGCAGTTCGCGCAGTGAGTAGATTTCACTGATCTCGGCGCTGTCCATCCGGGCGACCTGCGCGCCTTTTGTCGGATGGATGGAAACAATACCTTCGGCTTCCAATTGGCGAAGGGCGTCACGGATTGGCATGCGGCTAAAGCCAAACTGCTCGGCCAATTCATCCTGGCGCAGCGGAGTGCCCGCCTTGATGGTTCCACCGGCAATCGCTTCGCGCAGGACATTGGCGACCTGTTCGGCCACGGTCCGCGGCCCCTGCATCACGCTTTCCGCAAATCCTCGCAATCGATGCTCCCAATTCACGCGACGCTCAGTCTAACGGAAACCCCTCTGTGTGGATATATGTATGCCTGTATACGCCACGTCCGGCATTAATTGCCGAACTTACCCGGTTGGATAGATGGCAATGGCCATGGCAGTTACCACGGCTATGTCGGGACCGTTGCGGAACCATCCTGTGGACGCTCGACCTCTGCGGCCCTCACGCTCCCCCTGAGACCTGATCCGACCGTAGAAGCCGCGCACAGGCGACTTCTCGAACGCAGCTTGGTTTCGGCCCATATTTTCAGCGAGGAACCTGCGCGCCAAGGGCTGATCCGCGTATGCTACGGGCGCTTCGCTTGCCTGGCGTCAACCACCGAAGCGGGGTTCCGCAACGCCGTTGACGCCAAGACCCGTGATGGCGAACAGGCTGCCGCGCAAGACGCCGTCGCCGGGGAAACGCGGCAGCGGCGGCTTGGCCATCGAGGTGACATAGAGGGTGTCGAGCTTCGGTCCGCCGAACATGACGCTGGTGATCTTCTTGACCGGCATGTCGATGATGCGATCGATGCTGCCATCGGGCGCATAGCGCACCAGTCGGCCGTCATAGACCAGCGCATTCCACAGATAGCCCTCGGCATCGACGGTCGAGCCGTCCGCCGCACCGCCCCGGCTGGTGTCGACGCGCACGAAGGTACGCCTGTTGGTGGCGGCACCGGTGGCGATGTCGTAGTCGTAGGCCCATATCTCGCCGGTCCAGGTGTCGGCGAAATAGAAGGTGCGGTCGTCGGGGCTCCAGCATGGACCGTTGGAACAGATGATGCCAGAATCGATCCGGGTGACGGAGAAGTCCGGATCGAGCCTGTAGAGCCCGCCGGACGGCCCCTCTTCCATCGTATCCATGGAGCCGGCGAAGAAGCGGCCGTGCCGGTCGACCTTGCCGTCGTTGAGCCGGTTCATCGGCTTGTCCGGCTCGGGATCGTGGATCAGCGTCACATCGCCAGAGGCGAAATCGAGCAGATGGAAACCGCGCTGCAGCGACACCACGGCGCCGCTACCGTCCTTGCGCAGCGCCATTGAGCCGATCTTCATCGGCACGTCCCATGACCGGATCTCGCGTCCGTCGGCGGTCGCCCGAAACACGCGCCCGTCGAAGCTGTCGATCCAGTAGAGGCGCTCCTGTTCGACGTCCCACAACGGTCCTTCGCCCAATGTGGTCTTCACGTCCACCACGACTTCGATCTTCATGCCGTCCTCCTCCGTTTTTGTGTCTCGCGGCGATTGTTCGGGCTGCCTCAGAAAGCGACCTTGTCCCCGCCTTTCAATGACAGGATCTCGCGTGCCTCGTCGGGCGTCGCGACCTCCATGCCGAGCCCTTCGATGATCTTGCGGGCCAGCAAGACCTGCTCGGCGTTCGATTTGGCAAGCTTGCCCTTGCCCGCCCAAAGGCTGTCCTCCAGCCCGACGCGGATGTTGCCGCCAAGGGCTGCCGATTGCGCGGCGATGCGCAGCTGGCTGGCGCCAGCGCCGAGAACCGACCAGCGGAACTGGTCGCCGAACAGCCGGTCGGCGGTTCGCTTCATATGGGCGACGTCTTCGGGGTGGGTGCCGATGCCGCCAAGCAGCCCGAACACCGACTGCACGAAGAAAGGCGGCTTCACCAGCCCGCGGTCGGCGAAGTGGGAAAGATTGTAGAGATGGGCGATGTCGTAGCACTCGAACTCGAAGCGCGTGCCGTTGTCGTAGCAGGTCGCCAGAATGTACTCTATGTCCTTGAACGAGTTGCGGAAGACAAGGTCGCGGGTCGCTTCCAGATGCGGCTTTTCCCAGTCGAACTTGAAGGTCTCGTATTTGTCGGCGAGGTGATAGAGCCCGAAATTGATCGAGCCCATGTTGAGCGAGGCGACTTCGGGTTTGAACTGGGCGGCCGGGCGCACGCGCTCCTCGACCTTCATGTACGGGCTGCCACCGGTGGTGATGTTGATGGCGGCGTTGGTGCCTTGCTTGACGCGCGGCAGGAAGCGGGCGAAGGCCTCCGGCGTCTGGTCGGGCTTGCCTGTTTCCGGGTCGCGGGCGTGCAGATGCAGGATCGCGGCACCGGCTTCGGCAGCGGCGATCGCCTCCGAGGCGATCTGGTCGGGCGTGATCGGCAGATAGGGCGACATGGTCGGCGTGTGGATGGCGCCCGTCACCGCGCAGGTGATGATGACCTTGCCCCTGGTCTGTGCAGGCCCCGGCTTGCGGCTGGTTTGCGTCATTCTCCAAACTCCTGATCCGATTTTCTCTTGTGGGCGGCGAGCGCCATGAGCCGGCGGTCACGCCACACCTGCCGGTCGCCTAGGCTTTGCTGTGGCAGTCGCTTGCGGCGATCAGCCTCGACCGTGTCGATGACCTTGCCGGCCCAGTCGACGCGCCGCTGCGTCTGGGGAAAGATGTTGGAATAGATGCCCTGATAGCGCTCGACATAGTCGCGCACGCCGCCGGGTGCATTGAGATCGATGGTCTCGAACGGCCCCATGAACGACCAACGCAGCGCCAGCCCGTCGCGAATGCCGATGTCGACATCCTCGACGCTGGCAAAGCCGTCGGCGACAAGCCGGAAAGCTTCCTCCAGCAATGCGCCTTGCAGGCGGTTCATGATGAAGCCGTCGAGCTCGCGCTTCATCACCAGCGGCGCATGACCGGCGTCGACAAGAAAGGCGCGGGTTCTCTCGAGCGTGTCAGCAGACGTCCACGGCGCCGGCACGACCTCAGCCGCCGGAATGAGATAGGGCGGATTGATCGGATGCACGACCAGACAGCGATGCCGTCCTTGCAGATGGTCGGTGAATTTCGACGGCAACAGCGCCGAAGTGGAACTGGCGATGACTGTTTGCGGATCGGCAAGGCTGTCGATCAGCGAGAACACCTCCCGCTTCACCTCGAGGTTTTCAGGCGTGTTCTCCTGGATATGGACCGCACCAGCCAGCGCCTCTGCCATCTCGGCGACAATGGCGATCCGGCCGAGCACGGTGTCGACCGCCTGTCCTCGCAGCAGGTCGTTCTGGACGAGATCGCCGAGCACGCCGGCAATGTAGTCGCGGGCGCCACCTGTCGCTGCCGGCGACTGGTCCCACATCCGCACATCATGGCCGGCGCGGGCGAAGCTGATCGCCCAAGCTCGCCCGATGAACCCGCTTCCGACGATCGCGACATTGGCCATGGCTTGTTCCTCAAAGTGTTTCGACGTTGCCGTCGACGCCGAGCGACTGGCCGGAAATGTTGATGCCCGCATCGGAGAGCAGGAAGGCGACCATCGCAGCGACATCATAGGGGCTGGTCATGCGGCGCAGCGAGATGTTCTGGAGATAGCGTCCGGTCATCTCCTCGTGGCTGATACCGACCTGCTTGGCGCGCGCCGAGATAACACCTTCGATGCGTGGTCCCTCGATGATGCCGGGCAGGATGGCGTTGACCCTGATGGCGTGCGGCCCGAGTTCCTTGGCCAGGCTTTGCGTGAAACCGATGACACCGAACTTGGCCGCCGAATAAGGCGTGCGGAAGGCGTAGCCATGGCGGCCGGCGGCCGACGACATCGAGACGATCGAACCGCCGCCCGCCGCCTTGATCAGCGGCACGGCGCGACGGGCGCACAGGAACTGGCCGGTCAGGCAGATGTCGATGCAGCGCCGCCAGTCGGCCGGATCGATCTCGTCGACACCGCCGGTCGGCCCTGCGATGCCGGCATTGTTGATCAGCGCATCGAGCCCTCCGAGTTTTTTCTCGACCGTCTCGAACAGGCGGTCGACGTCCTCGTCGCGCGAAACATCGGCCTTGACCGCGGCGACGAGGCCGATCTTGCCGGGAGCAGCGGCCAGCGCCTCGTCGGAAACGTCACAGACCACGATGCGGGCGCCGAGGCGTGACAGCGTGTCGGCTATGGCAAAACCGATACCACCGGCACCTGCCGTCACCAGCACGCGCTGGCCTTTCAGCCCAGTCAGAAATTCGTCCGCCGATGCCGGCGCCCTTGTGCTCATGGTCCTGTCCTTCTCATTGCAGCCGCCGTTCGCGCAGCGCCATGACGGCGCCCAGAACGACCAGTCCGTAAAGAATTGCCCTCGTGGCGTAGGGAAGCGTGGTGCCGGCCAGCAGCATCTGCAATGCCGTCAGCAACAGCACGCCGCCCAGCATGCCGAGATAGTGGCCGCGCCCGCCGGTGATCAGCGCGCCACCGACCACCACCACGGCGATCGACGGCAACAAATAGTCGTCGCCCATGCCAAGGCTCGCCTGGCCGGAAAAGCCGGTCAGCATGATGCCGACAACAGCCGCGCAGACGGCCGAGAGCATGTAGACCAGGATCAGCGTACGCTCGACGCCGATGCCCGACAATCGCGCCGCGCGCAGCCCGTTGCCGATGCCGTAGACGCGCCTACCGAACGGGGTGCGGCCAAGCAGCAGTACCGCTGCGACGACAAAGACGACCATCAGCAGCACGATTGGGGTCAGCAGGCCGGCGAGCTTGGCCGTCATGACCCAGCGCAGCATCGGCGAGGAAAACCCGGCCGGCGTTCCCTGCGAATAGAGCAGCGCACAGCCTTGGAGAATGCCGTTGGTGGCGAGCGTCATGACTATCGGCGAGATGCCGAGATAGACGATGCCGAAACCATTGGCGAAGCCAATGGCGCAAGCCATCACCAGAACGACCGGCAAGGCGTAGACAAGGGCCGCGTCGGAGCCGTTGACCATGCCGGCCAGGATGATGCCGGAGATGCCGATAGTCCACGGCACGGAGAGGTCGAGGCCGCCGGTCAAGATGACGGTTCCCTGCCCGAGCGCCAGGACGGCGAGGAAGGACGATAGGACCAGCAGGGAATTCCAGTAGCCCGGATTGAGAATGGCGCGGCCGAGCCAGATCTGGGTGACGACCACGATGAGCAGCAGGCAGACATAGGCGGGCAGCGCATAGCGCAGCGTTTCCGCGTTGCGCAGATGGAAGGCGGGGCGCGGCGATGCCGGACTGCGTTGGCCATGGGCTGGTTCGGCGATCTTGAGACGCCGGTCCACGCGCTCGAGCTGCGAGGGCAATATGCCGGCGCGCCAGGCAGCAAGCCGGGCGCGCGCGGCGCGCAATTGCACGGCAAGTACCGATGCGTGCGAGATCGAGCCGGCAAGTGCCGCCAGCACCAGAATGGTGCCTTCGGCGATGGTCGCATAATAGGCCGACACATTGAGCACCAGCAGGATGTTCACCACGATCATCAGGATAAAGGCACCGAAGACAGAACCCACCGGGCCACCCTGCCCGCCGCCGAGACGCGTGCCGCCGACGACGACCGCCGCGAACATCGACAAGAGCAGCGGATTGCCGACCAGCGGATCGCCGCTGCCGGTCTGGGCGCTGATGAACACGCCGGCCAGGCCATAGCAGCCGCCGGCGATCACGTAGACGGCAAAGCGCACCAGCACGACATTGATGCCGACGGCAGCGGCAGACTCCGGATCGCTGCCGACCGCGTAAAGTGCTGTGCCGAAGCGGGTTCCCTTCAGCCAGAACCAGGCGAGCAGCACGACACCGATCACCACCAGCGGCATCGGCAGCCAGCCGGTGATCGCGTCGCCAAGATAGAAGGTGCCGAGATCGGGCGACACGAAGCCGCCGGGCTTGTCCATCACAAGCAGCGTCACGCCTTGCAGGATGAACATGGTCGACAGCGTCACCACGATGGGCTGCATGCGCAGCACGGCGATGAAGAAGCCGTTGAAGGCGCCCACCGCCATGCCGACGCCGATGCCGACGGCGGTCCACAGGATGATGCTGGCGCCTGGCGCCATCGGATCCATGCTCGATGCCATCACGGCATTGACCAGCGATATCACCGCGCCGGCGGACAGGTCGAAGCCACCCGACAGGATGACGATGGTCTGGCCGATCGCCGCGAGCGCCGAGGTGGCGCCGCCGCTCGACAGGAACGACACATCGAAATAGGTCAGCGGCCCGGCGCTGATCCAGTCGACAACGAAGAGCAGGATCGCCAGGACGACAGCTGCGATCAGCGCGCCGCGATTGCGCATCAGCGCACGGCGCAGTCCGAAGCCGCCGGGAACAGGGGATGAGGCTGCTGCGCTGCTCATGCGGCGGCTTCCCCGGCATGCCCGAGCGCCGGGCGCATGATGGCCGGTTCGGTGATGGCGTCGCCTTCAAGTTCGGCCGCGATGCGCCCGTCGTAAAGAACCAGGACCCGGTCGCATTGGTGGACGAGTTCGGGAATCTCGGTCGAGTGCAGAAGGATCGAACCGCCCGAAGCCACGTAGTTTCGCATCATCACATAAAGCTCGTGCTTGGTGCCGACGTCGATGCCTCGGGTGGGATCGAACAACAGCAGGATGCGGCTCTGCGCCACCAGCCATTTGGCGATGGCGATCTTCTGCTGGTTGCCGCCGGAAAACGCACCGGCCCGCGTCCACAGCGCCCGACGGTCGACCTCGACAGTGGCGAATGCCGCCTCGACGGAGCGGGTCTCAGCCTGCGCGTCGACAAGGCCTAGCCGTGTGAAGCGCGATATCACCGGCAGGGTGGCGTTCTGGCTGCCCGACAGCTTCAGGAACAGGCCTTCGGATTTGCGGTCTTCCGGCACCAGTCCAATGGCCATGTTGGGGCGCAGGGCATCGGCCGGCGAACCGAGCCAGACCTTGCGGCCGTCGACGAGGATGTGGCCGCGCTCGATCTCGGCCATGCCAAAGCAGGCCAGGAACAGGTCCTGCTGGCCCATGCCCTGCAATCCGGCGACGCCGAGGATTTCGCCCTTGCGCAGGTCGAAGCCGACGCCGTCGAGCTTGCGCCCGACTTTGAGGTCGCGCACGCCCAGAACCGGCGGACCGAAAGCCTGGGCGCTGTCCGGCTTGGGCGGGAAGGTCTGCTCGATGCTGCGGCCGATGATCTTTTCGATGACGTCGCCATCCGAGACGTCGGCAACCGGCGCGGTGACGATGTGGCGGCCGTTTCTCAGGATCGTCAGCGCGTCGCAAAAGGCGCGGACCTCGCGCATGCGGTGCGTGATGAAGACGATGGTGGTGCCCGCCGCCTTCAGCCTGGCGATGATGTCGCCCAGCCAGTCAACGTCGCGGCCGGCGAGCGTCGAGGTCGGTTCGTCGAGCAAAAGGATGCGCGGCTTTCTGTAGACAGCGCGCGCGATTTCGATCTTCTGGCGCACAGAAAGCTCGAGTTCGCTCACCTCGGCATCGAGATCGACGGAAAAACCGAGATCTTCGATATGGCGACGGACGGCCTTGCGGGCAGCACCGCGGCGGATCAGGCCGGAGATGCCGATGGGGGCATAAGGCAGCATCATGTTGTCGAGGACCGAGAGGTCGCGCACCAGGGTCATCTCCTGGAACGCTGTCTGCATGCCCAGCGCATGTGCTGCGCGCGGCGCGCCGTAAGCGATCTCCTTGCCGAGGACACGGACATGGCCTTGGCTCGGCCGGACCAGCCCGGACAGCAGTTTCACCAGTGTCGACTTGCCGGCTCCGTTTTCACCGAGCAGGGCATGGACGCTGCCGGACGCGATCCGAAACGACACGCCATCCAGCGCGACGGTCGGGCCGAACGCCTTGCTGATGCCGTCGATCTCGATGGCGGGAAGCTCGGAATGTTCTGTCATTGTCCTCGATCGCCGGGCTTGGCATGGACCGACGATGCACGGACAGAAAATGTCCGCGCATCGTCAAGATCGCCTTGGGAGGCTTATTCTTCCGGTTGTCCGACGAGGGCAGCCGCGAGGCCGACCTCGGGTGTCTGGTCCGAGAAGATCGAGGCAAACCAGCCCGGATTGGAGACCAGCGACGGCTTGAAGGCGTTGCAGCCGGCCTTCATCTCCGCCCATGTGCCTTCGTCGCACAGCTTGATCGTCTCATTGGTGACGACCGGCAGCGGCAGGATGGTGGTCTTCGGCACGTCCTTGCCTTCGATCGCCTCGACGGCAAGCTTCAGCGCCAGCGCACCCGAATAAGGCGGCGAGGCATAGGAAATGCGTTGTGCGCCCGCAGGTGCATAAGGGGGAGCGGCACCTTCGACTTCGGTGCCCTCCGGCAGCATCTGGATGCGGCCGCCATTGGAACCTTCGCCGGCGCAAGGCAGGAGTTCGCTGGTCTTCTTGCCAGCCTCGAGCTGCATCGAGTTGGCGGTGAAGCAGCCGACCTGCATCCACAGACCGTTGATGTCGTCCCAATTGCGGGTGGCCAGGATCTTCGAAAGCTCAGTGCGGGCGACCGCCTGGCTCCACATGCCGACAGCCTCGCCGACGATCTTGATGTCAGGGTATTTGGCGAAGACTTCCTTGGCGGCCTTTGTCCGCTGATCGTCAACGGATGTTCCCGGGACGCCCGTGATGGCGATGATGTTGCCCTTGCCGTTGAGCTTCTTGACCAGCCATTCGGCGGTCACCCTGCCCGCTTCCAACTGGTCTATGTGGACGTTGTAGGCGCAAGGCTCGGTGATCTCGGCGTCGTAGGCAAAGACCTTCACACCCTTGTCGCAGGCATTCTTGACGACCTGGTTGAGCGCGGTCGGTGAAATCGGATACACGACGATCGCTTCGGCGCCGCTTTGCACCATTGCGTTGATCTGCTGAATCTGGCGTTGCGCGTTGGGGCCAGCGACCTGGACCTGCAAGTCGACCTTGTCGGCCAGGCTCTTGTGGGCGGCCATGGCCTTGACCATGTTGGCCGCCTCCGCCTGCCAATCATTGCCGATGTAGCTCATGCTGAGAAAGATCTTGTGCTTCTCGGCGGCCTGCGCGGCGGAGAGGCCGAAGGCGCACGCAGCCATGCCGGCCAGCAGCGCGAGCCGCCGGACTTTCGATCCGATACCCATGTGAAACTCCTCCCAAACAGAACGATCGAATGCCTCCCAAGGGCACAAAACGTAACCCTTGTCATTCGATGCCCGCGACCGTAACATGATTTGATCAAATATCAATGATGAAAGTGCTTATATCAAAACAGGCTATGTCAGCCGCTTGACGTGGCACCGCGAACCTTGCATTCCGACACAAGCACACAAGCAAGGTGTCGCCCTCAGGCGGGAAGGTTGACAGGAGATGGCTGGATCCGCGTTCAGGAAGCCTGGTGTCGAGATCATTCCACTGTCCAAGGAAACTCTGCAGGACCGGGTCTATAATCAGGTCACCGAACTGATCCTCGACGGCAGCATCGTGCCGGGCGAGATGGTCACGGTTCAGAGCCTCGCGGACGCCTTTGGCGTCAGTCCGATGCCGGTCAGGGAAGCGCTGCGGCGACTGACGGCAGCCAACGCGCTGACCGTAGTATCTGGGCGCTCCATCGGTATTCCGGCGCTCAGCCGCGAGCGGCTCACCGATTTGCGCAATGTACGTTTTGAGATAGAGGCTATTGCTGCCGGCTGGGCCTCACAGAACCGCAGTGAAGCGGATCTTGCGATTTTCGCGCGCGATTTGGACTCGCTGGAACGGGCGAATGGCGCGGACGACGTAAAGGCTTACCTCAGGGCGAATTACACCTTCCACTTCGCAATCTACCGAGCAGCGGGATCCGAAACCCTGCTCAAGATTATCAAGGATCTATGGCTGCAGATCAGCCCCTATTTCAATATGCTGCATGGGTCCTACTCGACCGCGAACACGTACCATCAACAGATGTTTGCGGCCCTGCGCGACCGAAACGAGCAGGCAGTTCAGGCGGCGGTCCGCGGCGATATCGATGCAGCTTTCGACGTACTGGTCGATCTTTTGAAGTAGCGCCCCGACTCCCTAGAAAGCGATCACGAATTACCATTCCACCGAGGTGGCAGCCGCAACAACAGGCGATGCAGGGCAGTGTCACGCCGACGCTTGCCTATTTGGTATGCTGGTATAATATGTACCTGACATAGCGTGTCTCTGGGAGGTTGCGCTATGATCGCGTGGCAAGCCAAGCCGATCGTGTTTTTGGGAGGAAATACCATGAGATTTGTAACTGTGGCGGCGCTTGCCGGCGCCGCGCTGGCGAGTGTCTCCGTGTTGCCGGCAATGGCATCACCGGACGCGCCGGTCATCGCGCTCGCCAACGCCTATTACGGCAACACCTGGCGGCACCAGATGGTCGAAGCGTTCGAAGCCTCCGCCAAGGAAGCGAAGGCCGCCGGTCAGATCGCCGACTATATCGTCATGAACGGCGACGGTTCGGTGGCGCAGCAGAACAGCCAGATCGCCGAGCTGATCCTGAAAAAGGTCGACGTGCTCGCCGTCGACGCCGCCTCGGAAACGGCGGTCAATGGCATCATCGAAAAGGCCTGCAAAGCCGGCATCATCGTCATCTCTTTCGATTCGGTGGCCTCGGCGCCCTGCAACTACCAGCTCAATTTCGACTTCAAGGGCTACAAGGCAACCCAGGCCGAGGCCGTCTTCAAGATGCTCGGCGGCAAGGGTAACATCCTGCAGGTGCGCGGTGTGAAGGGCTCGGCGCCCGACAACGATATGTTCAACGCGCAGCAGTCGGTGCTGGCCAAATATCCTGACATCAAGGTGGTCGCGACCGTCTATGGCCAGGCAACCGCCTCGGTGGCGCAGGCGGCGATCGCCAATGTGCTGCCCTCGCTGCCGCATGTCGACGCCGTGCTCGGCCAGGGCGGCAGCGACGATGTCGGCATAGCGCAGGCCTTCGTCCAGTATGGCGGCGACTACGCCGGCAAGATGCCGATCATCGAAGGCGGCGGCGGCACCGACTTCGTCAAATGGTGGGCCGAGGAGAACGCCAAGAACGGCTACCAGACGGTGTCCATGAACACCACGCCCGGCATCGGCGGTGCTGCCTTCTGGCTCGGCCTGTCGCTGCTGAAGGGCGCCCAGGCGCCCAAGCTGATGATCATGCCAGTGGCGACGGTCGATGCCGGCAACCTCAAGGAGTACGCCAAGCTGCCGGGCGGCCAGATCATCAGCCCCAGCTATTCGCTGGACTGGGTGAAACAGAACCTGCTGAGCAAGTAACGCGACCCAGCGCTGCCGGATCGAGCGGTGCCGCAGCACCGTTCGATCGTCGCTGTCGAAGAAACGGAGGACGAATGTCCCAGCCTGTCGTCGCCGATCAGGACAGGGCCGCCGCCAAGGCGCCTGCCGCTCCAGTCCGGCAAAGCGTCGTTTCGCTCACCGGGATCACCAAGAGCTTTGGACCGACGCTCGCCAATGCAGGCATCGACCTCTGCGTCGGTGCCGGCAACGTGATCGGGCTGGTCGGCGGCAATGGCGCTGGCAAATCGACGCTGATGCGTATCCTGTGCGGTGCGATGTGGCCGACGCTGGGTTCGATTTCCTTCGCCGACGACGACGTCAACTTCGCCGACTACGGCACCGGCGAAGCGCAACGGCGCGGCATCCGCATGGTGCATCAGGAGCTTTCGCTCTGCGCCAATCTGTCCGTCGCCGAGAACTTCTTTCTGGAAACTCCCGGCGACGCTGCGAGCCGGCCCGGCTGGCGCGCACTCTATCGCGCCCGCGCCCGCGCAGCACTCGACGCCGTCTTTCCAGGCAACGGCATCGATGCCAACGCTGAAGTCGGCCACCTCTCCATCGCCGAACGGCAGATGGTGGAGATCGCGCGTGCCGCGGCAACGCCCGGCGTCAGGCTGATCGTGCTCGACGAGCCAACCTCGTCGCTCGATCTCGACCGCTCGAAACAGTTGCGCGCCTTCATTCGCGAGCGGGCAAAGGCGGGCCTTGCCTTCATCTTCATCAGCCACAAGCTGCAGGAGATCATCGACATCGCCACCGAGATCGTGGTGCTGCGCAACGGACGCACGGCATGGCAGGGCCAGGTCGCGGACGCCTCGATCGGCAGGCTTGTGCAGCTGATGGGCGGCGATGCCAACCCGGTGCACCAGCACGCCGTCTCCGCCGCCTCGGCCCAGGATGTGCTGGTGCGGCTCTCCGGCCCGCTGACATCGGAACTCGGCCGCGACATCGAGATCGTGCGCGGCGAGATCGTTGGGCTTGCCGGTCTCGAAGGCAGCGGCCAGAAGGAGCTGCTGCATGGGATCTTCGGCGCCGACGCCAAGCAAAATGGCGCGGTCACAAGACATGCGCAGGCCGGCTTCGTCGCCGGCGACCGGCAGAAGGAAGGCGTGTTCCCGCTGTGGAGCGTGCTGGGAAACATCAGCATCGGCGCACTGGCTCGCCGCCCGGCGCTGGGCCTGGTTTCCGATCGCGCCAACCGCGAGATGGCCGCCGGTGCCGCCAGCAAACTGCGGCTGGACGACAGCCGCTTCCAGTCCAACATCACCGAACTCAGCGGCGGCAATCAGCAAAAGGCGCTGGTCGCAAGAGCGCTGGTCGCCGACACCCCGATCATCCTGCTCGACGACCCGACGCGCGGCGTCGACATCGCCACCAAGCAGGATTTCTACCGGCTGTGCAACGAGATTGCGCGCAGCGGCCGCGCACTGGTCTGGCATACGACCGAGGATGCCGAACTGCTGGCCTGCGACCGCGTGCTGGTCTTCGCCGGCGGACGCATCGTCAGGGAACTCACTGGCGATGCGATCACGGAATCGGCTGTTGTCGGCGCATCTTTCGCCCAGCCGGCGGACCGGATCGCATCTGCCCGACACAAGGATGCGCCAGCGACGAGGCTCGGCCGCAGGCTGGTGGATGCGGCACCCTTCATCGGGCTCGCCACCGTGCTGGCCGTGATGATCTCAGCCAATCCGGCCGTCGCATCGATCTTCGGGCTAGATCTGCTGCTGATGCCGGCGCTGTCGCTGGTGCTGGTGACGGCGGCACAGATGTTCATCGTCGGCGGCAGCGAGATCGACCTCGGCGTCGGCGCCTTCGCCGGCCTCGTCAGCGTGCTCGGCGCCACACTGCTCTACGACCAGCCATGGCTCGGCGCGCTGGCGCTGGTGGCGGCGCTCGCCGCCTATGCCGGGCTTGGCGGGGTGATCCAGGCGCGCAAGATCCCGGCCATCGTCGTCACGCTCGGCGCGTCCTTCATCTGGGTCGGGCTGGGTTATGCGCTGCAGCCGACGCCCGGCGGCGCCAGCCCGGAATGGCTGACGGCGCTCTTTGGCTGGTCGCTCGGCTTCATGCCAACCTCCATCATCCTCATCGCGGCCGTCGCGCTGATCGTCTTCGTCATCGACCGGCTGCCGCTTGGGGTGGTGCTGCGCGGCTTCGGCAACAATCCGACGGCGATGATCCGTTCGGGATGGTCGCCGACGCGCCATGCGCTGGTGCGCTATCTCATCGCCGGGCTGTTTGCGGGTGCAGCCGGCCTGTCCCTGACGGCGATCAACACGGCAAGCGACATCAACTCCGGCAATTCGTTCACGCTGCTCAGCGTCGCCGCCGTGGTGATGGGCGGCTGCTCGCTGCTGGGCGGCATCATCTCGCCGGTCGGCGCCGTTGCCGGGGCGGTGACGCTGTCGCTGATCGGTGCGCTTCTCGGCACGCTGAACGTCAGCAGCGATTTCAACGCCGCGACACAAGGCCTGATCCTGATTGCTCTTTTGACACTGCGCAGCCTGACCGCCGACCGCAGGAGCGAACAGTGAACGCTCTGACCGTCTTCAGCCTCTGGTCGCAGAGGAACCGCTGGATCTGGGCGGCGATCGGCGTGCTGCTTGTGTGGCTGGTGCTGTCGATCGTCACCAACCGCTTCAGCCTGTCCAGCCTGTCGGGCATCGTCCTGTCGGCGTCCTTCCTGACGATTGTCGGCATCGGCCAGATGTTCGTGGTGACGACAGGGCGAGGCAACATCGACCTCTCGGTCGCCTCGGTGATCACGCTCAGCGCCTTCGTCGCGCTGCTCACCATCAAGGGCCAGGATGCCAATCTCGCCATCGGCGTTGCCGCCGCGGTCCTGCTCGGCCTTGCTGTCGGTGCGCTCAATTCGCTGCTAGTCGTCGGGCTCGGCATCCCAGCCATCATCGCCACGCTGGCCACCGGCTACGTGCTGGCCACCGCGACGCTGCTGTCTAACCGGGCGATCTCGGGCTTCGCCGTCAGCCCTGCGCTGAAATACCTGGCATCGGGCCGCATTCTGGGCGTGCCGATCATGGCGGTCATTGCAATCCTTGGCGTGGCGGCAACCTCGTTCGCGCTGCGCTACACGGTGTTCGGCCAGCTGTTGTCGGCGGTCGGCCAGAACCGCACTGCCGCGCGGCTCGCCGCCATCAGGACCGGCCCGGTGATCGCATCGGCCTTCATCATCTCGTCGGTACTGGCATCCCTCAACGGGCTGCTGCTCGGCGCCTATATCGGCGGCGCCTTCCTCGAAATGGGCCAGCCCTACCTGTTGCAGTCGATCGCCGCGGTGGTGCTCGGCGGAACGCTGATCTTCGGCGGCTCTGCAACCGCCGTCGGCACCCTGTTCGCCAGCATCCTTTTGATCCTGATCGTCACCACGATGCAGATTATCGGCCTGCCTCCCGGCGCCCAGGACATCGTGCAGGGCATCGTCGTCATCTTCGTGCTCGCGCTTGCCGGACGACAGGCGATGACGCGGCGAGCGCCGGTCGAGCCTGCAGGCGGCGACGTCGCGGTGCCGGCGGGAGACCGGCAGTCATGACCGCACCGCATTCGCCATTATCGGATTGCCAAAATCTGGTAGCGTGATTATACCAGTTGATAAGTTGACGACGGGCGATACCGTCGACCGAGATCAGGAGTAGTGACCAGATGACAACGATTGCGCTGTTCGGTGCCGGCGGAAAAATGGGCTACCGCCTGTCGACCAATTTTCGCGGATCGCCCTACACGATACGCCATGTCGAGGTCAGCGATGCCGGCCGCGAACGGCTGAAGACCGGACTGGGTTTCGATACGGTCAGCGCCGACGAGGCGCTTAAGGGCGCCGACGTGGTGATCCTGGCGGTTCCCGACACGCATATCGGCAAGGTGGCGACCAGCATCGAGAGCAAGCTGGCGCCAGGCACGATGGTGGTGGTGCTCGACGCGGCGGCACCCTTTGCCGGCCATCTGCCGAAGCGTCCGGACCTCACCTATTTCGTCACCCACCCCTGCCATCCGCCGATCTTCAATGACGAGACGGACATGGCGGCCAAGAAGGACTATTTCGGCGGCGTCAAGGCCAAGCAGCATATGGTCAGCGCGCTGATGCAGGGACCGGAAGAGGATTACGCCAAGGGCGAGGCGATCGCGAAAATCATCTGGGCGCCGGTCATGCGCTCGCACCGCGTCACCGTCGATCAGATGGCGCTGTTGGAGCCCGGCCTTTCGGAGACGGTGTGCGCCTCACTGCTGGTTGTCATGAAGGAAGCCGTCGACGAGGTCGTGGCACGCGGCGTCGACAAGCAGGCGGCGCTCGACTTCCTGCTCGGCCACATGAACGTGCTCGGCGCCGTCATCTTCGGCGAGACCAAGGGCGTTTTCTCGGACGCCTGCAACAAGGCGATCGAATTCGGCAAGCCGGTGCTGATGCGTGACGACTGGAAACGCGTGTTCGAGCCGGAAGAGATCGCCGCCAGCATTCAGCGCATCACCTGAAAGAGGACAAGCGCGCGCCGCAGCGCCTCGATGCGTCGGCGTACCGTGGCCGACGCTCGGTTCTTTCCGCTCATCAGGTACATGTCATCTGAATTTGTGATTGACTCATCATACCAGTTGGCTTAGCTGTTGATGGCTCGGATCGACAAGGTTTCGCAGGGAGTTCGAAGCCTGGGCGAGTGGAGGATGGCTGGGGAGCAACGATCCGTCGAGGGGAAGCCGACGACGGCTTTTGGGCCCGAAAGCGATCCGCCACCCGCGCCGCTGACGAATTCGGAAGCCGACAGAGGCCTTGGTTGACCAAGGCATTTTTTCAAATGGGAGGACTTCATGAAACTCACACGCAGAATGACGCTTGCGGCTTTCGCCGGCATGCTGGCGCTTGGCACGGCCGTTCCTGCCTACGCGGCGGATCTCATCGCCATCATCACGCCCTCGCACGACAATCCGTTCTTCAAGGCCGAAGCCGTCGGTGCCGAAGCCAAGGCCAAGGAACTCGGCTACGAGGCGCTGGTGCTGGTCCATGACGACGACGCCAACAAGCAATCCGAGCTGATCGACACCGCGATCGGCCGCGGCGCCAAGGCGATCATCCTCGACAATGCCGGCGCCGACGCCACCGTCGCCGCCGTGCAGAAGGCCAAGGACGCAGGCATTCCGTCCTTCCTGATCGACCGCGAGATCAACGCCACCGGCGTCGCTGTGGCGCAGATCGTCTCCAACAACTACCAGGGCGCCCAGCTCGGCGCGCAGGAATTCGTCAAGCTGATGGGCGAGAAGGGCAATTTCGTCGAGCTGGTCGGCAAGGAATCCGACACCAATGCCGGCATTCGCTCCAAAGGCTATCACGACGTCATCGACGACTATCCCGACCTGAAGATGGTCGCGCAGCAGTCGGCCAACTGGAGCCAGACGGAAGCCTATTCCAAGATGGAATCGATCCTGCAGGCCAATCCCGACATCAAGGGCGTGATCTCCGGCAACGACACGATGGCGATGGGCGCCTATGCGGCACTTGCCGCGGCGAACCGCAAGGATGTCATCGTCGTCGGCTTCGACGGATCGAACGACGTGCGCGACTCCATCACTTCCGGCGGCATCAAGGCGACCGTGTTGCAGCCTGCCTTCGCGCAGGCGCAGATGGCCGTCGAGCAGGCCAACGACTTCATCAAGAACAAGAAGTCGCCGGCCAAGGAAAAGCAATTGATGGACTGCGTCCTGGTCAATGGCGACAATGCCGCCAAGCTGGAGACCTTCGCGCTGACGAACTGAGCCCGCGCGAGATGAATAGCGAGGGGCGAACATCGGTTTCGCCCCTCGTCTCCATTTTCCGTGGATGCCGACCAAATCCTGAACAGGCCGCCATGCTGAACAACAAGCCGAACTGGCCGATCCTTGCCGTGATGGTTGGCATCAGCCTGACCGCCTGCAAGATCCTGCCGACGAAATCGGACGACGGCAACAACGCTCCCGCCTTCAATCCAGACAAGATGGTCGAGGAGATCTGGGCGGCGAAGGTCGTGCCCTATCTGCAGCAGAAAGCCGGACCGCTTCCGCAGGTTCATGCGTTGGCAACGACCGATGCCGCTTCTGCCGGCGCCAAATATGGCAATCCGAACAAGCAGGCGAATTCGCCGTGGACCTTCGCTGTTCGCCTGGAAGGCAAGATCGTCGCGGCCAACACGCAGTCGCGGGCGGCAACCGTCGATGTCGATGTCGACGGCGATGGCAAGGCCGATGCGCGGGTCCAGATCGGACCGGCGGTGCGGGGCACCGCGCTGCGCGACAGCCTGGACTTCATCCAGTTCAACGACTTCACCAATCAGATCGACTTCGCCCAGTTCGGCAAGGCGTTCAACAGCTACACCGACAAGACGGTGTTGTCGAAGCTGCCGCGCGAAGCGCTGGAAGGCCGCACCGCCAAGGTGGTGGGCGCCTATACGCTGGGCAGTGGCCAGGACCTGCCGCTGGTGACGCCGGCGGAGGCAGAGATCGGACCGAAGCCATGAGTGCTGCCGCAGAGCGCGAAATCATCCTGAAGCTCGAGGACGTCTCCAAGGTCTATTCCGGCACCGTCGCGGTCAAGCGCGCCAATTTCGAGGTGCGCAAGGGCGCGGTCAACGTGCTGGTCGGCGAAAACGGCGCTGGCAAGTCGACGCTGATGAAGATCATCGCCGGTGTCGAACGGCCGACCGCCGGCCGCATCCTGCTGGAAGGCGAAGAGGTTTCCTTCTCGTCATCGGGCGATGCGGTGAACCGTGGCATCGGCATGGTGTTCCAGGAGCTGAACCTGTTCGGCAATATGAGCGTCGCCGAAAATATTTTCGCCACCCGGGAGATTACCAACCGCTTCGGCAAAATCGACCGCGAGCAACAGGAAAACCGCGCGGCGGAATTTCTAGAACGCCTGCAAGCCGGCATACGGCCCGACATGCTGGTCGAGGACCTGCGCATCGGCCAGCAGCAGCTGGTCGAGATCGCCAAGGCGGTTTCGCTCGACGCGCGCATCCTGATCATGGACGAGCCGACCTCGGCGCTGAGCGCGGCTGAGGTCGAGATCCTGTTCAAGGTGATCGCCGACCTCAAGGCGCGCGGCGTGGCGATCGTCTACATCTCGCACCGGCTCGAAGAGCTGATCCGCATCGGCGACTACATCACCGTGCTGCGCGACGGCCGCATCACCGGCCAGGAAGAGATGAAGAACGTCGACACGCAGTGGATCGTTCGCCAGATGATCGGCTCCGACGCCAAGGACTTCGCCAAGGCCGACGGCCATCTTCCGGGCGAGGAGATCTTCCGCGCCGAGGAGATCTGCCTGCCGCGCGCCACCGGCGGGCTTGCCGTCGACCATGTCTCGCTATCGCTGCGTGCCGGCGAGATCCTCGGCATCTACGGCCTGATGGGCGCAGGGCGCAGCGAATTGTTCGACTGCATCATGGGCCGTCACGGCCATTCGACGGGCGAGATCTTCATTGGCGGCATAAAGGTCAAGGAGCGCGATACGACGCGGCGCATCCGGCGCGGGCTGGCGCTGATCCCCGAGGATCGCCAGCGCGAAGGGCTGGTGTCGATCCTCTCGGTCGCCAGCAATTTGACACTGGCCAGCCTGTCGCGATTTGCCCGCCTATTCCATATCCGTGGCGCCGCCGAAAGGCAGGCGGTGACGCAAATGGTGAGGGAGCTGGCGATCAAGGTCGCCGACCCGGCGCAGGAGGTGTCCTCGCTGTCGGGCGGCAACCAGCAGAAGGTGGTGATCGGCAAGGCGCTGCTCACCGAACCCAAGGTGCTGCTGATGGACGAACCCAGCCGAGGCATCGATGTCGGCGCCAAGGCCGACGTCTTCCGCACCATGCGCAAACTGTCCCGCGACGGATTGGGGATTTTGTTCGCCACCTCCGACCTCGATGAGGTGATGGCGCTGTCCGACCGCATCGCAGTGATGAGCAACGGAAAACTGACCGGCATATTCGATCGCACTGAAGCGACGGAGGCGGCACTCGTCGCCGCGTCGGCGCTTGGCCACGGACCGGCCCCATACACGGAGAGCCCCGCCCATGACTGACATCCCAGCCAAGGCGTCAGTTCCTTCGGCTTCCAGCGGCTCGGTGTTGTTGACGCTGATGAAGCTCAGGACCTTCATCGCGCTCATCGCCGTGCTGATCTTCTTCTCGATCGCGGCGCCGAATTTCCTGTCGACCGCCAATCTGATCCTGATGTCGAAGCACGTGGCACTGAACGCGTTCCTGGCGATGGGCATGACCTTCGTCATCATCACCGGCGGCATCGACCTTTCGGTCGGCTCGATCGTCGGCCTGTGCGGCATGGTGGCCGGCTATCTCGTGCTCAACGGCATCGACCTGCAGATCGGCTACACCATCTATTTCAACGTCTTCGAGATCGCGCTGATCACGCTGGCCGTCGGCATATTGATCGGCGCCGTCAACGGATTGCTGATCACCAGGCTGAACGTCGCGCCGTTCATCGCCACGCTCGGCGTGCTCTATGTCGCGCGCGGCCTGGCGCTGCTGTCGTCGGACGGCCGCACCTTCCCCAACCTCGTCGGCAAGCCGGAACTGGGCACCACCGGCTTCGGCTTCCTCGGTGCCGGCCGGCTGCTCGGCCTGCCGGTGGCGATCTGGATCCTGATCGTGGTTGCGCTGGGAGCCGCCTATCTCGCCAAATACACGCCGCTCGGCCGCCACATCTTCGCCGTCGGCGGCAATGAAAGGGCGTCGCGGATTTCGGGCGTCCGTGTCAACATGGTGAAGATGTTCGTCTATATGTTCTCCGGTTTCTGCGCGGCGATCGTCGGCCTGATCATCTCGTCCGAGCTGATGGCCTCGCATCCGGCAACGGGCGAGAGTTTCGAGCTCAACGCCATTGCGGCGGCAGTGCTCGGCGGCACCTCGATGTCGGGTGGTCGCGGCACGATCGGCGGCACCATCGTCGGCGCCTTCGTCATCGGCATTCTTTCGGACGGGTTGGTGATGATGGGTGTGAGTTCGTTCTGGCAAATGGTGATCAAGGGCCTCGTCATCATCGTCGCCGTCGTCGTCGACCAGGCACAGCGCCGGCTGCAGAGCCGGGTGACGTTGATGCAGATGGCAAAGGCAGGCTGAGCATGGCGGAGTTGCGGGGAGCCGTGATTGGCTGCGGCTTCTTTGCCGTCAACCAGATGCATGCCTGGCGCGACATAGCGGGCGCCTCGATCGTCGCCATCTGCGACCGCGATCCGGAACGCCTCAAGATCGTCGGCGACCAGTTCGGCGTTGCGAAGCGCTACACCGATGCGGCGGAACTTTTTGCCGGCGAAAGCCTGGATTTCGTCGATATCGCCACCACTGCGCCCAGCCATCGCCCGCTGGTCGAAATGGCGGCCGCCCATCGCGTTCCGGTGATCTGCCAAAAGCCGTTCGCGCCGACGCTTGCCGACGCCAAGGGGATGGTCAGGGCCTGCGCGGAAGCCGGCGTGCCGCTGATGGTGCATGAGAATTTTCGCTGGCAGTCGCCAATCCAGGCGGTGCGGGCCGTGCTCGACAGCGGCGAGATCGGCACGCCTTTCTTCGGGCGTATCTCCTTCCGCTCCGGCTATGACGTGTTTTCCGGTCAGCCCTATTTGGCGACGGGAAAACGCTTCATCATCGAGGACCTCGGCATCCATATCCTCGACATCGCCCGTTTCCTGCTCGGCGACGTGTCTGTCATCACCACGCGAACGGTGCGCATCAACCCCGGCATATCAGGCGAGGACGTCGCGACGATGCTGATGGATCACAACAGCGGTGCGACGTCTGTGGTCGATTGCAGCTACGCGACGAAGCTCGCCACGGAGCCATTTCCCGAAACGCTGATCGAGATCGACGGCAGCGACGGCACGATCCGGCTGGCGCAGGGCTACCGACTGACTGTCACCGGCAAGAGCGGCACGGCCGTCACCGACGTCTCGCCGCCGCTGCTGCCATGGGCGTCGCGGCCCTGGCACAACATCCAGGAAAGCGTCGTCGCCATCCAGCAGCATTGGGTCGATTGCCTGGTAAAGGGCCTACAACCGGCGACCTCGGGCGCGGACAATCTCAAGACGTTCGCGCTGGTCGAGGCAGCCTATGCTGGGGCCGCGAGCCGGCAACCGGTGCAACTCGACGCCTTGCTGAAATGACCGACGACGCCTTCCTCCTTTACGGCACGCGTGCGGTCGAGGCCGAGCCGGTCAGGCTCAGCGCAGGCGCGCTCAGCGCCGACTTCGTCAACGGCAATCTGCGCACCATCCGCCGTGGCGGCACCGAAGTGCTGCGCGCCATCGCCTATATCGTCAGGGACCGCGACTGGGGTACCTACGAACCGGTGCTAACGGACCTGATCATCGACCAGGGTGCCGACGTTTTTTCGGTCAGCTATTCGGCAAGCTGCCTGGCCCCCGATGGAAGCCGGCTCGGCTTCCGCGCCACCATCAAAGGCTCTGCCGATGGCCGTCTGGTCTTCGACGTAAGCGCCCTTCCCGAAAGCGATTTCGAAACCAACCGTTGCGGCTTCTGCATCCTGCACCCGATTGCCGACCTCGCCGGCGGCCCGGTCACAGTCGAGCACACAGACGGCAGTGTGATGGCGACGAAGCTTCCCGAACTGATCGACCCCTGGCAGCCTTTCAAGGATATCCGCGCCATCACCCATCAGGTTCGGCCTGGTGTCGCTGCCGAATGCCGGATGGAAGGCGATACATTCGAGATGGAAGACCAGCGCAACTGGTCGGATGCATCCTACAAGACCTATGTGCGGCCGCTGGCGCTGCCCTGGCCCTATGTGCTGCCTGCCGGCCATCCCCTGCGCCAGACGATCAGCCTACGCATCACGGGTGAAGGTAAAGCCCCGGCTGCCGCAGTGGCCAGCGAACCGGTCCGCGTCGAACTCGGCGAGGCCGGACCAAGGCTGCCCGATGTCGGCGTGATCATCTATCCCGAGGATGTCGAGACGGCACTGGCGAACCTTTCCACGCTCTCGACACTCGGCCCACAACAGCTGCTGTTCCATTACGATCCGACGCGCGGCCATGGGCTCGACGCCTTGCGCGCTTTCGCCCGACTTGCAACCGCTTGCCCAGCTGAAACGACCCTCGAATGCGTCGCTGCCTGCGCTGGCGATCTTGACGCCGAGCTGTCAGGCGTCGCCGGCTTGGTGCGTCGGGCCGGGCTGAAGCTTTCGGCCATTGCCGTGTCGCCTTCGGTCGACCGGCAGTCGACGCCGCCGGGCAGCGCGTGGCCGGATTGCCCGCCGCTCGACGACGTCTATGCCGCGGCGCGGCGCGCCTTTCCCGATATCCGCCTCGGCGGCGGCATGTTCAGTTATTTCACCGAACTCAACCGCAAGCGCGTGCCGGCGGACCAGCTCGATTTCATCACCCATTGTACCTGCCCGATCGTGCACGCCGCCGACGATCTCAGCATCATGCAGTCGCTGGAAGCGCTGCCTTTCATCACCCAATCGGCGCGGGCGATCTTCGGGGCAAAACCCTATCGGATCGGCCCGTCGACGATTGCCATGCGTCAGAACCCCTATGGCGGCGCGACCAAACCCAATCCCGAGGGACAGCGCATCGCCATGGCCGACAGCGATCCTCGCCATGCCGGCCTGTTCGCGGCGGCATGGACGATCGGCTATGCCGCGTGCGTCGCGCCCGCTGGACTGGAACAGCTCACGCTCTCCAGCTTCACTGGACCCTTCGGCGTGCTGGCGTCATCCGGAGAACCCGTCGTGGAAGGATCGCCCCGACCGCTCTTCAAGGCCATCAGGGGGCTTTGCGAACTGGCCGGCCTTGCGCACGTGGCGGCAAGGACGAGCGATGAGACCAAGGTGCTGGCGCTGGCTGGGCGCTCGGCCTCAGGCGACACTGTCGTGTGGCTGGCGAACTTGACGGCGGACGACGTGCCGGTCGACATTTCAGCTTTTGGCCGAGGCCATCTCGTCATGACGCCTTACGCGATCGTTCGGATCGGCTGAAGTTACTTTTCGGAATTCATCACGTAGAGCGCGCGCGAGCGTTCGAGATGCTTGATCATCGCCTTCTCGGCGCCGTCGGCATCCTTCTTCTCGATGCGGCCGATGATCTCTTCGTGCTCGGTGAGCGTGAACTTTTCCTTGCCGGTCCAGATCAGCATCTCGGTGTGATATTCCTTCAGCCAGCCCAGCATCGCCTCGCTGACGGCGACATAGATAGGGTTGCCGGAAATCGCCGCGATCTGGGTATGGAATTTCATGTCGGCGGAGATGAAGGCTTCGGAGTCGCCCCGGAAGCCCCGTTGTTCGGCAACGGTTGCCCGCAGCCGCTGCACATCCTCGGCGGTGGCCTTTTCGGCGGCTTCCCTGACCATGCCGCGTTCGAAGAAGATGCGCGCGGTCTTCAGGTGTTCCAGCGTGTCCTTCGACGACGACAGGATGATCTTGGCGGCGCCGTCGACCTGCTTGATGATCGACTTGGCGGTGAGCTGCAGCACCTTGGCGCGTTCGCCATGCGAGATCGCGACCAGGCCCATATTGCTCAGCGCCTGCATCGCCTCGCGAATCGCCGGCCTGCCGACCTCGAAGCGCTCCATCAGTTCGCGCTCCGACGGCATGTCGTCGCCCGGCATCAGCTCGCCGCTGGTGATCAGGCGTTTCAGCCGCAAGAAGACCTCATCGGAAAGCTTGCGCCGGACAATCGGTTCCGAACGGTTCATCGTCGCGAATCACTCCCTTGACCCGGCCCTATCTAACACTGCCGCCGCAATTCCCGGAATTGCCGTCTGTCGATCCCGCTGCCGATATGACTTGCAATACTTATGTACTCATTATACCAGATTTGAAACACCAGTGAACCTTTTTCGAACGCCTCGGCTTGAAACAGCGGACCATGATCACCCTCACCTACCGCATCGAAACGCCTGGAAGCATCGAAGCGCTGGCGGCCAAGATCGCCAGCGACCAGTCGACCGGTACCTTCGTCGCGCTGCCCGGCGAGACCGAGGAACTAAAGGCCCGGGTAGCGGCGCGCGTGCTGGCGATCCGGCCTCTGCCCGACGCCGAGCGGCCATCGCTGCCCGATGACGGCAACGGGCCGTTCAAGCGTGCGGATGTAGACATCACCTTTCCGTTCGATGCCATCGGCACCGACCTTTCGGCGCTGATGACCATCGCCATCGGCGGCACCTATTCGATCAAGGGCCTCACCGGCATTCGCGTCGTCGACATGAAGCTGCCGGAGGATTTTCGCGGCGCGCATCCCGGTCCACAGTTCGGTGTCGCCGGCAGCCGCCGGCTAACCGGTGTGACGGACCGCCCGATTATCGGCACCATCGTCAAGCCTGCGCTCGGCCTGCGGCCACATGAGACGGCGGCAATGGTGGCGGAACTGATCGCCGCCGGCGTCGATTTCATCAAGGACGATGAGAAACTGATGAGCCCGGCCTATTCGCCGCTAGCCGAGCGGGTGAATGCGATCATGCCGCTCATCCTCGATCACGAGCAGAAGACCGGCAAGAAGGTGATGTATGCCTTCGGCATTTCGCACGCTGATCCGGACGAGATGATGCGCAACCACGATCTGGTGGCGAAGGCTGGCGGCAATTGCGCTGTTATCAACATCAATTCGATCGGCTTCGGTGGCATGGCGTTCCTAAGGAAGCGCTCCAGTCTGGTGCTGCATGCCCACCGCAACGGCTGGGACATCCTGACCCGTCACCCGGGCCTCGGCATGGACTTCAAGGTCTGGCAGCAGTTCTGGCGGCTCCTCGGCGTCGACCAATTCCAGATCAACGGCATCGCCTCGAAATACTGGGAGCCGGATGACTCTTTCGTCGAATCCTTCAAGTCAGTGACGATGCCGATCTTTTCACCCGAGGACTGCGCCTTGCCGGTGGCGGGCTCCGGCCAGTGGGGCGGTCAGGCGCCTGAGACATATGCGCGGACCGGCCGGACCGTCGATCTTCTCTATCTCTGCGGCGGTGGCATCGTCAGCCATCCGGACGGACCGGGCGCCGGCGTGCGTGCCGTGCAGCAAGCCTGGCAAGCAGCGGTCGACGGCATTCCGCTGGCGGACTTCGCCTTGAACCATCCCGAACTGGCGCGGTCGATCGAAAAATTCGGCGACGGCAAGGCAGCCTGACGCCATGCAGAACCTGCTTCTCAGCTATTATGGCGACGACCTGACCGGCTCGACCGACGTCATGGAAGCGCTCGAGCTCGGTGGCGTATCGACCGTGCTGTTCATGCGCCAGCCGGACGCGGCCCTGCTGTCCCGGTTTGGCCATTGCCGGGCGATCGGGCTGGCCGGCACCAGCCGCAGCGAGGCGCCGCAGTGGATGGATACGCATCTGCGCGACGCCTTCGCCTGGCTGAAGACGCTCAACGCCGCGATCTGCCACTACAAGGTCTGCTCGACCTTCGATTCCAGCCCGACGATCGGCAGCATCGGCCGGGCCATCGAAATCGGCCGCTCGGTGTTCGCGCAGGACAGCGTGCCGCTGCTGGTCGGCGCGCCGCAGCTCAAGCGCTACACCGCCTTCGGCCATTTGTTCGCCGCCTATCGCGATCGATATTTCCGCATCGACCGCCACCCAGTGATGAGCCGCCACCCGACGACACCGATGGATGAATCCGATCTGCTGATCCATCTGTCGCGGCAGACGGCGCTGAGTTCCGGGCTGGTAGACCTCGCGACGCTGCAGTCCGCGTCACGGTCGGCGGCGTTCGATCGCCTGATCGGAAACGGCGCCGCCATCGTGCTTGTCGATGTCGACAATCTGGAAACCCAGGCCTTGGCCGGCAAGGAGCTGTGGCGCGTTCGCAAGCCCGGCGGTTCTTTTGTCGTCGGCTCGTCCGGGGTCGAGTATGCGTTGCTGGGCGAATGGGCGTCGAATGACATTGTCGGCGATGGACAAGGTTTCATGCCGCCGGGCGCTGCCGACCGAATAGCTGTCGTGTCGGGCAGTTGTTCGCCGACCACCGAACGGCAGATCCGGCATGCCCTGACTGACGGTTTCGACGGCATCGAGGTCGATCCCGTCGAACTGGTTTCGGAGGCTTCGCAGCAGGCTATCACGCGCGCAATGGCAAGCGGCCGTGCCAGTCTGCAAGCCGGGCGCAGCGTCATCCTCTACACCGCGCTTGGCCCCAGTGCCGACAGGGGCGCCGAAATCGACCGGCAGGAAGGCGCCCGCCACAAGCTTGGCCGCGGCCTTGGAGAAATCCTTCGAGCGCTGACGATCGAACAGAGCCTGCGACGCGTGGTCATTGCCGGCGGCGACACGTCGAGCCATGCACTCGGCGAAATGGGTGTCGATGCCCTGACAATCCGCATGCCGCTGCCCGCTTCGCCTGGCTCGCCGCTCTGCGTTGCCCACTCGCGCGTCAAAGCGATCGACGGACTGGAGGTCGCCCTCAAGGGCGGCCAGGTCGGAACCGATCGCTATTTCTCAGCCATCCGCGACGGCCTCGGCACTTGAACCAGGCGACACCTGGATTTCAGGTGCCGCTGTGCGAGAGCACTTCAACACGCGAAATGCGCCTTGCCGGGTGGAAATCCCGGTAACACCCGGTATTATCTGCGAAAATGCCGAAATCGGGAGGATGCCGGGTGCAGACCAAGAAGATCATCAACGATGGCAACCGCGCCGTCGACGAGATGCTGGAAGGCATCCTGGCAGCGCATCCCCGCCATCTCAAAAGCGTGGACGGCAGTCCACGCTCCATCGTCGCCCGCGACGGACCGCGCCAGGGCAAGGTGGGCCTCGTGATCGGCGGCGGCTCGGGCCACGAGCCGAGCTTTCTCGGCTTTGTCGGCAAGGGATTGGCTGACGCTGCGGCCATCGGCAATGTCTTTGCCTCGCCGCCGCCGGACCCCATCCTCGAATGCGCCAAGGCAGTCAGCGGCGGCGCCGGCGTGCTCTTCATGTACGGCAATTATGCCGGCGACGTGATGAATTTCGACATGGCGGCCGAGATGGCCGCCATGGACGACATCGAGGTGCGCACGGTGCTGAGCACCGACGACGTCGCCTCGGCACCGCGCGACCAGCGGCACAAGAGGCGCGGCGTCGCCGGCAATTTCTTCATCTTCAAGGCGGCCGGTGCCGCCTGCGACCGGATGTTGTCCTTCGACGAATGCGAGCGCATCGCCGGCAAGGCCAACGACCACACCTTCACCATGGGGGTGGCGCTGTCGCCCTGTTCGCTGCCGCAGACACGCCGGCCGAATTTCGAGATCGGGCCGGATGAGATGGAGATCGGCATGGGCATCCACGGCGAGCCCGGCATCGCGCGCGAAAAGTTGAAAACAGCCGACGAGATCACCGACGAGATGCTGGACAGGATCCTCGACGAGATGGCGCCGGCGCGCGGCGACAAGGTCGCGGTGCTCGTCAATTCGCTGGGCTCAACGCCGCTGATGGAACTCTACATCATGAACCGGCGCGTGAAGCAGAGGCTCGATCAGATCGGTGTGTCCATACACGCAAGCTGGGTCGGCAATTACTGCACCTCGCTCGAAATGGCCGGGGCCTCGATCACTCTGCATCGGCTGGACGGCGAGTTGCAGACGATGCTGGACCACCCCTGCGACTGCGCCATGTTTCGCGCCGGCTAAACCCACTTCTGTGGCAAGGACTAGACATGACGACAATCGACACCTCCCACCTTGTCGCGATGTTCGCGGCGATCGCAACCGCAATGTCCGCCGACAGGGACCGACTATGTGCGCTTGACGGAGTTATCGGCGACGCCGACCACGGCATCGCGATGGAGCTTGGATTTTCCGCGGCACGCGATGCAGTCGCCGCACTGGACACCGAGACCACCGATCCGGCCACCTTGCTGAACACGGCGGCAAAATCGTTCCTGAATGCCGTCGGCGCCTCCTCAGGTCCACTCTATGCGACCGCGTTCATGCGCGGCGCGGCAGCGGTCAAGGGCAAGGCGACGCTCGACGACGCGGACGTGGTCGCCCTGTTCCAGGCCATGGCCAAGGGCATTCAGGATCGCGGCAAGGCAGAGCTTGGCGAAAAGACGATGATCGATGCATGGGTGCCGGCCGCACAGGCGGCGGGCGAAGCGCTGACCTCCGGCAAGGATCTGGCGGGCAGTCTCGAAGCTGCTGCACAAGCGGCAAAGGCAGGCGCGGAAGCGACCAAGGCAATGGTCGCCACCAAGGGTCGGGCCTCCCGCCTTGGCGAGCGTTCGCTTGGCCATATGGACCCGGGTGCCGCCTCCGCCGTGACCGTGATCGAGGCGATGCGGGTCGCCTTGACCACATGATCAGCAACGGACCTTCCGCGCCTCAGCGCTTGGCGTCGAGCTTGTCGATGGCCTGCACGTTTGTGGCGGAGGGGCCGTTCGGATCGAACTCCGAGGCCAGCCATGCGTCGGCGATCGATTTCGCCAGTTCGGGACCGATGACGCGCGCGCCCATGGTGATGATCTGGGCGTTGTTGGACTTGGCGGCGCGCTCAGCGGAATAGGTATCGTGCGTCAATGCGGCGCGAATGCCCGGCACCTTGTTGGCGGAGATGCTGACGCCGATGCCGGTGCCGCAAAACAGGATGGCCCGGTCGTAGTTGCCGTCGAGAATTTCGTGGCCGACCGCAGCAGCGATATCGGCGTAGAATCCGGCCTGGCTGAGGTCGACGACCTGCAGCTCCGGTTTGCTGGCGAGATGCTTGGCGATGACGTCGAGCAGTGGCTTGCCGGCGCTGTCGGCTCCGAGTGCGATCTTCATGATGATGAACTCCTTTTCTTCCGTGTCGTAGCAGTCAACGCGCGATGGCGGCCGACGCCTTTTTCAGAATGTCGATGTAGCCTTCCGCTTGCCATGCCGAGCGGCCAATGAACAGACCATCCACATGCGGCTGGCCGATCAATTCGGCCGCGTTGCCGGGATTGACGCTGCCGCCATAGAGCACAGGCGGGGCAATCGGCAGCCGGTCGGCGGCAACCTTCTTGATCAGCTGCTGCTGCCTGTCGGCGTAGTCGGCGCTTGCGGGAATGCCCTTCTCGCCGATCGCCCAGACGGGCTCGTAGGCAAAGAGGATTTCCGCCTTCAGTTGATCGCCGCTCAGCTCTTGCAGCGCGCCGAGAACCTGTGCCGTTAACACCGCCCCGGCGCGGCCTGATTCACGCTCAGCCAGCGTCTCGCCGACGCAAATCAGCGGCACGAGACCGTGCCTGACAGCCGCCGCCGTTTTCAGTCCCACAGTCGCATCCGTCTCGCCGAAATGCTCGCGGCGCTCGCTATGGCCGAGTTCGATTACATCCAGCCCGCAATCTTTCAGCATCACCGGCGAGACTTCGCCCGTCCAGGCGCCGGCGTCAGCCCAATGCATGTTCTGGGCGCCGACCTTTACGTGGGTGTTGGCCAGCGCCGCTTTCACCTGCCGCGCAGCGGTAAACGGTGGAATGACGAAAGGTTGTACCGCCTGATCGAAACCCGGCACGAAGGCCGCCAACGCATCGGCGAACTGCAGCGCCTCCACCAGCGTCTTGTTCATCTTCCAGCTCGTGCCGACCCAATATGGGGCCATTCTTTTTCTCCTTCGATACTTTTCCGGCCGACATCGGCGCCGGCTTTCGGGCGGCGTATTCGTTCAGGCCCGAGGCTTGAGACTGTCGCGGCCGCTGTCGACGTAAGGCGCCCAGAAATCCACAGACTCGCGGATCATCTCGATAACCTGATGATCGACTGGTTCCCTCTCCCTGAAGGAAAGTTCAAGGCAAATTTCATTGTCGGTTCCGCCGCCCTGCCGGACCGCATCCAGCAGCTTCTGCGGGACTATGCGGCCGTCCTTGTTGTAGGCGGCCGTGAACGGCCAGTGCCCGCCCTTGTTCATGGAAGACTGCTTGATGTGGATGATCGGCGATTGCAATGGAAACGCTTTCGCCCAGGCATAGGGATCGGTATCGGCAGGATCGGGTGAGGTCACGTCGCCATGATCGATATCCACCATCATCTGCATCGGGATAGGCAGCTTCGCGGCATCGATGGCGCCTTGCAGCGTGACGCAGCTTTCGATCGTGTGGCCGAACTCGCGACCCACCGACATCGGCTCCCAGAACAGATAGGACAGGCCCGCCGCCTTGGCGTGTTCGGCCACCTCGCGCCAGCATTCAAGCGCGATGTCGAGAAGCGCTGCCCGCCGTTGCGGATCGTCAAAGTCCTTGTAGGTGAAGATGGCGAACTGCGTGCCCATGCCTGAGGCGCCGAGTTCGGCGGAAATGTCGGCGAACGTCTTGAACCAGTCGACATAGTAGTGCCGGACATCCGCGTCCGGATGGCCGAAATGATTGAGCCGGCCATAGGGTCCGGTCATGCCGGAGGTGATCCTGACACCGGTCCGCGACAGCGCGCTGTTGAACAGGCGCAGGAATTTGACAATCGCCGCCGCCGGCCAGCCCGGATTGACGAATTCGTGCGTCAGTTGCACGTCGCGGATGCCGATGCCATAGGCGATCGCGTCGATCAGATCGTCCGGATCGGCGAAGCGGTTGACCAGCGGATTGGTGTTGAGGGAAAGCGTGAAGGCCATCAGTCCGCCCTCGCCATGATGTTGGAGAACCAGTCTTCAAATGTCTTGCGCTCGGCTGCATTGATATGCAGGCCATGTTTTGTGCGGCGTTCCAGTATATCGGCAGGAGTGCTTGCCCATTCGGTCTCGACCAGGAACCTTGCCTCCCGCTCATAGAGATCGGGACCGAAACGGCGGCCGAGATCAACCTCGCTTTGCGCGCCGGCGAGCAATTGTCTGGCACGGGTTCCATAGCTTCGAGCGTAGTGCTTCACCAGCGACGGGCTGAGCCATGAAAACTCGGAATGCAGATCGCTCAGGAACTGCTCGAAGTCCGCATTGGGGAGGTCGCCCCCCGGCAAGGGAATTTTGGCCGTCCAGGCTTTCTTCATCGCCGGAAAGAACGGCTGGATCTTTTCCAGCGCGTGTTCGGAGAGCTTGCGGAAGGTGGTGATCTTGCCGCCGAACACCGAAAGCAGCGGTGCGTTGCCGTTGGAGGCGTCGAGTTCGAAAATATAGTCGCGCGTCACCGCGCTTGGATTGTCGGCATTGTCGTCATAGAGCGGACGCACGCCCGAGAAACTGTAGACCACGTCTTGTGACGTCAGCTGCCGCTTGAAATAGCGGTTGACCACCTTGATCAGGTAATCGACTTCGCTTGCCTCGGCAGCCACTTCCTCGGGCCTGCCTTCATAGGGAATGTCGGTCGTGCCGATCAGCGCCAGATCGTTTTCATAGGGGTTGACGAAAATCACCCGCTTGTCGCTGTTCTGGATGAGATAGGCCTGCCGTCCCTCCCAGAATTTGGGCACGACGATATGGCTACCCTTTACAAGCCGAACATTGCGCGTCGAATTCTGCCCGGCAACGCGGCTGACAATGTCGTTGACCCAGGGCCCTGCCGCGTTGATGAGCGCGCGCGCGAGGACTTTCGTGACGGCGCCCGTGCGGCCGTCCTGCATGTCGATCGACCACAGTCCGTTTTCTCGGCGGGCCGCGACACAGGCGGTGCGCGTGAGCACTCTGGCGCCGCGCTGCCTGGCGTCCAGGGCGTTGAGCAGCACCAGGCGCGCATCGTCGACCCAGCAGTCGGAATATTCGAAACCGCGCCTGAATTCGTCCTTGATCGGCGCGCCTTCGGGTGCCGTCCTGAGGTTCAGCGTTCTTGTCCCCGGCAGGCGTTTACGGCCGCCAAGGTGGTCGTAGAGAAACAGGCCGAGCCGGACCAGCCATGCCGGCCTGTCTTGCGGGCTGTGCGGAAGAACGAAGCGCATCGGCCAGATGATGTGCGGCGCCGCCTCGAGCAGCACCTCGCGTTCGATCAGCGCTTCGCGAACCAGCCGGAATTCATAATATTCGAGATAGCGCAGGCCGCCATGCACCAGCTTGCCAGAGCGCGAACTGGTGCCCTGGGCGAGATCGTCTTTTTCGCACAGGATGACGGACAGCCCGCGACCTGCCGCATCACGCGCTATGCCTGCCCCATTGACGCCGCCGCCGATCACGAAGAGATCGACGACATCTGTTGTATTGCTCAAGATCTTGCTCCTGTGCGGTGCGCCATGCCCTTCCACACCGGTCGAAGCGCCTGGCGCGCCGCAACGAAGGAAGGGAAGAGCGCATCGTAGGTTTGCGACAGCGCCTCGTCATAGGCATCGCAGTCGCCGAGAAGCGGTGTCACCCACTCGGCGGCGCAGTCTTCCATGGAGCCATAGACGCCGAGCCCGACCGCGGCCATCATCGCGGCACCCGCAGCACCTGCTTCCTGGCGGCTGCTGGTGCGCACCTGCGCCCGGGTCGCCGCCGCGATGATGCGGCGTAGCGACGGGCTGCGTGCGGCGCCGCCCGACAGGCGGATCTCGCTCGGCACGGCGCCCATCGCCTGGTAGCAATCACGGGCGGCGAAGGCCAACCCTTCGAGCACGCCGCGTGCCAGATCGCCAAAGCCATGCTTGACCGAAAGGCCGATGAAGCCGGCGCGTGCGTCAGGGTCGACGAAAGGCCCTCTTTCACCGGCCAGCGATATGTAGGGCTGGTAGATCAGCGATCCCGGCTCCGATGCTTCCACCCAAGCGTCGAGGGCCTTCAGCAACTCGTCATGGGAAGGCTTGCCGCCAGCCGTCGTGAGCACGTCGCGCGCAAGGCCAAGCACCCAGTCTATGTTGAGCGTCGCCGCCATGTTGGATTGCAATTGTGCAAAGGCGCCCGGAATAGGCATGGCGATCGTGTAGCCGGAGCCATCGTCGTTCAGCACGACATCGTCGGGAGTGGCGGCGAAGCGCGTGTGTATGCCGGTCGAGCCGATGACCGTGCAGCCGACATTACCCGAGGGATCATAGAGGCCGGCTCCAAGCGCTGTCATGACCATATCGACGTAACCCAGCACCACCGGCGTGCCTTCGAGCAGGCCAGTCTCCGCCGCCGCCGATCGCGACAGCGGATGATGGTCGGTGGTGCCTTCGAGCATGGGAGGCAACAGGCGGCGATGCGTCGTCAGATCCAGGATGTCGAGGGCTTCGTCGGAATAGGTGCGCGACCGAAAATCGCCGAAGGTGAAGGTTCCCTCGGAGGGATCCGTGGCGCGTTCGCCCGTCATCTTGAAGTAGAGCCAATCCTTGCAATGCAGTGCGGTCGCCGCCCGCTCCAGCATGTCGGGATGGTTCTTTTTCATGAAGGCAAGCTGGGCGCCTTGCTGGCAGGAATTCAGCCCCGTGCCGGTCAGATCGAACCGCCTGCGATCCCGGGGATCGGCGCGCATCTCGTCCACCAAATGTCCGGCGCGGGCGTCGAGCCACAGCCAGGCGCGCGAGACAGGCAAGCCGTCGCCATCGATCAGCCAGGTTCCGTCGCCCTGCCCGGTGATGGCCACCGCCGCGGTTCGTTGCGCGAGGTCGGGAATCTTGGCCGCGAGATCGCGAACGGTCCGCGCCATGTCGCGCCAGGTCTGATCGAGGTCCTGCTCGGCGCCGCCGCCTTCCAGCGTGACGAAGCTGTTGGGCACCGACGTCATGGCGAGCTGCCGCCCGGACAGATCGAAAGCGATCGATTTGATCACCGACGTTCCCGCGTCGATGCCGATCAGCAGGTCTTTCATGCCGCAAATTCCGATTGGTTTCGAAGGCAGTTCACGAGGGCAGTCATTTCGTAGAAGAGGCAGGGAGTGTCCGCAAGGACACCCCCTGTGCAGGTTTCATTCCGACAGCACGAAGGGAGCGGTGTACTTGTCGACATTGTCCTTGGTGATGAGAAGGCAATCGAACAGCTGCTTCTCGGTCGCCGCACCGGTGGCACCCGTCTTGATAAACGAGTCCGCCTGCTGCACGGCCTTGGCCGAGAAGATGGCGACCGGCTGAAGCACCGTGTACTGCAGTTCGCCAGACTTGATCGCCGCAACCGCGTCCGGGGAACCGTCGAAGCCGCCGACCTTGATGCCGGCGAGCTTGCCGGCTTCCTTCAGCGCCGCAACCGCGCCGAGAGCCATTTCGTCATTGCCGCTGATCACCGCGATGATGTCGGGATTGGCCTGCAGCATGCTCTGCATCTTGTCGTGGCCCTGGGTACGATCCCAGTTGGCGACCTGCGAGGCAGCCTTTTCGAGATCCGGATACTGGCTCAGCACAGTCGCGTAACCATTCGAGCGCGTGGCCGCGTTGTTGTCCGACGGGGCGCCGAGCAGTTCGACATATTTGCCCTTTTCACCGACGGCCTGCACCCACTGCTGGGCACCGAGAGCAGCACCCTGCGCGTTGTTGGAGACGAGCTGCCCCTTGGCGAGGCCTTCCTGATTGATCTCGGCATTGACGAGGAACACCGGGATGTTGGCTGCAATCGCCTTCTTCACCGCGCCGACGGAGCCGTCAGCGTTGGCCGGATCGAGGATGATCGCCACCGACTTGTTGGTGATGGCAGTGTCGATCAGGTTGCTTTCGGTATTGGTATCGCCCTTGTGGGCGCCGACATTGGCCGTATAGCCGAGCTTCTCGGCCTCGGCCTTGGCGACGTTGCCCTCGGTCAGCCAGTAGGGGTTGGCCGGATCGTTGACGATGATCGAGATCAGGCCCGCGGCCGACGCGGCGGCCGTGAACCCGACGACCATCGCGGCGGCGAGCAGACTTTTCAGCATGGTTTTCATGTACATTCCTCCAATGATTACGCGGTGTTGCTGCCAGTTCACCTGGCAGTCTTCCCTTGGGCAGGATTGGCCGGTTCGGCCTTCCCCCGTTTCTGAGAAGTCGGTTGGCCACCTGTCGCGCTTGGGAGCTTGCTGCGGCGGCGATACTGAACGGCATTGAGGAGCACGGCGAGCACGATGACCGCGCCCGTGAACACTGTCTGCCAGTAGGATGAGATGCCGATGATCACCAGACCGTCGGACAGGAAGCCGATGACGAAGGCCCCGAGCAGGGTTCCGCGGATGTTGCCGCGGCCGCCGGTCAGTGCCGCGCCGCCGATGACGACGGCCGCGATGGCCGTCAATTCGTAGGTGGTGCCGGCGGTCGGTCCCGCCGACGTCAACTGCGAGGACAGGATCAGACCGGCAATGGCGGCACAGATACCCGACAGCACATAGACGGAAATCTGCACCGTCTTGACCGGAACGCCGGAGAGTTCGGCCGCGCGTTCATTGCCGCCCGAGGCGTAGAGCCAGCGCCCGAAAGCGGTGCGGTTCAGGACGATACTGCCAACGAGCGCGATGACCACGAGAACCACGACGCCCGTCGGCACGCCGAACAGGCGGTTGAAGCCAAGCGCATCGAAGCCGGTGTTTCCGAGCTCCGGCTTGCCGCCGAGATTGTTGTAGGTCAGACCGCTGGTCATCAGCAGCGCCAGGCCGCGCGCCATGTACATGACGCCGAGCGTGGCAACGAACGCCGGAACCTTGAATCGCGCGATGAGCACGCCGTTGATCAGCCCGACGACGGCGCCCAGCATGCAGGCCAGCACCGCGACCACCCAGACCGGCGGATAGAGAACGACGCCCAGCCAGGTCAGCGTCACCCCTTGTATCAGGAAACCGGCAACGACGCCGGCCAAGCCCAGAGTCGATCCCACCGACAGATCGATGCCGCCATTGAGGATGACGAGCAGCATGCCGATCGCGAGGATTCCGAAGATGGCGACATGCGAGGCCATGGTCAGGAAGTTGGCCACCGAGAGGTAGTAGGGCGACAGGATCGAAAAGACGACAATGATGACGATCAGGGCAAAGAAAGCGCGGCCCTCGAGCAGCAGCTTGGCGAGATCGAAGCCTTCGCTCGCGCTTGGACTGGACTGTTTTCTGGCCTGGCTGACATCGGTCATGGTGTGGGCTCCGAAATTCTGGTGATCAGGCGACCACGGCTTCGCCGGAGGCGGCCATGATCTGCTCTTTGGTGGCGTTGGCGCCGAATTCAGCTGAAATCCTGCCACGCCGCATGACGACGATGCGGTGTGCAATGCTGAGACACTCGTTGACCTCGGAGGTCGAGAAGACGACGGCAAGGCCCTGCGCAGCGCGTTCGCTCAGCAAGCGGAAGACCTCGGCCTTGGCGCCGACATCGATGCCGCGGCTCGGCTCGTCGAGAAGGATGACCTTCGGGTTGGTCGTCAGCATCTTGCCGATGACGACCTTCTGCTGATTGCCGCCAGACAGCGATCCGATCATGGCGTTGCCGCCAGCGGTCTTGACGGTCACCTTGCGGATCGAGTCTTCGACCAGCTCTCGCTCTCTCGAACGAGACAGAAACAGGCCCTTGGCGAACGCTTCGATGCTGGCGAGCGAGAGATTGCGGCCGACGGTCATCGTTTGCACCAGCCCGTCGCGCTGGCGGTCCTCGGGAACCAGCACAAGCCCTTTGGAGATGCGCTGGGCAATGCTCAACCCCGAGACGTCCTCGCCTTCCAGCAGCGCGCGGCCGCCCGCCATCGGCACTCGTCCGGCGACGGCTTCCAGCAACTCCGTGCGCCCGGCGCCCATCAGCCCGTAGATGCAGACGATCTCGCCTGCTCGCACATCCAGCGACAGGTGATCGACGACGGAATAACCTGAGCCCGAAGTGTCGACGACGCTGACATCCTCGATCGACAGGGCGACTTCGCCGAATTCATGACCGCTCGGCGGCGAGCCGAGATCGAAATTCTCGCCGACCATGTTGCGCACGATCCACTCGAGATCGATATCCTTGGCTTCGGCCGTCGCCGTTATCGCGCCGTCGCGCAGGACAACGGCATAGTCGGTGATCTGCAGCGCCTCTTCGAGGTGATGTGAAATGTAGACGATCGAGACGCCGCGGCTGGTCAGATCGCGGATCACCTTGAACAGCACCTCCACCTCTGTCGCGCTGAGCGCCGAGGTCGGCTCGTCCATGATCAGGATCCGGGAATCGACCGACAGTGCCCGGGCGATCTCGACGATCTGCTGTTGGCCGAGGCGCAGATCCTCGACGAGGGTCATCGGGTCGATGTCCTCTTCAAGGTCGGCCATCAGCGCGCGCGCCTGGCGCGATTCTTCGGCGAAGTCGAGGCCGGTCCTGGTGCGCAGTTCGCGGCCCATGAAGATGTTGTCGCGAACGCTGAGATTGGGCGCCAGGCTCAGTTCCTGGTGGATGATCGAGATGCCGCGATCGCGTGCGTCCGAGGATGAGGAAAAACTGACGAGATTGCCGTCGAGCACGATTTCGCCGGATGTCGGCGTGACCACGCCGGAGAGGATCTTCATCAGCGTCGACTTGCCGGCGCCATTTTCTCCGAACAGCGTGGTGACCTTGCCGCGATGGATGTCGAAATTGACGCCCTTGAGCGCATGGACGCCGCCATACGACATGACGATGTTGCGCGCCGAAAGCACGGCGTCGCCATTCGCGGGTCCGTTGTCGGCAGCCGGCTTCATTTGACGTCCAGCCTCACGGGGGTGACGAGCCAGCTCTTCGGGTTGACCAGCTTGAACGCACCGACCACCGATATGGTTTTGCCGGTCAAGGCGCTGGTGTCGACCTTCGCCAGCACTTCCTTCTTCATCTCGTTGTTCAGCGCCGAGCCGGCGTCCTGATATTCGATCTGATTGGTGAACTGGCCGAATGTGATCTTGCCGGTGGCGTCACGAAGCTCGGTGCCGTTGATCGCCGGCCCGGTCTGCACGCGGATCATCAGCGTGTCCGGCACGCCCTCGACTGCGACCTTGTAGATGCCGGATTTTCCTTCGCCGACGATACCGGTGAACTTGACCGAGATGACCGGTCCGACGCCCGCAGGCACACCGTATTCCTTTTCCGCCGTTGCCCTGTCCTTGGCGATCGCCCTCGCCACCGTCACCGCGTCGGCGGCACGCGCCTCGACATCGGCCTGCACCTTGGGAAACTCCGACTTGCCGTAGTCGGCGGCGGAAAAGACGGCGCTGCGGACATCGCCGGCAGAGCCGATCCTGACCACCTTGGTGTCGAGCGCCATGGCGCCGAGCAGGACGACAACCGCGGCGCCCGCAAGTGCCCGACGCAGGCCGGGCGAAGCCGGCCTGGTCGATGCGGTGGCGGCCTTCGCGCTCATGACGCAACCGCCAGCAAGGCTGATCCGCGCTTGTCACGCATTTGACGATCCTCCGTTCACATGGCGCTTGGCACCATTGGGTTTGTTCTGTTCGACAAGGGCACGGGCGGTGGACTCGTCGGTGATCAGGCCGCTGAGATAACGGCTTTCGAGCACCGCCTTGACGGCGCGTATCTTCACCTTGCCGCCGGCGACAGCGACGATCCGGCGGCCTTTCAACTGGTCCCGCGGAAGCGCCAAAATCCTGTCCGACAGCGCCGTTTCCACCGGGCGTCCGTTGTCATCGAAGAAGTGGGCGAGCAGCTCGCCGACGCCGCCATCCCGTTTGACCTCATCGATTTCGGAATGTTCGATCATGCCGGTAGCGACCAGCGAAGCTTCCCGCTCGGCGGTCCCTATGCCGACAAACATCAGGTCGGACCGGCTTGCGAGGTCGAAGACATCGCTGATGCCGCGCTGGCCAAGCAGCACCTCACGGTCCTCGGCGGTGTTGGCGACGAAGGGCACCGGCATCACGTAGGCCTGCGCGCCGGTCCGCTCGGCCAGACGATGCATGACATCGTGCGGGTTGGCCGCGAATTTGCGCGTCACGCCGCCAAGCAGCGAGACGAAACGGATATGGGCGGCGGCTGTGCGCGTCAGATACTCGACGCTTGCGGCAAGGGTACGGCCATGGCCGACGCCGATCAGCATGTCCTCGCCGCGATCGATCTCCCGCTTCAGAAACTGAGCGCCGGCGATGCCAAGCGGCTTCAGCGGCAGCTCGTCCTGATCGAGATCAGGAACGACCTCGCAGTAATCGAGCCCGTAGGCATCGATCAGCTGCTGCTCAAGGTCGATGCATTCGCCGACGTCGCCGTCGATGATCACCCTGACAAGGCCATCCTGGGTGGCCCGGGTGATGAGCCGATGCGCCTTGAGGCTGGTCAGGCCGAGCCGCTTGGCCACCTGGGCCTGCGTCAGACCTCCAGCATAATGAAGCCAGGCCGCGCGGGTGGCGAGGCTGGATTCATGGTCGCGGTTAGCGGTTCCGCCGGATTTCAAGCCATCTCCTCCCTGAGATGATATTATTATCTTTGTCTGCAAAAATTTTCACATCCTTGCATTGCTGTCAATCCCTCGCTGGATTTGGCGCACGCCTGCGGAGATTCACAGATCTCGGCAGGCAGCATCGGCCTATTAGGAGATAAGCATATTATTCGATCGTATGACGCTGTTAATTTAACGTCAATCTGTGTTACCTCCTTCTTAAACGAGCAAAATTGGACAGTCTGACGCCATTCTGTTTTGCATCAACTATTTGTTTTTAATAAATAATGTCCGCTCTGGGGAAATCCCAATCTGTCTGTGAGCTGGGCGATTGCGCACGCGGCACATCCCTGGGCAAACCGACCGGATTGCCGTGGGAAGAGCACCGGCGACGGAACGATCAGTCCAACCGCATCAGGTTCCGGCCCTCAAGTTCCACAACGGCGGCCGCGACTTCCTCTGCAAGGCGCACGGCGCTCCAGCCCAGCGCCCGTCCGGCAATCGCGGCGATCTCCTGCAGATCCCGGCCTGTCAGGGAACCTGATATCGCCAGGGTGCTGCGGCGCATAACGATATCAGCCAGATGTTCGACGAACTCGTTGCGGACGATGTAGTCAATTTCCGACCGGCTGTAGCTTTCTGAATCCGGCAGCCGACCCTCATCACCCGACCCGTGCGTGGCGATCTGCGTGGCTCTGGTGCCGTATCGCGACAGCAGCTCATCGAGACGCCGTTCCTCGGCCCCCGTCTCCGAGTGAGCCAGAGCCAGCCAGGTTGCTCGCGTTGCGGTGTCAAGCGGGAAATCCTTGCCGCCGCCAATCGGCATGGCTTGCGTCGTCACCTTGCGGCAGCGCTGCAGGCGATCGAGCACGGTGTCGGCGACTTCCTCGGCGAAGCCACGGAATGTCGTCCATTTGCCGCCGACCAGCGAGATCACCGCGAAAGGTCTGTTTCGATCCGGCTCGGCGACCGGCGCCGAGTGGTCACGGCTGATCAGCCCGGGCACCGATGCATCCGAGGCTGGCAGCGGCCTGATGCCGCTATAGGCGTAGACGATCTGGTCGCGCTCGAACGCCATCCCCGGCAGCAGCGTCCGTACGCTGTCGAGCAGGTATTCGACTTCGTCAGGCTCGCAGCGCACCGCGTCGGGATTGTCGGCCTTGATGTCGGTGGAGCCGACCAGCGCCAGGCCGAGATAGTCGTAGACGAGGCAGATACGGCCGTCATCAGCCTCGAAATAAAGCATGCGCCCGGCAAGGCTTTTGACCAATTCGTCGTGCTTCAACAGAATGTGCGAACCCTTGGTGCCGCCGATCATCTTCGACGGCGCGCCAAGCAAATCGTTGACATTGTCGATCCACGGACCGGCGGCATTGACCACCAGCTTCGGCCGGACCGAAAAAGCCGCGCCGTTTTCCGGCTGGAAGGTCAAAATGCCATTGGTGGACTTCACAAGCGCCGTGTAGTTCGCGCTGGCCGAGGCCACGTTTGCCTGCAACCCATCGAGGATCAGTTCGAGCACCAGCCTTTCGGGGTGGCTTATCTTGGCGTCGTAGTAGGTGCCGGTGGCGACGATCGAGGGGTTGAGCGCCGGCATCTCGCTGAGCGCGTGGCGCCGCCCGACCATGCGGTGGCGCGGCATGACCTGGTTTCGCGAGCCGTAGAAATCATAGATCATCAGGCCGATCTTGATCAGGATGGCGCCGCGGCTGCGTGGCGCACTGGTCGAGCCGAACAGCGTTCGCAGCGCCGCCAGCATTCCCTTGCTCCAGGAGAAGATCGGGATGACGGTCGGCAGCGGGCTGACATAGTGTGGCGCGTTCTTCAAAAGCAGATTGCGTTCGAGCGTCGACTGCGCCACCAGACCGAACTCGCCGGTTTCGAGGTATTTCAAGCCACCATGAATGAGCCGCGATGGCGCGGCACTGGTGCCCGAGCCGAAATCCGTCTTGTCGACGATCACGCAGCTGACGCCTTGCGCGCACAGATCGCGAAACAGACCAGCCCCGTTGATGCCGGCGCCGAGAATGACGACGTCGACCTCGCCGGTCCCGGCCATGGCGGCCAGACGCCCGGCGGAATTTTCCGTACGTATTGCTTCGCTCGAGCTCATGACGCTTTCGTCTTGACGATGCGCAGCTTCACGCCTGCCCGTTCGAGGGCTTGCGCCCGCGCATCGCCCAGGCTTTCGGTCACCAGCACGACATCGAAGCTGGTCAGATCGTCGAAGACATGCAGTGCGATTCTGTCGAACTTGGCATGGTCGATCAGAAGGATGCGTTTGACCGATGCGGCCATCATCGCCTGCTTGACCCGCACCACATTGGGATCCTGGATGAAGGCCGTGGTTCCGGTGATGGCCGAAGCCGAACAGATCAGCACATTGGCGCGCAGCTGCGCCACGGCGTTCTCGCAGACGATGCCGATATAGGCGTTGTAGGTGCCGTGGTACTGGCCGCCGAGACAGATGAAGTCGAGTTCGTCGACATTGGTCAGCAGGGAAGCCGTCGCCACTGAATTGGTGATGACGGTTAGCGGCTTGACGTCGAGCAGCAGTGTGGCGACGGCGTTTGCCGTGGAGGAATCGTCCAGCATCACCACCTGGCCGGCTTCGACATAATCGAGTGCTGCCCGCGCCAGGGCATCCTTCTCGGCCCGGTTGACCGTCACCCGGTAGCGGAAAGCGCTTTCGTAGAGGCCGGAAGGCTGAACCGTCACCGCACCGTGCAGCTTGCGCAGCACGCCCTGTTGCGCCAACCGGTCGATGTGCCGGTGGATGGTCATGCGCGACACGCCGAAATGCTCGACCAGATCGTCGATGCGCACCTGGCCGAGCTTGATCACATAGTCGGCGATCTCTTCGCGTCGTTCATCGGCCTTGATCATGCGGTTCTCCCAGTGTCTGGCCGCGCCAGCTTCTCGATCTCAGGCCAATGCGGTTCGAGCGCACCGGCTATGCGGCCATAGAGGGAAAAGCGCTCGTTGAACACAGCACTCGAGGCGGGCACAGGCTCGTATTGGCGCACCGTCATGCCGACCTGCCTGGCGCCCTGTTGCGGCGTCGCGAAGATGCCCACCGCCGCACCGGCGCAAAGCGCAGCGCCAAAGGCCGCGGCCTCGTCGGTCGAGGTGACGATGACCGGGGCGTTCAGTACATCGGCAAACATCTGAACGAAGGCCGGATTGCGCGAGCCGCCGCCGGTCAGGCGGATTTCGCTGATGGCAAATCCGTCGCGCAAGGCTTCGACATGGGTGCGATGATTGAAAGCAATGCCCTCCAGAACCGCCTTGAGCATATCGCCGCGATCGTGCCAGCCGTGCAGGCCGACAAAGCTGCCGCTGGCAACATCGCCAAAGGGGGAGCCGAACAGATAGGGATGAAACAGGATGGTCGACCGCTTTTTCAGCGCCGCGTCGATCTCCCCTGCCAGAAACTCGTGGATCGAGTCACCATCGACCGATGCCTTTTCCTGCTCCGAGCGGCAGAACGTGTCGAGAAACCAGTCGTAGTTCGCGGTCGAGGCCGGCGAGATCGCCATGTTGTTCCAGCGGCCTGCGTCGATGGCGTTGCGACAGAGCCAACGCGGGTCGACGCGCGGTTGCGAAGAGACGACTTCGTTGATGGAATAGGTCCCGGCGACGATGGCGAGCACGCCCTCCTCATGACCGCCCATGCCAAGTGCGGAGGCAGTCACGTCATGCAGCCCGCACGCAACCGGTGTTCCCTTGGCAAGGCCGGTCATTTCGGCTGCCTCGGCCGTGACATGCCCGGCGATTTCAGCCGAATGCGCTATCGGAGGCAGCGCGTCAAAAAGATCGTCCAGCCCGAAGATGCGCATTGCTTCCGGCGCGTAATCCTGCGTGCGGAAATCCGTGAATGAGGTGCTGGCCTCGGTACGGTCGGTGCCGATCGTGCCGGTCAGGCAAAAGCGCAGCCAGTCCTTGCAGGCCAGTATGTGTCTGATGCGACTAAAGCGTTCCGGTTCGTGCTTCCTGATCCAGGCCAGCAGCGCCGACGGCGCCGAGACGTGGGGCGCCTGGCCTGTTCGCGCTAGCGCGTCTCCGAAGACCCGGTCCGCCGACCATCGTTCGACAATCTCGCCGGCGCGGCTGTCGAGCGACAGGATCCCGGGGCCTAGCGGCCGACGATCCTTGTCGAGCAAATAGAGACCGTCGCCATGCGCGGTCGCCGCCACCGCCCTGATGTCGTCCGCCGGGCGGCCACACAGCGCGATCGCCTCCTTGATTGCATCGGCGGTCGCTTGCCAGAGGCCGGCCATGTCGCGCTCCACCCAGTGTGCATGGGGCATCGATTGCGGAACCCGCCGACGCGCCACGGACAACTGCGTGCCATCGGCATCGAAGATCACCGCCTTGGTGACCGTGAGACCGTTATCGATTCCGAGCAAACTGGGCATGGGCGCCGCCGCTTTCAGCAACTGGTGAAGGGCGCTGCAAGGCAATCCTGCAGGTTGGGATAGGGATGACAGACATGACGACAATCAACGAGCAACGGTGATACAAAAGCGACGCATCCGGCGCGGCAAACAGACCATAATAGCATGTTAAGTTAACGTCAACATGTGAGATATTTTGCGGAAAACTCTTACATCATCTGCGACAAAAAATTGCCATCCACTCGCACGGCATCCGATGCGGGACGAAGTTCCGGCCAGTGCCAGCTGGCCTGATGACCCTCAACCCTGCGCGGCGAGCCAGGGAGCGCGGTGCGACTGACGCCGGACGCGCTTCGACTGGCTTTGCGAGTTCCGTGCGCAACGACCGGACAACCCGCGCCGCTTCGGCGCCGTTCAAAGAAAACGCGACGACTCAAGAAGCTCAGCCACCCCATCCAGTTCCTTGTGCAGGCGATGCCAGCGACGGTCGAGATAGACCAGCGAATGCGCCTCCGGGGGGACCTCGTCCGGCTGCACCTCGCCGTCAAGGAGTTCGGCCGCGACCAGCGTCGCGCCCTCGATCGGCAAGATACCAAGCCGGCGGGCGCGGAACCAGGTCGAAACGCCGGTATAGCGCGGTTCGCCCGTGGGCAGCCGCGCCCAGGCGCCTCCCGGAGGGAAGCGTTCCGCGCCGCTCGACGCGCAGAGCTGCGCCAGGTCGATATCAGTGAAGCGCAGCAGGTGGATCACCATGGTCTCGGCCCGTAGCAAGGGCTCCGACGAAGTTGACTTCATCGAAAGCGAGAAAGCGACGACCGGCGGCGCGGCACTTACCGAGATCAGCGAGGATACGGTCATCGCCACCGGTCTGTCGCCGGGATCGGCCGTGATCACGGCAACGCCGGCCGGGTGGTGGCGAAACGCTTCGCGGAAGGCGTTGGTCATCGGATGCGGGAAGCTCATCGACGTCTCTCTTCTGCAGCGTAAAATAAGGGCCGGACAGCGTCCGCGGTCCGGCCTTGCGACTACTTCTTCTCGATCAGGTCGTAGAACTGCCAGGTGCGATCGCTCCACAGGCCGCCGATATCGCGACCAGCCGAGGTGACGATCGACGGCGCGATCGTGAAGTGGTTGGCAGCCACCATCATTTCGCGGAAGGTGCGCTGGATCACACCGGCGCGCAGCGACGCGCCGCCGCCGGCGCGGTAAGCGAAGTTGCAGATATCGACGCCCACCTCGTGAATCTCGGATTTGGCCAGATGGACAAGGCTGATCTGGCGCGTCGATACGCTGTTGCCGGCTTCGACCGTCGCCTCGATGTCGCGCCAGACTTCGAAGACAAAGGCGCGAGCAGCGCGATAGCGGGCTTCGGCGCGGCCATAGTCGTGCCAGAACTTCTCGCTTTCGCCGATCAGTCCGGCGCGGCCTGACTTCGAGCGGGCGAACTTGGCGATCTCGTCCAGCATCCGCCGCCCGGTGCCGAGCGCCCAGCCGGTATGACCGATGGCGGCGAGGCCAACGACCCCGAGACTGAAGAACTCCTTCTGGCGCAGCGGCGGTGCGGTCAGGATCGGGAAGACGAGATCGTCGGCGATGAAGACGTCCTCGGCCGCATAGTCGATGCTGCCGGTGCCGCCGAGGCCCAGAACGTCCCAATTGCCGAGCTGCTTGTGCTGCGAGATCGGCGCATGGGCGCACATGATGATCAAGTTGCCCTTCTCGTCCTTGGCGGGCTTGCCGGTGCCGTCATCGACGAAGGCGGCACTGTGGCTATAAGTGGCGTGGCTGAAGCCGCTGCCATAGCTCCACTTGCCGTTCAGCCGGTAACCACCGTCGACCTTCTTCAGCATGCCAAGCGGCGCGCCCTGCCCCGAGAAACGGTTGTCGGTGCCCGGCGCGAACAGCCGCTCGACCGCGCTGTCCGGCAGAAAGGCCGCCGACATCGCACCGATGCAGCAATGCACCATGGAAACCCAGCCAGCCGCTCCCGAATACCAGGTGATCGTCTCCAGCAGTTCGAGACCCTGGGTGGGTCGCAACTGCGCACCGCCGAGGCTCTCCGCGGCGAAGATATGCGACATGCGCAGCGGCTTCAGCAGCTCGAACGTGGCCGCAGTCAGTTCGCCGCTCTCCTCATCGGCGGTGGCGTTGGCTTCCAGGGCCGGCCCGATCTCCGTGATCTGCCTGAGCAAGTCGCGATAGTCGGTGGTCGTCCCCCACGAGCCGTGCTTGATGGGTTTGTTCATCGTCTTCTCCTCCTTTTTAAAATGCGGTCAGCCGGCGAGGAAGTCGCCGATCTTCCTGAGCGTTTCGGGTTTTTCCTGCATGACGAAATGACCGGCGTCCTCGACCAGGATCAGCCGTGCGTCGGGCAGGGCTTCGACGAAGAGCGGCGCCTGGCTCGCCGGCAGCAGACGGTCCCTGGTGCCCCAGACGACCAGCGTCGGATTGGCGATGCGCGCCAGAAAGCGCCGCAGGTTCGGATGGCCCATGCCAAACGACGCCAGCAGCCGGCCGAGCGTCTCGCCTTCGCGGGCGCGATCGGCGCCGAAGGCCTCCGCAAAGGCGGGGTCCGATCCATCCGGGAAATAACGCAGCGCCACCGAGACATCATGCGCCAGATAGGCCGGCAGCTCCTGCGGTGCGACCGCGCCCAGATCGGTGGCCGGGTGCGCGGGATCGTTGAGCCCTGCCGGCGCGATCAGCACGACCTTGTCGAAGCGTTCGCGTGCAAGGCCGGCGAGTTCGGTCGCCATCCAGCCGCCCATGGAAAAGCCGATGAGATGAGGTTTCTCCGGCAGATCCAGGACATCGAGCAGGTTCAGATAGTGCAGAACCATGTCGGACATCCCTGCCACATGCGGCGCCGGACCAGAAAAGCCGAAGCCCGGATGGCTCGGACAGAGCACGCGGAAGCGGTCGGCGAGGCCCTCCGCGAAGTCGAAGCCTTCAAGCGTCGAGGCGCCGTGCAGGAACAGCACGGGCTTGCCCTGACCGATGGTCTTCACCACTGTCTTCGTGCCACCGATATCGTATTCGAGCGTTTCGAATTGAACGGCCATTTACACTCTCCTCAAACAGGTCCGGCCTCAAACAAGGTCCGGCTGGATCAGCACCTTGCATTGCGTGGTGCGACGGCGAAGGCTCTCGAATATCTGCGGAACCGGCGAGAGGTCGATCCGATCGGTGATCAGAGCCTGCGGCGCGAAAGGTCCGCCGCGCAGCGCATCGAGGGCAACGCCGAATTCGTTGCGCTGATGGAAGAAGACCGAGAACAGCAGGTTCACTTCCTTCATCAGCGCAATGAACGGGTCCCACTGATCTCCGCCAATGCAGAGGCCGACCCCGACCACCGTACCCTGCAGCCGCACCGCTTCGACCGCCGCGCCGATGAGGCCGCGCTTGCCAACGCATTCGAAGACGATGTCGGGCGCTCCGCCGCAGAGATCGGCGAGGTTCTCGGTCAGCCTTTCGCCCGAAAGCGCGAAGCCGGTCGCGCCGAGAGCAAGCGAACGCTCTCGCTGATGGCCGTGGATGTCGGCCACCACGACACGCGACGCCCCCATCCGCCGCGCCCAGAAGGCGACGAGCAGTCCGATCGGCCCGGCGCCCAGGATGGCGACCCGATCTCCCGGTTTCATGCCCGAGCGGACGATGCAATGCAGAGCGACCGACAATGGCTCGGCCAACGCACCATCCTCGAGCGCCACATCGTCGGGCAGGATATGACATTGGCGTGCGGCCACGGTCGCGTATTGCGCATAGCCGCCGCCGATCAGCTCCATCTCGTGACAGCGCGCCGGATCGCCGCGCTCGCAGGCCTCGCAGTGTCCGCAACCGCGCATAGGCGCGACAGCGACACGGTCGCCGGTCCGAAGGCCCGTTGCCTCCGATCCGACCGCGACGATGTCACCAGAGAATTCATGGCCGAGCACGAAGCCTGCCTCAATGCCGAAAGGCACGGGATCTTCGGTGATGTGCAGATCGCTGCCGCAGATGCCGCAGGCGGCGACACGCAAGACGACCTCGTCCGGTGCCGGCGTCGGGTCCGGCACCGTGCCGATCCGCAGCGGGACGCCGACCCTATCGAAGATGGCGGCTCTCATGAAATCCTCCTCGTCAGCGGTTCGGGTCGACGAGCTTGCGTCGGATCGGGAACCATGGTGCATCCCACCGTTTCGAGATCAGGCCCCAGATGCCCGTCCGGGCGTAGAGCGCGACCAGAAGCGTCATTAGGCCGAGGACGACGAAATAGGTTGCGCCGTATTCGCCGAACCAGCGGTCCGCGATGAAGAAGATCAGCGATCCGATCAGAACGCCCTCGATGGACCCGATCCCGCCGACCATGACGATGAAGATCGCGACGTTCGCCCACATCGGATCAAAGGCCGAACCCGGAGTGATGCGCAGCTGCGCCATGAAATAGATCGCGCCCGCGAGGCCGCAACCGACCGCCGAGGCGACGTAGATCAGGAAGCGCAGCTTGACGACATTCACGCCCTGGCTGGCGGCCGCGACCGGATTGTCGCGCATGGCGATCAGCGCAAGGCCGAAGCGCGAACGAAGCAGCCAGTAGCTGCCGCCCAGCGTGACGAGCAGCATCCCCGCGCAAAGCAGCGACATGGCGACATTCCGCTCGAAGGCCGAATAGTCCTTCATCACGCGCAGCGACATGCCGGCACCGGAATTGACGAGCGGCAGGTTCGAAGCGGTCAGCCGGAAGACCTCGGCCACCACCCATGTGCCGATCGAAAAATAGGGGCCATCCAGGCGATGCAGCAGCAGGTAGATCGGCACAGCCAGCGCGGCCGGAACCAGAAGCGAAAGGAAGACCGCCACAAACGGATTGATGCCGTAAGTCTGCGCCAGCACGAAAAGCGCGTAGCCGGCAGCACCCATGAAGGCGTGCTGGCCCACCGAGACGAGGCCGGCATAGCCGGCGAGCAGGTTCCACATCTGCGCGACGGCGATATAGCAGCAAAGCACCAGAACCGACCGGATCGTGCCAGTCGAGGCCCACCACGGCATGGCAGCGACACCGATCATGGCCAGTACCGCCAGCGTCATCGCGATGCGACCGGACCGGGTCTGGCGCTGGACCAGGACCTCGGGCACCTCGGTTGCCGTATAGGGGATCGCACTCATGACAATGCCTTTCCAAACAGGCCCTGAGGGCGGGTCGCCAGCACGATCAGGAAGACGATATGTCCGGCAAGCACGCCGAAGCCCGGATCGATGCGGAAGCCGATGGCTTGCGAGATGCCGAGCACCATCGAGCCGGCGAAGGCGCCCCATACCGTCCCCATGCCGCCGATGATCACCGCTTCGAACGCGTAGATCAGCTGGGCAGGTCCATCGGCCGGCGCAACGGTCGACCGCAACGCCTGGAAGACGGCTGCAAAGCCGAGGATGCCGACCGCCGCCGCTGTCGCCATCGCATAGACGGCGCGCGGGTTGATGCCTGTCATCGCCGCCGCCTCGACATCGGCCGACGCGGCGCGGAGCGCCCGGCCTAAGCGCGTGCGCTTCAGCGCCAGGTCGAGGCCCCATGTCAGTCCCGTGGCGACGGCGAGCACGATCAGCGGCAGGAGGCCGACATAGATACCTCCGATCTCGATGGACTGGCTCTCGATCCCATGGCCGGGCAACGACCGGCTGTTGGCAGACCATATCTGGAGCATCAGATTCTGCAGCGCGATCGACAGTCCGAAGGTCGCGATCAGCGAGGGCAGCGGATCGCTGCCCACCACGCGGTTCAGCACGGCCTTCTGCAGCACCCAGCCCATCAGCACCGCGAGCGGCACCAGCACGATTAGCACAGGCAGCGGTCCCAGACCCCAGGCCGTGGCGATCGAGATGCCTATCAGCGACAAAAGGATCACCAGATCGCCATGGCTGATGTTGACGATCCGCATGACGCCGAACATCAGCGCCATGCCGAGCGCATACTGGGCATACATGCCACCCAGCAGGACACCCTGCACCAAGGCGTCAAACCACTCCATGATCCGCTCCGAAATAGGCTTTGCCGATCTGCTCGCGCGTGATTTCGGCGGACCTGCCGGTCAGGGTCACGCGGCCCTCCAGCATGCAGTAGAGGCGGTCCGTGGCGGTGCGAGCGAGGCCGACATCCTGCTCGACCACGATCATCGCCGTTCCGGTGGCGCGGATTTCGGGCAAGGCGGCATAGATCTCGCGGATCACCTTGGGCGCGAGGCCGAGGCTGATCTCGTCGCAGAGCAGCACCCGCGGCTGGCACAGCAGCGCGCGGCCGATCGCCACCATCTGCTGCTGCCCGCCCGAGAGGCTCTGCACTTGCGTGCGGGCCTTTTCCTTGAGGATCGGGAACAGCTGATGCAACCGTGGCAGCGTCCATCCGCCCTTGGCGCCCATGCGCGCGGCCTGGTCGATGGCGACGCGCAGATTGTCCTCGACCGACATGCCGGTGAAGAGCCGGCGGCCCTCCGGCACGATGGCGACACCCTTCTGCACCATGCGGTCGGTGGCGGTGCCGCCGACGGGCTCGCCGTGCAGCAACACCATCTCGCGCCCGACCGGGAGCAGGCCCATAATCGAACGCAGGAGGGTGGATTTTCCGGCCCCGTTGGCGCCGATCAGAGCCACGGCCTCACCCTGGTGCAGCTCGATGTCGACGCCGTAGAGCGCCTGAAAATCGCCATAGCGTGCCAACAGCCCGTGGGTGGAAAGAACGGCCGTCATCCCTCGATCCCCATGTAGACGCGCTGGACCTCGGGCAGCGCGATCACTTCGGCGGGCACGCCTTCGGCGATCTTCTCGCCGAAATTCAGCACCAGCAGCCGGTCGGCCACCGCCAGCAGCGCGTGCAGCACATGCTCGATCCACACGATGGTGATGCCGCGGTCGCGGATGCGGCGCACCAGCGCTACCAGCGCCTTCGATTCGTCGTCGGTCAGCCCGCCCGCGATCTCGTCCAGCAGCAGCAGCTTCGGATCCGACGCCAGCGCGCGCGCCAGCTCCAGCCGTTTGCGATCGAGCAGCGTCAGAGCGCCGGCCGAGACATTGGCCTTATCGGAGAGCTCGCAATCGCGCAGGACCTGGGCGCAGAAAGCATAGCTCTGCTTCTCGGACCGGCCGCCGCCGAAAGCGGCGGCGACCAGCAGGTTTTCGAAGGTGGTCATGCCGGAATAGGGACGCGGGATCTGATAGGTCCGCCCGATCCCCATCTGGCAGCGCCGGAAGGGCGGCTCGCCGCGAAGCGCGGTGTCGCCGAGCTGGATCTCGCCGCCGGACGTCTTCAAATCGCCGCTGATCATGTTGAACAGCGTCGTTTTGCCCGCCCCGTTCGGGCCGAGGATGCCAAGCACCTCGCCCCGATGCACGTCGAAAGTCACGTCATGCAGGACGCGGACAGCGCCGAAGGACTTCGACACGCCGTGCGCTTTCATCAGGATTTCCCTACCCATAACTCTGCCCGCGTCCCCGCTCATGTCACCAGGCGATCGGCTGAATAGCCTGCTGCGGCGCGAAGAGCTGATTGACCGTGTTGTCGACGATCTTCAGGTCATAAGGCCATTTCTCGCCCTTCACCCACTGGCCGCCGAAGATCGGCGTCTTGCAGATGTTCTTGTGGGGCGAGCCATCGAACTTGATATGACCGACCAGCGTCTGCAGATCGGTAGCGACCAAAGCGTCACGGTTGGCCGTACGGTCCAGCGGATTGGAAGAGCGCTTCAGGATGTCGAGCGCGACCTCTAGCAAGGCATGCGAATAGCCCAGCGGCTGCGTCCACTGGCGCTTCGAATCGACTTCCCATTGGCTGGCGATGTCGCTGCTGACCTGCCCGGTCAGCGACGACCTGAACGGGAACGCCGGGGTCCACCAGACCTCCGAGGACATGCCGTTGCCTAGAGGACCCATGGCCTCGACGCCACCCGGGAACAAGAGTGCCGCCGCCACCGTGACCGCCTTCGGCTTGAAGCCCTGCTGGTTGCACTGGGTGACGAAGGTCTTCAGATCGTCCGGATAGGTGATGCCGCCGATGATCTCGCAGCCCTGCTTCTTGAACTCGGCGATCTGTGCGGAAAAATCATTGGTGCGCGGCTGGAAATAGCCGGGCACCACGACCTCGTAGCCGGCCTTGCGGGTCGGCGCCGGCAGACCGTATTCGTCGTTGCCCCAGGTCTCGCCGTCAATGTTCTGCGGAAATAGCATCCCGACCTTCTTGTTGGTCTCCAGATGGTTCCAGAGTCCGACAAAGGTGTTCAACGCCTCGTCGAGGCCCCAGAAGAAATGATAGGTCCAGTCGAAGGTCTGCTTGCCGCCGCCGCGCGGCATGATCACCGCCTGCCAGGGAGCACCGGAGGAAATGCAGGGGGTCTCATAAAGCTCGGCCTGCTCGGCCGCGGGCAGGATCGTGTCGGTGGTCGAGGCCGGCACGAGCAGATGCACCTCGTCGTTGAGGATCAGGTTTCCGGCGATTTCCGATGCCTTGTTCGGATTGGACTGGCTGTCGCGATCGAGGATCTCGATTTCGTAAGTATTACCGTCGGCGCATTGCAGCTGGCCGCCGAGCAGGGCGCGTATCTTCTGCAAGGTGTAGCCATCCGTTTCACCAAACAGGGCGAGCGGCCCGGTCGTCGGGCTGAGATAGCCGAGCTTGATCTTCCCCGCCGTCGCGGCGCGCAGATAGGTCGGCATGCCCAGCGTGCTGGCGGCAACGCCGGCTCCAATCCCCTTCAGGACGCTTCGCCGGCTGGGCCGCAAGCCCGATTTCACCAGTCTGTTGTAATAGGTCATTGTCGGTTCCTCCCGTTGTTAAGCTCTCCCCGGCCCGCCCTCATCGACGGTGCCGGCCTCAATTCGACAAGGCCTAGGTCATCCGCAGCAGAGAGCCGCCATCGATGACGATCAGCGAGCCCGTGACGTAGGACGCGGCCGGCGAGGCCAGATAAAGCGCCAGGCCCTTGATCTCTTCCGGGTCGCCGATCCGGCCGATAAGCGACTGGGCCTCGAAGGCCTTGCGGTCCGCCGGATTGCGCAGCCGGCCGCCGGCGATGTTGGTGATGAACGGACCTGGCAGGATGGCGTTGATGCGGATGTTGTAGGCGCCGAGTTCCATCGCCATGTGGCGGACGAGATGGTTCACCGCGGCCTTTGCGGGCATGTAAGGTGTGCCCACGATGCTCTCGTTGATCAGCGAGGCGATGGACGACGTGACGATGATCTGGCCGCCGCCATTCGGCTTCATGTGCCGCACGGCATGCTTGATCGTGGTGTAGACCGAGGTCAGGTTGATCTCGATCACCTTGTCCCAGTGCTCATCGGGCAGGTTCTCGATGGCGCCGTCGGGGTTCCTTTCGCCCGTCGGGGTGTTGAATCCCGGACCGGCGTCGATCCCGGCATTGGCGAACACGACATCGATCAAGCCGGCCTTCTCGGCCACCTTGTCGAAGGCTGCTTCCATGGCCGCACGGTCGCCGACGTCGACGACCTGGCCCCAGACATCGCCGCCCGCCGCCCTGATCGCCGCCACGGTCTTCTCCAACCCGGCAGGGTTCAGGTCGAAGATGCAGACCTTCGCCCCGTGCTCGGCCATGATCTCGGCATAGGCCTGCCCGATGCCGCTGGCGCCGCCGGTGACGATCACCGACTTGCCTCTGACATCGAACATCTTCTCAAGTGCGGCCATCAGTTTTCTCCCTTGCGCGACAGCACGAAATCGAACTCCACGTCGTAGAACGGCGCCGCGACCTCGGCCCTGGCGGCGGCTTCGGCGTCCTCGACCTTGCGGAATTCGGCGAGCAGGCTCTTCTTCACGCCGAAGACGGCATCTGAATCGATGTACGGATCGTCCGGATCGAAGATGTGCGTGGTCAGCGCATCGAAGCCTTCAGCCCCAACGATGTAGTGGAGGTGCGCTGGACGAAAGGGGTAGCGTCCCAGAGCGCCGAGCAACTTGCCGACCGGGCCGTCATCCGGGATCGGGTAGTATTTGGGCTTCACGCCGCGGAACCAGTAGCGTCCGTCCGCGCCGGTGCGGAACACGCCGCGCAGGTTGAAGTCGGGCTGGATGCCCTTCTGCTGCACGTCGTAGAAGCCCTCGTCATTGGCCTGCCAGACGTCGATCTTGGCGCCTGCGATCGGCTTGCCCTCGGTATCGAGGATGCGGCCATGCACGAACATCGGCTCGCCCTTCTGGTCGAGGCAGATGTTCGATCCCATCGGCAGTTCCGGCGCATCGGCGACGTGGAAGGGTCCCAGAACCGTGGATTCCGAGGCGCCCGACGGCTTGCGGTTGTTGATCGCATCGACCAGCATCGAGACGCCGAGAACATCCGACAGCAGGATGTACTCCTGCCGCCACTCGTTGCAGATCTGGCCCGTCTGCGTCAGGAACATGATCGCGCCGAACCATTCCTCCTGTGTCGGCTCGATCTCCTTCACCGCCTCGTGCAGCTTGCGGGTGACGACCTCCATCACCTCTTTGAGCCGCTCGTCTTTGGCGTTCCTGTTCCGCGCCACCACGACCTCGGCCGAGTTCGCTTCGGTGAAATAGCCGGATTCGTGTTCGTCGATCATGGGATCCTCCTCAGCGCGCCAGAACGGATTTGAAGACCCGGCGCAGTTCGGCCGCCGGATCGGCCGCCAGCGTTTCGGAGCGCCAGGCGACGTGGTGGTCGGGACGGACGATCAGGCAGCCGGTGTCGCGGATCTCCCGTGCGCCGGCCCAGTCGCCGGTATGATCCTCGATCGCGCGGCGCGGGCCGATCACATGGCAGCGGATCGGCAGACCGAGCTCCGCGCCCACCGTTTCCGCCGCGGCGACCCACGCTTCGCCGCCAATGCCGGTCAACAGCGTGAACTCGCCATGCCCGCAAAGATCGAGCGTCGAGACCTTCCTGCCCGAGCGCTCGAAGACCCAGACATGCGGCAAGCGCGCACCCGGCCAGGTCGTTGGTGCATAGTGCAGTTCACGATCCTTCTCGAAAGCCGGCTCGCTCTGGCCGTCGGTCACCACCGCGCCCGACGCATAGCGCTGGTTCATCTCGACGCCATGGGCGTCGAATTCGTACTTCTTGAAGGCGATGGCCTTGCGGAGCGCCTCGCGTTGCGCCTCGGCCGCAGGGGTGGCATCGGCGCGAGCCTCCATGTTCCTCTGGATCTTGTCGTGATCGACGCCGCCATCCATCCCGAGCGCCTCGAAGATCGGTCCGAATTCGGCGATGGACCGGTTCGCGCGTGTCACGATCTGGCGCGCGATCGGCGCGCGCTCGGCCGAGAAGCTGTCCAGAAGCCCTACCCCCGCCTGGCCCTTGACGACCATGGCAAGCTTCCAGGCGAGATTGAACCCGTCCTGGATCGAGGTGTTTGAGCCGAGCCCGTTCGAGGGTGGATGCCGGTGCGCGGCGTCGCCCATGATGAACACCCGCCCCTTCTGCATCTGCGTGGCGAAGCAGTTGTTCACGGTCCAGGTGTTGGCGCCCAGGAGCTCGATCTCGAGCGCGGGATCTCCGACCAGCTGACGCGCGACCTCGGTAGCCAGTTCCGGCGTCACTTCAGGCGGCGGCTGGTTGATGTCGTAGCCCCAGACGATGAGCCACTCGGTCCACGGCCGCACCATGCGAACCAGACCCATGCCGATGCCGCCGACGTCGGCGCCGGGCTGCATGACCCAGTAGAGGACGCTCGGCCGGTGGGCGACATACTTCGAAAGATCGGCCCTGAACAGGATGTTCATCGAGCCGCCGACGCCCATCTTGCCCTCGAGCGGCAGGCCCAGATGCTCTGCCACCAGCGAGTTGCCGCCGTCGGCGCCGACGAGGAACTTCGACCGCGCGGTGAAATCCTTGCCCGACAGCCGGTCGTGGCAGGTCGTGGTCACGCCGTCCGAATCCTGGACATGGCTGACATATTCCGTGCTCATGCGTGCCTGCGCCCCGCGGGCGCAGGCCGCCTTGAACAGGATGGGCTCCATGAAGGTCTGCGGCAGATCGTTCATGAGGCAGGGAGACGACAGGAGATGTTCGGCCTTGGAGAGCGGGTGGATGCCCCAGCTCTTCATGCGGCCGATCTCCTCGCCGGCCAGGCTTTCGCAGAACACGTTCTCGCCCATCAGTTCCTGCGGCGAGGCGTGCATCATGGCCTCTGCCTCGACATCCGGACCGAGGTCGCGCAGCACTTCCATCGTGCGCTGGTTGGTGATGTGGGCACGCGGCGTGTTCGACAACCAGCGATAGCGATTGACGATCATGTTGGCCACGCCGTAGCTGGACAGCAGCGCGGCGGTGGTCGAGCCTGCCGGGCCAGTGCCGACGATCAGCACGTCGGTTTCGATATCCGCCATCAAATTCCTCCCTCGATCTTCGGACCGGTCAGCCTGCGGCGGACCGGAAACAGGTGCGGGCCATTGCGGGACGCGATCAGGCCCCACAGCCCCTTTGGCGCAAAAAGCATCACGACGACGGCGATGAGGCCGAGCGTCATCAAGTACCAGCTGCCGTAATCGGCCAGCGCCGAGCGCAGCGCAAAGAAGACCAGCACACCGAGGATCGGTCCCTCGATGGTGCCGATGCCGCCGATGACGACAATGAAGATGACGTTGGCGGTCCAGTCGGTGACGGCAAAGGCCGCGCTCGGCGAGATGCGGGCCGTCTGCAGGAAAATCAGCGCGCCGGTCAGCCCGGTGGCTGCTGCGGCGATCAGAAAGACCGCCCATCTAAGCCGGCCGGTATCGACGCCCACCGATTGCGCCGCGTCGACATTGTCGCGCACCGCCGCCAGCGCCAGCCCGAGGCGGCTGCGCAGCAGCCAATAGATGCCGCCCGTCACGACCACGACCAGCGCCAAAGCCAGCCAGTAGGCCATGACATCGCGTGCCGCGGCCTCGCGGACGCCGAACAGCGCCCGGATCGCATCGGTACCCAGGATGCTGCTCGTCGCCTCGCGCGGCAGCGAAGTGCCGGTGCCGCCGCCAAGTGCCTTCCATTGCGCAACCAGCAGGCGCGTCACTTCGGCGATCACCCAGGTGCCGATGGCGAAATAGGCGCCCTGCAAACGGAATGCGAAGAAGGCCGTCGGAACCGCCAGCACCAGCGCCGCAAGGCCGCCCAGCGGGATCGCCAAGACCGGATTCCAGCCGAGCAGGATCACGCCGGCGAACATCGCATAGGCGCCGATGCCGACGAAGGCCTGCTGGCCCACCGAGACCAGGCCGCCATAGCCCGCCAGTAGGTTCCAGATCTGCGCCAGCGTCAGCATGGTGAGGATGAAGAACAGATCCTGTATGACGCCACGCGAGGCCACGATAGGGAGCGCGAGCGCGGCGACGATGAAGATCGGCACGATGATCGCGGTTACGGTTCCGGCGCGGGTGCGGGTTGTCAGTCGATACATGCCGCCCCCCTCAATCCACTGCGCGCGGAAAAAGCCCGCGCGACTTGAGCAGCATCACGGCCAGGAAGGCGATGTGGCCGGCCAGGATCTGCCATTCCGGATTGAGCGCGGCACCGAATGTCTGCGCCACGCCGATGATGATCCCGCCGGCAAGCGTTCCCCACAGGCTGCCGAGGCCGCCGATGATCACCGCCTCGAAGGCATAGATCAGCCGCGCCGGTCCGATCGAGGGATCGAAGTTCGCGCGCATGCCGAGATAAAGCGCCGCCAGCGTCACCACGACCATGGCGATCCCGGTGGCGATGGCGAAGATTTGCTTCGGCTCTATCCCCATCAGCCCCGCCGTCACCGCGTCGTCCGAGGTGGCGCGGAAGGCACGGCCAAGGGCGGTGTGGTAGAAGAGCCCGTTCAGGGCAATGATCATCACGATCGCCGAGGCAAAGGTCATCAACGGCATAATCCCCACCGTGACCAGCCCGAGATCGAGCGACGCCCCTTCCAACGCGCCCACCGGAATGCGGCGGCTGTCGGCGGAGAAGGCCTCGAGCAGGCCGTTCTGCAGGGCGACCGACAGGCCGAACGTGACGAGAAGCGGCGGCAGGATGTCCTTGCCCAGCACGCGGTTCAGAACGGCGGCCTGCAGCAGCCAGCCGAGCGCGAACATCATCGGCATGGCGACCAGGGTAGCGATCCAGGGCGACAGGCCGAGCAGCGTGACGCCCATCAAAACCAGATAGGCGGCAAGAACGATGAGGTCGCCATGGGCGAGGTTCACCAGCCGCATGATGCCGAAGACGAGGCTCAACCCTGCTGCAAACAGGGCATAGAGCCCGCCCAGCAGAATCCCTTGCACGAGGGTGTCCAGCCAGATCATCGCCGCGCCACCTCGATCAGGCCACAAGAGCGCCGTGCGAGCAGACGACCGAGCCTTGGTTCCCGCGTCATGCCGCCACTCCGAAATAGGCAGAGTGAATATCTTCGCGCGTGACCTCGGCCGCCCTGGCGGCCAGCGTGACGCGACCCTCCATCATGCAGTAGACGCGGTCGGCGACCGCCAGCGCCTTGCCGATATCCTGCTCCACCAGCACGATCGCGGCGCCGCCTTCGCGGATCCTGGGAAGTGCTGCGTAGATATCGCGGATGACGACCGGCGCGAGGCCCAGGCTGATCTCGTCGCAGAGCAGCAATTCGGGATTCGACATCAGCGCCCGGCCGATCGCCACCATCTGCTGCTGGCCGCCCGAGAGCGCGATGCCGGGGCTCTTGCGCCGTTCGCGCAGGATCTGGAAAAGGTCATAAACCGCGTCGAGGCTCCACGGTCCGGGCACCTTGCGCGCCTGCCCGCCGACCAGCAAGTTTTCCTCGACGGTCAGCGAAGGAAACAGCCGGCGCCCTTCCGGCACCATGGCGATGCCGCGCTTCATGATCTCGGCCGAAGACAGCGCGCCAATCGGCTCGCCCCTGTGCAGCACCATACCGGGCGCGTTGCCGATCACGCCCGTGATCGAGCGCATCAGCGTGGATTTCCCGGCGCCGTTGGCGCCGATGATCGCCACGCATTCGCCCGCGGCCACGGTGATATCCACACCGAACAGCGCCCGGAACTGGCCGTAATTCGCGGTGAGGCCACGCGTTTCCAGCATCAGACCTCGAGCCCCAGATAGATTTCGCGAACCGCCTTCGAGCCCATGATCTCATCAGGCGCACCGATCCCGATCACACGCCCGAAATCCAGCACGAGAAGCCGCTCGACCACCGACGTCAGGGCGTGCAGCACATGCTCGATCCAGATGATGGTGGTTCCCCTGGCGTGGACGGCTCTGATCGTCGCGATAAGGGCCTTGCATTCGCCCTCTGTCAGACCGCCCGCGATCTCGTCCAGAAGCAGAAGCTCAGGGCCCGTCGCCAGGGCGCGGGCGAGTTCCAGGCGCTTGCGATCGAGAAGGCTCAACGAGCCGGCCACGAAATTGGCCTTCCTGAGAAGCTCTGTCTCCTCGAGGATACCAGCGCAATCGTCAACCATCTCGGCTTCGCGACCGCCCCGGCCGAAGGCGGCGGCGGTCAGGAGATTTTCGAACACGGTCAGCCCCTCGAAAGGCTGCGGAATCTGGAAGCTGCGGCCAACGCCCATGCGCACCCGCTCCATCGCCGGAGCGCGGGTCACGTCGCGGCCGAGGAATTCAATGCGACCCTCATTGGCAAACAAATTGCCGGTGATCAGGTTGAAGAGCGTCGATTTCCCCGCGCCGTTAGGGCCGATAATGCCCAGCGCTTCGCCGCGCGGCACGCTGACGGTCACGGAATCCGCAACCTTCAGGGCGCCGAAGGACTTCGAAACGTTTTCCAGCCTGAGTATCATCACTGTCATCCTTGGGTCGCGCCGAACGAGGGCGGCGGTATCAGCCGCCCTCGGCAGCGTCAGGCCAGGGCTTCCATCTTGCCGGCGGTGGGTATCTCGGAGGCGCCGGCGTTTTCGACGATCACCAGATCGAAGCCACCACCGGCCTTCTTCCGCCACTGCCCGCCAACGAGCGGCGTTTTGCAGACGTTCTTCGCGGCGAAAGGCGGCAGTCCCGCACCGCTCCAGGCCACTTTGCCCACCACGGTCGTCATGTCGGTGGCCGCTATGGCCGCCGCGATCGCCTCGGCGTTGGTCGGATCCGAAACACGGCCCATGACATTGGCCGCCACCTCGAACAGCGAATGGACAAAGCCGATCGGCTGGGTCCAGGGACGCCCGGTCTTGGCGGTGAAATCCGCCGCGAGTTCCGCCGAGCTCTCGCCCGTCACGGACGATTTGAACGGATGCGAGGCCGACCACCAGACCTCGGACGAAAGGTTGTGGCCGGCGTCGCCGAGCGTCTCGACCGATTGCGGGAAGAGGATCGCCTTGGCCACCGTCACCGCCTTGGGCTTGAAACCCTGCTGCCGGGCCTGGTTCCAGAAGGTGGTGAAATCGGGCGGAATCACCACACCGGTGACGATCTCGGCATTGGCCGCCTTGAAGGCGTTGACCTGCGCGGTGAAATCGTCCGAAAGGTTCTGATAGCGGCCAGGATCGGCAAGGCTGAAACCGGCAGCATCGAGACCCGGCTTCAACCCGTTCTTCGGGTCGCCCCAGGCATTGCCGTCGGCATCGTTGGGGAACAACCCGCCCACCTTGCCGTTGGTGGAAAGCTGCTTCCACATGCCGGTGTAGACGGCGATGATGTCTTCGAGGCCCCAGAAATAATGATAGGCGAAATTGAAAGGCTTCCACGACGACGGATCGGCCGGATTGCCTTGCTGGCCGATGAACCAGGGCTGCCATGGCGCCATCGTCGAGATGACCGGCACGCCCTCCGCTTCGCAGGTGGTGGCCACCGGGTTGGTGTTCTCTGGCGTCGAGCCGACGAGCATCAGGTTGATCTCGTCATCGACGATCAGGCTCTTCGCCACCTCGGCCGCGCGATTGGGGTTCGACTGGCTGTCCTTGACGATGACCTCGAAGTTCTTGCCCGCCTCGGAAGCGAGGAAGGCCTCGATGTTGTAGGCATCGCTTTCCGCGAAGCCGGCGAGCGGCCCCGTCTGCGGCGAAACATAGCCCAGGCGGATCTTGGCGCCTTGCGCGATGGCCGGCGTCGCCAGGCGCGAACCGGCGAGCGCCAGGCCTGTCGCCGCCGAGGCTTTCAGTAGGCTGCGTCTTGTGATCATGTGTAGTTCCTCCCTCTTATTTTTCCTCAAGCCCCCGGACGGCGTCCCTCCCACGCCGCCTGAAGGAGTTCCCTTATCGATCCCGGATCGATTGGCCTCGGATTCGCATAGGCATTCTTGACCGCGATCGCCGCCGCGCGGTCGAGATCGGCCTCCTCGATGCCGATCGCCTTCAGGCTCAGCGGAGAGCCGACCGACTGCGCGAAATCCCAGAGCCCACCACCCGCCGAGCCACCGCCGAATGCCTCAGTGATCGGGCGCAGCAGATCGGGCACCGCCGCTTCGTTGAAGGCGGTCGTGTACGGCAGCAGGATGGCGTGGGTTTCGGCATGCGGCGTGTCGAACGAGCCGCCGAAGACATGCGCCAGCTTGTGATGCAGCGCCATCGAGACATAACCGAGTGCGGTCGAGCAGCACCACGCGGCATAGAGCGCCTGCGTCCGCGCCGCGCGATCCTGCGGATTGCCGATCAGCCTTGGAATGCCGTCCCGGAAGGCAACCATGGCATCCCTGCACATCAGCACGATGACCGGGTTGCGATCGGGGGCATACAAGGCTTCCATCGCGTGGGCGATCGCGTTCATCGCCGAGGTGACGGTGAGGCTTACCGGCAGGCTCAGCGTCAGATCGACGTCGTAGATCACCGTCTCGGGGCGAATGTCCGGCGAGCGGCGAGTGGTCTTCTCGCCGGCCGCCGTCTCGCCGAGGATGTCGGTCATTTCCGAGCCGGCATAGGTGGTGGGAATGACCACCTGGTCGGCGCCCGTGCGCACGGCAATGGCCTTGCCGAGCCCGGTAGTCGAGCCGCCGCCGAGGCTGACGACCGCCGAAGCGCCGCTGGTGCGGAAGGCATCGACGGCCTTTTCCGTAACTTCGACAGCGGTATGCATGACCGCGCCGGCAAAGATCCCGGCGGCGAGGCCGCCAAGACTTGCGGCCAGTCTTTCCGCATCGCCGTTCTGATGCGGTGTCGACAGCACCATCACCTTGTTATGACCGAGCCGCCGGACTTCTTCTTCGACACGATCCATGGTGCCGGCACCGAAGACCACCCGTGTCGTCAGGCCTGGAAAGGTGAAGCCGTCCATCATCGCGCCGCCTCCATGCGCGGGCCACGCCCGGCGGCGAGGTCGTCGAGGATCGTGCCCAGCATAGCGATCTCGGCGTCCGAGACCTCATGGCCGCGGCCCGGGAACAGATCGGCCCGCAGGCTTGCGCCAATCCGGCCCAGCGACTGCGCGGCATCGGCAAACGCCGAGACCGGTATCCAGGGATCGGCATCGCCGCCGGAAAGATAGATCGGCATTCCGGCCGGCGCCGCCTCGGATCTTTCGTCCGCTGGTACACCGACACGGCAGCCCGTGAAGGCCGCCAAGGCGTCGGGCGGCGGCAGCCCCGCGCAGAGATATTCGATCGAGAGACACGCCCCTTGCGAGAAGCCCGCGAGAAGCAGCGGCAGTCCGGGCAGTTCAGCCCGCGCCGCGGCCATTGCGGCCGCAAGGTGATCGAGCGCATCCGAAAGCTGCGCGCGGGCGACCGGCGTCAGCGGGTCGACGGCACGCGCCTCCCACCACATGCCGAGCGGTGCGCGCGGCAGGATGAAGGCCACGGCCGACGCGGATAGTCGTGACAGCACATGGGACTGCATCTCTTCGGGCGATTGGCCGCGACCGTGGACGAAGACGCAGATCGCCTTTGCCTCCGGGCCTCTTGGCCCAAGCCGGAGCGGACCGCTGCCTGAACTCACGTGAAATCCGCCTTTTCCAGGCCGGCCTGCAATTCGCTTTCGCGGTCCTTGAACCATGGCGGAAAGACCAGCGTCTTGCCGATCTGGCCCGGGGGTTCGTCCTTGGCCCAGCCTTCCGGCGTGGTCCAGGCGATCTCGAACAGCGCGCCTCCGGGTGAGCGGACATAGCAGGACTTGAAGTAGTTGCGGTCCTTCTGCTCCGATATATCCGTGAAGCCGAGGCCCTCGATATGAGCGCGCAGCTTCAGCTGGTTCTCTTCGTCGCCGGTGTTTAGGGCGAGGTGGTGGATCGTGCCGCCCGCCAGCGTCCAGGTGCCCTGCGGGCTGTCGCGGTCGACAATGACCTCCACGCGCTGTGCGACGCCGGCCGCGTCGGGCACGCGGAACACAAGCCCCTCATGGTCGTCGGCCTCTTTCTCCAGCGGCAATGCGATGGTCAGGAAGTCGTCCATGGCGGTGCGGTCCATCACCGCCACCACGGCGCCGTAGATTCCCTTGATGCCGTGAGCCTTGCCGATGCCCTGCGCCTCGTTGGTGATGGGCGCGCGTGGATCCCTGTCGCTTTCCACCAGCTCATGCGGGATACCGCAGGGATGTGCGAAAGCCGCACGGTCGGCGCCAAAACGGGTGATCTTGATCGCCTCGATGCCGCGCGCATTCAACCGATCCACCCAGAAATCCGCGGCCCCCTTCGGGATCGACTGCATGATGGTGCGCGACTGGTTGGACCCACGGCGGCCATAGACGCCTGGCTTGCGGAACGGGAAGGTGGTGATGATCGTCGAGGCATCGCCAGAGGGCGAGCCGTAATAGAGGTGGTAGACCGGGATGACGCCGTCGAACAAGACGGTGCGCTTCACCGAATGCAGGCCCAGTGCCTTGGTATAGAAATCAAAATCTTCCTGAGCGCTGTCGGTCGAGAGCGTCAAATGGTGGTAGCCGCTGACACGTGCCATCGGTCATCTCCTCCCAGAGGTTTCGGTTTCGCCCCGCCGTTGCGGGCAGAGCACGAGGTTGAGGTCGAGCGCGTACTTCCGCTTTCCTGCATTGGGCGGCAGCGCGCGGAACTCGGCCATGAGTTCGGGTTTGACCCCGAAGATGGCATCCCGGCCGATCGCAGGGTCGGACCGGTCGAAGATGTGGGTGGTCAGCGTTTCGAAGCCCTCCGCCGAGACGCGAAAATGGATATGGGCCGGCCGCTCGAGGCCAAGGCCAAGCGCTGACATCAATTGACCGACCGGTCCGTCCGACGGCAGCGTGTAGCCCTTCGGCTTCACCGTCGCGAAACGGAACCGCCCCTGCGGATCGGTACGGAACCGTCCGCGCAGATTGAATTCCGGCTGCCGGTCGGGTTCCTGGTTCTCGTAGAGACCCTCGGCATTGGCCTGCCAGATCTCGACCGTCGCATCGCCGATCCCTGCGCCGTCGAGCGCGACGATCCTGCCCGCAACCTCCAGCGGCTCGCCCTTGTGATCGCGCGAGATGTTCGCGCCGGGCGCCATCTCCGGCACATCGGCGCGGTAGAAGGGCCCAGCCAGGGTGTTTGGTGTCGCCCCGGCGGGGCGCGGGCTGTTCTGATCCTCGATCAGCGACGACACACCCAGGACATCGGCGAACAGCACCCATTCCTGGCGCCGCGCATCGGCGTAGTGGCCAAGCTCGGTCAGAAAATCGATCGCCTGGCGGAACTCCTCGCCGGAGGGCCGCAACTCCACGATCAGCGCGTGCAAACCATCCACAGCAGCCTGCGCCGCCGCTGCCAGGCGGGACTGGCCCATTGCTGTCAGGCGCCGCGAGAATTCCTCGGCCTGCGTCGAGATCGCCTTGGTGAACTCATCCCGCTTCGGGTCGTGCTGGCCGTGCATTCCGCCGGGGCCTCCCTTCCCCTTGCCAAGCGGGATAGCACGGCCCGACGCGATGCTTGATGAGATGTGGCGTCCCTTGTATAGCGTTTTGCTATGAAGCTGAACGAGCGCCACCTGATGCAGCTCGCCGCGGTGCTGGATGCCGGCGGCGTGTCGGAAGGGGCCGCCATGCTGGGCTTGACCCAGCCGGCGGTCAGCCGATCGCTGGCCATGCTGGAGGCGCGGGTGGGTGAGCCGCTCTTCCTCAAGGGCCGCCGGCCGCTGCAGGCGACACCGCTCGGCTTCCAGCTGGCGGCGCAGGGCCGCACGATCATCACCGCGTCGCGCAAGGCTTCGGATGCGGTGCAGGGCTTTATGAAAGGCACCAAAGGCGTCGTCCGTGTCGGCGGCGTGCCTTTCTTCATGGATGCGATGATCAGCCGGATGATCGGAGAATTCCAGAAGCTCGAGCCAGAGGTCACCGTTCAGCAAAGCTATATGAACCTGCCCGAGATGGTCGCGGCGCTGGAGAGCAACCAGATCGACCTCGGCATCGTACCGATCGGCGTGCTCGACCTCGGGCCCGGCTTCGAATTCACCGAAATCCTGCCCGGACGCAACGTCGTGGCTTGCCGGCCAGACCATCCCCTGCTGCGAAATCGCCGCCTCAGGGCGCATGACCTGACCAGCTTTCCCTGGGTGGCTCCCTTGCCCGGCTCTCCGCTGATGTCGGACCTGCAGATGATCCTGATGAGCATCGGCATGTCGGATCTCAACATCCGCTATTCAGGAGGCTCGCTGATGAGCGTGATCAACTTCCTTGCCGAAACCGATGCGCTGGCCGTGCTGCCCTTCTCCGTGGTCTTCGCACAGCGCAGGGAAAACCGGGTGACCGTGCTGCCTTATGAAATCCCGCAGCCCAGCCGCTCACTCGGCATCCTGCGCCGGGTCAGCGGGCCACGCTCACCGGCGGCAGAGCGCTTCGCGGGCCACGTCACGACCGCCTTCGAGAATCTGAAGCACATCATCAAACGGCACGAGAATGCCGTCGTCTGGGGGCGGTAATCCAGCCGACATAGCGCCCCTTGGCCGCGCCAGCTCCTGCCATCGACGCCGCCTCCGGCGGTTGGGTCCCGACCATCCGCACCATAGCAAGGTAATCTTTAATGGGTGATCTTGCGGTTCCGTTCGGGCGGCGTTCAAGACGCCATCCGCGTTCGTTTATTCGTTGAGCAAAACACTGCCAACAGCGGACAAGCTGCCGCGCTATTCGAATGATGCGGTAGCGTCACACAACGCGCATGTTTCCTCCAGCCGGAGGCGCTTCATCCCCGCGTCGCCGGTTAGGCTCGACGGCCGCCCGCCCCCAAAAGCCGTCGGGCCGCCAGAAATCCCGATATCCTATTGGTTACGCCCTCCTCCACCTCGCCATCACTGCGTAAACGCTTTGGACATCTGATCCGCAAAGGGTTTCAACAGATAAGACCAGACATTGCGTTCGTCGGTGCGGATATGAACCTCGGCGGGCATACCTGGCCTCAGCACCTTCGCTTCAGTCAGGCAGTTCGATTTGCTTTCAACCTTGATACGCGCCGAGAAATAGGAAAGCTGACGTTGCGGGTCTTTAATCAGATCTGCCGAGATGTGTTTCACCGACCCTTGGCAGACCGGAGTGGTTCCCACGTCGAACGCCGGAAAACGGATCGATACCGGCTGCCCAGGCCGGACGTCGTCGACCCGCGACGGAGGGATCAGTGCGTCCACCACAAGATCGTCGGCATCAGGTACGATGGTCATAAGCATCTCGCCAGGCGCGATAACGCCGCCGACAGTGTGGACAGCCGATTCCTGTATCGTTCCGGACTGCGGCGCGCGGATCGTTGTTTTGGTCAATTCATCCTGCGCCACAATCCTGCGTTCGTTGAGTTCGGTCTGCTTGGCTTCCGTCTCGCGGAGTTCGGTCGTCACGTCAGTGCGCCTTTGGTCATCCAGCTGCAGCATCTGCAACCCCGTTTCGCTGATGCGCGCCTGGGCTTCAGCTACTGATGCAGCGAGGCGCCCCGATTCTCCCCTGGCCCGGGTGGCATCCAGCCTGATGTTGCTCACCCTCTCCTTGGAGACGAGTTTTTTGGCGTAGAGGGAATCAACATCGGCAAAATCCTTATTCAGCAGAGCAACCGATTCATCCACCGCGCTCTGTTGCGCTTTAAGACCGTCGATCTGACGTTCAAGTTGCTGGGATTGGCTTCTCAACTGTGCCTTCTGCCCAGCCAAAGCCGAGGCGCGCGTTTCAAAGAGGGCGCGCTCGCCGTTGACGAGCGCAGCCAGCTCCGGTTGGTTCATTCGCGCCTTCAGGCCGACCGGCAACTGCATTTCCGCCAGGCCCGTGCGCTCGGCCTCCAGCCGGGCGAGGCGGACGGTCGCGCGATCGAGATCCTCGCTGATGATTTGCAGGTTCGCGCGAGTCAGCGTGTCATCCAGCCTGACCAGCACGTCGCCGGCTCGTACATGATCTCCGTCCTGCGCGAAGATCCCGCCCACTGTGCCTCCGGTTTGATGCTGGACCTTCTTGACGTTGGTTTCTACCACCACGGTGGCTGGTGCAACCACAGCGCCGGCGATGTTGGTCAACCCCAGCCACAGGCCGCCGCCAAGGACCAGCAGACCTGTAATCACCAAACCGAATATCAGGTTGGCTCGTATACCGTCCGGCAGATCCGGCGAGCTCACGGCAGGCTGTTTGCTGCCACGAAGGGTCCGAGCATACGACGAGAAGGTGACGAATGTTTCGAGCAGAGCCTCATGCATGCCCGGCAACCCCCGGTATCGGCGCCAAAGAAGATGGCCGAGGTGAAACAGGCGGTGAAGGTCGGAGCACGTTCGCCAAGACCTCCTCGCGCGAGCCAAAGGCATGAACCGTTCCATTCGACATAACCAGCACCTGATCGATGTTCGCGAGTGCCGAGGGACGATGCGCAACGACAATGACGATGCCTCCGCGCTGACGCACTGCCCGTATGGCGCCGGCCAGGGCAGCGTCCCCGTCCACGTCGAGGTTCGAGTTCGGTTCGTCGAGCACGACAAGAAACGGCTCGCCGTAAAGTGCTCGAGCGAGGCCCACGAGTTGCCTCTGCCCTGCCGACAGGGCAGCTCCCCCCTCCCCGATGCGGGTCTGAAATCCCTGAGGGAGTTGCATTATCATTTTCTCGACGCCAGCTGCTCTTGCCGCCGCAAGGACGCCTTTCGGATCCGTCTTGCCTCGGAACCTCGAAATGTTGTCTGCTACCGTGCCGTCAAACAACTCCACGTCCTGCGGCATGTAGCCGATATGGGCGCCAAGCTGTTCCGAGTTCCATTGATCGAGAGAGGCGCCGTCCAATCTCACCGAGCCGTGGAGCGGCTTCCACACCCCGACCAACGAACGGGCCAGCGTCGTCTTGCCGGAGCCGCTCGGGCCGACGACGGCCATTCCAGCGCCCCTCGACAGGTGGAAGCTTACATTTACAACGGTCGGTCTTGTCAGGCCGGGCGGCGCGACTGTCAGTTGCTCGACGGCAAATCGTGTCTGTGGACGAGGCAATTCCATCGGGTCGTCCTGACTGCCAAATGCAGCCATGACAGCTGCCAGCTCGCTATAGCTGCGCCGGGCCGAAAGAAAGCCTCTCCAGTTTGCGATCGCCGCGTCAACCGGCGCCAAGGCCCGGCCGAGCAATATGGAAGATGCGATGATCACCCCAGGAGAAGCTTCACCGCCGATGACCAGGTAAGCACCGAGCCCCAGAACGCCGGATTGCAGACCCATGCGAAGCGCCTTCGAGAAGGAACTGGCGCCACCGACGACATCCGAGAGGCGTTCCTGCTGGGCAAGATATGCGCGGCTGACGTCACTCCAGCGTCGAGCCAGTCGACCAGAAAGCCCCATTGCATGAACGACCTCGGCGTTGCGACGGGCGGAGTCGGCAAGCGCCCGTTGCGAAGACAGCTCCTCGGAGGCGCGCGCGGCCGGACCACGGCTGAAGACTTCCGCAACCGCCGTCAGGAGGACCACGGCGATCGCGCCGACGGTTGCCAGCAGGCCGAGCGAAGGGTGGAGCAAATAAATGATCACCAGATAAAAAGGGATCCACGGGGCGTCGAAGATGACCGTCGGTCCCGTTCCGGAAAGAAAGCCGCGCAGTCGGTCAAGATCGTGCAAAGGCTGCAAACGGCCCGCATCACGCCCCGCCTTGAGTGGCAGGGACAGGGAGATGGAGAACACCTTTTGCTGCAAATTCCTGTAGAGCCGGCTGCCGATGCGGACCAGCACGCGAAGCCGCACGAAATCCAGGAGCCCGTAGACCGCATACAGGCCCAGCATGCCGATCGTGAACCCCACCAAGGTGGGAACGCTCTGCGACGGCAGAACGCGATCGTATATCTGCAACATATAGACCGAACCGGTCAGAGCGAGAATGTTTATCACTGCCGAGAACAGCGCCACGCCAAGCAGCCCAGGCATGCAGGCGAGAATGGCGGAACGTAGCTCGGGAGAACCGGCCCCCGATGTTTTCATGACCAGCGGTCGTTCGCGCGACACTGCCGCGCCGTTACTTCCGTAAGTTGTGATGGCTCAAACCTTTCTTGGTGCGCATAGCAGCCGCTATCCGTCGCCCCCTTATTACGCTCTGCTTACATACGTCGACTTTGAGGAAAATGCAGCGGATTCGTGGCGCGGGACCAGCGCAACGCGACCCGGAGCGTGCACAGGCTGGGGATAACTTCCCAAAAAGCGGCAATTCGCGCTAGTAACGCAGTCCAGAACGGAACACGCGAAACAGGCCTATGTCCTTGCTTCTACACACTTTCAAAGACGCCGCGGTCCGCGGCGCAAAATACCTGATACGGAGCAACAACCTAGATCAATCAAACCTTTTATCGTTCTGTATTTTGTATTTGATTTCGTCCTGATTACACCAATCACCTGAGCAGACAGCGCTTTAACCGAATCAACCAAATGTTCTTTGGTTGGCACTCCATTGCGTAAGATAGGGCCATGGGTGCGGCAGTGAAGTCCGGCATTCCGATCGACAAGATCATCCAGTCCCCCAGACTTCAGCGGCGGCAAGTGGACGACCGTCAGGCCGGCGCGCAGCATGCGTCATTCAAACGGACGAGGACAGTGATCGAGCCTGACCGTATTCTGGGTTTAGCTCATGCGCAGGATGGCGACTGGATAAAAGGCTCGTTCACCTCGGGGCGCGCTAGCCGACGGGCTCGAACCCGCCTCGGCTGCGACGGCTGCCAATCTGCCAAGAAGCCTGATCGCGCCTTCGCCATCGTCGTTATCAGAGCGGAGGCTGCGTTGGTCGGCGCGTTGAATCGAAACGTAGTGGGGTGTTGCGTGGAAAAGAAGTATCGAAAATTAAGAAGAGCTGTCTGGGAAACGATATATAGGGTCAGCTTGATAACCCCGAATTTTTACGTTCTGAACTACCCCATAGCAGCCGCCGGATTCTTTAACGGAAACAATAGGTTCCCAAGACGGGTTTCCAGCCAATCTGCCACGATAAATGATTTTATCTTTGACAGAATGATACGGAATAGATGGGGCTATCTAGAGAAGATATGCGTTGATAAGCATTATGCTAAGTACATAGTTGATGGAATCGGAGGTCTTAAAATCCCAAAGACGATTTCTGTCTTCAAGATAGATAGAAATACAACGGCAGATGATATTCAACTTTGGATCGAGCCCTTCATCGGACGTCATTTCGTGATGAAGCCGACCCACTCCTCCGGAAAAATTATATTCCTCGACAAGCCGCTCAATAGGAAAACCATAGAGGAATTCTTAATTTTTTCCAAGAGATCTTATTTCAATATTGGACGAGAGACGCAATATTACAAGATGGAAAAGAAGATAATTATCGAAGATAATATTTCTACGGGAGCAGAACTAAGCGATTACAAATTCTTTTGTATTCGCGGCAGGGCACTCTATCTTCAAGTCGACGTCGGTAGATTTGTTGATCATAAGAGAGCTGTCTTTTCTCTTCCGGATTTTAAGCAGATTGATGTCATGTACGGTTATGACATACCAGAAAACGTAGAAAGGCCCGAAAATCTCGAAAAAATGACTGAGATTGCGGAGACGATATCTAGAGATGTTGAGTTTGTCAGGGTTGATTTGTACTGTGTTAATGGGGACATATATTTTGGAGAGATGACCTTTTCTCCATGCGCTGGATCGGATCATATTTCAAACGAGAGTTGGGCCATAGATTTTTTAAATAGGATCAAGGCAGAAAGTGTTCCTAAAGCAGCGATAGGTGGCCGCTTCACGCCGCAAGCGGCACGATCTTTCGACCGCCAAGTTGGCGGCTGAGCCGCAAGGGCGTAAGCCTCGGTTCATGTGCCGAGGCACCCCCATGGCTTTCCTCTAATTGGGGATAACTCGGTCGGGAAAGGCGGATATTTCCCAATCACGCGCTCAACAATGAGCCGGATGAGAGGGCTTATGTTGTTGTTGCGGCACCGTTTTAAAAGACTTCGGTTGGCCGAAGCAGGACATTCCTGCTGTGCAGCAATCCTGCCGGCGATCAAAGATTCTATCCAGCGGGTGTCGTATTTGATTTGGGCCTAATATGCGCCGTCAACTAAGCAGACATGGGGCATAACCGAATCAACCAAAGGATTTTTGGATGACACTCCACTACGCGTCCGGTGGATCAGCCGCCGAGATCGCAACCGCCGGATTCAATCTGGCTGATGTTCAATACGTTTCGCAAGTCAATGCTTTGCCGGATGGCATGAAAGGCTTGGTTTATCTCGGTGAGCACGACGGAGTAACTTCGTCTTTCATTGATAAAGTCACTCCCTTCATAGGCAATCCGGATGTGTTCGGATTTTACCTTAGCGACGAGCCTGATCCGACAGGCAAGTGGGGCAGCTACGCAACCGCTGCAAACCTAAAGGCGGAATCCGACTGGATCCATTCTCATTTTCCCGGCGCCAAGACCTTCATCACCATGATGAACCTGGGCACGGATGGCTCCCCGAGCTACATGAACCCGAATGACCCGGCCCACGCCGCTTACAATCCGGCGAATACGGGCATCGATTTCTACGGCATCGGCTATTACCCCATCAATAACACCTCGGCTCCCGACTACTCTCATATCGACAAGATGGTAGCGGCTGCCGGTGAAGCGGGCATCCCGATCGACAAGATCGTCCCGCTTTACCAGGCGTTCGGTGGTGGCAACTGGGAAACCAGCGCCGGCGGCAAGTTTGTCATGCCCACCGCTGCCCAAGAGCAGGCCATGATTGATCGTTGGGCCGCACTGGTTCCGTCACCGGCCTTTGACTATACCTATAAATGGGGAACGCAGAATGGCGACACCGCGCTTGAAAGCGCCTCGGAACTGAAAGCCTTTTTCCTTCAGCACAATCTCGAGGGCACCCATGCCCCGGCCTCGCCCCCGGTTAGTGATCCTGTCACCGCGCCGGTCGGTGATCCGGTCGGCACACCGGCCACGCCTCCAACTAACGCCGGCGCCCCTGCTCCCGCAGCGCCGGCCCCGTCGGGCAGCGATCATGTCTTCCATGGCACGCGCGGCGCAGATGTTTTTCACGCAACCACGGGCAATGACAAATATCTCGTCAACAATGCTCATGACAAGGTAATGGAAGCGCCAAACGGGGGGTTCGACAAGGTCGCGGCCTCGGTGAGCTACGCTCTTACGGCGGGATCACATGTCGAACAGCTCTCCACCGCCAATTCGGGTGGCAGGGCGTCCATCAACCTGACCGGCAACGAATTCGGTCAAGCCATCTATGGGAATGGCGGCGCCAACAAGATCAATGGCGGCGGTGGCGCCGACAAGATGACCGGATATGGTGGGAATGACACCTATTCCGTCGACAATGCTCACGACAAAGTGGTGGAGCAGAAGGGCAGCGGCATCGATAAAGTCCTCGCTTCTGTGAGTTTCGCCCTATCGGCTGGCTCGCACATCGAGCAACTCGCGACCAGCAAGGCGTCAAGCAAGGCCGCAATCGACCTGACGGGCAATGAGTTCGCTCAGACCGTCAAAGGCAACGCCGGCGCCAACAAGATCGACGGTGGCGGCGGAGCCGACACTTTGACCGGCCGCGGCGGCAGCGATGTCTTCGTTTTCAGCACCGCTCTTGGCGACGGAAATGTCGACAGGATCACCGATTTCAACAAAGCCCAGGACAAGATCCACCTCGATCATTCCATCTTTGCCGGTCTCGATCAGGGTGGGCTCTCGTCGGAGGCTTTCTTCGCCGGCAAAGCTGCGCACGACAGTTCCGATCACATTGTCTACAACAGTGCGACGGGAGCTCTTTCATTCGACAGCGACGGCGTCGGAGGGGCAAACCAGATCCATTTCGCGACCCTCTCTCCACATCTGTCGATTACCGCATCGTCCTTCCTGGTCACCTGAACCAGCCCAACGGCGAATGCCTTAAAAAAAGTCGGCGGGGCGCTGGGGCCTCGCCGACTTTCGTCTGCACGGTGCCACGCAAATCAAGCGTCGGGAACTTCTGCGTTCATCGGCCAACCGCGAAAACTCAGGCATCACGTCTTGCTCCAGTTGAGCACCCACCAGTCGCTATCCTTTCCAACATCATGGGTGTCATTCAAACGGACGAGGACAGGAACCTGGCCTCCCCATAGCGTGCACTCGGGCGCATCCGCTCAGAGGTGGTGAAACCGGGCGATGGCAGCATCGAGAGCCGATCGGTTCCTCGACTTGACTGCCATGTGCGCGTGGGAGAGGCAGATGAACCCGCATCTGGTCTGCGTGGGAGGCGAGGATCACGCCTTGAGAGTTCCCTTCCTCATAGCGCTGCGAGAGAAAGGCTTTCGCGTTACGGCGGTCTCCAGCGGGTCTCCAGTACCGTTTTTACGGCATGACATTTCGCATCACAGGTTCTCCTTCGACCGGTTTGCATCTGGCGGCGGGGAATGGCGGGCCCTCGGAACGATGCGCCGTTTGATGCGGGAGCTTCAGCCTGACATCATCCAGAGTTTCGACACCAAGCCAAATCTGTTGACGCCCCTTTCGGTACGGGGAACCGTCCCGGTCATCCGCACCATCAACGGGCTGGGCTGGACGTTCTCATCGCTGGAGCCTCGCGCCTTGGCCTTGCGTCCGATCTATTGCGCACTGCAATGGCTTGCGTCTTCCTGGACGGCAGCGACCGTTTTCCAAAATCGCGACGACCAACTGTTCTTCGAGCGCTTTCGGCTGATCGGTCGCGGAAGCTCACGACTGATACGCAGTTCCGGAATCGATGTCGATGCGTTCGCAACGGTGCGCCATCTCGGGTCCTCGGCAACGAAGATGCGTAGGGAACTCGGCCTTCAGTCCGCCGAAGTGGTGATCTTCGTCGGCCGTTTGACGCGCCAGAAAGGCGTGGCGACCCTTCTCCGTGCGATCCCTCGCATCCTGTCTGAAAGACCCGCAGCACGGTTTGTGCTTGTCGGTCCGCGAGAATCCGAAGGCTCATTCGCAATCGACAAGTCGGAGATCGATCGGCACGCACCTCATGTGCTGGCCTTGGGGCCACGACGCGATGTAGCTGATCTCCTTGGCATGGCCGATGTATTCGCCTTTCCCACCCAGTATCGCGAAGGAATACCGCGTGTGTTGCTGGAAGCGGGGCTTGCGGGACTACCAATCGTGGCTTCCAGGATGCCAGGCTGCAGAGACGTCGTCGAAGACGGGTGGAATGGCTATCTGGTTGCACCGCATGATGCCGATGCCCTTGCCTCGCGAACAATAGACTTGCTGTCCGACCGCGTTGCGGCCAAGGCAATGGGCGCCCGTTCCGCTGAACTTGTGCGGGAGCGATTTGCCCTGCCGTTGGTGGTCGATCAGTACTGCGACCTGTACGAAAACACGCTCCGCGCGGGGCTTCCGCGACCGCTACCTGCTGTCGCACTCGAGGGCAGCCTTGCAGATCACCGGGGCGGAGCACGTCAATGATCCGGGACGCCTTGCTCGCCCTGGGAGTTGCGATGTCCTATGCGACGCAACTGGGCGTTCCGGGATTGCCGCTCGGCTATGGCGAATTGTTCATCGCGATCTGGATCGTTCTGGCGATTGGACGAATATTCGCCGGGGGTCGTCTCCAGGTCACACCCGCTTTTGTCCAACTGGCGAGCTTCTGGCTGATCTTGTCGCTGGCTTTGGGAATCGGCACGATCGTCGGCTACCTGACCACCGTCCTTTACCTGACCGGGCTGGTACATGACGTGATGGCCTACATGCTGCTGGCCGGCTTCACATGCCTGGCGGCCGCGGAGCCCGACGCCGATCGTCACCTTCGCCGCAGTGCCTGGTGGGTGATCGCCATCGCCAATGGAAGCTTCGTAATTCAGCTGGGACTGGCATTTGGGGTAGCCCACCAGTCCGGCGTCGACCCCTGGTTCTGGGACAGGTTCCGTGGCTGGTCCGAGAACCCAAACCAACTTGCGCTCTATTGCGCGCTTTTTGGCCCCCTGGCTTTGCACCTTGCCACGACCACCCGCAACCCATGGCGCCGTTTGCTCGCATTCTCCAGCCTGATCCTGACCTTTTATGTCGGCCGGCTGACGAAGAGCGACACCTATCTCTACACCAGTATCCTGAGTTGCCTCGTCTTTCTCGGATTGCGGCTTCGTGCATGGATCGCAACGAGCGGTCGCGCCAGCCTGTCTCGCCTGGCAGCAATTGTGCTGTTGTCGGGTTCCTTGCCTCTGGCGCTGGCGATGACGCCGTACGCGCTCACCGAAGAGGCCAGCGTCGCCCATTTTGCCAAGAGCCTTACCAAGGACCAGGGTGGGGAAGCGACACTCGAAACGTTCGAACTCCGGCTCTACCTGTGGCAGGAGGCCGTGGAAAAAGGGTTGAAATCCGGGTCCCTGGGATTGGGCCCTGGCCCCCACCTCGAGCGCCCGCCCGTCGCCGACCGTCAATTTCTGCAGCGACCCTTCGAGGCCCATAATACCGTTCTCGACCTTTACCTGCAGGGCGGATTGCTTGCCGTGATGGCATTGGTCTGGATCGTGGGAGCCGCCATGTCGCTTGCCTGGCGAGCGGGATTCGACGCGCTGCTGGTGCTCGGTGCGTCGACGATAGTCTTCAGCATGCCTCACCTGATCATCCGCCATCCGATCGTGTGGTTTTCGCTGGCTTTCTGCCTCGTAGCCGGAAATCCGACCGCACTTCGGCGCCAGCTTGCTGAACCGAGGGTGTCCTAATGTGCGGGATCGCGGGAATTCTATTGGCTTCCGACGCCACGGACATAAAGCCGCTCGGAGCGATCGGGCGGATGACCGCATCGCTGCGTCACCGGGGCCCGGATGGCGAAGGGCTCTGGGCCGATCGCGAAGCTGGAATCGCACTGGGCCACAGGCGATTGGCAATTGTCGACCTGTCAGCCGCCGGGCACCAGCCGATGCATTCCGCCAGCGGACGGTACGTGATCACCTTCAACGGTGAGATATACAATTTCCGCGATTTGCGTTGCGAACTCGAGAGTGCGGGCCAAACCTTTCAAGGTGCCAGCGACACTGAAGTTATGCTCAGCGCAATCGAGCATTGGGGGCTTGAGACCTCCCTCAAACGCTTTGCCGGAATGTTCGTGTTCGCATTGTGGGATCTGAAGACAAGAAGCCTTTATCTGGCCCGCGACAGGATGGGCAAAAAGCCCCTCTATGTTGCTTCGACCCGAGACGCATTGGTTTTCGCCTCTGAGCTGAAGGCGATCAACTCCTTTCCGGGCTTTTCTCCCGACCTTGATCTTGATGCCGCGGCCGCAATGCTTTCAACGGGATGGGTGCCGGACCACCGCTGTATCTGGCGAAGCGTGTTCAAACTGCCGCCCGGTTCTGTCCTTTCCGTCACCGCGGCGAATTTTGCCGAAAACCGCAGCGCGGACCGTCTTTCCCAACGCGTTCACCGCTGGTGGTCACTGGCTGACGTTGCTGCCGATGGGCGACGGAACCCCGCCACCGGCACCGACGAAGATCTGGTTGACGAACTGGACAACCGGCTTCGGCTGGCCGTGCGGGAACGCATGATCGCCGACGTCCCTCTAGGCGGCTTCCTGTCAGGGGGGATCGACAGCTCAGCCGTGATCGCCTTGATGCAGGCCCAATCCTGCAAGCCGGTTCGCAGTTTCACGATCTCGTTCGCGGAGGGCGGCTTTGATGAAGCTCCATACGCAGCGGCCGTTGCCCGTCATCTGGGTACCGACCACTCCGAACTTCACCTCTCGCCAAGCGCCGCACGTGACGTCATTCCCGAATTGCCGCAGGTCTGGGATGAACCCTTCGCCGATGAATCGCAGATACCGACCCTGCTCGTTGCCAGGCTCGCTCGTCAGCACGTCACAGTAGCGCTGTCGGGCGACGGTGGTGACGAATGCTTCGCGGGATATGGCCGCCACTTCATGGCGGAGCGGCTGAAACAACACCTGCGCCTGCCCCGACAATTGCGCCGAACCCTGGCGGCGGGCGCAGGGTTACTCGCGCGGGCCGGACGTGACGATGTCGTTGGCAAATTGCCGCTCTCTGCAAGTGCCAGGCATTTTATCCGGAGCGACCGAATGGAACGTCTCGCCCGGCTGCTCGCGGCATCGGATGAAGACGAATTGTTTCAGCGGCTGGCGCGGCCACAGGCTGAAAACCTCGGGCATCAGCGCCCGACCGAACCAATCCACGGCTATGGCGGTCCGCCGCCTGACGACCTGCTCTCCCGTCTTCTGTGCGATGACATGGCGGGATACTTGCCTGGCGATATCTTGGTGAAGCTGGACCGTGCCACCATGGCCAACGGCCTTGAGGGCCGGTGTCCTCTGCTTGACCACCGCGTTGTCGAATTCTCCTGGCGGCTGCCATCCAACATGAAAGTTCGTGATGGCGCCGGCAAATGGATCCTTCGTCAATTGCTGCGCCGCTATCTCCCGCAGCACCTGATCGAGCGTCCGAAACAGGGCTTCGATGTCCCTATCGCTGCATGGCTACGGGGTCCGCTGCGCAACTGGGCCACCGATCTTCTCGCCGACATGCGAACCGAAAGCAGTGACGTATTGGACCCTGCGAAGATCGACGCCTGCTGGCGCGATCACATTGATGGTCAAAACCGCTCGCGCGAATTGTGGTCCGCGTTGATGTTCCAGGCCTGGCGGAGCCAAGCCAACCGGCAAGCACAGCAAACCGGCCCAACTCATGAACTCGACCTGGCAGGAGTGTGACAATGGTAGGTTCCGCAATCAGCCCGATCCAGCTGCCACGGGTCAATCAACCGCCGGCACCGGTTCTCGAAGGCAGAGCGCACGTGCGGTCATTGCGTGAATATGTCGAGCCGCCCACCGCGTCGCGCCAACTCTTCGTGATTCTAGCAAGGCGAAAATGGTCCATTGTTGCCTTCGCTGTGTTGGGCGGCCTGCTGGCGGGGTTGCTGGGAAGCCTTCGGCCGGTTCTCTACGAGGCAACTACCCAGCTTATCATCGATGCCCCCTCGCGCGGTTCACTGCCCGTCGGCGCCCCGTCTTCGCAGGACCTCGTTGATTCAAGCATAGATGACCACATCACGATGCTATCGTCGCAAGATCACCTGCGCCGCGTCATGGCGGCACTGCGCAAGACAGGTGCGGCTGAAACCGGGCAGGACAATTCCGCTAGCAGGAGTTCCCGGCTTGAGCCGTCTGCCATCCCTCCCCCGAGGACACGCTCACTTGCCGGTGGTCTACTGGACCGGCTGTGGCCAGGAGCGGACAAAACAATCAACGATTCACAAGCCAAGGATGCCTCCGAATTGAGAGCCTTGCGGCAAGGAATGCGGGTCGGGCAGGAGTTGCGATCGAGAGTAATCTCCGTCGCTTTCGCCGATGACAGTCCCGCGCGGGCGGCGCTCGTGGCCAACACATTCGCTCAGGTCTATGTCGACAATCTAGTAAGGAGAAGGCAAGCATCCGACCAGCAAGAACTCGATGCGATCACCACCAGCCTGCCCATGCTGCAAAACGATCTTCAAGCAGCGGCCGACCGCCTCGAGAAATATCGGCTGAGCCACGGAGCCATCGACCAAGGCTCGGCGGACAATGCAGCCAGGGAACGGGCTGACCTCAGCCAGCAATTGTCGATGTCAAACGCGGATCTCGCCGCTGTGGAAGCTCGGCTGCGACATGTTCAGGAGCTTCGAAAGCAGGGGGCTTCTTTCGCCTCTGTGGCTGAAGCTATTGGCGGGCCTGAACTTGCCGACCTTGCGGCTCGACAGGCTCGCGCGCCTGCGGACCAGGAACTCAGAAACACGACCGAAAGCAAGGTCGAACAAGGCATCGACAAGATTGCTGCGGACGCAAACATTTTCCGTGCCCAGATCGCCACTCTTGAAAGCCGGAAGGCCATTTTGGATGCGGTCATGGCGGACACCGCCGGCCGGCTTTCCGGGTTGCGGGCTCTCGAGCCGCAGGTCAGTCTGTTGACCCAGCGATACAACGAGCTTCTTGGCCGGCAACAGGATTTGACGCGGCGTATCGGAGTTCCCTCGGCTGGAATTTCCATCCTATCGGCGGCGTGGCCGCCGACCATCCCGCAGACCTTGCCTGCCATCTTCCTTGTCCCGCCCGGGATGATTGTATTCGCTATTCTGGGGGCGATTTTCGTCACGATGCGCAATCACTTCGATCGGACTTTCCGCGGCGAGGCCGAGGCGGAAGCGGTGCTCAAGGTTCCATGCATAGGGCAAATTCCCGAAGCAGGCAGGGTGCATGCCAAACAACTGCGAACCCTTGTCCTGGGCGAGCGCAGCTCCGCCTATAGCCGCGCCGTGACGTCGTTGCTGATTGCTGCGGCGCCCAATGCGCTGAGGGCTCGTTCGTCGTACACGGCGCTTGTCACCTCCAGCGTCCCGGAGGATGGCGGGACCGAGCTCGCATGGAGTCTGGCACTGGCCGGCACGAGGATGGGCGGGCGAGTCCTCCTGATCGATCTTGAACGCAAGGGCGTTCAGCTCACGCTCGAGTTCCTGCATCAGTTCAGCGAGCGCAAGAGCCGCCATTCCTTCGCTGACTATGTCTGCAATCGCTGCAATCTGGAAAATGCCGTCGCCAGTCTGCATGAAATCGGCATCGACGTGATGACCGCTGCTCCGTCGGACGATCTGCTGGCGGTGTTGTCCTGCGAGGATGGGGGCAAAGTGATGGCGGATCTGCACTTGACCTATCGCATCGTCATCATAAACCTGCCGTCGGCGCTCGGGCGGCCGGAAGCCAAATTTCTGGCTGGATGGGCTGATGCCGTGCTTTTCGCCGTTCGGTGGAGGAAAACGCCACGCACCCTCGCTCGCGGGGTGCTGGAACTCCTTCAGGCGAACGGGTCTCTTGCGACACCTGTCGGCAGTGTCCTCACGCAAGTGAACTTGAAAAAACATGCCGGATATCGGCTCGAGGATAGCGCCGACCTCCTGCGCGAGCAAATAGCATGACGAAGCACAGGCTCGTCCTTGGGCTGCGGACAATCCGGGGGCGGTTCATCCAGGGAGAGGCTAGGACGATTCGCGGTGCAGTTTGTCCGCAGAGTGCGTCATTCAGGTGAATGATGGCAAGGTCCGGTGTGCATCGTAGGCTGCGGCAATCCCCGATATTTGCCTCCCTCGGAAGCGCGAACCGATGGCAACAAGCGACCTTCTGAGACCCAAGATGGTTCCCGCGGCCGACACAGCCATCATCGTTGTTCGGACGAGCACGATCGGTTCGATCATTCGTGCAGCTGGTGAAGTGTCGGCGATGGCAATTGCCGGCCAACTCACCCTTCTTGCTGCAATTCCGGTTTTGGCGCGGCTCTATTCGCCTACGGATTTCGGCATCTTTACGATTTATCTGTCGATCGTGAACATACTCGCCGGGGTCGCGGCATTGCGCTTCGAGGCGTCGCTCTACGGGGTGAAGGGGAGCGCGCAGGCCTATGTAACGGTCAAGCTAATTCTCCTGGCCGTGTTTGTGACCACCGTCTTGGCCTTTTCCGCCGGACAGATGCTGTCGAACCTTGCTCCCAATCGTCTCGGCTCCCTCGTCTGGCTCATCCCGATTGGAATGGGAGGCGCAGGTCTGGTCGAAGCCATGAACTGCTGGAGTCTGCGTGCCGGCCTTCTGCGCGATTTTGCTCTTGGGCGGCTGATCCTGCCGGCGAGCATGGCTGCACTGCAATTGGTTTTCGGCATCGCCAACCTCGGCGGCGAAGCGATGATCCATGCCCATATTTTGAGCCAGTTCGTCTTTATCGGGTATATTGGTTATCGGGTGACGAGCTGGGAGGATTTGCGCGGCATCGCCCGGGCACCTTGGCGTGCGGTGTTCGAAAAGGCTCGGCGGGAATACAAATTTCCTCTGTTCGATATTCCCGCAACACTCGCGAGCATAGCGATCAACAATCTTCCGGCAGTTCTTGTCGGTGGGCTGTTCGGCACCGCATTTGCCGGGTATTTGGGCGTAGCAACGCGCCTGGTTACCGGTCCCGTGACGCTGATCGCTTCACCGCTCAGCAATGTTTTTGTCGCCGAAGCAAACCAGAACAACAATCGTGGACACCTGCTTGGTGTGGCCCGCGGGCTTCTCCTGCTGGCCGCCGGCTTTACCGCGGTGCCGATATTGCTGCTCGGACTTGCCGCGCCCTATGTGGTCGTTCCGCTCCTGGGCGAGCCTTGGATGCCAACCGCGGAAATCATGACCGCACTGGCGCTGATGGGCGCGGCACAAGCTTTATCAACTCCCCTTAGTGACGTTCCCGCTCTGTTGCGGCGGCAAGGAACAAGACTGGTCATCGACCTCGTACGAGCGGTTCTCGTGTTTGGCCCGCTGCTCGCCGGTGCGCAGGCGGGCTGGCAGCCAGTCACCGTCATCTATTTCATGGCCGCGGGCGGCGCGTCGGGTTTCGCTCTGAAACTGGCAGCATCGCTGTATCTGTTGACCCACGACCCTCAACCAGCAGGCGTTGCAACGTGCATCCAACATGAATGTCTCGAGGAAAAAACACCATGAATTCGTCGGTTGACAACCTTCAAACGGCAGTTGCGGTCACCCAGCATGACCGTGCCGATGTCTCATGGTCATGCCCTTTTATCTCGGTCGGGATACCAACCTTTCGCCGACCGGATACGATCCGCAGGGCGATCGACAGCGTCTTGGGCCAGGATTACTCCGATTGGGAGTTGGTCGTGAGCGACGACGAGGGACCGGAGGGCGAGACCTGGGCTATCGTGACCGACTATGCACGAAGCGAACCTCGCATCCGCATCATCGAAAACAGCCGAGGTCGCGGTCAGGTGGAGAACACCAACAACGCTATGCTGGCTTGCTCCGGACGGTGGATCAAGTTGCTGCATGACGATGACTGGCTTGCGCCAGGTGCACTCAGGACATTCGCCGAAGTTGCCAAACAGCACCCCTCAGTCGCCTTCATGACCTCTGCAGCAAACATAATCGAGGACAAGCGGGTGAGATTTCGCCAAGTCCCCAAGGAGCAGGAACCGATCTCCCTTTATTCCAGCCAGCAGTGCCTGATGGACCTCTATCTGGTGCGCGCGACACGCTGCCTGGGGATCATTCCATCCACATTGTTGATCAACAGCGAGGTCATTCGTGCCGGCTGCTTGATGCGCACGCACAAAGAAATTCCGGCCGGAGTGGATCAACTGTTCTTCGTCGATCTAGCCAGCCATGGGGACATGGTGGCGATAAGCGATCCGCTTACCTTTTACGATGCAACGAACCATCCAAGCATTACCACGTCAAAGAGTTTCCGCGAGGTCGACGAAGTGACCCTCGCCGTCAAGCAGCTTAACTGGAATCTCATCAAGGATCGCAGCCATCTCCCGCCTCCCGAGACATTGCTGCGGGCGTTGCGGGTTGCTCGTATTCCCATGCGGTTCCACCAGCAGTCCTGGTTGGCCACGTTCCTTGATGGGATTCAGATCTTCCGGCCTTCCGTCATGAAGGTGGCGGGCTGGCACGTGCTCAACCACGTGTTTGCAATCCGCCCAAGATTGGGCCGGGTGCGCACACGACGGCGGTAAGGCGGAGCTGGGCGGACAAGCAACACCAGCGACAGATTGCGCGCGCACAAGCCTCTTGTGCGCGCGCATGGTGCGGGCATTTACCTCACGGCAAGACGCATATGCGCCCAAGAAGAGCTACCAGTTCCGCCTGGCGCCGTGTATCGGTCTTGGCGAACAGCGACGCCAGCTGCGACCTTATCGTGGTCCGGCTCAAGCGCCGCTTACGAGCTATTTCCAAAGGGGCATCGCCCTGCGCCAAGCGCAGCGCAAGCTGCGTTTCGGCACTGGTCAGGCCAAACATTCTTTGCAGCGTCTGGGGATTAGGCCCGGACCTGTTTTCACGATCCAGCAGCGCCACGATACTTGTCGCGTCAGGCGTTGCTATGCCCTTCTCGTTCAGGATCAGAGGCCTGTCGCCCATGCCGCGGATCACCACCCATGAAAGCGTGCCAGGAAGAAAATTGCCCGGCACGTTTGCGATCAGCCGTCTCAGAGCAACAGACACCTTGCCGGCCGTATCAGCTGCCTCGCCCTCGCGCTCCAGGGTGTTTTGAGCGGCTGAATTCCACTCCATAACCTTCCTGTCGCTGTTCAGGATCAGATAGCCGCAACCGATGCGATCAAGCATTCTCACAACAGATGCAAGGCTGCTTTGCCGTGGCTCGACAGCCACGCCGTCGAACCTTTGTGATGCTTGATGCCACGGGGACCCATGGCCACCTTGCGTTCTCAAGGCAGAGACGGGCTTTCCCCCGAAACTTCCATATTGGCGACCAGGAACTCCATCTTGCCTACCAACCAATGCCATTTTCTTACCTCCCACAAAACGGCAACGCCTCCCAGTCAAAAGGAGGTGCCTTAAACATGTCAGTCAGGTCGCTTGGAGAGTTGCGGTCCGATCCGCCCCCGACATCGGACAAAATGCGCGCTACAATCCCGGGGAACAATCCTGCGGTCGGACTAGTCTGTACGCTTTTCGGTCTAATCTCGACGGACTAGTCAGAAGGTTATAGTCTGGCACATGCGTTTGCATTCGCTCAGTTTGCATCCGAACAGCTCAAGCAAGTTGCTAACCCACCTTGCCTCGATGTCGCTCCTGATCGCGACACTTGCAGTGGAGACAGCGCTGCCGGCGTCTATGGCATACGACATCGGCTTTTTTGAATTTGTTCCCACCACTATTGCCATCTCATATCTCGAAGATCGCCTGGTCGCCCTTGCGGCAACGTTTGTGATGGCGGCTGTCGGCTTGTTGGCGCGGGATGTCCTGCACAATCCAACCGACGTCGAGGTTTGGATTCGGGCCATTCTGCTGCTGGTTGCAGGGGGGATGATCGCCCTGACTTTCCACCGGCAGAGGCAGGACTACCGCACCCTTTTGCAGGTTGCAGAGGCTAGACTCGTGGCCTTGGAGGCAACCGAAAACAGTTATCGCTGGGCATTCGAACGTGCCGCCATTGGCTTTGCCAACATGAGCGGGAACGGAGAGTTGCAGCGGTCCAACAAACGTCTTTGTGAGATGACAGGGTATGCCGAGGAGGAGCTTTCAAGTCTGCCGCTCAGCGCACTCGTCCACCCTGACGACAACCACATTTTGGCGGAAGCGTTGACTCGCCTCAAAGACACCACTTCGTTCGGCTCGGAGATCCGTCTCATGAGAAAAGACGGCACGGTTTTATGGACAAGATTGGCACTGTCTTTGGCCGTGCCAGCCGATGCTCTCCCTCAAAGCATCTTTGTAATGGTGGACGACATATCGGGAGAGCGAACCGTCCGCGAGGCACTCAAGGCTCAGAAGGAATGGCTGGACCTGGCGCTGTCGTCCAGCCGGTTGGGAACATGGCGCATAGATTTCGAGAGCGGGTCCGTGAACGGCTCGGCGGCGTTCTGGGAGATGATGGGACTGGCACCCGCGCCGAGCCGTCCATTGCAGGAATTGGCCGCGGTCGTTCACCCGGCCGACTTGCCTAATCTGACGGCCCCGGGAGAGCTTGCATCAGGCGCCAACTATGACGCGGAGATCCGCATCAGGCGAGCTGGCGGGCATGTCCGCTGGATTGCTCTTCGGGGACGGGACGAATTGCGCGATGGTCGTGCACAGCGAATAGGGGTCGCCGCGGATCTCACCGATCGGCGCATAACCATTCTGCTGCGGGCTGCGGCGAAGAAGCGAGAGCGGGCCCTGCTTGAACAGCGCCATAGGCTCAACAATCTGTTTCCGGTGATCACGGCGCTTGTAAATATGGTTGGTGCCCCCGACAACGATATCGCCCGTTATAAGCAGACACTGATAAAAAAAATCGGCGCACTCCAAGCGACGCATCTGCTTCTTTCACGCGATGGCAGCCTGTCGGCTTCCCTGCGTGACCTAATTGCTCAGGAATTGCAGCCCTATATGGGGACGCACAACATTTCGATCAGTGGACCCGAAGTAAAGATGGCAGAGGGTTCGGCTGAGAGCTTCGCAATGATCGTTCACGAGCTTACGACCAATTCCGTGAAGCACGGGGCTCTCGGCACTCCGGCAGGCCGGATCGAGGTCGTGTGGCAATTCGCAGCGCAGGAGCCCGGCGCCGACATAGTGTTTGAATGGTCGGAATCGGGAGAGCGCCGGGTCTCCACCTCGGCGCGGCGTGGTTTTGGGTCGTTGATCATTGGAGCCGAAGGTGAGCCTATCGTGGGCCACTCTTCCAAGCTTGAGATGCTGGATCACGGACTGAAATATTCGGTCCGGCTGCCGCCAAAAGCAATCGGCGCTAGTTGATGTCTCTGGCGGCCCATGTCTTCAGCAAGACCGCGGCTTCCGTCCGATTTCGCGCTCCAAGTTCGCGCAGGACGGCGGCAGCATGAATCTTCGTCGTCGCTTCTGCAATTTCAAGAGAGCGGGCAATCTCTTTGTTCGAGTAACCTTCGGCCATCAACCTGAGGACTTCCCTCTGTCTGGACGTAAGCCTGCCCAGATTGTTGACGCTGATGGTCCTGTGGGGCACTTGCGTGGGAGCCTCGGATGGAAGGCGTACCGATTCCTTGGACCTTTGTGAAAGAAGTGCCGGAACGTAAATACGGCCGGCCAGGATTTCGTTCACCGCCAGGACCACCTCCTCGTCCGTTTGGGACTTTACGATATAGCCATGAAGCCCAATCGAAAGGGCAGTCAGAATCTCGGCGCGTGAATCCGTCCCCGAGACAATTGCAAACCGTGTGTCGGGATGAGCCGGTAAGATGTCGCGAAGATCATCCTGACCGGACAGTCCCGGCATGTTCAGGTCGATGATGGCGAGATCAACGGGCGCCTGATCTTCAAGCAGGCTTATGACGGTGTCAAAACACGCCGCTTCGAATATTTCCAAGTCTGGAATGCCGGCCGTCAATGCCAGTCGCAGCCCACGGCGATACAAGCCGTGATCATCGGCGATGATAATTCGATACATGAACCACCCACCTTTGGCAGCCCGCATGTGTCCCTAGCTGCCGAAACCTCCCTTTGGATGGACTATACGGTGACCCAACACAGATCAGCCGCCCGCTGATCCCCCGTATGCCGATGCTCGCCGCCGCCCATCCGCACATATCAACCTGCTAATATAGCTTACAATCGCAAACATTTCAGGGCCAGATAGCGAAGTGTTTTTTTCGTACGAACGGTAGCGATGCCCTTCCGGGAAGGTCGTTACCGGCGCCGGACATGTGCGCAGTAGTTGCCAATCGAGCGGATACAGCTCCCCAGCTCTGATTGATCGCGTTGCCGCGCCCATGCCCTGCCAGCTGGAATATTGAAATCAAAAGGCCGGGAAAGTGCCATTCAAATGCACGACGACGCCTTCTCGGGCGCCACTTACCATCGTTGCACTCCGGAGAGGCGAAACCAACACTGGCGTACCTTCCGGCCGGTGGGCTGGACCCATCACACCGCGACAGTCGTATCAATAGGAGGACGAGATGAAAGCGGTCATTCAGTGCGGTGGAATGGGAACACGCCTTCGGCCTTTCACATCCATTTTGCCCAAGCCTCTCATGCCGATCGGTGCTCGACCGGTTCTTGAATTGCTTTTGAAGTGGCTGCGACGGAACGGCATTCAGGACGTCTACGTCACGACCGGCTATCTGGGGCACTTGATCCGCACCGTATGCGGAGACGGATCCCAGTGGAACCTAAGGATACGCTATACCCAGGAGCTGGAACCTCTGGGCACTATTGGCCCACTCTCCCTGATCAGGGAGGAATTGGACGAGCCGTTCATTGTTCTCAATGGGGACGTACTTACCGATCTCAGTCTCAGCCGGTTTGTAGCATCACATCGCGCTCACACGGATCCAGTCACCATAGCCACCGCTTCCCGCGTCATCAAGATGGACTTCGGCGTAATCGACGAGATCGACAATACTGTAAAAGTATTTCGCGAAAAACCGACGCTATCTCATCTCGTAAGCATGGGAATATATTGTATGAATCCAGACGTTTTCCGCTTTATACCTGACGGAATCGCTTTCGGATTCGACGACCTCATGCTGCAGATGATGCAAAACGGGACGAATGTCCACGTCTACAAACATGACGGGCTTTGGCTGGATATCGGACGCGTTGAAGATTTTCAAAACGCACAAACCATCGCCTGGGAAGAGCAGTCCGCATCGATCGAGGTCTCGGCAGCGGCCGCTTAAGGGCTGGGCTGAACGCTCGACCGCGCCAACATGAGGAGGTCGTTATGCTCTTGGTCAGCGCTCCTATTCTTGGCTTTCCGGAAAAGGCGGCCCTGGCCAAAGTTGTCGACAGTGGATGGCTGACGATGGGGGACCAGGTACGAGCCTTTGAAGAGGCCTTCGCGGCCGTGCATGATGCGGTCGATTGCGTTGCCGTCAGTTCTTGCACCGCCGCCCTGCATCTCATTCTCCATGCACTTGGGATCGGCCCCGGAGACGAAGTGCTGGTCCCCTCGCTGACCTTCGTGGCGACCGCGAATGCAGTGCTTTACGTAGGAGCAACACCGGTATTCGTCGACATAGAGTCGGCCGAAGTGCCACTGATGTCCCTAAGCGACGCGGAAGCCAAGTGCACCGGACGTACCAAGGCTGTCATTCTCGTCCATTTTGCCGGCTACCTCGCCGACCGGGAAGAATGGCAGAGATTTGCCCGTGTGCGAGGACTGCATATTGTCGAGGATGCCGCGCATGCTCCCGGCCTTAAGGAGGTGGGGACGTACGGTGCCGCCGCGGCCTTTAGCTTCTACGGCAACAAGAACATGACCACCGCGGAAGGTGGGGCCGTTATCGCCCGGGATGCACGGCTCCGTGAAGCGATCCGCCAGGCTCGCGGACATGGGATGACCAGTGGCACACATCAGCGGCTGAACAGCCGCACGCCGCAATACGATGTGACGATGCTCGGTTTCAATTATCGCATGGATGAATTGCGCGCCGCTATTGGCTTGGTCCAGCTTCAGAACCTGCAAGAATGGAATGAAATCCGGCGCATATTGGTCGTCCTCTATCGACGTCTGATCGCAGACTATTGCTCGGCCGTGACAGTCCCGTTCTGCAAACCGCGGACCTCGGCCTACCACATCATGCCTGTCCTCCTGCCCCATGACGTCGACCGGCAAACGGTGATCGACCATCTGCGAACGAAGGGAATACAGACCACAATCCACTATACGCCCGTGCACCAGATGACGCTCTATCGCCAAATGTTCACTGAAATCCATCTGCCGAAGACCGAGGATTTCGCGCAGCGGGAGTTGACGATTCCACTACACCCGCAAATTACGGCAAGTGCGATCGAGTCGGTGGTTGTTGCGTTGGCCACCGCGATTGAAAGCAGCGGGCGCGCGGGAGCCGCGGCATGAACGCACTCGACATGACGATGCATCGGCCCGCCGTAGCTGGCACCAGCCACGGAATTGCCAGACGCGCGATGGACATTATCCTCGCTGCAGCAGCGGGAACGGCACTCGCTCCGCTGATGCTATTGATTGCTGTTGCACTCTTTGTCGAAGGTGGTTGGCCCGTGCTTTTCGCACAGACGCGCCTGGGTGCCGGCGCAAAACCGTTTCGCATGTACAAGTTCCGCAAATTCAAGACGACAGCCGACCCTTTCGGCCTCGCGCTGACCATGAACGATGACAGCCGCATGACGCGGATAGGTCGTTTTCTCGCGGCAACGAAACTTGATGAGCTGCCCCAACTGTGGAACGTTTTTACGGGAGACATGGCAATTGTCGGCCCGCGGCCGGAAAGCCTTGCTTTCGCCGACTGTTTCCGCGGCGGCAATGAAGCTGTTCTACAGTGGAAGCCTGGCCTGCTCGGCCCAACCCAGGTTCTCTTCCGTCACGAAGCCTGTTTTTACCCGCCCTCCCTTGATCCGCTCCTGTTTTATCGAGAGGTCCTGTTCCCGGCCAAGGCAACGATCGACCTCGCCTACTACCCGCGGCGCACGATTGTATCGGACCTCGTCTGGATAATGCGAGGCTTCAGGGCGGTTTTCGGCGTGTCCCTGCCTCCCGCGGCAAGTGGGTAGAGTTGGCAAGTGAGGAGAGTTTGGCATGAATGGATTGTTGTTCGTTCGCCAGTTTGACGGCTCACACGATCGAAGGAGTGCACGGTCGTGAGCTATCACGGCAGGAAGGTCCTGGTCACGGGTGCGGATGGATTTATCGGATCCCATCTCACGGAAGCGCTGGTGCACGAAGGTGCCGATGTCACGGCCCTGGCCCTCTACAACTCGTTCGACAGCCATGGCTGGCTGGATGATTTGCCCGACCACGTTCGAAGCCAGTTGCAATGCATTCGTGGGGACGTTCGTGACAGCGCGTTCATCAACCGGATCGTGCGCGGCCAGGCGGTGGTGTTTCATCTGGCTGCGCTGATTGCGATTCCCTATTCCTACGCGGCTGCCCAATCCTATGTGGAAACCAATGTGCTGGGCACCGTGAATGTCCTTGAAGCGGCACGCCACTGGGAAACCGAGCGCATTGTGCATACGTCCACAAGCGAGGTTTATGGCACCGCCCTGACCATGCCGATCCAGGAATCCCACCCGTTGCAGGGACAGTCCCCCTACTCTGCATCCAAGATCGGGGCGGACATGATGGCGGCGTCCTATGCCAGGTCCTTCGATGTGCCGGTGGTCATCCTGCGGCCGTTCAATACATACGGGCCGCGCCAGAGCGAGCGGGCCATCGTGCCGACCATCATAAGGCAGGCTCTGGACGAGAACTGTCCGGCGATCATGGTCGGCGACACCAGCCCTATTCGTGACCTTACCTTTGTGGAAGACACTGCGGCGGCATTTGTGGCGGCAGGGGCGGCCGAGCTTGAATTTGGCCATGCCTACAATGCCGGCAGCCAGCGCGCCGTCAGTGTCTCGGACGTCTTGGAGTTGGTGCTCGAGTTGAGTGGCACCAGGAAACCGGTCCGCCGCGATGAAAGCCGGATGCGGCCGCAGAACTCCGAGGTTCGCGCGTTGCTCGCCGATTCCTCGAACCTTGAAAATAAAGTCGGATGGCGGGCACGTACGAGCCTGCGTGATGGTCTGGAAAGGACCATCGAGTGGTGGCGCTCGCGCCTCAGCGAAGGCCGCGTCCGGCGCGAAATGAGCTATATGACATGACCTTTCCGCGGCTCATACCAGCCATGCTGTTGATGGCCGCTCTGTTGGCGATCCACACAGCCGGGAACCGGCCGAGCGGTGCGGCAGGCACGGAGCCGGCAATGGATCTGCCCGCTTATCTCAAACCTGCAACTGATCCGGCGACAGGGATCAGCTTTACTCGGATCACACAGCCCGGAGCTCTTGGCGGCGGAATTGTCTGCGGCAAAATCTATTGCAGTCATCGTTACTCGATCGCGCAAGCCTGGAATGCGGATCAGAGCCTCCTCGTCCTCATGAACGGCTGCAACGGCATGTGTTTCCTCGACGGGAAAACCTACCTCCCTTTGTTTCATCGCAACAAGTCGGGTGAGTGCGAATGGCGCCCTCGAAACGCGGAGATGATGATCTGTGTCGAGGGTCAAAAGATCTCGACATGGGCTCCCCGCACCAATCGTGAGGACATAGTGTATGCCGCAACGAAATATCGGGATCTCGAATTCGGCCCGTCCAAGGGAAATCCTAGTCGTGACGGCAACCGTATTGCCGTACGCGCGACCCGCGATGATGGAGCTGCCGTCGTCTTCGCATACGACATCGACCGGCGTCTGAAATACCCGGACATCGATCTCGCCCAGGTTGCCGGAACGACCAGTGCCTGCACCATTTCTCCGCTCGGAGAGAACATCCTGTGTTTCCAGAACCTGATCGACGGCACCGAGCAGCGAGCCATTTTCGCAGTCGACGGCACCCTGCGCCAGAGGTGGAAGGACCATCATCGACCCGGCCATGGCGATTTGACTCTCGATGCGGATGGCAGCGAAATTTACGTCGGAACCAGCAAATCCGCTCCGGACGAATATCAGGTGATCAAGCGTCGGCTGTCCGATGGAAAGGTCACGTCGCTCACGAAGTACGGTGAGGCCGAGCATACGTCGCTGCGTGCTTTGGACAGGCCCGAATGGGCATTTATAAGTTACGGGGGCAATCCCGATGAGGTCCGGAAACACCCGGACTGGGCACCATACACGCGCGAAGTGATCGCGCTGCGTGTCGACGGCCGTCAGGAGGTCCGACGCATCGTGCAGACGCGAAACGCTCCGTTCGACTATTGGAGCGAGACACATGCCTCACCGTCCCCTGATGGGTCGCAAGTGATCTGGTCGAGCAATTGGGGGGTGCCTGGTGGGCCGGTCTACGAATTCGTCGCCCATCTCGATTGGCGGCAGCAGCCGGGCTTAAATTAAAGGGAGATTGCCATCAATGGCCTTCGTTAGTCGAATTTTCTTTGCAGCGCTTGCCGGCTGCCTGTCCCTGGATATCGCAGCCGCGGCTGAAGCGCCGGTCGCCTATAAGCTGTCGCCCGGCGATACGGTGGAGATAGGAATTGCCTCAATATCGGAACGAACGCAACGCGCAATTGTACAGATGGATGGCTCGATCGCGCTGCCCGAGTTCGGGATGATCCCGGTTGGCGGGCTGACGCCGGCCGAATTGCAGACGCGCATGGAGGCCGTGCTGCCAACCAAAATAGTCCACCAGCGCCTGCCTGATGGCCGGGAGCAAATGATCGTCATCAAGCCGAGCGACGTCACGGCCGTGATCGCGGAGTACCGCCCGATCTATGTGACTGGTGATGTGCTGACGCCAGGGCAGCAGGCCTACCGACCACTCATGACTGTCCGGCAGGCAATTGCGGTTGCCGGCGGTTTCAGCCTTCTGCGGTCGCGGGCAAGCCAAAGCGGACCTGATCCCGTTGATCTGCGACGCGACTACGAATCGATCTGGGGCGATTACATCAGGGACTATTTTCATGGCGCCCGCACCCGCGCCGAACTTCAGAACCAGGCAGAGTTTGACATGCAGCCGCCGCAAGGCTCGCCCCTGTCGAATGCATTGGTGTCGGCGGTGGCGCAGGCGGAAGCGGAAGGTCTCAAAATTTCACTGAACAATTTTCAACAGGAGCAAAGCTATCTCGACAAGACCGCCAAGGATGCCGAGGCTCAGGTCGAGGTTCTGCTCAAGCGCGAGCAGACGGAAGCGGCCGCGGTGAAACAGGATGAGGACGATCTGGCGCGGGTCACCAAATCGTTCGAATCGGGCAACCTGACCAACAGCAGGCTCGCTGACGTCAGGCGTGCCGTGCTGATGTCGTCGAGCCGGGCGCTCGAGACCTCGGTCGAACTCATGAGAACGCGGCGCCAGCAGGAAGACTTCGTTAGGCAGCAGGAACGCAATGAAAATCAAAGAAGGATCGGCCTTCTGAACGAGTTGAGGGACACCGACCTTCGTCTCGCCGAGACCACTGCAAGGCTCCACGCAGCCAGCCAGAAGCTTCAGCCATCAGGGGCGTCCGCTCTTCCACTGCCGGTCGCCGGCGAAACCTTTCAGGCGCGGATCACAATAACCGGTGGAGCCGGCGACGCGTCGAGAGGTCGACCGGTCGACCAGGACACTGAGGTCGCACCTGGAGACACCATCGAGGTGAGGTTCAGCAGTGAACTGCAGAGCGCGGCGATCCAGTAGTTGCGCGAACGTGAACCGAGCCCGAACCACGTGGTTGATGGCTCGCCTCACGGCGTGAAGACCGGGCGCCTGAGAAGTCAACAAGGGAAAATCAAGAAAGCGGGTTTGCCGTGATTGGTGAAATAGATGTCGCCAGCGCCTACAGCACCGGCCGCACCGACTTCATGGGACTGAAGTTGGTTGTCGCGCCCGGCGTGCTCGTCCCTCGCCCGGAGACCGAACTGCTCGGCAGCACCGCCCTCAATGTGCTGCGTGAACTTAATCGGCCGGTATCGCGTGTCGTGGACATGTGCTGCGGGGCGGGCAATCTCGCCTGCGCCATTGGATTCAAGATCCCCACCGCGCGTGTCTGGGCGAGCGATCTAACTGACAGCTGTGTCGAAACCACCTGCCGGAACGTCGCCCATCTTGGCCTGGCCGGACGCATTTCGGTGCTGCAGGGCGACCTGTTCAATTCCTTCTCGGGTCTGGAACTCGAAGGCACGATCGATCTGGTCGTCTGCAACCCGCCTTACATCTCGGAGAAGCGGCTCGAAAATGACCGCGCGCATCTGATGGAACTTGAACCGCGTGAGGCCTTCGCTGCCGGGCCCTACGGCCTGAGCATTCATATGCGGGTGATCAAGGAGGCGCAGCGCTATCTGCGGCAAGGTGGTATGCTGCTTTTCGAGGTCGGGCTTGGCCAGGACCGGCAGGTCATGAGTTTGGTTGAGCGTTCCAAAGCCTATGAGAGCATTCGCACGGTTGCGAACAAAGCCGGTGAAGCCAGGGTGGTTTGTGCACGGGCCAAAGCGCCAGCGTGAGTTGCGCCATGGGTGCGCGCTCGGTGGGGAAGACGCCCTTAAACCTTAGCCCGGCGATCAGTTTTCCTTGCTGAGTACGTAACGTGCAATTCCCTGGATGGAATCGAAATTCTCAGGCAGAAGTTCACTGTCCTCGACGGTGATGCCGAATGTCTCCTCGACGAAGCCGATAACTTCAAGCACTCCAGTCGAGTCTATGATGCCCTGGTCGAGCAACGACGTTTCAATTTCCAGCGCACGCGGGTCGGCTACGTAGAAGTTTGACGCCAGAAAGGCGCGGATTTGATCGCTGTAGGTGTCAATTCTGTTGTTCGTGCTCAGCATTGAATTGGCCTCCGATCCAAATAATTTCCGTGAATCGCTTTACGACAGCGCTATTTTCTTGAGCTTGCCCGTGTCCGTCATCGGTAGACTGGACACAATTTGGATGGACTTCGGAATCATGAAGTTCTCCAACCGCTTCTGACATTCCATCCGCAGTTGCTTTTCGCCCATGATCGTTCCTTGCTCCATGACGACAAACGCTTTCACTGCTTGCCCCAGCAGGTCGTCGGGAACTCCGACAACCGCGGCTTCCCGTACTCCCGGGATTTCCATCAGCACATTTTCGACCTCCTTAGGCGCCACCTTTTCTCCCCGCGATTTTATGATCTCATCGCTGCGGCCGACAAAATAGAGGTACCCTTCCTCGTCCATTCGGCAGTAGTCGCCGGTGTACAGAACCTGCTCGCCGGGCAAAGGGCCAGGCTTGAGCTTCCTCGCGGTGGCCTCCGGCTTACCCCAGTAGCCCTTCATGACTGTTGCCCCGCGAATGACCAGCTGGCCGACGACATTGGGACCGACCTTTCGGTCATCCTCATCGACAATCCACATTTCGGTGTTCGGGATGGCGATCCCCACGCTCAAGGGTTTTCGAACAAGATCGTCCGGCGGAAGATAGGTGCAGCGTTTGCATTCGGTCAGGCCGTACATCGAATAGATGCGGGCGTCGGCAAACAGCTCCTGGAGCAGGCGAATGTGTTTGAGCGGCAGGGCCGCGGCCGTGTTGGTGACATACCTTATGCTTGCAAAATCATTTGCCTTCAGCGTCTTGAGATCCGACAGCGCGGCAAAGATGGTTGGCACGCCGGGGAAGCCTGTAACTCTCTCCCTTTCAATGATCGCAAGTATCTGTGCGGGGAAGGCAAACGAGCGCTCGAGGACCAACCGCGCCCCGGCACGGAATGCCATTATCATCTGATAGAGGCCGTAATCGAAAGCCAGGGGCAAGACATTGAGGATCACGTCGTCTTCGCCAAGTTCAAGGTACGAGGCAATCGACGTGCATGCTGTCATCATGTTCCTGTGCGTCAGCATCACGCCTTTGGGTTCGCCGGTCGAGCCCGACGTGTAGATGATGGCTGCGAGATCGATATCGATGCGGCGGCGGGCCGGCCCTTTGCCGTGGCCGGCAGCCGCCTCATCCCAGCGCACGGCATGCGGCAATCCCCGAAGCTCGGCGTCGTCCACCGGACCGGAGACGATGAGCCGCCGCAGCGACGGACAGTTACGCGCCGGCTCAGTAAAGATCAGCTGCAAATGTTTGTCGGTGATCAATGCTGCCGGAAGGCAATCGTTGAGCAAATACCCCAGCTTGTCGCTCTTGGTGAGCGGATTGACGACGCATACAACGGCGCTCGCCTTGAGAACCGCCCAGAAGCTGACCACGGTCTCGACGGTGTTGTCTGCAAAGATCATGACGCGGTCACCGGGGGTGACTCCGGACGCGACAAGATGATAGGCGACCGCGCTGGAACGTGTCTCGAGCTCGTCATAGGTGAGCCGGTGTTCGCCGCACACCAGAGCCATCTTGTCGCCGAGCCGGCCGGCCGAATGGCTGAGGTAATCGTCCAGCAGAGGTACGGCGCCATGCATCATACCAGCACCTCTTCCCTGTGCAGGTGATCGATATCTGTCCTGAGGTCGATCGCACGCCCGCTCGATGGACGGCTTGCGACAAACTGCTGATGGAGGAGCTGCGTCGACAGCACGCCAACCAACGCCATGTTGTCCGAGTTGGACAGATCCCCATCGCCGGTCTTGGCAGCGCATTTGCCCAGCAGGCGCGCGACCGAGTTCGGATCAAAGACATTCGCCGCGCGCAGGGCAGTCTCCGAGAGTGCTTCGCGGACATAGGCGGGTGCGCCATCGCCCGTGAAGCAAAGTGCGTTGGGCGCCCGGTAGGGTTGCTTCTTGCGTGCCACGACTTCCGCGGGCACGATTGACTTCGCCACACGCTTCAGCACGTGTTTCTCATCCAGAATGCGCAGCTTGTAGTCGGCCGGAAGCGAATTCGCCAAGGCCACGAGCTTGTCGTCCAGGAACGGGAAGCGCCCCTCGACGGAGTGGGCCATCAGCATCCTGTCTCCTTGCGAGGAAAGCAGGTAGCCCGACATCAGCGTCCTGATCTCAAGGTACTGGTCTTGCGCGAGAGAACCCCATCGTTGGAACTCTTCGGGCAGGCGACCGAGCAGGTCCGCCACCACGTTGTGGCGCGCCGCTTCGGCGTGCATGTCGGCCGAGAACAGCCGTTTGATGGCGCTGGTGGTGCGCCAGCGGGTGTCATGCGCGAAGCCGGGCGCGCCAAATGCATGGATACCGTGTCCGAAGAACTGGCGCGCCATCGCCTGCTGCTTGACCGGCGAGCGGCTCAGATAAGGGTAGAGGCGTTCCAGCAGTCGCGCGCGGCGGGCGGATGTGGGCTGCCGTCCCCAGAAGCGGCGGACCTTACCTTCACGGAACAGGTCGTAGCCGGCGAACATCTCGTCGGCTCCTTCGCCGGTCAGCACGACCTTGATGCCATGTTCGCGCACCAGTCTCGAGAGAAGGAACAACGGCGCCGGCGCAGTCCTGAGAATTGGACGCTCGGCGTGACGGATCACATCTGGGAAGATGTCGGCGATGTCACCGCGCGAAACCATCACCTCGTGGTGTTCGCCGCCGCTCGCACCGGCAACCAGCCGCTGATAACGGGTTTCATCATATTCGGCGTCAGCAAAACGCAACGAGAAGGTCTGGAACGGCGCGCCGGCGAAGCGCTTCCCGAGCATGGCGACAAGTGAGCTGTCGAGCCCGCCGGAAAGGTAGCAGCCGACCGGCACATCCGCCTTCACCATTCTAAGCGCCGTCGCGGCCTGCAAGGCGCTGCGCACTTCGTCCACCGCATCGTCCAGTGAGCCCGTGAAGGTGCCGTGAGCCGGGTCCGCGATCTCGGGATAGCGAGGTTTCCAGAAAGCGTGCTCACGAACGCTGCCATTGTCGTAGATGCGTACATGGCCGGGGGTAAGTTCCTTTACTCCCTGAAATACGCCTTGCGGCGGCACGACCGTCCAGAGCGTGAAAGTCTGGTCGACGCCCGCCGGATCGAAGGCCCGCGGTATCGCGGGGTCGGCTGCGAAAATGGCCTTCACTTCGCTGGCGAAGTGAAGGCGGCCAGCGTGTTCGCACAAATGCAGCGGGCAGATGCCGAACCGGTCGCGCGACAGGACGAGGCGGCCTGTCAGCGAGTCCCAGATGGCGAGTGCCCACTGCCCGTTCAGCCGCTCGAACGCAGCCACGCCCCAGGCGCGGTAGGCGTGCACGACGACCTCCGTATCGCTGCGGGTGCGGAAACAATGTCCCAGGGCCATGAGTTGTTCACGCAGCTCGACGTAGTTGAAGATCTCGCCGTTGAACACGATCCAGGTGGTATCGCCTGTGTCGGCGAGGGGCTGCTGTCCGGTCGAGAGATCGATGACCGACAGACGGGTATGCGCCAGCCCCGCCCGCCTGTCGCGGTAAAGGCCGCTCTCGTCCGGGCCTCGATGGGAGAGTGCTGCTGCCATTCGTAGAAGCGCGGCTCGTGACGGAGGCTCCGCAGCAGCGTTCAGCGCCACAATTCCGGCGATGCCGCACATGGGTCAATCCCTGTCCATCGCGGCGGACAGCTGCGGCCGTGCATGAAGGTAGCGGGCAGCGCGGCGTTTGCTGACGATATCCTTATAGACCTTCTCGACTTGCCCGGCCGTGAGGCCAGCGGCGGCGGCAACCACGCCGGCCGAAATTCCGTGATTCATTCCGTAGAGGCACAAATCCATCAGCTGATAGGGCAAGGCGAAGTAGAACTCCTCCTGGGTTTGCGCCATGGAAAACGTGTCCGTGGTCGGCGGCCTTGTTCGGACCTCCTTGTCAATACCGAGATATTCCGCCAGTTGGTAAACCTGGGTCTTGTAGAGATGGACGATAGGCATCACGTCGGCGACGCCGTCGCCCTGCTTGACGAAGAAGCCCTGGTCATATTCGAGCCGGTTTGGCGTGCCTGCCACTGCATAGTTGAGGCGGTCCGCATGATAGTATTCAGTCATCTTGCGAACCCGCTGCTTGTAGTTGGTTGCAGCGACGATCTGCAGGTAAGCCGCCGGCGACAGACGCACGGTGTCGATCTTTCCGTCCGGATCCTCGACCGTAAGGCGCGTGATATTGAGGCCGCTGCTCTCCAGCACCGATGCCATGACCAGCTTGCATTTCCAGCCTTCGCCATATCCAGGGACGGCAGTTCGGATGGCCTCCATCTGTCGGACGTAGGCGCCGATGCCCTCGAGCGCCGGCTGGATATCTTCAAGGATTGTGTCGATGCGAAGTTGCCCAGCGACGCTGCGGCCAAGCCTCAACGAGTCGCCGGACGAATCGCGCTCCGGCATGAACAGGCCCAGTACCTTGTCCCTGCCGAACGCCCGTGCGCACAGCGTTGCGACGACCGAACTGTCGATGCCTCCGGAGAGCCCGACGACCACTCCGCGACGCCGTTGTATGCCGAGAACCTGTTCGCGCAAGGTCTCGACGATGCGATCGATCTCCAGCCGGGCATCGAGCGCCAGCACGTCGCTGCTGAATTCGCCGATCAGGTCGATGACACTGCCTCCTGTTTGCGTGACTCGCTTGAAGAGTAGGTCTCGGTCACAGCGTTTTCGATGAGCGGGCGATTGACGGTCAAATGAGGCTCCACGACCATGTCGATGTGGGTGCCGGCGATCGGAATGACGTCCAGATGGACGAATGCCCGATCCCACCCAAGTGCAAGCGGCATTCCGGGCCGCGCGCAACGGAACAAGGTGCCGGTGATCGGCAGTATCGGCCTGGGTTCTGTCAGCCATTGGAAGAAGGCGCGCGCCCGCAGAACTTCCTGCAATTCCAGTTTGGTTCTGAAGCTCGTCGGGTTGAACTGACCCTCGGCATGGCGGTCGAGGAAGCTGGCAAGCCGGAATTCGCAGTGCATTTTGACCGCGACCTTGGCAAGCGCGCGGCACGCCACCCGACTAGCCGATATACGATTGGTTCGAATCCGGTGAAATGTCCGGGTAATGGTCTCCCAACGCTTGCTGCGCTCGCCAACCAGGCTGGTATCCAGAATGCCCGTGAACGCTACCGCCCGCCCTTGATCAAGCAGACGCGCGGCAACCTCAAAAGCGACCGCTCCTCCGAGCGAATGACCAAGCAGGCGAACACAGCCGGTCGGCTGCACGCGGTTGATATGATCGATTGCAGCTTCGACCATTGCGGAGACAGTGTTCTGACCTTGCAGGATCATGCCCAGGGCCGGATATCTGATGGGAGACACCCTGGCGACCTTGCTTATTGCTGATGCGAACGAAGCAAGGCTCGGACCATAGCCGACCGATCCGGGGAAAAGGAAAAGCAGCGGAGGCTCGTGTTTCCAAGCGGGCGAATGCTCGCCGCCCCCTTGAGCGGAAATGACCGCTGCAACCATCTCATCGAAGCTCATTCCAACCGTGAAGGCTTCCAATCCGAGCTCCTGCCCGATCGCGCTTTCGATTTCCATGACGCAATGCAGCAGCTTCAGCGAATCTCCGCCCGCTTCGTCCCAGCAGCCCAGGGCGACCCGCGTCTTGAGGACCTTGGTCCAGGCACGCCGTACGATCTGATGAGCAGGAACTTCATTTCCCGCATGGGGGATTTGCGTTGGAGGCGCTGTCTCCCGAACCGAAAGGTCGATTGCAGCCAGCATTGCCATATCGATCTTTCCGCTGGCCAGTCGCGGTATCTCGGCGCTTGCATGGAGCCGCAGCGGGCAAAGCGCCGGCGGCAATTTTGTCCTGGCAAGTTGGCGCAGCTCGTCGCAAAAACTGGCTCCCCCCCCGCCGTGCGGTACGGCGAACGCAACCAGTTCATTGGCTGCGGTGACGATAACCACGGCATCCTTCACCGACGGCGCGCCACGCAGAACCCGTTCGAGTTCGGCCGGCTCAACGCGCCGTCCATTGACCTTTATCTGGCGCCCTTTGCGACCGATGATCCGCAACAGGCCATCACTCCCAATTTGCACAAGATCGCCCGTCGCAAAGACGCGAAGCGTCTGGTCGTCGGGATCTGCTTCAAACGGAACAACTGCCCCGTTTTCCCAATATCCGAGCGCGACATACGGGCTTCTGATCAACAGTTCTCCGATCTTGCCAGGCTGAACCGGATAACCCTCTTCATCGACCACTGCGAAGCTGATTCCCGGAAGCAGCCAACCGACGGGAGCTGAAGAATCGAATTCCGGCCAATCGTGCGGCAAGAACCACTGCGATCCAGTCGTTTCCGTCGATGAATAGCCGATCTGCACCAAGCAATTTGGCGGGACAGCCTTGCGCACGAGGCGGATGTCGGCCGAAGATACCTTCTCGCCTCCAATTCGGGCGACCCTGAGCGAACCAAAGGCGTCCGCGGGCTCATCCGCCAGGAGAGCGCGAAGCAATGCCGGCACCAGATAGGTGATCGTCACGCCTTCCGATTGCATGCGGCCGCGAACCGCGCGCAGGCCAACGGCTTCGACCTCCACAAGCTGCAACGTGGCACCCGTGAGAAGAGCGGCAAGGATTTCCCGACAACCGGCGATGGTTGCCGGGCCGGTCAGGGGCAGGAAAACATCCTGTGCATTGATGTGGCACGCGTCGACATATTGCTGCACTCGGCACAGCAAGTTCCGCTGGCTGTTGACAATCCCCTTGGGGCGGCCCGTGCTGCCGGAGGTATAAAGCACGATTGCCGGTGCATCGACAGAAACGATACGGTGTGCGGCTGGACGAGGCGTTGCCTGCAACGATTGCGCCATCTCGATCCGGGCAACGTGCTGGGGCAGATCAAGGCCGTGGATGCCTTTGTCGCCAATTATGGCGGAGAGCCTCGCATCGGCGACGATTTCGTTGATGCGCGAGTCCGGATCTCGCACGTTAAGCGGCACTGACGGTCGACCAGATGCCATGCTGGCCAGCATCGCAACGGTGTACCAGACCGAGTTGGCCTGAAGTATTCCAACCGCATTTCCGTCGGGAACGACGGCTTCAATCCAGCCGGCCAATGCCTCGACCGCCCGAAAAAGCTCGGAATAGGTCAGTCGATTGGTGCCGTCGCTGGCGGCTAATTTTTCGGAATAACGCCCGGCGATTTCCCTCAGGTGATCAAAGACAGGAACGTCGGCGAAGCCAGTTCCCATCCGTTGATGCAGACGTAGAACAGGGCCGCCATGGTCGAGAGCATGATCGGGAGCTTTTGACCATCGACAAGAGACCACCGCTTGGTAGTCAGCCTGCACCGTTTGAATCGCCCTAGAAGATTCTAAATGCGCCAGAGACATAAGGGCCCCACGCTAGGATTGTTGCCGCTTATCGCCCCGCGGCATGATCTTTTCATCAATCATTCGGATGATGCGCGAAGCGGTCTTGATCGCTTGAATCGTTCGAAGTTGAGCATGCCAGCCTGCGCTCGCTCGGCTGTGCTACCTTGCCGAAGTGTCGGGCTGTGCGCTGCCGTCCGCTTCGCCAGTGCCTAAAACGAAGCAGTATGCGAATACTTCCCCTCCAAGCTCATCCGTGACACGAACCCAATTGTTTTCCCATATCCGCAGGGTAACCTGGCGTCCCGTTGACGTAGTCGCCGCCGTGAACGGGCTGGACGCATTGACATTACTCGACGCGACCACGTCGTCCCCCTCCATTTGTTCTACCAGGTATGTTTGCATCACTGCTCCTGACTGCAGGGCATGGCCGGTTCAATTGCGTGTAGCTGGAGGCATGAACTCCCAACCGCGAGGAACGGATTTCGTTCCATGCCACAGGCAACACTATGCCGGTAGTCAGCGCTCAGACCGCCCCTGGCAGGACCGTGGCCCTAGCCGCTGAATGACTTGGTCAGGACTGAGCTATGTTTGGCGGAGATGGACCCTCGCGCTGCGAAGCCGCATACTTCTGGAATAGTGCAATCTTGTCGGGATAGGTAATCCGGATTTCGCCGTGACACCCCTCGCAGCGATATTTGGATGCAACCTGGAACCAGCGCCCGGGTTTCAGCAGGGCCAATCCGCAACGCGGACATTTGAATGTCATTTCAAGAGGGCATAGATTCTGACACAGCGGCATTTCGCAACTTCCATAAGGGATGCCTAATGTTAGGCAACGACAGCCGGCTGAAATCGTTCCTGGACGTCGTTCTTTTCGTCAGGCCGATGACCAACCCCGGACGCCAGGACATTATTGGGTTATCCGCGATGCCAGATTCACTGGCGCGGGCCTGAACTCAAACGCACCACGATTTACTGGTGGCGTCGCGCCGTTGCAGCTGTTGACTGGTGCCAGCAACTTGAAATCTGAACGAGCAAAGCCCGGAGCGCCTCACTGCGTGGGCAGGACGAAAAGCGGCGCAACCAGGCGGCAATCCTCGAGCATCTCGCCTATATCGTTGCGCTCGGCAGCCGCGATCCCGACGGAATTGACGGATATGGAGGCGCTGTGAAGGGAACCGACGCATCCCTTGGCGAATGCGTCGGTTCCAGAAGCTTATGCGTGGCGGATTTCCGTTCCCAGCACCTTCAGACATTCGCGGATGAACGCAGCAAGTGCCGTCCAGCCTTTGGCCGAAACCATTGTCCCGTCCACATAGGCCTCGGTCGGCGACAGGTCGATATAGGTGCCACCCGCCAGTGTCACCTCAGGCTCGCAGGCGCCGAGTGCTGCGACCTTCTTGCCACGCACCACGCCGTCGACAGCGATCAGGATCTGCACACCGTGGCAGATGGTGAAGATCGGCTTCTTGGCCTCGTGAAAATGGCGCACGATCGCCTGCACGCGCTTGTCGGTGCGGATGTATTCCGGGCCGCGGCCGCCCGCGCAGTAGACGGCATGATATTGATCGAGCTGCCGCTCGGCTTCCGAGAAGGTCTTGTTGATCAGCGCATAGTGGCCGAGCTTTTCGGTGTAGGTCTGGTCGCCCTCGAAGTCGTGCAGCGAGGTCTTGATCAGATCTCCGGCGTTCTTGTCTGGGCATACCACGTGGATGGTGTGACCGACGGCTTCCATCGCCTGCTGATAGACAAAGATTTCGTATTCTTCGGTGAACTCACCGGTCAGCATCAGTATCTTTTTGCCTGGCATGGCTCTTTTCCTCTCACTGTTTTGAGCTACGCAAGGCGCAGACCGCGCCCTGCCTTTCTGTGAAATCGGATAGGGTCAGAATGGCGAGTCCGGGAAATAGTATTCCTTGGCGTTGGCCTGGGTGATCAACGGCGCGTCGAGCTTGACGGTGCCACGGACGGGTGCCTGGCCGATCAGGTTGGCAACGGTCATGTAGATCGCGGTCTTGATCATCGATGGCGGGTATGGCGTCTCGACCGGCGTCATGGCGTCGCCGTCGATCACTTTCTTGACGATGTCCTTCATGCCGTTGCCACCGAGCGCCAACTTGATATCGGTCCGGCCCGACTGCTTGACCGCCTCGAGCACGCCAAGCAGCATGTCGTCGTCATTGGCCCACACCGCATCGATATGCGGGTACTTGGCCAGATAGTCCTGCATCAGCTTGAAGGCTTCGTCGCTATTCCAATGCGCGTACTGGATATCGAGGACCTTCAGGTTGGTGCCCTTGATCGTGTCCTGGAAGCCCTTGATGCGCTCGTCGTCGATGACGGTCGGAATGCCGCGCAGCACAACGACGTCGCCCTTGCCGCCGAGCTTGTCGATCATGAACTTGGCTGTGTTGGTGCCAACCGCGATATTGTCGCCGGCGAGGTAAAGATCCTGGACGGAGGCGTCAGTCAGACCACGATCGACGACGGTGATGAACGTGCCCATGTCCTTAATGGCCTTGACCGGCTGAGTCAGCTCTTCCGAGCTGTAAGGCAGGATCACCAAAGCGTCCAGCTTGCGGCTGGCCGACAGGTCCTCAAGCGCGCTGACCTGCTCCGCCGCGGACGGCGACGTCTTCACGACCACTTCGACGTTCGGGAACGCCGCGTTGATTTCCTCGGCCGCCGCTTGTGCGTGGTAGACGATGCCCGCCGTCCAACCGTGGTCAGCTGCCGGTATCGACACCGCGATGACCTTCTTGTCTTGCGCCATGGCCTGGCCGGCCAGCAGCAGCGCGCCAAGTGTCGCCGCCGCAATCCATTTTCTACTGAACATTGTCTTCTCCCTTGGACCTACAAGAACGTTAATCCGCGTGGTCCGGACGCGGCGCTATTTCGAATTCGAAAACCGCTGGATGAGCATGGCGATGATGATGATGACGCCCTGAACAGCGGCAACGAGGTATTCAGAGACGAAGTCCGACAGCACCATGAGGTTGGCGATGAGCTCCAGGATGACGGCGCCGGCGACTGTTCCCCACACATGACCCTTGCCGCCGCGCAATGCGGTGCCGCCAATCACCACGGCTGTGATGACCTGCAGTTCCCAAAGCTGTCCGGTCGTCGGCGTTGCGGCGCCCAGGCGCGGCACGTAGCAGATCGCGGCAATCGCCACGCAGACACCCTGGACGATATAGGCCACGGTCCGTGTCCTGATCACCGAGATGCCGTAATAGCGGGCGACATCCTCATTGGCGCCGACCGCCGCACATTTGCGCCCATATTTCATCTTGTAAAGGATGAAGGATGCGACCGCGGCCACGGCGATGGATATGAGAATTGGAACCGGGACGCCGGCAACCGTGCCGAAATAGACAGGCCGGTAGGCCTCGCGCAGCGACCGGTCGATCGGTATCGTGCCGCCGTCGGTCAGATAGGTTATCAGCGCCCGGAAAATCCCCATCGTGCCCAGCGTGGCGATAAACGGTTCGATCCTGCCGACCGTGACGATGAGGCCGTTGGCAAGCCCACACAGCAGGCCGACCAGGATCGCCACCGCCATGCCGGCGGGAATAGCCCAGATGCCGGCATGCGGCGCCACCGCGTTCATGAACATGATGGTGATGCCGGTGATGAAGGCGGCCATCGAGCCGACGGAAAGATCGAGCCCCCCGGACGAGATCACAAATGTCGCGCCGACCGCGATAATAGCGATGAAGGCGCTTCGGGTGATGACGTTGGCGAGGTTGGTGGCGGACAGGAAATCGGGGTTGATGAGGTAACCCACGACCAGGAGGGCCGCCAGCGCAAGGAAGGGTCCGATGTCGGTCCAACTGATGTTGAGATCGAGGGGGCGACGCCTGGGCGCGGATTCGGTCATGACAGCCATTCTGTGCCTCCCTTGGCTTTTGGCCCTGGCTTGGGGCCGCTGGTCGCCAGTACCGCCACATTGCTTTCGGTCATTTCGGCGCCACTGACCTCGCCCGTGATGCGGCCTTCGCGCATCACCAGGATGCGGTCGCAGATGCCGATCAATTCCTGCATCTCCGAAGAGATGACGATGCAAGCCTTGCCCCTGGCCACAAGCTCCTGGATGAAGGCATAGATCTGCGCCTTGTTGGCGATGTCGATGCCACGCGTGGGCTCGTCGATAATGACCACCGAAGGATCGGTCAGCAGCACCTTCGCCAGCAGCAGCTTCTGCTGATTGCCTCCGGAAAGCTGGCCCGCTTTGGCGCCGAGGCTCTTCAGCCTGATGTCATATGTCTCCACGGCCTGTTCCAAGGCCTCCGCTTCGCGGCGCCGACCCATCGAGAGGCCGGGATGGAACACACCGAGCGCCGACAGCGTCAGGTTAGGCGCCAGGTGCTCTTGCAGCAGCAGTCCCTTGCCCTTGCGATCCTCGGTCAGGTAACCGACGCCGGCGTCGATCGCCGCGCGTTGCGACTGGAAATGGACCGACTTGCCCTTGAGTTCAACGGTGGCGGTCGCCGGGCGCAGGCCGATAATGCCCTCGAAGAGTTCGGTGCGGCCCGCCCCGACCATGCCGGCAAACCCAAGGATCTCGCCCTTGTGGACCGTGAACGACACGTCCTCTGCATAGCCGGGAACGGAGGCGTTGCTGACGCTCAGCATCGGCACATCCGAAGGCGCCACGGTTTTTTCGGGATAGAGTGCTGCCAGTTCTCGCCCGACCATCAGCCGCGCCATATCCATCTGGCTCAGCGTCCTGCCGGGATAGGTGCCAACCATCTTGCCGTCGCGCAGAACGGTCACCTTGTCGGCGACCCGTTGCACCTCGTCCAATCGGTGACTGATATAGAGCACGGCGGTGCCATGAGCCTTCAGTTGCAGGGCGATCTCCAGCAGGCGCTCGACCTCGCCACCGGTCAGAACGGCGGTCGGCTCGTCGAAGATAACCACCTTATGGTCGTCAAGCAGGGCGCGAGCGATCTGCACCATCTGCCGGTCTGCCAGCGAGACGTCGCGCACCAGTGCCCTTGGCGAGACCGCGCAGCCGATCTGCGCCAGTTTCTCGGTTGCCAGCCGGCGCATGGTGCGGTCATCCACGACATGGCCACGCGAAAGCTCTCGCCCGAGAAACAGATTGTCGGTGACCGTGAGCCCCTCGGCGAGCAGGATCTCCTGATGAACCAAAGCGATACCCGCATCCTGTGCCTGGCTGGGCTTGGCAAATTTCACCGTGTGTCCGCTCATCGACAATGTGCCTTGGCTTGGCTCGACATAGCCGGACAGCAGCCGCATCAACGTTGATTTGCCGGCACCGTTCTCGCCAATGATGGCGTGGATCTCACCGGGCAGGACGTCCAGGGTGATGCCCGACAACACCGTCACCGGGCCGTATTGCTTGGACAGTTCCTGAGCGCGCAGCACCGGTTCAGGCGAACCGGACGCATCGCTGGACAACGTGCTCCCGCCCTCGCCGGCGATATTCACGGCAATGGACATCCGTTCCGACCTCAATCGAATGCCGGGAGCAGGCGATCGCGCGAGTGCTCTATATGAATGCGCATCGCCTTTTCGGCGGCATCGGGATTGGCCGAGCCGAACGCGGCAAGGATCGCCTCGTGTTCGTCAAGCGCCTCCTCGGTCACGCGTGCATGGAACATCAGGCGGAAGATGTGGAAGTGCGTGTGCTGATGGCCCAACGTCTCGCGGATGAGTTCGTTTTGAGAAAACTCCATGATCTTGTCGTGGAAGATCGCATCCTGCCTGGCGAAGTTCGAATAGCGTACGCGGTCGTCCTTGCCTTCGCGGCGTGACATCACGCCGGCGGCTTCGAGCAACAGATTGAGCTTGGCCTCGTCCATCGTTGCGGCGGCCTTTGCGGCGCCATGCGGTTCGAGCAGCAGACGCATCTCGTATAATTCGTCGAAACGGCGCCGGGTGATCTGGGGCGCGGCACGATAACCGATCAAATGCGTCTTGAGCACCAGACCTTCGCCTTCGAGCCGGCCGAGGGCTTCGCGGATCGGCGTGTGCGAGACGTTGAATTCCTTGACCAGGCTGTCGACTGTAATGCGCGAGCCTGGCGGGATCTTCAGCGCCATCAACTGCCCGAAGATGGCTTCATAGACATCTTCGACGAGACTGTTGGCGCGCTGGATGCGACCAGCTCCAATGCTGGCGTCACTTGGGTCGGGTAAGTTTGCGGTCTGCATATTTTGCCTCTTGACAGTGAGGACTGCTAACACGATGGTTCCGCAGATGCAATCCTATATCCTATACGATTTTAAAGCGGATATGTTTTAAGTGCGAGAGACACACGCTTAGACCGTCCTATCCAGACCGAGCTCAATGCCTCCGTTTCCAGTCAGCCGCCGTCAAAGGACCGATCATGACCCTCTTCGCCGCCCTGCGGTTGCCGCGTGAAATCCTGTTCGGGAAGGGGCAGCGCCATGTGCTGCCGACGGTCGCCGCCCGGTTCGGCCGACGCGCGCTGGTCTGCACCGATGAGCGTTTCGCGGGCACAACGGTATTCGCCGACATCATCAAGTCCCTTCAGTCAGCCTCGATCGAGGTCCTGGTGCATGATCGTGTTCTGCCCGACGTGCCACGCGACACGGTCGGCATCTGTGTCGAGGAAGCGAAGGGGTTCAGGCCGGACATGGTGATCGGCATCGGCGGCGGCAGTTGTCTCGATTTCGCCAAATGCGCCACCCTGCTGCTCAGCCATGGCGGCAAGCTCCAGGACTACTATGGCGAGTTCAAGGTGCCGGGCCCGACGCTACCGCTGATCGCCGTGCCCACCACGGCCGGCACCGGGTCCGAAGTGACACCCGTCGCGGTGATCTCGGATCCGGACCGGACGCTCAAGGTCGGCATATCGAGCCCTTATCTGATCGCTGCGACTGCCTTGTGCGACCCCGAACTGACAATGACCTGCCCCCCTGCCCTGACCGCGATAGCCGGCGCCGACGCGCTGACCCATGCGATCGAAGCCTTCACCGCCATGCGGCGCGGAGAAGACCCCAACCTGCCGCAACAACACGTCTTCATCGGGAAGACTGCGCTGACCGACCATTTCGCGTTGCTCGCGATAAAACTGCTTGGCCGGAGCCTGGAGAAAGCCTGCAGCGACGGCACCGATGCCGACGCGCGTGCCGATGTCATGATGGGCGCTCTGGCAGCGGGCTGCGCGTTCGGCACCGCCGGTACGGCGGCGGCGCATGCCGTGCAATATCCGGCAGGCGCCCTCACCCACACCGCCCATGGTTTGGGCGTGGCGACAATGATGCCTTACGTGATGACCTATAACAGCCGCGTCGCCGCTCACGAGATGGCAGAGATCGGCGCGGCACTTGGCTTGGAGACCAAGGCCAGAACCGCCGCCGAGATGGCAGCCGCCACAATCGAGGAGATCAGGCGATTGTTCGCGGCGATCGGTATTACGCCAACACTGGCGGATCTAGGCCTCCCTGCCGATAAGCTTGACTGGACGGCCGAGCAAGCGCTCGGCATCGACCGCCTGATCAAGAACAATCCGCGTGCCTTCGATCTCGGCACGATGCGACGCCTCGTCCAGGCTGCCCATGACGGCGACCTCGCCGCCTGCGTTATGTGAAAAAACGGAACAAAGCGATGAATTTGAACGCTCAGCAACTCGACCAGGATGGCTATGACGTGCGCGGTTTTTCGCACGGACTCTACATCGACGGCACTTGGCGGCCGTCCTCCGACGGTCGGCTCATCGATGTCGTCGATCCCTCCTCCGGGGCGGTGATCGCAGCGGTTCCCGATGCGACGGTCGAGGACGCCACCGCCGCCGTCGAGGCGGCGGCCAAGGCGGCCAAAGGATGGCGGGAGACGGCGCCGCGCAAGCGCTCGGAAATCCTCAGGCGCTGTTTTGAGCTCATGGTCGAACGGTCAGAAACGCTCGCCATGCTGATCTCGCTGGAGAATGGCAAGGCGTTGCGCGACGCGCGTGGCGAGGTGGCTTATGCTGCCGAGTTCTTCCGCTGGAATGCCGAAGAGGCGGTCCGGATCACCGGTGAATTCGGCACTGCGCCATCCGGCACCAACCGGATCGTGGTCGATTATGAGCCGATCGGAATTTGCGTGCTGATCACGCCGTGGAATTTTCCGGCCGCGATGGCGACCCGCAAGATCGCGCCGGCGCTGGCGGCAGGCTGCACTGTCGTCCTGAAGCCGGCCAGTGAAACACCGCTGACGGCCTATGCGCTGGCGGCACTCTACAGCGAAGCCGGCGTGCCTGCCGGCGTCGTCAACGTGCTGACCACGACCAGCCCCGGGCCGCTGACTTCGGCCATGCTCGCCGATCCGCGCGTCAGGAAACTGTCCTTCACGGGGTCGACGGGTGTCGGCCGAACCTTGCTCGGCGAGGCTTCAAAGCATGTCATTTCTTGTTCGATGGAACTCGGCGGCAATGCCCCGTTTGTCGTCTTCGACGATGCTGATCTCGACGCCGCCCTCGACGGCGCGATGATCGCCAAGATGCGCAACGCCGGCGAAGCCTGCACCGCTGCCAATCGCCTCTATGTGCAATCGGGAATCTATGATGCTTTTGCCGACGGGCTCCGCAAGCGCATGGCGGCACTCAAGGTGGGGGCGGGTCCGAATGCCGACACCGAGTGCGGGCCGATGATCACCAGAAAGGCTGTCGACAAGATCGACCGCCTGGTCAAGGACGCGGTGGGCCGGGGAGCCAAGGTGCTTTGCGGCGGGTCGATTTCAGAGGAAGAAGGATTCTTCTATCCGCCCACAGTGCTGTCCGATGTGCCGCCCGATGCGGAGATGGCGCACGAGGAGATTTTCGGCCCGGTGGCACCTATCACACGCTTCGACACCGAGGCCGAGGCTATCGCACATGCTAACAACACGGAATATGGCCTGGCCGCCTATATATACACACGCGATGTTGGGCGCGGCATGCGGGTGGCGTCGGGGATCGAGGCCGGCATGATCGGCCTCAACCGGGGACTGATGTCGGATCCGGCCGCACCATTCGGAGGCGTCAAGCAGAGCGGCCTTGGCCGCGAAGGCGGCCAGCACCACGGCATCGCCGAGTTCATGGAGGCTAAATATATTGCCGTCACCTTCTAAACCGGCAGTCATGTCAAAGGACCCTTTCCGCACGCGCGACCATGTGGCCGATTTTGACGATATCGTGGCCGACATAGTGACTCGCAGCGCCGAAACCCGGGCGACCCTGCCGATGTCGGCTGATATCGCCTATGGCGAGGGCGAGGCCGAAAGGTTGGACCTGTTCTTTCCGCCCGGCGCGCGCCGGGATCTTCCCGTGCACATCTTCATCCATGGCGGCTACTGGCGCATGTTCTCCAGGAGCGACTATTCTTATGTAGCGAACACAGTCACCAAAGCTGGGGCGATCGCGGTCATCGTCGACTATGCGCTGATGCCCGAATTCAGGATGGCGGCAATCGTCGAGCAGATCCGGCGTGCCAAACAATGGGTGCTGGACAATATAGTCGCCCATGGCGGCGACCCTGCCCGGCTAAGCGTAAGTGGTCACTCGGCGGGTGCGCACCTGGCCACATTCCTGTTCGAAAAGACGCCAATGCCATCAGGCATACGTGCGGCGCTGCTGCTAGGCGGGCTTTACGACCTCAAGCCCCTTCAGACGTCCTTCCTCCGGCCGCTAATCGGAATCACCGATGAGGAGGCAACTGCCTTCACCCCAATGACGCGGTGGCATGACCCGGAGACGGCAGCGACCATTCTCGTCGGAGACCAGGAAACGTCACCTTTTCACCAGCAGGCCGCCGACTTCGGAAAGCGCTTGCGCGCGCAGGGGCATCTTGTCTGCGACCTACGCCTGAATGACCGAAACCACATGAACAGCGTGCGTGATTTGGGCATCAGCGGCACACAAGCTGGCGATTGCCTGATGGCGATGATCGAGGGAAACGGCCTATAGGACGGAACCTAGGGAAAGCCGAGCCCGCTTGACTGCCTGGCTTGACACTCCCGTCACTCAAGAAAGTACCGTCACGGGGATCGCGGCACACTACCGGCATCGGGCTGAGCTTTGCGGCAGGTGAGATCCGGCAGAGGACACAGCCGACGATTCCTCATCCTCTTTCTCCACACCGCATGCGGGTGGAGCCGATCGACCATGCTCGGTCGGCATCATCACCGCGCGGGGCTATGTGCACCACTCCTTCTCCGAACAGCTGATGAACCTCATCCGCACCAATTTGCGCGAACTGGCAAACTGAACATCGCGCCTTCGGACAGGCACCTTGCACGAGCGCCGAGAATGGTGCGTGGGAACACGGCCATTGGCAGTCCGGCCTCAGCTGAATATCAGCGCACGCTCAGTCGGTCTGGATCCAGATCGACTTGGTCTCCAGATATTCATGCAGATGTTCGATGCCGCCCTCGCGGCCGTAGCCGGACATCCTCATGCCGCCGAACGGCACCGCCGGATCGATGGCGTGGTACATGTTGACCCACACCGAGCCGGCCTTGATGCGGCGGGCGAGCTTGTGGGCGGTGCCCAGATGACTCGTGAAAATGCCGGCCGCCAGGCCATAGGGCGTCGCATTGGCCCGCGCCACGGCTTCGTCGAGCGTGTCGAACGGCATCGCCGAAATCACCGGACCGAAGATTTCTTCACGCGCGATGGTCATCTTGTCCGACACCGCGCCGAAGACAGTCGGCGCGATGAAATTGCCGCCGTCGTAGAGGTCGCCGGTCAGTCGCGAGCCGCCCGCTATCAGTTCGGCGCCTTCGTCGCTGCCAGCCTTGATATAGTCCACCACCTTGCCGGCCTGCCTGGCATTGATGAGCGGGCCGATCTCGGTTTCCGCCTCGATGCCATGCCCAATGCGAAGCCTGCCGGCAAACTCCGCGACCCGGCGCACGAATTCGTCATGGATTTCGCGCGCCACGAACAGCCGCGAACCGGCGATGCAGATCTGGCCCGAATGCACGAACACAGCCATCGCGGCGACAGGAACCGCCTTGTCGATGTCGGCATCACGGCAGACGATGATCGGCGATTTGCCGCCGAGCTCCAGGGAAACGCGCTTGAGGTTGGTCACGCCCGCCCGCGCGATGGCCTGGCCGGTCAGCGTCGAGCCGGTGAAGACGATCTTGTTGACATCGGGATGTTCAGCAAGCCGAGCACCGGCCTCTGCGCCGGTGCCGGTGACGACGTTGACGACGCCGTCGGGAACGCCTGCCTCCTGCATCAGCCTGGCGATCAGCAGCGGCGTCAACGAGGCATCCTCCGAGGGCTTCAGCACGATGGTGCAGCCGGTGGCGAGCGCCGGTGCGATCTTCCAGATCGACGCGGCGGTCGGAGCGTTCCAGGGAATGATCGCGCCGACAACGCCCACCGGCTCGCGCCTTGTGAAGCTGACGATCTCGCCAGGGATCGAATTGTCTATGGATTCGCCATGCAGCGCGGTCGCCATGCCCGCATAGAAGCGCAGCATGCCGATGACGCGCCGCCGGTTGGCGAGCGTGCGCGTGATCGGCAGTCCCATGTCGAGAGTGTCGGAAACGCTGAGTTCTTCCCAATGGGTCTCGAAGAGATCGGCGATGCGCAGAAGCACGCACTGCCGCTCATAGGGCGAGAATTTTGACCACGGCCCTTCGAAAGCCGTGCGCGCAGCGGCCACCGCCGCATCGATGTCGGCCGCCGAGCCACGCGGCACGGTGGCCAGCACTTCGCCAGTCGCCGGGTTGAGCGCCTGCATCTCATGGCCGGACCGTGCCGGAACCCACTTGCCGCCGACGAACATCGGCCGGAATTCGCCGTGGTAGAGCGCCGTGGCCTTCGCCCGCGGGTCGAAATTCAGCGTCATCCCTTCCTCCTACAATTCCGTGGCGACTATGACTCCCACGTCGACACTCGGAAGCTTCGAAGCGGCGGCCGACCTGGCCCGCTCGGCCTTTGGGGTTCTCGACATGCTGGTCAACAATGCCGGCGTGGCCCAACCGCCCTTGGCGCTCGAGACGATGGACGAAGAGATGTTAGACCGGATCGCCAACGTCAATATGAGATCCATCTATAATGGCGCCCGTGCGGTCGTTGCGCATTTCAAATCCATCAAATCGGGTGTCATCCTCAACGTCGCCTCCACCGGCGGCATCTCGCCGCGCCCGAATTTGACGTGGTACAGTGCTTCCGAAGGCTGGACGATTGCCCCACCCGGGCCATGGCCGTGGGACTCGCCCCCTTCGGCATCCGCGTCAATGCCATCAACCCGGTTGCCGTCGACACGCCGCTTCTGTCCACCTTCATCGGCTCCGGCGAAGAGAACCGCGCCCGCGTCGTCGCCACCGTTCCGAGCCTGAGCCATAGCGCCTGACTGGCGGCACGAGGTTAGCCGCCGCCGCCCATGGTCACGGACATAAAGGCCCGGAAGGCCGCCGCCGCCGGTTCGATTGATCTGTCACGCGACCAGGCAAGGCCAACGTCCATGGTAGGGATGGGCTCGACAAGCCCGCGCACTTCGATGCGCTGCCCCTCCAAGGACCAGGGGCGGTAAACCATGTCGGACAGGACAGTGACCCCCATGCCGGCAGCCACGAGCGACCGCACGGCCTCGACCGAACTGGTGGTGAGGACGGCACGGAGCGAAAGGCCCGCGGCATCCCAGTAACGGGCGGCCGTCGTACGTGCCTCGTCCACCGTCAGCATGACATAATCTTCCGCCGCCACATCGGCGAGGCTGATTTCCCGCCGCGCGAGCAGATGATGATCAGCCGAAAGCCAGAGCCGGCGGTTCGATCGCATCAAGACCTCTTGCGCCAACTCCTTGGTGTGCTCCAGGTTGGACACCAGCATCACGGCCATGTCGATGTCCCCGCACATCAAGCCGCTTTCGAGAGCGTCCCGGGGCAATTCCAGCACCTCGACCTCGATCTCGGGATAGGTCTTTCGAAACCGCGCGTAGTGGCGCGACATGTAGTAGCCGACGACCGTGTAAGTCATGCCCAGCCGCAGCTTGCCCGCCAGGCCTTTCCTATCGCGCAACGGGCTTCGGACGGCAGCAGCGACGGCCCCGGTGATGACACGCGCATGTTCAAGAAACCGCGCGCCCTCCATCGTCAATCTTACGCCAGCGTGGTTACGCTCCAAAAGCCGTACGCCCAGGTCAGCCTCAAGGGTCTTTATCGCCGCGGTGACCGCCGATTGCGAGATGTTGAGTTCCACCGCGGCATGACTGACCTGTCCGCTCTCGGCGGTCGCGATAAAATAATCAAGCTGTTTCAAGGTGATGGTCATGGCGCGCTCCGGCCCAGAAGCATTATCTGTTTTTTTGATATGACAATCAATAAACTACTATTTCACAAACGCCCTCGCATGCGCAAAAAATGCTGCAACGCCGCAAAGACGGCAGCTTCGAGGGGTAACAATGTGATGGCGGTGACGCTAAACTGCGACATGGGCGAAAGCTTTGGCCTCTACAAGGTTGGCGATGATATGGGCATGATGCCCATCATCGACGTTGCCAATGTCGCCTGTGGTTTTCATGCCTCCGATCCGGATCACATGCACGCCGCCGTCCGCAGCGCCAAGGCGAGTGGCGTAAAGATCGGTGCCCATCCAGGCTTGCCCGACATTCAGGGTTTCGGCCGGCGCGAGATGCGGATGACCCGCGAAGAAGTCAGGAACACCATCATTTACCAGGTGGGAGCGCTTGCCGGCTTCCTTAAGGCCGAGGGTGTGGAACTCCACCACATCAAGCCGCATGGCAGCCTCTACTTCATGGCCATGCAGCAGGAGGCAATCGCCCATGGCGTGTGCGACGCGGCAGAGGTTTTCGGCGTACCCCTCTTCGGCATGACGGGCACCCTGCATGAGAAGATCTACCAAGAGCGCGGTATCCCATTCGTCGCCGAGTTCTATGCCGATCTCGACTACGATGCCTCCGGCAAGCTGATCTTGACACGCGTTCATGACGCCAAGGACCCCGCAGAGATGGCCGAACGGTGCGTACGCGCCATCAGGGAGGGCGAGGGTACGGCAGAGGACGGCAGTTTCTTCCCCGTACGCTGCGAAACCATCTGCGTGCATTCCGATACGCCGAACGCCATCGAAATCGCCAGGGCCGTGCGCACCGCAATCGCCCCTTGGCACTGAAGTCGACGAAACCGCCCGCACAGGCGGTTCTGAATTAGTCTGTCTGCAGTTTTTCGGAGCTTTTTATGGCCCAGATTCTTTCGCCTCTTCCCGGCACTTTTTATCGAAGCGCTTCGCCAGACCAGCCGCCCTACAAGGCGGATGGCGACGCGGTGTCCGCCGGAGACGTAATCGGTCTCATCGAAGTGATGAAGTCGTTCCACGAAGTGAGGGCCGAGACTGCCGGTACGAACATCCGCTTCATTGCCGACAATGAGGACCCCATCATGGCCGGCGCACCTATTGCGGATCTCGACTGATGCTGAAAAAGCTTCTGGTTGCCAACCGGGGCGAGATAGCGGTCAGGATCATCCGGGCCGCGCAAGATCTGGAGATCGCCACCGTGGCAGTGTATTCGGCGGCAGACGCCGAGTCACTCCACGTCCAGCTTGCGGACGAAGCGGTCAACATCGGCCCACCAGCAGCAAAGAAGTCCTATCTCAATGTCGAAGCACTTCTGAAGGCTGCCCGCGACACCGGTTGCGACAGCGTTCATCCAGGCTATGGGTTCCTTGCCGAGAATGCCGCGTTTTCCGACGCGGTCACAGGCGCTGGATTGGTCTTCGTCGGCCCGTCGGGAGATGCGATCCGGATGATGGGAGACAAGGTCTCGGCGCGATCGGCCGCTGCCGCTGCAGGTGTCCCTGTGGTGCCCGGCTCGACTGGCCGGGTCGAGGGCCTCGGGGCCGGCCGCCATGTGCTGACCGAAACCGGTTTTCCGGTGATGATCAAGGCCGCGGCAGGCGGCGGCGGGCGGGGCATCCGCATCGCGAACTCGCTCGCCGAGTTCGAACAAGCCTTTCCTCAGGCCGAAGCAGAAGCCCTCGCCGCCTTTGGCGACGGTGGTCTCTACATTGAAAAGGTGATCGGCAAGGCCCGCCATATCGAGGTGCAGGTGCTGGCAGACGGAAGCGATGCCATCCACTGCTACGAGCGCGAGTGCTCGCTGCAGCGGCGACGCCAGAAGGTTTGGGAGGAGGCGCCGTCGCGCGCACTTTCAGACAGGCTGCGCGAAGAGCTCTGCGCTTCGGCGGTCGCTTTGGCCAAGGCGGTCAAATACTCTGGTGCCGGCACGGTAGAGTATCTTTATGACGATGAAGCAGACCGCTTTTACTTCATCGAGATGAACACCCGTATCCAGGTCGAGCACCCGGTCACCGAAGCGATCACCGGCATCGACCTCGTTGCGGAGATGCTTCGCATCGCCGGCGGCGAGAAGCTGCGGATTCGGCAAGGCGATGTCTCCGTCAAGGGGCATGCGATCGAAGTCCGGCTCAATGCCGAAGACCCGGCGAAGGAGTTCGCTCCATTCCCTGGGCAGGTGGCCGAGCTTCGCATTCCCGGCGGTCCGGGCGTACGCTTCGATTCGATGCTCTACCAGGGCTATCAGGTGCCGCCCTTTTATGACTCGCTGCTTGCCAAGTTGATCGTGCATGCAGAGACGCGCGATGCGGCGATAGCGCGCCTGATCCGCGCGCTCAACGAGTTGAAGATCGGCGGGCTCAAGACCACCAAGCCGCTGTTTCTTGCGCTGGCCGCCGATCCGGCGGTGCGGGCGGGAGACGTACATACCCGCTGGCTGGAAGGCTGGCTCATCGAAAACGCCGCAGCATTGGCGGGTTAAGGAGCACCGATGTCGATACGATTCAACTTCGGCGGTGACGAACATATCTTCGGCGAGGTGTCCGAGGAAATGTCGCTCACCTCCTTCTTTACCGGTCTTTCGATGACCAATGCGGTGCGTACGGCAGGCATCCGAGGTGTCACCGAGATCTGCCCAGCCAACGCCAGCTTCCAGATTCGCTTCAACCCCGACATCGTCAAGCCGCAGGATTTGCTCAGCGAACTGAAGTCGATGGAAGAGGCGGCCTCGAAGGCGGACCCGGTGCTGAAGACCCGGATCATCGAACTGCCGGTTTACTTCCAGGATCCATGGACGCGTGAAACCTGCCTGCGCTTCCGCGAGCGCCATCAGGACCCCTCCTCCACCGATCTTGAATATTCGGCACGCATCAACGGCTACGCCACGGTGGAAGAGTTTATCGCGGCCTATTCCGGCCAGCCTTGGTTCGTGTCGATGGTCGGCTTCGTCGCCGGACTGCCCTTCCTGTACCAGATGGTTGAGCGCAAGAAACAGATTCAGGCGCCGAAATACTTGCGTCCACGCACCGACACTCCCAAGCTCACCATTGGCCATGGCGGCTGCTTTGCAGCGATCTATTCGGTACGCGGCGCTGGCGGCTACCAGATGTATGGCATAACCCCGGCCCCGATCTACGACCCGACCAGGAAGGTGCGCTACCTCGCCGATGACATGTGCCTGTTCAAGCCAGGCGACATCGTCAAGTTCAAGGCCATTGGCCGCGATGACTACGACGCCACGCTTGAGGAGATCGAAGCCAATCGGTGGCAGCCGACGGTTCGCGAGTGCACCTTCAGCCTGAAGGATTTCAACAGCGACATTTACGGCACCAATGCAAGGCTGATGGAGCTTATCAATGGCCGTTAAGGTAATCTCTCCCGGCCTCTCCACTTCCGTGCAGGACCTTGGCCGACCAGGCCACTATCATGTCGGCATTCCAGAAGGCGGCGGCATGGACCGCTTTGCGACACGCATCGCAAACCTGCTTGTCGGCAACGATCCGGGTGCCGCGGTGCTCGAAGCCACTTTCATGGGCCCCGAACTCGAATTCACCCAATCCGCGGTCGTCGCCGTCACGGGTGGAGAGCTCCCACCCAAACTCAATGGCGAGGAACGGCCGACCTGGGAAAGTTTTCCGGTGAAGGCCGGTGACCGGCTTTCCTTCGGCTTCCTCAAGGGCGGCGCGCGCGCTTATCTGGCCGTTTCCGGCGGCATCGACGTACCCGTGGTTCTCGGTTCGCGCTCGACTTACATTCTGGGCGCACTTGGCGGCCATCAGGGCCGCACACTGAAGGCGGGTGATGAGCTTCCCCTCGGCGAAGGTTCCGGCAAAGCCGGTCTTTCACTGCCTGCAGATCTGCGCCGCGCGCGCAATAGTCCGGCGGAACTCAGAATGCTTCCCGGCATGTACTGGCATCGGATCACTGAGGCTGCCGGCAATCGGTTCTTTGAGGAAACCTGGAAGGTCGCGCCCGAAGCCGACCGCATCGGCTATCGCTTCCGGGGCGGGACGCCGCTGGAGTTCGTCGAGCGCGAGCAGCCTTTCGGTGCGGGCTCCGACCCCTCGAACATCGTCGATGCCTGCTATCCCTACGGATCCGTCCAGGTGCCGAGTGGCACGGAGCCGATCGTTCTTCACCGGGATGCGGTTTCGGGTGGCGGGTACATGATGCTGGGCGTGGTGATATCGGCCGACATGGACCTTATCGCCCAACTCCAGCCGCACACCCCGGCGCGCTTCGTTCCGGTGACGCTGGAAGACGCGCTTGCCGCGCGAACCGAACAGCGCGCCGCGCTGGCGCTTGCTGAAGGGCATTTGGCCGGCTGACGTCAGCCGGGAAAATGCCGGCGGAGGAGCCGGAGGCGAGGAGATCGGTCGGCGAAAACCGACCGTGCGTGGCGGAAGACAAAATCCGGTGCGCGAAACGACAAGACGACGCCGGGCAACGGCGTGAATTTGGCACCCGAGCAGTCCGCTAGAGACCGCCGGAACCGACAGGGGAAGACATTTGCAACGTGACTGGCCGCAAGGCCGGATGCTTCGCGCCTTTCCGTCGGTATAAAGAAGGAAAGGGTCATGAGTCATCTGAGCGCGGAGAACGTCTCGGTATCGTTTGCGGGGCTGAAGGCCCTGTCATCGGTAGACCTCCAAATTACGCCCGGCCGCATCAGTGGCCTCATCGGCCCGAATGGCGCTGGCAAGACCACGCTCGTCAACGTGCTGACCGGCTTCCAGGCACCGACCGAAGGCACCATCAAGCTCGACGGGGCAGCACTCACGGGTCTCAAGCCGCATCAGGTCCGGCGGCGCGGCATCGCCCGCACCTTCCAGGGTGGGCGGCTCTTCCGCGACCTGCCTGTGCTGGACAATTTGGAGGTAACCGGCGTTGGTCTGGGAATGAGCAGGCGCGCTGCCATCGCCGAAGCGGAAGCGATGCTCGACTGGATAGGCATCGGCGCGCTGAGCACCCGCATCGCCGGAACGTTGCCATATACGGACGAGCGCCGCGTCGCCATTGGCCGCGCCCTGATGGGACGGCCCGCATACATCCTGCTCGACGAGCCCGCGGCTGGCATGAGCGCACTGGAGGCGCGGGAGCTTTCGGCTCTGATAAGACACATCGCCGCCGATCTCGGCTGTGGTGTCCTGCTCATCGAGCACAATGTCGGGCTGGTGCTCGGCCTTTGCCAGCATATCGTCGTGCTCGATTCCGGAGCGATCATCGAGGAAGGCCCGCCTGCCGCGATCCGCGACAGCGAGAAGGTGCGCCACGCCTATATGGGCACGGCCGCGAACACCGACCTGCCTGTGCTGGAGGCGATGGAATGAGCCTGCTCGCCCTTTCCGATATCACCATCCGCTACAGCCGTCTCACAGCGGTCCGAAATGTCTCCTTCTCCATGGACGAGGGAGAAATCCTGTTCATCACCGGCCCGAACGGAGCCGGGAAGTCTTCGCTGCTGCGCGCGATCGCCGGTGTTACGCCGGTGGCGGGCGGCCGGATCGACCTCGCGGGTCATGAGATCACCGGCCAGGCGCCGGAGAACATCGCCCGGCTCGGATTCTCCATGGTGCCGGAGGGGCGCGATGTCTTCGGCTCGCTGACGACCGAAGAGAACCTTCTGGTCGGAACCGGCATGCACGCCCGCGAACGCGGCTGGCGCAGCCGAGCGGCCGACGAACTCGAAGCCGTCTACGCAACCTTTCCGATGCTGAAAGAGAGGCGGCACGGGCAGGCGGGATTGCTGTCCGGCGGGCAGCAGCAAATGCTGGTTATCGGACGCGCGCTGATGACCAATCCGCGGCTTGTAGCCATCGACGAGCCTTCGCTGGGCCTCGCCCCCAACATCAACGACCAGGTCTACGAGCGGCTGATCGCGCTGCGTGCGCAGCGCCAGCTCACGCTCCTGATCGTTGAGCAGAGCTCGGCCCGGGCGATGATGGTGGGCGGGCGGATGATCCTGATGCGTGGCGGACAGATCGTGCTCGATGGCGACGCGCGGACGCTCGGCAACGGCGAGGCGATCCAGGCTGCCTATTTCGGCTACGAGGACAATTGAGATGCTGCAGATCCTGTTCGACGCACTCTCGCTTGGTTCGCTCTACGCGCTCGGGGCGCTCGGCATTGCCCTTATCTTCGGCGTCATGCGGCTCGTGAACTTCGCGCATGGCGACGTCATCGCCTTCTGCGTCTTCGCCCTGTTGTGGCCGTCTACGGACGCAATGGCCATCGTCTTCGCCGGCCAGTTGCCGTGGTACCTGCTGGTGCCCTTCGTGCTGCTCTGCGGGGCCGGGCTGTCGGTGTTGTGCGAAATCGTCGTCTTCAGGCGGTTCCGCCAGGCAAATCCGGCAACCATGATGATCGCCTCCTTCGCGCTCGGTTTCGTAATTCGCTACTTCCTGCTCATGCTTTTCTCCAGTCGGCCGAAATCGATCTCGCTGCTGCCCGAACTGTCCCAGCCGGTGGAGATACTTGGTGCCAGGCTTCCCCTCCTCCAGCTCATAACGATCGTCGCCACGATGGTCATCCTGATCGGCCTGACACTGTTCCTGCGTCAAACCCGCTTCGGCCTGGAGATGCGGGCGGCGGCCGAGAACTTCTCGATGGCCCGCATGCTGGGTGTGCGTGCGAACCGGGTTATCATGGGCGCGTTCGCCCTCTCCGGTGCGTTGGCCGCCGCCATTGCACTGATCTTTGGCGCCCAGACAGGCACGCTGGACATCCAGATGGGCGCCTCGATCATGTTGATGGCTTTCATCGCTACCGTCATTGGCGGCCTCGGCAGCCTCGGGGGAGCCGTGCTCGCCGGCTTCCTGCTGGGTGCCGCCTCGGTGATCATGCAGGTCATGCTGCCCATCGACGCCCGGCCATTCCGCGATGCCTTTGTCTATGGAGCGGTCATCCTCGTTCTCCTCTTCCGCCCGCAAGGGCTTATTGCCGCGCGCGGCACCAAGGAAAGGGTCTGATTTAATGGCTGTCGCCGCCTCCCTAGCCAACTCTGCCGCGGTTGCCGAGCGAAAGCCCGCCCGCTTCGCGCTTGCCCGCCGCACAATCCTGACTCCGGTCCTGCTTTCTCTGCTGCTGCTGGCCATCGCGCTGATCACGGTGATGACCGGATCGCGGCCCTTCAACCAGACGGTGATCGACGTGTTCGTCCGTGTCATCCTCGTCGTGGGCCTATACATCTTTATCGGAAATTCGGGCGTCCTCAGCTTCGGGCATATCGGCTTCACCTGTCTTGGCGCCTACGCAGCCGCGTGGCTCACCATCAATCCGATGATGAAACGCGGTTCGCTGCCGGGACTGCCCGAATGGCTGCTGGCGACCCGTTTGCCGTACTGGCAATCGGCTGTGCTGGCGGCATTGTTCGCCGCCCTCGCCGCTCTCATTTTCGGGCGGGTTCTGATGCGATTATCGGGCATCGCAGCATCGATTGCGACCTTCGCGATGCTCGCGATGATCAACACAATTTATTCCAACTGGGAGAGCGTGACCGGAGCGACCTCATCGGTCGTCGGCATTCCGATCGTGCGCGTGATCTGGCCGTATCTCATCGGCGCAGTGGTCGCAATCTTCATCGCCTGGGCGCACGCGATCTCCCGGTCCGGCCTGGCCCTTCGTGCTGCCCGAGACGAGCCCACCGCTGCTGCGGCTTCCGGAGTCGATATTCCCAGGGAAAGACTGGTGGCATTCGTCGTATCAGGCGCGGTGATGGGGCTAGGCGGTGCGCTCATGGCTCATTCCATCGGCGTGGTCACACCCGACACCTTCTATCTCGGTCTCACCTTCATCACTCTTTCCATGCTCGTCGTCGGCGGCATGGGCAGCCTGTCGGGGGGTGTGGTGGGTGTCCTCCTGCTGTCCGCCCTCATCCAGGCGCTGCGCTGGCTGGAGGCAGGCGTATCGCTCGGCGAGTCCACTTTCGCCCTCCCGAAAGGGGTTCAGGAAATAGCCCTCGGCGTCATCATGATCGTGATCCTCGCGCTTCGCCCATCCGGACTCATGGGCAACCGCGAGCTCACCTTACCCCGCAGCAGTCGCAACAAGTGACCGGCGGCACAAGCCCGACCGGAAAACAAAAAAGGAGACGTGCATGACATACAAAATGAGAATTGTCGCAACCGCTCTAGCCTCGATGTCCATCGCATACCCGGCCCTCGCCGATGACAAGACCATCGTCATCGGCTTCGCCACTGCGGAGTCGGGCTTCATGGAAGCCTATGACAAGCCTGCGCAGGAGGCGGCCTTGATCCGCATCGACGAAATCAATGCGGCTGGCGGTCTGCTTGGAAAGCAGATCAAGGTCGTCAAGGCCGACACCAAGTCCGACCGGGCCGAAGGCGCCAAGGCGGGTCTCTCCGTGCTCGACCAGGGTGCGGATCTCGTGGTCGTCTCCTGTGACTACGACTTCGGATCGCCGGCTGCGCTCGCGGCCGAGGACGCGGGCCGTATCTCTTTCTTCCTGTGCGCGGAATCGGTCAAGGCCGGCATCCAGGGTGTCGGCCCGCACAGCTTCTCCGCGTCGGTGCTGGCGGCCGTGCAGGGCGCAACCATGGCCGAGTGGGCATTCAAGGAAAAGGGCGCTAAGGACTTCTACCGTCTGCTCGATACCTGGACGGCCTACAACAAGGGCATCTGTGACGGCTTCGACTGGATGATGCCGAAGCTCGAAGCCCAGGGCGCGAAGCTTGTCGGTGAAGACACCTTCAAGAACGAAGACGCCTCCATCGCCGCGCAGATCACCCGCATCAAGTCTCTGCCGAAGGAGCCGGATGCGATCATGCTTTGCACGATGATGCCGGGCGCCGTCTCGGCCATCAAGCAGCTTCGCGCCGCGGGCATCAACTCCATGATCCTGAACGGCTCGGGCGTCGACGGCAGCTATTGGCTCTCGGCTGTGCCCGATCTGACGAACTTCTACGTCCCCGTTCAGGGGTCGATCTATGGCGACGATCCCAATCCGGAAGTGCTGAAGTTCAATGCCACCTACAAGCAGAAGACAGGCGCCGATCCCTCGAGCCAGTATGTCTTTCCGGGTTACGTCATGGTCGACGTCTGGGCCAAGGCGGTGGAGCGTGCAGGCACGACCGATGCCGACGCCGTCGTCGCGGAACTGGAAAAGATGAAGAATGAGCCGACGCTGTTCGGCCCTCGTACCTTCACGCCGGAACTGCATCACCAGAACCAGACGCGGTACCTGATCGTCGAGACCAAGGCCGGCAAGCCGGGCGTTGTAGGCAACTGGACGATTTCCGAGCCGGTACCGATGGAAGCCTTGCTCAAGTAGGAGAAGATGGGCCGGGTAAGCCCGGCCCTTTCGTCTTTTGAGGATCTTGCCTTTGGACAAAAAATGAGGGCGGCCCGCTTGGATCGCCCTCGTCGCCCGATGAATTCAGATTTTCGCTACCCTCGCGCTTTGCGGTAGGAATCCTTGAGCGCTATGAGCTCCCCCGAGAAAGCGAAGATATCGCAGCCGTCGACTTCGATTTGCTGCCCCGCTGCCGTGGTGCCAACGAAGCGCCATGATGAAAGCCCGGTGTCGTCCGTCACGACGTGCCGTCCCCTGGTCCACGCGGCTTTCGGGAAAGCATCGAACAGCGCTGCATAGGCGGCACGCACGGCGTCACGCCCCATATGCCTGCGCCCTTCGGCATCGGGTCCAGCCGAGCCGTGGAAAGCGCAATTCTCAGCCATGCAGTCCATCAGCGCGCCCACGTCGCGGGCGTTCCAGGCCGCGAGGAAACGGTCGAGTACGGCGAGCCGCCTGGCTGCGAGGTCGCCGGTCTCAACGACCTCGACCTCCAGAAAGGCGAGTGGCGCATCGCCGGCGTTGATGACGTTATGGGCCACACCCGTCCGCCGCGAATAGGGCACCCCTTGGGTGAGAGCGGCTTGCGATTGCGCACCGTCCGGGCCTTCGAGATCGAGCTTGCCGTCCGTAAGCGGCACGATGACGTAGTCATGTCCATGGATGTGCCAGCCGGTCTCGGCCCCGGTGGCAAAGCGCCATTCGGTGACCCGGAAGCGTTCGTCGTCGATATGGACGACCGGTTCGGCTTTCATGCGGGTCATTCAAGTCCCTCCTTGGCAACCGCACCGGTCAGGCGCTCAAGCGTCCGGCCCATGCGCATCATGATTTCCTTCACATCGTCTTCGGTCGAGATCATCGGCGGGCAGAGCGCGAGCTGATCGCCGATGGCGCGGAAGATGAGGCCTTCCTCGTGGCCGATCCCTGCTGCGATACTCCCTGCGCGCCCAAACTTGGCGAAGGGGCGTTTCGTCGCCTTGTCCGCCACCAGCTCAACGGCGCCGATAAGACCGGTGCCCCGCGCTTCGCCGACAAGCGGGTGATCGGCAAATGAGCGAATGCCGGCCTGGAACGACGTCTCAAGGCGGGCCGCGTTTCCGATCAGGTCCCGCTCCTCGAAGATGGCGAGGTTTTCGAGACCCACTGCCGTCGCGACCGGATGGCCCGACGCCGTGAAGCCGTGGCCGAAATTGCCGATCGTGGCGGTGTTGTCGGCGATCGCCTGATAGATCGCATCGGAGAAAATGACGGCGGCAAGCGGCATATAAGACGACGTGATTTGCTTGGAGACCGTCATGATATCAGGCGTGAAGCCGTATTTCTGAGCGCCGAAGGGCGTACCAAGCCGCCCGAAACCACAGATCACCTCGTCTGCTATCAGAATGATATCATTTGCCCGGCAGATTTTCTCCACGCCTTCCCAGTACCCGACCGGCGGGGGCAGAACGCCGCCGGCTGCCATAAGCGGCTCTCCTATGAAGGCTGCGATGGTGTCAGCCCCTTCTTCCGCGATCACCGCTTCCAGCTCGGCGAGCAGACGCGCCGTGAAGGCGGCTTCGTCTTCGCCTTCCATGCTGAAGCGATAGAAGTGCGGGCAGGTCAGGTGGCGAACGGGAATCGCCGGCAGATCGAAGTCGCGGTGGTTGACCGGCAGGCCTGTCAGGCTGCCGGAGGCGACGGTGATGCCGTGATAGCCCTTGGTCCGTGCCAGGAATTTCTTCTTTTTTGGCCGGCCCAGCGCATTGTTCATGAACCACATCATCTTGACGATGGTGTCGTTGGCTTCCGAGCCCGACGACGTGAAGAAGACACGCGTCAGGTTTTCCGGCGTCATCTCCACGAGTTTCTCCGCGAGCCGGATGGATGGCTCATGCGCCTTGGAGGAGAAGGTGTGGTAGTAGGGCAGCTGCAGCATTTGCTGATAGGCAGCGTCCGCCAACCGCTTTTCCGAAAAGCCGACGCCCACCGACCACAGCCCGGCGAGCCCTTCGATGTATTCCTTGCCGCGTTCGTCATACACACGGATGCCGTCGCCGCGGCTGATGATCAGCGGCCCGGTTTCTTCGTGCTGACGCAGGTTGGTGTAGGGGTGCATGGTGGTGGCGATGTCGGCGGCGGCGAGAGAGTTGGAAAGCGCATCCATGGAAGTCCTCAGCGGCTTGGGGAAAATGGTTCGGGCAGTGCGTTCGACATAGTCCTCGATCCCGTGCGTGGAGCTTTCACGATTCGGGAGAATGAATCATGGGAGGCCGTTGGAATGGGTGTCGATGATCCGCCGCATCAGCGCGGCGACGTCGCGCGCATTCGGCGGATCGGAGTGGATGCAGACGGTGTCGAAGTCGACCGGGCGGATCGTGCCGTCTGTCGTGACGAGTTCGCGTCGGGTAAGCGCCCCCACCATGCGGTGCTCGGCAAGCGTCAGGTCGATGGCCGACTGGACGCGCGGGATGATCAGGCTCCCGCCGGGAGCGTAGGCAAGATCGGGAAAGAACTCGCCCACGAAGGCAACGCCGAGTTCGGCTGCCGCCGTCTCGTGACAGGTTCCCGCCATGCCGAAGAGAGGGACGCCGAACGGCTTGACCGCCGCGGCAATTGCCCGGGCAGTGTCCACGTCGTGCGCGGCCATGCCGTAAATGATGCCATGCGGCTTGACATGGCTGAGCTCCCCGCCCTCGGCGGCCAGCATCCCTGTCAGCGCACCGATTTGGTAGAGGAAGGCGGCTGTCAGTTCCTCCGGTTGAAGTTTCATTTCGCGTCGGCCGAACCCCTCACGATCGGGAAGGGAGGGATGCGCGCCGACCCGCTTGCCATACGAAAGCGCGAGCCGCACGGTCTTCAGCATCGTCCATGGATCGGAGGCGTGGAAGCCGCAGGCGATGTTGGCGCAATCGATATGAGGCATGATGCCGGCATCGTCGCCGAAGCGCCAGTTGCCGTAGCTTTCGCCCATGTCGCAGTTCAGGGTGACCATGGTTTGCTTGCCTCAGCCCAGAGTGTTCGACGCCCAGCCGGGGGCGATGTGCGGGAATTCCGGCGGTGGTTCGCGCTCATGCAGCAGTCGAAGCACGCGCGGCGGCGTCAGTGGCAGTTGCCGCACCGGCTTGCCGATGGCGCGTGCCACTGCGCAGCCGATCGCCGCGCCCACGGCCAGGATCGGGACCTCGCCCGCGCCCTTGGTGCCTAGAGGCCCCATCGAAGGTGCGCCCTCGTAGAGATCGGCGGCGACCGGAATCACGTCCTGCGCCAGCGGCAGGCGATAAGTCTCGAAATCGTCCTGCGCGATGCGTCCGTCGGCGGTGAGCGTCACCTCCTCATGCAACGCATAGCCCAGCCCCTGCACCACGCCGCCCTGTATCTGGCCCAGGATGGCGCGCGGGTTGAGCGCGCGGCCGACATCTTGAACCACGCGATAGGCCAGCACCTCGACATGGCCGGTGTCCGGATCAACCGCCACCTCGGCCTCGTGAACGACGAAGACGGGAATGTCGAGCGCATCGATGAAATGCCCCATCGCGCAGCCGGACATCGCCGGAGTGTTTCTGGCGGTAAAGGCTCCGCTTCCTGTGATCGGGCCAGTGGTCGCCTGCGCATGGGCGACGACAGCGGGGATCGACATGCCGGAACCGGGACGTCCCGTGATCTCGACACGACCGTCCCGCAGCACCAGGTCTTCCGGTCGGGTCTGCAGCATCTCGCCGGCGGTCCGCAGCAGCTTCTCCCGCACCTCCGCGCAGGCGGCCAAACTTGCGGCGCCGATGGACACGGTGGTTCGTCCGCCGCCAACACCCACATCGAGACCGGCGGCATCCGTATCGGCTTCGCGTACGATCACCTGGTCGGGAGCAAGGCCGAGCTGCCCGGCCACGATCTGCGGCAGGGATTGCACCATCGTGCCGGACCCGATCTCCACACCCGAGGTGACCAGCGTTGCGCTACCGTCGGCGTTCAAATTCACCGTCGCCGTCGAAGGCCCGACGAAAACGAACCATGTGCCGACCGTGGTCGCAATTCCATAGAGCCTGCCGTCGGCCTTCGCTTCTGATGTGCCGGTACTGGCACGCAACGCCTCCATGCGATCGAGCATCGGAACCAACACGTCGGCCTCGAAAACTTGGCCCGTGGCACCGAGATCGCCATCTCCCAGGACATTTTTCTTTCGGAACTCCATTGGGTCGAGGCCTAGCGCATCGCAGATTTCGTCAGTGTGTCGCTCCAGCGCGAAGGTGTTGTAGACGCCGTTGCAAGCTCGGAAAGCGCCGTTGGGTGGTGTGTTGGTGTACACGGCGCGGCTGACGAGCCGTGTTGCGCCAACCCTGTAATTGCCGGCCAGCGTGTGCGCCGTCATCGTCGTCAGAAAAACCTGTTCGCCTCCATATGCGCCGCAGTCCATCAGCACGACCGCCTCGCGCCCGGCGATGTATCCTTCGGCGGTGACTGCGGACCGAATGCGGATTTCCGCATTCTCGCGGCAGAGGCAGGTTGCCATCTCTTCCTGCCGGGTGTTTTCCAGGACCACCGTGCGCCCGGTCATCCGCGCCAGAAGTGCCGTGATCGGCTCGATGGACGCATCGAATTTCAGGCCGAACCCGCCGCCGACAGGCGGCACGGTGACCCGCACGCGCCCGGGCGCAAGCTGCATGACCCTTCCGGTGACGTTGCGCACGGTCCAAGGCACCTGCGTCGAGGTCTGGATGTGAGCACGCCCGTCCTCCCAGGAGCCGATGGCAACGCGCGGTTCGAAGGGCACATGGCTCTGCCGGCCGACGGTAAAGCTGCTTTCGACAATGCGTATGTCGGGACGGGCGAAGGCGGCATCGACGTCACCCCGGCTGGATTTTGCCTCCCATGCGATGTTGCCGGCACGTGCACCGCCCTCGGTGATCACCTCATAGCCGCGCCAGCCCTCGTGAACGAGACGGGCGGCGGGCTGGAGCGCTTCGGCCATGGTGGACACCGGTGCCAGCGGCTCGACCTCGAGCACGATGACCGCAAGCGCCGCCCGCGCCTGCTTCTCCGTTTCGGCGGCAACGACGGCGATTGGCTCGCCATGATAGCGGATGGTGTCGATGGCCAGAAGCGGATGGTCGGCAATGCCGATGCCGTAGAGCCCCGGCGCGTCGGCGCCGGTCGCCACCGCGCGCACACCAGGACAGCGAAGTGCCGCCGAAACATCGAGCTTGCGGATATGCCCCGCGGGAACGGGCGACCGCAGCAGCACGGCATGCAACATATCGGGGCGAACCCGGTCGTTGGTGTATTTCGTCCGCCCGCGCAGCTTGTCCTGCGCATCGCGGCGGGGAAGATTCATCACGGTGGCGGACAGCTCAGACATGGATGCCTCCCACCGACTGGCCAGCCTTCCGCGCTTGGTCGAGGCAGTCGGCCACGGCGTCGACGATCCGCTCATATCCGGTGCAGCGGCAGATGTTGCCGACCATCGCGGCCTTGATTTCGGGACGGCTCGCATGCGGATTGTCACGCACGAACGCCGAAAGGCTCATAACCATTCCCGGGAAACACATGCCGCATTGCACGGCATCGGCAGCCTCGAAATTGGCCTGGAGCGGGTGCAGCGCCTGGTTTCCGGAACTCAATCCCTCGATGGTCGTGACCGCGCATCCCTGGACCAAGCCAATCGGCTTCAGGCAGGACGGCACCGCTTCGTCGTCGACATGCACCGTGCATGCGCCGCAGAAGCCTTCGCGGCACACGGCTTTGGTCCCCGTCAGGAATCGTTCCCGACGCAGGATGTCGACGAGCGGTGTCATCGGATCGCCGTGAAAGCTGCAGTCCTCACCATTCAGCTGGAATGTCACGGTCATGCCAGGCCCCCGGTCTTGAGAAGTGCGGCAACACCGCGCTTGACCAGCGGCGGGAGAACCTGGCGCCGGTACCAGCCCTCCGCTTCCCTGCCGTCGCGGCCCTGAAAATCATTGTGCTCCAGTGCAAGCCCTGCAGCGCGTTCCGGATCGAGCGCGGAGGCCTGGCCTGCCCTCATGGCCTGTTCGAGCGTCGTCCAGCGCCGCGCTACCGGCTCCACCGAGCCGACGGCGATGCGACATCGCTTGTCCTTGTCCACCGCGAGCGAGACGATGGCGACCGGGTAGTCGCCGGCTTTTCGAAGCGGCAGGCGGATATGCGCGCTTGCGACAAGGTCGCGGCGCAGATGAATTCTCGTCACAATCGCTTCGGCCAGCAGCGCATGCCTGTCTTTGAGGAAATCCGAAATACCGAGGAGTTTTGGGCCTTCGAACGTCTCCAGCTCCACCGTCGCCTCACAGACGAGAAGCGCAGGGGCGAGATCCGCGGCGGCAAAGTCGAGGGCACAAAGGTTGCCGCCCACGGTGGCGACCCTTCGGATGCCGGGATTGGCCGCATTCTCCGCCGCGGCAACCAGACCTTCGAAGCCCGCTGCGCCGTGCAACGCGCGGCCAAGGACTGCGTGGGTAACGGCTGCGCCGATCACGACATGGTCCGGTTCGATTTCGACCTTGGACAAGGCCGGTATTCGGTGGAGGGCGACCACCGCCTCGGGAAGGTCGACCCCGCGCTGGGGATCACGCATCATCCAGGTGCCGCCGGCAAGCACCACCGCGCCTTGCCGGCGTGCGGCCATTGCCTCTTCAAGTGTGCTGGCTGCGGTGAACGATCGTTCCACGCTTGGTGCCATCTGTCATACCCCTCGGAAGCAGCCAACTTTTACGGCGCTGCAGCATTGTTGCTCCAGCTTTGGGCTCCTGTGAAATAGTAATTCTTTGAATATGGTATCGAAAAAACAGATAACTTAGGCATCCGCGAGGCCCGCAAGATTGCGGCGCGCTCGTTAGCGCTCAGGCCCAGTGAGCGACCGTCCGCTTCTCAAAGCTTTCACGGAATTGGGCGGTGGTTTTGGGGAGGAGCTCACCAGTCTCCCAGTCGAGGATCACGGCATAGTGCCGAACCGCATCGAGCGTATCGATCTCGCCGGAGCGGTATTTGCGCGCGACCTCCTCGGGATCCATGCGTGCCCAGCCCTTCCGTTTCGCCCGGATGTCGGCACGGCAGGCTTCGGTCGCCGTCTCGTCGATTTCGTACTGGCACAGGTCGCGGTCGATTTCGCGGATCACCACGCCGTAGTCAGTCCTGGCACGTTCCAGGGAAACGTAGTCGTCGATCACGTCCTCCATCACCTTGCGGGGCTCGCGCTGCAGTGGATCGCCGAAACCGCCGCCGCCGGCCGTCGGACGAGCGAACTGGTCGCCTGTGCGGACAGAGTAATCGGAGAATACGGAGCCGAGCCAGATCTCGGTCTCTTCTCCGGCGCGCTTCATGGTCAAGCCGTGGGGCATCGACGGCAGGCCTCCTTCGACACCCCAGACGACAGCACGCTCGCGGTCGCAAATATAGGACATGACGGCATTTTCAGCCTCAAGCAGCAACGAGGTCTTCTGCACGCCGACCCCGCCCCGCCATTTGCCGGGCCCGGCCGAATCCTGCTTGATCTGGAACTCGATCGTCCGAGTGGGATTGACCCGCTCGTTGCCTTCGTTGGGTTGCGACATCAGCCCGGTTCCGAAGCAGGCGGTGGTGACATCGGCACCATCCTTGCCGTTGCGCCCGCCCCAGCCGCCGGGCAGCCATTCGTAGAACATGAAGATCGGCTTTTCGGGTTTGCGCGCGTCCCGTCCCCCGGCCAGCAGATATTCGAGGTTGAAGGCGCAGGCGATAGCGCGTTCGGGCATGATCTTCGACCACATCTCGAAGATCGCGTTCATGATCTTTTCGAACGGCATCAGGAACCCGGTCACCGCCACCGGCCATTCCGCACTGACGATGCTGTTCTTCGGCGCGGTCACCTCGATCATCCGGTAAAACCCGCTGTTGAGCGGGAGGTCCGGGAAGAAGGTCTTCATACCCGCGACCACGGCCGAGAAGGTCGCGCCCGGCGCGGAATTGTACATCGAGGCGATGGTCGAATGGCTTCCCGTAAAATCGTAGTGGATCGTGTCGTCCTTGATCGTCATCTTGATGCGGATCGGGATCATGCCTTCGCCGGCGCCGAGATCCCGGTCAATGTAGTCGACCGTCTCCCAGGTGCCGTCTGGCAGCTCCGCGAGACGCTTTCGCACGGCACGTTCGACGTAGTCCTGGACCTCCTCCATACCGCGCATGACCTGGCCGCGCCCGTACTTCTTGACCAGCCGCAACAGCTCGCGCTCGGCGGCCTGCGTCGCCTGCGCCTGGGAATGGATGTCGCCAATGATCGATGCGGGATCGCGCGTGTTGGCCGCGATCATGTTGGCGACGTCGGAGCAGAAGCGGCCGCGCTGGAAAAGGCGCAGCGGCGTGATGCGCAGGCCTTCGCGGAACATGTCACGGGCGGTGACGTCGAAGGAACCCGGCACCGAGCCGCCAAGATCCGACCAGTGGCCGTTCGACTGTGAGAAGCCGATCAGCTTGTCTTCGTCGAAGATCGGCCGGACGAGCCGAACATCGCTGAAATGCGTACCGCCGGCATAGGGATCGTTGATTGCGTAGACGTCGCCAGGTGCCATTTCGCCTTCGAAGACCCGGATCACCTCCTTGCACGTGTTGTGCAGTGTGCCGACATGGACAGCGATGTCGTAGTTGCCCTGGGCAACGGAGTTGCCATCGGCGTCGTGCAGCGCGTTCGAAAAGTCTCGGTTGTAGATGACGAAGGAATAGCAGGTGCGAAGCATCTGTTCGGCCATCTGGTCGACGGTGGTGATGAAGGAGTTCTTCAGCACCTCGAACGTTACCGGATCGAGGCCAGGGCTCGTTTCAATCAGCTTTGTCATGTCTCAGCCTTTCGTCACGATGAGAATGTTCAGGAAGCCGTCGACGGTCGCGCTCATTCCCGGCGGGACCACGGTGGTGGAATCGAACTGTTCGACGATGGCGGGTCCTGCAAAGGCAGCGCCGGCGCTGAGTTGGTCGCGTTCATAGACAGCCGCGTCATGAGATACGCCGTCGAACCAGACGCCGCGGCGTCCGAGGGGCTCGGGCACATGAGGCAGGACTCCATGCCGCGGTATCTCGGCTTTCGGGACGATGCCGATCGCCTTGACCGCGATGCGGAAGATCGACACCGGCGCCTCTTCGCGGCGGTAGTTGAACTCGCGTTCGTGCTCGTTGTGGAACGCCTCGATAAGCGAGCAGATGCTCTCGATCTGCGTCGGCGCCGCCACCGCAAGCGAGCGCCACTGGCCCAGGTACATCATCTCGACCGTACGCTGCAGCGCCATGTCTTCCTGCGCCACGCCCTCATGGGCCAGACGCTCAACCGCCTGTTCTTCCATCAGAACAAAGGCTGTCTGCATCTCGGCGGGCGAGACAGTCGAAGCATCGGCCATGAAGCTTTCGGAGAAATCGTGTTGCACGTCGACGAGAAGGCAACCGAGCGCGGAGGTGACGCCGGGATTGGGCGGCACGATCACGGTTGGAATCGACAGCTCCTTGGCCACGGCCGCTCCGTGCAAAGCGCCAGCACCGCCGAATGCGACCAGTGCAAAGTCGCGCGGGTCATAGCCCCGGCTGATGGAGAGAAGCCGGACGGCATTGCCCATATTGGCGTTGGCGACGGCGATGATCGCCTCGGCCGCCTGGTGGAGTTCCATGCCGAAAGGTTCTGCCACCGTCTCCTGAACCGCCTGGGTGGCCAGAGCGGGGTCGAGCGTGATCTTGCCGCCCGCAAGGCTGGTGCCGAGACGGCCGAGCACGACATTGGCATCGGTATTGGTGGCAATGCGGTTGCCATTCTTGTAGCAGGCCGGACCTGGAAAGGCGCCAGCGGATTGCGGTCCGTTGCGCAAGCTGCCGCCCTCGTCCTGCCATGCCAACGACCCGCCGCCCGCACCGATGGTCAGCACCTCGATGGAGGGGAAGCGTATCGGATATCCGAATTCGATGTACCAGTCTTTTGTGATGCGCGACTCCCCGTTCCAGGCCAGCGAGACGTCGGTGCTGGTACCGCCCATGTCGAAGCCGATCGAGTTCGGGAAGCCACAGAGATTTCCGATGAAGCGGCTTGCGATCGCGCCGGCGGCGATGCCGGATCCCGCGAGCCGGGCCGAGAAATCCTTGACGCTCGCGGGCGTCATGACCCCGCCACCGCTGTGCAGCAACAGGAGATCTCGTTTGTATCCGGCGGCCGCGAGCTTTTCTCCAAGACGCGACACGTAATCGACGACAACCGGGGCACAGACGGCGTTCGCCATGGTGGTGGAAAAACGTTCGTGCTCGAAGATTTCTGGCATCACCTCCGAGGAGATCGAGACCGGCAGATCCGGCATTGCCTCCTTCAGGATCTCACGCATGCGGCGCTCGTTGGCGCCGTTGACATAGGAGTTCATGAAGCAGACGGCGATCGACTTGACCTGTCGTTTCCTGAGAATTTCGGCGACACGGCGCGCGGCCTCTTCGTCCAACGCTTCCAGGATCGTGCCCTCGGCACTGACCCGTTCCCGAACGGTCAGCCGGTCGCGGCGCGGGATATAGGGCTTGGCGACATCCTTGTAGGTGTCCCAGAGATCTTCCTTGTTGGCGCGGCGGATCTCTACAACGTCACGAAAACCCTCGCTGCAGACCATTGCGGTGCGCGGCAGGCGGCGGGTGATCAGCGCATTGGTGGCGACCGTCGTACCGTGAGAGAACATCGTCACCTCCGAAAGATCGATGCGCCCCTGCTCCACGCCATTCATGATGGCCTGCATGGGATTGTCAGGCGTGGAGGCGGTCTTTTCGATGCGGATCGCTCCGCTATCTTCGTCCATGATGCAGATGTCGGTGAAGGTCCCTCCGACATCGACGGCAACTCTGATTCGGCTCATGACAGTTCCTTCGCAAGGTCTTGCGGGCAAAGCCCCGCCTTCGTCGCCCCTTGCCGGGGAGACGTCGCAATGAATGGTGGAATTGGCCCGGATTTCGTCGGGTCTAGTGGCGCTCTCGCGAGGCCGAAGAGCCGCCTGCCCGGTTCGCTGCTTCGCGACGGGTATCCGTCGGTGCGCAGCCGAACCGGGTCCGGTAGTGCTTGCAGAACTGGGACTGGTCGGCGAAGCCCCAACGGTAAGCGATCTCGGCTACGCTGCTGATGTTGGTCACCGACATCAGCTCCTCGGCGCAAAGTTCAAGCCGGGCGTCGCGGATGAAGCCGTTGATGGACTGGTTGCTGTCCTGAAAAAGAACCTGCAGGTAACGCAGGGAGATGCCGCAGGCATCAGCCACCGCCTGCGGGCCGAGGTCGGAATTCTTCAGGTTGTCGCGAATATACTGCTCGGCGCGATGCAAATGGCCGGCCCGGATCGACGAGATGCTGCTGTCAAGCACGCGATCGTCACTCACGATCGACAGGCACAGCATTTCCAGGATGTGCCTGCCCATCATCTCGCGAGCGACTTCAGTGATCTCATCGACATGGCCGATCGTGGTTCGCACAGTGTCGAGGAAGAGCGCGGCGACGCCTTGCGTTGCGTCGAAACTGAGCGCACTGAGCCGTTCGGCAGACCCGATCCGCGCCCGAACGCTCGATGACGGCACCTTCAGGACCCACAGCGCGTTTGGCTTGCCGTGCCAGAATTCGTAAGGCGCATCTCCCCTCTCAACGAGGAAGCCCCCCGGACTGCAACTGACGGTTCTCGAACCTTGCGAAAAGTTCACCTCCGACATCTCCGGGATGGTGATGAGCAGGCTGGCGTCACGCTCGTTGAGGAAGTGGCGGCGATGGCGGCGATAGCTCACGGCATCGCAGCGCATTTTAGACACGCTGACGAGCCCGAGAGAGAAGGTTTCCAGCGTGCCTGAAAACTCGCGACGGTTCCGATACTCGGTGTCGAGCGGAAAATAGGCTTCAGTAACAGCGGCTTGCCAGGCATCACCGCCTGCGGGACCGCCGATCGTATCGACGACGTATTTCATTCCCCGACCTTTCTGGTTGGCCCGGTTAGCCCGGTGTTTTTCTGAAGATTACAGGAATCCGCCCGCGCGTATTGGTCAAAAACGAATAAACTTATGTGGTCGGTTGGCCCAGACCGGAGCTCGCGACGGTTGCGGTTGTCGTCACGGCTGTTGGAGTGCAGCCGGAAGTTCGAGGACATCGGTCGCTGCGACGAGGTCACCAGGATCAGCTGTCGGGTAATCGGCGGGTCGAATGGCCAGACCTCGATGCGGCCAGCCTCAACAAGAAGATGGACGCGCCTTTGTCGGTTAATCTCGTGTCCTACAAAGCCAGGAGTGGAACTCATGTCATCCCGAGCCGAGGGATTTAAAATCGCTCTGTCCCACAGTGGAGATGCCAGAGCGCAGGCCGCCGCAGCGCTCTATCAATACAACATCGCACAGACCGGGATCGACGACCGAGCTGCTATTGGAGCGGAGCTTTGCGACCAGTCAGGAAAAACCTGGGGCGGGCTTTGGGGCAGAACGGAACTCGGGCTCCTGTTTCTCGATATGTTTTTCCTGCCTGAGCAGTTGCGTGGCCAATCCTTTGGCTCACAACTTCTCGGGACGATCGAGCAAGAAGCCATCCGGCGTGGCTGTAAGAAGGCCGTCGTGGAGACGAGTAGTTTCCAGGCACCGCTATTCTACATGCGCCATGGTTTCGAGGAATTTGGCAAAGTCGAATTCCGGATTCCTGGATATGCCCGCATCTTCCTTCGGAAAAATCTGCTGTGAGTTGCCAAGGCTGATCCAACGCCAGTTGGCGACGCGCATGCTCGACGGCTAAATTCTTGAGCGCCACAGCCTCGTGTGAACCGACTCAAGCCGTGGATATTGCTGCTCGGGAACAAATCGGCGGCGGCAGAAGTTTGGCATCCGCTACGAGGGACCGCATGGCGAGCAAGTGGCCGGGGGCCGCCCCGGCGCACGCAAGCTTCAGTGTCGCCGCGCTCACAAATGCAAGTCTGCCGGGACGTGGTTGAAAGGGAGATATCATGGCCAATGTTTCAAATCCCACGCCTGCCACAACCAGAGGCGAAGTTCAGGCAGGAGCAACGCAGGATAAAACGCCGGGGTTCGATCCCTCCATTGCCCCGCTTGAGACAGACGCAGAGGCTGCGGGAACACAAAATCCGGTCGCTGAGACAAATCCGCCGCAGGCTCGCCCAAAATTCGAAAACGATGCCAGCTTTGCCAATGCCATGCGCCCAATCGAAGGCGAGCCGGAGTTGCGGCCTGGCGGCAACTGGCCGGTGTTGGTGATTGCAGCTGTCGTTTTGACAGCAGCCGTGGTTTTCCTGGCGGCAAGCATGCTGCGCTGAGAATGTCTGGCAATCCCAGCACCCACAACCTATTCCTGGATATCTGGGGCGCCCTTCATGCCTGAGAGTTCGGTCATTGGGCACAGCAGCCGCGGTCGCGCAGGATCGGAGATGTCGAGCTTGTCCCAAGGGATGCGGTATAGACCGTCGCGGCGGCGCAATCGGAAAAGATCCAGCACCGCCACGCCTATGGCCGAGGCCGAAAGACGCTCGAAAGCGGCGTAGACCCCGACATGGAATTCGGTGACGACGAAATCGTCACCGTCCCGTTCGGCGCGGATCTCCTCGATATAGCCGACATTTTTGCCGCGTTGCGAGAGTACGCGTCGCCCAGCCAGATGCTCGAGATTGACCGTGGTCATCATCAAGCTCCCGGAATGCGCCCGATGACATGGTCGCGCAACCAGTCCTGCCAGACGAAGATCGACGTTTCTCGCACGTCGATGTCGAACTCGATATCGACGCCGATATCTTTCACCTTGTGCCAGGCGACCCGATGGGGCTGGCCATGCTGCTTGCCACCCAGCTTGACCGCGAGCCGCGCCATCCAGCGCCCAGGCCGTGCGCCGAGGCGACGCGCCAGGGTGATGGAGCCGAGCTCGATCGCAATGATCCGAGGCGGCTTGCCAGGCCGCAACTCCGCCACCAACCCGTCGACCTTGCCGATCTTGACCTGCTCGCGATCGACCACCTGCTTGTCCAGGAGATCACGCAGTAACTTCATCATGTACCTCCGAATATCTGCAGCGGGATGGTCACCGCGGCCAGTACAAAGCCAAGCGCGATGATGAAGATGACCGCGGCATTCGAGATAATGCCGTTGCGATGCTCACCGACATAGCGTTCGTCGTTCAGCAGAAACAGGAATGGAACCACCGTCAGCGGCAGGCTGGCTGCCGTCAGCGCCATGGAAAAGATGGTGAGCTTCAGCGGATCGAGACCAAGCGCGATGGGAATAGCCGCCAAAAGCAATGATATCGTGTAGGTGGCACTGAAACCCGGATCGTCGCGCGGCTTGCGATCCTCGCCCCAATTCCAGCCGAAACCCTGGGCTACAAGATAGGCCTGTTGCAACCCGACCTCTAGTGCGGCGCCGAAGCAGGCGATGGCGAGAGAAGCAACAAACAGCACGAAGCCCCAGAAGCCGAATATGGGGATCAGCATCAACGGCAATTGGTGATAGTCGTCCACCTGGGTGACGCCATGCGTGGCGAGCACGAGAGCGGCCACGATCAACACGCCGATCGAGATGGTGCCCCCGAAGGTCATGCCCAACCCCGCTATGGCCCGATTGGCTCCGAGATAGCTTTTGTCCCACCGGTCCTCGATGGCCCCCGAGGAATAGAACATGAAGAGATAGGGCGATATCGAAGCGCCGAGAATGCTGACCGCCATGAACCAGTAATTGGCGGCATCGTGAACTGGCAACGAAGGCACAGCGCCCCTTGCGACTGCCGTCCAATCGGGCCTCAGCATCACCGCTCCGACGACGAAACACAGCGTCACCAGACCGAGAATCGATACGCCCTTCTCGATGAAGCCGAACGTGCCTTTCCAGAGCAGCAGCCATGCCAGCAAAGCCACCGGCAGTGCCCACCACTGGAAGCCTATGCCGGTGGCAAATTCGAGCGCGATGGCAACGCCGCCGATCTCGGCGGACAGCACCAGGAAATTGACCAGCAGGGCGGCAAGCAACGGCCATAGAAAGACGTTGAAGCCGAATCTCTCACGGATGCCGTCGGAGATCGTGTGATGGCTCACAGCCGCGAACCGGCCGGACATTTCGACAAGGAAGATTATGCAGATGGTGCCGAGCACCACCGCCCAGATCAATTGGAAGCCAAACATAGCGCCTGCCTGCGCCGCCGTCGCCATGGACCCAACTTCAAGGAAGCCGCCGACGCTGGTGACGACGCCGAGGGATATTTCCATGAGCTTCTTCATGGCTTCGGCGCGAAATACTTGGCGTAGGCGGTAGCGAGCGAACGCGATGCCAGCCGTAGATCCTGTTGCGCGCTCTGGACTTCCGGCCGGTCATCTGCCCGCAATCCGGCCTCGGCACGCGCCACCGCGACCGACAAATCGTTGACTGCTTTTGTAAGGGAAGCTTGCTCGGTGGGTTCACTGGTTTCGGCGGACCGGATTTGCGCCCCAACATCTGCAAGCGTCTGCCCGATCGATTGCAGCGTATCCATCGTGTATGCAGTCGGCGCCGCCCCTGCCGCCCAGGCGTCCAGCGCCATCAACACGGTCTGCGATGCGGAGGCCGCAGTTTGTGATTGCTGCTCGATCTGATCGGAAGATGAGCATGCCGACAACATCAGCAAAAGCAGGCACAAACAGTCGAGCCTGAGATAGCGGCCTCTGACGATCAAATCCGGCGTTTGGTGCGCCACAGAATAGTCTCCCCGACCCAACAAACCACCGGCGTGAATCTGATCTAGAGCGCTCGTCGGGTCCGTCAACAACCGCGGCTCCCGATCCGCGCACGAGGCGGTCTAAATCGGGTTTCGATTCTTGCTGAAGGTCAGTCGGGGCGATCCCCGCTGGAAGCGTCTGGGATTCTGTATTCGTGAACGAGGCCGAGAACCTGACTTCTGACGGTGTCGCGCGCGTCGGGCTGTATGAAAGACATCAGCCGTTCGACCGCTTCCACGACTGCTTCCGGCAGATCCGAAACCGGGTCGGTGAGTTCGCTGCCATGCTCGTACATATTGTCCGTCAGCTTCTTGTCGAGGTCGGAAAGGATGCCCATCATCCACGCTCCAGATCGGTGCTGTGTTGATCTCAGTCGGCAGCGTCACCGCGAGGTCGCCCTCTTCTGTTGCTGCCGGCCGTCGATCACTGTTGCCCCGGCATTTCGGTGTTTTCCCTGGGATTTTTCTGGACGCCCGCAGCCGGGGCGGTATCCGCCGGGGCATTGCCGCCCTGGTTCTGCTCCGGCGCGCGTTTCAGCGGCGAGGTCTGCCAGCCCATATCAACGTAGAAAAAGCCGACGACGAAACCGACAATGATGACCGCCGCTATGACCAGCGAGATTATTGCGTTGCGTCGCGCCATAGGCCTAACCGCCACTTGGCTTGGGAGACGCCGGCTGAGTTGGCTGCGTACCCTGCTGGTCGCCGCCGGTGCTGGTCTGCGGCGTCGGGTTGGTGTCCGTCGTGGGATTCTTATCGACCGGCTGGCTGTTCGTAGTATCCGTCTTGGACTTGGCTGGATCGGCATTGTCGTTGCACCCCGCCAAGGCGAGCAATGCCGCTGACATCAATAGCACTGCTCTCATGCTGATTTCTCCTGGCTGAGTCCGGGCGAAGCCGCCTGCCAATGGCCTATCCGGTCGAACCGCACCGAGAGCCCTTGTTTGACCGCGCTTCTGGCCAGCAAATGGTCCAGTTCGGCGTCTTCGATCGGGCTTCGCACGACCTGGCGAATGGCCTTGCATGCAAGTTCGGTCGAGACGAAATCATATCTCCTGCTCCTGGCGACGACATATTGTTCGACCAGCATTTTCACGCGCCTGAGCGCTATTTCTTCGGCGTATTGCATTTTGTTCCTCCTGCCCGCCGAACTGCCGAACGGGTTTGTTGTTCCCTCCGGGATCTCAAAACATCACAGTCTCCATCACGAAAAGCCCGCGCCTCCCGGACAGGGCACGCGCGGGCTGGACCAAGCTGAGGGGACCCGATCATGCAGCATCAAAGAGGGGAGCAACGACGCTGCACGGACATCGAACTCGCATCGACCTGAGTTGTTCCACCTCTCCACACGCCGCTGTTCATGGCTCGGATGAACTCAAGGACAAATCGTTGCCACGGCCCGCATACGGCCGCGCATCAACCCGCACGGAACAATCAGCCCCGATAGTGGTTGGGCCGAAGCGAGGTTCGGAGGACGTGATGACGAATGAAAAGTTGGCCGTGGTGACGGGCGCCTCAAGCGGCATTGGCAAGGAACTGGCCAAACTGTGCGCGAAGGACGGCTACCACCTGATCATAGCCGCCGACGAACCCGCGATCCAGCAGGCTGCCGAGGCGCTCGGTTCGCATGGCGTGACTGTCGAAGCCATCGAGGCCGATCTGGCGACCGAGGAGGGTGTCGATCGTTTGATCGCCGGGATCGGCGATCGCGATGTCGACCTGTTGTTCCTGAATGCCGGACGTGGGCTCGGCCGTGGTTTCGTCGATCAGGATTGGAAAAAGGTCCGCCGCATCATCGACACCAACATCACCGGGACCGTCTATCTCGCGCATCAACTCGGAGCCAGGATGGCACGCCGCGGCCGAGGCCGCATCCTCTTCACAGGATCGATCGCTGGTTTCATGCCCGGCACTTTCCAGGCGGTCTACAACGGCACCAAGGCTTTCATCGATTCCTTCTCGATCGCACTGCGTCATGAGTTGCAGGACACAGGAGTCACAGTCACCGTGCTGATGCCCGGGGCAACTCACACGCGGTTCTTCGAACGCGCCGAAATGATGGATACCAAGGTTGGCACCGACGAGAAGGACAATCCCGCCGATGTCGCCGAGGCCGGCTACGAGGCGATGATGGACGGTGAGGAACAGGTCATCAGCGGTTGGAAAAACAAGCTGCAGGTCACCGCAGCGCATGTGACGCCGGCAGGCACGCTGGCCGAACAGCACCGCAAGATGGCCGAGCCGGGTTCGGCGTCCAAAGACTGACCTTCGGCCTTCAAGCAAACCACAAATGTCGGCGGACTCTTCCGCCGACCTTCTCCAAGGCAGGAGCACCTTCATGAAAGCGCTCACGTGGCACGGCAAAGGCGACATTCGATGCGACCAGGTGGCTGATCCCGCCATCGAGGATGATCGTGACGTCATCATCAAAGTCACCTGTTGCGCCATATGCGGCTCGGACTTGCATCTGATGAACGGATATATGCCGACGATGGAATCGGGCGATGTGCTCGGACACGAGACGATGGGCGAGGTCGTCGAAGTCGGCAGCGGCCATTCGAAATTCAGAAAAGGCGACCGCATCGTGGTGCCTTTCAACATCTCATGCGGCGAATGCTGGTTTTGCCAGAAGGGCTTGTTCTCGCTTTGCGACAGATCCAATCCCAATGCCAAACAGGCAGCCGAAGTGATGGGGCAATCCCCGGCTGGCCTGTTCGGCTATTCGCATCTGGTCGGCGGCTATTGGGGAGGGCAAGCCGAATACCTGCGCGTTCCTTTCGCCGATATCGGTCCGATAAAGGTGCCCGAGGGAATGGACGATGAACAGGTGCTGTTCCTCTCCGACATCTTCCCGACCGGCTACATGGCGGCTGAAAACGCAGGCATCGAGCCAGGCGACACCGTCGCTATCTGGGGCTGCGGTCCGGTTGGCCAGTTCGCCATCCAGAGCGCATGGATGCTCGGCGCCGGCCGCGTCGTTGCCATAGACAAGGTGCCGGAGCGGCTGGCGATGGCTCGCGAGCACGGCAAGGCCGAGACGCTCGACTTCAGCAACTCCGATATCTACGACGCCTTGATGGCGATGACCGATGGTCGCGGTCCGGATCGCTGCATCGACTGTGTCGGTACCGAGTCCGATCCCGGCGCCAGTGCCGACTCCATGCTCGACAAGGTTAAGGCTGCCGTCTATCTCGGCACCGACAGGCCCCATGTGCTTCGCGAAGCAATCTACTCATGCCGCAAAGGCGGCACCATCTCGGTACCCGGCGTCTATATCGGCCTCGTCGACCATATCCCGTTCGGCGCCGCCATGAACAAGGGCCTGACCTTCCGAATGGGCCAGACGCACACGCAACGCTATCTCGAACCGCTCCTGGCCATGGTGCAGAAGGGCGATATCGATCCTTCCTTCGTGATCACGCACAGGGCAGACCTCGAAGCGGGACCGGATCTCTACAAAAAGTTCCGCGACAAGCAGGATGGCTGCATCAAGGTGGTAATGCGACCGCATGGCTGAGACGTCGGCATCTTGCGCGGGGTCCACTTTGCGCGAATTTTCCGCCAGGGATGGCACCGACGCTGCTGGGGAACCCGGAACTTTCGACCGTGGCGGCGGTTGACCCGCAGAATAAACTCAGGGCGGCGAGACTGTCGTGCCCGCCCGCTGTGAAGAAAGCTGCCACCATGAGCAATGAGAATTCCACATCGAAACCCAGCGTCCGGTCTCCAAACGCCGATGGTCTGCCGCACCCGAGACGGGATGCCAATGACACGAATGCCGGTGCCAAGCCGCTGACGCCGAAAACCGCCGGCGCATCCCCGCCATCGGCCCCGCCGCTGGACAATCCGGTTGCCAATCGAAACGCCGGACGGCCGCGTCAGGCGAGCACCACGCCTCGGCCGACGGACAAGCCCCTGGACTGAGCGAAACCGGCCTCTCTTGAAGTCACGACAAGTGTTTGTCGGGACGAAGCGATGCCAGGTCGGCCAGGGTGTTGAGAAGGGCAGCCTCGCCTGCCGGCTTCGGCACGAATTTGCAGTTTCGGAAGGGTTCGGGAACGTCACGCGGTCCAAATCCGGTCATGAAGGCGAAGGGGATGCCGCGCGCCAGCAATGTTTCAGCTATGGGCAGACTTGTTTCACCGTTCAATTGAATATCGAGCAGCGCCACGTCGACTTTGCCCGCGTCGATAAGCCGACGAGCCGCGGCGATCGAGGAGACAGGGCCGATCACCGGATAGCCCGCCGCACGCAGGCGTGACGCGACGTCTTCGGCGATCAGCCATTCGTCCTCGACCACCAGAACGCGCGGCCTGTCGTCGCTCACGGCGCCTCCTTGTGGTTTGCCGGAAACGCGATCTGGACGCTGAGGCCGTCCTTGTGGAACACTGTCTCGACATGGCCGCCGAGCCGGTAACCGATTTCTCCTTGCAACAAGGTCAGGCCAAAGCCGTTGTCCAAGGGCGCCTTGACAAGGGGACCGTCCTTCTCTCGCCAGCCAAATGTGAAACTGTCATCCTCGATCGACCATTGCACACTGACCTTACCGTCGGTTTTTGACAAAGCGCCATACTTGGCCGCGTTGGTGGCCAGTTCATGAATGGCCATACTGAGGGAAAGCCCCTGTTGCGGACCTAATTTCACGTCTTCGCCATTGAGTTCAACCCGCTCGATGCCGAAGGGTTCGAGCTCCTGCTGGAGCAATTCCCTGACCGAGGCTTCCTTCCATCTCTCCCGGGTCAGCAGGCCGTAGGCCCGCGACATGGCATGCAGGCGGGCGATCAGCGCATCCGCGAACTCCTCCTTCGTATCAGAACTTTCCCGCATGCGGCTTGCAATGCTGGCGATCACCGCAAGCATATTCTTGACCCGGTGATTGAGTTCCGAGATGAGCACCTGCTGATGCTCTTCCGCCTGTGCCAGCGTGGTGACATCGACAAGTGTCACCACCACGCCCTGGATCCTGTTGCCCTTGTCTCGATAGGGATTGATACGGACCATGTGGAAGAGGCCCCTGGCATCGCGCGCCAGATGGTGATTCAGGATCTCGCCTGTCTCGAACACATTGTCGATGTGCTGCTTCAACTCTGGGTAGTCGAGTTGGCTCGACAAATCCGTCAGCGGCCGGCCGACATCGGAGGGACGCAGGCTGAAGAAGGATGACGCCGCCGGCGTGAAGGTGCGGACCACAAGGCTGCGGTCGAGGAAAATGGTCGCGATATCGGTGCTTTCGAACAGGTTGCGCAGATCGCCGTTGGCGTGGTCGAGCTCTTCTATCTTGGCCGTCAACTCGGCGTTGATCGTGTTGAGCTCCTCGTTGAGCGACTGCATCTCCTCCTTCGAGGCTTCGAGTTCCTCGTTGGTGGATTGCGCCTCCTCATTGACGGAGACGAGTTCCTCGTTCGACGATTTCACCTCCTCCAGCGCGGTCTCGTATTCCTCGATCGTCGACTGCAGGCGCTCTCTGGTATCGCGCAGTTCCCGCTCGAGATCGGCGGTGCTGTCACTGTCACGGCTGCCGCCATCTTCCTCTGAGCGAGCCTGCGTCGGGCCCGACGGCTCGAAAAGGACAAGGTAAAGCGGCTCGCCGTTGCCGCGTTCGGCGAGCGGCTCGATCGTCAGCCTGATCGGCTGGACCCGTTCGTCGTCTTCCTCCACGGTGAGGTTTTCCCGCACCACTGTGCGGCGCGTGGTCGTCGCTTCGCGCAGTGCGGCGCGGAGGTCCAGCCGCAGCCCACGCCTTGCCATCGTCAGCAACTGCCGGCTGGGAATCCCTTGTGGCGCTTCGAGATATTTGCCGGTCCTGGCCGAATAATAGACGACATCGCCCTCGGCGTTGACCAGGACATGCGGCGGCGCGAACCGTTCCAGCACCTGCGCTTCCACTGCCTGCCGCAGGGGATAGCCGACAAGTCCCTTCTTCGAGCCGGCGCTTTCGGATGGGAAGACGGTGGAATGGCTTTCCCCGATCAGGGCCGGCAGTCTGATGTGCGGCGAGGCATGCTCCCGCGCATGGAAGATGCGATGTTTCTTGTCGACGGTGGCGAACAGATCGTCGTGCTGCCCGATGCTTTCGGAGGTGCCGAGGAAAAGGTAACCGCCGGGCTTCAGCGCATAATGGAAGACAGGGATGACGCGGTTTTGGATGATCGGACCGAAATAGATCAGCAGATTGCGGCAGGAGACCAGATCCATGCGCGAGAAGGGTGGATCGCGAATGACGCTGTGCGGCGAGAAAATGCACAGTTCGCGTATCGCATTGCTGATGACATAGCTTTCGCCATCGCCGTTGAAAAACCGCTGTTTGCGTTCGGGAGAAAGACCTTGCAGCAAGGCTTCCGGATAGCGTGCCGCCCGCGCCACCGCCAGCGCCGGCTCGTCTATATCGGTGGCGAATATCTGGACGCGCGGAACGACCGTAAGCTTCTCCATGTGTTCGCGCAGCAGGATGCCGATGGAGAACACCTCCTCGCCCGTGGCGCATCCGGGAACCCAGACCCTGACGGTGTCGCTGGCGGTCTTGCCTTCGAACAGCTGCGGTATGATCTTTCGCTCGAGCAACTCGAAGGCATCGGGGTCGCGAAAGAAATTGGTGACATTGATCAGCAGATCGCGGAAGAGGTTCATCACCTCGCGAGGATCCTTCTTCAGCCAGTCTATATAAGCGCTGATGGAATGGACCTGGGCGATCTGCATGCGCCGCTTCACGCGGCGCAGGAAGGTCTTGGTCTTGTAGCCCGAGAAGTCGTGGCCGGAGTGGCTGCGCAGAATGGCGTATATCTGTTCTCGCACCTTATCGATTTCGGCGGTATGGTCGCCATCTTCTTCCGCCAGCCCTTCCAGCGGGTCGAAGCCACGGGCGAAAGCCTCCAGCTTCGCCCCGATCTCCTCGGCGGGCACAGCGACATCGACGAGTCCGCTGGCAATAGCGCTCTGCGGCATGTCGGGATTGCGCGGCCCGTAGCCGTCCGGCGCTTGCGCGACGGTAAACCCGCCCCGCTCCTTGATGGCCTTGGCGCCCAGGGTTCCATCGGAGTCGCCGCCCGACAGGATGACGCCAACGGCATATTCGCCCTGGTCTTCACCCAATGCGCTGAAGAAGATATCGACGGGCTTGCGCTCCTGGGTAAGCCCATTGGGCCGGCGCAGGTGCAGCACCCCCGATTCAATGACCAACGTCACGTTTTGCGGCATCACATAGACGTGGTCAGGTTGAACCACCATGCGGTCCTCGACCACAATGACAGGCATGTCCGTGTAGCGGCTGATGACCTCGTGCAACAGGCTTTCGCGCTTGGGACTGAGATGCGTGATGATGATGAAAGCCATACCAGGCTGGCTGGTCACGCCCTTGAACAGGCCTTCCATCGCGGGAATGCCACCCGCCGACGCGCCGATGCCGACGATGGGAAATCTAGTCGATCGGGCAGTCACGGCATGTCCCCCTTTTCGCCGACCCGACATAAAGGCCCCTCAAGGCCGGATCGAACAGGACACAACCATATAGCGCGCAAGACGGATGGAACAAGACGTCAGGGATGACGTTGAACCCGATATCAATGGTGGTTCAATGGCAAAACGATCTGCTGACATAAAACTCCCGACGCCGGTGGTATCAGGGGAGCCTGGATCGCTTGGAGGTTCCGATGCAGGGGCCGTCCCGGATTCCATGCTGACGCTTGCGAAACGGTTGCAGGCGGCCTTGGATGACAGAATTCGGAAAGCAAATCCGCTGCACTCTAACCTCCGTTCCAAGAAAGGATGACGACGTGCGCGACCTGCGGGGGCTGCATATTCTGATAGTCGAAGACGAATGGACGATGGCGGGAGACCTTGCGCGGTTTTTCAGCAATATGGGCGCCATTATCCTCGGTCCCGCTGCAACCGTCGAACAGGCATCCAAACACACCGGGACGGCCGAAGCTGCAATCCTCGACGTCAATCTCAATGGCCGACGCGTGTTTCCAATCGCCGATGAGTTGCTGCGCCGGGGTGTCCCCTTCGTGTTCTTCAGCGGCGATGACGACATCGCCATTCCCGATCATCTCCGCTACGCCAGCAATTTGCGGAAATCCTCGGGCGGCCAGGCGGTGTTCAACGCGCTCTTTCCCGCGCAGGCATCTGGGTGGGCGACCCCCGTGCCGGATCCGTCCGACGACGTCTTCGCGCTTTTGCCCAAGCTGCGACTTGCGGCGCGCCTTTTGCTGGGAGACGTCGACGCATCGGATCGGCTCGTCGAGCGGACGCTCGAGCAAGCAATCCGGGCTGTCGACCGCAGACAGCTTGGTCAATCCACTGAAAGCTGGCTCAACAGCATCATGCGAGAGATGGCAAAAACCCGCGGCGCAAAACTGATGCATTAGTTTAGCCTCCAAGGCGTTCTCAGGCTGAAGTGCTAAGCCGCGGGCCCATCAATTGTTCATCCCATCTCGAAAATTGGCCGGAAGGCGTGTCGACCGATCAGTCGCCTGGGCCTGCGTCATCAGCCCTTCTGATTGCGCTCGACGAATTTGTTAAAACGGCTGGCTTTTCCCTCACCGGTCTTGGCCTGATACAGAAAGGCCAGATCATTCTCGTCGAATATCCGGAAGAACTCGTCCCATTCGACGGGCTCGAATGCTTCCTCGGGCTCGCCGAAGTCTATCCGCAGGATGCCGCCCTCGCCTTTGGTGCGCACCACTGCCGGCCGGCCATCCCGCTCCTCGGCCCATTTGCGAATTTCGTCGTGGTTGGTGGTCGTTTGCGACTGAGACATTGAAATCTCCTTTGATCATCGGCGTTGCCACATGGGACACGCGGGCCGTCGGGCGTCCTAACAGCACAAGGGCGCCAATGTTCCAGCACCGCGCGGTGATTGCGATGCGTCAGCCTCCAACGGGGCCGGCCAAGGGAACTTTGTTGAAGCAAGGGAACAAACCTTTTGCCGAAAAGTTCGGGGCGCCGAGGTTACTTGTCTGAGGAGTCGTCGTGAAACGCATATTGGTTACAGGAGGCTGCGGCTTCATCGGCCGCCATGTCGCACAGGAACTCGTCGAGCAGGGTTATTCGGTTCGCATCCTCGATGCGCTACTGGAGCAGGTGCATGCAGGCGAAGCCGTCGCGCTTCCCGCCGGGACCGAACTGATCAAGGGTGACGTCCGCGACCGGGAGGCGGTCGCCAGTGCGCTGGAAGGCATTGACGCGGTCATTCATCTGGCGGCGGAAGTCGGCGTCGGACAATCGATGTACGAGATCGCGCGTTATGTCGGCAGCAACGATCTCGGCACCGCAACGCTGCTTGAGGCGCTGATCAAACACCCGGTCGAGCGCATTGTCGTTGCCTCGTCGATGAGTGTCTACGGCGAGGGCCTCTATGCCACGTCCGACGGCCGGCGTGTCGACAATGCTCGGCGCAAGGCGAGCGACATCAGGAGTGGGCAATGGGACCCGCTGTCGCCAGCGGGAGATGCCCTCTCGCCGCTGCCGACGGACGAAGAAAAGCCGGTCGATCTCGCCTCCATCTATGCGCTGACAAAATACGCCCAGGAGCGCGCCGTGCTGATCTTCGGCGAAGCCTATGGCATCGATGCGGTCGCGCTGCGCCTGTTCAATGTCTTCGGCGCCGGCCAGGCGTTATCCAATCCCTATACCGGCGTGCTTGCCAACTTCGCTTCGCGTCTCGCCAACGGCCAACGGCCAATGATTTTCGAGGATGGCGAACAGAAGCGCGATTTCGTCCATGTGCATGACGTCGCCCGCGCCTTTCGCCTTGCGCTGCAGCAACGCCAGGCAAAGGGCCATGTCATCAATATCGGCAGCGGCCGAGCCTATGCGATCAGCGAAGTCGCGCGACTGCTGGCCGAGGCCATGGGGACACCGAACCGCTCGCCGGAACTGCTCGGCAAAGCGCGCTCGGGCGATATCCGCAACTGCTTCGCCGATATTTCCAAGGCCCGTGAGCTGCTCGGTTTCGAGCCGGTGCGGCAACTGGAGAATTCGCTCGGAGATTTCGTTTCCTGGGTGCGTAACACGTCCGCCGTCGACCGTGGCGCCGACATGAAACGCGAGCTTGAAGAACGCGGGCTGGTGTCATGAACACACGCAATCGACGCGACGCGCCGGTCGCCATCGTGGGCGGCAGCGGCTTCATCGGATCGAATCTCGCCGACAGCCTGCTGTCGGATGACGAACCGGTGCTGGTGATCGACAATCTCAGCCGTCCGGGCGTCGAGCAGAACCTTGAATGGCTGGCGCAAAAACACGGCGGTCGCCTCACGATGGAGACGATCGACGTGCGGGACGCCAACGCCTTGGCGCCGGCTCTGATGAGCTCGAAGGCGATCTTCCATCTGGCCGCGCAAACCGCCGTCACCACAAGCCTGGTCCAGCCGGGCGAGGATTTCGACATCAACCTTCGGGGAACGTTCAACGTTCTGGAGGCGGCGCGACTGAGCGGTGAGCGCATCCCTGTGATCTTTGCCAGCACCAACAAGGTCTACGGCAGCTTGCCCGACGTCGCGGTCCGCGAGGACGGCGATCGCTATGTTCCTTGCGACAGCGTCATCCAGGCGAACGGCATCGATGAGGCTCGAAGCCTGGACTTCTGCACGCCCTACGGCTGCTCCAAAGGCGCGGCGGACCAGTATGTGCTCGACTATGCCAAATCCTACGGCATGCCGACGGCGGTGCTGCGGATGAGCTGCATCTATGGACCGCGCCAGTTCGGAACCGAGGACCAGGGCTGGGTCGCGCACTTCCTGCTCAGCGCGCTGACGGGGCGCCCCATCACCATTTACGGCGACGGCAGGCAAGTGCGCGATATCCTGCATGTCTCCGATGCTGTCGCCGCCTACAGGGCCGTGCTCGATCGCATCGAGACCACCAAGGGCCAGGCATTCAATCTTGGCGGCGGCCCGGAAAATGCGCTCAGCCTGCGCAGGCTGTTGAGCGAGATCCGTAGCCTGACCGGCCATGAGCTTTCAATCCGCCATGATGGGGAACGCACCGGCGACCAGCCCTTCTTCGTCGCCGACACCCGCAAGATCGAAACCGCGCTTGGCTGGGTGGCCCATGTTTCATGGCGCGAAGGGGTCCGCGACCTCGCCGACTGGCTGCAGCGGCATCGACTCGAGCCTCGCCCTGAAGCCGTGAGGTACGTTGCATGAAAATCGCCCTGGTGAACCCGTCCTGGACGTATGACGACAGCATTTATTTCGGCTGCCGCCAACCGCATCTGCCGCTGGAACTCGGCTATTCGAGGGCCCTGCTCGAAGCCGCCGGACATGAGGTGCTGATGCTGGACGGGCAGTTGCAGAAGCTCGACAATTCCGGTCTCTGCGAGCGGGTGGCTGATTTCTCGCCGTCTATGACCGTCGTCAGTACCGCCCCGACCTATCTGTTCTGGCGCTGCGCACCGCCGGAATTGCGTGTGCCGGCCGATTTCCTCAACCGTCTCGCCGGGCGCGGTGGACGCACGGTCGCGGTCGGGCCACACGGCTCGGCGACGCCGGCGCCAACCTTGCGCAAGCTCGGCGTCGACATCGTCGTGCGCGGCGAATGCGAAGAAGTCGTCGAGCAACTTGCCCGTCGCGACGATTGGAGCGCGGTGCCCTCAACCGCTTATCTACGGGATGCCAAGGTGGTTTCGAACGGCGGCGTCCACGCCAGCTCGTTTGCCGATCATCCGCCTCTCGAATGGCCAGGGGAATGGATCGCAGCCCATTCGCACCACCATCACAGGTTTGATGACAATCAGGTCGGGTTCGGTGCGGAAGTCGAGGCGTCGCGCGGCTGTCCCTACAATTGCAGCTTCTGCGCCAAGATCGATTTCCGTGATGCCTATCGCCGTCGAAACCACGAAGCGGTGGTAGCGGAGATCGATCGGCTGATTACCCAAGGTGTCGGCTACATCTACTTCATCGACGAAATCTTCCTGCCGCAAAAAGCGCTGCTGGAAGCCTTGGTCGATCGCGATGTGAAATTCGGCGTACAGACCCGCATCGATCTGTGGAAGCCCGAGCTGCTGGAATTGCTGGGCGCCGCAGGCTGCGTCTCAATTGAAGCCGGTCTCGAAAGCCTGACGGTTGAAGGCCGGGCGATGCTGGCCAAGCGCTGCCGGCTGGGCACCGAGGAACTCGCCGCGCTGCTCGTCGACGCCAGGCGTCACGTTCCATTCGTCCAGGCCAATCTGATCGGCGTGGTCGAGGATGATCCCGCCCTGGTCGAGCATTGGCGAACCCACCTGATCGACCACGGCGTATGGGCCAACGAACCTGTGCCGCTTTACCCGTATCCGAGTTCGCCCAGCTACCGCGAGCTTTGGGGCGAACCCGACGACCATGCCTGGGAGCGGGCCCATGACCACTACCTCGCATCCTTCCAGAAATTCAGTGACATCCAGGAGAGGCGGCCGCGGCCGCTGGCGGAACTGGAGGCGACATGTTGCGGACACTGACGCCGCGCTCGCGGCGCATCCTGATGACCGTCGATGCCGTGGGCGGCGTATGGCGCTATGCGTGTGATCTGGCACGGGAACTTGTGAACGGCGGCGACAGTGTGGTGCTTGCCGGCCTCGGTCCGCAACCGTCGGGGCAGCAGGCTGCGGAGGCTGAGGCTTTCACGACGCTGATCTGGTTGAACACGCCGCCGGATTGGATGACCCGCGACGGCGGCGACCTCGACACACTGCCGCGGGAATTGCTTGCGCCCATGCGCGACCACGCCATCGACCTTGTCCATTTCAACGCGCCGACGCAGGCAGCAGGATTCGATGCGCCGTGCCCAACCGTGGTGGTCTCCCATTCCTGCGTGACGACATGGTTCCACGCCGTCAGGAAACAGGCGGTGGATGGCGCATGGGCCTGGCAGAAGGAGCGCAACAGGCGCGGCTTGGATCGGGCCGACGCAGTCATCGTGCCGAGTCGCAGCCATGCCGACATGCTTGAGACCTGCTATGGCCCGATCGCGCGCCTGCATGTTGTTGGAAATGGCGCTCGTCCCGTCCCGAATGCCGAAAAGCGTCAACCGCTCGTCTTCGCCGCGGCCCGCTGGTGGGACGAGGGCAAGAATGCGGCGGTGGTCGACCAAGCCGCGTCGCTGACGCAATGGCCCGTCTTTGTCGCCGGTTCGATGCACGGTCCGAACGGCGGGCATACCAGCTTCAGCTATGCTGTTCCTCTGGGAGCACTGCCGTCTCACGAGGTGCGCTCCTTGATGGCGCGCGCCGGCATTTTCGTGTCGCCATCAATCTATGAGCCATTCGGTCTGGCCGCGCTGGAAGCTGCCATGTCGGCGACGCCCCTGGTGCTTTCCGACATCGCAACCTATCGCGAACTATGGGATGGAGCCGCGCTGTTCTTTGACGCGCGCAATCCGTACGACCTCGCTGCCTGCCTCAATCGTCTCTCCAGCGACGCCGAATTCAGGCGGGAGCTCGGCCAGGCAGCCATGCGACGGAGCCGCCGGTTTACACTGGCCAGGCAAGCGGCGGCCATGCGAGGCGTCTACGACAAGGCGGCCCTAGCCATGGCGGGGCGCTGACCATGCGCTTTCTGTTCTACACCCACTCGGTCGTTTCCGACTGGAACCACGGCAATGCCCATTTCCTGCGCGGTATCATGCGGGAACTGGTCGCGCGCCAGCACCAGGCAGTCGCGCTGGAACCGGCGGACGGTTGGAGTCGTTCGAACCTGCTGGCCGAGAAGGGATCCTTCGCCATCGAACGCTTCCGCAACGATTTCCCTGAGTTGATGCCGGTCACCTACGATGCCGGGTTCGATCACGAAGCCTGGATCGCTGAGGCCGACGTTGTGATCGTTCATGAGTGGACGGATCCGGAGCTTGTCGCACGCATCGGCCGTGCCCGGGCCGCTGGCGGCAACTTCATCCTTCTGTTTCATGACACCCACCACCGGGCCGTATCGGCGACCGAGGCAATCTCGGCGCTGCGGTTGGAGCACTATGACGGCGTTCTCGCCTTTGGCGAGGCCTTGCGCGAGAGCTATCTGCGCGCCGGCTGGGGCAAGCGCGTCTTCACCTGGCATGAAGCCGCGGACGATCGCCTGTTCAGGCCGCACCCGGAGATCCATTCCACGTCCGATCTGGTCTGGATTGGAAATTGGGGCGACGATGAGCGGACTGCCGAACTCAAGGAGTTTCTACTCGAGCCGGTACACGATCTCGGTCTCGAGGCCACTGTCCACGGCGTACGCTATCCCAAGCCCGCACTTGCGGATCTGGCCACCGCCGGACTGCGCTATGATGGATGGATCGCCAATGCCGACGTGCCGAAGGCGTTCGCCGCGCATCGTGTCACCGTCCACATCCCACGGCGCCCATATCGTGAAGGTTTGCCCGGAATTCCGACAATACGCATGTTCGAGGCGCTCGCCTGCGGCATTCCGCTGATTTCAGCACCATGGTCCGATGTCGAGCAGTTGTTCAGGCCCGGCGTCGACTTCCTGTTTGCCCAGAATGGCTCGCAAATGCGCCAACACCTGCGGGCGGTATTGGCCGATGCGGATTTCGCGGCTTCCCTGATGACTTCGGGTCTCGAGACCATCCGCTCGCGGCACACCTGCAAGCACCGCGTCGACGAGTTGTTCGGGGTGCTCAAGGAATGCACAACCGAACAAACCATCAACAAGACCACCGCAAAGGAAGCCGCCGCATGAAGATGGCATTCTATGGATCGAGTCTCTTGTCATCCTACTGGAACGGTGCCGCGACTTACTATCGCGGGTTGCTGAAGGCGCTTGCCCAATTGGGCTACGAAATCACCTTCTATGAGCCCGACGTTTACGACCGGCAGAAGAACCGCGACATCGAGGCCCCTGACTGGTGCACTGTGGTCGTTTATGAAGCGACCCAGCACGCGCTGATGCAGGTCGCGGCACGTGCCGCCAGCGCCGACATCGTCGTCAAGGCGAGTGGCGTCGGCTTCGAGGACGAGGCGCTGCTGCGCGCCGTCCTCGACCACGCCCGCAGCGACGCGCTGGTGGTATTCTGGGACGTGGACGCTCCAGCAACCCTTGCCCAACTGCGCGACGAACCGGACCATCCCCTCCATAGCGCCCTGCAAGAAATCGACCTTGTGCTGACCTATGGCGGCGGCGACCCCGTTGTTTGGGCCTACCGTGCCATGGGCGCGAACGAATGCGTGCCGATCTATAATGCGCTCGATCCCCAAACGCATCATCCGGTCACCAGCAATGCGCGTTTCGCTTGCGATCTGGCGTTCCTCGGCAACAGGCTGCCGGATCGTGAGGCACGTGTCGGAGCGTTCTTCCTCGATCCCGCAAGCCAGCTGCCGAAAAAGCGTTTTCTGCTCGGCGGATCGGGCTGGGGAGACAAGCCGCTTCCCGCCAATGTCGGCTGGCTCGGTCACGTTGGCACCCGCGATCATAATGCCTTCAACGTCACACCCATGGCGGTGCTGAACATCAGCCGCGACAGCATGGCCCTAAACGGTTTTTCACCGGCCACGCGTGTCTTCGAGGCCGCTGGCGCCGGTGCCTGCCTCATCACCGATGCGTGGCTGGGCGTGGAACTGTTCCTGAAACCAGGCGAGGAGATCCTGGTGGCGCGCGACGGCGGCGATGTCGCCGAGATCATGCGCACGCTGACCTCGAGTCGCGCAAAAGCAATCGGCCAGGCCGCACTTTGCCGCGTGCTGGCCGACCATACCTACGCGCTGCGGGCGGACGTGGCCGATGCCGTCTTCAAACGTCATTTCGAGCAGGGGACCGTGGAGGCAGCGGAATGACCAAGCAATTGGACATCGTCTTTCTCGGCCTGTCGCTGTCCTCGTCCTGGGGAAACGGCCACGCCACGACGTTTCGTGGCCTGCTGAAAGGTCTGCACGAACTCGGCCACCGCGTAACCTTTCTGGAGCGCGACGTGCCGTGGTATGCCAACCACCGCGATCTGCGCGATCCGGATTTCTGCGCCTTGCGCTACTACGAAACCACAGCGGAGTTGCAAAGCGACTACGCCCGGCGGCTGGAGCAGGCCGACATCGTCGTCATCGGTTCCTTCGTGCCGGAAGGGCGCGTGGTCATCGACATCGTCGCTTCACTTTGCAAAGGGCGCTTCTGCTTCTACGACATCGACACGCCGGTGACCGTGGCGCAGCTTTCGGCCGATGATTGCGACTATCTGAGCTGGCGGCAGATTCCGTATTTCGATGTCTACTTCTCGTTCACCGGCGGGCCGATGCTTGGCCGTCTGGTGGAGGACTTCGGCGCGCGCCGCGCCGAACCGCTCTACTGCTCGGTCGACCCGGAACGGCACCACCGGACCGGCGATCCGATCCGCTGGGATCTCGGCTATCTCGGCACCTACAGCGCGGACCGGCAGGCAACGCTGAACGCGCTGTTGCTCGAGCCCGCACGGCATATGCCGGACCGCCGTTTCGTCGTAGCCGGCTCCCAATATCCATCCGATATCATCTGGCCGGACAATGTCGAACGCATCGAACATTTGCCGCCGGCCGATCATGCCGCATTCTACAGCCGTCAGCGCTACACGCTGAACGTCACACGCAGTTCCATGATCGCTGCCGGGTGGTCGCCCAGTGTGCGCCTGTTCGAAGCGGCTGCCTGCGGCACGCCCATCATCAGCGATGGCTGGCCGGGGCTCGACAGCTTCTTTCCCGCATCGGCGATCCACACCGCCGGGGAAACCAACGATGTCGTCGAGATCCTCTTCGGCGAGTCCGAGCGCACACGCCTCGCCATCGCCCACCGAGCCCGCGAACGCGTCCTCGCATCCCACACCGGTGCGGCCAGGGCCCGCGAATTCGTGACGGCGTTGACACAGCCAAGGGCGGCGGCCCTCGATTTCGACATCGGAAGCGCAGCATGACCGGCAGACAGGAGAAAACGACGATGCGACAAAAAAGAAACGCGCAAAGGGCAAAGGCAGTGCTTGTTGCCGGCGGTGCGGGATTCCTCGGTTCGCATCTTTGCGAAGCATTGCTCCGCGACGGCTGGCGCGTGATCTGCGCCGACAATTTCCTGACTGGACGCATGGAGAACATCATCTCGATCATGGACCAGCCGGGTTTCCGTTTGATCGAGCAGGATATCTGCCGGCCGTTGGATCTCGGCGAGCCCGTGGATCGTATCTACAACCTGGCATGCGCTGCCTCGCCGCCGCGTTACCAGGCCGACCCGATTCACACCACGCGAACCTGTGTGATCGGCACGCTCAACCTGCTAGAACTCGCTGTCCGCAATGACGCGCGACTGCTACAGGCCTCGACGAGCGAGGTGTATGGCGATCCGGAGCAACATCCCCAGAGGGAGGACTATGTTGGCCATGTGAACTGCACCGGCCCACGCGCCTGCTACGACGAGGGCAAGCGCACCGCCGAAACACTTTGCTTCGACTATCTGAGAGCCGGCAAAGCCGACGTCCGCGTGGCACGCATCTTCAACACCTACGGTCCGAGAATGGATCCGGCGGACGGCCGCATCGTCTCGAACCTGATCATGCAGGCGCTCGAGAAACGTCCTCTGACGATCTTCGGCGACGGCTTGCAGACGCGATCCTTCTGCTATGTCTCCGATCAGATTGATGGATTGAGGCGCCTGATGGATATCGATCCCAATCCGGGCAAGCCGGTCAATCTGGGCAATCCCGGAGAATTCACCATCGTGCGACTGGCGGCGTTGGTGAAGGCGATGACCGGGACCAAATCGGATTTGAGATTTCTGCCGCTGCCGCAAGACGATCCTCGGCGCAGGCAGCCCGATATTTCGCGTGCAAAGGCGCTGCTCGGCTGGACACCGAAGGTGCCCCTCAACGAAGGGCTCAAGCTGACGATCGATTATTTCGCGGCACTTGAAGGCAGTCGCATCGGCGATCAGATGACAGGCTTTGCCAAAAGAGCGAGACCAGCATCCGGCGGGCTGCAGAACCTTCCGGCGTGATGCGAGACGGCGGCCGAACCTTTCCCGAGATCGTGCGGAACATCCGCCCAAGCTTGTGGTTGGGCAGGAGGACCCGATACGGAGGATCATCCTCATGCAACCCAAGCGATCCGCGCGGAATATCGACCAGATGGCCGAACGCGAGACGGCTGCCTATCTGCGGCGCGCCTCGATCACCTATCTCGAATGCTGCGTCAGCCTGATGATGACGCATCTGCAGCGGGAGGAAGTGGCCACTATTCTTGAGCAGGAAGCAGACATGCTGCGAAGGCTGGACTGAGAAGGCTGGACTGATCGGAACGATCATACCCGGCATTCTTCCAGGAACCGTATCAGTCGCATCCTATATCGGTCTGCCGTCGCGGCCAGCCTTGTTTTTTCCCGGCCATTTTCGGACTGCGCAGCCGTGCTCCAGAGTCCGAGCTGGAATGCCAAATAGCACGGTTCGAAAAAGGCGATGTGGCCATTGCCGACCGCAAGCTGCATTCCCTCGACCAAGGTCCTCACATCGCTGTCGGATAGTCCATGTTCGACACGGGCGCCGGCAATGTCCCACTCTATTGGCTGGCAGCCGATCAAATCGTGAGCCCGGCAATGGTCAACAGCATCTGTCTTGAGCACCCTGCCGTCGGCACCAACGAGAAATTCCCACGGTTGGAGCTTTCCGTCGACTTCAACGCGCTGCAGCACGTGCGCGGGGGTCTCTTTCGAGAGCCAACCGCGCAACGTCGCCGCGCGTTTCTCGCCCAAGGCTTCCGACGCGTTGGAAACAGCCATTTCCGCAAGCGCGAGCAATGATGCACCCGGTTCGCAAGTTCGAAGATTAAGCGCACGCCAGGCCAGGTAATTTGTGAACTCCGCGATCAGTCTTTCCCTGGGCAGCGGCGCCTGATCCATCGTGGTGCCGTCAATCCACCGTTCAACCAGAAAGCCATGGCAAAGCGTTACAACTTGTGATCCGAACCCGGCTTCATGCAACATCGCCGCGGCTCGTTTCTTGCGCAGTCCGGTTTCGCCGAGGCCGGCAAATTTGACGAGCCAGCGGTCACGTCCGGCAGACGCAAGGAATTTACGCCGCTCGGTACCGCGTGGGCTCGGCGGCCAGCGTCCTTCGTCGGCGTAGTGGGCGGCCCGCCACTCGCCACCAGATAGTTCGGTCAGGCTTAATTCCGGCCTGCCGACCGCCTCGGCCACCCAATCGCGCAGCGTGGGAATTTTCGAGCTTTCGGAGAAGGTGCATTCAAACGCCGTCGCCACATGTTTCGGACAGCGCGACCACGTCTCCCGAGTCTCCCCCGACGCTTCGGTGCCCGGGCCGCCTGAATGGCTGGGAAACAGGTGAATGCGGTCCGTATCGATATCCAGTTCACGCAGCCACACGACAACGGCATGCATCGAACTGCCGGACAGGCCGGGACCCTCGTCGACAACGGCGAAACGCGCCGATGGATTGTTCTTCCAGGTGGCGATCGACCGCGGATCGGCGTTGACATGCCGGCGGAAGGGATGGCCGATCGGGCGAACGCTGAATGGCGCCGGCGCGCCAATCGAGGCCGCCACCATAGCTGCCAGCCCAAGGCCAATGCTGCGGACGCCGATTACACATGTGTTCGCATCGAGACCTGACTTCCGCGCCGCGTCCAAATAGCTTTCGGGATAAAGCGCATAGTGCGCATAACCCTCGGCAGAGCCGGTCAGAACCTCAGCCTGGCAGTCGAGCCCGGCAAGCAGTTTGAGAAGTCTCGGATCGATGCCACCGCCGACCCCAAAACCACTTCGCCACGACTTCGCCACCTCTGCCGCAAGTCCGACCAGCAACCTGGCGCCTTGCTGTTGTCGCGTCGAAAAGATGTCGATGCCGCTGGTTTCAAAATCGACATCGGCAAGCGCCTGAACCAGTTCCGACACGCTGATGAACAGTCCGACCAATGCAGCATGGCGTTGGACGCCACGAGACATCTGATCCAGGCTTTCGGCCATTTCGCTTGCTGCTTCGCGAAGCTGTTGTGCGTTCCGCGTCTGCTTGTGGTCGCCGTAGACGATCATCGATCGGTTTTCCAATGCTTGCCGTGCGGCAACGCATCGAATGCAGCTTCGATCCATGCTGTGTCGCGCAATTTTTCGATGGGGCGGAGGAACATTCCGGCACGCTGATGGTTCGGCGCCAGGAACTTACCTTTGAACAACATAGGGTGGCGGTTTCGTGGGATCGAAAAAGGTTCGTGTTGGTATCGTTGGGGTCGGCAACTGCGCATCCTCCCTCGTGCAGGGCCTCTCCTTTTACCGTCACGCGAAAAGCAACGAACCAATCCCTGGGCTGATGCATGCCGACCTCGGCGGCTACCATGTCGACGACATCGAGATTGTCTGCGCATTCGATGTCGCCAAGAGCAAGGTTGGCCTCGACGTCGCGGAAGCGATCTACGCCGCCCCGAACAACACCTTCCGCTTTGCCGACGCGCTGACAACCGGCGTTCGCGTCGAGCGCGGACCGACGCTGGACGGGATCGGCAAATACTTGCGCGACGAGATTGAAGAAGCTCCGGAGCCGGTTGCCAATGTCAGCGAGATCCTGCGCGACAGCAACGCTGACGTGCTGGTTTCCTACCTGCCGGTGGGTTCCGAGGAGGCGACTTGCTTCTATGCCGAATGCGCACTCGAGGCCGGCTGCGCCTTCGTCAATTGCATACCCGTTTTCATCGCCTCACGCCCGGAATGGCGCCGGCGCTTTGAGCAGCGAGGACTGCCGCTGGTCGGCGACGATATCAAGAGCCAGGTCGGCGCAACCATCGTACACCGGTTGCTGGCCAATCTCTTCCGCGAACGCGGCGTACGCATCGACCGCACCTATCAGCTGAATTTCGGCGGCAACACCGATTTTCTCAACATGCTGGAACGCGAGCGGCTGGAATCGAAGAAAATCTCGAAGACACAGTCCGTGGCCAGCCAGTTCGATGTTCCGCTGGAACCGGGCAACATCCATGTCGGCCCGAGCGACCATGTGCCTTGGCTCACCGATCGCAAGTGGGCCTATATAAGGGTGGAAGGCACGACTTTCGGCGGCGTGCCGCTCAATGCCGAGCTCAAGCTGGAAGTCTGGGATTCTCCAAATTCAGCCGGCGTGGTGATCGATGCGGTACGCTGCGCCAAGCTGGCGCTCGATCGCGGCATAGCCGGTGCCCTGACCGGTCCCTGCAGTTACTTCATGAAGTCGCCTCCCGAACAGTTCACCGACGCCGAAGCGCGGCAGCGCACGCTTGCATTCATCGCCGGCAAGGACGAGCCTTTGCTCGATGCTGCAGAATGACGACGACCTTCTTTCTGATCCGCCATGCGGCACACGACAATGTTGGCTCCTATCTTGCAGGCCGGATGGACGGCGTTTGCCTCGGCGATGCCGGCAAGGCACAGGCAGCGCAGCTTGGCGGCCGCATGGCCCGGGAACCTATCGCCGCGATCCTGTGCAGCCCGCGTGAGCGTACGCGGGAGACGGCGCTGCCAATCGCGCTAGCCTGCGGTGTCGGGGAAATCGCGATCTGCGCCGAACTCGACGAGGTCGACTTCGGCGACTGGTCGGGAAAGACTTTCGATGAGTTGAATGGCGACGCCAGCTGGCGAGCCTGGAATGACCAGCGGCAGGAGGCAAGGACGCCAAGCGGCGAGACCATGCAGGATGTCCAGCAACGCATTGTGTCGCTGATGACCGCGGCCCGCGAGCGGCATCAGAACCAATGCGTCGCCCTGGTCAGCCACGCCGATGTGATCAAGGCCGCCGTTTGCAACGTCCTTGGCTTGCCGGCCGGTGACTGCTTTCGCTTCGACATCGATCCCGCTTCGATCACGACGATCGTGTCGGGGGACTGGGGAGCGAAGCTGATCCGATTGAACGAAGTCGCCTGACGAGGATTTGCCGGATGCAGATGGTCATTTTCGGTCTTACTGTCACGTCTTCATGGGGTAACGGCCATGCCACCCTATGGAGGGGACTGATCCGAGCCCTCGCCCGGCGCGGCTGGTCCATTACCTTCTTCGAACGCGACACACCCTACTATGCCGGAACGCGTGATCTCGATCATCTGGACGGCGGCAACGTCGTGCTCTACCCGGACTGGGAGGACATCCGCCGGGTCGCGGAGCAAACGATCAAACAATCGGATGTCGTGATCGTCACCTCTTATTGTCCCGACGCCGTGGACGCCTCGCGGCTGGCGCAGCAGGCAGGCCGCGGAACGCGTGTCTTCTACGATCTGGACACTCCGGTCACGCTTGCCCGCATCGAACAGGGTGAGCGTCCACCCTACTTCGGCCCTGAGGGTCTTGCAGATTTCGATCTCGTCCTGAGTTACACAGGCGGCGCGGCGATCGACGCGCTGAAGACGGTGCTGGGTGCGCGTCACGTGGTGCCGCTCTATGGGCATGTCGATCCCGACCAACACCGGCCGGCAGCGCCGCGTGCCGATTTCAGGGCCGATTTGTCCTATCTCGGAACCTACGCGCCAGATCGCCAGGCGGCGGTCGAAAATCTGCTGGTTCGCCCAGCTGCGCGCTTGCCGGACCAGCGCTTCATCATCGGCGGCGCACAATACCCGCAGGAGTTCCCGTGGAGCGACAACATCTTCTTCGTCAGGCACCTTCCGCCGGCCGATCACCCGGCGTTTTTCTCATCCTCTCGTCTGACGCTGAATGTCACCCGCGAGGCGATGGCGCAAAAGGGCTGGTGCCCTTCAGGTCGGTTGTTCGAAGCAGCGGCATGTGGAGTGCCTATCATAACCGACACCTGGCCGGGCCTAAGCAGCTTCTTCGAACCTGACAGCGAGATCCTGCTGGCCCACGACACCGATGACGTGGTCGCGGCGCTCGCCTTACCCGCAGGAGAACTCAATGCCATCAGAACCCGTGCACGCGAACGGGTTCTCGACGAACACACCTCTGCCCGGCGCGCGGCGGAGCTGGACCACATTCTAAACGACGCCTTTCAAAGATCTCCCGGCGAACCGATGATGGAAGCAGTCTGATGTTGGGCATCGTGCCCGCTGCCGGGCGCGGCAGCCGCATTCAACCGCTCGGCTTCTCGAAAGAGCTGCTGCCGGTCGGCAGTCGGATCGATGGCCAGACCGAGCGTCCCTGCGCTGTGAGCGAGTATCTGGTGCGGCGGATGGTGCGTGCCGGCGTCGACAAGATCTGTTTCATCATTGGATCGGGCAAATCCGACATTCTCGAATATTACGCCGCCGGCTATGGTGACGCCGCAGCTCTCTTCGTGGTGCAGCCCAATCCCGTTGGACTTTGCGATGCGATTTTTCGGGCAGCGCCTCTCGTCGCGCCCGACGAGACGGCTTTGATTGGTTTGCCCGATACGATCTGGTTCCCCGAGGATGGCTTCTCGTGCTTGCCCGACAGTTCCCTATCGTTCCTGCTCTTTCCGGTGGACCGCCCGGAATTTTTCGATGCCGTGGTTCTCGACGAAAGAGATCGGGTGAAGGAAATCCAGGTCAAGCGGCAAGACGCTGCCACGAACTGGATCTGGGGGGCATTCAAGATGCCGGGCCGGACCTTGCACCAGCTGGCGGCACTCTGGCGCGAACGGGACTGCTGCGACGAATATATCGGTACGCTGATCAATGCCTATCTGGCAGCCGGTGGTGAGGCCCATGGCGTCAAGGCTGGGTCCGCCTATGTCGATGTCGGCACGTTCAACGGCTATCGCACGGCTCTGCGGCTGCTCGAAGAAGGCGCCGCACCCGTCCATCACCAACCCGCCACGATTACGCCAAGTGCCCGTTCGCATGTGCCTGTCGTTCCCGGCGAAGGAGCCTGATCATGCTGCATTCCCATGCCGAAATCCGTCGCCGTATCGATGCTCTCGGCCCATGGTTCCACAACATGGAACTGGCGGGTGTCGAAACCGCTCCCAACCATTTTCTCGGCAATTATCCGCTGATCAAATGGCGCAAATTCGCCGAGGCCATTCCCGCGGATCTGACAGGCAAAACAGTGCTGGATATCGGCTGCAATGCCGGTTTCTATTCCATCGAGATGAAACGGCGAGGTGCTGCCCGTGTCCTCGGCATCGATTTCGATGAAGCTTATCTGGCGCAGGCCCGCTTTGCCGCCGAGATCGCCGATTGCGAGATCGAATTCCAGAAACTTTCGGTCTACGACGTCGGCGCACTGCGTGAAACATTCGATGTCGTGCTGTTCATGGGGGTGCTTTATCACTTGCGCCACCCCTTGCTCGCGCTCGACCTTATCCGTGAGCATGTCGCCGGTGACCTGATGATCTTCCAGTCCATGCAGCGCGGCAGCACAAATCTGCCCGAGATGGAAGAGAACTATCATTTCTGGACGCATGACCTGTTCGATCGGCCGGAATTTCCCAAGCTCCATTTCATCGAGCACCGCTATGCCGATGACCCGACCAACTGGTGGATACCAAACCGCGCCTGCACCGAAGCGATGCTGCGCAGTGCCGGGTTTGAAATCGTCCTGCATCCGGAGCAGGAGGTCTATTTCTGCCGCGCCGCCGGCGACCCGGCCAGCGGGGGTCCCGTCTACCCCTCGAAAGGACAGCGCCATGATTGAAGCCGCGATGATCTGGAACGAGCCCAACAACAAATCGCATTGGGACCCCGAACTCGACCCCGATTGGAGCCGCTTTGCCAGGATGGCGACCCTGGCGGCGGACGCAATCGCGTCCGAGAATCCGCTATTGACGAAAGTGCTCGGTGGCATCTCGCCGATAGACCCGGGGTTCATCACCCGCATGAAGGAATTCGGCGTGCTGGATCATGTCGATGCCGTCGCCGTGCACGGCTTTCCCCTTGACTGGAACCTGTGGCAGATCCAGGAATGGCCGCAGAAGATCGGCGAGATAGCGGCCGTCACCGACCTTCCCATCTGGGTCAGCGAGGTCGGCGTATCGACCTTCGGCGCCGAGGAAATCCAAGTCTGGGGGCTCAAGCGCACAGCTGAATTGCTGCTCGGCAACGCACCACGCATCCAGTGGTACAGCCTCTACGATCTTCCGCGTGAATGGGAAGCAACGACGCGTCACCGCGAAGCCGAGGGCTCCTCTTATTACCGCCATTTCCATATGGGGCTGCTGCGCCAGGACGGCACGCCAAAGCCCGCGCTGGAGGAATTCCTGCGCCATACACCCGCAATGGGACTGGTGCAGTGGTTTCATTTCGAAGATCCGCGGCTGGACGACGCCGTCGCCTGGATGAAGCGGCTGGGTGTCACCTATATGCGTACCGGACTTTCCTGGGCGGACAGCTTTCGGCCGAATGCGCTCGACTGGTTCGACCGGCAGATGGAAGCACTCGCCGATTTCGACGTGACGGTCACCTTCTGCTTCACACCTCAGCACCGCGGAATGATGCCTCACCATACCAGCCCGCCGCTGGTGCCGGAGGAGTTCGCGGAATTCTGCTCAACCATGATCCGCCGCTATGCGCCTGGCATGACATCCGCCTCGCTCCCCACGCAGCGGGCCTCGGCGGCGTGAATTGCCATGCTGCCCATGCATCAGATGCCTGACTTCGCGACACCGTTGACAGGTGGAGATGCGACGCAGGGCACCGGGACGCGACCAGGCGCGACACTCACTGTTCTCAATGTCGCCTACCCTCTCGCGCCCGTCGGACCCGACGCTGTCGGCGGTGCAGAACAGGTTCTGTCGATGCTCGATCGGGCACTGGTTCACGCCGGTCATCGATCTATCGTCATTGGTTGCCGTGGCTCCAGCACGAGCGGCACGCTTGTGGAAATACCGGCCGAAAGCGGCGTGCTCGACGAGGCGGCGAAGAGCCGCGCGCAACAGGCCCATCGCAAAGCGATCGCCGCTGCCCGCGCCCGATGGCCCATCGATGTGGTTCATCTGCACGGCATCGATTTCGACGCTTATCTTCCCGACGATGGTCCGACCTTGGTGACCCTCCACCTGCCATTGGATTGGTATCCGGCCGCGGCATTGCGCCCGACGCGCGGCGACCTCTGGCTTCATGCGGTCTCGCCCAGCCAGCAGAAAACCGCGCCACCTGGCGCCAGACTGGCGGCACCGATTCCGAACGGCGTTGACACCGAAGCGCTGAACCTACCGCAGCCGAAGCGCGACTTTGCCCTGGTTCTAAGCCGGGTTTGCCCGGAAAAGGCAATCCACCTGGCGCTCGATGCAGCCAAACAGGCAGGCGTGCCGCTGGTCATCGGCGGCAAGGTCTATCCCTACGAAACGCATACGCGGTACTTTCACGACGAGATCCAACCTCGTCTCGCCGGTCGCCGCCGCTTCCTTGGTCCGCTCGGCTTCACCGCCAAGCGACGCTTTCTCAACGCAGCGCGCTGTCTGGTCATTCCGAGCCTGGCAGCCGAGACCAGCTCGCTTGTGGCCATGGAGGCCCTCGCCTGCGGTACCCCGGTGGTCGCCTTCCCAAAGGGTGCGCTTCCCGATGTCATAGAGCACGGCAGAACGGGCTTTCTCGTCGACACGGTCGACGAGATGGCCCGAGCCATTCTTGCGGCGCCCAGCTTGGATGCCGAGACATGCAGGGCCGAAGCGCGCCGGCGGTTTTCGCTGGAACGGATGATCTCGTCTTACATGGATGCCTATCAGGCGCTGGCACAGCTTGGCACCGATCGCCGGCGCTTCGCAGCGACGCCGTGAGCCAAGCTGTGCTGCGCAGCGAAATAATCGGTGACCTCGCACAATTGGACGCCTTGACGCCGCACTGGTGGAAACTGTGGCAGCAGAGTCCCTCGGCGACGCCGTTTCAATCTCCCGCCTGGCTGGTGCCATGGTGGCACGCATTCGCACCCGGTGAACTGGCGACGGTCGCGGTCTGGTGCGGCGGCGATCTGGTCGGTCTGGCGCCGCTTTACCTCGAGCATGGGACGGCCGGTTCGAAGCTCCTTCCCGTCGGCATTTCGCTCAGCGACTATCTGGACATTCTGGCTGTCCCTGGGATCGAAGCCGAGGTTGTCACTATTGTCCTCGAGTCGATCCTCTCGATCGGGTGGGCGCAATGGATCTTGTCGGACTTGCCGCAGGACAGCGTCGCCCTTGCGATGACCCATCCCGAGATGGATCGGCCGACCGCCCATGCCGCCTGCCCCGTGCTCGCCATCGCCGGCGACGAAACGCTTGCAGGCTGCGTCCCCCCAAGACGCAGACGCCAGTTGCGTCGGGCGCGCCAGGCCGCATCAAGATGCGGCCGGATCGCGCTGTCATCGGCAAGCGGCAGTCCGCAAACCTTCCTCGATCAATTGATCCGCCTGCACAATGCGCGCTGGGCCGAACACGGAGGCGGTGTGTTGGCCAACGCCGCCGTCGAGCAATTCCATCGGCTCTCACTTCCCTTGCTCGATGCTCACGGTCTGGTGCGATGCTGGCTATTCGCGATCGGAGGCAGGACCGTCGGCGCCTACTACGGATTTCACCACCGCGGCCGTGCCTATGCTTATCTGGGTGGCTTCGATCCTGCCTATGCCGAGGAGAGTCCAGGCGCGATCCTGATTGGCCACGCAATCGCCGAGTCGATCCGCGAAGATGCGCGCGAGTTCGATTTCCTGCGCGGCCAGGAGGCCTACAAATATAGCTGGGGCGCCGTCGACAGGTGGACGATGCGCAGGGTCTGGACGCGGAGTTGATCCATGAGTGGAACCGCACCGAAAGCTGCCCAGCGCCGGACATCGGTCAGGCTGGCGGTTGAAGACTGCATGGCCGATGGTATTTGCGCCGAAGGTGTTCTCGTCAGGCTGGCGCTCCACCTGCCGTCCACAATTGGAGCAGCGGAGTTGGCGGAGGTCGTGCTGAAAGTCCGTCCGGCAGATACCGGCAACGCGGCAAGACTGCGAAAGGTCGCCGGACTGCTGCGCTGCAGACCAGACGTCTTTGCCATGTTGCGAGCGACGGGCGGCGCCGTTCGGCATGAGCGCGATGAGGACGAGACCGATGCCGCTGTCGTCATGCGGCTGGCCTCCAGCTTCGATGCCGCGGCAGCGATTTCGGGAGCCGCGAGTGTCCAACTGACATCCCTCGGCGATGAGGAAAGGCTCACAGCCACGACCAACGAAATCGTTGCATGGCTGGAAGCGCGAGAATTCGCCGGAAGGGAACGGAGCATTCTCGACATCGGTTGCGGCATCGGCCGTTTCGAGCGTGCGCTGTGCAAATCCTTCAAACGGATGGTCGGCATCGACATATCGCCGCGGATGATCTCCATCGCCTCCGAGCAATGCGCCGCACTCGGCAATGTTGAGTTGCGACAAACCTCCGGTCTCGATCTCGCCGATTTCGACAATGCCAGTTTCGATTGCGTGCTGGCGGTCGACAGCTTTCCCTATCTGGTTCTGGCCGGCATGGCAGAGCGGCATTTCGAAGAAATTGCGCGCGTTCTGAAACGGCCGGGCTGGCTCGCCTTGCTGAACTATTCCTATCGCGGATCACTTTTCTCAGACCGCGACGACATCGGCCGTCTGGCGCAAGCTCATCAATTGCAGGTCCTCATCGACGGTGAGAAGCCGTTTCGGTCATGGGATGGCAGCGCCTTTTTGCTCGCTCGGTGAGACGGAACATTACAGCGCGCTGCCAGTTCGGACGTCGAACAAGGGGCACCGACGGGTGTCCTCGCTTCGAAGGAGGATATCATGGCATCTGGCGGTAAAAAACATTTCGGTCGCGGCAGCCAAGGCAAGAGTGTCGGCGTCGGCGCAATGACCTCCCTGGACAAGGACAAGATCGAAGAAAACGCGGTTTTGTCGAATCGCGACAAGAAGCAGCATGGCCAGGAGCGCGGGCTGGACGGCAATCGGATCAAATCCGATCAATATCAGGATCACGCCGCTAATCGATTGCCGAAGGACTGAACGCCACCGCGCCGCATCCATAGCCGGCGGCGACGAAGGAGCAAGGAATAAACCTGTGCAAGGGTCCGCTGATGAGCTTCTCGGCGGTGGACACCGCCTTGTAATGCCAGCGCTTATCACCACACTAGGATCAAGGGACCGCTATCAAGAGAATATGATGTCTCGTTCGAGCGACGATACCACGGATCCGCATGTGGAGATGACAGTGGATCAGGAGATTGCTTCCCTGCTGGCCGCCATAGAGCAGGAAAAGGTTCCAGACCGCCTGACCAAGCTGGCGATGGACCTGCAGAACGCACTCGTCGAGAAACGTCGGCGCGACGTGAGGAACTGACTATCTGCGGCTGCCAACCTCGACATCGAGCTGACCGTCCGAAAGCTGGTTTCTTCTCTCCATCAATGTCTCCAGCGAACTCTCGCCAAGGAACTCAAGGATGTTGGCGCGCGCACGGTTCAGGCGGCTTTTGACCGTCCCGACCGCGCAACCGCATATGTCGGCGGTTTCCTCGTAGCTCACTCCCAAAACGCCGATCAGCATCAGGACTTCGCGTTGGTGTTCAGGCAGCCTTTGAATGGCGCCGTGAACTTCCTTGCTCTGAACGGTCCATTCCTGGGTGGCTTCCGAAATCGGTCTTGAGGACGCGCAATCGAGCAGTCCTGGCGCCTCCCGGGCAGCGATCTTGACCCGGGTATAATAGGTGTTGCGCATGATGGTGAAGAGCCACGACTTCATCCTCGTACCGGGTTCGAACTTGTCAATGTTGGCGAGACCCTTGGTCAGTGTCTCCTGCACGAGATCGTCAGCGTCGTCGGGGACACGGCAGAAGGTGCGCGCGAATGCCCGCAGGGCAGGTATCAGGTCAACGATGGAAACTTCATTGGTTTCCTGGTCGGCCAAAAGGCAGCCTCCGGATGACAATGGTCCAGCTCCCAGAAGAAAGAGTGTGTGAACGCAGCCCCAGCTAAATGCATGGAAGTTTGGTTCGTTCCTCGTGCTGGAGACAACTCTTCATAAATTCTGCGCAGGCGGAGATATCTGTCATCCGATTGACGCACACCATCGCCGCAGCACTCACGGCTCCTCCGACAGCGGTGTCTCCAGCGTCCAATTTTTTCCGGGAACAAAGCCGCTCACCGGCAGTTTGATGGCTTGACCGCTTCAACCTTCCGGTATCGATCGAGGATCTGTCATGGCCAAATCCGCTCGCCCCTCCGCTCGCCAATCGGCAAGTGGACTGGATCAGAATAGCGCGCGCGGAAATGGCGGCGAGTTGCACCAGGTCGCGGGGGACGAAACGCCTGCCCTTACGACGGCGCTCGGAACGCCTGTCTCCGACGACCAAAACACATTGCGGATCGGTGAGCGCGGACCAGCGCTGATCGAAGACTTTCACTTTCGCGAGAAGATTTTCCACTTCGACCACGAACGCATCCCGGAAAGGGTAGTTCATGCCCGCGGCTATGGCGCGCACGGTTATTTCGAGACTTACGAATCACTTGCCAAACACACACGTGCCGACATTTTCCAGCGAGCTGGTGAAAAGACGCCGGCGTTCGTTCGTTTCTCGACGGTTGCAGGCAACAAGGGCTCGTTCGATCTCGCCCGCGACGTGCGCGGCTTTGCGGTGAAGCTCTACACCAAGGAAGGCAATTGGGACCTGGTCGGCAACAACATCCCGGTCTTCTTCATCCAGGACGCTATCAAGTTTCCCGATCTGATCCACGCCGCCAAACAGGAGCCCGACCGTGCCTTTCCGCAGGCACAGACGGCGCACGACAATTTCTGGGACTTCATCAGCCTGATGCCGGAATCGATGCACATGGTGATGTGGATCATGTCGGATCGCGCCATCCCGCGTTCCTTCCGCTTCATGCAAGGCTTTGGTGTGCACACGTTCCGCCTCGTCAACGCGAAGGACGAATCCACCTTCGTCAAGTTCATCTGGAAACCCAAGCTCGGCATGCAATCGGTGGTCTGGAACGAGGCGGTCAAGATCAACGGCGCCGATCCCGACTTCCATCGCCGCGATCTGTGGGACGCCATACAGGCCGGCAATTTCCCGGAATGGGAGTTGACGGTGCAACTGTTCGATCAGGCGTTTGCCGACAGTTTTGACTTCGATATCCTGGACGCAACGAAAATCATTCCCGAAGAGGTCCTCGAACCAATTCCGGTCGGTCGGCTGGTGCTCGACCGGATGCCGGACAATTTCTTCGCAGAGACCGAGCAGGTTGCGTTCATGACGCAGAATGTGCCGCCCGGAATCGATTTCTCCAACGATCCGCTTCTGCAGGGCCGCAACTTCTCCTATCTCGATACCCAGTTGAAGCGACTGGGCAGTCCGAATTTTACCCATCTGCCGATCAATGCGCCGAAGTGCCCGTTCGCCCATTTTCAACAGGACGGGCACATGGCCATGCGCAATCCGGCCGGTCGCGCCAATTATGAGCCGAACTCATGGGGACTGGGACCGCGCGAGGATCCGCAGCGTGGCTTCCGTTCTTTCGGCGATGCCGAAGAAGGGCAGAAAGTACGTCTGCGCGCGGAGAGCTTCGCCGATCACTACAGCCAGGCCCGGCAATTCTTCAACAGCCAGACACCACCGGAGCAGCGTCACATCGCGACGGCGCTGACGTTTGAATTGAGCAAGGTCCAGGCACCGGCGATCCGCGAGCGGATGGTTTCGCATTTGTTGAACATCGATGAAACGCTGGCGACCACGGTGGCCGACAAGCTCGGCATCCGTGACATGCCCGAACCTGCCGAAGCCGCCGTCCCGCCGCGCGATGACTTGCCGCCGTCGCCGGCGCTCAGCATCATCCAAAACGGGCCCGACAGTTTCGAAGGCCGCAAAGTCGGTGTCATGCTCAGCGATGGAGCCGATGTCGCGCTGTTCGAGGAACTTCGTTCCGCTATCGAAGCGGAGGGCGCGGTGATGGAGGTGGTTGCGCCCAAGGTGGGCGGCGTCGAAGCCGCTGACGGCACCCACATCGAGGCAAGGTACATGATCGACGGCGGTCCATCCGTTTTGTTCGACGCGGTGGTGCTGCTCCTCTCCGAGGCGGGCGCCGAGCTGCTGGTCAAGGAGGCCGCTGCGAAGGATTTCGTGTCTGATGCGTTTGCGCATTGCAAGTTCATTGGCTTCACCCCGGGGGCCGAGCCGCTCCTGATCAAAGCAGGCGTCGCTCCCGATGCCGATGAGGGGCTGACGCGGCTGGATTCGGCAGCTTCGGTACCTGCGTTTGTGCAGTCATGTCGCAAACTGCGGCTCTGGGCGCGGGAGGCGGCTGTCAAGCTTTGATGCGATGCGTCAGCTGTTTCCGTTGGCGTGTCCCCGCAGGCCTTGGTTGCCGCCAAACCAGCCGGCACCGCGATCTACGAGCTACTTTCGTTGCCAGACGCTTGTTGCCGCTGCTTTTCCAGGACCTCGTCGGTCCCGACCAGCTTTTTTGCTCCGCCTGAAATGGTCGTGGACACCACCGACGGCGGGTCGCTCGCCGGAAAGGAATCCTCCAACCCCGCCTGCAGTTGGTCCTCGAGCGTGCGTGGTTCTTCGGAACGGCCGGGCGTTCTGCGCGTGTCTATCTTCTCAAGCGACTGTTTCTTTTTTGGCGAATCGTTTGCGTTCCGGACCAGGGCGTAAAGCTGCTCGATCGCGAATTCCTTGATCAATTCGAAATCGGCCCGATCGTCCTTTGCCGCCTCGATTTGATCAACCATGGCCTTCTCGAAGCGGTCGAGGCTGTCGCCTCCGCAGGCATGCGAAAGGCGCAACAGGGCCTCGTTCAGCATCAACGGAGCGAAATGTGCTGAAGCTTCAAGCCTGAGTTGCCTTAAACGATCCGGAGTAGCGGCCTGCAACTTTGACATGGACAAACTCCTTTCTCCCGCAAGCGTCTCAACGACATTTGACCGCCGATGTTCCACCGTGCCTGAACATCCTTCACATGCGAGCTACAGCAACCAGCTTGCCACCAGTCCCGCCGACGCTGCAAAAATCGCCAGGGTCGTCACGCCGCCCAGGATGTTCGTGCTGGTGCTGTTGACCTTGTCGCCCATGATCTTGCGGTTGTTGGTCATGATGAGGATGAGAAGCAGCAGCGGCGGCGTTGAAAATCCTTGCACGATGCCAGACCAGACGAGGGCCTTCATCGGGTTGAAACCGAAGAAATTGAGGCCCACCGCCACCAACGTTATGACCCCGATCACGGTGTAGAATTTGGGAGCCTGCCGGGGTTTGGCATGCAAGCCATTCTTCCATCCCATCGCCTGAGCGAAATCGAAAGCAGCGCCAGCGGTCATGATCGGCACGGCCAGAAAGCCGACGCCAATTACACCGGCCGCAAAGAGAATGCCGGCAGCGTCGCCGGCGAGCGGCCGCAGCGCTTCGGCCGCCTGTGCCGCTGTTTCGATCTGCGTCTGCCCGGCCTTGTAGAGCGTCGACCCTGTCGAAAGGATGATGAAATACATGATCAGATTGGAAAACGTCATGCCGATCACGATATCGCGGCGGGATCGGCGCAGCTCGCCCTCGGTGGCGCCTTTGCGCTCTTCGAGACTCGTACGACCCTTGGCGATCTCCTCCTCCACCTCCTGATTGGACTGCCATGTGTAAAGGTATGCGGAGAGCGTGGTCCCAACGATGGCGACGAGGATGGACAGGTATTCGCGGCTGAACTCGATGTTTGGCAACAGCGTGCCGCGCAGGACCGAGGCGGCATCCGGTTTGGCAAGCACCGCGGAGACCACATAGGCAAGCAGAGCCAGAGCCAGCCACCGGAACACATTTCGGATCAATTTATACGATCCGAACACCTGCAGGGCAAAAATGACGATCGCGACGACAATGACGACCAAGGGAGCAGGCAGAGGAACGAACAGCACGATGGCCGCCGACATGGCGCCAAGGTCGGCGGCTGCCTCGATCGTGTTGCCAATCAGCACGCCCACCAGCACAGACCATAGCAGCCAACGCGGATAGAAGTCCGATATGACCTTGAAAAGCCCGCGACCCGAAACCTGGCCAAGTTTGGATGAAAGATAGACGACGAGATACATCATCGGCAGCGTAACAGGTGCCGTCCACAGCAGGTCGGGCCCGAACCGGGCTCCGGCGCTCGCGTAGGTACCGATGGCCGAGCAGTCGTCATCGGCCGCACCGGTGATCAGACCAAGCCCGAGAGCCCGAACGACGTTGCCGTCTTTTCGCTTGCTTTCCCTTTGGCCGGCATTGTCAGGCGGCTTGTTCATTGAAGGTGCGTCTTTACCGGGGCCACGCAAGAAATCATGACGAACATTCCAATCGGATGCCGATGAAGCAGCGTTTCAAGCCGCATTGAGATCGAGGCTCGAACCTCTGGTCAGGATTTTTGTTCCTGGACATAGTCCCGGCCCGCGACGGCGGCTCATCCGATGCGGGTTCTTTCGGCGGAGCCGAACATCGAAGCGAATGCTCCGTTCCCCTGAAGAAGAGCATGCTTGTGTCGATGCCTGTCATTCAGGCGACGCGGCACAAAATTATTCTTTGAAAGAATATCCAGCGGCGCCAAAGTCGAGTGTTCGGCCCGGGCCGTTCATCCACTTCGTCAGCGGCTCGTACCGCCGCCGATCACCATCCGCACGCCGAGGCTGATGATGAGGCAGCCCGCGAGCCGCTGCTGCCAAAGCCTTGCGCGAGGGTGCCGCATGACCCATGCGCCGACCGCGCCCGATGCCAAGGCGTAGGCCCCCAGCACCAGCACACCGGTTATCTTCTGTGTTGCTCCAAGCAGCACCAGCTGCAACGTGACGGAACCCCTATGCGGATCCACAAATTGCGGCAAGAACGCAACCATGAACATCAAAGGCCAGGGATTGCTCAGATTGGCAATCATTCCTTCCCGGGCGGCGGCGAGCGGCCGCAGGGCATCGAGGTGACCCATGGGAATGGTTGCCGAAGATGAAAGCAGCAGCCGGACGCCCAGCCACACAATATAGGCCGCCCCGGCCCATCGAAGCAGATTGAACGCCAGCGGCGAGGCGTGGACAAGCGAGGACAGGCCAAATGCAATCAGCGGAAGCTGCACCAGTCCGGCGCCCAGCGTCATGCCGAGTACCGTGAACAGCGCCACGCCGCGGCCCTGTCCGATGCCGCGGGCCATCACCAGCATGCTGTCGGGACCTGGCGGCACCTGCATGAGAATGACGGTTCCGACAAAAGCTGTCCACAATGAGGGATCGATGGGACATCTCCGCTCGCGTTGCCGATGACATCAAAGCGGCCAGCCGTCATCCGGGTTCCGGTGGCAAATAAAATTGTCCCATCGCGAAGAACCAGGCATGAACCGTCAGATGGAACGCGGGCCAGTCCTGGAAGTTGAAAAGCCGGAGCCGTTCCTTAACCGGTTTTGGAGGCCGGACCCGTGCATGATCCAATAAACGCCTTCCCGCTCCCGCTGGACACTTCTCCGATGGAGGCCAGGCTTGCCGATGAAATCCCCAGGGACGGGAACCGCTGGCAGTACGAGCCCAAATGGGACGGATTTCGCTGCCTTGCTTTCAAGAGCGACGACACCGTTGACCTGCGCGCCAAATCCGGCAAGCCGCTCGGCCGCTATTTTCCAGAAATCATGGGGATTTTGGGTGACCTCAAGCGCGGGCATTTCGTCATCGACGGCGAGATTGTTATCGAGGTTGACGGTGAGCTTTCCTTCGAGGCGCTGCAGATGCGCCTTCACCCCGCACAAAGCAGAATCCGCAAACTGAGTTCGCAGACGCCTGCCAGCCTGATCCTCTTCGACATGCTTGCCAGCCCGGGCGGCGAGGTCATCACGGGCAAACCACTTGTCGAAAGGCGGCGAGCGATCGAGGACTTCGTGATCTCCTCAAATAATCCAGATCTTCGCCTGTCGAAGTGCACTTATGATGCAGCCACGGCGGCTCGCTGGCTAAACGGCGCCGGCCATGCCTCGACCGACGGCATCGTGGCCAAAGTGCTGGATGAGCATTATCTGTGCGGCGAACGTGCGATGGTGAAGGTTAAGCCGAGGCGCACCGCCGATTGCGTTGTCGGCGGTTTCCGCTATCTCGCGGATAGTCGTGAGGTCGGCTCGCTGCTCCTCGGCCTCTACAACAACGACGACGGCAAGCTCGATCACGTCGGCTTCACGTCGACCATCGCCAGAGCCGACAGAGGAGCGCTCACGCGCCGGCTGGAAGGGCTGCGGTCAGAGCCCGGATTCACCGGCAAGGCGCCCGGCGGCCCGAGCCGCTGGAGCACGGAGCGCAGCGGACAATGGGAACCTTTGAAACCTGAACTGGTGGTGGAGGTCCGCTTCGACCACGTCACCGGCAATCGGTTTCGCCACGGTACCAAACTGCTGCGCTGGCGCCCCGACAAGGCGCCACGGCAATGCACGTTCGAGCAGATCGAATAGACCGCTCCTGGAAAAGCGCTTCCAGAAACCTGTCACGATTTTTCGTGTCGAAGGAACCAACTCGGGATTCACCGGTTCGGACACCATCCACCGGAGCTACCCTGACATGCCAAATGCAGCAGAAATTCTCATCGATACACTCGTCGCCTGGGACGTGGAGGTGGTGTTCGGCTTGCCGGGAGACGGCATAAACGGCGTCATGGAAGCGTTGCGGACTCGGCGCGACAAGATTGCCTTCGTTCAGGTTCGGCATGAAGAGTCGGCTGCCTTCATGGCATGTGCGTATGCCAAGTGGACAGGAAAGCTGGGCGTGTGCCTTGCGACGTCCGGTCCCGGCGGAACACATCTTCTGACCGGCCTCTATGACGCCAAGCTCGACCAGGCTCCAGTGCTGGCGATTACGGGCATGCAGTTCCACGACCTGATCGAGACGTTCACGCAACAGGATGTCGATCTGACGCGCGTGTTCAATGATGTCTCCGTTTATAACGCCCATGTCGCCGATGCCGCGCATATGGAAAACGTCGCCAGCCTTGCCTGCCGAACCGCGCTGGCGCGCAAGGGCGTCGCCCATCTTTCGATTGCCAGCGATATCCAGGAGCAGGAGCGCGATCCATCGCAGCGCTCCAAGCGCAATCGCCCGGCGCACACACCGCAGGATATGTTCGCCGGTCACAGCGTACCGCTGGACGTTGAGCTCGACAAAGCCGCCGCCATTCTCAATGACGCTTCGCGGGTTGCGATCCTGGCCGGACGCGGCGCCATCGGCGCCGCCGCCGAACTCGAACATACGGCGCGCCTGCTGCAGGCGCCTGTCGCGAAGGCCTTGCTGGGCAAGGCGGTACTGCCGGACGACCATCCCTACACCACCGGCGGGATCGGTATTCTTGGAACCCTGGCCTCGCAAGAGGCGATGGAGAGCTGTGACGCGGTGCTGATTGTCGGTTCGACCTTTCCCTATATCGAATACTACCCGCAGCCCGGGCAAGCTCGTGGCGTCCAGATCGACTGCGATGCGCAGCGGATCGGCTTGCGCTTTCCGGTCGAGGCCGGCCTTGTCGGCGACGCGGCCGAGACATTGCGCGCGCTCAACCAACGTCTGACGCAGAAGCCCTCCGATGAATTCCTGCACCGTTCCCAGGAGACCATGAGAAGATGGCGCGAGATGATGCGGCAGTCGGAAGACATGCAGGCGCAACCCTTGAAGCCACAGGCGATTGCCCGGGCGTTCGGACGAAGATTGGCCGACGACACGGTGCTGGCCACGGATTCCGGTCAGAACACGGAGCTGGCCGCCCGCCATGTCGATCTTCGCAGCGGCCAGGCATTTGGGGTGTCCGGATCGCTGGCGTCGATGGCTTGCGGACTCGCCTACGCCATCGCCGCCGGCATAGCATTCCCCGGTCGACCGATTGCCGCCATCGTCGGCGACGGCGGCTTTGCCATGCAGCTCGGCGAATTCTCGACGGCGGTGCGCTACAAGATTCCACTGAAGGTTCTGGTGATCAAGAACAACATGCTCAATCAGATCGCCTGGGAGCAGATGATGTTTCTGGGGAATCCGCAATTCGGTTGCGAATTGCAGCCGATCGATTTTGCCAAGGCGGCGGAAGCGATGGGCGCAACGGGTTTTCGCATCGAGCGGGCCGACCAGATCGAGACGGTTCTCGACCAGGCTTTCGCCACGGAGGGCCCTGTCGTGATCGAAGCGCTGGTAGATGCCTATGAACCGCTGATGCCGCCCAAAATGCCGGCGGATTACGCCAAGAACTTCCGCCAGGCCCTGCCGGGGACACCGGGACACGAACGCATAGAGGAAAATATCGCCCGGGAGCCGGCGAAATCGATGATGGACGCCTAGGGGCAGCGCTAGGAGGTGGAACAGCGCGCCTCAGTGGCTTCATTCTGGATCTTTCCAAATGAACCGGTGCTCTTCCGGGTGACGGATGCGGGTCGTGAGCTTCGACGCGCTCTTTTCGACCTCGATTTGCTACGGCAACGGCGCTCTGCAGGCTGGTTGGACTCTGGCGCTCCCCATCACATTACCATTGGCGGCAATCCTTTTGCTGTATGTTGCCGGCGCTGGGCGGCTGTGGCGACGGAGCGGACGCGGACGCCGCTTGTAGGCCCGATCCATGCGTTGGGCGAACATGTGTTTGCGGCGCACATGATCGAGCACGAATTGCTGATGGCGGTCGCAGCGCCTATGCTGGTTGCCTCCCGCCCGACGGCCGCGATGATGTGGCCCTGCCGGTACAGCTGCGTCAGACGTTCGCAGCGGCGGGACATGCAAACGTGCTCCGGGTGATCTGGGCGTTCATCAGCCGTCCTGTGGTCGCGACCGTCCTGCACGGAGCGCGATATCGATCTGGCATGTCCCGGCTGTTCGAGGCTGCCCTCCAGCAGGGTTTCCTGCACTATGCCAAGCACGCGAGTTTCCTCGGCACCGGGCTTTTGTTCTGGTGGTGCTGTTGCATCGCCCTGGCCGCGAGCACGCTTGCGGCAATGCCGTGATGCATCTTTTCTTCACCTCGCTCCACACCGGGCTGCTCGGGGTGTTGCTCGTCGTCTCGCCAAAACTGTGGTATCCGGATAATGCCATCGGCTCGGATTTGTGAGGGCTCGGCCCGCTCGAGGACCAGCAACTTGCAGGCTTGATCACGTGGATTCCGCCGGCCTGATCTATGGCGGAGCCGCACTGCTCTTGGTCGCTCTCTGGATTCAAACGAGCAGTCGGCGGCAACAGGATTCCCCGGAGTTGCGCATCGTCTAACCGCACCGCTTCGCGTCGGTTTTCAGCCGGGCGGTGTGGCCAAGCATCCTTTTTCACCCAGCCGCGTTATGGCCTTGGCAACGATGGTGGGTCCTTCATGGCGAGGTGCATGAGTCTGTTGGCCAGCTCTCGCATGCTGACACGACCCCGAATGTCGCTTGCCTTTACCTGTCCAACGCAAATCCTGACCGGCATTGTTCCGGGAAAGGCCGCGCAACAGTGTTTAAGGTGGGTCAGCGCAGCGCCGATGTTGGTCTTGGCAGGATGCGGCGATCGGCAGTCGGCCCTCCATGCACACGGTGCGAACGCCCGGAGAATCCTCGATCTGATCTGGTCCTTCAGCGCAGTCGCCGGGGCCACGTGGCTGCTTGTCATGCTGGTCCTGGCGGCAGCGCTTTTGCGTCGCCGCCTGTCCGAAACAACGCGCTCGCCGCTTGAGATCGATTCTCATCAGGAACGCCGATTTGCCCAAGCTGTCGGCAGCGCCATGGCGTTGACCGTTCTGGCGCTCGTCATGATGACGACAGCGAGTTTTTTCGCCGGCAAATCCATTGCATCGCTGAGCGGAACGGAAACGCTTGCCGTGCGGATCACAGGGCACCAATGGTGGTGGGAGGTCCGGTATCCCGGAGATGATCGGTCGCAATCGATCGTCACGGCAAATGAAATTCATGTCCCGGTTGGCGAACCGGTCGAGGTCGAACTCGATTCGCTCGATGTCATTCATAGCTTCTGGGTGCCTAACCTTGCCGGTAAGCGCGATCTCATTCCGGGCCGGCCAAGCCAGCTTACCCTCATCGCCGACAAGCCCGGCACCTATCGTGGCCAATGTGCTGAATTCTGCGGCTATCAGCACGCCCATATGGCCATCACCGTCATCGCGGAAAGCCGCGAAGCGTTCGAAGCATGGCAATCCAGGCAAAACGCCGTCGCATCCGCACCTGGCGGCGAAGAAGAACGCCGCGGCCAACAGGCATTTCTTTCCACCGGCTGTGCGCTCTGCCATACGATAAGAGGCACGCCTGCCAGCGGAACGGTCGGACCTGATCTTACCCATCTCGCCAGCCGACGTGCACTGGCCGCGGATACGCTGGCCATGACCCCTGGCGCGCTCGCCGCCTGGATTGCCGATCCACAGTCGATAAAGCCCGGCGCCAAGATGCCGCGCATTGCCCTTAGCGCCGACGATCTCAACGCAGTGGTCACCTATCTCGGAAGCCTCGAATGAGTGGCATTGCGGGAAAACCGGCCGAGCATACCCAGGAAGCCCTGAAAGGCATCCGTGACACTGGTCTCGAGGAGGTGAGGCTGCGCACCTTTCTGGCGCCTGCCTGGCGAACGCCGAAAGGCCTTTACGGCTGGCTGGTCACGGTCGATCACAAGCTGATCGGGCGGCGCTATATCGTGACGGCTTTCCTGTTTCTCATCCTTGCGGGTCTATCAGCGCTCGCCATGCGTTTCCAGCTTGCCCAGCCTGAGGCCGGCCACATCGGCCCCGATCTCTACAACCAGCTGTTCACCATGCATGGCACGACGATGATGTTTCTGTTCGCCGTGCCCGTGATGGAAGCTTTCGCCATTTACCTGGTGCCGCTGATGATCGGCACTCGCAATGTCGCCTTTCCCCGGCTCAATGCATTCAGCTACTGGGTCTATCTTTCCGGCGGTCTGATGATCTGGATCGCCTTCGCCTTCGAAACCGGTGCGGATGCCGGCTGGTTTTCCTACGTACCGCTCGCCGGACCCGAATATGGCATCGGCAAACGCCCCGATTTCTGGGCGCAGATGGTGACCTACACTGAAGTGTCCGCACTCGCGGTAGCTGTCGAGATCATCGCCACAGTGTTCAAGCAACGTGCTCCCGGCATGTCGCTCGACCGCATCCCGCTCTATGTCTGGTCCGTCCTGGTCACGGCTTTCGTCATCCTGTTCGCCATGCCCGCCGTGATGGTCTCGAGCACAATGCTGATCTTGGACCGTCTGGTCGGCACAAAATTTTTCGATCCCGCTGCAGGCGGCGATGCACTGCTGTGGCAGCATCTGTTCTGGTTCTTCGGTCATCCCGAGGTTTACATCATCTTCATTCCGGCGACCGGCTTCGTCTCCGCGATCCTGCCGACCTTCGTTCGCCGCCCGGTCTTTGGGTATCTCGGGATCGTGCTGTCGTTGATCGCGATCGGTTTTCTTTCCTTCGGCCTATGGGTGCACCACATGTTCGCTACCGGCCTGCCGCAGCTCGGCGAGAGCTTCTTTACCGCTTCCTCGATGATGATCGCCATTCCGAGCGGCATTCAGATCTTCTGCTGGATTGCGACGATCTGGGGCGGGCGGCCGATCTTCGCCACGCCCATGCTTTTCGTGCTCGGCTTCATCTTCACCTTTGTGATCGGCGGCCTGACCGGGGTCATGGTCGCTTCGGTGCCGATCGACCTGCAGGTGCACGACACCTATTTCGTGGTTGCCCATTTCCATTATGTACTGGTCGGGGGCGCCGTCTTCCCCCTGCTCGGCGCCGTTTATTACTGGTTTCCCAAGATCACCGGACGCATGCTGTCCGAGAGGCTCGGCCGCTGGAATTTCTGGCTCGTCTTCCTCGGGTTCAATCTCACCTTCTTCCCCATGCATATTCTCGGTCTGCAAGGCATGCCGCGCCGCGTTTATACGTATCCGCCGGCGAGCGGCTGGGGCGAGATGAACCTCTTCATCAGCCTCTCTTCGCTGGTGGTGTTCGCCGGCTTTGCGCTGTTCTTCCTGAATCTCCTGCTCAGCCTCCGCAACGGCCGCATTGCAGGAGACAATCCCTGGGGCGCGAGCACGCTCGAATGGGCGACGACGTCGCCGCCGCCCTCCTACGATTTTTCGCGGCTGCCCGTCGTAACTCACCGCGAGCCCCTTTGGGCCGAGCCCGATGTGCTCCCAGTGGTCGAAGGTCTGCGTGTCGACGCCCGCGAGGTGCTCGCGGGCACGGTCGCCGATGCGGTGCCGCAAGTAAGGGTGCCATCGGCAGACAACTCGATCTGGCCATTGCTGTCGGCCATCGCGGTCGGCGGCGCATTTTTCGGTTCGATATACACGCCGTGGGCGGTGGTCTGGGGAGCGATACCGGTTTCGATCGGCTTCATCTGTTGGTTCTGGCCGAAAGGCGAACCGGAGGACGAGGAGTGAGGCACCGCCCCGTCGCCGACATCAGCCACCTGCCCACATACGATTTCGGGTCGGCGAGCCCGATGTGGTGGGGAACCCTTGCCTTCATTGCCCTCGAGGCAACAGGTTTTGCCTTGGCCATCGGAACTTACTTCTATCTGGCTGTGCTGGCGCGGCATTGGCCCATTGGAGCCCCGGCGCCAGATCTGCTGCCGGGCACGGCAGTACTGGCTATTCTGGTTGCGAGCGTCGTGCCCAACCACATGATCGAGTTTTGGGCACGTCGCCAGGATCTCGCGAAAGTTCGCCTTGGCATGGTCGTCATGTCGATCGTCGGGATTCTTCCGCTGATCGTTCGCATCTGGGAATTTCCGGCTCTGCGGATTTCCTGGGATCAGAACGCTTACGGATCGATCGTCTGGTTCCTGCTCGGGCTGCATACGACGCATCTCCTTACCGATGTCGGCGACACGATCGTCCTGACGGTTCTCATGTTCACACAAAAAGGAAAAGCGGGCCGCCGCTTCAGCGACGTCTCGGACAACGCCTTCTACTGGGACTTCGTCGTCGTCTCATGGGTCGTGCTCTATCTTGTGATTTATTGGGTTCCGAGGATGTGAGATGCAGGCGATCCGTACCGGCGTTTCCTGGGCAGGCCTGGTCAGTGGACCGGTTGCGTGGGCAATAACGCTGCAGCTCGATTATTCCATTGCATCCTGGCAATGCCATGCCGGCTTTCGTCCCACCGCCTTGTTCTCATTGATAGGCGCCGCTGTCGCCCTGGCAGGCGCGCTGCTGTCGTGGCACGCCGTTCATGACCGCGGATGTGGCACGATCCCGCCCCTGAAGGCGCGCACGCGCGGGTTTCTTGCCAGGACTTCCGTGGGCATCGGGGCGCTGTTCACGCTCGTCTTGCTGACGCAAGTGGTGGCAGCGCTGATCTTCAGCGGGTGCGAACTGTGACGATGCCAAAGACCCGAAGATTGGCCATCCGCTGCCGGTGCGCGCTTCGGCCTGCCACGGGCATTCCATTCCCAGCTATCATCTCTCGGGCGGTAGCGCTCGTCTTGGCATCACTGGCCCTTTGCACTGAGCTGCGGGCGAGCGAAATCCAGAAGGGTGAATACCTTACCCGAGCGGCCGACTGCATCGGCTGCCACACGTCCAATCCGAGCCGCCCGTTCGCTGGAGGCTATCGCGTGCCGACACCCTTCGGCGATGTATACTCGACCAACATCACACCTGATGCCGACACGGGCATCGGACGCTATTCAGCGGACGAGTTCGTGCGAGCCGTGCAGAAAGGTATCAGGCGCGACGGAGCCGATCTCTACCCCGCCATGCCCTATGACAGCTTCGCCGCGATGAGCCGCGAGGACGTGCTTGCGATCCGGGCCTACCTCTTTGCGCAGCCGCCGATTTCCCAGCCGTGGCCGCGAAACATCCTGCCTTTTCCATTCAACCAGCGCTGGACGGTTGCGCTGTGGAAGCTCGCGAACCTGCACACCGGCAGTTTCACGCCTGATCGGAGCCGGACGGCCGCATGGAACAGGGGGGCCTACCTGGTCGAGGTGCTCGGCCACTGCGGTGCCTGCCACACGCCAAGGAATGCGACGTTCGGCATGGATGAAGACCACAAGCTTGCCGGCGGCACCGCCGGCATCTGGCACGCCTTCAACATCACCAGCGACAAGATCGCAGGCGTCGGCGGCTGGAGCAACGAAGAGCTGTCTCGATTTCTCAAAACCGGCGCCGTGCCCGGAAAGGCCTATGCGGGCGGGCCGATGGCTGAAACGGTCATGAACAGCCTGCAGCATCTTTCCGATGACGACATCCAGGCTATTGTCGCCTATCTCAGAGACGTGCCCGCCCAACCGGGAGACGAGAAGCAGCCGCGTTTCTCGTGGGGTAACGCAACCGCGGTCGACGGCAATGCTGGAACCAAAGGGATAACGAAAGGCAGCGGGACCGCAACCGGCGGTGATCTCTATCAATCGCTCTGTTCGACCTGCCATGGGGAGAACGGAGGCGGATCGCCCGACGGATCCTATCCGTCCTTGACCCGCAACAGCACCCCCGGCGCGGCCACGCCCGAGGATGTCGTCATGACCATCCTTGAAGGCGTCAAAGCTGGCGACGTGGCGGGACGTAAGTCGATGGCGGCCTTCGGCGGCTGGCTGGACGATGGCCAGGTGGCAGCCCTTGCAAATTACGTCACTGCTCGGTTCGGAAATCCTAACGTCAGCGTCACCGCGGCCGATGTACGCCAGATGCGGGCAGGCTCGACAACAGGCCAGACAATCATGGTTCTGGCGGCTCAATCACTTGTGGCGGGCGCCGCCGTGTTGATGCTTGGGCTGCTGCTTTTGCTGGCAAGACGCCTGCGCCGTGGGATGAGTTCAGCGCGCCTCATGTTCGCGCATAGAGATAGGCGGTAATGTCGCGCGCCTCTTGAGGCGACAGATTTGTATTGGGCATAGCCGTCTTCGGGTCTACGTCCCGCGCCCTGCTGATCCAGCGCATCATCGCATCCGGGGTGGCTCGCGACACCCCGATATATCCTCTGTCGACGACGCCTTGCAGGGACGGACCGACGGTGCCGTGGGCGCCGGGCACTCCCGGGATTTCGTGACATCCGCCGCAGCCGTTGCGGATCATCGCCGGGACGGCCCGTCCAGGGTCGCCGCCGATGGCCTGCACAATAGTGGTTTCCCGGAGATTGTCGCCGCGGATCAGAACAACGGTGCAAACAACCGAAATAATGGCAACTGCCGCAGATACGCCTGCCACCCAAGGCAGCGCGGATGGCATCCGCCTGACGGCTTGTCGGCTCATCCGCGCCTGCTGCCATCGCAGTCGCGAAACGCGGCTCGATCGCAGCCCCAGGGAAAGGAGCAACGTCCGGCAGCGCTCCGAGGCCCCAATCTATTTGTTGCAGTTCTGCACATTCGACGTTGTCGTGCCGGAGGCGGTGTTTGTGTCGGTATCATTGCCCGCGGCGTCCTTGCAGCGGTCGCTCATGCCGTTCGGAGTGGTTGTCGAATTTGTTGCGTTCGGGTCAACGGGGGTTGTCGAAGTACCAGAACCGGAGCCGGCGGTACCATTGGCATCATTCGTGGTCCCGGGCGTCGAACCCGAACCGCTGTTGGAGCCGGAACCGTTCGACTGCGCCATTACCGATGTGGCCAATGTGAGCGCGAACACAGCGGCGGAGAGAAGTTTGACAATCATGGTGGATCTCCTGGTTGGGTGTATCGCCACCGAACCAATCTTTTCCTGATATGTTCCCGGCGAAATCGTGTTCAGCAAAATTTTTGTGAAACGGGTTTTCGTACCGATATTGCAGGCCGGCAAAGTGGTTGGCCGCGCGCCGGCGGTCGATGTGGGTGCGCCGCTTTGGGATCGTCCGGCCGCGGAAGCAGCGTTAGCCGCATGCCCTCGCCTGAAACAATATATCTGATGGCCGCTGCCAGCGTCCTCGACCAACGCCCGATCGTCCCCGGATCAGATCGGAGACAGCTCAATCATCGAAATCATGCCAACGGGCCGAGCACGAATATAGTCAGTAGAACAAGAAAGATCACAGCGATAACTGCGATCGCCCACATGAGAATCCTTCTTGTCCCGCGTTGCTCTTGCTTGCGAGAGATATTTTCTGCCACAGTACGAAATCCTTGCTGCAAAATTCAGCTGACGACAAGGCTCAGCGCCTGCATGGTCCTGCCGGACCGTTGGGCGGCGTCCCGGAATTGGCCACAGGCGGGCTCACATGCCTACCAACCCTGCCGCCCGTACCAATCATCGACATCGCGCCGCACACGGTCCTTTTCGATGCCGTAACGCTCCTGGATCTTACCTTCGAGTTGATCGCGCTTGCCTGCGATGCGGTCAAGGTCGTCGTCGGTGAGTTTACCCCACTGCTCCTTGACCTTGCCTTTCACCTGTTTCCAGTTTCCTTCCACGCGGTTCCAGTCCATGACACCGTTCTCCCTGTTTTGGAAAGGTCCGGAATAGGAAACGCAATCCAGTCAAGTATGTTCCTGGAAACAGCCAGCGCGCTGCCCGAATCGGGTGACAGAAAGTCATATCGCTCGTTGCGATGCGGAACGTACTGTTCGAGCCACACTTTCAGCCGAGCCATCGTCGCTCGCTCAAACCCGCCTAAACGGTTCCGACGATGCTTTGCGGCTTCCGCAGACTGTCTCCGCCAGCACCAATAGTACCGTCACCACCGCCCAAAATTGCGATCGCTAGGATCATCAGATATCCAGCACCAAAGAAACGGAGCGGTCGGCACGGAACATGCAGACCATGAGCGACTGGTTGTCGGCTTGTTGGCTCGGGGTCTTCAGAACGTCGCGATGGCCGGACCGAGAGGACTGGTCCTGCCTCTATTGGAGCAGCGAGAATTGTCAGGTCCTCTGCCGATAATCTCCGACCGCTCTGCGTTAGAATCACCTCAAAAGCGAAGTCATTTTAGCTAATCCGTCATTTCTGGCGAAAGGCGGAATGGAACGACGCAACCAGCGGGCCCAGAATGTAGTCGAGCGCGGTGCGTTCCTCGGTGACGATCATGACTGACGCTGGCATGCCTGGATAAAGGGCAATCTGCGGGGCTGCTGCCAATTCCATCGGATCGACCGCTACGTCGGCAAGATAGTAGGGGAACCCGGTCTTGCTGTCGGTAATGCGATCCGCCGAAATGCGGGTGACGCGGCCATGGATTATGGGTATCGAGCGCTGTTTGTATGATGTGAAACGAACTTCGGCAGCCATATCGGGTCGCAGGTTCGATATGTCCTCGACGCGAACCTGCGCCTGGACGATCAGCGAATTCTCGGTCGGCACGATGTCGAGGATGGTCTGGCCCGGCGAAACGATCGCGCCGATCGAGAAGACGCTGAGATCCATCACCTGGCCATCATAGGGCGCGCGGACTTCGGCCCGATCCATCGCAGCCTGGGCGGCAAACATCTTGGGCACGAGGTCGGCAAGGCTCGATTGCGTATCGATCAGCATGGCCGACAGCTTGGCGCGGCGCTCATAGGTCAATTGCGCGATCTGGCCCTTGAGTTCGGCTTTGCTCTGTTGGCTGCCGGCTAAGGCGCCGAGGTTCTCGTCGATCAGGCCCTGCAGATCCGAGGCCGATCTTTCCAGTTCCAGAATGCGTGGGCGGGTCGTCAACCCAGCCTTGAGCAGCTTTGACAGGCTGGCCTTCTCGTCGATCGTCGATTGCATCTGGGCCTGGTAGGATTGGACCCGCGCCTGCTTGCCCTGGATCTGCTCTTCGAGCTCGGCAATCCGCCGCTCGAGGATCTGCCTGGCACCGGCCATCGAGGCGCGCTGGCTTTCCAGGTCGGCGATCTGGTTTGCCATCGCATCCTTGAGGTAGGCCTCGTGCTCCTTGAGGATGTCCTTCGGGAAGGCAACAGCCTCGCTGCCATCCAGTTCGGCCCGAATCCTGGCATCGGTTGCACGCAGCAGCGCATATTGCTGGGCATAGAGATTGAACTCGGACCGTATCCTGGTGTCGTCCAGCTTCAGCATTATGTCGCCCTTCCTGACGACGTCGCCATCCTTGACGCGGATCTCCTTCACGGTTCCGCCGTCGAAGTGCTGTACGCTCTTGCGATTGCCTTCCACCTTGACGATGGCGTCGGCGAGCACGGCGCCATTCAGCGGGGCAAAGGCTGCCCAGCCCCCGAAGATGCCGAAGAAGGCAACGATGATCAGTAGGCCGATATAGGCCGGCACCCGGATCGAATCCGGAGCGAGGATACCGGTTTCGCCGGGCAGGCTCCGGTAGGTAAGGGCGCCGTCGCTCATCGATCTCTCCGGCCACGGCTCATTGGGTTGCCACCGCCATTGGAGCCGCGCGCTGGTTGAGCAGCGCCACGATCTCGTTTCTCATGCCGAAGGCCTCGACGGCGCCATCGCGCAGCAGAAGGATCTTGTCGACATTGGCCAAGGTAGAGGGCCGGTGCGACACGATGATCACCGTGCTGCCGCGGCGCTTGAGTTCGATCGCGCAGTCGCTCAGCGCGCGGTCGCCATCGGCGTCGAGATTGGAGCTCGGCTCGTCGAGAATGATCAGGTTCGGCGTTCCGAACACCGCCCGGGCAAGAGCAATCCGTTGCCGATATCCTCCTGACAACACTGCGCCGCCTTCGCCGATCTGGGTCTCGTAGCCCTGCGGCAGGCGGATGATCATCTCATGCACGCCGGCGAGCCGCGCGGCCTCGATCACCTCCTGGTCGACATTGGTCTTGAAGCGGCCAATGTTGGCGGCAACCGTATCGGAGAAAAGCTCGATATCCTGCGGCAGGTAGCCGATGTGGTCGCCGAGCGCGTCGTGCCCCCATTGCGACAGGTCGGCCCCGTCCAGCCTGACGGTGCCGCGGCTGGGTTGCATGACGCCCGCGAGATGACGCGCCAGCGTCGACTTGCCGGCGCCGGAAGGGCCGACGATTCCCAGCGTCTCGCCTGCTTCCAGCCGGAACGATACGTCCCGCAAAAGCACTTTCTGCTGGCTGGCAATTGCAAAGCTGACCTGCTCGACCGAAATCTTGCCGGTGGGCTTCGGCAGGTTGAAAGATCTTTCGCTCCGCGCGCCCCCGTCGACCAGCTTCTCGACCCTTGCCAACGCCGCCCGCCCCAGAATCAGGCTGCGCCAAAGGCCGACGATCTGCTCGACCGGCTGCAGCCCCCGGCCCAGCAAGAGGCTGGCCGCGAACATGGTGCCGCCGGTGATCTGCCGCTCGATCACCAGATAGGCGCCGAGGCCGAGGATCAGCGACTGCATGGTGAGCCGCAGGAAACGGATCAGGCCCGACATCAGGGCGGCGCGATCGCTTGCCTCCGCCTGGCGCCGCAGCGCCAGGTTGCGGTCGCGCCCCCAGCGGCGGATGAGACCGTCGATCATCCCCATGGCGCGAACGACTTCCGCGTTTCGGAGGCTCATCTCGGTAAAGTTATAGTTGGTCGTCGCCAGATCGTTGGCCTGCTTCAGCGGCGAACGCACGAGATGTTCGTTGAGCACGGCCATGGCGATCAGGAGCAGCGAGCAGCCCAGTGCGAAGAAGCCGAGCCACGGATGCAGCAGGAAGATGATGCCGATGTAGATGGGCGACCACGGCAGGTCGAACAGGGCATGGATGCCGCTGCCGGTGATCACCTGCCTGAACGTATCGAAATCACGGATCGGCTGGCTTTGCGAGGAGCCCGGCGATGGGGTCTCGACCGACGCGGCGAGAACTTTTGCCGAGAGCAACCGGTCGAGCCGCGCACTGGCGCGTGTCAGGATGGAGGCGCGCACCAAATCGAGGCCGGCCAACGAAAGGAAGGCCGCCAGCAACACCAGGGTCAGCATCACCAGCGTGGTTTCGCTGCCGCTGGTGACGACCCTGTCGTAGATCTGCAGCATGTAGAGTGGGGACGCAAGGTAGAGCAGATTGATCGCCAGGCTGAATGCCGCCGCAACCACGAAATAGCGGCGGCATACCCGAAGCGCATCCTTCACAATTCGAGACTTGCTATCCACGTCCAAAACCCCACTCGATACTCGTCAGGCCAGGTGAGCCGCCGCCGCTGACGGCCGCCCTTTTGGTTCACACCACGAAGTCGCTTGAAATCCCTCCATTGTCGACGCCCGTCAGCGTGAACTCCGCCGGATTGTACGAAACGGCGGTATGGCCTTGGCCGTCATCGGCGAGCTTGAAGCCGTTCGCATCATAGGAGCCGACCAGATGCAGCGCGGTACCGTGGGTGCCATCCGAAACGGTCAGCGTTCCGCCGCTGCCATCCTGGTTAGCCTGATAGACGGCCGTCGTTCCCGCGCCGAACAGGATGTCCTCGAGCTCCAGCCTGTCATCATTGGTGATGCCGCCGATCCGTCCGCTGAAGTCGAAGGAATCGTCGAGCTGCAGCGTGCCGGCCGCATCGTGCGCGAAGGTGACGTCCGTCGACGAGGCGCCGCCGAATTCGAGCTTCGACAGATTGCCGATCGTGGCATCGCCGTCGCCGGTGACCTGGCCGTGGATGACGATGTCGCCGCCATTGGCCAACAGCATGCCGGAATTCGCCAGCCCGCCAGTGACCGTCAGGCCGCCTGAACCGGTCGCCTCCAGTGTGCCGGAGTTGGTGACGACGCTGCCCCCTGTGTCGATGACGAGCGCATTCGCACCGGTGGCGATGATGGTGCCCTGGTTGTCGAGGCTCAGCATCCCGCCGCCCAACTGGCCGGCACCCGATATCGTGTTGTCGACATTGACCAGAGTGACGTCCGGCCCGGTGCCGGAGATGACGTTGGCGGCGCTGTCGGACAGCAGGATCTGTCCGCCCCCTTGCAGCGTCACGCCATGCTGGATGATCTGCAGCAGCGTTTCACCGCCGGTCGAATCCAGCGAGATAAGGCCGCTATTGTTGATCGTGCCGCTCAGCGGCAGCAAGGCGCCGTCGCCGATCGTCATGGTCCCGGCATTGTTGACCACCGGCGTCTGGTCGAAGACGAAATTGCCTGCGGTCAGCGCACCCGAATGGACGCCGTCCAGCGTGATCGACTGCCCGTCGCCGAGCGTGATCACCGCGTTGCCGTGGGCATCGTCGGCGATATGGGTCTGGAGGTCGGCAAAGCCTGCCAATCCATTGTAGCCGATAAGGTCGATCTGGTCGGCCGTGGCGTCGAAATTGTGCACCGTGTCGGCGCCGATCGGCTGCGAGAAGACGAAGAGGTCGTTGCCGCTGGACCCGGTCAGCACGTCGTCGCCCGACCAGGCGAAGATCGGCGAGCCCGGAGCATAGGCTTCGACATTGTCGGCGATCGACGCGCTGCCCGTCGTGCCGTCGGCATTGGTCCAGGTCATTTGCACGTCGAGCACGGCGGCGCCGGTGAAGCTCACCGGGGTGGTGACGGTCAGCCCGTGCAGGTCGCTGGTCTGTGTCGTCCAGCTTCCGTCGGCGTTGTGGGTGGCGCCATCGATGGTCCAGCCCGAAGGCACGTCCTTCACCGTGACTGTGATGAGGGCGCCTTCATGCGATGGATCGGTCAGGGCGAGATTGATCGGCTCGCCGGAGGTGCCGGCGGGCTTGAGGTTGCCCTGGCTGACGGGACCGTTCGTATGGCCGGTTGTATCTGAGAATGCCCCGCTATCGATGTTAAGAGTGTAGGATGATCCGTTGTTGCTTCCAGTACCCTTGTCGACGAGGAACCGATAGTGAGTCGCATCAACGAAAAAGCCGGAGCCATTTATTACCGTTGCGTTTGCCAAGCCGGATAGATGCATCACATCGGATAGATTGACAAAATTCGTATGGACGGCCGTAGTAAACGTTATGGTGACGGTACTTGGGTCGGAGTTACTCCCCTGTTTGCCATCGGCTACCAAGGTAATCAGCCCAGGAGTAACTTCGTCCGTGCCGAAGACCGTCACAGCCAGGTTGGCCGATGATGTTCCGCCATGCCCGTCCGAGACGGTGTAGGTGAAGCTATCCGTGACCGTCTGGCCCGCCGCCAGAGCCTGAACATTGGCTTGCGCGTTCGCCAGAGTATAGGTGTAGGCCCCGGTCGCCTTGGTGATTACAAGCGAGCCGTAAGTTCCGGTCCTGGTGAATGTGGCGCCGTTGTCGATGCCGCCGGAGAGCGCGGAGACAGCTAGTGTATCGGCGTCAGGATCGGTGTCCGCATGGTCCGAGAACGTTCCCGACGGCGCACCGACATGCACGAGTGTCTGAAGCACGTTGCCAGTTGCATTTGTGTTGGTGTCTTCCTTCGCCCAATTGGTATCAGCGACAGCGACTGGTGCGCCGTTGTCGTTGGTGCCGAGGATGTTGACGGTCACCGAGGTGTGGGTGCCGTCGGCGCTGACGACATCGAAGGTGTCGGTGTAGGTGGTGCCGCCAACGAACTCGTTGTGGGCGGAGCTTGCCGTGTAGGTCCAGGCACCAGCCGCATTGATGGCGAAGGTGCCATAGGTTCCAACATTGGCCAGCTGGGCCACGAAGGTTTGCGGGCTGTCGATGTCGGAGATGGTCAGCGTGCCGGAGGTCGAGATGTCGGTGGCCGAGTTGGTCTCGGTCAGGTTGCGCACATCGGCCGACAGGATGGCGGCATCGTTGGTACCCAGGATGTCGATGTGGACCGAGGTGTGGGTGCCATCGGCGCTGACCACGTCGAAGTTCTCGGTGTAGTGCTGGCCGTCGACGAACTCGTTGTGGGCGGAGCTTGCCGTGTAGGTCCAGGCACCAGCCGCATTGATGGCGAAGGTGCCATAGGTTCCGACGGTTGCGGCCTGGGCGACGAAGGTCGCTGGGCTGTCGACGTCGGAGATGGTCAGCGTGCCATTGGTGCTGATTGCCGCTGCGGTGTCGGCTTCCGTCAGGTCGACCGAGGCGGAGGAGAGCACGGCGGCATCGTTGGTACCCAGGATGTCGATGTGGACCGAGGTGTGGGTGCCATCGGCGCTGACCACGTCGAAGTTCTCGGTGTAGTGCTGGCCGTCGACGAACTCGTTGTGGGCGGAGCTTGCCGTGTAGGTCCAGGCACCAGCCGCATTGATGGCGAAGGTGCCATAGGTTCCGACGGTTGCGGCCTGGGCGACGAAGGTCGCTGGGCTGTCGACGTCGGAGATGGTCAGCGTGCCATTGGTGCTGATTGCCGCTGCGGTGTTGCCTTCGGTCAGGTTGGCGACGTCGGCCGACAGGATCGCTGCATCATTGGTGCCGGTGATGGTGATGGTCACGGTCTGCGTGTCGGTGCCGGTGTGGCCGTCGTCTGCCTTGATCGTGTAGGTGAGGGTCAGCGTCTCGCCTGCGGCCAGGAAGTCGAAGGCCTGTGGTGCCGAGTTGAAGGTCCAGCCTAGATTGTGGGCTTCGCCCGGATTGGCCGTCAGCGAGGCTGGCGAAACCGAGAGCATGCCGAGGACGGCGGCGCTGTTCAGTCCGCCTGCGGTGCCGCCGAGTGACACTGAGGTAACACTTGCGGTTACCGTGTCGGAGACATCAGCGTCGTTCACAGTCAGCGTGCCGCTCTTGGTCAGAGCCGAGTTGGTCTCGATCAGCGAGGCACCCGCGCTGTCGGTCGTCACCAGATGGATATCGGGCGCATCGTTTGTGCCGGCGATGCGAACAGTCGCGGTCGCCCAGCTCAGCGTCCCGTTTCCGAGCTTGATCGCGTATGTGAACGTGTCGGTGAAAGAGTCGCCCGCCCCGAGCGCCTGCAATTGAGAAGCGACCAAGCTTGTATCGTAGTGGACGTACCCGTCGCTGCCGATCCAGATCTTCGCGCCCTTGGCGCTGAAGTCCAAGCTGCCAGCGAGTCCGGTCGTATCGTTTGCGTAAGCGACGTCCTTCACGAGGAGATCGGAGGGGTAGGTGTTTCCGTTTGTGCTGGTCCCTACCGGACCGGATGCATCGTCGACCGACCAAAGTGTCTTGGCGGCACCGCCACTGTCGTTGGCGAGCACGTCGAGCTTGATCACGCCTGACAGATCCTCCGTGAGAAGAGCGCCTGAAGCGGCGGTCGTCAGGAGATCATCTTTCGCCTGCGGTGTGTTGGAGAAAGACGTCGTGGTGCCGCCGGCACCGATGACCTGAGTAGCCATTTTCAACCCCCCTTTTTAAGAACAGATGCCTCATCTGTATTATCATTATCGGTAGTACTGAACGACCGGCTGATTCCAGCCGAAGAAAATCGCGAATCCGGGAGGCACGAATTGTCGCCAGGCACACCACCGCGCTTGGAACAGCCGCCTCAAGCTGGCCATTCACAGACGGATATTGACCCGATGCTGCTGGACGCGACGACTGGTGGTCGCGCTACCTTCCCTACCCCATATTACATCGTCAAACCCGTGGTTACCGACCACAAACTTTAGATGCCTCTTATATTAGGAGATTATTAACTCTTATAGAGAGGAAGCGTCAACGCCCAACTTGGCCGAACAGTTAATAGTCGAACATAAGGGGGAGCCACAGTCACCAGAACCGAGTTGTGAGATCGAACCGGCGCACGCCCGATAAGAGCCAGGCGGCAGACGTGCGGCTCAGCGTGACGAGAGCCCCAGCGCAGCTCCATATTAACGCCGCACCTTGATCGCTGAGTACTTCTCGTGCAGCACGCCAACCCGACAGCAGGCCAGTTCGCTTGAATGGTAGGGGATTCAACTGAGATCACTTCACGCGCCGGACAGCCGGGAAGCTTCATGCCCTTACTCACGGAGATCGCTCTAAGATGACGCGGCGCGGAGCAGACCCGCCTTTGTGCACGCCGCCCTACACTGTAGCCTCTTCCTTTTTAAGGTCTGCTTTATGAAAGGCGTGGGCGCAGATCGGATTTGTAGACCAACGATAAAGAATGCCAGTTCTGCGCGTGTTAGAAACGGTGATAAAATGACTTTGACAGAAAAAATCTGTCACCGAACCTACGGCGGTTCCGCCACGTCTACCTACTCACTCCACTCGATTTATCTGACAGCATATAACCCGTCGAATTACTATGTATTCTTTCTTGATCGTCGCGTAGACTCCGATATCAGACCGGACGTTTTTTGCACTTTGCGGTTTTCGAGGGCGCGCCCAAACCGTCTGGAAAAGTACCGCCGCCGCTCTAACCAGGAAGGCGACTACGCCTGGACCAAACGCGCCGGCGAAAGATCCCTCTCGGATAGTCCGTTCGCGAGCAAGTCGGCAGGCAGGCGCCCCCAAACAATCAGGTCGGCTGAGGCACGGCCAAGGGCCGTCAGATTGTTTTGGAAAGGCGATCGAGGCCGGTTTGGGGTCATTGGCGTAGGCACAGTAGCGGAGGCGCTACGTGCCGAAACTACGCCATTGCCGCTATTTCCCCTACTCCCACTCGATTGTTTTTACCCAGCTAGGTTATTGATCTAGCTGGGTTTTTTCTTGTTTGCCGCTCGAAAACCCGACACATGGGCCGCCAAAAAGTTACGCTTTTGATTTCAAAGGGGAAATCGCCGCTAAAAATATTTTGAGGTTTCACCAACTATCGGCACCAATCGGGCGATTTTTGCACCTTGCGGCGTCCGACAGAGCATCTAAACAGTCCTGGAAAGTACCGTCACAACCCCAAAAATCAAATGATACAGCAGGCACGGAGCACGTGTCATCTATGTGCTCTTTCTGCTCCACCCACAGTTGTTATCGGTGGGAGGAACCATGAGAGCAGCACGGCATAAAACCGCACTTCAGATCATAGCTGACTTCACGAATGCGCCTTCTTGCGAAACCGCGCCTTCTTGGCTTGGTCGCCGCATGTTGTCATCGAACACCAACGGCGAAGTCCAGGTCGCGACTCGTCGACGAAAAGTCCTTGGCATTTTGGATTGGCACAAATTCTGATGCGGTCGCGAAAGCTCCCTGAGAACAGATCTACCGCATCGCGCGCGACGCGCGACAAGGCAGCCTCGACGCCGCCCGCGACCCATCGCACTGAAGCCGCGTCTTCCGACAGTTGAGGTGTTACCTCGACCGACGCTGCAACATTGACTTGAGCGATGTCAGACTGATCGGGAGATCGCCTCGTGGCTATAGACTCACCAATTCGCTGAAGCGATTCCCTCAGGGAAATAGCTTTGGCAAGCTTCTGCTCATCTACCGCCGGAGCCCTGTCAAGCAATCCGCTTTCCACGCACCATCTACCCAGATCCTCCGGAGACCGCATGCGCTCAAAGGGTTGCTTAGACCCCCTGTCACCGAGCGTTGCCGGAAGGGTGAAACAAAGGCGGGTGTCGCGAAAACGAAAGTCTTCCTTGCTACGATGTGTGGCGTCATTTTCCATCATAGCACCAGTTTAAGTGGTGTTCGTTGATTTGCCAAGAGAGAATCGCTTGCGCACCGGTTAAAGCGGTGCTATCGACAGGTTCAAGGGCAGATAATCCTTTAATGATGCGAGGTGACGATGTGCGAGTTCGTGGTGGTGGTTTCAAACCACGTGAAACCGGGGCATGAGGCAGAATATGTCGAGCTCGTCACACCCGTTCTCGACGCCATGCGGCATGAGAAAACCTTCATCAACACAGTCCTCAATCGAGATCCCGAGGATCCCACCCGTTTCATGCTTTATGAAACCTGGGCCGACAAGGCGGACTTCCTGGAGGTGCAGATGACCAGGGAGTACCGGAAAACCTATGAAGCGCGCCTACCCGAAATCCTGAGGGCGCCAAGAGTAATGCAGTATTGGCAACCGATAAGGGAGGACTTCGCTTTCTTCGCGCCGCGCGGCGACGCCCCGGATAGCTGACGTCCCAGGCTTCATCGGTGGATTTCTCCCCCTACCGCTGACACCTGCCCGGTAACCTGGTTACCGGGCTTTTTCTTGGTTGATGACGTTGGTTGGGCAACCGCGCTACTGTGCCGTGTAACCGCCGTCGACGATCAACGATGTGCCGGTGACAAAACTCGCCTCGTCGCTGGCGAGGAACAACGCCCCGTTGGCGACTTCTCGCGGCTCGCAGCCACGGCCAAGCGGCGTCATGGCAACAACGCGGCCCGTGATCTCTTCAGACTGTGCTCGTATCATCTCCGTGAGTGTCAGGCCTGGGTGAAGCGCATTGACCCTTATCCTGTCCTTGGCGAAGGTCACCGCGCCACAGCGCGACATATTCACAACCGCAGCCTTCGACGCATGGTAGGCAATTGCGCTCGGTACCGCGACCAGGCCCCAAGTGGACGATACGTTGACAATAGAGCCGCTTCCGCCGCGTCGCATCGCGGGTACCACCGCGCGCATCCCGAGCCAGACGGCAGTCTGGTTGACATCGATTTCCCGCTGCCACGACTCCATCGTCTCGGCCTCGATGGTATTGTGGCTGATGATACCGGCATTGTTGACGAGAATATCCAACCCGCCAAACATTGTGGTCCTCTCGTCAACCAAGCTTGCCCAGGATTTCTCATCGGTGACGTCATGCAGGAATGGCGTAAGCTGCCCGGCCGGCCAATCCTCGACATGGAGGTCTGCCGCGATCACGCAGGCGCCCTCTTCGGCAAACCGGCGCGCGATGGCGAGCCCAATGCCGCGCGCGGCACCCGTAACGATGGCGACCTTCCGCGCCAGCCTCATTTCGAGCGCGCTCCCGATTTCTGAACGGCTTCTGCGGAAATGGAAAAGTCCTCGCTGAAGAAATGATCCATCAGGCGGCCCTTGTGCGGGTCGAGATTGAGCTCGAACTCAAATATCCAGTAGGAAGAGCAGCCGTGAACAGTGAAGGGGTCGGTGGCCAGAATGTCCAGCATTGCCTGTCGATCGTGCGCCGCCATGATGTTGACGCCGCCGGTACCGGGCACTTGCCGCCCAGTGGCGATCGTGCGCCCGTTTCTGTCCTGTTCTTTCAGCCACTCAATATGGGCAGGAAGGTGGATATCAACCTCTGCAGTCGGCTTTCGATATTGACTGATGCAGACAAAGATATTGTCGCCTTTGCTGGGCATGAATCGTCCTCCGCTGGATTGCTGTTAAACCTGTATGGATGGGACAATCTGGTCTATTGAGCGAGATAGCCACCATCGACGGCAAGACTTGCACCGGTGATGAAGCTTGCGTCATCGGACGCAAGAAAGGCTACCGCGGCAGCAATTTCGGTAGCGCGGCCTAGCCTTCCCATCGGCGTTCGCGTCAGGCTGGCTTGTGTAAATTCGTCCGCCTGCGAGCGCACGAGATCGGTGTCCGAAATTCCAGGAAGCACCTCATTCACGCGGATGCCGCGGGCCGCATACGTGATGGCGGCGTTTCGGGTCATCTGGGACACCGCTCCCTTGGTGGCATGGTAGGCGATCGCCCCGGCAACCGCGACCACGCCAAGCGTGGACGAGACGTTGACAATCGCCCCATTGCCTCGAAGCAGCATAAGCGGGAGAACATGACGCAACCCCAGCATCACACCCGTCTGGTTGACGGCAATCGCCCGGTTCCATTCGGCGAGTTCGATTTCGTGTGCCGCCGGATAGATGTTGATACCGGCATTGTTGACAAGGATGTCGATCTTGCCGGCTTCGGAGAAAACGGTAGCAACCGCGGCAACCCAGGCTTTTTCATCAGAGACGTCGAGCTGCAGCGCCCGCAGACCTGTCTGCTGAGGCGCATTCAGATCCGCCGCGTAGACTTGTGCGCCTTCCGAGGCCAACAAGTGAGCGATTGCCGCACCAAACCCACGTGCGGCGCCGGTCACAATGGCGACGCGACCCTCGAACCGCATGGAACCACCCCATTTCTCGTCGAGACTCGCCCGGGCGACAACGCCCCCAGGGCGAGCCGGTTTGCCTTACGTCAGGATGCAACCCCAAGATCCTTGAGCGACTTGCAGGTCCGCTTTTCGAGCGGTTGACCGAATTTGTCGGCTGTCTCCTTGGTGATCATTTCCGCCTTCAGTTCCAGCCGTTCCGGAACCGCCTCGCCCCTGGTCACCCGGTCGATTATTTCAACCGCGGTGCAGCCCATCTGAAATCCGGAGAATTCCGCCGAAGCCAGCAACCGGCCAGCCGCTACGGCTTGGACGCCGTCGATCGTTCCGTCCATGCTGACCACCTGGGTGCCGCTATGCCCGGCCGATTCCATCGCCTCGATCGCCCCCAAAGCCATGTTGTCGGATGCCGCGATGACACCGTCTATTTCCGGAAATTGCTGCATCAGATTCTCCATCACCTGGAGAGCCTGGAGCCGTTGATAGTTTGCGGCCTGAACGGCCACCACCTGGATCTGGGGATAGGATTTCAAGGTTTCCTGCGCGCCAGCGGTGCGATTGTCGCTGGTTGCTGATCCCTTGATGCCTTCAATGATGACAATCTTGCCCTTGCCACCAAGTTTCTGGGCAAGGATGCGGGTGACATCGGCGCCCATCCTATGGTCGTCATAAATCACGTAGGAATTGAAATTGCCGTCACCTGTATCGATGAAGTTGACGATTGGAATGCCGGCCTCCCGAACCTTGTCGACCGACGGCTTGAGGCCCTTCGTATCAACAGGGACAAACACCATGCCCTTGGGTTTGCGTGTGATGGCGTCCTCGACCTGAGCGATCTGCTCCTGAAAGTTGTTCGGTCGTGTTGGGGCGTATTGGACCGTCGAATAGCCAAGGCCTTTGGCGGCCACATCGGCGCCGACGCGGGCTTCCTCGAAAAACGGATCGACCTTGTTCTTGGTGAAGACGGCGATCTCACCGTTGTCCTGGGCCATGGCGCAGGAGGCTGAGATGACTAGAAGAATTACCGAGACTAATGCAGTTTTCATTTTCTCTCTCCATCTCCCACTCTGGATATTTATTATGGTTATTGACCAACGACGCTAACTGCGACGTCGATTTAGAAAGGCGTCGGCAAGCATGGCTCCAACAAGGACGATACCTGTTGCGAAAGGCTGCCAAGCAGAGCCGATCGTAAGCAGGTTCATCGCATTGAGGACGATCGTAAGTAGAAGCGCGCCAAGCGCCGTGCCCAAAAGCGTTCCAGTGCCGCCGAAGAGCGACGTGCCGCCCACCAGGATTGCCGCGATCGATGGCAGCAACAGCGGGTCGCCCATGCCTGGGTCTGCCGAGTTCACACGGCCAAGGGCGACTACGGCTGCCAGTCCAGCGCATGCGCCGCTGGCCACGTAAACGCAGATCAGGTTGCGCCGCACAGGTATGCCGGCAAGTGTAGCGGCCGCGCGGTTGGCTCCCATCATGACAATCTGCTGACCAACCATTGTCATGTGCAGCACGACACTGCCGGCGAGCGCGATAGCGATCATAATCAGGATCGGCACGGGAATGCCGAGCAGAAATCCGCTGCCCAGGAAGCGGAACTCACGGGGAAAGCCGGTGATGGGAATGCCGCCCATGTAATAGAGCGCCCCACCAGACAGAATCCACAGCATGCCGTAGGTGACGAGGAATGGGGGCAATCTCAGCCCCGCCACCAGAATGCCATTTGCCAAACCTGCCGAGACGCCGATGGCAAGAGCTGTTGCTATGCCAAGACCAGAGGATCCAGTTGCGTGGATGACCCCGGCCGCAACGCAAGCCGACAAAGTCAGGATGGCACCAACGGAAAGGTCGATGGCACCGGCGATAATGACGAGTGTCGCGCCGGCCGCGATCAGGAACAGCAGGCTTGCCTGCCGAAGAACGTTGGTGAAATTGGCGACGGACAGGAAGTTTTCGTTCAACAGCGCTACGCCCGCACACAGCACCGCCAAAACAACAAAACGCGCAATGATGGAGCGCAGCTCCGGATCGAGCGGTGCGCCTGTGTCGCCCCGAAAAGTGCGAAAGGCCGAGGTCTGCGTGGTCTCAGTCATGCTGAAGCACTCCTGTCGCTGGCCAGTCTCTCAACCAGCAGGACGGCAATCACCAAGGCGCCGATCGCGACCAGTTGCAGAGACGTATCGACACCGATCAGGTTGAGACCATTGCGCAAGACGCCAATGGCCAGAACACCAAGGACGGTGCCAAACAACCAACCATTGCCGCGTTCAAATGATGTACCTCCGAGCACGACTGCGGCGATCGCATCGAACTCCATGCCCAGCGCAATCGTGGGATGACCTGCATTGGTGCGCGCGATCATGCACAGAGCCGCGAAACCGGCTGTTGCTCCGGAAATCGCATAGACGGCGCCGTGAACAAGCCGCACACTGACACCTGATAGACGCAAGGCCTCGGCATTGCCCCCGACCGCAATCACATAGCGCCCAAAGGTCGTGCGGTAGAGCACCACGTGGAAGATGCCGTACGCAGCGATGGCTATCAGGACCAGCACCGGCAGGCCGAAAAAACGGAACGCGGAAAATGCTTCGATCTCGGGTCCAAGTCCCGACACGGCGTTGCCGTCGGCAAGAGCCAACGCCAAACCTTGTGCCATCCCCAACGTACCCAGTGTCACGACAAAAGGCGGCATACCGAGGTTTGCGACGCAAAAGCCGTTAAGAATGCCGAAGAGCAATCCCACTGCCATCGCCGCCAAGGTAGCGAGGGGAATCGAATAGCCGGCCACCAGCAACAGCGCCAGCACAACGCCGCATAGGCTCAGCAACGCACCGGAGGAAAGGTCCAGACCCTCGGTCAGGATAACCAACGTCATGGGTAACGCGATCAGGAGCAGGATTGAGCTCTGCAGCGCGATATTGACGAGGTTGTGTGGCGACAAGAAGCCGCCCGCAAACACGCCGAAAAGCGGGACCAGGATAATCAGGACCACGCTCGCGCCCAGCGTCTTGGACGGCAAAAGGTTGCGGGCGCGATTGCCCCGCAGCCTCGTTGTGCGCGCAACTTCAGCTATCATGATGCACCGCGAGCTTCATGATGGCTTCTTCGGTCAAATGAGCACCGGACAGTTCGCCACGCACCGTGCCACTTTGCAGCACATAGACACGATCGCAAAAGCCGACGACTTCTGGCAGTTCGGAACTGATCATCAGAATACCGCACCCTTCTGCGGCAAGACCTTCGACGAGTTTCAAAATCTCAGCCTTGGCGCCTACGTCGATGCCGCGCGTCGGTTCGTCAATAATGATGAGCCGGCGGTTTCCCTCGATCGGCAGCCACTTCCCGATGACCACTTTCTGCTGGTTCCCGCCGCTGAGGGTCCGCACCGGCTGCCGCGTCGAACGTGTCGCTATGCGCAGGCGCTCGATGAGACCACGTGCCACCTGGTCGGCCCTGCGGCGCGAGCGCAAGCCATGCGGAAAGATCTTCCAAAGGGCGGGAAGCGTGAGATTGTCACAGACTGATTTGGTCAGCGCCAGTCCATGCTCCTTCCGGCTTTCCGGCACAAAGGCTATTCCGGACCGCACAGCACGAACCGGGTCCGCAGGGAGCGGTAGCTGGTGAAGAAGCACTTCACCGCCGGTGCGCCTGTCCAGCCCGAAAACCGCCCGTGCGAACTCGGTTCGCCCCGATCCAACAAGACCGGCAAGACCGACAACCTCGCCGCTGCGCACGACAATATTCATGTCAACCAGTCCGGCCGCTGAACAAAGTGCCCGCGTTTCAAGAATGACTTCGCCAGCCACGAACCGCTCCAGCCGCTGATAGAAGGATCCTACAGTCCGTCCGACCATCGCCTTGATCAGCAGTTCGGGCGTCGTTGCATGCGGAAGCGCGGTCAGGATTTTCCGACCGTCCCGCAGAACCGTCACCCGATCTGCTAGTTCGAAAACCTCGCGCATTCGATGCGAGATGAACACGATCGCCACGCCGCGACGCTTCAGATCGCCGATGATCGCATGGAGGTTCGTAGCGTCCCGCTCCGATATTGAGGCTGTTGGCTCATCCATGACCAATATGCGCGATCGATGCGCGAGGGCCTTGGCAATTTCAACCAACTGCTGCCTGGCCGTGGTGAGGTTTGCGACTTTACCGCGTGGATCGCCGTCGAAGCCAACCAGTTCGAGGGCACGTTGCGCGGTTTCGCGCTGAACCCGACGGTCGATCGATCCGGGGATTGAAAACCTCGGCTCACGCCCCAAAACTATATTCTCTTCGACCGTAAGGTGGGGAACAAGCGCCAATTCCTGATGGATGACGCTGATGCCGGCGCGGCGGGCATCAGATGGTCCGCCAAGCACCAACCGATTACCATCGAGCAGAATTTCGCCGGCATCGGGCGCGTAGATTCCCGCGAGCGTCTTGATCAGCGTCGACTTGCCGGCGCCATTCTCACCAAGCAGGACATGGACTTCGCCAGCATGGATCTCGAGATCCACCTGCGAGAGCGCCTGCATCTGGCCGAATGACTTGCTAACCCCGTTGAGCACCATCATCGGCCTTGGCGTATCGGCGCGCGCGGCCGACAAAACCCCGACGTCAGGGTCAGCGACGCCGCGGTCTATTCCAACAGGCCCTTCAGTGCCGGATTCTTCCAACATGAGTGAACTCCTCCCTTGACGCAGCACCGACTTGCATTGTTCTGCCAATCGGCCTCCCCTGGCCGGCCTGCCCGCTATTATTTTTCATCCGGGCCCTTCGACATCACAATGCGACAAGCAAAACGCACGCGACGAGCAAAACAGCCGGATACTCGAGCCTCAGCCACTCGCGCGTACGTAGCAGCGAAGCGATGACACCGACCAAGACGACCCCCCCTATCGCCGCCCCAGATCGTTGGCCGTGCGGCCAAAACAACATCGCCGCCGCCGAGATTTCGACCAATCCGACCGCTATCCGCATGAAGGCCGGATAGCCCCACTTATCGAATTCCGCGCGCACAAACGCAGGCCCGATCAAATTAAGCGCGCCGGCCCACAGGAAGACGATAGCCAGCAGCGCGGCGAGCCCCCCGACAACTGTCATGTGTTGCCCACCAAAGTTGAGGATCTCGGAAAGACGGCGATCATGTCGAGCTCAATCCGTGCGCCCTGGGTCGAGAGCTGGTTGATGCAGATTGTCGTGCTGGCGGGCTTCCAGTCCCCGAAATACTCCTTCAGGACCGCCACCATCCCGTCCTGATCACGGATATCCGTCAGGTACTTCGTTACTTTGACCACATCGCTCCACTGAAGCCCTTCGTGGCGCAAGATAGATCCGATGGTCTCCATGGCGAGGCGCGTCTGATCGCGGATGTCGACGGGATGGTTGTGCTCATGCAACTCATGAGGGTGCTTGTGATAGAGTGGCGACGGCGTTGCGCCCGAGATGAAAAGAAGGTCACCAGGGCTCTCAACGCGTATCGCCGGAGCGTAAGGCATGTCGACATGCCGTTCAGGAATGGTCTGAACCTCAACCACGTCCGCATTGGACGGTGAGGATCTGAAACCCGGCTGCCTTGCCACACTGCACCTCCAGAAAAATTCGCCCGCAATGCATAGCGAGCAAGCCATCGAACCTGGCGATAGGTAAGCGCATTTGCGTATAGGTTGTCAACCGGTATTAGTGGTGCCACTCTTGTTTGCCTCAAAAACGCCTTCAGCACAAATCTCTCCTTTGAGGACGCGCGCAAAACCCTCTTGCAAAATGACTGCACCCCTTATACTGGTGCCAAATAGAGCGTTAGGAGAACGGGCCAATGATCATTGAGAGCGAGGAGAGCGTCACGGCTGCTGTGCTCGATGCCATGACGTCAGCAAGCAGCCCGCGATTGGTGCACGTGATGTCGGCCTTGGTCCGGCATCTTCACGCCTTCGCGCGTGAGGCCGCGCTTTCTGAAGATGAGTTTGAGATCGGTATCGACTTCCTCAATCGCATTGGTCAGGCAACGAACGATCACCATAACGAAGGAATTCTCTTTTCCGACGCCCTCGGCCTGTCCTCCCTCGTCTGTCTCTTGAACAACGGGCGGAGCGGGGCCACCGAAACCGCGGCAGCACTGCTTGGTCCGTTCTGGCGAATGTATTCGCCGCAAACGCACAACGGCGGCAGTATCCTTCGTTCGGATACGCCTGGCTCAGCGCTGTTCGCAACCTGCTCCATTAGCGACCCCGAAGGCAATCCGCTCGCCGGAGTCGAGGTCGATGTCTGGCAGGCCTCACCGGTCGGCCTCTATGAGAACCAGGATTCCACGCAGGCCGATATGAACCTTCGCGGCAAGTTCCGGACCGATGCCGGCGGACGCTTCTGGTTCCGTTCCGTCAAACCTGCGGGATACCCTGTGCCAACGTCGGGTCCGGTGGGCGATCTTTTGCGAGCGCAGAACCGTCACCCTTACAGGCCGGCGCACCTGCATTTCCTTGGTTTCAAGGCGGGATACAAGACACTCATCACCCAAGTTTTCGTCGATGACGACACCCATCTGGAGAGCGACGTCGTCTTCGGGGTAACGCGCCACCTGATCGGCGATTATCGGAAAGGTGCGGGCGCTGCGCCCGACGCCGACGTCAAAGGCGACTGGTACAGCCTCGACTATGCGTTCGTCATGGAACCCGGCGAAGCGAAGCTCCCTGTCCCGCCCATCAAATAGTCTCCAAGAAGGATCCGACCGCGATGCATCCATTGACGAGCGAACACTCCACACAGACCCAAAGCGAGGTTCTTCGAGCGCCGTTTCCCAAATTGCTGACAGGCAAGATCGCCCTCGTCATGGGAGGCGCGGGCGCCATTGGGGCCGCGACAAGTCGGCTTTTTGTCCAGGCCGGTGCCAAAGCGATCGTGACGCATCTGGAAACCGAGAAGGACACAAGGGCCGCGCGGGAGATCGTGGCGGAACTGAGCGGCGCCCATTGCGAGGCATTGCCCGCGGACATTGCCGACACGCAATCGCTGCTTGCCTTGAAGCAGGTGATTGAGCAGCGCTACGGAAGGCTCGATGTGCTTATCAATGCGGCCGGTTATACCGTGCCAGTTCCGCACGGTGATCTCGACGCGCTGACCGATGATCTTATCGACCGCATGTTCACGGTTAACTGGCGAGGTCAGTTCGCGGCGATCCGGACGTTTGCTCCCTTGCTCAAGGCATCGGGCGATGGACTCGTGGTTTCATTGTCGTCCATTGCCGCGTTCACGGGCGTGGGATCATCAATAGCCTATTGCGCGGCCAAAGCTGGAATCGACGTGATGACAAAGGCGCTGGGCCGGGCGCTGGCCCCCCAGGTCCGGGTGCTCGCTGTTTCGCCGGGCGTGGTGGACACACAGTTCGTGCCGGGACGTGGCGAGGATTTTAACGCGAAGGTTGCCGCCTCGACACCGCTCGGCAGAATTGCCGAGGCAGATGATATCGCCGCCGCGATCCTCGCTTGCGCAACAATGCTGACCTATTCGACCGGACACACGATCCAGGTCGATGGCGGCCGTGCATTGTAGGGGTGTGTCGGATGCGCTCTCCCCTCCCGAAGGTGTTCATCACATGTGCCGTCACGGGCAACCTCACATCCCCGTCGCAGACGCCCTATCTGCCTGTAACGCCTGAGGAGATCGCCAACTCGAGTTTGGCCGCGGCGGATGCCGGCGCGGCCATTATTCATATTCACGTGCGCGATCCGATTTCCGGGGCGCCTTCCATGGATATCGCGATGTACCGGGAAGTCATCGACCGCATACGATCCAGGAATTCTCAGCTGATCATCAACCTGACCACCGGTCCAGGCGGACGATTCGTACCTTCGGAACAAGACCCCAGGGTTGCAGGTCCTGGCACCACACTGCTTATCCCGGAAAAGAGGGTGCAGCATATCGCAGCATTAAAGCCGGATATCTGCACGCTCGATCTTAACACGATGAACTCCGCTGGCCAGGTCGTCATAAACACGCCAGCCAATGTCCGGCGCATGGCAGCAGTGATCAACGCGGCCGGCGTAAAGCCTGAACTGGAACTGTTCGATTCCGGCGACATTGCCCTGCTGCATGATTTGGTCAAGGACGGAACGCTGCGCGGGCCCTTGCTGACTTGTTTTATCCTTGGTGTGCAGTACGGCTTCCAACCGAGCGCAGAAACTGTTGTCTACGCACGCAACCTCGTGCCTGAAACCGCCTGCTTTACCGCGATCGGCATTGGCAGGAGCGCCTTTCAGGCGGTCGCACTTTCCTACCTGACCGGCGGCAATATCCGCGTCGGCCTCGAGGATTCTGTCTATCTGGAACGCGGCGTCCTGGCTCAGTCCAACGCAGCGATGGTCGCGAAGGCGCGGCGGATCGTCGAAGACTTGGGCGGTCAGATCGCCTCGCCCACCGAGGCACGCGCGCTGATTGGCCTGTCGCCCTTGGCTGCCTGAACCGCCAAATCCTTCGCTGCCGTCTCATCCTTTGATGCCATGGAGATGAATATGAAACCCGCTGGAAACTGGCGAACGCAAGGCATTGAGGCACATGCGCTGCGCCTCGAGGCAAAAGTGTCAAGCTATGCCGAAATCGCGCTTCCGGTTGCCAGCCACCGACTGCGCGTGCCCAAGGATCACGAAGTTATCGTCGAGGTACTAGCGGCTGCTGTCAATCCTTCGGACGCCAAGGCGGCGACCGGCCTCATGCCATACGCCGTCTTCCCGCGCACGCCAGGTCGTGACTACGCCGGTAAAGTCATAGCCGGACCAGAAACGCTTGTTGGCCTCAAGGTTTTTGGCTCATCCGGCGATCTTGGTATCCGCACTGACGGCAGCCACTCGAGCCATCTTATTGTCGAGGCCGATGCCATCGTCCCTGTTCCAGAAGAATTGACCATGCAGGAAGCCGCCGGCATCGGCGTACCGTTCGTCACCGCTTGGGAGGGTCTGTCCCGTGCGGGTCTTCCGACATCGGAAGATACAGTTTTGATCCTCGGCATCAACGGCAAGGTTGGACAGGCTGCGGCACAGATCGCCTCGTGGCGCGGCGCTCGTGTCATCGGCGTGGTGCGGCGCGAAGAGAGCTATGTTGGCCATTCCACGGGCACGGTCGAGATCATTAACGCCACCCACGACAACGTGCCGGCGCGCGTTCGTGAACTGACAGCAGGAAGCGGAGCCAGCGTCGTTTTCAACACAGTGGGCGATCCCGCCTATGACATGGGCCAAGCTTCCATGGCCGCCGGCGCAAGGGCGATCTTCATCGCGGCCGTTGAACGGCTTGTGACATTCGATATCTTGGCTTTCTACAAAGGCCGTCACACCTATGTAGGGATCGATACGATTGCCCTTGGATCGTTGGCGAGCGGGGCGATCCTTAGGCAGCTCGTGCAGGGCTTTGCGACAAAGGCTCTCAGACCGTTTCCGATCCTGCCCCACGCGATGTACCCACTTGAACGCGCTTATGATGCGTATCAGCTGGTCATGGGCTCGTCTCGGGACCGCGTCATTCTCATGCCACAGGACTTCGATCCGTGCACATAACGCGGTTCGAGGCGGCCCCCGCTTACCAAACAGCCGGCCACGACCATATGACGATGGTCAGGCTGCAGGGTCGCGAAGCGGGCCCCGCAGATCAGTTGTGGCTGGGTGTGTCGACGATACAGCCCGGCGGCGGCACTACGTTGGATACGTCGCCTGCCGAAAAGTTTTATGTCGTTCTGGCCGGACAAGTGCTGGTTTCCAACGGCGCAGAGGAAGTGGTCCTTTCGCCATGGGATTCATGCCGCTTTGCACCTGGCGAGGCTAGGAGACTGCGCAACATCTCCGGCACCGACGCGTCCATACTGTTGGCAATGCCTTTAGCCGGCCACAAGCCAATCGAAGCTCCTTAAATTTCTCAAAGCGAGACGCTCATGCCAATCTATTCCCTCGAGGGTATCCGGCCAAGAATAGCTAATGACAAACGGTTCTGGATTGCCCCCGACGCGGTGCTCGTCGGCAATGTCACCTTGGGCGAGGATGTCAGCATCTGGTTTGGCGCCGTGATCCGTGGCGACAATGATCCGATAATCATCGGCGATGGGACCAATATTCAGGACGGCGCCGTCCTTCACACTGACCCCGGATTTCCCCTGTACATCGGCAATAACGTTACGGTCGGCCATCGTGCGATCATCCATGGCTGCACGATCGGGGCCGGAAGCTTGATCGGCATGGGAGCGACCATTCTGAACGGCGCCCGCATTGGCGAGAATTGCCTGATTGGGGCCAACACACTCGTGAAGGCAGGCACCGTGATCGCAGACTGTAGTCTGGTGGTGGGAAACCCCGGGCGCGTCGTAAGGGAGCTTGGATCCGACGATCTGACGAACATGAAAGCGGCTGGGGTTCGCTATGTCCAGAAGATAGGGACATACCGGGACAGCATGATCGCCTTTGAGAAGCCGGGAAGTGGTCCTTCGCACTTGGCTGTAGTGCCCGCATGATCGAACAACAAGATCATATTCAGAACTTGACCAGCCATTCTTTGCGCCGGTTTCAAGTGACATTTGCCAAAACTAATTCAGTCAGATCGCATGGAGATCCAAATGTCCCTTAAAGGAAAGCATGCCTTTGTAACTGGTGCGAGCCGGGGTATCGGCGCTGCAATCGCGCGCCGGCTCGCGGCAGAGGGCGCCGACGTAGCCATAACTTATGAACGGTCGGCCGATGCTGCCAACAGCCTCGCAGACGAGCTTCGAACATCTGGACAACGCGCCATTGCCATTCAGATGCAAGCATCTGATCCAACCTCAATCAAGACCGCAGTGGATCGGGCGGCCAGAGAGTTGGGCGGTATCAGCATCCTTGTCAACAACGCCGGCATCTGGCGTGCCGGCCCATTTGAGCTAGTTTCCCTCAAGGACATCGACGATACTCTCGCCATCAACGTTCGGGCCGTCATGCTAGCCTCGCTTGCGGTGCTGCCTTATCTCTCTGATGGAGGCCGGATCATCTCTATCGGAAGCAACCTCGCCGAGCGCGTACCTGACATTGGGACCACGCTTTATTCGGCAAGCAAAGCCGCATTGGTAGGTTTTACTAAGGGGCTGGCACGCGATCTAGGGCCACGCGGCATCACTGTGAATATTATCCATCCCGGCTCAACCGATACGGATATGAACCCCGCAGATGGTCCCTACGCCGAGCACCAACGCCAGCGTATGGCAATAAAACAATATGGACGACCCGACCATGTAGCGGCGCTGGTCGCCTTCGTCGCCAGCCCCGAAGCTCAATCGATCAATGGTGCCGGGCTCACCATCGACGGTGGCGCCAATGCATGAGAAGGTTGACCATGAAAGTCCAGCACCGACGGAACCTGCTATCGAGTTGCTATGGTGCCGACGCATCGCCGGATGCGCTGACCATCGCCGCTCCTCAGCAGTCGTAAGCATCACACCACGCCGTCCGCTATCGCAGGGATCACGCTCGAAGTCGCCGGCCGGAAAGTCCACAGGTCGCCGTTCCAACGTCCAGCTTTTGCGACATGAACACCTGGCAGATCAAACCATCTAATTCGCCCAGCATTGCCGACGATAGCGGCATCGATCGATGAGGACTCGCCATACGCTTGAATCAGTAACACCGATGCCGCCTTCATGCCGTGTTCCGCATCAAACTCTCCGCTTCGCTACCAAGCCATTAAGAGTAGCAGTCCCGCCGAATTGCACGCCGTTCTACGCCGAAGCGCTATGCAATGCGTTTGGCGCTTTACATCCCCGCCAATCGCGGTTCAGATCAACCTGTTTAGGAACGAGTGCGAAAGCCGAGAGCAGATCGAGGTGTGTAAGTGGACGGAGGGATAGTCCGCCGAGTGCTAGCTGCGGTCGGCAGGCCCCTACTCCACTCGATTGTTTAAACAGCATATAACCCGTTGAAATTAAAAAGAAATACTTTTCATCGCCGCGCAAATTCCGACATCGAAACCGTCAAAAAGTTACGCTTTTGATTTTAAAGTGAAAATCGTCGGAAAAAATATTTTGAGGTTTCACCAACTATCAGGACCAATCGGGCGATTTCACAACTCGCGTTGTCCTACGACATGCCCAAGCCGTCTCTAAAAAGTACCGTCACCGCTCCAACCAGGAAGGCGACTACGACCGCGGGAACGCCGGACCCGCGCAGATGCACGGCCGTGGCAGGCAAAAAATTACCGTCGTTCTTCTAGCCGTTTGCGTCAAGCCAATCTATTGCCGCGGCAGGGCTTCGAACTCGGGTTAACGCGCTTTCGGGATTGCGGGATAGCTGATTCCATGGGCTCGATTGATTCGGAGCGTCGCCATGGCAGTTGTAGTGCTTGAAGGGTTTGAGAAATCGCGTCTGCGGGCGCTGCTCGATCATTTGCCGCGATCAAGGACCCGCGTGAGCCTTGGCGGGTGGCTCATCTTTGCCCGAAGTCTTGTTTCTAGTGGTGTGCGGCACGATCTGCGATTTCGACGACTACGATCTGATCGCCGACTGGGGCCAGACGCATCTTGCGTTCCTGCGCCGCTATCTGCCCTATGATCATGGTGTTCCCGGCGGCCGCTGGCTGACAATCCTGATGAACCGGATCGATCCCAACCTGTTCTCGGCGGCTTTCACCGATTGGGTCCGACAGGTCTGGCCCGATCGTCCCGAACTCATCGCCATCGACGGCAAGACCTCGCGGCGCAGCCATGACCGCAGCGCCGGCCAGCCAGCTCTGCATCTGGTCTCGGCCTTCGCCACCACGTCGCGCCTGGTGCTCGGGCAGGAAGCGGTGGCCGACAAATCCAGCGAACTCGCGGCGATTCCCGCGCTCATCGAAAGACTTGCCGGCAACGACGGCTTGAAGGGTGCGCTCGTCTCGATCGATGCCGTCGCCACCAATGCCACGATCGCCAGGACCATCCGCGACGCAAAGGCCGATTATCTGCTTGCCGTCAAAGCCAACCAGCCGACGCTTCGCCAGGAGATCGAGACCTTCTTCAACGATGCGCCGCTGACCAGCCTGGACAGCGATACACCGATGTCGACAAGGGCCATGGCCGCATCGAACAGCGCATGGTCACCGTCAGCCAAAGAAGCCGACTGGCTCAGCGGCGACCAGCGCTTTCCCGGCGAACTGCGCCTGCCCGACGCCAGCACCATCATTCGGGTCACGTGGCGCACCGAACTCAAGGATCGTGGGCGCTTCGATACCCGCTATTACATCAGTTCCGCCGCATTATCGGCCAAACAGGCCGCGCAGGCGGTGCGAGGCCATTGGGCCATCGAAAACAGCTTGCATTGGGTGCTCGATGTCGTCTTCAACGACGACCAGTCACACCTGCGCAAAGGCCACGGCGCCAAAAACATGGCGGTCGTCAGACACTTCGCCTTCAACCTCCTCAGAACAATCGCCGACAAGCGATCCCTCAAGAGCAGGCGCAAGATCGCCGGATGGGATACCGCCTACCTCCAGACTATCCTCGGAAACCTAACCCGTTAACCTGGATTCCGGAGCCCTGATTGCCGCGGGGCGCATCATAGCAAGCCTCGGCTAGTAGCTTAGTGTGCCTTTGCATGGAGAACCCGAAGCAAATCGTCTGATGCGTCATCAACATTTGCGTGAAGCTACTCGAAGGAATAGGTGAAGCCCTCCTTGGAGGCACCAACAGTCACCTTTGTCATCTTTTCGCCCTCGAGCGAGCGGTTTAGCACGCCGCGGCTCAATTCAGGCAGGAGCGTATTGGTCAAAATGGCGTCGATCATCCGCCCACCGGATTCGATCTCGGTGCAGCGAGCCTTGACTAGGTCCATGACGCCGTCGCCGATCACCAATTCCGCGTCGTTGGTCGCACGCAGCCGACGAGCGATCTTGGCGAACTGGTGGCGGGTGATCGCTTCGATCATCGAATCCGAGAGCGGATAATAAGGAATGGTCACCACTCGGCCGAGAAAGGCCGCAGGGAAGACCTTCAGCAGTGGGCTGCGCAATTCAGTGTCCAGATCGTCGAGCCCTGCCCGTAGCGTGCCATTCCTGGTCCGGTCCATGATGACTTCGGAGCCGACATTCGAGGTGAGCAGGATCAGCGTGTTCTTGAAATCGATCCGCCGGCCCTCGCTGTCGTCCATCATCCCCTTGTCGAAGACCTGGAAGAAGATTTCGTGCACGTCAGGATGCGCCTTCTCGACCTCGTCGAGCAGGATCACCGAATAGGGTTTGCGGCGGACCGCCTCGGTCAGGATGCCGCCCTTCCCGTAGCCAACATAACCTGGCGGCGCTCCTTTCAAGGTAGAAACTGTATGCGCCTCCTGAAACTCGGACATGTTGATAGAGATGAGGTTCTGCTCGCCGCCATAAAGCGTTTCGGCCAGCGCCAAGGCGGTTTCAGTCTTGCCGACGCCCGAGGGGCCGCAGAGCAGGAACACCCCCACCGGCTTTTCCGGCGCGCCAAGCCCGGCGCGGCTGGTCTGCACGCGTTTGGCGATCATCTCCATGGCGTGATCCTGGCCGACGACCCGCTCCGAAAGCGTGGTGGCGAGCTTGAGCGCCTTTTCGGTCTGGCTGGACAGCATCCGTCCCGTCGGGATACCAGTCCAGTCCTGGACCACGGTCGCCACCGCATTTCGATCGACGGACGGCAGGATCAGCGGTGTCTCGCCCTGAGCGGCGGCAAGCTCAGGCATGAGTTCGCGCAGACGCGCAAGGTCGGCCGCCGGATCTGACGGCGCAGGATCCGCAACCACTGGCACCTCGACCTTGGCTTTGGCCGCAGTGGTCTTCGTCGTTTCGGCCTTGGGCTCAGTCTTGGGTGGCTCAGCCTTTGGTGCCTTTTCTGCGTCCGCCACTGCCGTTTCGGTATCGGCCACTGCGTCCGTCGCCACATCGAGCGGCACGCCCTCGCCGCGCAGCCTGGCGCGCAATTCGAGGATCTCGGCAACCAGCGCCTTTTCACGATCCCAACGCTGCTGCGCCGCGGCCAGAGTGAACTCGCTCTCGGCAAGCCCGGTCTCGACGCGCGCCTGCCGATCGGTCACCTCAATGCCGATCGCGGCCTCGCGGCCGATGATGCCGCGCTCGACCTCCAGCGCCTGGCGGCGACGCATGATGTCCTCGACCTCGGCTGGCGTGGCGTGCTGCGATATGGCGACACGGGCGCAAGCGGTGTCGAGAAGGCTCACCGCCTTGTCAGGCAGTTGGCGCGCCGGGATGTAGCGATGCGATAAGCTGACCGCCGCCTCGATCGCCTCATCCAGTATCTGCACCTTGTGGTGCTGCTCCAGAACGCCGGCGACGCCGCGCAACATGAGAACGGCCACCGCCTCCGAAGGCTCGTCGATCTTGACCACCTGGAAACGGCGGGTCAGGGCTGGGTCTTTCTCGATGTGCTGCTTGTATTCGGCCCAGGTCGTTGCCGCGATCGTACGCAGTTCGCCGCGCGCCAGCGCCGGCTTCAAGAGATTGGCCGCATCGCCGGTTCCAGCAGCGCCGCCTGCGCCGATCAAGGTGTGGGCTTCATCGATGAACAGGATGACCGGGGTTTCGGAAGACTGTACCTCATCGATGACGGCCTTCAGCCGCTTTTCGAACTCGCCCTTCACGCTGGCACCCGCCTGCATCAATCCGACATCGAGCATGCGCACACTGACCCCTTGCAGTGTGGGCGGCACGTCGTCCGCGGCGATACGCAAGGCAAAGCCTTCGACGACCGCAGTTTTGCCGACCCCGGCCTCGCCGGTCAGGATCGGGTTGTTCTGCCGGCGCCGCATCAGGATATCGACGATCTGCCGGATCTCCGGATCGCGGCCGACGACCGGATCAATCTTGCCGTCGCGGGCGCGCTGGGTGAGGTCGGTGGCGTATTTCGCCAGCGCCGAATCGCCGCCCGGAGCCCGCTTCGGCGCCTCCGCGGTGGAGACCGTGGTCGAAGCACCGGCTTCGAGTGAGCCCTCTACGACATCGGCGAACCGCGCGATGACCGCGTCGGCGTCGATCTTGTCGAACTCGCCGCTAATCTTAGACAGCAAGCCTTCCAGAACCGGTGTCTTCAGGCAGGCAAGGATTATATGGCCGCTGCGGACTTCTTCGACGCCGAACTCCAACGTCGCGAGGTTCCAGGCTTCCTGAATGGCATGAAAGATATGGTCGGAGAACTCCTCAATCGATGTGGCCCCATAAGGCAGCTTGTCGACAGCGCGGGGCATATCGGCCGTAAGCCTGCTCGCGTCCACGCCGGCATCGGAGATGATCATCTGCACATCCGAACGGTCGGAAAGCACCAGTTGCTCGATGAAGTGTACGAGCTCGACGTAAGGATTGCCGCGCAGTTTGGCACTGTCGGCAGCAGCCTTGAAGGCGCGGACACCCACAGGATTTAGCTTGCCCACCAACTCCTTGCGTTTGAAGGTCTGCGATGACCGGCGCTGTTCCATCGAACCGTGCTCCTGCGATCTGCCAGCCGATAAACTGCCACATAAGCCGTCACTTGACAAAACGTGTGATGGACGGGGCCTCGATACGCGGTTCAGCCGCTACCTTCCGTTTGTGCAAAGTCCCGCACCACCGGCGGCAAATAACCATGGAATTGGCGGTTTCATGCAATGCATTTCACATTCAGGGTTCGGCAATCACGCTCAAGGGCGGCGGCATTTAGCTTCTGTTAATTTTTAAGCAGTCGTCGAATTGTGGTAAAGTGCAACGGTGTGATAACGTTAGGTCACGTACGGTTCGAGGGTCGGACGTTGGGGGTTGGTGTGATTGATGTCGCACTCTGGCTTACTCCGCTCGACGGTGAAAATCCGTCAGGGGAGGATTTGCGCAACGACCCGGCTTTCCATGAGCTAGAGCGCCTGACCGAGCCCGAGGTCAAGGTCGTCCACGACGGCAACAACAAGCCCACTTCGCAAAGCACCATTCCGGTCGACTGGTCCGCGGTGCTGGAAAAGGCGGCGGACTTGCGCGCGCATGGCCGGGACCTGCGCCTGCTGGTCATCGTAACGCGTGCGCTGGCCAATGAAGACGGACTGGCCGGGCTGGCGCAGGGTCTGACCCTCATTGCGCAGACCTTCGATCAGCATTGGGAAACCATGCATCCGGCCATGCGGCCCAACGCTTTGCCTCGCGATGCCGCCTTGCGCCGGATCAACGCGCTGCTCGACCTGCAGAATGGTCAGGACGGGCTGTTGGCGAACCTGCGGCAAATGATTTTCTTTGCGCCACGCGCGATCGGGCCAATCAGCGGACGCGACCTGGAACAAAGCGCGCTCGACGACCGTGTCATGCTCCAGGAAGCCGCCTCGGGATTGAACATGGCGGAAAAGGCCGCACTGGTGAGTACGCACGGGCAATTATTGAACCGGGTGCGCGCCGGATGTGCGGCACAGATCGATCAGGCCGGTTCAGAGATGGTCGCGTTGGTCGCCGACGCGCGGGCGGCGATCGCGGCCCTTGACGCGGTCGAAACCGCGCTGAGCGCCCGCCTCGAAGGCGGCGGCGCTCCGGTCCCGGACTTAAAGCGGTTTCTGCAGCGTTTGCTGACGACCCTCGAACGGAATTCGGCAGCGGGTGCGGTGGCGAATGGCGCGGCCAAGCCGCCCATTCCGGCAGAACCAGCAACGCCAGCTCGAAACGGTCATGGAGCCGAGACTATGACAAGTGCGGCAAGCTACACGGACTCGAGCACGGGGCTTCCCGACCGGATCTCCTCGCGCGACGACGTGGTGAAGTGCCTCGACCTGGTCGTCGCCTTCTATGACCGCACCGAACCGTCGAGCCCTATACCGCATCTGGCGCGGCGTGTGCGCCGCATGGTGCACATGGATTTCGTTGAACTGATGGAAGATCTCGCCCCGTCTGGGCTGAAGGAATTCCGGCTCCTTGCCGGCGTTCCCGATGTCAAGAAGGCGGCTCAGAAGGATGAAAGGTAACAGACATGCCAGCCGAAAGCAAAGCGAAGGTCATCGAACGAAATCGCGCGCCACGGGTGCAGATCGCCTACGACGTGGAAACCTACGGTAGCCCGACGACGATCGAATTGCCGTTTGTCATGGCCGTGATGGCCGACCTTTCCGGCGCTTCGCAGACCAAGGAAGCGTCAAAATCGGTGCTGGACCGGTCCTTCGTCGAGACCGACGCGAACCGCTTCCCCAAATTCATGGAAGCGCTCGGGCCCCGCGTCAAAGCCCGGGTGAAGAACACGCTGCCGCAAGCCGAAGGCCAGGAGCGCGACGAGGAACTGGCGCTCGATCTGACCTTCACCAAGATGGGTGATTTCGCTCCCGACAAGGTCGCCGAGCAGGTGCCGCAACTGGCCGAGATCCTCAAGATGCGCCGCCAACTCGAGGAACTGCTCGGCTTCATGGACGGCCGCGTCGACGCCGAGAAACGCATCGCGCAGTTGCTGAACAACGAGCCGCTGCTTGGCAAGATCGCCAGCCAGGCACTGGCCGACGACGACAAGGCAGGGGAGTAGACCATGGCCGAACAGCAAAAGACCGCCGCCGTCACCGCCGAGGCCGAAGCCATAAACCTCGACGAATTCAGCGGCCTCCTCGAGAAGGACTTCAAGGTCAAGAAGGACGACAGCGAGAAGCTGCAGCAACTCGTGCGCAATCTCGCGCTCGCGGCGCAATCGCGTTCCGACACCACGACCATCTCATCCAATGCGATTAAGTCGATCAAGTCGCTGATCGCGGGCATCGACAAGATGCTGACGACACAGGTCAACGAGATCCTGCACGCGCCGGAAGTGCGCGAGATGGAAGGCACATGGCGCGGCCTGTGGTATCTCGTCAACAACACCGAGACGGATCAGAAGCTGAAGATCCGGGTGATGAACATCTCCAAGGAGCAGCTGGCCGACACGCTTGAAGACTATGAAGGTCAGATGTGGGACCAGAGCCCGATTTTCAAGAAGGTCTATACGGACGAGTATTCGATGCTGGGTGGCGAGCCGATCGGCTGTGTGATCGGCGCCTATGAATTCTCCAACCACCCGCGCGACGTCGGTCTGCTGCGCAACATCTCCGGCATCTGCGCCTCGGCGCACACGCCGTTTATCGCAGCCGCCTCGCCGCGCCTGTTCCGCATGGACAGCTGGCAGGAATTGCCGAACCCGCAAGACCTGCAGCAAATCGTCTCCAACCCGGCCTATGCCTCGTGGCAGTCGCTGCGCGAGAGCGAGGACGCCCGCTATATCGGCCTGACCATGCCCCGCGTTCTAGCCAGGCTGCCCTACGGCACCGATACCGTTCCGGTGAAGGGCTTCACCTTCGAGGAAGAGGTGGAAGGCGATCACAACAAATATGTCTGGATGAACGCCGCCTTCCCGATGGGCGTCAACATCAACCGCAGCCACAAGCTTTTCGGCTGGGGCACGCAGATCCGCGGCGTCGAGAATGGCGGCACTGTGCTCAATTTGCCGGTGCACAGCTTCCCGACCGACGACGGCTCGATCGCGATGAAATGTCCGACCGAAGTCGCCATCGACGATCGGCGCGAGGCCGAACTGGCCAAGCTCGGCCTGATGCCGATCCTGCATCGAAAGAATACCGATCTGGCCGCCTTCATCGGCGCCCATTCGCTGCAGGACGACGAGACGCGCGCCGGCCGGCTGGTCGACCCCGACGCGCAGTCGAACGAAAGGCTGAGCGCCAACCTGCCCTATCTCTTTCCGGTCTCGCGCTTCGCGCACTATCTCAAGGCGATTGCGCGCGACAAGGTCGGCTCGTTCAAGGAACGCTCCGACATGCAGATATGGCTGACCGAGTGGATCAACCGCTACGTGCTGGCCAACCCGGCCTTTGCCGACGACAAGGCGCGGGCCAAGCGCCCGCTTGCCGCAGCCGAAGTCCAGGTGGACAGCGTGGAAGGACGGCCGGGTTATTACAACGCCCGCTTCTATCTGCGCCCGCATTACCAGTTGGAAGGCATCAACGCCTCGCTGCGGCTGGTATCGGAACTGCCGTCCGTGAAGACCTGATTTGCAGCAACCAGACCTTGTTTTGTTTGAAAGCGGTGGAGAAAGACAATGCCAGTCAAGATTGATGGTTTTCTGAAGGTTCCCGATATCAAAGGGCCCAGCACCCGCGACGGCCACGATGACGAGATCGAAATCCATGGCGTCGACTACAAGATGGTCGCACCTTATGATCCAAATTCGCTGTCACGCCGTGGGCGCGTATCCATGGGCATGATCAAGTTCATCAAGCACTACGACAAATCCTCGCCCTATCTGAAAAAGGCCCTGTTCGAGAACAAAGCGCTTGATGAAGTGGTGTTCTCCGCACGCCGGACCATCGATGGCGAGACCAAGGATTATCTGGTCGTGACACTCACCGACGCCTCGATCATGGAATACGACATGTCGCAGGCAGAGGATGAGGAAGACCTGATCCAGGAAGAGGTCAGCTTCGCCTACAAGAAGATCAAGTTCGTCTATGACGGCAATGACGAAGCCGAAATGGATGTCTATGTCGGCAAGTGAGGTTCGGCGGCCCGGCGCGGGCAAGCAGCAGATCGCGGGCAGCCTGCGGGCGAAAAGCGAGGCGGTCCAGCCGTCGCTGTGGGATCGCCTCGTCAACGACCTGCCGGGCTTGACCTCGGAGATAGACGGGCTGCGCCATGTCCTGCTGGACGAGCTTGGCGCGGACCGTCTCGATACCCTCGTTGCCGGCAGTGCGCGGACCATCGATGCGGATGCGGAGCTGACGCCCGATCAGAAACGACGTCTGCATCGCCTGGCCTTTCAGACCCAGCACCGCGTCGAGATCGAAAGCCGTGGCGTGGTGGTGTCGGCCCGCGTGCTGCGGGAAGCAGTGCGGCGGGACATCGAGGCGCTGTTCAATACCGAGCGCTTCGAGGCCACGCTGCTGCTTTCCGACCTGGAAAACGAGCAGATGGCGGACAATCCGCCGTCGCTCGCAGATTTTCCGGAGGTGCGTCGAAGCGTGGTCAATTACGGCGTGCCTTCCTTCTCGGGCAGGTCGTCCCGCGACTTCGACCGCGACGTGCTGGCACGCGAAATCCGCTCGGTGCTCGCCACCTTTGAGCCCCGGCTCAAGGAAAGCGCGACGAAGGTTAGCGTCACCGTCGGCGACAAGACCGTGGGCCTGAAGATCGAGATAGACGCCGTGCTGATCATGACGCCCACACCGGAACGCATGCGCCTGCGCACCACGATCAATCTCGACAACGGCTTGGCGCGGACCGAAATTAGGGACGCCTGAGATGGACCGGGTCTTCATCGAATATTACGAGGAGGAACTGACCCATATCCGCGGCCTTGCGGCGGAATTCGCCGACATGCATCCGGCAGTGGCGCGCAACCTCTCCCTCGATACGGTGCCCTGCCCGGATCCTTATGTCGAACGGCTGCTGGACGGTGTCGCCTTCCTCGCCGCGCGTACCCGACTAAAGGTCGACGCCGAGCGCTCGCGATTTTCGCGCAGCATGCTCGATGTCCTCTATCCCGATCTCGTCACGCCGGCGCCGGCAACGGCAATGGCGGTGCTGAAACCCGGACAGCAGGTGCAGATCATGCCGGCCGGCCACGTCGTCAAGCGCAACACGCGGCTGGTCTCCAGCCTGCAACCCGGCCTGTCAACGCGCTGCACGTTCTCGACCGCACAGGACATGACCTTATGGCCGATAGCGATCACTTCGGTCAGCTATTTTCAGGACCGCAGCGCGCTGGCGGCGGCCGGCATCGGACCGATTGGTGGCATCGCCGGCGAGGCGGCGCTGCGCCTCGCGCTGACGCGGACCGGAAAAGGCAAACTCGACGAATTGGCGCTCGACCGGCTCGACCTCTATTTTGCTGGACGCACCAAGGCGCCGCTTCTGTTCGACGCCATTTTCGGCGCTTGCGTGGCCATTGGCGCACGACCGGAAGGCAAGACCAACCGGCTGTCGCCCTTGCCGGCACCCGAAATGGTCGGCATCAGCGACGACGAGGCCCTGATGCCGCGCACCCGTCCGACATTCGAAGGGTACCGCCTGCTGCGCGAATATTTCGTCATGCCGGAGCGCTTTCACTATGCGCGGGTCATGGGACTGCAACAGGTGGTGCGCAAATGCGAGGCCGGACTGGAAATCATCTTCCTGTTCCGCCGCCCGGTGCCTGAACTCGCCGACCTGACGCCGGCGGATTTCGAGCTTTTCGCGACGCCGATCATCAATCTGTTCGAGCGTGAGTGCAACGTCGTCGAGCTCGATCAGCGGAAGACGCGGCAGGTGCTGCACGCCGACCGCACGCGGGCGCGCGACTTCGAGATCTATCGGGTCCTGCGCGTCGAGGATGCCGACAGTGAAGGCAGCGACGCCGAGATACCGGAGCTGTTCAGCCTCGGGCAGAACCGCGGCAGCGGCTGGGTATATTCGACGGAGCGGCGTCCACGCCGGGCAACGGAGGATGAACGGCGTGACGGCCTGACCCGCACCTCATACACCGGGGACGACGTTTTCCTGGCCGTATCGCGGCCGCTTGGAAACCCCGCGAACCGGCCGGTGAAGCGTCTCGACATCATGGCGCTTTGCACTAATCGCGACCTGCCGATCCTCGACGACAATCCGACCTTGACGCTGGAGGCCGGTGATCCGGTCGAATCCGTCCGGCTGCTCGGCGCGTTGCGTCCACCGCAGCCGGCCATCCCCGCGGCACTGCCCGCCGGAGCCGATGGTGAATCCCGAGCCGACGATCTCGCCTGGCGACTGGTGGCGCAGCTGGCGCTCAATTTCTTGAGCCTTGCCAAAGACGGCCGCGGCGTTGATCCGCTGCATGCGCTGCTCGATCTTTATGCCGACCGGGGCGATCCAAGCCTTGCCCGCAACGTGCATTCGATCGTGCGCATCGACTCGCGGTCGGTTATCGAGCGACTGCAGATCGACGGGCCGATGTGCTTCGGACGTGGCACCGAAGTGACGCTGCATGTCGATCAGTCGGTGCTGGCCGGGCAAAGCACCTTGCTGCTGTCGGCCTTGCTAGCGCGGCTGTTTGCCCGGCATGCCGGAATAAACGGCTTCGTGCGAACCCGCACGCGGCTGCTGCAGAAGCAGGAGGATGTGCCATGGCCGATGACGCCCGGCAATCGCTACCTGATCTAGACAAGACGCCTGATCTGGACAAGGCCGGCCCGGACCGGGCCGCAGGTCTGTCTGAAGGATTCGACTTTTTTGAACTGCTGCGCCGTCTCGAACAGCGGAGCCGCCTGTTCGGCCATTCCGGAAGCCCCGACCGCGAGCCGGCAAGGCTCGGCCAGCATGTGCGGCTGGCCTTTTCCGCGCGGGACCTGGTGCAATTTCGCGAGGCCAGCGACAAGGCACCGGCCCGGGTCACGGTTGCAAATCTCGGTCTGTTGGGACCCGAGGGGCCAATGCCGCTGCATCTGACGCGCTGGGTGCTCGACCGCCTGTCGCAGCGGTGGTTCGCGGGCGCCGATTCACAGCAGACCAGCGACACCACCTTCGTGGACTTCGTCAACATCCTTCAGCACCGCATGATGGCCCTCTACTACCGCGCCTGGGCGGATGCGCATCCGGCGGTTCAGGTCGAGCGCGCGGTCGGCGGTCGCGTTCGCGCCATGCTTGAAGCGATGGCGGGTATCGGGCTTCCCGGAACCCAGAATCCTGATCTCGACACTGTCAAGCTTCGGCAAGCCGCTTCGCTCGCCAGTCAGATCGATGGTCCGGAACGGCTGACTCTGTTCCTGGCGGAAGCCTTCAGGGTGCCGGTTCAAATCAAGGAATTCATCGCCGCCTGGATAACCATTCCGACCATGCTGCAGACGCGCCTCGCGAAAGCCTATACGGGGCTAGGCCGGGGAGCGACGATCGGCCCGCGCGTGTTCAACCGCCAAAGCAGGATCGAGCTGCGCGTCGGCCCTCTCGGCTTCGACGAGTTCAAGGCGTTCCTGCCGGGAGGTTCGCGCCTCAAACTGTTCAAGCAGGCCGTTCGCGACATGGTCGGGGAGACGCTCGACGTCGACCTGCGCATCGTGCTGGCGCGCGAAGCCGTGCCGCCGCCGCGTATCGGCGCGGTCCAGCTCGGCCGGACCGCCTGGCTTGCGCGGCCCGCCGAAAGGGGCGATGCTGACGATCTGCGGCTGCGGACAATTGTCGGATGGCGGCCGGAAATGGCGGGGGTCGCGGCATGAGCCTGCTGCTGACGCTGGAGCAAGGGCCACGCACCCAGGCGGTACGGCAGACCCGGCTGGACGAAGGCGAGCTGGTGATCGGCCGCAGCGCCGACGCAGGCTGGCAGATCAACGATCCTGACATGTTCGTTTCCCGCGCCCATTGCAGGATCACGGGCGGGCGAGACGGCTACTTCGTCACCGACACGTCGAGCAGCGGACTGTACATAAACGACTCCGACAGCCCGCTCGGTGCCGGCCAGTCGACGCGCCTTCAAAGCGGCATGCGGTTGAGGCTTGGCGACTATGTCGTCCATGTCGAACTGCAGACGCCAACCGCCCAGGCACCGGCAGCAGCCAGCCAGCCGGTTCCCGAACGCCTGCCGCAGGCATCGCGGGGGCCGATAAGCATCGGCGGTGACGACTTCTTTTCCGCCAAGGTCGAGGAAGAGCCGCGACGGCCACGACCGGCCGATCTGCCCAACCCGTTCGAGCAGCCGGTTGCTGGCGCGTTCGAGCGTGCTGCTTCCAGTCAGCGCAGCTCGCCTGCTTTCGATGACCCGTTCAGCCTCGATCCGGTTTCGACGCCTGGTTCGACGGGCGTTGATCCTCATCCCGAAACTGGCAGTGCGGCAAGCTTCGCGGATCCGTTCAGCATAGACCCTGTGCCCTCTCTTAACCGCCCAACTGAACCCGCCGCCGGAAAGCCGTTCGAATTCAATGATGACTTTGGTTTCGGACCAGCGGCCGCTCCAAGTTCGGCAAACGGCGTCGGCTCGAACGGACAGCATGAGCGCATCGCCTCACGACCGCAATCCGCCAATCCCTGGGATCTGCCTGTGCAGGCAGCAGGCGCCGCAGCGCGGACGGGCGCTGCCGCAAAACCTGCCCGCCTGCCGCAAGCGGCGCAACTGGGGGACATGGCGCTTCGCTCCGCATTCCTGCGCGGCATGGGCGTCGAGGAAGCCGATTTCCCCGGACGCGACAGCGTCGCAGAAATGGAGAAATTCGGCCGCGAATACCGCCTGATGATGGAAGGCCTGATGCAGCTTCTTCGCAAGCGGGCCGAGGAAAAGGGCAACGCCCGCGTCGCCCAGACCATGGTCGGGGCATCCGAAGTCAATCCGCTCAAGTTCCTGCCGACGGTCGACGACGCCATCGTCACGCTTATCGCCGAGCGCAGCCCCGGATTTCTCGCCGGCGAAGCGTCAATCGCCGACGCGGTTCGCGATCTCGCGCAACACCACGTGCGCGCCTGGCGCGGCGTGCAGGCCGCTTTGCGACGTATGGTCGACCGTTTTGAGCCGGCGGCGATCGAGCAGGAGCTGAAGTCGAATTCGGCGCTCGGCAACCTGCTTGCGGGCGGGCGCGGCGCCAAGCTGTGGGAGCTTTACCAGAAACGCCATCGTGAAATTGCCGAGAGCGCCGAGAAAAGCTTCCTTGGCGAAATCGGCGCTGATTTTCGGGATGCATATGAGGAGGAGTGAGACATGATCGACCGACGCGAATTTGTCGTTGCCCTGGGCGCGACCGGACTGCTTGCGGCTTGCCAGAGCGGTCCGCCAAAACCATCCGTGGTCACCGTGAAACTGACCGGCGGAGCCGGCATGAACCCGGGACCAGGTGGGGGCGACCGGCCAGTTACAGTCCTCGTGATGCGGCTGAAAAGCACCGGGAAATTCAATTCCGCAGATTATTTTGCGCTGCAGGGGGATGCCGGCACGGCACTCGCGGGCGACCTCATCGGATCGGACCAGATTGCCGTCGGGCCGGGCAAGACCGCGTCCAAGACCATCACGGTCGAGCCGGACGCGACGGCGCTGGGCTTTGTTGCACTTATCCGCGAACCCGGCGGCCGGAACTGGCGGACAACCAAATCAGTGTCGGCGGGATCACAATTTACCATCAACGTCACGCTTGGCAGTGGTGGCATTTCCGCCTAGCGGCCAAGATAAGGGAAGCTCCATGCAGAGAGTAGCGGCATGAGCGATGCAAACAGGGTGCTGTGGTCCGAAGGACTTTTCCTGCGGACCCAGCATTTCCAGCAGCAGGATCGCTTTTTCGAGGCGACGGTGCGCGGCGCGTTGCAGGCCGGGCAGTTGCATACGTTCGGCTTCCAACAGCTGACGCTGGACCAGGCGTTGCTCGACGCCGGCCAGGTCGCCATCCTGTCGGCACGGGGCATCTTCCCGGACGGGACACCTTTCGCCATTCCCGAGATGATGGACGCGCCGCGACCGTTACCGGTCACCCCGGACACGGCCGCCGGACCGGTGCTGGTCGCCTTGCCGCTCGAGCCGCCCGGCGGTGTCGGCTTCGATCCGGCACACGCCGCCGCCTCGGGAGCCCGCTATCACGGGCGGATCGTCTCGGTGCGTGACGCCGTCCAGGGCGGCTCAGACCCTGAAGAAATTGAAATCGCCCGCCCGCAGGCGCTGCTGCTGGCACCCGGCAAGTCGGTCGGTGGCTACACCGCCTTGCCGATCGCCGACCTCAAGGGGGTGCGAGCCGATGGCGGCGTCTCGCTGGACGAGACCTTCCTGCCGCCGACGCTGGTAACCGGCGCGGTGGCCTGGTATCGGCAATTGCTGCTGGAAGTCGTCACCGGCCTCGACCAGATCGCCGAGGCGCATGGCAAGATGGTGATGGGCGGACCGGGGCGCAGCGTCGAAGATTTGCTGATGCTCAACCTCGCCAATGCGGCGCGGCCGCGGCTGGCCCACATGCTGGCGCAGGATGTCTTCCATCCGGCCGAGCTTTACCTGGAACTTGCCGGGCTCGCCGGTTCGATGGCGACCTACGGATCGAGCGCGCGGCGGCTGGGTGAGTTGCCGGCTTACGATCACATGGCGCCCGGCCCCGCCTACATGGCGCTGGCGGATGCGCTACGCTCGCTCATCCTCAGCCTGCGCTACATCGAGCCGAAATCGCGGGCGCTGCCGGTCATGCGGCATTCGACCAATGTGTGGAAGATCCGCATCGACAACCCGAAGCTGCTGGTGGCCAGCCGCATCGTCATCCGCGTCGGTTCGGAGCTGTCGGAAGACGCGCTGCGCAAGATCTTCGTCAATCAGGCGACTGTCGGCTCGGCCGACCAGTTCGAGGGCCTGTGGAAATCGCGTTTGCCCGGCATTCCGCTGAAGCCGCTTCATTCCCAACCGCGAGAGATCCCTTACGACGGCGATCGGCTATGCCTCGAGCTGGACCAGAAGAGCGAGCACTGGGCGTCGCTGCTCGATGCCCCCGGCTTCGTCATCGGCGTTTCGGGCGTGTTGCCAAGCGAGCCGCAGGTGGACTGCTACTCGGTGAACAGGTGAGATGATGAGCCGCGATGATCCTTTCGGACTGTCGGAGGATCGCGAACGCACCCGCATAAGGCTGACCGGCGCGCCGACGCCACGGCCGATGGCACCGCTGCTGCCGGGCGCGGCGATGAAGCGGTCTCGCACCCACCCGAACGCGCTCGTCAACGCATTCGCGCCACTGCTCGAATTCGCGCCCGAGCTTGAAAGCGCGCTGGCGCCGGAGAACCCGGAAGCGTTGCGCACCCGATTGCTCGAAGAACTGGTTCGGGCACGCGACACGGCGATGGCGACCGGCTCCTCGATGGACCGTGCCGACCAGGCAGCCTGGGTGGTGGCGGCGTTGCTCGACGATCTCGCCCTGAACACGCCCTGGGGCGGGGCCAGCGCCTGGCCGCGGCAGCCGCTTGTGGTCATGCTGCGCGGCGATGTCGATGCCGGCACGCAGTTCTTCACGCGTCTCGACGAACTCGAACGCCATCCCAACCGCGATCGCGAATTGCTGGAACTGCAGTATGATTGCATGGCGCTCGGCTTCCGCGGCAAATATCGCGTGCCCGGCCGCTCAGGCGACCGCTCGCTCAACGCCGTTCGCGTGGCGGCGGCACGTTTCCTGCGCGATGCCGACGCCGAGGGCGCGCCGCTGTCGCCAAACTGGAAGGGCGTCATCGCATCCGACGAGCCGCAGCGCTTCATCGTGCCGATCTGGGTGATGGCGCTCGGCGCGGCGGTTGTCGCCACGGCCATCCATATCGGGCTGTCGATGGGGCTGAGCAGCCAGGCGGTCGAGCTTTCGGCCCTTGTGCGCGCGCTGCCGCCGCCTGAACGCGGCGACATCAGCCGGACCTCGCCCAAGGTCGACGCCCCGCCGCCGGAAAGAGTGGATTTTGCGCTGTTGCCGGAATTCCAGGCCGGGGCACCGGCCGACCTCAAATCCGCGCTCAGCGGTACCGAGAGCGTCTCGCTGGCCAAGCTGATCATCCAGGCCTCCAATCCCGAACTGTTCCAGTCGTCGCGGCCGCAACTGAGCGACGGCTTCGAGCCCCTGATTGCTTCGATCGCCAAAGTGATCCTGGCCAATCAGGAGCTGATCGGGAACATCACGGTGATCGGTCATACGGACGGCGTTCCCCTGCAAAAGACAAATCCGCTGTCGACCAACCAGCGGCTGTCGGAGGCGCGCGCCCAGACGATCGCCGACATGCTGGTGCAGAACGGCGTGCCGCAGGACCGCGTCCATTCCGAGGGCCGCGCGGCCACCGATCCGGTGGCCAGCGACAGCACGCGCGAGGGGCGAGCCTTGAACCGCCGCGTCGAGGTGCTCGTCGAAAAGAGGCTGTGAGATGTTCATCCTGCGCTTCCTCTGGGCGGTCCTGACGTCGCGCTGGCTGTGGACGCTGATCGGCATCACGCTGCTGTCGCTGGTCATCTGGGTGTTCGGTCCGATCGTCAGGGTCGGCCCCTATTCGCCCTTCGATTCCGACAATGTGCGCATTGCCATGATCGCGGGGCTGATCATCTTCTGGCTGATCTGGCTGATCGTCGCCCAACGCCGGGCGATCCGCGCCAACCGCATGTTCGTCGCCGAGATCGCCGCGCCAGTTGCGGAGAAGCCCCTCGGGCCTGGTGAAGAGAACGTCGCGGCCGTGGGGGCCAAATTCGCCGAGGTGATGGCCGAACTGAAGCGTCGCAAACTCGGCGGGCGCAAGTTCCTGCGCGAGATGCCGTGGTACGTGATCGTCGGGCCGCCGGCCACCGGCAAGACCACCGCCTTGCGCCAGTCCGGCCTGAACTTTCCGATCGACCTCACCGACGATCTACAAGGCGTCGGCGGCACGCGCAACTGCGACTGGTTCTTTTCTGAAAGCGCGGTTCTGATCGACACTGCCGGCCGCTATGTCCAGCAGGAGAGCCAGCCCGATGTCGACGCGGCGGAATGGCTGGGCTTCCTCGACCTTTTGAAGAAGCATCGCGGCCGCCGCGCGCTCAATGGCGTGATCGTCGCGCTTTCGATCGACGTGCTTTCGGAGGGGGACGAAGCAATCAAGGCACACGGCCGCAAGATCCGCCGCCGGCTGGCCGAGCTCAACGACCGGCTCGAAATCCGCCTCCCGGTCTATCTCATGCTGACCAAGGCCGACCTGATCAAGGGGTTCGAGGCCTTCTTCGGCGGCTTGTCGACCGCCTCGCGCGAACAGGTCTGGGGAACGACCTTCGCGCTGGATGCGCGTGTCGATGCCAAGACCATCGAACGCGAAATTTCGACGCTGGCGACGGAGTTGGAGCGGCGACTGGTGCCGCGCCTGGAGGACGAAGACAAGCTCGCCGCCCGCGCCGAGATCTTCAGGTTCCCTGCCCAGCTGTCCAGCCTGTCCGAACCGATCCAGGTGCTGGTCGAGGCGATGTTCGGCGAAAGCCGGTATGAAGAAGCCGCCTGGCTGCGCGGCCTCTATCTGACATCGGCGACGCAGGAAGGGGCCCCCATCGACCGGCTGACCGCGGCGCTGTCGTCGTCCTTCGGCCTGCCGCCGCGGCGGGCCCTGCCCGCGCAAAGGGTCGAGAAACGCAGCTTCTTCCTGAAGAACCTGCTCACCGACGTCATCTTCAGGGAAGCCGGCCTCGGCACCTTCGACCCGCTGGCGCAGCGCCGCCGCGCCTGGATCTGGCGCGGTGCCGCGGCCGCTTGTGCTGCGGCCGCCTTGCTGGCGGGCGGGCTGTTCACCTGGTCCTATTTCGACAACCGCAACGCGATCACGGCGCAGGCAAGCCAGTTCGAAGCGCTGCAAACCCCGCTGACCGCAACTGCCGCAAATCCGGCATCGGTGCAGCAGCCGGCCATAGACGGCGCGCTCGAGGCGATGGATGCGGTCGCGAATGCCCGGACAGCACCGCCGGGCGCGCCCCAGGATCTGCTCGGGCCGTCGGCCTCGGCCGAACTGGTGCGGGCACAGACCGACACCTACGACCATGCGCTCCGCAACGTGCTTGAGCCGCGCATGGTGGCGCTGCTCGAGGCGACCATGTGGCGGCAGATCCGCGATCCGGATTTCATGCTCGGCGCATTGAAGACCTATCGCATGATGACGGGCCTGTCGCAGATGGACCCCGATTTCGCCCAGAACTGGTGGGTGAACAGCCTGCCGGAATTCGCGGCCGCGGCACCCTTTCCGACCGCCGATGCCGAAGAGCATCAGCTTGCCGCCATCCGCCGCATGGCGGTCGACGAAAGCTACGTCGCGCCCGACCAGGCGCTGGTCGCCGAAGCGCTGAAAACGGTGTGCACGATCTCGTTGCCGGCACGTGCCTACAAGCAGCTGCTGGCCGATCCTGAGGTGGCCGGGCTCAAGGAGTGGATCCCCGCCAATTTCGCCGGCCCCAATGGCGGCAAGGTGTTTGCGCGGCGCTCCGACAAGACGCTTCGCGTCGGCATTTCCGGAGCCTTCACCTATGCCGGCTTCCACGACGCCATTCTCGACCGCATCGACGATGTCGCCGCCCAGGCAGCGCTCGATCGCGCGGTTTTCGCCGGCGGTTGCTCGGAGAATTCCGAGACCTCGGTCTCGGCGCTGTCCGAGGATATTCTAAAACTCTACTATGACGACTACATCGCGCAATGGGACAGCTTCCTGCGCGACATGCGGCTCGCGCCCTTGACCGATCTCAATGTCGCCAGCGAAAACCTGAAGGATCTCTCGAGTGCGGATTCAGCGCTGAAGCGGCTCTTGACCGCAGTCGTTCAGGAGACCGAACTGACGCGTTCCGACGACGCGCCCGCCGACAACAAGGCAGCGGCCAAGGGCGCCTCGAAACTGCTCGGCAAGCTGGGAAAACTCGGCAAGCTGGCGACAAGCGGTGCGAAACTGCTGCCCCGCGCCGGCTCGGCCACCGAGGTGGACCTGACCGGCAATCTGGTGGCCGAACATTTCAAACCGCTGAAGAGCACCATTGCCGAGGTCGACGGCCAGTCGCCGGCGCTCGATGCCGCCGTTGTCGCGCTGACCGCGCTGTCGAACGTGCTGCAGACGGTCACCGCCAACCCCAATCCGCAGGATGCCATCAAGAAGCAGGGCGGCCTTGCCGAGCTGACGGGCGCGGTCGCCAGGCAAGCGCAGATCCTGCCCGACCCTATCAACGTCTGGCTTAGCGGCATTGCCGGCGACACCAGCAATTTGACGCAGAAGGCGGTCACTTCGGAGCTCAACGCCATCTGGCGCGCGGACATACTGCCGTTCTGCCAGGCGGCGCTGAACGACCGCTATCCATTCAGCGCCGACAGCGCGGTCGACGTCAATGTGCGTGATTTCGCCCGCCTGTTCGGACCGGCCGGGCTGATCGACGGTTTCATCAACGACCATTTGATCAACTATGTCGACACCACCAGCCAGCCGTGGAAATGGCGCGCCGATTTCGGCCTCGATCCGTCGGCGCTGGCGGCGTTCGAGCAGGCCAGGCATATCCGCGACGATCTCTTTCCCGGTGGTACCGGACCGGTAATGAGCTTCACGCTCGAACCGAAGGACCTGTCTCCGAACGTCACGCGCGTGACGCTCAATCTCGATGGCCAGACCCTCGTCTATTTCAACAATGCGACGCGGCCGCAACCGATGACGTGGCCGGGCAAGGACGGCACCGGGGTCATTTCGCTCGCCTTCCAGCCGATCGACGGTTCGCCCGAAATCATGCTCAACGAGACCGGGAGCTGGGCGTGGCTGCGGATGCTGCGCAACGGCCGTTTCGCCGGCACGTCGCTGTCAGATGTCTACAGCCTGCGCCTGGGCACGAAGGGAATGTGGGCCGATTTCGAACTCAAGGCTGCCAGCGTCGAGAACCCCTACAATCTCCAGATGTTCAAGAAATTCTCATGTCCGCCGCAGATATGACCGTGCCCGGCTTCTACGGCAAAATGCCCGCCACCGGCGACTTCGTGACGCGGCGGCTGCCGGGCGACTTTGTTCGCGACTGGGACCGCTGGCTGGCGCAACATCTCGTGCCGCTGTTTGGCCCGGAAATTTGGCCAAGCACAACCGCGCTGCGCTTTCTGGCTGGCCCGGCTTCCTTCGGCGCATCGGTGGGCATCATCGTGCAAAGCGCCGACAGGGTCGGCAGGAAGTTTCCTTTGAGCGTCGTCGCGCAGCTCGTCGAAGCTCCCGTTTTGCTGGCTGACGCCGACGCGTGGTTTTCCCAGATCGAAGCGGCGGCCATCGCCGCCCAGAACGGCGAGCTGACGCCAGACGAACTGGATGCCGCGCTGGCCGGGCTGCCGGTGCCATCAGTCGAGCCGGGTGAAGAAGTCATCGGCGGCATGGTGATGTGGACAGCCCGTTCGGACATTTTCGACATCGATCCACAATCGCCACAAACGATGCTGGAACAAATCCTCGCCGCCAGCTGGGAGACCAGCTGATGCGGATCTGGAACCAGATGGGTTACCGGCACGAGTTCAGCGTGAGCGCCGACACGACCGGGCGTGAGTGGGTCGTCGTGGTGGTCAAGGGCACGTTCGACTTTCCCGCGACGCCCGGCGGGCTGGTGCAAAGATCGGCAGAACAGGTGCCGCTGGTTTTTGCCGACACGCAAACCGGTGAACCCGGCTACTCCGCCACGCTATGGGAAACCGATTTCGCCTTCCGCAAACCGCGCTGCGACGTGATCGCCAATGGCTTCGCCTACGCGCCGGGCGGGCGGCGGGCCGAGCGCGTGCCGGTCGGCATCAAGATTGGCAACTGGTCAAAACTGTTCGAGGTCGTCGGCCACCGCGAATGGCGCGCCATCGGCCCGGTTTTTACCGCCACATCGCCGCAACCCTTCCTGAAACTGCCCATTTCCTATGACGTCGCCTGGGGTGGCGTCGACAGGCTGGATGCGGAGGACAAGCTGCCGGCCAGCTACAAATACAACCCGGTCGGCACCGGCTGGTCGCGCACCAGGAACCAGCGCCTCATCCCCGGGCTGCGGCTGCCGAATACGCAAGCGGTTGGCGAAGAGATCCGCTCGCCATTCGGCGACTACAAGCCGATGAGCTTTGGCCCGATGGGCCGCGGTTGGCCGGGCCGGATCGAATATGGCGGCACCTATGACGACAACTGGGCCAACAACATTTTCCCGTTTCTGCCGCCGGACTTCGACGAACGCTACTTCCAGGTGGCCCCGTCCGACCAGCAAATCGATCCGCCGCGCGGTGGCGAGGAAATGCAGCTCATCAATTTGACACCAAGGGGGCGCGAACATTTCAGAATGCCAGCCACGGCCATCAAGGTTGCAATGTTCAAGGGCGACACCAAGGCATTCGAGGCCGATATTCATCCGGACACTGTTTTGTTCGACACCGAAAATCGGCGCTTTTCATTGGTCTGGCGTGTGTCGCAACGCCTCCAGCGCACGATCCTCGACTTTACCGAATGCTGGGTCGGGCCGCCGACGCCAGGCATGCTCCACGCCAAAGCCGTCAAGAAGCCATATGTGCGGCCGATCGCGGAACCGATTCAGCCGGAGGCAGAGGACGCATGACGGCTGCGCTCGACATCGTGGCGACCGGGATGGTGACGGCTGTCGGCCTTGATGCGCCGTCGTCTTGTGCGGCGCTCCGCGCACGCCTGGACGGCTTCAAGGAGACGCAGTACGCCGATGATGAAGGCGAGTGGCTGCTTGGCTCCCCTGTCACCATGCCACGAAAATGGATCGGCCAGAAACGTATGACGCATATGCTGGCGGCTGCGATAAGCGAGATATGCACGCAAGCGCGCGAACGGACGCCGATGTTGTTGTGCCTTCCGGAGGCGTCGCGGCCTGGTTCACCCGTCCAGGATGCCTCCGCGTTCTTGCGGAATGTATGTGCGATCCTTGAGATGGCCGTCGACCCACGATCGCGCACCATATCGCATGGCCGGCCATCCGGTCTGGTGGCACTTGAACAGGCGCGCCGGCTGCTGGCCGAAGGGGGAACCTCAGCAGTCATTGTTGCAGGGGTGGACAGCTACCTCACTCCCGAGGCGATAGGCTTCTATCTGGCGAACCGTCGCTTGCTGGCCACCAACAATCCGAACGGTTTTATTCCCGGCGAGGCCGCGGCCGCTGTGCTGTGCACCCATGCTGGTCATGGATCCGGACTGAGGCTGCACGGTCTGGGCCTCGCCCGAGAGAATGCATACATCTACAACGAGGCTGACGAACCGCTGCGCGGGGACGGATTGACGACCGCCTACCGGCACGCACTCAAGGAGGCCGGCATTGAGATGAACCAGTTGGGGTTCCGTATTTCGGACCTTATCGGCGAGCAGTACTGGTTCAAGCAAACGGCCCTGGCAAGCCTTCGGCTCGTGCGAGGTGCCCATGACTTTCAGGACCTGTGGTCGCCGGGTGAATCGCTTGGAAATATCGGAGCGGCGGCGGTGCCGGTGATGATCGGCATGGCCTTCGCGGCGGCAAGGAAGGGCTACGCGGCCGGCAATCCGGTCCTGATCGAGGCGTCCGAAGATTCCGGCGCGTGCGGCGCAGCCATCTTCGCTGCGAGGCTGCATAGATGACGGTCTACGCCAACAGTCTCGAAGTCGCCTGCAAGGCGCAGGGCAACAAGGTCATAGCGGCCTTTCCCGATGTCTGCTTCACGCCGCCGGAGAATCCGGCAACGCCCCCTGGCATTCCTATTCCCTATCCTTCTTTCGGCTTCGACAGCGACACGGACAAGGGCACCAGCACCGTCAAGATCGGCGGCCAGACGATCACGCAGAAAAACAAATCCTACTACACCAAGACAAGCGGCACGGAAGCGGGCTGCGCGACCAAGAAAGGCATCATCACATCGAAGAATACCGGCAAGGAGTACGCCGTCGCCTGGTCGAGCAATGTCAAGGCCGACGGCGAGCCCGTCAACCGGATGACGGACCTGTCGACCAACAATCACGCTTCACCGCAGGGAAATACGCTGACCTTTCCGAAACTGGCCACCGGCGCCGGAGTCATCTACAGCACGGAAAAATGCCTGATTGGCTCCTATGACGCGATCGCGGCGGTCTGCAACGACAATGGCGGCGAGGCACATCATATCGTACCGGACAAGTGTTTCCGAACGGGCAGTCGGGCGAACGCGGATGTTGCATCGACGCGCATCGCCAATGCTCCGACACTTGGAGAGGGGGTATGCATCTGTCTCAGTCCTGATGATCACGAACGGATTCATGAGGCTGACCGTGAACAGATCGTTACGCTGGGCCGGCCCGGTCTGGCCAAACTCAAAGGCAAAAAACTAGCGGATGCGAAAGCCAAGTTGAAAGGGCAGGGCAAACTCGGCGTTGCGCCGATGAGCAAGATTACCGAAGCAACCATTTCATGTCTTGACGACCTTCAGGACCTCAATGCGAATTGCATCAAGAAGGCAAAGGAAGCGGTTGAGGCGCAGCAAAGCGCATTCGCGGCCAGCCAGAAGGGCAGAACCTCCAACCCATTGCCCGGCAAGGAAGCCAAGAAGACGATGAAGCCGCCAAAGCCCAGAAGATAGACCGACACGCCAGGAGTACGCAGATGAAGATTCGAGCATCGGGCTACATTGCTCCAGATCTTATCGCCGCGGTCCCAACCGAGCTCGACGACGAGGATCCGTATTCGCGTTTCCTCATGTTTCAGGACACGACAGAGCAACAGGTCGCGGATGTCGACATCCCGCGAACAGTCGTTTCCGTCTGCGCCTACCCATTCGAGAGCGACAACGAGAATGTGTTCGTCGCTCTGACCAATGAGGGCGACCTCTACTTTCTTACCGAGGACGTGGACTACGAAAAGATCCCCGGTGCCGGCGTCCTCAGCGAGGATGCCGAGGATCTCGGCTCGACGCTTGGCATCACCCAAAAAGCGGGCATCCTCTATGTTTGCGGCGACGGTTCCCAAGTCTATTTCAGACCAAGGAAGGATGAATGGGTCCGGATTTGCGAGCGTGACGTCGATGGGATGGCAAACAATTTCCTGGAGGGCATCGCCGCGATCAGCCCGAACAAACTGGCGGTCTGCGGATACACCCACAGCCGCCCCAAGCATGCCGCGCGAGGTTGCCTCTACTTCTACAACGACGGGGAATGGGGCCAGGCAGAACTCCCAAACAATCAGTCCTTGTATGATCTTGTCTTTGTGGACGCATCGCGGCTTGTTGCCGTGGGCGGCGGCGGTACTATTGTTACGGGAACAGGACCTGGCACGATGGAGGACGCCTCCGTCGAAGGTTTACTCGAGAAGTTCCTCCGTATCCGCTTCGACAGCTCGAAACTCTACGTGTTGGGCAAGACAGCAATCTTCATATTCGACACCAAGCTGAACCTGTTGGACACCCTACCCCTGCCCGCCGAGTATCGCAGCCCGAAGAACATCGAGGTCAAGCAAGGCATCATCTGGTACTTCGATCGTGAAGGCTTGGCTCGCCACGACGGCACGGGCTGGACCCTCATGCCTGTGCCTCCCGAACTCCTCGAAAGATCGGAATAGTCTGCCTCGGGACGTTACCCGTGGAGGGTCGCCTCAGGCCTTTCCCAAATTGACTTCGATAAAGCGCTGCACCTTGGCAAGATCAAGGTCGATGATGCGGATCGGCTTATGAGCGGAGAGCATCTGAACCACGAACAGTTCTCCCGCTTCCGGGAATTCTTCGAAGCGCTGTTGCGCGATCTTTCGGCCGGCCTCACCCGCGACCCTGGCTCCATCGAGAAACGCTTCAAGGCGCTCTATCAACCTCGCAAGGCGCTCATCATCCATGTCCGGGTTTTCATCAGGATGCAGCAAATGGTAATGGTACACCGTCCACAGGAAGGCTGCCTGTTCCACATGCTGCCGCACGATCTCGTAAAGGATTGGTGCCGGCATCAGTTCAGATTCACGGAGCCGCCGCGGATTCGATTGGCCGCGCTGGCGTGGCTGGTGACATAGGTTCCCCGGATGGTGATGTGGCCATCCTTCTCCATGATAATTACGGACTTGCCGCAACGCAGTTCGATGCGCTCATTGCCGACAATGTGGACCAATTCACCGTCGCGCACGATCTGCTGCGCGTGAGCCCGACGCGAAGGCTCCACAAGTTTACCCACGATCAGCGGGTGCAAGGGATCGCCCTCCTGAAAGAGCAGCGCAACTTCAGCGCCGATCATGCTGGCGTCGAGCTTGGTCAGACTTCGCGCGGCGATCGCTGTCTCGACAGGGTTTCCAGGAAAGACCACCAGCGGCGATGTGTCGTCAAATCCCAGGAAAATGCCGATCACGACACCATCGATGCGATCACGAACTTCGGCCATGCTTCGTCCCTCTAATTCTGGTGGATCTTGCTGCCCTTGAATTTGATATCGCCGGATGCCTTGCCGCTGATCTTTCCGGAAGCATCAATGGAAATATCCTTGCCATTGATGTTGATCGTCCCATCCTTCTTCATGATGATTTCCGCACTTCCGCACTTCAGCGTGATCGAGTCCTTCGCCTCAAGCGTATAATTCTTGCCTACGTTGAAGGCCGAGTCGTCGGCGATCTGGACCAGGCTCTTTTTTCCGACCTTCAGCTCATGTGCGCCCGCCACCTGTGTGCTGTCGTCGGCGCCTATCTCTGTCTTGCGGGTCTTGGTGATCTCGGCCATCTGGGCGCCGCCAATTTTTATGCCCTGGTCCGCGCCGATCTCGATGCTCTGGCTGGCGGATATGTTCCAGCTGTCGCTGGCCCCTATCGTATGGCTCTGCGCCGCGCCGACCGTGACCGACCGTGTCGCACCGATTGTATTTTCTTGCGGGCCGCCAACGCTTCGTGTCTCGGACGCGCCGACCGTATCGATGCGGGCAGCGCCAACAGTCACCGTCTGGACAATCCCCACGGTTTGCGAGTGGTTGGAGCCGATCGTCTCCGTCGAGTTCGAACCGATGCCTATCGTCTCGTTTGACCCCACCGTCAGCGACCGGTTCTTGCCCACCGTCTCGGTGTCATTCGAGCCGATATTCGTGGTCTGGTCGACGCCGACCTTGACCGTCTTGTTGTTGCCGACGTCCTCGTCGAGGTTGTGGCCGACGGAATGCTTGGCATCGTGGTCGATGCGGTCGGACTGGTCGTGCTGGACGAGCTTGGTGCGGTCGTGCTTGATGAGAAGGTTGTGGTCCTTCTGCGCCTGGAAGTTGACCAGTTCGGAACCGGCCTTGTCCTCGAACATCAGCTCGTTGTAACCGCCGCCGCCTTTCGAGGAGTTGGATTTCCAACCCGATTGCGTTGCGTTGCCCGGCAAGCCGTAAGGCGGCATCTGCGAGGCGTTGTAGACTCTGCCGGTGATGATCGGCAGGTCGGGATCGCCTTCGAGGAAGTCGACGATCACCTCCTGGCCGATGCGCGGTATCTGGATGAAGCCCCAGCCGCTGCCGGCCCAGGTCTGCGAGACACGCACGAAGCAGGAACTGTTTTCGTTCTTCTTGCCCAGGCGGTCCCAGTGGAACTGCACCTTCACCCGGGCATATTTGTCGGTGAATATCTCCTCGCCTGAAGGCCCGACCACCGTCGCCGTCTGCGGCCCGCGCATGATCGGCCGCGCCGTGATCCGCGGAGGGCGATAGGGTAAGGCAGTTGGCGCGACACCCAGCACGACCTTGTAATTCTCGCTGTGGGCCTCGTTCTGGGTTCTGTAGCCGGGATCGAACAGCCTGTATTCGGCGCTGACCACCAGATACTCCTGGTTCTGGTCATCGCGCGGAAAGCTTTCCAGCTTGAAGGTGCAGCCGGAATGGAGGCCGCGCACGGTTCCGACCGCGGTGATGCGCTGGTGCACGGCCTGGAGTTCCTCGCGCCGGATACCGGCCAGGGTGTCGCCGCGTCCGACATCAAGATGTGCCCCTGGCTGGCGATAATTCTCGCCGGAGGCTTCTTTGTGGCTGAACGGCTGGGCGGACTTCGCCATCAGATCGGCGCCCGGCTTCTTGAAATCATAGTCAGTGTGAGCATAGGCTCCCGGCCGCACCGAACTGCCCGGAATCCATTCGGTGATGTATTCGACGTCGCGCCGCGAGCCCTGTCCCTCGAAATTATAAGGTATCTTCTCGTAGCCCGGCGCCGGCTTCAGCTTGCTCATCGCGTCGCACAGAACGAGCGTGTGCTTGCCCTCGTCATGCTCGAAGAAATAGAAGATGCCTTCGTGCTCGAGCAGGCGCTGCACGAAATCGAGATCGCTCTCATCGTACTGCACGCAGTATTCGCGCGACGGGTACGACCCTTGCAACCGCTTCTCGAATTTCGCCGTTCCGTATTTCGAGAAGATCTTTTCGACGATCTCGACCGCGGTCATGTTTTGAAAGATCCGGCAATCGGTGGTGTTGCCGAGAAACCAGAGCCAAGGCCTGACGACCGCTTCGTAGTAGGCCAGCCGGTCCTCGATGCGCGTCAGGCGAAATTCGGACACAAGGCCGCTGAACCACCGTTTCGGATCGGATTCGCCTTCGACCGAAACCCCGCCCCCCAGCATCTTCGCCGGGTCGATGTCGGAACTGGGTCCGACGAACCCGACCGTATAGGCAAAGCAGCGGCTGATCTCGTCGCGGCCGACAAGATGCGTGAAGGTCAGCTCGGCGCCGACCGGTGTCTGCACAACCGTGGCACGTTCGTTCGGCATGGGTCGTGCCCCTCCTGGACGCGGCCGCCGGCGCGGTGGATTTGAAGTTCCCGCCATCTCATCAGGAACTTTTCAGGCCCGCCGCCCCAGGCCATGTTGAGCCTACCACATATTGTCCCGCTGGCCAAAGAGGGACGCCCGCGGAAAACCTTAACCTGTCCATGCATCGCCTCGAAACGCCGCTGTCCTGTTGGATGTGCAAACTGCTAGAATGTGGAGTATCGGTCAGTGTTCGACGGCGATCCTGGATGTACATCAGTCTGCAAATCAACAATGTCGACGCCTTGCCTCCGGGCATCCCGACCGGTTACGCGGCGCAGGATCGCAGCTTCGAGATCGGACGCGATGCTTGCGACTGGATCTTACCGGACCCCGACAAGTTCATCTCGGGCCGGCATTGCGAAATCCGCTACGAGGCAGGCGCGTTCTGGCTGCACGACGTCTCACGCAACGGAACCTACATCAACGGTTCAAGCCAGCGCATGACCGGCCCGCATCAGATGGTCAACGGCGACCGGATGCTGATCGGCCGCTATGTCATCTTCGTGTCGATCGTCGAGGAGCGCGCCGCGACGGGTCATCCTAGCCACGGTTCGATGAAGCGGGAAATGCCGCTCGCGGCAGGCCGCTCGCTGGAATTCGGAGATGGGAGGTTTTTCGATCCCACGGAGCAACGGTCCGGGCAGCGCGTTGCGGCGTCGACGTTCCCGTCGCAACCGCCCCTGCCCTCGACCAGGGACGAAGTGCTGAGCGAAATCGCGACCGGAGCCGGCATTTCGCCGGAATTGCTGCAATCGCGCGACCCGCATGAAGTTGCCGCCGAAATCGGTGCGGTGCTGCGAATGGTGGTCGAGGAACTGACCTTGCTGCTGAAGGCACGCGCGGCGGCGAAGATGCTGGCCAAGAGCACACCGCGAACGATGATCAGTGCCGCCGACAACAATCCGCTGAAGTTCGTTCCGGGAACCGACGACATCCTCGAAATCATGTTCGCACGGCGCCGAGCCGGCTATCTCGATGCCAAGCGTAGCATCGAAGATGCCTTCCGCGATCTCAAGACGCACGAATTCGCCACCTATGCCGCCATGCAGGCCGCGCTGTCGCGGCTGCTTGACGACCTGTCTCCCGAAGCGATCGGAAGAAAGCTTCCGCCGACGTCGTTCTCGTCGAAAAAGAGCCAGGCCTGGGACGCTTTTGTCGCGACCTGGCGAACCATGGAGGAAGCACACGAGAACGGCATGTTGGACATATTCCTGGCCTATTTCAGCGAAGCCTATGCCAAGGCCGACAAGCAGAAATAGGCGCTTCAGGGAGCCGCGGCGCTGCCGCCGACGAAGACAACCTCTTCGGTGCGCGGCATCCGGTTCCAATCGAGAGTTTCTGAGATTACGATCGCATACGACAATTCGCTAAGCGGGTAAGGCTGATCGACCTGGGGGTCGCGACAATGTCATCTTACGGCGAGATAGCACGATGTAGCCGACCTTCCTGCGGGCACTGCCCTGGCCCGCAAGGCTCGCGTTTGCTTTACCTGACCGCGAACGGCTTTGCGCCTGTCCGGCGAGAATGCGGGCGCCGCGCGCGGACGGACGATCGGCGATGAGCTCGAAGGACGATCCTTTCGGCCCGGCGGGCAAGACCGTCATTCGCGCCACGCCACCGCGTGAGCGAAAGCCAGCGCCGGTCCCTCCGGAGCCCGCCGGGGATGACGGACAACCATCGCATATCAAGGAATCGACTGTGTTCGATCCCGGCGTCGGCCGGCATACCCCGCCGGGCTGGACGTCCGGGACCGTGATTTATCAGGGAACTCCGTCGGTGGCGGCAGGAAGCGGTGCTTCCCTAGCGGCGCCGACGTCGGCTCTGCGGCAGGAGACCCTGCTCAACGTCACCGACAGTGTCCGATATTCCGCGGCAAACCCGATCCTTGCCGCGGCCGCACCGTTGCTGATGCTGTTCGGCCAACTCAGGCTTATCTCCGTCGAGAGACGAGCGGAACCGTTGGCCGAACATATCACCGAGGCGATCGATAGATTCGACAGGGCATTGGAGAAAGCACGCGTTGCCGAAGAGGATGCGCGGATTGCGAAATTTGCCCTGTGCGAAACAGCCGACGATCTCATCGACAACCTGCCCTGGCCACGCAAGGACGCCTGGGCGCAGCACAGCATGCTGTCGCAGTTCTTCCACGTCGAGCCCACCGGCACGGGCTTTTTCGAAGCGCTGAACAAGATCCTGGCCAGCCCGGAGGCGCATTGCGATCTGCTCGAACTGATGCATGTCTGCCTGTCGCTGGGGTTCGAGGGCCAGTATCGCGGCCTGACACGCGACGACACCAATCTCGAACGCGTCCGGCGCGACGTCTACGAAACGCTTCGCTATTTTAAGCCTCGCGCGGACGAGGACATCTCGCCTCGCTGGCGCGGCCTGGCGGCAACGATGACTCAATCGTCGACACGCCTGCCAATCTGGGCCGTTGCGGCAGCGGCGTCAGCACTGCTGACTGCGGCGTTCTTCGCGCTGCGGGTCTCCATTACCAATGAAGGCGACGCCGCCGCCGGTGAATTGCTGGCACTCAACCCATCGACTCCGATCGCCATCGAGCGCGCCAGCGTGGCGCCGTTGGCTGAGCCGGTGAAAGTCTCCGCACCCGTAGCCGCGACCACACAGATCGACCGCATCCGCTCGGCACTGGCCAAGGAAGTCGAAGCCGGCGGGCTGACCATCGGCACGAAGGGCGACTTCATCGTCGTGGAAATCAACAATCTCCTACTGTTCCAGTCCGGCCGAGCCGATGCGAAACCGGAGTTCCAGCCCATAGCCGCTGATATCGCAGCCGCCCTGGAACCCGAGCGCGGGCCAATCAGGATCGTTGGCCATACGGACAATGTGAAGCCGCGAAAATCGAGCCCGTTCAAGTCCAACTTCGACCTATCCGTGGCCAGGGCGAAGGCCGTCGAAACGATGATGGCGCCAAAGTTCAGCGATCCCTCGCGACTGACCGTCGACGGCAAGGGCGAGGACGAGCCGATCGCCGACAATGCAACACCGGAAGGCCGCGCCACGAACCGCCGTGTCGATGTGATGATCGCCAAGGAGGAAACATTGTGAGCACGGCCGGTTGGAAGCGCCGATGACGCGTTGGCTGCTGCGGATCTTCAGCATGATCGCGCTGGCCGGTTTTTCGGCGGCAGTGTGGTTTGCCGGACCATTGATCCGCTTTTCCGATAGCCGTCCTCTCGGGCCTGTCTGGCTTCGTGCGGCAATCATTGGCGTGATCGTGGCGGCCGTAGCGCTCTTCTACGGATTGCGTTTCTGGCGGATGCGCAAGGCGCAAAAGGCGCTGGAGACGGCCGCTGCCCGCAACGACGACAGGGATGCCGACTCGCAGGTGCTCGAGGCGCGCATGAACGAGGCGATCGCCGCGCTTAAACGATCGAGCGGCAAGCGCAATTTCCTCTATGACGTCCCCTGGTACATCATCATCGGGCCGCCCGGCGCAGGCAAGACAACGGCACTGGTCAATTCCGGCCTGAATTTCCCACTGGCCGTTTCGGGTGATGCCCAGCCGGTCGCCGGTGTTGGCGGAACACGCGCCTGCGACTGGTGGTTCACCGACCAGGCCGTGCTGATCGACACCGCCGGACGCTACACGACGCAGGATTCCAACGCCCAGAGCGACAGCAAGAGCTGGCTCGCCTTCCTGTCGCTGCTCAAGAAATACCGCACACGGCAACCGATAAACGGCGTCATCCTGGCGATCAGCCTTGCCGATCTCATCGGCCTCGACGATCAGCAGCTTGACGCTCATGTCGTCGAGATACGCAGTCGTCTGCGGGAAATCCACGAGACGCTGAAAATCCAGTTTCCGGTGTATTTGCTGTTCACCAAGGCCGATCTTGTTGTCGGCTTCATGGACTATTTCGGCGGTTTCGACGAGACGCGCAGGCGCAAGGTCTGGGGCGCGACATTCCAGACCAGCGATCGCACGAAGAACATGGCCGCCGAGGCGCCGGCCGAATTCGATGCACTGGCAAGACGTCTGGTCGAGGAGATGCCTGATCGACTTCAGGAAGAGGCTGACCCGGTCGCGCGGATATCCGTCTTTGGCTTCCCGGCGCAGTTTGGCGCGATGAAGGGCCGAATTGCGAATTTTATCGCCGGCCTGTTCGATCCGGGCCGCAGTCAGGTGAATGCCAGCCTGCGGGGGCTCTATTTCTCGTCAGGCACACAAGAGGGAACGCCCATCGATCAGGTGTTGGGCGCGATCGGCCGCACCTTCGGCAGCAATTCCTGCTCCCATCTGTCGGGAACCGGCAAAAGCTTCTTTTTGCATGATCTGCTGACAAGCGTCATTTTCGCTGAATCCGGATGGGTCTCGTACGACAAATCGGCGGCAAGGCGGGCAGCGATCGCCAGATTTGCCGGGCTTAGCGCCATCACGTTGATCGCCGCGGCGGCCCTCGGCACCCTGGCCCTGAGCTTCACTGCCAACAGGTCGCTGATCGCCTCCACCACGCAAGCCATGGGCCAGTATCGCACGACGGCGGATGCGCTGCTCAAAAGCACCAAGGTTACCGATGTGGACCTCGAAAACGTCATCGGTCCGCTCGACCAGCTGCGTGATCTGCCGGCCGGGTTCGAAACCGGGGCCGCGCCGACACCGATCGGGGAGACGTTTGGCCTCAGCCAGCGGGAGAGACTGCTTTCGGCCTCGAGGACCGCCTACCGGCAAGCGCTGGAGCGCATGTTCCGATCGCGCCTGCTGATCCAGGCCGAGCGGACGATCCAGACCAAGATGGCCGATCCCGCCGCGCTCTACGAGCCGTTGAAAATCTATCTGATGCTTGGCGGCAAGGCGCCGAAGGTCGACGATGCGTTGATCGTTTCCTGGATGAAGCAGGATTGGGAACAAAACCGCTATCCAGGCGAAAACAACCGCGAGGGACGCGAGCAACTCGAAAAGCACCTGCGCGCCATGCTTGCCCTGGACGACGCCTATGATCCGGTTTTCGAACTGAACCAGCCGCTCGTCGAGGCGGCCCAGCGCTCGCTCGGGCGCATGAGCCTTGCCGACCGCGCCTCCGCCTTGATCAAGTCGGCGGTATATTCGGCAGCGCTGGACGATTTCTCCGTTTCCGTGAAGGGCGGACCGGAAACGCCGCTGGTATTCGAGCGTGTCGATGGCGGCGACCTGTCGGGCCTTCGTGTTCCAGGCCTCTATACCTATGCCGGCTTCAACCGTTTCTATCTCGGACAGCTCTCGCGCATTGCGCAGATGCTCGTCGACGACCAGTGGGTGCTTGGCGGCGGCGGCGAACAGGGCGGCATCGATCAGGAGTTGCTTAAGCTCGGCCCCGAGCTCCTCGATCGCTACGGCAAGGAGTTCGCAACCGCGTGGAACAGCGTTCTTGATGGGTTGAAATTCAAAGCGATGCTGAAGGACAAGCCGCACTATATCGCGGTTTCCGCCGTCGCATCGCCAACCTCGCCAATCGAACAGCTGTTTACGGCGATCACCGCCGAAACTGCCCTTACGCGGGGCGCTGCTTCTGGCAAGGAGCCAGCCACCGGGGTTGAAGCCGACACGGTTCAAGGCCAGTCGCAAGACGCCACCAAGATGGCCGGGGGTCTGGCTCGGATCGGCATACAAATAGCTACCGGAAAATCGCAAAGCCGTGCCGGCCCGGGATCCGCGGCGGCGCAAAACCAGAGCCCCGGGGGCAACATCGAAGCTCAGTACAGGTCGTTCCAGACCTTGGTGAGCGGTCCTGCCGGGCGCCGCCCGATCGATGCCTTGACCCAGAATTTCCGCGACATCTACAAGAGCCTGCAACTGGCGACCGACGTGCCGTCGCAGACGGAGCGCGTCAACGCCAATCTGCAGCTGCAGATCGCCACACTTCGTGCCAATTCCTCGCGCCTGCCCAAGCCACTCGCCAGAATGGTCAATGCGACGGCGGACGAATTCGAAGGCAACGTCGCCGAGACTTCGGTGGCGAATTTGAACCAGCTGCTCGACCAGGCGGTCACGGCGCCTTGCGAGGCGGCCGTCAACGGCCGTTATCCTTTCGCCGGCAATGGCACCGAGGATGTGGCGATGGCGGATTTCGCGAAACTGTTCGCACCGGGCGGGCTGCTGGACCGGTTCTTTGCGCAAAACCTCGCATCGCTGATCGACATGAGTGGCCAGGACTGGAGCTGGAAACAGGATGCGCGCTTCGGCCGCGACCTGTCGAAATCGACGCTGAAAAGCTTCCAGCAGGCGGCCGAAATCCGCAGCGCTTTCTTTCCCCAAGGCGGTTCGACGCCCTCGGCCAGCATCACCTTCACGCCGTTCTCACTGCATGGCGATGCCGATGCGGCGGTGCTCGATGTCGACGGCCAGGCCGTGCAGAGCAACCAGGCGGGCAGCACGCCGAGCACCGTGACCTGGCCGAGCGGAGCGGCCAGTGGATCCGCCAGTCTCAGCCTGACGCCGGAGATGCCAGGCCGCGAATCCACCATCAAGTTTGAAGGGCCGTGGGCGCTGAAGCGGCTAATGGACAAGGCGACCATCACCGGCACCGACGACAATGTCCAAGCGCGCTTCGTGATCGGCGGGCGCGACGTCAGCTATACGATCCAGGCCGGCTCCGGCCCCAACCCGTTCCTGCTTCCGGCACTTTCCGGATTCAGCTGTCCGAAGGCGTTTTGAGATGGGCTTCGAACTTTTCAATGCGGTGACTCCCTTCGGGAGCCTCAGGCGCCCGGACCTTAATTTCGATACTTTAATGGCCGAGCCTGTGGCAGACTGGTGTGAGCGGGCGCCCGGGAGTGCGCCTCAGAGGACGCGTGAGACGCGTTTGGTGGCAAGGTGAGCGATGTCGCCCTTCCCTTTGATAGTTTCGGCGTGAGCCACAAGGGCTGTGTCCGCGAACACAATGAGGACAATTACCTGCTTGAGCCGCGAACCGGCCTTTGGGTGGTGGCGGACGGAATGGGCGGGCATGAGGCCGGAGAGGTCGCCTCGGCCAGCATTGTCGACCACCTGGCCACGATCGGCATCGCAAGCTCAGCTCCGGACCTGCGGGCGCGTTTCGAGGACAGGCTGAGCCGGGCCAATGCCGAAATCCGCAGCATATCGGAATCGCGCGGCATCACGATCGGCTCCACGATCGCGGCCCTGTTGGCGATGGACGGACGGTTTGCCTGCCTGTGGGCGGGCGACAGCCGAGTCTATCTGATCCGCAACGCCGCGATCTCGCAGATTTCGAAGGACCACACCGAAGTGCAGGAGCTGCTGGATCGAGGCATGATCAGCGCGGCCGAGGCGCTCACCTGGCCACGCCGCAATGTCATCACGCATGCGGTCGGCGTCAGCGATGACTTCGTCATCGACTTCCAGCAGGGCGAACTGATGCCGGGGGACATTTTCGTGCTCGCCACCGATGGGCTGACGGCACATGTGACTGATGCGGAGATCGAGGCCGCGGTGGTGTCGGCAACGCCTCAGGCGGCCTGCGAATATCTTTTGCAAACGGTGCTGACGCGGGGCGGAACGGACAATGTCACCATTGTACTGGTGAAGATCGGAACCGGGCGCAATGGACAATCGCTCCACCCTGATCTGTCCAGAGCGGAGGGCAGAGGCCGATGAGCGCCGACGACAAGACGCGAATATCGCCGCAGGTGGCCAACACCGCGGTCGGCACGCAGCTCAGCGGCATCTACGAACTTGACGAGCGGATCGCATTTGGCGGCATGGGCGAGGTCTATCGCGGCCACAACATCCAGACCGGCGACCACGTCGCGATCAAGATCGTGCTGCCCGAGTTTGCCCGTGACCAGACGATCCTGTCCTTGTTCCGCAAGGAGGCCTCGATCCTCAATCACCTGTCGCATGACGCGGTCGTGCGCTACCACGTCTTCACCATAGATCCCGGCATCGGCCGTCCCTACCTCGCCATGGAATTCGTCGACGGCGAGTCGCTGTTCGACATCATGCGGCGTGGGCCGATGCCGACGGAAGAGGTGCGCAAGCTGTGTCATCGCCTCGCATCCGGCCTGGCCGCTGTGCATCAGGCTGGAGCAATCCATCGCGATCTTTCGCCCGACAACATCATCCTGCCGGGGGGCCGGGTGGACCGCGCAAAGATCATCGATTTCGGCATCGCGCGATCGGCGACGGTGGGCGGGGAGACGCTGATCGGCGGAAAGTTCGCGGGAAAATACAACTACGTTTCACCCGAACAGCTCGGGCTGTACAGCGGCGACGTCAGCGAGCAGTCCGACATCTACAGCCTTGGGCTGGTGCTGGCTGCCGCCCTGCGCGGCAAGCCGATCGACATGAGCGGATCACAGTACGAGATCATCGAAAAGCGTCGAACCGTTCCTGATCTCTCAGACATCGACGACGATTTTCGCGGCATTGTCGAAGCCATGCTGCAGCCGGATCCGCAAGACCGGCCGGTCAGCATGGCTGACATCGCCAGGATGACGCGCGGCGAAGACGAAGCGACAACACCGCCCCCATCCAGGACACCCCGCGACCGGCCGGCTTTGCCACCAGCCGAGCAAACCCTTGCTCCTGATCCCAAGCCCCAGCCATCCAATGTCGCGGGGCACAACGCGCCGGCGGCAACGGGCCCGGGCGAGCAGGGCTTCGTTCCGCATGTCCGGCCAGCGCATTTGTCCAAACCGTTGCCTCAGGCCGTCCCCAGCCCGCCGCGCACGGGCACGAGCAATGTCCCCGGAAAATCCACGAAGACCCGAACCATCGCGATCGCTGCACTGGCGGCGCTGGCAGTCGCCTCAGGTGCGGGCCTGTATCTGAGCGGCTTCATGACGCCTGCGACGCCGACTCCCGGCAAGGCATTGCTTTCCGCACCCGAGCCATCAAAGCCTGCACCGGAAACGTCAAAGCCGACCCCCACGGACAAAGTCGCGAACGCTCCTGAGCCAGCAAAGCCAGTTCCGCCTGCGCAGCCAGAGGCCAGCTTACCGCCGGCTGAGAACCAGCCGGATGCGGCTGCGGCTCAAAAGCCGCAGCCGGCCAAGCCGGCCGAACTCCCTTCGCAGACCGAGGAACCCGCGAAGCCGCCGGCAACAGAAGCGCAACCGCAAACAGAAGCGAGCCTGCCGCCAGCTGGAAGCCAGGCAGATGCCAAGGCCGTGCAAACGCCGGAGCCGGCGAAGCCCACCGTCCCCACGCAAGCCGAGGAACCCCCGAAATCATCGGCAACGGACGCGCAGCAGCCGTCCGAAAAGACATCGCCGGCCCAGCCGGCGGTTGTGGAGAGCCAAAAGCCCGAACCGCGGATCAGCCAGCCGGCGGTGCCCAAGGTGGTCGCGCCGGCGGCCGAACCCACTGCAAGCCAGACGGATGCCGCGAACGCCGAGAGCCAACAGGCGGTGTCACCCGCAACCAAGCAGCCGGACCAACCTGTCGTCGCGTTGAACGTACCCAAACCAGCGGTTCCCCCGGCCGTCGACGACATCGCGCAGCGCGTCTCCTGGGTTCGCGACTTCGGCGGCGGCGACTGTTTCTATGCGACCATGAATTCGTCAACCGACACGGCCGCCGCGATCGAAGGCTTTGGAACGGCGGTCCAGCCATTCGAACGGATGCTGGGCGATTTCCAGGCAAAATTCCATGTCGAGCCGGACATCAGCGTCCGTCTCATTGAGCCGAGCCAATGCGAGGTCACCAATTTTCTGCGCTTTCTGGGGCAGACTGGCGCCGACAAGCCGCAGCTTGTTCTCGACCGGACATCGGTGCCGAACGGTACGCCGATCAGCGGCACGCTGGTGACGCGCGGCGGGCTCATTTCCAGCATGCTGCTGATCGATCACAAGGGCATGGTGTTCAATCTCGACGACCGCATCGTCGCCCAATCGGACAAGGCTACCTTCAGCATTCCGATTGGACTCGGCGCCGCCGACAAGGCCGCGGGAAAGGCAGTGCCGCAGATCATCATGGTTATAACGGGACCCCAGGATATTGAGGCTGCCGCAGTCTCCACGCCGACGCCAGCCTCGGTGCTGCTGCCCAAAATTCTCGAGGAAATCGAGACCGACGGGTCTCAGTTCTCAGCCACTGCCAAGTATTTCCGGCTCGGCGGATAGCATGGGCGCCCGATGGAACGCTGCTCGTGTTTGCCCCACTCGTCCGCCGACCTGCCCATAGAGCAGCGTGATTTTGTTCGAGCCTTGCTCGCCTTGATGGGCCGCATGAAGCTTGCGGTCATCTCGAGCGCCGTCCTGCTGGCCGTGCTCTCATGCGGCGAAGCACGCGCCGAATTCACGGTCTGCAACCAGACGCTCGACGTCGTCAATCTCGCGGTCGGGCAGAAGATCGACAATGCGGACCAGACCGACGGCTGGTGGACCATCGGTGCAAATCAATGCGTGAACGTCATCCGCGAGGAGCTGACGAACCGCTACATCTACATCTATGCCACCGATGTGTTTGGCCACGCGATCCTCAGCGGATCGACCGAAATGTGTATCGAGCGGCGACGGTTCTCGATCCGCGGCATCGACGAATGCTGGCAGCGCGGCCATATCGCGGCGCAATTTTTAGAGGTGGATACACTCGAACAGGTGCGCTGGACGTTCTTCCTGACCGGAAGCAGCCCGTGACGCACAGTATCGACACGAGCTTCAAGCAGAAGAAGCAGGCGCGCCTTGCGCTTCGCAGGCGCAAGCTCTGGCGCCGGCTGCTTGCAGGCCTTGCCGCGACTGTCGTGCTGTCGATCGCCGTGGGCTTCTACCGCACCTACGACTATTGGTCGTTCGGCGACGAAGACGAAGACCTTCACGCGGTCGAAGGGGTGGACGATGTGCCGGCCGACGCATCGGTCTATGTGCCTGCCATCATCGACCTTGCCGGAGATCCGATGTGGATCACCCTTGCCCCCGACGCCGACACCACGTCGAAAGGCCATGCGATCGCGAGGCCGGCGGAGCTGGATCAGGCTGGTGTGTCCCCACAGATCGAAATCCTGTCGGATGTGATGCTCAGCGCCAGCGAAAAATTCATGACGACGATACCGTCGACACAGGAGGACTTCGCATTCTTCCAGGCGCAGCGGCAGACCGCCCCGCCGCCGTCCAACGATCTGCAGGACGATCTTCAGCCACCGACGGGAGACCTGCAGAACGATCTACAGGCCCCGCCTGCCCCCAACGAGGCTCCGGCTGCCGCGGGACAGCAGACGAGGACCGACGATCCCGAAGCCGGCTGGGGTGAAACAATCGATGCCGGCGAGGCAGCCCTCCCCGCATTCCAGAAGACGCAGATCGAAAACAACACGAGTGTCGCAACCGTCGCGAACGAATATCAGCGGTTCGAGGCGACCGAAGACACGTTCGTGAAAATCCTCAATGACCGCAGCCTGGACAGCGTTGCGCTCGATGCCCATTTCTCCGCCGAGGACGCCAGGCTGGCGGGCGAAGCGCTGAAGGCACTTTTCAACCGGGAAGGCCTGGAACCCGGTGATGTCGTCGCCATGCGTGGCTTCAGGCCGACGCGTGAGACGACGACAATGTCACTCATGCAGGTGTCGATCTACGCCAAGAACGTCTTTGTCGGCACGCTGACGCGCAACGCCGCGGGCGCCTTCGTATCGGGTGTCGATCCCTGGGTCCGCGAGGATCTGTTCAACTATTCGGGCGCACCGGAGGAAGGCACGCACAAGCGGCAATATCGCCTGCTCGACGCAATCTATTCGACGGCGGCGCGCAACAAAGTTCCGACCGGGGTGATCGGCGAAGCGATCATGTACCTGTCGAGAGGACAGGACCTGGACGCCTTTGCCAGCGAGGACCAGCGCCTTGTCCTGATCTATTCGCAAACACCGCGCGGCAAGAGCGAGACCGACGGACGCGTGCTGTATGTCGGTGTGCAAGGTACTGAAAAGAGCCTCGAATGCTTTGTCTTCCAGCAGAGTGACAGTCAGTTTGCATGCGTTACCGGCGACGATCAGGTTCGGTCGCTGACGGTCACCAACGGCATGGTCACGCCGGTCAACGGGGTCATGACGTCCACCTTCGGCCCACGCAAACATCCAATTCTGGGCGTTGTTCGCATCCACAAGGGCGTTGATTGGGCGGCCCCCGTGGGTACGCCGATCGCAGCCGCCTTCGACGGCGAGATCACCTTCCAGGGCGACGGCGGCGGTTACGGCAACCTGGTCAAGATTGCGCATGCCAACGGACGCGAGACGCGCTACGCGCATATGCAGAAATTCGCAATCGCAAGCGGTATCGGCACCAAGGTGAAGGCCGGTGACATCATTGGCTATATCGGCACCACCGGCTTGTCGACCGGACCGCATCTGCATTTCGAACTCTATCAGAATGGCGAGGCGATCGATCCGCTGGGGGCGGTGACCACGGTCGCCAGCTATGATACCGGCAATTCTGGCAATTCCGGCGATGTCGCCGTCGAAACGCTGACCGACCGTATCGTTCATGTCGAAAGCGGCGGCAGCGCCCGCGCCAAAAACCCAAACTCTTCAGCGACCGGCGCCGGCCAGTTCATAACCAAGACCTGGATCCGGATGATGACCACCTATCGCCCTGAACTTGCACGAACGCTGTCGACCGCCGACCTGCTTGCCCTACGCTACGACGCCACGATCTCGCGCGAGATGGTGCGAAATCTGGCGCGGGAAGGCGAAGCCTATCTTCGGGCACGCGGCCATCAAATCACGGCCGGTCGGCTCTATCTCTGCCATTTCCTGGGCATGGAAGGCGCGCATCAGGTGCTGGCGGCGTCGGGTTCGGCGCAATTGAGCGCCGTGCTCGGCTCCGCCGTCATTCAAGCCAACCCCTTCCTCACAGGCAAGACCGCCGGCTATGTCGTGGATTGGGCGGAAAGGAAAATGGGCCAGAAGGTTGTTCGAGTAGCGACCGACGCCAGCCAGCAGACAACGAGCACGACGGAAATCCGTCAGACATCGCCAGAGTTCGAAAAATACAAACAAGCCGTCACGGCCGTCATTGGCTCGATCCAGAGCACCCTTTGAACCTGCCCCGCGGTTCATGAGTTTCGCGGCCGGAACATTGGTGTTCCTGCCGCAAAGTGTTACTATGTGCGACTTTTTTCGAGCTCTTTGTGAACCAGGACCGCGGTCGAGATCACATAGGCTCAAGAGCCATTTGGCATAGGCGACCAAGTCGCCGACGAAATTTAGCATGCGCAGACATCAACAGTGCGCCCTGGTGGGCGGAGGACTGGTCCATGAAAGCGTTCTTCGTCTTTCTGAGCGGATTTCTCTTTTTTGTCCTTGCCGCGTTCAGCGCTGAGGCGCCCGTGCCCGACGCCAAGCGCGTGGCGCTGGTCATCGGCAACAGCAAGTATGTTCACGCGGTTACCTTGCCCAACCCCGCCAACGACGCGCACCTCATAGCATCGACGCTGCGCAATGCCGGCTTTGAGGTTATCGAAGGGGTCGACCAGGACAATGCAGGCATGCACAGCCTCATCAGCCGGTTCACCGAACAATCCTACGACGCGGACCTCGCTGTTATTTTCTATGCCGGCCACGGCATGCAGGTCGACGGCAAGAACTACCTGATACCGGTCGACGCCGAATTGAGCTCGCCGGCCTATCTCAAGACCCGGACCATTCAGATCGACGACTTCATGGCTGCGTTGCCACCTGACCCGGCGATTGGCGTCATCATCCTCGATGCCTGCCGCGACAATCCGCTGGCAAGGACACTGGCGGCCTCACTGCCGAAAAGCCGCTCTACCTCGTTGGGCACCGGGCTGGCGCCAGTGGAAGCAAAATCAGACGGCATCGGCACCGGCGGCCTCCTGATTGCCTATGCAACGGATCCTGGCGCCATCGCTTTCGATGGCAACGGGGTCGATAGTCCCTACTCCACTGCGCTCGCCCGGCACCTGACCGAACCCGGCGTCGAAATCCAGAGCGCTCTGACCCGGGTGCGCGGCGAGGTGACCGAAACCACGCAAGGGCGCCAGAGGCCGTGGCATAACGCATCGCTGGGACGCGAGGTGTTCATTGGAAAACCCGTCGCGGCGGCGGAGCCTGCCGTAAAACCAGTGGCCGACGCATCGAACGCCGCAGCGACATCCGCTCCTGCTCCTGTCGCCAGCGATCCTCCGTCCTGGGAAGTCGAGCAGCGGCTCTGGGATGAAGCCTCCAAGCGCAACTCGGTGCCGTTCTATGAGGCTTATCTCGACCAGTTCCCAAACGGCCGCTTCGCTACGGTGGCGCGGCTGAACATTGATGAATTGAACGACCCGCAAGCCCAAAATCGGCAGGTCGCGGCACTCGATACGGACCAGGCCAACGCCAGTTCCGGCTCTGCCGTGCGCACCTCGGTGAGCATTCCCGACGAGGTGAAGCAAACACCGGGCACCGATTTGACCGAAAGTGCGATAGGCCTTGATCGCCAGGGTCGCATCGATCTGCAATTGCGCATCGAAGCGTTGGGCAACGAGCTTGGCCGCGTCGACGGAAACATAGGCCCACAGACCCGTCAGGCGATCGGCGTCTGGCAAGAGAAGAACGGCCTGCCGCAGACCACCTATCTGACACGCGAGCAACTTGCATTCCTCGTGATCCAGACAGATCCGATGATGGAAGCGGTGCGCGCCAGATATGCCGCCGATCAGGCCCGTGCGACCCAGCCGAGAAAGCAGGTGGCACAGAAGGTCCGCACCCCGAGACCGTTGGTAAAAAAACCGCGCAAACAACAACAGGTCGTTCAGAAGCGGCGCAACCGCGAGATCGTGGTGCAGGAGGATGATCTTCCGCCAGCCAGGGACAATAACGACTTCCTCACCAAGGCGCTGATCTTCGGCACCGGTGTGGCTGTCGGCGGCGTGCTCAAGAACTGACCGCCGGCGGCGCAATTTTGGCGGTACGCAGCAGCGCGCGCTATTGCGTCTTTATCCGCATTTCCACGCGGCGGTTAAGGGGATCGTACGGGTTGGGACTGCGTGGGTTCTTTTCGCCCATGCCGATCGCATTGATGCGGGCAGGCTCGATACCGCTGGCTGTCAGGAAGGCTGCAACCGATTGCGCTCGCCGTTGCGACAGACCTTCATTGTAGTGCACCGTGCCGGTGGCGTCGGTGAAACCTTCGACGACGAAGTTGAACGTGCTCAGCCGGCTGTCCTTCAGCGCCTTGGCGAACTCGCCGAGTTCAGAGCGCGCAGTGGTGTCGAGCTCGGCCGAATCCAACCCGAAATTGATCAGCATATCGAGGCTGGATTTTTCTCCGGGCGCGTCTTTCGCCTTGCTCTTGCTCTTGCACTCCTCCTCGGTGCCGACACAAATTCCTCGCGACTTGCCGAGGTCGGCCGCTCCGGTAAAGAACTTCACGATGTCTTCTGATTTCTGAACGGGATCGGCGGAAGCGTGGGTCGAGAAAAACACGACCGCCAACATAAAGGCTGAACTGCCCCATTGCATAGCGGTTACTCCTGTTTGAGCATCTGATTTCGATGGTGGGGATCATACCAAACTCCGGGGCAATTGTCTGTCGATAAACGCCGGGGATACGGCGGTGCCCGCAGTTGTTGCAGCGTCACCGGTAGAGACTTGACCCGCGCCTCGCCTGGGGCTTGAGTGGCCAAATCTCCTCGATGAAAGCGTGGCGGTCATGGCCAATGGGCTTCGATTCAAGACGGCACGGGATCTCTTCATGGCCTGTCCCGCTATTGCCCGGGAGATGAGGACGCTGCCAACCGAACAGCCGTCGATCGAGTTTTGCCGCGGCCTGCTCGCCGGGCGCGTTCCCGAGGAGGCGATCACGTTCTGTGCCTACCTGCTTCCCGATCGGGCCGCGGTCTGGTGGGCGCATGAATGCCTGAGCCATCTGAGCGAGTTGCTCGATGGGACGGATCACGAGTTGCTCGCCCATGTTCGGGACTGGGTCGGTGAACCGGGCAGCCCCCGCCATCGCGCCGCAGTGAGCCAGGCAGAGGCAACGTCACCGACAACGCCCGGCGCCTGGATTGCCCTGGCGGCGGGATGGCGTGACAATGGTTCTGTTGCTGGCGTATCTGTTGTAGGCGCAGAAGCACCATCGGCCTTGCAGCCGTTTGCTGCCGCCCATGCAGTCAATGCCGGTGTTCTGGCCGGGCTGGCGCGTGTCGCACTCGCGGACCGCTTTGCCGTTCTTTCCGCGTTTGTCGAAATGGGTATCCAGATGGCCGAGATCGAGGCGCCACGCCAATCGGCGGATGCCTACTAGAACCTGTCCCGACGAAACCGGGCGGATGCCATCATCGTCCTGTCTTACTTGCAGCCACCTTGAGCCCATTTGGCAAGCGCCACCTTGAAGCGTGTTCCAAGCGGATGTTGCAGGCGCAAGACGGAGGTATCGTTGGCGGCGAAATTTTTCGCCTGTTCGCACAGCCGTGCCTCGTCCCATTCATGGCAGCCGTCGCAGTGCTTGCCCTCCCATACCGACTTGTCCAATCCCTCCACCGGGCTGAACAGGGGCTTGCCCTTGATCAGTTGGGCGATGCTCTTGCCGTCGATTGCCGGATCGCCGAAATCGATCGGATGGTCGAAAAAGATCGGATCGTCCGAAGCCAGCCTGGGGATCTTCTGACGCAGCGCATCGAGCGCAAGCTGATCGGCACTTTGGCCCGGTGCGCTTGCCGCGCCGGTGTTGCGCGCTTCGGAGCCGCCTTCGGTCTGAGGTGCGCTCGCCTCGCCCACGATCAACGGCGCATTGAGATCGACCTTGTGCAGAACGACCTCCGTGGTCAGCGAAACGTTGATCCAGGGGCGCTGCTTGCCGGCGGTTGCCTTGAAGACGTCGCTGGTGACCCTGTTCATAGCCTCGGTGATGGAGACGTTGGATTCACCGATATGCTGGAGGAGCGCCGAGGTGAAAGGCGAATGTTCGCTCGACCCGTCATAGGCGAGTTGATTGGGGCTGGCGGCGAAAGCGACGAGCGTGCCGGCGCCACCGTTCTCTATCGGAATCTCGGCAAGGCCGCTGCTTGCGCCATTGACGCCCGCGGTCTTGGCCAGCACCTCGGCGAGGGGATTGTCGCGGCAAGCGTCGAGAAACACCAGCCTTATGCTGGTCTCCCGCGACATCTGGCGTAGAACGAAATCAACCGGCACGGCCTCGAAGTCGAGGGACGTTTCGTCCTCCAGCGCGGCGTCGACAGGAAGCAGGTAGTTCTTGCCCGCAACCTGCAAGCCGTGGCCGGCGTAGAAAAACAGCGCGATGTCGGCACCGCGCACCTGTTTTGCGAACTGGGCGATCGTCGCCTGCGTCTGCGGCTTGGTCAGATCGAAGCCTGAAACCACCTCGAAGTCGAGCTTCTTCAAGCGCTCGGCCATGGCCTGGGCGTCGCGCACCGGATTGGCGAGCGGCGCCGCGTGCTGGTACTGGGCGTTGCCGAGGACCAACGCGACACGGCGCTCGGCACTGGCGGCCGTCAAAGTCAAAAGCAAGGCGAGCGCCGCGAACCCGGCGGTGCGAAAGAGGCCACCGCAACGGGCGATCAGATCGGACCTCACCGCAACCTCAGAGCTTGGTAGCGGAAAACTCGATCCGCCGATTGAGCGCCTTGTTCTTGGGCGAATCGTTGGCGGCAACCGGTCGCTCCTCGCCATAGCCGGCGGCACTGATCTGGTTGCGCGGAATGCCCGCGGCAATCAGGGCGTCGGCAACCGCCTGAGCGCGCCGCTCCGACAGTTGCTTGTTTGCATCCGGCGAACCATCGGAATCGGTATAGCCGGAGACCTCGACCTTCAGGCTTGGGCATTTGCCGACGACACCTTCGACCTCCGTCAGCAACGGCCGGCTCTTCGCATCGAGCCGCGCGCTGGCCGGCCGGAAGTAGATGGCGCCGGTGCGCGAGAGCACGGCGAACCTGTTCAGGCATTCCTCGTCGCTGAAGTTCGCCTTCGCGGCATCGGTGGCAACCGGGCCGACATCGGCCGGACTCGCCGCGGCGGTTTGGGTGGCGGCTGGCTTGCTGCCGTCGGCGGTGAAGACGAAGTCGAACGACACCGACGCGGTGGGCACGATGTTGGTCACGTTGGCCGCCTGCTGGAGCTTGTCGACGTTCGGCAGCAGGCCGAATTCCTCGACATGGACAGCGACCGGAGCCTCCGAAGCGACCGACACCATGGTGTCGCTGATCATGGTGACGACGATGCTGGCCTCGAGGTCCTTGTCGACGCCGTGCAGATTGAGACGGAAAGGCAGCGTTGATTTCACCCTGCGCTTTGTCGCGAGTTCGGCGAATGCGGCGGGATCCACCTTCGCTGTCAGCTCGGCCGTCGGGTATTTGAATGTCTCGAAAAACAGGAAGCGCATGCGGACATTGCGCAGGTCAACGCCGGTATCAACCGAATTGAGGTCGAAGGTGACCTTGGCATCACCCGCCGAGCTGAGCGTGCCGGTGATGTTCCTGATCTTGTTTGTCTCGACGATCGTGTTCTTCTTCACCGACTGGTAGGTGATGACTGAAGCTGTGGGATCAAGCGTCCAGTTCGGCACGGCGTTGGCGGTTTGCGATCCGAACAGCAGCAAGCCGGATAGCGCGACGACAGGGCCAAGACCCCGGGTGACGGGGCCTTTCAGCCTCGTCTCCCACCAGAATGCGACGACTTCGAACATGGAACGCCCCCTGCCCAGGACCACCGTATCGACACGACACCTGGCGGGAGCATAGAGCACTTGCGACTGGTTGGCGAGCAACTCCCGGAAATCCGGACAATGCCAGATAATCGGAGAAGAACTTGGTGCCCTCCACTCGTCTACTGTTCCCAATCGCAGCGGACCAAGCCTTTGTGGAACGCTGTAGGAGTCGGTTCTGCCACGACCAGAACGTGGTCGTAGCTACCGCTGACCCTCTCGAGACTTGGTCAACCTCCCCAGCCGCCGCCGCTACTGCCTCCGCCGCTCCCGCCAGCGCCTCCGCCGCCACCAGCGGTAGGAACGACAGGCGGGGGAACAGTGGTTTCCTCAACCGGCTTGACCACCTTCTTGGCGATGACCTTCTTCTGCTGACGGATCTGTGGCGCGGTCGTCGTGCGAACCAGCTTCGGCCTGTGCTTCGTCGTCGTCAGCGGCGGCTCGGCCTTGGGCGCGATGGACATACAGCCCGTTAGCGCTGCCAGAGCTGCGGATAGAACGGTCGCAATCAATGCCTGCTTCACTGCCCTGCCCACCATTGCCTCCTTGTGGATCAAAACAAGTCCCGGCGCGGATTGGCTTGCTCCCAGACCGCTCTGGCCGCGTCGGCCAGTTGGTCGTCGAGCGAGCCCTTCGCCGGGATCTTCGACTTGAGTTCGCCGCGCAATTGCTTGAGCGCGGCCGTTTTCGTCTTCACTGCGAATTTCGTCAGCGTCGTCTGGGCGCCCGGCAATTCCTTGCGAAGATCAAGCGCGACCGCGAAGGCCAGATAACGCACCGCTGTCGTCTGGTCGGCATTGGCGCCCTTCTGCATTTCGAGCGCTGCGCGATCATAGGCGCCGGACTGATCGCCGCGTGCCGTGGCCAGCTCGAACAGTCTTTGCGCTTCGTCGAGGTTTTGCTCGACACCAACCCCATCCCGGTACATGCGCGCAAGGTTGGCCGGAGCGTATGGCTGGCCTAGATCCATAGCCTTTTGGAATAGCCCTTGCGCCTTCCCGGGATCCTTCTCGACGCCCACACCGGCCAGGTAATTACCGCCGAGCAGGTTCATCGAATACATGTCCTGCCGCTCGACGCCTGCCTTCAAAAAGGCGACGGCGCGGGCCGGATCGGCGGGCACGCCGTTGCGGCCTTCCGTGAAGATCGCGGCGAGATCGTTCATGGCATAGGTATGCCCCATCGCCGCCCCCTTGAGCAGCAGGTCCAGACCCTTGCCGGTGTCGCGTTCGACCCCGTAGCCATTGAACAAGGCACGGCCCCATGACGTCATCCCGTAAGGATCGCCCTTATCGGAGGCCGCCGCGTAGAAGGCGTTGGCCTGCTTGCGGTCGCTGGGCATTCCCGTTCCCGTTGCGTTGAGGTAGCCGAGTTCGAACACAGCGCGGACGTGGCCCTTGTCGGCCGCCTCCTGAATGGATTTCTTTGCCTGGTCGACCTTGCCGGTCGCCAGCAGCGCTCGGCCGAGTTGGTAGCGGAAGCGGGCGACATTGGGATAGGCCTTCGCCGCAGCCTCGCAGGCCGTCACAGCCGCCGCGCCGATTTCATTCGGCAGCAGGCCGGGGACCATGCCTTGCAAATCGAGGGGTTCGCCTGCGGCCTGGTCGCAAGGATCGACGCTTGGCGACAGCTTCATGGTGGCGGGCTTGGACGAACTGCTTTCGGCCCGTATCTCGAAGCCGACCTCGACCGGCGCGGCGGCACCGATCTGGGGCTCGTAGCGGAGTTGGTCGACCTCGTCCGCCATCACGCTCGACTCTGGCGACAGGGCACGATCCGGCAGGGACAGCGTTCCCGTTGCCGGATACCTCGCGAGTTTCAGGCTGACCGCGGGATCCTTGGTCGGAAAATCCAACTTCAGCGGAACCGGGCCGACACCCACCGGGACGCTGACCTGCCGGTTTTCGATCGCCTCGGCGGCGCCGGTGATATGGATGCCCCGCTCCAGCACCTGCTGTTTCTGCTCGGTCTCGAGCGAGGCCATGATCTGTTCGCCATCGGCGCCCTGGCCGTTTTTGACACGGAACACCATGATGCCCTGGCCTACGCCACCCCAGTTGTCATGGGTGGCGTAGGCCAGCATGTCCACCTCTTCCGTCGCACCGACCCCCTTGGGCACATCCAGCTTCAGGCCCGGCAGGTCCTTACCCTGGATCTGTTCGCCCACCGCGACAGCCTTGCCGTCCAGCAGCAGCCGTCCGAGCGCAGGCGGCCTTTCGATGCTGACGGTGATTGATCCGCCGTCGACGTCGACCGGTTCCGGCAGGTCCAAGGCAACAGGCCCGACACCCGACGGCACGACTTTCTCCAGAACTGGCGGCAGCGAGGGCCGGCTGGTACGGCGCATCAGGACAACCTCGTCGATGAGCGAGGAGTTTTCCCACGGAACCTGCTTGCCGTCGGTGGCCTTGACCACATCGCGGCGCACCGCAGCCATGACCGTGCGTATCTCCTGGTTCGGCGCCAGCGCGCGACGAGAGAATGCGGATGAAAACGGGCTGAGGTCTCCCGCTCCATCATAGGCGACCGCCCCTGGCTCGGTGGCAAAGGCAATCAGCGTGTTCAAGGAACTTTTGACTTGTGCAAGGCCGGTGTTGCCCGCCGTGATCAGCTGGTCCCTCAGCCAATAATCCTTGCGCGGAAATGGATTGTTGCGGCAGGCATCGAGGATGATCACCTGGATCTTCGATTTCGCGCGCAATTGCTGCAAGACATCGTCCAGTTTGACCGCCTGGACCTCTATGTCGGCCGCATCCTTCAGCGAGGCATCCACGGGGATCAGGAAATTCTCGCCACCAATCTGAAAGCCGTGACCTGAATAGTAGACGACGGACAGATCGGCGCCATCCGCCGCCGCGAGGTAGTTGCGGAACTGTGCCTCGAACTGCAGCTTTGTGAGATCCTTGGCGACGAACACTTCGAAACCAGCCAACCGAAAGGTCCTGGATACGTCCTCGGCATCCTTGTCAGGATTCTTGAGAGCGGGAATTTCGCGGTACTGAGAATTGCCGATCACCAGGGCGACCCTTCGATCGGCCGACGCAGCGAAGCTCGTCAGGCTCCCTACGAGGAAGACCGCGATCAATCCGCAAAGTCGGAGCATGGCAACCGCCTTAACCGCCACATCGACGCCGCAAGCTCCCCAGATTGCGGCATCAAGGTCTGTAAAGAACTCACAATCCGCCAAGACAGCGACACAAAACACAGTGAAAACCGTCGCGGCAGCAGGCACCTTCCTCATCCGAACGTGTAAGTTACCTCAGAGCCGAACCATTCGCAATGAGTGGCAAACTCTCCGGCGTGGCTGTCCAGATCCGACCCACCCGCCAAGCTTCAACCCAGCGACTAGTTCCCCGTGGTGTCGGCTTGCAGGCCGAGTTGCTGGCGCGCTCGTCCGCGACAACGCGCATCGCGACCGTGCCTTCACTTCCGGCCGTCGATGCTGTCGCGCCTGCTTCACAACGAGAGGAAACTAATCTCCAGGCCGACATGCGGCGTTGTGGTCCGGCCCTTTGATGCGGGAAGCACTATGGCGGAAGCTAGTTGGCCAGTACCCTTCTCGTAACTTGCTTGCCTCTCCAATAGCCCCGTTAATACCGGTGTCGGGCGCCCTGAAAGTCCTCGATCTTCTCGACTGGCTCGTTGAGCGGGAGACTCTGCCTGGCCGCGACCGTCACCCATAAAGCCCGAGACCTTTTGGAAGGTTTCGTCTCGGAAACCGCATTCTTGCCGAAACGGCGTGCCAGAGCGCTTGCGATGTCACGACTTCAAGGTTGATCATCTTCATCCGGATTGTTGAGATTTGGTAGACTCAAACCCCGCCACCTCACTGGCAGCGGGGTTGGATTAGTTCGTTCAGTCGTAAACCTTGATGATTTTCCGGGTGCCCGGGTCGACCAGCACCGTGCGGTTGTCGACCACCACATAGCGGTATTTCACGTTGGGAACCTCATGGATTTCAACCGTGTCCGGCAGAGCTGTCCCGACATTCAGTTCCACGCCGGGGAGCTTGACCGAAGCAAGGCGCTGCTCCTTCACATATTCCCGGATGACAGTGTCTTGTTCCGGCTGGATGATGATGTCGTCAGCGGCGGCTGAGCCGATCCCGGCCAACAGCAACATCGCAGCTGCGGTGTTCTTTAGAAGCATGTTCATATCTGCTCTCCTGTAGGGTCCGGCCCATGACGATCACCGCCCCGCACCGCCCGGCAACTTGAACACAAAGCCGCGCTTAACGTTCCGCCTTAGGCATTTAGGTCTAGCCCTTTTGGGGCCTAAGTCTGGCCGGAGAACACGCATTGGTCCTGCCAAGGACAGCGGCTGGAACGCCCGCCCCCAGCGGCTGTTTTCTCTCGAATGAATGCCCTGCCGGCCGGCTCGTTGGCGGTAGTAACCGTGCGACAAGGAAGCGACTAGCTCAGATGCCGGTGCGTTTTGCGCGAACCCGGAAGATTCTTGGCGGCATCGCTGCGGCTATTGTGACTGCTCGAGATCTTGGCTCTCGCCAAAGCATCAGCACCTCGTTGTCGCGGATTGCCGAGTGGCCACTTCAGCAATCAGCGTCGCTTGGCTCGTCGGTGCGCACGAGAGGCATCGAGCGTGAAATACGTGCCCGCCTGCCATGGGCGGTGAGGAAATACATCAAAGCCGGGACTGGTTGCATGACATTGCGGATGCGCGAAGACGATGCCGAAGAGTTCGAGGCCGCCTCGAACAAGACCGCCAAGATACTGGAAACCATCGAAGTGCTCCCGGTCCTGCCGCGCGAGGCCGAGGACATCCTCGCGATCTCTTAGCGTGAGCGTCACAAGTGGCTGAAAGACGGACGGCTGCAAAGCATTGGCACCCGCACCGTGAAGATGCGCGGTCGATCCAAGGCCGTGACCGTCCACGTGTTCGATCCCAAGCACATCGAGGACATCCTTGATCGTGATCTGCCAAGCCTTTGGCGCGAAGAGGACGCGCAGCAAGTTACAGAGAACAGGCGACGCGGTGCCGGCAAGGCTGCCCTGACGCGGGCGGGAAAGGGTAGCGAGAAGTTCGCGGTGCCGGGAATAACCCCAGAGATGACGCTCCCGGGCCCAAGTTGAAGGGCTGGGAGCGTTCGACGACGAGGGCCTGCTCCGTTAGATCGTCTTGAAAGAGCGAACCGTTCGGAAAAGACAGGGTGTCGGCTTACTCGCAAGGCCGGCTTCGCAAGCAAGCTGCCGGTAGTATCAATCCTGGTTTTGAGCGCTACAGCAGCACAGGAACCGGAAACGCTCAGAGAGCGTCAGGATTGCCGAAACCCAGGCATTAGTGGATGCTCCGCCCCCAGATGATATTCCTCGGCCTCGGTCCCTTCGGCAGGCGCCGGTTTGGCGAGAGTGGTGACTTTCACCAGGAAATGCTGTCGGACTGGTAGCCAGCGTGTCCATGGAACGCCGTTCCACCGTCTCGCCGGTAATTTGACTCAGTTCGAGCCAGAGCGTAAAGCCCGACCTCTCGCCCACGTCCAGGGCGCATCAACTGACCATAAGGTTTGCAAAAATGGACGACAAATACGCCAATGCGCGCGAGCATTTTTTCGCAGCAGTTCGCACCTTGGCCGCATCATCCGACCCCATCCAGACACGATTGATAGATGCAAACCTGAACGTTTTGCATGTCACGCTCGATGAATTCGACGGTGACCGGGAGCTCAAGTTCAAGTTTGCCAAGATTTTGGACCTTCTGGCTGCCGACCAGGACAACATGGAAACGGTCGCCATCGAGACGACCGCCCACATGACGGACTTTGAAGCGGTAAAGGTTGCGGACCTGATCTGTGATTTTTATTATGAGTTGACGTAGGCTCCGGCACAGCTTTCCAGGGCCGTCAACGGAGCGACAATCCTAGTTTGCTCAGCACGTCGCCTGTGAAACAGAGCAGCCACCGACCCCACATTATTGGGGTTGCCCAGCGTGGGATTAGGTGGCCAAACACGTCGCACGCTCGCGCCCAACACCTCGACCGGTCAGCCGCGGTGGCCGAAATGGCTCCTGCTTTCGTATCCACCTTGGACGCCGCGCCGAACGCCGATGACGGCGCCCCGCAGTCCGCCAGGCTCTGCCTCATCACCCGCAAGTTGCTCGCGTAGCGCGCCTATTCCAGCGAGCCGCGACGACGGTGCAGGCAAACGGGCTTGTCGCCTCCCGGCGCGCATTCCGAAAGTAACTTGGTCAGCATCCCGGGCTTCTCATCGCGGATCTCGGCGTCGTTTCGGCGCGCGACCGCGGCGCGCACAAGCTTGGCGCCGATATAGCGGAATGGTTCTGGCGGCATCGTCTTGCGCCGATCGAGCCCCACCAGCCCACTGCCGCTCCAGCGATCCTTCCGTTCCAGCACAAGGCTGGCCAGGATGCGGCCGCCGATCGGGGTCTGGGCAATGCCGGTCCCGTTGTATCCCATGCCGAAGACGATGTTGGGATGACCCTTCAATTGATCGAAGACGGGAACATGCTCCGGCACACAATCGATCGGACCTGCCCAATCATAGTCAATCGGCACCCCTTGCAGTTCGGGGTAGACGCGGCCCAGTTCGCGGATGTTTTCCCGTCCGTGTTGGGGGCTGCGGTTGAAGCTCTGGCCGAAATTGCCGGCATAGGCGATGTTGCCGCTGCCGCGGCCGAAGACCACCCGACCCTTCGCGGTGCGCTGGTAGTAGAGGACCTGGCGCTGCGAGTCGCAGATAGAGGCTCCGTCGCGCCAGCCGATCCGGTCGAGCAGGTCAGGGATTTCCGCGGTCGCGACCACCTGGCTTGCGACCACGTAAAGATGCCGTCGAAGTTCGGGCAGCGCCGACAACCACGCATTGGCCGCCAGCACGACCTTTTCGGCCCGCGCCTCGCCCTGCGCAGTCCGGACCAGGCAGGTCCTGCCGGGCACGATTTCGGTGACGGGACTGCGCTCATGGATGACCACCCCGCGAGCAATCGCCAGGTCGCGCAGGCCGGTGGCCAGCTTGGCTGGATGGACGGTCCCGGCATTCGGCTCGACAACGCCGGTATAGGATGCGGAAGACCCAGTCCGCTGCTTGATCTCCTCGCCGGTCAACTGCCGGAAGCGATTGGCCCCGGCCGCCTCGGTCATCGCGACAGCGCGGTTCCAGGCTCCCTCCTGGGCCGAGGAACTGGCCGTCCATAGCCAGCCGTCGAGACGAAGATCCATATCGATCGTGCCGTCGCGCTGAAGTTTCCCCAACTCTGCGATGGCATCGACGCTATCGGCGCAAAGCTCCCGCCCCTCTTCTTCACCGACAACGGCGCTGATCTGATCGAGCTCGGCGAACCAGGAATGCACCTGTCCGCCATTGCGCCCGGAAGCGCCGGAGCCGCAGTGATCCGCCTCAAGCACCATAACGCGGGTCTCGGGAGCCAGATCGCGGATCCGCAACGCCGTCCACAGCCCAGTATAGCCGCCACCGACGATCACCACGTCGGCCCGCTCGCCGCCGACCAAGGGTTGCGTCGCCGGGGCAGCGGCGATGTCCTGCAGCCAGAACGACCGATCGGCTGGCGCCGCGGCTGCCGGCTGTCTCATCCGTAAAGTGGCCATGTCAGACCCTCGTCTCGCGATTGATCACGTCGGCATATTTCAGCGGCAGCCAGTCTGGGATCGGGCGCGTCGCCTGCGGGAAGCCACCCAGATGCGTGCAGGTCCTGCTGGCATCGAAAGAGGCTTTTTGCATGGCTCTGTCGGCGTTGAGACCCGCGAAACAGAACGCGGTTATGAAGGTGGCGATGAAGCTATCTCCCGCCCCACACGTGTCGATGACGGCGGTCGGCGACGCCTCGGCGTGGCGAACGCCTTGGCTGTCGCAGAAGTAGGCGCCCCGACTGCCGCAGGTAAGCACGACCTGGCGCGCACCAGCCGACCGCAGCGCGGCGATGACCGGCTCGACCGGCACGCTCAGTTCGTCTGGACCGGAGGCGAAGACGAGAGGCACGCCCTGCAGCGGCAAGGCCAGATGCGCGGTCGAGACGTCGACACTGAACGGCACATGCTCGCGAACCAGGCGGCGTACGAGATCCTTGTTGGCGTTGGTGCCCAGATGCACCCAGTCGGCTTTCGATATAACCCGCCAGTTGGGCGGCGTGGGCATGTAGTTCTCGCCGACGCCGAAGGATTCGAACAGGAAAGTACGGTCGCCCGACTGGTCGCGCAGCAGGGTTACCGCCGTATCACCGGAGATCATCTCGACATCCTCGCGGAATAGCCCGGCGGTCTCGATCTCGCGGAGCGTTATCTCGCCCTCCGGATCGTCGCCAACCGCGCCGAAATAGCGCGCGCTCCAACCATTGCGGCGCCATTGAACGGCAACGTTGAGGGCGTTCCCGCCCACGGTGAGCAGGTCCTTGTTGAGATAGACGTCGAGGCAGTTGTCACCGACAGCGACCAGATTGGGCGATGCTCTTCCGGTCATGCTGCTGTCGACGCCCGCGTCATGTGGGGCTCGATTGCCTTGAGATTGCGTGTCCATGCCGCGACCGGGTCGAGCGCGTAGGAGCCGTTTCCAAAGGGCTCGAAGGTCAGTTTTCCCCGATAACCCGACGCTGCGAGCTCTTCGAGATACTGGCCGATGGGAAGCTTCCCGTCACCCCAGACAAGGTGTCCAGCGGGGAGCCCGTCGACGATCTGGACATGTGCCAGGCGCGGCCCGAACAGCCTGACATAATCGGCCACCGTGTCGCCGGCCGTGGCCATGCCGACCGTGTCCAGGACCACGTCCATGGTGTCGGCGCCGATCTGGTCGAGCATTCGGCGCAGGCCCGACGCATTGGTGACGACGTTGGTTTCGACGCGTTGCAGCGGCTCGAGCAGGCAGCGCACGCCGACCGAGGCCGCATGGGCGGCGATCTCAGCAAGCGACTGGGCTGACCGCGCCCACGCGTCTTGGGGCGGGTCGTGTTCATATCCACGCCCGGACGTCAGGAACAGATATTTGGCGCCCAGTTCAGCGCATATGTCCGCCGCGCGGCGGAACCGCCTGACACTGTCACGGCGGTATGCTCCGGCGCCCGACGCGATGTTGATCGGATAGATCACCTGCTCGGGCGTGAAGCACCAAGTCGACAGGCCGTTCTGCGCAAGTATATCGCGCACCGATCGAACTTGTGCGTCGGTCGCGTGAAAAAGGTCGAGATGCGGCGCGATGCCCCAGAGCTCGATCTCCTTGAAGCCGAAGCTGCGAAGGATCTCGGCAACGCGTTCGAACGCGTAATGCTGGAAGGCGAAATTGGCCCCAATCAGTTGGTCGACCTTGATCTGCGGCATGAATGTCTTCCCGGTGATTTATTTGCCGATGCCTTCGGAGAGGCCGCGGATGAAGTACCGCTGTGCGGCGAAGAACAGCAGGACGATCGGCAGGGCCGAGATCGTCATCGCCGCGAAGACGACGCCGTAATTTGTGCCGTTCTTGGACATCAGCGAGGTGAGGCCGACGGGCAGCGTCTGCACCGCCGATCCATTGGTGAAGACCATCGCGAACAAATACTCGTTCCAGGCGAATAGAACGTGGAGGATGATGCAGGAGATGATGATCGGCTGGCACAGAGGCAGGATGATGCGCCAGAAGATTTGCCCCTCGCTGGCGCCGTCGATGCGGGCCGCCTCGTCGAGATCCTTCGGCAGCCCAAGCATGTAGGCGCGGATCAGAAAGGTGCTGAACGGGATCCGGAACGCCGTGTAGAGGATGATCAGCGCCCAGTAAGTGTTGTAGAGGCCGATGGCCTGCAGCATCCGCACCAGGGGAATGAGCGCCACGGTCGGGCTTAGCATGAGGCCGCCAAGGACCAGACCGACGATAAGCGGCTTGCCGGGCATTGGCGTTCGCGTCAATCCATAGGCGGTCCAGGCGCTGATGAGCACCGTGCAGATCGCTGAAGCGACGGTCACCAGCAGGCTAGAGGCCAGATAGTCGCGGACGCCCCGGTTCCAGGCCTGCACATAGTTGCCCCAGGTCCACCGCGACGGCAGCGCGAACGGGTCGCCGAAGATCTGCCCATTATCCTTGAAGCCGTTGAGCGCCATCCAGACCAGCGGATAAAGCACGACGATGCCGAGACAGATCAGGAACGAGTACAGAAAGGCTTTCGCAAGAGCGCTCCCGAAGGTCGGGCGCGCGGTCCGCCCACTGGCCGCCATCACCGTCACAGCTCGATCCTCCGGCGTCTGGTGTACCAAAGCTGGGCCGCTCCGGTGATCATGGTCACGGCGAAGATCACGGCGGCGATCGCGGCGCCGTAGCCGAAATTGTTTTGAATGAAGCCCTGCTGGTAAAGCCATGTGCCAAGCACCTGGCTGCGGTTGTTGGGGCCGCCGGCGGTCATGACCATGACCTCGTTGAACACCTGGAACGCGCCGGTGATCGTTACGATGATCATCAGGCCAGTCATCTCGCGGGTCAGAGGCAGCGTCACGCTCCACAGCCTGCGCAGCGGCCCGGCTCCGTCCATGACGGCGGCATCATAGAGATCGCGCGGAATTTTCTGGATGGCGATCGCAAACAGGAGCGTCGAGTAACCGAAGCCCTGCCATTGGCTCATCGCGATGATCGCGTAGATCGCCGTATGCTCGCTGCCGAGCCAGGGTTGGATGAGCTGTTCCAGACCAATGCGCCTGAGGCCGGCATTCAAGAGCCCGATATCCGGCTGGTAGATAAAATAGAACAGCAGACCGGTTATGGTGATCGAGATGGCGGAAGGGATGAAATAAATCGCGCGCCAGAAGCGCCTTTGCCGCTCGCTGCCCAGCCCCTCGATCAGCGCCGCTAGGACGAAGGCACCACCAACTTGAAAGATGATCGAGATCAGGGCGTAGAGCGTGTTGTTCCACAGCGCCACCCAGACGACCGGGTCATGCAGCAGCCGCTCATAATTGGCAAGGCCGATATTCGTGGTCTCGCCGGTAAAGATATCCTCGTCGGTGGTGCTGACGATAAAGTTGTCGACGATCGGGTAATAGACGAACCAACCGACCAGGATCACGGCGACGGCAACCCAGCGGAGCGAGCTCCAGTGGCGGAACGGCCGGCCGGCTTTCGCCGCCGGCTCGCCCGCAGCGTTGCTCAAGGCAGCGCCTTCCATTCTGGCCAGACCGGAGTTCGCCATCGGCCTATTTCGACGACGCGGCGGCCTGCTTGACCTGCTCCATCACCTGCTCAGGCGTCATGGAGCCGCCGGTCAGGGCCTGGAGGCTGGATAGCCACGCGGAGGCCACGCGCGGCGGGTTCACCGTGTCGAGCCATGGCATCAGGTAGGAAGCGGAGGCGATCTCCTTAAGGCCGGCCACCACCGAAGGGTTCATGTTGGATTCCGAAGCCCCGCCGATGGTCGCGCTGGGCTGCCCATAGGGTGAGGCCGAGAGCACCTGGCCATTCTGCTTGGACGTAACGAATTTCATGAAGTCGATCGCCAGCGGGATGTTTTTCGAGGCAGAGCTAATCATGTAGCCTTCCGGCGCGCCTTCGATCGCTTTCACGTCGCCTTTTGCGCCCTTCGGCGCAGGCAGCGTGAAGAAGCCCAGATCGGACACTTTCAAAGCGGAATCGGCCGACGCGCTCTGATCGAACTCGATGATTTCCTGGTAGTACATGGCCGATTTCGTGTTGCTGAAGGTCTGGATAGCTGACGAATAGGAGGTGCCGTTGACAGAGGCGCCGCCATCCGTGCAACTGTCGATGAGCTGCTTGTACTGGGAAAGCGCGGCAACATAGCCCGGGTCGCTGTATTGCGCCGTGCTCGGGTTGAAATCCTTCTCGAGCACCGCCTGCGGCACGTCGTAGGCGAGCAGCTGACCCACATAGTGGATTGCCGGCCAGGCTTCCTTGTTGCCGAAAGAGATCGGCGTCATGCTCGATTTCCGGATCGTCTCGCAGGACGACAGGAGCTCCTCGAAGGTCTTGGGAGCGCTCAGGCCGAGCTTGGCGAAGGCTTGCTTGTTGTAGCCCATGAACTTTGCGTCGAGGTAGAGCGGAATGCCGTAGTATTTGCCGTTGTACATGAAGGCCTGAACGGCCGCCGGTGTCAGTGTCTTGCCCCACTCGGTGTCAGGCCCGATGACCGTGGTCAGGTCCACGGCGCGATGGCCGCGCACGAAGTTTCCGCCCCAACTGCCGGTCCAGGAAAAGTAGATGTCCGGCAGCGAGTTTGACGCGACCAGCGTTTTGGTCTTGTCCTTGACGCTGTCGTCGCTTTCCTGGATTAGTTCGATTTTCACGCCGGGATGAAGCTTCTCATAGTGCTGGGCGACGCCGACCAAATAAGGCGCCAACTGCTGCGCGCCGAATTTCGTTAGGACCGACAGCGTTCCCTGATAATCGACCTTTGCATTCGCATCGGCCTGGACCGCCTCGGCGGCGATACCTTGTCCCATTGTCATGCCCAGTGCCGATGCGGCGGCCAGCGCCGCCATTGCAGCCTGTATTGAATATTTCATGATCAGTTCCCTTCTTCGTTTTTATGAGGTGAGGTGATCAGTATTCGACGCGCTTGTAGTAGCGACGCGTCGTCAGCGGGTGATTGCGCAGCACTTCCAGATGCGCGCTCACGCGTTCCAGCAACGTCGCAAGCACGATCGGCGAGATGAGTTTGCGGACAGCAGGCGAGATACCGGGCAGTTCGACCGACGCGGCATCGAGAACGTGCACCTTGTCGGTGTACCGCTTGATGAAGCTTTCGACGCGGTCGCCCAGCGGACGGCTGGCATCTTCCCCCTTGAAGAGGAATACGCTCACACCGGGTTCGACCAGCTCCAGAGTGCCATGGAAAAAGTCCGCGGCATGGACCGGCCTAGACCTGATCCACTGCATCTCCTCCAGAATGCACATGCCGTAATAGTAGGCTTGCGGCCAGACGGAGCCGGCGCCGGTGAAGATGTGGTAGGTTTCGTTCTTAATGGTATCGGCGAGTTTTGCCGCGGCGCCTTCGTAAGCGGCCTTTGCTGCAACCAACAGTTCAGGCAGTCTCCTGAGCTCGGCAACTGTGGCGTCGAAGTCTTCATACTCGCCGCGCTCGGCCAGCAATGCCAGGACGATCAGCAGTGACTGCAGGTAGAAGGACTCCGAAGAGGTGTCGTCCTCCGCGAAGTTCGTGAAGGTGAAATCGGCCTCCCTGGCAAGCGGCGTGTCGGAATGGCCGGTGAGCGAGAGCGTGCGCACGCCTTTCTGCTTCAGGAAGGAAAGCAGCTGCACGCTTTCCTTGGTCGTGCCCGACAGCGAGGGGATGACCACGAATGCCTTCCGGTCCAGCCCGGCAGGAGGATCCAGCACGACCTGCGCCGGATATTCTCCCCGCACGGGAAAGCTCGTACGGCGCTCGGCGAGTTCGATCGCTGGGAGGGTCAGAAGCTGCACGCCGCCGGTCCCCATGAAATAGAGCCGCTCGACGCCGTCCGCGAGCAGCCGACGTACGAGCGACCTCGCCTCTTCGGCAAAGGAGATGGCTCCGCTCTGGATCTTGATGAAGCGGTCTTTGTCAAAATTGAGCATGCAGTTCTTCCTCGTATTTTTCGGTGCGTCAGGGCGCCATTCGTGCAGGCACCGCCGGCAGATCGACACGGCCACAATCGATCCGGCTGATTGTGAGATCGATCTCACATATTTAACGCATGCATTTTGGCGGTTGGCAAGTGCTCTTACGGGACGAATCTGCGGATGGGCCTATTTGATCGGGCGATCAGCGCCGGTGCAGCCGCGAGACCGAGCCGCGAACAATGAGACGCGTCGGGAAGCGCGTGTGGCGCGGGGCCAGCTTCTTGCCCGCCAGACGTTCGAGCAGCATTTTGGCGGCAAGCGCCCCAATTTCGGATGTGGGCTGCGCAATGACGGTGATCTGGGGATCGGTGAAGGTGGCGAGGTTGAAATCGTCGAATCCAACCAGCGAAACATCCTGCGGGATCGACAGTCCCATCGAGCGCAGGCCGAGCAACGCGCCTTGGGTCATCAGGCTGTCCACGGTGAACAAGGCGGTCGGGCGATCACCGCGACTGAACAGTCGGATGGTGGCTTCGATGGCATGTTCGACGGTGGATCGCGACACACTGACGAGCGACGCATCCAACGCAATGCCGTGCGATTCAAGCGAATTCTGGTATCCGGCAAACCGCTCCTGCGCGGTGAAGATGCGCGATTCGTCCCGCAACAAGCCGATACGCTCGTGACCGTTGGCGACCAGATAGTCCACCGCCTCGCGCGCGCCGCCCTCATTGTCGACGATGACGCTGTCGCAGTGCACCTCCTTGACGACACGATCGATCAGCACGACCGGCGTGCCCTCACGAGCGAGTTGGACGATATGCTGGCTGTCCGTCGCGGAGGTCGGTGCGAGAATGAAGCCGCGAATGCTGAGCGAGCGCAGGCTCTCGAGCAGCTCCTTTTCCTGTTCGACGTTCTCTTCGCTGCTGGCGATCAGAAGATTGTGGCGATGTCTGCGCAGTTCCGTCTCGATATCATGGGCGATGCGCGCGAAGAACGGGTTCTGGATGTCCCCAGGAATGAAGCCGACGATCGGCAGTTGTCCGCTGCGCAGGGCCTGCGCGACGAGATTGGCCCGATATCCCAGTTTCTCGGCCGCTTCCAGCACACGCAACGCCGTCCCGTCGCCAACATAACCATAGCTGTTGAGCGCCCGCGCGGCCGTGGCGCGCGAAACGTTGGCCGCGGCGGCAACGTCCTTCAGGGTGATGCCTTTCTGCGCCACGATCGTTGTGCTCCCAAGACCTGGGCATTGGCGCAGGCCACCCTTCGACAGGGCTTGAGCAGCTCTTGTGCCGCATATTGGTGCCTTGCTGCAACAGGTGACGAACTCCGGCCGGCTACCCCCTTCGGAATTCGCGGACACGTATGGTGGCAAGGCTCCGGAGCGCTACCTCAAGCAAACCGGGCTGGCCGGAAATTGGCCAGCAACGGGTGTTCATTTCCGGTGGCGATCTCGCCTGCAAGCAGTTCGCCGGCGATCAGCGCGAGCGTCGCGCCACTGTGGCTGAAGGCCACGTAATATCCCTCAACGTCGTTCAGCCGGCCGAGCACAGGCTCGCCATCCCCCGGGATCGGCTTGGGGCCGACGCCGTAGTTCTCCAACTCCAGCTTCGGATTGCCCTCAAGCACCTTCGAGGCTTCTTCGAGGAGCCCCTGGAGGGTCGAAGCCTTGACGCCATAAGTGCCGTCGGAGTTGACGATCACCTGTTCTTCGGACCATGCCGAATCGAGTGCGAGAGCTCCGTCCGGGGTCGGGCGAACGGCAACGCGCGGCGTATTGAGGACCGCCCGAAGTGGCAGAGCCACGGGCTTGGTTCTGACCAGCAACGCGATCGGCGTTCCGTCCGGGATGTGTTGGCCGGTTTGCGCCACCGTACGCGGCACCTCGCTGCCCGTGGCCAAAAGCACCGCATCGGCGGCAAACGTGGCGCCAGTCTCCGTCGCGACCCCAGTGGCGCGCCCCGCAGAGAGTGTCACCGTTGCGCGCCCGGCGTCGAGGACGAGCTGACCGCCCCGCTCCACGAATTCCGCAACCAGCAGTTTGATCAACGTCGGCAGATCGACCCAGCCCTCACCCGGGTTGAAGATCGCGCCCTGGGGCGTGACGGCGTTTATCGCGACGCCAGGCGTGGCTGAAGGGATGTCGCTTGGGCGCAAATGCCGTGCGTCATATCCGAGGCTCTTTTCATGGGCCAAAGCTCCCATGATCTCATTCGAGCCGTCGTCCGCATCCCAGGTCAATCCACCGTCGAAACGCAGCCAGGCAGCATCTGGGTATTTTGCCGACAAGGTCCGGTACCGGTCGATGCCGATCATACGCAGCCGATGATACTCAGCGGAGCGCATGCGTGCGGAGTTGAGCCAGGCGAGCGAGCGGCCGGACGCTCCACTGGCCAACGGCCCGTTATTGACGAGGATGGTTTGGATGCCGAGCCGCGACAGATGAAGCGCGGAGGAGACGCCGAAAATACCGCCGCCGACAACGACGACTTTCGAGACCAGGTGTGTAGGCATGGAAGGTTCTTTCGCTGTGGAGAATGAATCGTGGGAGCGGACCGGGTCGTCTTGGTTTCTTCGAATTCAGATCAAAGCACTTCGGCCAGGAAGTGCCTTAGACGCGTGCTCTTGGGGGTGTCGAAAATCGCTGCCGGTGGGCCGGCCTCAATGACGCGGCCTTCGTCCATGAAAATGACTTGGTCCGCGACCTTGCGGGCAAAGCCCATTTCATGGGTCACGACGACCATCGTCATGCCGCGCTGACCGAGGTCCGCCATCAGGTTGAGGACGCCTTTGACCAGTTCGGGATCAAGCGCGCTGGTCACTTCATCAAACAAAATGACCTCCGGATCCATTGCAAGCGCGCGGGCGATCGCCACACGCTGCTGCTGACCGCCGGAAAGACTGCCGGGGCGATGGTGTTTACGCGCGGCAAGGCCGACATCTGCAAGACGTGCCTCGGCGATGCGTTCGGCTTCCTGCGTCGGAATGCCCTTGACCTTGGTCAGCGATAGCGTGAGGTTTTCAAGGGCGGTGTGATCCGGGAATAAATTGAACTGCTGAAACACCATGCCGACGCGCCGCCGCAGCTTCTCGGGTTTCATAGCCAAGATGCTCGCCCCATCGAGCAACACCTCGCCGCCCTTGGGTTCGACCAGACGATTAAGGCAACGCAACAGGGTCGACTTGCCTGACCCCGAGGGACCGATGATGCAGGTGACTGTACCCGGCTTGACCGTCAGGCTTACGCTCTTGAGAACGTCGAGCTCCCCATAGGCCATATCCAGGTTGCTGACGACGAGGCTGCCGCCCTTGAACAGGGGACGCACCGAACCCGCCTCTGAAGTTGGACCGCTGGCGGCGCCTTCCAGTTCGCTCACCTCGGCCAGGCCACTTGTGGCCACGCCAGCTTTTTGCTTTCCAGTCCGCAGCCGGTTGTCGATGTGATTGACCACATGGGTCAACGGCACGGTTATGACCAGATAAAAGACGCCCGCCAGCAGCAATGGTGACAGATTTCCGGTGACCACCGCCTGGTCCTGACCGACACGGAAGATCTCGCGCTCCGATGCGAGCAGGCCGAGAAAATAGACGAGGCTCGAATCTTTGACATTGCCTATGAACTGGTTGACCAGGGCCGGCAGGACGCGCCGGATGCCTTGCGGGACCACGATCAGGCGCATGGCTTGGCCGTAGCTCATGCTGAGCGCCCTGCAGGCTTCCATCTGGCCGCGCTCGACGCTCTGGATGCCGGACCGGAAGATCTCGCCGATATAAGCGCCAGCGATCAGGCTGAGCGCAAGAATGCCTAGCGGATAGGGCGAAGGGCCGAAGATTTCGCGGCCGATGCGAGCAAAGCCCTGGCCGATCAGCAGGATCGTGACGATCGCCGGAAGCCCGCGGAAGACATCCGTATAGATCCGGGCCGGAATGCGCAGCCAACGCGATTGCGAAATGCCCATGATCGCCAGGACCATGCCTATTGCGATGCCGAGCACCGTTGAAGCAGCCGCAAGGATCAGGGTGTTTTTCAATCCGATGGTAATCATGCTCGGCAGCACGTCAGCCATGGCCTGCCAGTCGAGAAAACTGCGACGCAGGTTTTCAAGCCAGTTCATTCGATCTTCTTCTCATTGCGCTGAGCATCCGAACTCATCGAAGTGCGGCCCGCGAAGTTTCCAGCCGTCGGCGGGAACCGGCTGCCGGAGCGGTCACTTCTTGGGGAGATACTGATCGGGCATCGGCGAACCAGGGAACCACTTTTCATAAAGTGTCTTCCACGTGCCGTCCTGCATGGCTGCGTGCAGGGCGGTGTTCAGCGCGTTCCGCAGCTTGTCGTTGCCTTTGCGAATGACGAAGCCTGCCGGCGCGTCGAACGACGGGATATTGACAGCAATCTTCAGGTCCGGGTAGCGCTGACCATAGTCCTTGGCCGCCTCGTAATCGAGAAAATGAGCGTCGACCGTGCCGTTGTTGAGCGCCGAGACGGCCGAGTTGTTGTCAGGAAATTTGACCAGATCGGTGCCGATGAAATTCTTCGCGGCATAGATTTCCTGCAGTGTGCCCTGCACGACGCCGAGACGCTTGCCCTTGAGCCCGTCAGCCGATGTGATCGTCTTGTCGGCGGTCAGCACCGACAGGTAACCGGCGAGATAGCCATCCGAAAAATCGACCGTCTTCTTGCGCGCTTCCGTCGTGCCGATCGCGGCCACCGCGACGTCGAAGCGCCCATTGGCAACCGATGGCATCAAAGCCGAGAACTCCTGGCCGGTGAAGATCACCTGATCCGGTTTGAAGCCAAGGCGGCTCGCCACGTTCTGGAACAGTTCCACGTCAAAACCCGTGAAAGTGCCACCGGCTTGGGTAAAGGCGTAAGGCTTCGCATCGCCCATCGTGCCGACGCTGACGACCTTGGCGTCGATCAGGCCATAGGGATTGTCTTCCGCCGCGGTGGCCTCCGAAACAGAAGCTGCTGCGACACACGCGATTGCGAGAGCCACTGCGCCCCGCCGAGCCGGCCACATCAGCCATTTGATCATTTCGAACTTGTTCACGTCTCTCTCCACTCTGAAGGTCTGTTTTTCTTGGCATTCACTTGAGACCGCTTTCACCCGCCTCGTCATCCGACGCCCAGCAGAATCCTCGCGTCCAGTCGTATCGCAAAAGAGACCGGTTTCTGCTACAAGAGACCGGTCTCTTTCCTAAAAGTACCGCCCGATTGACCTGCCGTCAACATTTCTTGTAGTCGTTCTTGAGATGACGAAAGTCCCATACAGTGCCCGCCCCAAAACGGTCGCCGACGTTGCCCGAGCGGCGAACGTCTCCAAGGCGACGGCCGCCCGCGTGTTGGGCGGCTATGGCGTCGTCAGCGACACCATCCGGGCGAGCGTCACGGCAGCCGCCAAGGCTCTCGATTATCGGCCGAACGAGCTCGCCCGCAGCATGACGACCGGCAGGTCGGGGATCATAGGGGTGGTCGTCGGCGATATCGAAAATCCGTTCTTCAGTCTCGCCGTGCGCGGCATCAGCGATGCGGCGAAAGCGTCCAGCTTCAACGTCATTCTGGCGAACTCCGGCGAGAAGATCGAAGCGGAAAAGGCGGCTGTACGGCTCCTCATCGGCAAGCGCGTCGACGGGCTGATCGTGACGCCCTCGGAGTCGCGGGACATAGGCCATCTGCGCGACATCCATCGGTCCGGTCGGCCGCTTGCCCTGCTTGACCGAGCCCTGCCCGACCTCGATGTCGACACTGTCACGGTTGACGATCGCGAGGCCGCCATACGGGCAACTCGTGTGCTAATAGACGCCGGCCATCGCAACATCGCCTATGTCACGGCAGTGGAAGCCAATGGCCACGAATATGTCGATCTCGGGCAAATCTACACGTCGTCGGTCCGCGAGCGCATCGATGGCTTCGTCAGCGCGTGCAGAGACGCCGGTGTCGACCGACCTGAGCGCCACGTCCGGCTCGGCGCGACAGGCCCCCGAGAGACACGCAGGCTCGCAGACGAACTGCTTTCCCATCCTGGGCGACCGACCGCGATCCTTGCCTCTGACAGTGTGATTGCGCTGGAAATCCTCAGGGCTATTCGCCAACGCGGCATGGGGATCCCCAACGACATTTCGCTGATCACCTTTCACGATGCGGACTGGACCGGTGTCACAACTCCGCCGATAACCGTCATCGATCAGCCGGTCTATGCACTTGGCCATAGCGTTGCGGAACTGCTCATTCGCCGCCTGAACGGCCAGATCCAACCGCCGGAAAGGCTGGTCCTGCGGACCGCGATCATCACGAGAGGCTCGGTAGGTCCCCCACATCCGTGAGTCCACGACAGTTGCCTCGAGCGTTTACGTTTCATGCGGTGGTTGCCATGTCCTTGGTTCAATTCAAGGCGAAGATAAGGTTACGCCGGGAGGTTGGAGTGTTACGGCGTGAGAGGGTGGTCCTTGAGCGGTCGCTTCATCCGTTCGATGAGATCGAACGCGACTTGATAGCGCTTCAGCAGCGTTCGGCCGACGGAAATGATTGACGAGACTTAGCCGCCCCCTAGCTTGGATGCATGGAGATCAACCCGCCTGCTTCGTTAAACGGCTTTCTGCGAGGTTTTCGCAGCGATGCTATGTGGCTGATCGCTTCATTTGCTTGTAGCTGGCGGCCTGGTCCTCGGATTCAGCCTCCTGGCAGAGGAAGTTGTCGAGGGTGACACGAGGGCATTCGACCGGGCCGTACTTGCGGCGTTTCGGAGCGCCGATGATCCGACGAATCTGATCGGCCCGCCGTGGCTGGAGGAAATGGGCCGCGACGTCACGGCTCTGGGCAGCGTTGCGTTCCTGGGTTTTGTATCGCTGGCGGCCATAGGTTACCTGCTGATCACGCAGAAGCGGAGATACGCTTGATTGGTCACCGCCGCCGTGGCTGGTGGAGAGGCCCTGAGCACAGTTCTGAAGGTCGCCTTTGATCGCCAGAGACCCGACATTTTCCACACCACCAGGGACTTTACCGCCAGTTTTCCGAGCGGCCACGCGATGTTGTCCGCTGTCACTTTCCTTACGCTTGGAGCTTTGCTGGCCAGGGCAAATCCTGATCGCCGGGTGAAAGGGTATTTCGTTGCCCTGGCCGTGTTCCTGACCATCATGGTCGGAATGAGCCGGATATATTTCGGCGTTCACTACCCCACGGATGTACTTGCGGGATGGTGCGTCGGATCAGCTTGGGCAATCTTTTGCTGGTCGGGGGCCCATTGTATCGAACAGCGGCGCGGGTCCTGATCCGCCCCTGGACTTGCTGTCGCACGACCTTGTATTCGTGCAAGATCAACCAACTCCGCGACACGAGACGGCTATCCCGCAGCCGGCCATTTGCGAGATTGCGCGAAGGATTCTAAAGCCTTAGCGCCCATGGGGCGCCCGAGCGCGTAGCCCTGCAGCAGGTCGCAGCCGAGCTCTTTCAAGATGCGCGCATGCTCCATCGTCTCGACGCCCTCGGAAACCACTTCGATGCCGAGCGATTTGCCGATCTCGATGATGGATGACACCAGGCGCCGTTGCGGCAGCGAGCCGGTGATGGGTGTGATCAGCTGGCGATCAATCTTCAGTCGGCGCGGCTGAAGCTTGAGCAGACTGACGATCGAGGCGTAGCCGGTGCCGAAATCGTCTATCTCAATGTCGATGCCGAGGTCCTTGATGTGCTCGATGTTCCAGGCGACGAGGTCGTCATTCTCATCGAGGAAGATGGACTCGACCAGTTCGAAGGAGACCGTCCCTTCGCGGATGTTGAGCTTGCGAAGACCATCGATCAGGTCCTTGTCCTCGAGCCGGCGTGCCGAGACGTTGACCGAAACGCGTGGAATGTTGAGGTGCTGAAGCTGCCAGCACTCAAAGTCGGCCAGAGCCGCTTTGAGGACCGTTCGGTCGATCAGGGCGACAACGTTCAGTTCCTCCGCGACCTTCAGGAAGACGTCGGGCGTCAGGATGCCGCGCGTCGGGTGCTGCCAGCGGGCCAAGGCCTCCACGCCGACGACTTCCAATGTGCCGGCGTCAAACTGCGGCTGGTAGAAGACGATGAATTCGTTGCGCTCGAGGCCGCCCAGGATCTCGTCGGCGGTCCGCTTGGTTTCCACGATTTCGCTTTGCAGCTCCTCGTTGAAGAACTCGTAGCGGTTCCGGCCTGAGCTCTTTGCCCGGTAGAGGGCGAGATCGGCGTTGACCAGCAGCTGCCTTGCGTCGAGCCCCTCGCCCGTATTCGCCGCAACGCCGATGCTGACACCGAACCGGCACTGGTGGCCACGAAAATTGACGGGTTGCCGCATCTCTTCGATGATGCGGTCGGCTAGTGCGGCGAGCTCGGGATCGTCGCGCCCGCCGCAAATGACCACGAACTCGTCGCCGCCAATGCGCGCGACGAAGTCGGCGGCTCCGGCATTTGCCTTGATGACCTTCGAGGCATGCATCAACATGGCGTCGCCGGCCGCGTGCCCCAGCGTGTCGTTGATCTGCTTGAATCGGTCAAGGTCCAAATGCAGGAGCGCGGTTCGTTCTCCTCGACGCGCGGTCGTCGCCAGCATTTCGTCGAGATAGCGGCGGTTCGGCAGCCCGGTGAGCGAGTCGTGCAGCGCCACATGTTCGATGCGCCCCTTGGCCAGTTCAAGCTCAGCGTTCCTCAGTTCGGACAGCTGTCTTTCTCGTACGAGGTTTTCGTTGAGCACGACGTCGCTCGTGACGTCCCATTCGGCGCCGATCATCTTGGGCGTGTCGTTGCGGCCCTGGAAATAGGTTGCACGCGTGCGCACATGCCGGATCTCACCATTCGGGTGGACAATCCGGTACTGCGAGGAATAGGGGCCCTTTACCGCCGCCGCGGCATCGAAATCCTGCTGCGCCCGTTCGATGTCGTGCGGATGAATCGCTGAGGCCCAGTCATCATAGCCGCGTGGCTTCCGGTCAGCCGGCCTGCCGTAGATTTCGTTGACGCGGTCGTCCCACACCAGCTCGTTGGTGGCGATGTTGTGCTCCCAGACACCGATTCCCGACGCATCCAGCGCGAGTTCCAGGCGACCGGACAATCGCCTGAGCTCGGCGAAGTTTTTCTGCCTTTCGCCGAACAGCCGCCCCGCAACGAGAATGGGCAGAACGACGAGCGCACCGGCCAATGCCATGATGGCCCGCAAGGCCCAGGGATTCTTCGCTGATGCGGCCCAGCCACCTCTGGGGATGGCGGCGATCTGCCAGGAACCGGAGGGCAGATGCACCTCTGCGGTCACCGGGTCGGCACGCGTGACGCGCTCGCCACCAAAGAAGCGATCACCCGTCCCGCCAAGGCCGTCCTTGCCGGTCAGGGCGATTTCGATGTCGAGATCGGCGTCAAAAAGGCCGCTTGCCTTGTAGAGGCGCTCAACGTCAACAACGACGGAGACGATCCCCCAGAAGCGCTCGCCACCCCCCGCCGTCTTCACGAAGACCGGAAAGCGGCCGATGAAGCCTTGGCCGCCCTGCGCCAGGTCGACTGGACCGGCCAGCACGGGCACCCGCAGGTCGCGCGCCCGGAGCGCGGCGGTGCGTTGGGCATTGTTCTTGCGGTAATCGAGGCCGATGGCTTTCTCGTTGCCAGGCATTGGATACATCAGCGAGATAACTAGGTCCGGCGCGCCGGCGATGTTGCGCAGCTGAGATTCCTGCTCGAACAGGTTGCTGGCCAGGGCCGCAAACCTCTGTTGCCCCATATAGGGTTCGGTCACGATCGCCGAAACCAGACCGCGCGTAAGCTGGAGATTGCCGTTGATGTTGCCTTCCAGCTTGGCCCTTATGATGTTCACCTTGGCCGAGACGTCGGCGCGCGCCAATTGGTCTGAAACAATCCTGTTTTCCCGGTCCGCCAACACGGCGCAGATCACAAGCACCACAAAAGCGATCGCCGCCGGCAGGTTCGCTGAAGACAAAACGGAGTGTCTCAACCGGCTGAGACTGGATGCGGTGTTGGCCAATTGACCCAAATACCTTTCCCTGGCAATACCCCTCGGCCGAGCCTAGCCGAAAGTACTTAAATTTGGTTTTCCACCACGCCCGGTAATTTCAGCATTAGGTGGCGCTCTCTAAGGAGGTCAGGAGTCGAGCTTGGCGTCCGCAGACAGCGGCACTCTTGGGGCAGCGCTCCGCGACGAGCATTCCCCAACCGCGCGAACGAGCCAGACGAGGCGCTTTCTGGGTGCATTGATGGCGGAATGGCAATTTTCTGACGCGGCCGGCAGCTGGGAGCGGGTCGTCGGCCCCCAGCGCTCTCACTTCCGATATCGCGCCATGATTGCGCTCAGCCAGCTGAACAGGCTGATTTCCTCCGGTCGCCCATCTACTTGCTGAATGGCGGTGCGCAGCGTGATCTCCACCAGATCATCTGCAGCCTCAACGGATCGCGCTCGATAGGAGCGGGCTACAAATCTGAGCGCTGCTATCAGGCGGGGATCTGTTACGTCGCAACATTCATCTGCCGCAACTTGGGCAATTTTCGGATATTGCTTTGGTCTCCAAGCATAACTTCCATCCCTGTTCTGGACGAAAGCACCTGAGTCGACTTCCACGTCCGCACGCCGGATTGATCGAACGAGGTATACAAAACTGCCGGGCATCTGACCGGGCAAGATCAAATGATACGTGAAAGAGAGTTGGTATCAATCCGACAATCGAACGGCCTTCAGCCATTCACCCACCGAGTCGTGCTTGCGTTAGGCGACCGATCTACAATGCTGCCGGCTTGCTTAAAATCACTTCGATTTTCTGGCTGCTTTTGCGTTTTGTCCGCTTGCAGCGGATGTTTTGGCATCCTTTGATGTGCCGCCATTGCGGGACCAGCACCGGTCGCCTTCCCCATGTCGCCACTCGTCTTGGTTGAAGATGACTTGCTGCCGAACAGCCCTGCGAAGAACTTGCCAAGGAAACCCATGCTGCGATCCTCCCACTACCGGGGACCATGTCGGTCCCTCAAAACGCCGCACACCGCGGCAGAAGCGCGGGCAGTCGAGGCCCAGACCTCAACGGCGAGCCTGAAGAGGCCACTGCCACCGGCGCCCAACCAGCTGCGGTCGTTTAGGTTCCCAGCGAAGACGCCGACCGCCTTTGCCAATCGCGGTGGGCCTGCCTCACTGCGAGGAAGCGGGGGCTGAATCCGCTGCACCTTTCGAATGACCTCGCGGGCGATCTGATCGGCAGAACCGGCGAAGTCGACCGGCCCGTCATACAGCGCGGCAATCATAGGCATCCCAGCTTTGATCTCGCCGGCCTTGGTAAGTACCATCGTGGCACCCCAGCGTGGGCTATTGCGTCCAGTCCGCGTGAGCCATCACCCAAGGGCAAGGCTGCCGCCCGCGTGACTGTTGTCGGGCGCTCCGGCCATTCCTCGCGGCCCGACCTTGGCCTCAACGCCATCCACGCCATGGCCGACAGGCGCGCGCTGGATCTTGCGCAAATACGCGATCCCACGAGAGCGGAATACGGTCATCCCGTGGCAGTTACGCCAAGCGGCGAGTGTTTAGTCTAGCGCTTCGCTTCGGCCGCTTTCGGTGATTTCACCGGCCAGCCTTAAACATCGGTTCCAAAGGCCACCGGGCAGAGCTTCTTCTGAATGGCTCGTGTCTGTCAGCACCAAGAACACTGGCACGCGAACAGAAAGTCCGGTGGGGTAGCCCGGCCAAGACCAAAGGCGATAGTGCACCAGCGCCGGCGGGACGTCTTTTAGTCGGTTGGATAATCGCTCATGCAGCGGAACAAAGCCGATTGACGCTTGTCAGCTCGACAGCACACCCGTGCCTAACGAGGACAAGCCCCTATGAAAACTCACCTTATTCTGGCTTCCCTGGCCACCGCCACGGCCATGACGTTCACCCTGTCCGCTTTCGCCACCGACAGCGCGCAACGCTTCGTCGACAACGCTGCGGCCGGTGGGATGTTCGAGGTTGAATCCAGCAAGATCGCCGAGGGTACGGCCCAAGAGCAGGCGGTCAAGGATTTCGCGCAGAAGATGATCGACGACCACGGCGCGGCCAACGCCAAGCTTGAGACCATCGCCGGCGAACAGAAGCTGACGTTGCCGAAGGAACTAGACGCCAAGCGCAAGGCTGATCTCGACACCTTGAAGACTGCCAAGGGCGCCGTCGACAAGCCTTATGTCCAGATGCAACGCGATGCGCATTCGGAAGCGGTCACGCTTTTCGAGAGCTATGCAAAGGGCGGCGACAATGCGCAGTTGAAGACATTCGCCGCCGAGACGCTGCCGACGCTCAAAATGCACAAGGACATGATCGAGAAGATCGCCACTACGGGCGACGCAGCGTCTACCACGAGTTCTACGACGCCAGCCGTAGCCACGACCGGCACCGCAAACCCCGCCGCCCCCGTTCCCGGCGCCAACAGCTTCACCGAGGAGCAGGCCAAGACCCGCCTCCAGGATGCCGGCTTCACCGATGTGTCCGCGTTGACTAAGGACGACAAGGGTATCTGGCGCGGCCAGGCAACCAAGGACGGCAAGAACACGACGGTGGCGCTCGATTATCAGGGCAACGTCGTTGCCGGCGCCAACTGACCAACCGAAACCCAGATCGAGGAGATTTACCATGAAGACCGTAACCGGACTTTTCGACGATTACGATGACGCCTCCGATGCCGTAGGCGAACTGGAAGCCAGCGGTGTTCCGCATGGCGACATCAGCATCGTCGCCAACAATTCAGATGGTCGGTACGACGATGGCTACCGCTCTGACGCTGCCGAGGATGCCGCCGGCGGTGCCGGTCTCGGCGCGGTGATCGGGGGCGCCGGCGGTCTGCTGACAGGGCTTGGCCTCATGGCCATCCCGGGTGTCGGCCCCGTGGTGGCCGCAGGCTGGCTGGCTGCTACGGCAGCCGGTGCTGTGGGCGGCGCAGTCGTCGGCGGTGCGGCCGGTGGGATCGTCGGCGCGCTCACCGATTCCGGCGTGCCGGAAAGGGATGCCCATGTCTATGCCGAAGGCGTCCGTCGTGGCGGCGCTCTGGTGACGGCCAAAGTCAGCGACGGGCTTGTCGACGAAGCGGAGCGCATTCTCGGGCAGACCAACTCGGTCAATTTGGAACAGCGCCGCCGCGCATATGAAGCCGACGGCTGGACCCGCTTCGATGCCGATGCCGAACCTTACGGCGACATAAAGGCCGAGCGCGACAGAATTCGCAACGCCAGCTCGCGCTGAGGATCAAGGCCCCGCCGCCAAAAAAGCGGCGGGCGTTCGCCCTATTCCTATCCAGGAAGCATTGAACCGATCGCAACCAGCGCGGGTCGCGAGGATCGAACCCGGCAGTCTGGATGACCCGCCGTCTTCAAAGTGCGCGGCGGCCCAGCGGTGGGAGCAAATTGACGAGCCGCGAAGTTCTACAAGGCGACTGACAACGTCCCGTGCAGCCCAGTGAGGGATCAATTGCTGAGCCATTTGCGTTTACACCGCGCGAGAGTTTTGGTGAGATCTCCTGATGACCCGCATCGCAACATTCAATGTCAACGGTGTGAACGGTCGCCTGCCAGTGCTCATCAAGTGGCTGGGTCGGACCGACTTTGACATCGTGTGCCTTCAGGAATTGAAGACCTCGGATGAGAAATTTCCCGCGGAAGCCATCAGGAACGCCGGTTACGGCGCGATATGGCAAGGGCAAAAGTCCTACAACGGCGTAGCTATACTCGCTCGTGGAAAAGAGCCGCTGGAGCGCCGACGTGGGCTCCCGGGCGATCCTGACGATACGCACAGCCGATATCTCGAGGCTGAGGTGGATGGGATCGTCGTCGGCTGCCTCTACCTGCCCAACGGCAATCCCGCTCCCGGCCCGAAATTCGATTACAAGCTGCGCTGGTTCAACCGCCTGATCAGTTACGGTCAGCTGCTGCTCAGGCAAGGCGTCCCAAGCGTTCTGTGCGGCGACTACAATGTCGTCCCCACCCCGATCGATGCCGTGGTGCCGCGACGCTGGCTAGGCGATGCAGTCTACTTTCCGGAGAGCCGGCAAGCCTATGCCCAGATGCTTGATGGCGGCTGGATCGATGGCGTCCGCCGCATTCACCCGGAAAAGGGCGTCTACACCTATTGGAACTTCTCCTACCAGGGCGGCTATGATCGAAGTTCCGGCCTGCGGATGGATCATCTTCTGGTCAGCCCATCAGTTTCGGACAGGTTGTGTGACGCCGGAGTCGACGCTGACGTGCGAGGCTGGGAAAAGCCGAGTGATCATGCGCCAGCCTGGATAGAACTCGACGGGTCCGGCAAGCACACGACGTGATCCGTCGTTCGGGATGGCTACGCCTCTTTGCTAATTGCTATCGGAATCCCCTGCGAGATTCTTCATTTGCGGCGTATGCGTTCACGCTGCCTTTTTAACGGCTGCCCTGAATGGACGGCCGATCGTGAAGGCATCTGGCCGGATGGCTGCCTCAACCTGGCTCCAGGTCACCGGATGGGCGACTGGAAAACCGGGGCGCGCCCGTGGCGAGAAGGCGCCCACCGCAGTGTTGCCCCGACCATTGCGGAGGTAATCAATGAAGATGCGGCCTGTTCGAGCTGACGGCGCGGCCGAAAGTAGATAGCGATCCGGATGCGCTTCAGCGAGCCGATTTGCGAACGACCGAGCAAGGAGCCGGGCATTGTCGTGCGTGAGCTTCGCCCTGAGCGGGGCCATCAAGTGAATGCCCTTGCCTCCGGTCACTTTCGGCCAGCTCTCCAGACCTTCCGCTTCGAGGATGTCGCGGAGCGCCAGTGTCGTCGCGATAACTTGGTCCCACTCGACGCCCTCGCCGGGGTCAAGGTCCAGAACAATACGGTCGGCATGTTCGATATCGTCGACAGTGGCGTTCCAGGGATGCAGCTCTACTGCATCCATCTCGACCAGCCCCAGCAAGCCGGCAAGGTCATCAACCCACACGCGAACGCCCTCGCCACCCTCGCGCTTCTGCAGCCGCAACTGATGCACCGCCGCCGGGATCTTCGGCAGCGTGCCTTTGTGATAGAAGGTCGCGCCATGAGCATGGCGAACCAGCTTCAGCGGACGGCGGCCGAGATGAGCAAGCGCGTGATCGGCAACCCTCTCCCAATAGCGTGCAAGCTCTTCCTTGGGAGGTGGAACCGCGTCGGGCAGCAGTTGCAGGATGTTTTCACTGGGAACGCCATGTTGTGGGGCTGACACGCGTCGCTTGGATGGGGCTGGAGGCTTGGCGGGGATCGGCACGAGGTCTTCGCGCAAACCCTTGAACACTGCCTCGCGCAGCACGCCGCGATCGGTGACGCCGCTGAACTGGACCTCGGCCAGCACATCTGGTTTCACCCAGGTCGCCTTCGGCTTTACAATGGGCTCGGACAAAGGCGACTTGCTGGTAATCAGCGGGTCAAGCCGCTCCCGAACGAGTTTCGCAGCACTTAGCGTGTAACCGCTGCGAGCCTTCCCGGCATAGAGCAGTCGGTCGCCCTCACGACGGCCTAGGTAAAGCGATGCAATGCGCCGCGGGTGAGCACCGAGTTTCTCTACAAAAGCCACGATGGGGAAGGTGTCGCTCTTGATGCACTTTATCTTGAGCCAACTCGTTTGGATGCCTGAGCAATAGGTGCCATCCACGCGTTTGGAGACGATGCCCTCCAATCCCATCCGGCAGGCATGTTGAAACACATCCTTGCCGCTTACCTCCAGATGCTCGGCATAGGTCAGTGTCGGTGGGGTGTTCTCCAGCAGCCTCTCCAGCGCTGCCTTGCGCTTCACCAATGGCTGTTGCCGAAGATCGCGCCCGTTGAGAAGAAGCAGGTCGAAGGCGTAAAAGATGAGCCTCGCCGAGTCTGGATTGCCCAACTCCCTTTCCAGGGCTTGGTAATCCGGAAGGCCGGTGTCGCCGAGAACGACAGCCTCACCATCCAAAATCGCGGTCTTCACCGGCAAGCCCGCCGCTGCTTGAACTATTCGGCGGTATCGATGCGACCAGTCGTAGCCACGGCGCGTGAAGGCCCGTGCCTTGCTGCGCTCAATGATCAGTTCGGTGCGGTAGCCGTCGTACTTGATCTCGTGAATCCAGTCGCTGCCCTCGGGCGCCGTTGCGACCAGAGTCGGCGACTGAAACTCGACGAAAGAGAGCCCGTTTGCTCTTTTACTCATGCACCCTCCGAACAGCGATTCAAGACGCAGTGCAGCGATAGGTTCCAGGCGTTTTAGCGGAATAGCATGTTCGACTGAGTGACGCCGCAGATCTGGAGCAGCCGGCCGTGATGACGATCAAAGGCAAGCGAAACCGCCTTTCGCGATCCGAGATTGGTATTCCCGTCGCAAAGGCGATCTGCGAGGGATTATCCCACTTCAAAGCGCGCTGGGCTGTCACCGAAACGCCGCACCTTCCATCGCAAGTGTTTCGAGCAGAACAGTAAGTGGCCTCTCGCAGGCCAGAAAACTTTTGATCTAATTGTTACAGGCAGCAGGTGGCAAGTGGCGGACTGGCTACTTGAATCAACTTTGGCGAACCGCTTCGTAAGTTATCGAAAGATAACGATTACATTAGTCGCAGAGAGCGTGAGATTAAACAGGATAATCAGTGGCTTGGCGGATTGTTAGCCAACCCGTATTCCTCGTCGTCTCGTATGGTCTGGCGAACCGAAGGACCGGCAGGAGGACTAATATTCACGCGAGAAGTATCTTCTATCCCATGGTTAAGAGCGGCTGCTTTGGGGCCGGTGAACGAACCCGCTGCGCGGGAGGGCGCCTGCGATTGCGGCCGCGCCGATGAACGCGGCGCACAGCTCAATGATGAAGCCGGAGACAGACAGGGCCGTCGCCATGGAAATGATGGAGCCCATGCACATGACTAAGCCAAGAAGCAGCGACTGTATCTGTCTCGGGAGACGCCCGGTATAATCCGCCACAAGGTCCCAGGCGACGACCAGGATGGAGACGAGGGCAAGATTGGCGAGGAGTGAATGCCAGATTTCGGCCATGACTTTTCTGCTCCCTTTTTCCGATAAATATCGGCAAAACCTATCCGAGGTCTAAAGAGGCTGCGCACCGCCTGGAAATCGGCCGCTAAGGCGTGAAGTAGAAAGAGCAGGTGTTAATCACTGAGATCGGCTTCGAATCCTGACGAAATGCCCGTTCGACGCGATTTTTACGAGCTCCGCCCTAGCAGGACGTCGACAATCTTGAACACCTATGTGTGCGACCGGGACTTTTAGCATTGCCACCTGCAATGTCTGCTTTTCGGCGGTGGCACAGGTTGCCTCTACGACCGATTCTGGGCGCATTGCTGACTGGCGGCTCTGGGCCGAAGGCTGCCAGCCCGGTTTGCGCAGCCAAGATGGAAAGGGCAGATATTCGCCTGAAGGGGCGGCAGCCCGAAGCTCACTCAAGTCGGACGGCTGCAAGAACCCGAGGCCGTCGCTTATCGATTGCCAAGGATGTTACAGGTGCGCGTCATCCTACGATCGAGGCGCCCGCCGGTGCCGTCCACGTATTGCAGAATTGGGAACGAGCCTCAGAAATAGAAGGGAGAGGACGCGGCCGTTGAACATCGAATCGATCAATCCATGTTGATCCGCGGACCTGTTGCCCCGTTCAGCAATCGCTTCAAGTGGAAGCTCGCAAGCTGGTCCCCTGCGCGCCTGCCTACTTCAGCAGCGAACGAGGTGACCGCACTAGGGTCGCCGGCTTCCAGCTTAGCGAAGGCCGCCAGGTAATCCTTCGTCGCGAGGTCGTCGCATTGCTCAGGCCTTAGTGGCTCGTAAGCGCGCAGCGACTCCGTTCGTCCTCTCAACACGAGGTCACCCACCGGCCGCCCTCGGAAATTCATAACTTGCCTCGCGACGCTCTCGCTCACGCAAATACGGGTGCCTAGTTGTTTGTTGGCGGCTTCCAGCCGCGCCGCGATGTTGATCGTGTCTCCATAGGCCGTGTAGTCGAAGAAGCGGGCGCCGCCGAAATTACCGACGATCGCCGGCCCGGCGTGGGCGCCGATACGGGTGGGGCCGAGCGCCACGCCCCTGGCGCGCCAGCCGGCGCGGAAGTCTTCCGAAAAGTCATCGAGGTCAAGCGCGCAGGCGACGGCGCGGGCGGCATGGTCGGGCTGGTCGCCCGGCGCGCCGAAGAGCACATGCAGTGCGTCCCCGACGATCTTGGCCACCGTGCCCTCGTGGTGGAAAACGATGTCGGTCATGCCGGCGAGGTACACGTTAAGCAGTTCGCCCAGTACCGCCGGGTCGAGTGTTTCAGCCAGCGCAGTGAAGCCGGCGATGTCAGTGAAAAGCGACGCCACCTCGCGTCGCTGCCCGGCAAGCTCGCCAGCGTCGCTGGCGAGCCGCTCGGCGAGGTTGGGCGAAAAGTAACGCGACAGCGAGGCGTGCGCGCGCTCGGCCGCCACCTGCTTGCCCCGCGCGTCGCGCAGAAGGGCAAGGTGCCTCAGCGTCTTGGCGATAGTCGTCTCCAGGTCGGCGAAATCGATCGGCTTCACAAGGAAATCATAGGCTCCGCGGTTCATTGCCATGCGGATGTTGGCCATGTCGCCGTAGGCCGACACAATGATGGTCGACAAACGCTCCTCGGCGTCCTGGAGCTTCCCAAGCAGCGACAGACCGTCCATGCGCGGCATATTGATGTCGGCAACGACCATTTCGATGCCGGGATTTGCGGCGATCACGTCCAGCGCCTCGACGCCGTCGCGGGCAAAGATAAAGCTCACTGCCCCGTCGCGGATCTGGCGGCGGAACTTCTGCAGGACGAGCGGCTCCAAGTCCGGCTCGTCGTCGACGACGAGGATCAGCGCCGTCACGCCGCGAGCCCGACGCGGGCGTCGATCTCGCCGCGCAGCGCGACGAAATCGAGGGGCTTCGTCAACAGCGCCTCGGCGCCGTTTTCGAGCGCCTTTCGCTTGGTCTCGGGGTCGCCATAGGCGGTGATCATGATCACGGGCACATCGGGACGCAACGCCTTCGCTTTCGGCAGGAGCTCGAGGCCGCTCATGCCCGGCATGTTGATGTCCGATAGGATGAGGATCAGCGAGGCACTTTCCGCCGCCTCGATCACGCTGAGAGCGTGCGGCGCCGAAAGCGCGAATGCCATGTCGAAGCGCCCGGCTCTCAGGTCGCGCCGGAACTGCTGCCGGAAAAGCACCTCGATGTCGGGTTCGTCGTCGACGACCAGGATGAGCAGACTCAAGCGCTTCCTCCAGCTTTGGCGAGCGTCGCGGCGCCGCGCGGCAAAACGATGCGGAATTCGGTGAAGGAACCCAGCTCGGTGTCGACCTCTATGGTGCCTGCGTGCTGTTTCACGACGATGTCGTGGCTTAACGACAGGCCTAGCCCCGTTCCCTCGCCCGCCGGCTTGGTGGTGAAGAACGGGTTGAACATCTTTTCCTTCACCTCCGGCGGGATGCCGGTGCCGTTGTCGCGGATCCTGATCTCGACCGCATCCCCCAGGTTCTTCGTCGATGCCGCCAGCACCGGCTCGTAGCCGGTTTCGCCATTGGCCACACGTCGTTTCGTTGTCGCGTAAAAGCCGTTGGAGATCAGGTTCAACAGCACTCGGGTGATCTCTTGCGGAAAGAGATCGACCTTGCCGGCGCCTGGATCGAAATTCCTTTCCAGGGTGATGTTGAAGCCTTTCCCCTCGGCGCGCGCGCCATGATAGGCGAGGTTCAAGCTCTCCTCCACGACCGCATTGATGTCGATCGGCCGGTGCTCGCCCGAGCCCGAGCGCGAATGGAGCAGCATGTTCCTGACGATCGAGTCGGCGCGCTTGCCGTGCTGTACCACCTTGTCGAGATTGCCCTTCAGCATGTCCGATAACTCGTCGATCTCCGAGCGGGTCTTGTCGTCAAGCGCCGCGCCTTGCAGCGCCTCGCGCAGCTCCACGATAAGGTCGCCGGACAGCGACGAAAAGTTGTTGACGAAATTGAGCGGGTTCTTGATCTCGTGAGCGATTCCCGCGGTCAGCTGGCCGAGCGAGGCGAGCTTTTCGGTCTGCACGAGTCGATCTTGGGCCTTGCGCAAGTCGTCCAGCGAGCGCGACAGGTCCTCGGTGCGCGCCTGCACCTCGTCGAACAGGCGGACATTCTCGATGGCGATGACCGCTTGATCGGCGAAGGTCTTCAAAAGTTCTACTTGCTTGGCGGCAAGAACGCCCGTCTCAGCGCGCCCGACTGCTATGCAACCGATGGGCAGGCCGTCACGCAGCATCGGCACGGCGACTGCGCTGCGCAGGCCCGAAAAAGCCGCCGCGGCGCGGTGCGTGAATTCACTGTCCAAGGTGAGGTCTGGGATCTGCGCCACGTCAAGATAGAGGATCGCCCGTTCGGCGGCGCTGCCGCGAGTAGGTGCCACGGGAAAGGTGTTGCGTACGATATGAACGCTTTCTTCGGTGATGCCGTGATGCGCTACGAAATGCAGAAGCTCGCCATCATATCTGTAGACGAAGCAGAACTGCGCTTCGCACAGACGGGCGGCACTTTGCGCTATCATGTTGAACACCGGCTGCACATCAGTGGGCGAGCGGCTGATGACGCCAAGCACATCGCTGGTCGCCGTCTGGTACTCTAGCGCCTCGGTAGCCTCCCGCGTCCGCTGCTGCACTTCCTCGAACAAGCGGACGTTCTCAATCGCGATGACGGCCTGGTCGGCGAAAGTCTTCAGCAGTTCGAGCTGCTTGTCTGTGAATGGCCTCGCCTCGGCGCGCCGGATCATTATCGCTCCGATGACGTCCTCCTCGCGCAGGAGCGGAGCCGCAAGGATCGCGCGGAATCCGAGCCGTCGCGCAAACTCGGCTCCGACCGGAAACTCCCTGCCGGCCTCCTGCAAATCAAGGACATGCACCGGCGCGCGATCGAGCACCGCGCGGCCGGTGACCACGTCCCGGGCGACCGGCAGTCCGGTGTCGTCGACGGGGATCGGCCCGTGATGGGCTCCCACCGCCAGCCGACCGGCGCGTCGCAGGTAGATCGTCGCGTCATAGGCGTCGCAGAGGCGCGCTGCGCTTTCGGCGACGGCGTCAAGGACTGGCTGGATGTCGGTCGGTGACGCGGCGATGACGCGCAAGATAGAGCCCGTCGCAGTCTCCCGCTCCAGCGCCTCGGTTACTTCGCGATTGCGCGCCTGCACCTCCTCGAACAGGCGCACGTTCGCGATGGCGATGGCAGCCTGATCGGCGAAGGTCTCCACCAGTTCGATCTGGCGTTGTGAGAACGGCCCCACGGTCCGTCTCGCCATGCCGAAGACGCCGATCACGTCTCGGCCTCGCTTGAGGGGGACCGAAAGGGCCGCGCGGAAATGGCCCATGCTCGCCGCTTCCGGCCTTTTGTATTCCATATCCTTGGACACATCGGCCACATGGACGGTTGCCCCTTCGAGGGCCGCTCGACCTTGAAATGTCCCACGCCCGATCGGGTGTGGATGGCTCTTCTCATAGGCGCGAAGTTCATCTGTCCAACCGGTCCCGGTCATGACCCGTAGCCAATCGCCATCGCGCAGTGAGATCGAGCCCATATCACCGCCTGCCAGGCGGATCGCCGAATCGAGTAGCGTCTGCAATACGGGTTCAAGGTCGAAGGCCGACCGGCTGATGACCTTGAGCACGTCGGCGGTCGCAGTCTGCTGAGCAAGCGCTTCGGTCAGTTCGGCCGTCCGTGCCTGCACTTCTTCGAATAGCCCCACGTTCGAGATGGCGATCACGGCCTGGTCGGCGAAGGTCTTCAGAACCTCGATCTGCCTGTCGCTGAACGGTCTCACCTCTCTTCGCCGCAGGCTAATCGCACCGATCGCTCTTCCATCCCCCACGAGAGGTGTCGCCAGAATGGTGCGAAAGCCGTACTGAATGGCCTTTTCCCGTCCTGCCGCGAATTCGGTCCCAGCCTCGGACAGGTCTTCGACCTGCACGGTCCTCGCATCGATCACCGACCGCGCCATTACCCGGTCTCGCTCCAGTGGCCACGGCGCCTCATCGACCGCAATTGGGCCCGAATGCGCGCCGAGATGGAGCATATCGTTCTTCTTGAGCCGGATGATTACGTCATAGGCCTCGCAAAGACGGGCGGCGCTAGCCGCCACGGCGTCGAGGACCGGCTTGATATCAGTTGGCGACGAGGCGATGACGCGAAGCAGCTCGCCGGTCGCCGTCTCGCGTTCGAGCGCTTCGTTGAGCTCCCGCGTGAGATGCCCAATCCTAGCTTCGAGTTCGTCGTGTGATTGCCGCATGCAGGTTCTAGCCCTCGGTCGCAGCGCTGCCCACTAGGTCGAGATGCGAACCATAGGCAGAATGGCAGTAGAAATACTAGGTCGCTCGCCGGTCAATCGATCCGCCCTCCATTCGCAGCGAGGAAGATCGGCAGCCGGACTCTCGACTTTTTTAATAGAACGGGTCGCCGGTCGTCAGAATCATCAGGTGGCACTTCTACAAAGGGCCTGCGCGGGCTTGATCGCAACCTTCCAGTAGCAAACAGCAATGTCAGGTGTTTGCGCAACTGCGATGTCCAAGGTGGTCGCCAGCAAGGTCTGCTATCGGGCAGAGCAAAGATCAACTCAACGGCCGACAATGGGCGCAAAGCAGTCATGCCGCGGTCGCGTGTGAGACTCTGATTTGGTGCCGAGCACCCCCTACGACTCGTCCCTCTCGTCGCGCAAATTAGACAAAACGCGGCGATTTTGCGACCTGCAGGCGGCGTTGGGGCAATCGCGGACAAGCCTATCCTTGCCGTAACCCTTGGCCCACATGCGGTTGCGGTCTATGCCGCCAGCGGCGAGGTAGTTCATCACCGCATCGGCGCGCTGCTGCGACAGCGCGGTTTCGCTTGCTCCGGGATCGTCGGCGAAACCCTGCAGCTTGAGCAGCCAGCGTGGATGCTTTGCTAACCAGGCGATCTGGGTGTCGAGGGTGGCCCTGGCGACAGCATCGAGCGAGGCCGAACCTTGCGTGAAATAGGTGCGGCGGCCGACATTGAGGATGAAATCCTCCTCGCTGCCCGGCTGAACGTTCTGGAAGCTGGCAATCTCGGCGTTGGTGACGTCGGGCGTGGAAGGGGCCAGCGTGTTGCTGGTCGAGCAGGATGCGGCCAGCACCAGCAAGCTGGCGGCGAGCAGCCGGCGCGTGTTTGCAATCATGCTGTTCATGATGCGCCAATCATTCGACGGTGGTGGAAACGGGCGCCTGGTCGGCGATGTGCGGCAGGACCTCCACCGCGGTGCCGATCGGGCACCGCTGGTAGAGGTCGATAATGTCTTCCGGGAACATGCGGATGCAGCCGCTGGAAGCGTCGGTGCCGATGCTCCACGGCTCCAGCGTGCCATGCAGGCGGTAGCCGATGTCGGCGCCGTCGCGGTACAGATAGAGCGCGCGCGGCCCGAGCGGATTGTTGGACGCGCCGCCTGCGACCATGGGCGGTAGTTCCGGCCTGCGTTTACGCATTTCGGGGGGCGGGACCCATTGCGGCCACAGCGCGCGGCGGTCGATCGTCGCGCGGCCGTACCATTTGAAGCCCTCCTTGCCTACGCCGACGCCGTAGCGGATGGCGGTCTTGTTTTCCATGATGAGGTAGAGGAAGTGGTGGCGGGTATCGACCACGACGGTGCCGACCGTCTCGCTGCTGAAATACTTGACGATCTGGCGATGCCATCTCTTGTCGATATTGGCGAAGTTGGTCTTGCGATAGACAAAACTGTTGTCGCTGGCGGCACCGGAGAAAAAGGATTTTGCTGCCGCGGCTCGAACGGCATTACCGGTTGCACCGACCGCGGCCAGCGCCAAGCCGCCCAGCACGACACCCCTGCGTGAAAAACCCATCGGCAATCCCCCATGCCTTAAGCCTGGCGGACACTAATTGAGAATTATTTCGCCTCAAAGCGGAAAATGCTGCGGTGGGGCCGGTGAACGAACCCGCTGCGCGGGAGGGCGCCTGCGATTGAGGTAGAGATCAAGAACCTGTCTTCGCGCTCGCGTTGAGCGTCGTTCGGCTGGAGCAGAGCATGACGGGCTTCTTCAACAAGGAGCCTGACCATGCAGTACCCCGTTCTCGATGCACCCGTCAGCCCACTGCGCCAGCGGCTGATCGACGACATGAACATGCGGCGTTTCTCACGCGAGACGCAGCGCAACTATCTCCGCGACATCGGACGCCTGGCGACATTTCTTGGGCGTTCACCAGACACAGCGACCGCCGACGACCTACGTCGGTTCCAGATCGACCAGCAGGAAGACGGCGTTCCGGTGCCGACGATGAACAGCATCGTGTCGGCGCTAAGCTTCTTCTTCACACAAACGCTCGACCGCCCGGACCTGGCGCGCCGGGTCGTCCGGCTGTCGCATCCGCGCAACCTGCCCGTGGTGCTGAGCCGCGACGAGGTCGCCCGGCTGCTCAACGCCACCACCTGCCTCAAGCACCAGGCCGCATTGTCAGTCGCCTATGGCGCGGGCCTGCGCGTCGCCGAGGTGTCGATGCTGAAGGTCGCCGACGTCGACAGCGAGCGCATTCTGCTCAGAGTCGAGCGTGGCAAGGGCGGGCGATACCGGAACGCCATGCTCTCGCAGGACCTGCTCACGCTTCTGCGTGAGTGGTGGAAGGTCTGGCGGCAGCAGGGCGTGATGCATCGCGACGGCTGGCTGTTCCCCGGGCAGCACGCGATGAAGCCGATCAGCACGCGGCAGCTTTATCGGATCGTCGTCGAGACGGCGCAGGCGGCAGGCATCGCCAAGCGGGTCGGGCCGCACACGCTGCGCCACAGCTTCGCCACCCACCTGCTGGAGGACGGCACCGACATCCGCATCATCCAGGTCCTGCTCGGGCACGCCAAGCTCAACAACACCGCACTCTACGCCAAGGTCGCGACCCGAACGGTGCGCACGGTGACGAGCCCGCTCGACAAGCTTAGCCTGTTCAAGCCGGGAGAGATCTCGCCTGACGGCTGAGCCGTGCGCACCTCTGTCGAGGTCGCCGACGTCTTCCGCGCTGCCGGGCCACCCTACCCGGGCCGCCCATGCAGGTCATCTGAGCCTCCGCCCAGCTCAAGGTCATGTCGGCGATCGAGCACTGCCGCACCGTCGCCCTCGGCGGTCACGTCGAGGCCTGCGAGGACTGCGGCCAATGGCGGATCGCCTACAACTCCTGCCGCAACCGGCACTGCCCGAAGTGCCAGGGCGCGGCGCGCGGACATGGCTGGCCGAGCGCGAGGCCGACCTGCTGCCGGTCGGCTACTTCCATGTCGTGTTTACGCTGCCAGCCGAGGTCGCCGACATCGCGTTCCACAACAAGGCGCTGGTCTACGACCTGCTGTTCAAGGCGGCATCGGAGACGATGCTGACCATCGCCGCCGACCCGAAGCACCTCGGCGCCAGGATCGGCATCACCGCCGTACTCCACACATGGGGCTCGGCGCTGGCCCACCACCCGCATGTCCACATGATCGTGCCGGGCGGCGGCATCGCGCCGGACGGAAGCCGATGGATATCGTCGCCCCCGGCCTTCCTGCTCCCGGTGCGGGTTCTCGGCAAGCTGTTCCGTCGCCTGTTTCTCACCCGGCTGGTCGCGCTGCACGAGGCGGGCCGGCTCAGCTTCTTCGGGTCGATCGCGCACCTGATCGAGCAGCGGGCATTCCTGCGCACATCTTGCTCCCGTGCGGAAGAAGCGCTGGGTGGTTTACGCCAAGGCCCCGTTCGCGGGCCCGGAGGCGGTACTCGCCTATCTGTCGCGCTACACGCACCGGGTCGCGATCTCGAACAGCCGGCTGATCGCCTTCGACAAGAGCGGCGTCACCTTCCGCTACAAGGACTACCGCCGCGACGGCGCCGATCGCCAGCAGGTCATGACACTGGCGACCGACGAGTTCCTCCGCCGCTTCCTGCTTCATGTTCTGCCACGCGGCTTCCATCGCATCCGGCACTACGGCCTGCTCGCCGGTTCCGCTCGCAAGGCCAGCCCCGCGCTGGCGCGCGAACTGCTGAACGTCGCCGCGCCGCCCGACCCCGGCAACCCCGACGAACCGGACGACTTCCGGCCGCCATGCCCGTGCTGCGGCGGACGCATGATCATCATCGAGACGTTCGAACGGTGGAGGCAGCCGCGCGGACCGCCGGACAAGGCGGCGACGAACCGTTCAGCCGCAGGCACCCAGCCTTCGGCAACGGACCCACGCGTGTCATTTGTGCTCATCGATGCCGACAGGGCCGCAGCCAGCCGCGTGCCGGGCCGGCAATACAGCGTGGCTGAAGGGCAAAGAGGTCCGTCCGCATTTAACCCGCCGCTTGCTGGCGGCGGTCGCGCCATCACCGCCATCAGGCGCAAATCGAAATCCCCATAGCCATCGCCTGTGGCCCGCGGGTTCCTTCCTCTGGGACTTTCGTACGCCTGCCGGCGCCCGAAACTCTTCACGGAAGCGGACCGTCCACTATCAGCGGATGGTTGCCATTCGGCGACCGTCCAATTGCCGACGTTGGGACTACTGGAGCAGCCATGAAAACGCACGCCGCAAAAAGGGTTCGCCACCCGTCCTGACAACCTCACCATGCGCCACGACGACGTGCTCGGGATGTCTTCCGATCAACTCACGAATCTTTGGGCGCGCGGTTGCGCGGTTGCGGAAACTGATCCGATAGTCGATCGGCGGATAGCCCCATCCTTCGACCATTTTCGAAAATTTTGCGATTGGCCGCATCCACCAAGGCCAATGGCGTTTCAGGAACGTCTCGCTGAAGGTTTGTGAGAGGTCAGCGATGATGGCGGTGCGCGATCCGCGGTGAAAGAAGATCAGTTCGTCCATGAATGGTGAATTGGTGAAATAGAAGTGGTCGATCTGTCCTCTCCATTCGGCTGGCGGCTCGTCAGTCAGAGCTCTGGAAAAATGGAGTTCCTTGCACTTGGCGATTGTCGCCGCCGTCGCCCATAAACTCGCGCCCGGAAATGCGGCCTGCCACTCGCCTAGAAACAGATAGTGCAGCTTATTCGGGCTGACTATATGCCGAACAGGCCCCAGCGCTCGAATCTCAGCCTCGAGCGCAGCCGTCCTTTCGACCGGCGACCACAATCACAGCCCCCCATCGGCAAGGCGCACTACGGCCATGCGTGTCGGATAATCGAATCCTTTGAACGAGACGATTCCGCCATCCGCAATCCATAGGGTCGATCCCAGCGGTTTCAGCATGGTCGCTCAGTCTAGTCCGCCAGATAGCCGCTTTCCACCCAATAAGGGCAGTCGCAGCGCGATTGCAGCGATATCGAAAACGGTCGCCCGACACGGCCGAACGACCGCTCTGACTTCAGACTTCTGTGCGCTCCGCGAGGAGCAAGGCGTCCTCGACCTCAACGCCAAGGTATCTGACCGTGTTCTCTATCTTCGTGTGCCCGAGCAGGATTTGTATCGCGCGGACGTTGCCGGTTGCCCGGTAGATCATCGCCGCCTTTGTTCGTCGAAGCGAGTGCGTGCCGTACTCCGCCGGGCGCAGGCCAATGGCAGTGACCCACTCATCGACCAGCCGGGCATACTGCCGAGTGCCCATATGGTTTGAATGATCAATGCGGCTCGGAAACACATAGTCGGCAACAGTGCCGCCTCGACGTTCGAGCCACGCCGATAGGCTGGAGCGCACATCGGAGGTCAATTCGAATTGGACTGGTCGGCCGGTCTTCTGCTGCACCACTACGGCTCGCGTCCGTACGTCTGCACCTGCAACGACATCGCCAATCTTGAGCTTGACCAAATCGCACCCGCGCAGCTTGCTGTCGATTGCCAGGTCGAAAAGTGCACGATCGCGCAGACGTCCTTCTCGGTCGAGGAAGAAGCGGATTGCCCAGATCTGTTTCTGGGTAAGTGGTCGCTTTGTGCCAACGGTTTTGCCAGCGTTCCATGCCGAGCGACCTTGCATGCCGGGATCATAGCTTGAGTAACCCATTTTCGTTCTCCATGGCCTTGATTGGCCGAAGAGGAAAACGATTGAGGTATTGAAGTTCTTTGGGGCCGGATTCGGAAGGTCGGCTTATGGCGTCCGAAGAACAACAGCGCACGTTCGGCGTGGTCCGATCCAACGTCTGAAACTAACACAATAGCAGCCATGAGGCGTGATAGAATCCACACCTGAGGGCCCATACAATCTGCACGATTTCCTTCGCTCTAGCTTGCCGCATTGCCAATTCTGTCGGCCGTATTCCCTGCGCCATTTGCAGTGCTTCAAGGCCAGCGCGCGCTTTCACTTATTCTGGCAAGCCTGCCTTGCGCAAGTTCTCGCGAAGGTGTTCGAGATCGCCGGGATTTTTGTAAGGCGTCATTTGGGGGCCGGTTCTCGAAACGATTGTGGCTGATGGGTCCATTTGCTTGATCCGCTCCACGGCTTCCGTCGCTTCGATCATATTCCCCAATGCAGCATGACTGGCTGCCAAATAGAGCCAGCGGTACACCGTATCGATTGTCTTTAGGCTACGCAAAGCCGTGACTGCTTCATGGTATTGTCGGGAGTCGTAATAAATCTGGCCGAGCTGTTGGACGTACCACTCGGGATAGCGAGGATTAAGCCGCAACGCCTTTTGTGCTGCGTCGAGGCCTTCGCTGGTTCTTCCCGCGCAACTCAGGCAGTAGCCATAGTCCATGAGAATGTCTGCATCATTGGGATTGAGATCAAAGGCGCGATGAAATGCCGCAATGGCAGGTTCATACTGCCCGCAAAAAAGGCAGTGTCCTGCGAGTGCGTAATGGCCCCACGCATCCGCGTCGTCGCGTTCAATCGCGAGATTGGCGTACCGCAAAGCATCAGCCAACGAGGACTCGGGGTTCTCGCTGAATCCATCGACTACGTCCATCATGTGCGTCCAGGCAACCTTGGCAAAGGCCTTGCCAAATTTGGGATCAAGCTCTCCGGCCTTGAGGAAGAGTTCGCGCGCACGCTGATTGCCCTCCTTGGTATTGCGGTCTATGGCCTCCATGCCTCGCACGAAGTAGTCCAGCGCTTGAAAGTTCCGTGTCCCCGCGAGTTCCGGGCGCTCTTGCCACGCCTTTAATAGTCGGCCTCCGTGCGCCGTGGCTAGACTGCCAATTATTCTTTCGGTGACATCGTCCTGCACGGCAAAGATATCATCGATGCCTCGGTCGTAGCGCTCTGCCCAAAGGTGCCGACCAGTCTTGCCATCAATGAGCTGGGCCGTAACCCGGACACGGTCCTTCGACCTCTGTACGCTGCCCTCCAAGATATAGCGGGCACCCAGCTCCCGGCTGGCATCCTGTATCTTGGTGGCTTTGCCCTTGTAGGCGAACGTCGAATTGCTCGCGATGACGAAAAGATCGCGAAACCGAGACAATCCGGTGATGACGTTCTCTGTAATCCCATCCGCAAAGTAGTCCTGCTGACGGTCGTCGCTCATATTGACGAACGGCAGCAAAGCGATGGAGGGCTTATCAGAAAGCGAGGTCGGCGAAGTGGTGTTCGCTCCGGGACCTTCGAGACGGACCGCATAAGCTCGCACCGGTCGCTCAATGTTTTTAAGTATCTGCTCACCGTTGTCGTCGAATTGCAGGTCAAGCCGGTTTCCAAGGTGATCTCGCACCGTGCCCGAAACCATGACACCTCCAACAGGAGCGATGCCTTCGAGTCTCGCCGCCACGTTCACGCCGTCACCGAACAGATCGTTATCCTCGACGATTACGTCGCCGAGGTTGATCCCGATCCGGAATTGTACCTTTCGGTCCTCGGACAAGTCTGCGTTGTGATCCGGCATGGCACGCTGCATGGCAACGGCGCAAGCTACGGCATTCACGACACTTGGAAACTCGGCGAGGATGCCGTCGCCAGTCGATTTGAAGATGCGGCCTTGGTGCTCGGCGATGTTTGGGTCGATCAACCCGGCACGGATTTCCTTCAATGCGTCAAGCGTGCCAACCTCATCCCTGCCCATGAGCTGGCTGTATCCCGCCACGTCAGCAGCAAGGATGGCCGCGAGGCGGCGTTGAACGCGTCCTTCGGGCATCGCAGGGGTGCTCTCACTGCGGCAAATTGTATTTGCATCACGAGGAGGAGTCTATTCGTCTGATAGCTCTTGGTGCATTCACGTCGGTTTTGCCAAGTCGCTGATACGTCTGGTTAGGGGGTAATCCTGAAAGTGTCGGCCCGGGCGTAGCTCAAGCTCCCAACTGGAACTGCAAATCATGCGTCCTTGGAAAACGGCCCATGCAGCTTAATCCTGCAAGCCCGCCAGACGCCAGCCGTCAAAAAACGGCTGCACAGCGCTCACGCTCTTAAATGGTGCGTTCTTCGCCAAATCACCTGCGCTCCAATTTGGATTGTCCGCAAGAAGTAGGCGAGCTTCCTCCTGTGCCTCAGGGACGCGGCCGGCAAGGGCAAGCGCGACGATCAGAAACCCTCTCGAACCAGTGCCGTAGGTTTCCGCCCGGCTCAAGGTCGCTACTGCTTCTTCGTACTGCCCGGAGGAAATCTGCGCCATTCCCAGGGTCCAGAAATACCAACCGGGTGGACGAGGATTTAGACGCAGCGCCTCGGCACAAGCTATGAGCGCCGCTTGCGGCTTGCCTAAGTAGATTTGAAGCTCACCCACCCATACAACGGCATCTGCATTGTTGGGATTTAACCGAATGGCAGCATCGAATTGGAATTTTGCTTCATCCAAATTGCGCTCAAAAAGCTGAACACAGCCCAGGATCCTGCGGGCGTGTGAATCGCCGGGGTCGATTTCCACGGCTCGTTGCGCGTGCATTAGGGCCTCTGCGCGACCCGGTACCTGTGGTTCTCCCCAGATAATCCATCCAAATAGCAGAGAAATGGCTAGATTACTGTGTGCTTCGCTGTACTTTGGATCGAGCTGAACGGCACGTTCCAAATCCGAACATGCCTCAATGTTGTCTGCTCTGGAAATGTTGCATTTGTCTCGCGACCTAACACAAAGATCATAAGCTTCTAGATTCGACGGTCGGGAACGGGCAATAGTATTTTTTTCACCAAGCTTGCCAGAAATCGCTTCAACCACGCGTCGCGTGACCTCGTCCTGAACGTCGAAGATGTCGGCGATATCACGGTCGAAACGCTCGGCCCACACGTGATTGCCGCCTTCCGCCGCATTGATAAGCTGCACATTGACCCGCAACCGCTTGTTGGATCGCCGGGCGCTGCCCTCGAGAACATATTTGACGCCCAGATCGCGAGCGATCCGCCGGACGTCGGTGGGCTTGCTCTTGTAAGCGAAGGTGGAGTTCCGGGCGATGACGAAGAAGCCGGACACATTCGACAGATCGGTGATGATGTCCTCCGTCAGCCCGTCGGTGAAGAATTCCTGTTCGGCATCACCACTCATATTGACGAAGGGCAGCACGGCAATCGAAGGCTTGTCGGGCAGCGCGAGCTGCAGCGAAAGCATTTCCGGCACAGCTTGCTCCGGGGGTGAGGCGGGCTTCGCCTGAGCGGGAACTCCGACTTGCACCGAATAAACTCGGACAGGATCTGCGATGTTCTTGAGTTGCACCGCACCGCGATCGTTGATTGCGAGATCGAGCCTTGACCTAACCTGCCAATAGGCTTGCTCGGAAAGACAGATATTGCCGGGCTCGCAGATGCCTTCCAGGCGCGCGGCGATATTGACTCCATCGCCCATCAGGTCGCCATCGCGCTCCTGCACGACGTCGCCCAGGTGAATTCCGATCCGGAACTCAATGCGACGATCATCGGGCACCCCGGCATTGCGCTCAAGCATGGCATTCTGCACTTCGATCGCGCAGCGGACTGCTTCCACAACACTGCTGAACTCGACGAGGCTCCCGTCGCCTGTGCGCTTGACGACGCGACCACGATGAACAGCGATGGTGGGGTCGATGAGATCGCTGCGCAACGCCCGCAGCCGTGCCAAAATGCGATCTTCATCTGCGCCCGCTAGCCGGCTGTAACCGACCACATCCGAGACCAGGATCGCTGCTATTTTGCGGGTCTCCCTCATGTCGTGCTCCCTCCATCCAGTCTGACACTACTGCCAAGCCAAAGGAAGATAGTTCCGAAGCATTGGTCGGATGGTCCGCATAGGATCGGCTCCAGTCGTTCGAGACAAATGTTGGGCGCATAACAGCCTGCGACTTGTCTTAGCGAAGTCCGCTTTTGGTGAATGGACGGGGCCTCAGGGATGACTGCCATGAGGCGCAATCCTGCTGGGCTGCTTCTGACGGGAACGGGGCCGGAAGCGGACCGACCGCTCTCGGAAAGCGAGGTTGGAAAGCAGCCTTTTTCTAGAAAGGCTAATGCTTCAGAATCTGGCTGAGGAACAACTTCGTGCGGTCATGGCGCGGGTGGCCGAAAAACGCGTCGGGCGTGCCCTCCTCGACGATCTGCCCGGCGTCCATGAAGATCACCCGGTCAGCGACCGCACGCGCAAAACCCATCTCGTGCGTCACACACACCATGGTCATGCCGTCGCGAGCCAATCCCGTCATCGTCTCTAGCACCTCGGACACCATTTCCGGATCGAGTGCAGAGGTCGGCTCATCGAACAGCATCACATCGGGTTTCATGCACAAGCTGCGGGCGATCGCCACGCGTTGCTGCTGGCCGCCGGACAGTTGGATGGGAAACTTGTTCGCCTGCTCGGGAATGCGGACCCGCTCGAGGAACGTCAGCGCGGTCTTGCGCGCCTCCTTTTCCGATACGCCCTTCACCCACATCGGCCCGGCCATGCAGTTCATCAGCACCGTCATGTGCGGAAACAGATTAAAGTGCTGGAAGACCATGCCGACATTGGAGCGCACGGCAGCGACGTTGGTCATCTTGCCGTGTAAGGCAACGCCGCTGACGACGATGTCGCCCTCTTGATGCGCCTCCAGGCGATTGAAGCAGCGGATGAGCGTCGATTTGCCGGAACCCGAGGGCCCGCAGATAACGATCCGCTCGCCCCTGCGGACGGTCAGGTTGATGTCCTTCAGCGCGTGGAACTGACCATACCATTTGGAAACGGCTTTGGCTTCAATGATGGCCGGAGCGCTCATCGCACCTTGCTCCTGTGGTAATGCCGTTCGATCCGCGACTGGATCAGTTCGAGGCAGATCGATAGCATCCAGTAGATCATGGCAGCCGAAATCAGCATCTCCATGTGCTGGAAGGTCTTCTGGCCGAGGGTGCGCGCCAGGAACATCAGCTCCCACACGCCGATGACCGAGACCAGCGAGGAATCCTTCAGCATCGAGATGAACTGGTTGCCCGTCGGCGGAATGATGACCGGCAGCGCCTGCGGCAGGATGATGCGGCGCATGGTCAGCGCGAAGCCGAAGCCCATGGAGCGCGACGCCTCCCATTGGCCGCGATCGATGCTCTGTATGCCGGAGCGGAAGATCTCGGTCATGTAGGCGCCGTAGCAGAGCGAAAGCGCCAGGATGCCAGCAGGCACGGCATTGATGACGAAGCCGAGTTGCGGCAGACCTAGATAGATCAGGTAGACCTGCATGAGCAGCGGAAGGCCGCGGAAGAAGGAGGTGTAGAAGCTGGCGATGGCGTAGGCGAAGCCATTGCTGGAAAGCTTGGCGACCGCGCCAGCGACCGCGATGACCGAGGCGATGACGATGGAAATCGCCGAGACGTAGAGCGTGGTGACAACACCCTGGCTGATCAGGAATGGCAGCTTCTCTCTGATAAAGGGCAGGCTGAGATGGAACGTCTCGAAGAAGGCGATGAACAGGAGCAGCAGCTCGAGCCAGACGATGCCGATCTGGAACTTGAGCGGCGCGAAGCCGATCAGCACGACGTTCAAAGTGAAGATCACCGCTATGACGAAGGCAATGGCAAAGCGGCCGTAGAGGCCACTCACCGACGGTTCGCCGATCACCGGACGCATCAACTCGGCGAAGCTGGTGCCTGACATGTTGAAGGCCATGAAGAGAAGCAGAACGACGCCGAACATCGTCGCCACGAACCAGGGTTTGTGGACGAGGATTTCAGCTTCGACGGTATCCGGATAAAGCATCTTTGAGCACCGGCTGTTCGGCGGCCTGCCTGGGGGGCAGGCCGCCTTTGAAGGGGCTAGTTCGTCTTCGAATAATCCTGCCCGTACCACTTTTCGGAAAGCTTGCTCAGCGTCCCGTCCTCCTTCATCGCTTTCACTGTGTCGGCGATCTTGGCGGAGAGTTCGGGATCGCCGCGTTCGATGGCGATCGCCAGCGGCTCGTAGAAGACCGGATCGCCCAGCTGTTTGATCGGGTAACCGGCCTTCTGCGCATCGAGGATCGACGGCAGCGAAGAAACCACCGCGTCGAGGCGCACTCCGTCGCCGAGGCGAAGGTCGTCAAAGGCTGTCGTCGAATTCTCGTAGGAGTGGACCTCCTTCGGGTTCAGCTTGTATTCGAATGCCGGCGCGCCGGCGGCGTCGAGCGTCAGATCCTTCTTGGCATAGGCTTCGAAGGTGGAGGTGCTGGTGGCGCCGACCACCTTGCCGTCGAGATCGGCCAGCGTCTTGGCCTTGCTGTCCTTGTGCACGGCAACGGCCGCCGGTGTGTAATAGTAGACGGCCGGAAAATCGAAGATCTCGGCGCGCTTCTTGGTCGGCGTCATCGAGCCGGCATGCATGTCCCAACGCCCTGCCCAATGGCCGGCGGTGATGATGTCCCAGCCGGGCGTGATGAACTCGACCTTGACGCCAAGGTGCTTGCCGATGGCCTTGGCGACGTCGACATCGAAGCCGTCCAGCTCGTTGCTGGCATTCACGAAGGACTGCGGCGCCCAGTTGGCATCAGTCGCCACCTTGAGGGTGCCGGCCGCCATCACGCGGTCGAGCACCGCGCCTGCGTGAGCAGGATATGCGCCAAGCGCAAGCGCCATCACGGCCATCGTCACGTGTCGTCTGTTCCAGATTGTCATGTGCGTATTCCCCTGTTGTTGTTCAGTCCCTTGCGGTCACTTCCGTTCAGCCGGTCGTGACGTCGCAATTTCGTGCCGACCAGGTCGGTGTCCTCTCCCAAAGGCCCGCGGATTTAGCGACGTCGCGGCCGGTCCGGTCTTCCGATGTCGCGGAGGACGTTTGCCGTCGCCGTTCCCCCGATCACAGGGAAGGTCCCGGCGCACTGCCTGCGATGTGTCGTGCAGAGCCTGGCGTCCGACGTTCTCTTTCGCATCGCGAAGGCTGCTATTCATCGGCGCCACCTCCCTTCCCGCGGTCAGCGTCCAGCAGGAAATCGCCCATCACGGCGGCAACCCGAGCCGGCGCCTCGATCAGGATCGAATGGCGAAGTCCGGGCAGGATGGCGAGTTGCGACCCTTGCAGCTGTTCGTGCATCAGCCGTGCCATGCGCGGGCTGGAGCCCTGGTCGTCCTCGCCGGTCACGATCAGCGTCGGGCAGGTGATACGGTCGAGAATGCCGCCGAAATCGGTCTCGGCCAGAACGCGATAGGCCGCCGCGTAGCAGTCGCGGTCGTTCTCGGCGTCACGCCGGCGCAACTCGGCGATCACCTCCGGGTTGCTGTCCTGAAAGTCCTCCGTCAGCCAGCGCGACAGCGAGGCGGCGTGGTGTGCCGAGGCATCGCTCGCCATCAGCGCCGCCAGCCGGCCACGCACCGCGTGCCGTTCCTCGGGCGTACGGGCGGCGACCGTCGACAGCAGCACCAGTTTTTGCAGGCGCTCGGCATGCGTCAGCGCCAGGCGCTGTGCGATCAGGCCACCCAGCGAAAAGCCGGCCAGATTGAAGGCGGCAAACCCGACATGGTCGGCCAGTGCCAGCGTCTCCTTGACGAAATCGTCGATCTCGTAGCGGCCCTTGACCCGGCTGGAGCGGCCATGGCCGCGCAGATCGAAGGTGAGAACCGCGAAGCGATCATTCAGCTGCCTGGCCACGCCATTCCAGGCTTCGAGATAGGAACCGACTCCATGGATGCAGACCAGCGGCACGCCGCCCTCGCCCTCAAGGCGCCAGTTGAGCAGCACGCCCTCGATATCGAGCTGGCCGGAGCGCGCCATGGTCACGCCCTCGCCGCCTGGCGCGCTTTGTCGCGCTCGCGCGCGGCGAAGACCGGCATCACCTCGTCGACCCACAGCTTGATCGTCTTCTTCTGCAGCTCGAACGGCAGGTTGAATGTCAGGCCGAGGCAATACTGGTCGACGCCCGCCGCTTCATAGTCGAGCAGCTTCTCGATCACCTCGTCGGGCGTGCCGAACATCAGGTTGCGGCGGATGTTCTCGGGATTGTAATTGTCCTTGCCCTTGACGCTCTCGTAAGGGACGGCCTCGGGAAAGCCGTTTTGCACGGTGCCGATGTTCTGGAACAGGTTCTCGAAGGCGCGGCCGTAGTCGATGGCATGCCCGACCGCCATCTCCCAGTCCTGCTCCCGCTCGTAAACGCAAGTGCGCCGCTGCATCATCAGGCGCGGGCGCGGCACCTCGGGATGATCGGCGACGGCCTTGCGGAATTTCTCGCCGAGCACGGCGATCTCGGCCGCCGGCGCCGACAAGGGCGTCGACAGGATCGAGGCGCCGGTGCCGACCGCCCAGTCGAAAGTGCCCGGGTCTCGCGCGGCCACCCAGATCGGCGGATGCGGCTTCTGCAGTGGCTTCGGCACGCCGGCGGCGAGCGGGAACTTCCAGTAATCGCCGTCATGGGCATAGTCCTGCGCCCACAGTTTCTTCACCGCCGGCACCAGCTCCTTCAGATAGGCAACGCCTTCCTGCTGCGGCATGCCGCCGGCCATGCGGTCGAACTCATATTGATACGAACCGCGCGCGATGCCGAACTCCAGCCGCCCGCCGGTCAGGTGATCGCAAAGTGCCGCCTCCCCTGCCAACCGGATCGGGCTCCAGTAGGGCGCGACCAGCGTCGAGGTGCCGAGCCGGATCTGCTCGGTATGCTGGGCAAGCCAGGTCAGCGTCATCAGCGGGTTCGGCGAGATCGTGCATTCGATCGTGTGATGCTCCGCCGTCCACAGCGTCTCGAAGCCACCCTCATCGGCCAGGCGCGCTAGGTCGAGCAGATTGCTCTTCACCTTTGCCATAGGCACGTCGGGCGAGAAGCGTTCCATGGTCAGCGAAACGGCGAATTTCATGTCGGTCTCCCGGTCGTTGCGTCGGCGTTTGTCAGCGAAGGCGGATGATGAAGGGGTCCTGCATGGCGCCCGAGTAGTCGATAACGACGTTCTTCAGGCGCGAGAACTCCTCCATCGCGTCGAAGCCGCCGCGCCGCCCGTAGCCGCTCTCCTTGAAGCCGCCATTGGCGGACATGAAGGAGGACGCGCGGTAGGTGTTGATCCAGACGGTGCCGGCCTCGACATTCCTGGCGAAACGCAGCGCGCGGTTGATGTCCCGCGTCCAGATGCCGGAGGCCAGCCCATATCGGGTGTCGTTGGCGAGCCGGATCATCTCGTCTTCCGACGAGAACGGCATGACACCGACGACCGGGCCGAACAGCTCCTCCTGCATGAAGTCCATGCCGTTGTCGGCATCGGTCATGACCGTCGGCTCGAAATACCAACCGCCGGAAAGCTCGGCCGCTTGTGGCCGCCTGCCGCCGGCCGCGATGCTGGCACCCTGGCGCACGCCCGAGGCGACATATCCTTCCACCTTGGCAAGCTGCGCCGACAGTGCCAGCGGACCAATGTCGGTTTCCTCCAGCGTCGGCGGCCCGACCCGCACGCGCCTCGTGCGCTCGACCAGCGCCTCGACGAAGCGATCGTAGACGCTGGCCTCGACGAAACAGCGCGAACCGGCGACGCAGGTCTGCCCCGCGGCCGCGAACACACCGGACACGACGCCATTGACGGCATGGTCAATGTCGACATCGCCGAAGACAACATGCGGCGACTTACCGCCAAGTTCCATCGAGCAAGGAATGAGGTTCTCCGCCGCATTGGCAGCGATGCGGCGTCCCGTCACCGTCGAACCGGTGAAGACGAGTTTTGCAATGCCAGGATGGCGCGTCAGCGCGTCGCCGGCCACAGCACCCGTGCCGGTCACGACATTGACGACACCGGCCGGGAAGCCGGCCTCCATGATCAGCTCGGCCAGCGCGAGCGTGGAGGCAGTGGCATGCTCGGATGGCTTGACGACCACCGTGTTGCCGAGCGCCAGGCATGGCGCCAGCGTGCCGGTCAGCAGCATCAGCGGCGAGTTCCATGGCGTGATCATGCCGACGACGCCGATCGGCTCGCGCAGGTTGAAGTTGAGCATGTCGAGCTTGTTGACCGGAATCGTGTCGCCGAGCAGCTTGTCGGCCATCCCCGCGAAATAGGTGTAGCTGTCGGGCATGGCGCGCATCTGCGCCCGCATTTCCTTGAGCAGCTTGCCGTTGTCGCGCGTCTCGATCAGCGCCAGCTCGTCGGCGTGCTCCAGCACCAGCTCCGCCAGCCGGCGAACGAGCTTGCCGCGGTCGGTCTGGGTCATGCGCCGCCAGGCCGGATTGGCGAAGGCGCTACGCGCCGCCTCGACAGCCGCGCCGACATCCTCGGCGCCGGCCTCGGCGAACTGGTACCAGGGCTTGCCGGTGGTCGGGTCGAAACTGTCGATGTACTGCCCACCTTTCGGCGCCACGAACGCACCGTTGATGAACAGGTTCTGGCGTGAGCCTTCGAGCGATCCGACCGTCGTTTTCATGCTGTCTGTCCTGCGTGAATCATTCGGACGCGGCCTGCGTCCACGATTGCGACTGGCCGTCGATCATGGCGACGCGGCCACCGTCACCGGTGTCGATGTAGATGCCGAAGCGCTTGTCCTGGCGCTCACGCGCATAGCGGCGCAGCATGGCGCGCAGTTCATGCGTGGCGATCCGCTCATAGGGCAGCGCGTCGATGGAAAAGAAGACGTGGCCATCCGGCAGTGCGGCTTCAGCGCTCTCACGGCTCAGTTCGGCGCGGTAGATGAGATAGCCCGGGTCGCTGTCGGCGACGTCGAACACCGAATAGAGGAAGGTGTTTTCCGGGACGAGGCTCAGCGCCTCGCCGCCATCCAGCACAAGTTTTCTGTCGGCCTTGCGGCGCCGCGCCGTCGGCAACACCCAGCTTCCCTTGCCATCTGTGCGCAAGAGGATGCGGTCGCCGGCTTCGACAAGATAACCAATGATCATGTCCTGCGAGGCCAGCCAGCCGGCGGGCAGCGGATCCTTGATGCTGGCGTAACGGCCGCGGCAGAATCCGAGCGGCGCCGATGGGCTGGTGCCGAAAGCCTGGACCTGGCCGATCAGGATGATGTGGTCGCCAGCCTCGATGCGATTGTGAACGGTGCAGTCGAACCATGTCAGGCTGTCGGTGAGGATCGGTGCGCCGGTGTGGGCGCGGTCATGGTTGACCGACTGGAACTTGTCCGCCGCTTTGGACGCGAACACCGAAGAAACATCGACCTGGCCTTCATGCAGGAAATTGACCGCGAAGGACCGCGTTTCGTTGAAGGCGGGAAAGCTCGCCGCTGCCTTGCCGACACAGACCAGGAGCAGCGGCGGATCAAGCGAGACCGAGGTGAAGGAGTTGGCGGTCATGCCGCGCGGATTGCCGTCGCCGTCGCGCGTGGTGATGACGGTGACGCCGGTGACGAAAGTGCCGAAGGCACGACGCAAGGCGATCGGGTCGATCGTCCTTTGTGCCACCGCGTCCGCCATTGCTTTCCTCCATAGTGTCGGACGAAAGCTAGGCAGGAGCCGGTCGGTGTTCTTCCTCCGGTCTGTAGGAAAGATGGCGCGGCGTGCTGCTGTTATCCCGAGCAAGCACGGGCACGGCGAGCCTGTGCTCGGCAGCTTTAGCGGCAGCGGTGTCGGGACGGGGTGGTTCTAGCGGGCCGGCGGCACGCGGCTGTCGATGATGCCGCTGAGACGGATCGCCAGTTCGACCGCGAAGCGCTGTTCGGGCGTGTCGAGACGGATCCCGAACAGTTCCTCCATGCGCGACAGGCGATAGCGCAAGGTGGTGACATGCAGTCCGATGGCGTCGGCGCAGGCCTGGCTGCGGCAGCCCTCGCGCAGATAGGCAAATAACGTGTCCAGATAGGGCGTGCCGTGCTCGCGGTCATGCGCGATCAGGGCGCCAACACTGTCCTCGACGAAGCCGCGCACGTCGGGAGCGTCGGCGGCGGCGACCAATATCGGCAGGGGGCCGAAATCCTGGCCGGCAAAAACACCGGTGCGCCCGAAGGAACGGCCGATCCGGATCATGCGGCGGCACCGCTCCCAGGCGATGGGATAATCGGCCAGCGCGGCACAGGCCTCTGAAAGCACCACCACCGGCTCGCGTTCGAAATAGCGGCCAAGCTCGGCCGCTATTCTCTGCGACAATTTGCCGAAGCGCGCGCCGTCCTGCCCGGCATCGGTCGGGACGAGGCAGACAAGGCCGTCTTCCACCGCGATGGCCGTGCCGGCAATGCCGGCCTGCTGCAGGAGACGCACGAGCGCATGATGCGGATCGGCAAGGCCGATGGCACCATCCTTTGCCTGCTCGGCGAGGTCGACGACGATCATCTTCTGCGCAACGGTCAAGTCGAGCCCCAGTCGGCGGGCGCGAATGACGATGTCGGCCTCGTCGCGCCAGCGGCGCTCCGCCACCTCCAGGAAAAGCTCGGTCAGCGAGCGCGTCTCGAAACGGAAGCGCACGAAGCTGCGCATCATCTGCACGCTGAGCGCGAATTTGGCGCTGTCGAGCAGCATTTGAGCGAGTTGGCCGGACTCTTGCGGCGTCGGGAAAATCATCAGCGCGCCAACCACTTCGGCATCGATGGTAAGCGGCTCGATGCGCACCGAAAGCTTGAGCTGGCGCTTGCCGTCATCGACGAACAGCGTCTCGGTGTGGCGCCCGTCGGACGCGCCGCGCGCTATCTTGAAGATCTGTCGGCTGAGCGTTCCGCTCACCGCCTGCTGCCAGGAGGCGATGTCGAAATGCGCCTCGCTCGGGGAACGGCCGGCGACGACCAGATTGGCATGGAAATCGATCACCACCACCGGATTGGGCAGAAGCTCGCCGACCTCTTCGGCGAGCGAGACCACGGACCCGTCCGACAACGCCTGCTGCAGAAGCGAGGTGTGCGCCGAGAGGGCGCGTTGCAGGCGTTCGCCGGCCTGCTTCTCCTGGCGCAGCCGATGCTGCTTCTCGACCGCGATCTCGCCCAGATGCACAATCATGCCGATGAAGGCGATATCCTCCGCCGTCACTTCGGTGATTTCGCGCGACACAACGGTCAGCACCATCGGCCGGCCGTCCTCGTCGACGCAGTTCATCGGCATGACCAGCACGCTGCGGTAGTCGCGCTCGAAGGCCTCGCGGCGATAGCCCGGAAACTCCTCCGACACCCGCGCATCCCTGATATAGACCGGTTCATTGCGGTTGAGCGCGACGATCGAGGGACTGGTGGCCAGTTCCCAGCGGTCCGGCAGCGTGCGGTGAATGAGCGTCGGATCGTGGCGCACGATGACATAGGCGTGGCCATGCGGGGCATCGATGCCCATGATCGAGCCCAACGTCCATTTGGCATGACGGCAGGACGCCAGCACGAGGTCGCGCAGCACGGACTGGAGATCGCCGCCAGAATTGATGAGGCTGGCGGCGTCCCGCAAGGAGAGGATTTGCGACTCGTGGTCCACGCCTGATCTTCCGCCACTCGCGAAGGGCGAATTTAAGCCGTCGCGGATATACCTACGCTACACCGCTTCCAAGCGGGACGCACGCCGATTCTTCCTACGAACCGGAGGAATACACGCCGAGTGGCGCTCACTAGATTTGAGCTTCCACGTGGAGAGGCCAAATCATGGAATTGCGAAAAGTCTGCACCTTCATCGAGGAAGTGCACCTTGAAGGCAGCAGGGCGGCTGCCAGGCCGGTGACATCGATTGTCGTCGCCGCCGTTTTGGGCAATCCATGGGCCGGGCGCGGCTTCGTCGAGGATTTGCGGCCAGAGATTGTCGCCATCGCGCCCCGGCTCGGGGAGGAGCTCACGCGCCGCCTGGTTGGGCTGATGCCGGCGGAACGCATCGAAAGCTACGGCAAGGCCGCTGCCGTCGGAACCGCCGGCGAAATCGAGCATGCCTCCGCCATGATCCACACGCTGCGCTTCGGCAATGTCTTCCGCGATGCCGTGGGCGGCACGACCTATCTCGAATTCTGCAACACACGCAATGCGCCCGGCGCGCTGCTGTCGCTGCCGATGATGCACAAAAGCGAGAACGGCCGCCGCTCGCATTTTATCACCGCCAACTTCCAGATCGCCGACGGCCCGGCCGCGGACGAGATCGTCGTGGCCATCGGTGCAGCGGACGGCGGCCGGCTCCACCCGCGGATTGCGGACCGCTTTCAGGACATAAAAGAGATGGAACAGGAAGCTGTATAGTGTCTTCTAGGGCCGCCATGCGGCGCATTACCGCGCGGCAGCATTGGGGCGCATAGCTGCTGTTCGTGTTGGGTGGAAGCAGCGGGTCCTTTCGCAAGCGGCGGCGCGAAACACGCCAGCGGTCGGCCCTTACCCGCTTGACTCCCCACCAGGCAATAGTAGAACAAATAGAGAACATGCTTATATACGCTTTCCCGGAGGTCACCCACCATCTTGCGGCCGGAGCCCGCCATAGACGCCTTGCGCGCGCGGATCGAGAAGATTGAGGGCCGAAGCCGGCGCGCCAGATCGGTACTTCCCTTCGGAATCGCCGAGCTCGATGCACGACTCCCGGGCGGCGGCCTGGCGCTTGGCGCGCTGCATGAAGTCGCCGGCGGTGGCAATGGCGCCATAGACGCCGCGGCAGCGGCGCTGTTTGCGGGCGGCGTCGCGGCGCGCACGCGAGGCAAGGTTTTGTGGTGCATCACCCGGCCCGATCTCTTTGCGCCGGCGCTGGAGCAGGCGGGCCTGAAACCGGACCGCGTCATCTATGTCGAGGCCGGCGACGACAAGACAATTCTCGCCTGCATGGAAGAAGGCATCCGGCATGGCGGGTTGGGCGCGGTCGTCGGTGAAGTCGCGCGCCTGACCATGACGGCCTCGCGGCGGCTCCAGCTCGCCGCCGAAGAAGCCCATACGATCGGCATCGCGTTACGGCGATGGCGGCGGCAGACGGAGGCCGCCGATTTCGGCCAGCCGACGGCGGCAATGACGCGCTGGCGCGTCTCGGTCCTGCCCTCGGCGCCGCTGCCTGTCCCAGGCGTCGGCCGGCACCGATGGCTCGTCGAATTGATCCGCGTCCGCGCGGGCGAAAGCGCTGATTTCGAATTGGAGGCGTGCGATGGCACGGGTCGTCTCGCTGTTCCTGCCGACCTGGCCCACCGACCGGGTGCGGCGGAAGACCGGCGACGCGGCGCCGCCGGCTGAGGCCCCGCTCGTCCTGATCGGCCGCGACAAGTACAGGCGTGTCGTGCTTGCAGCCGACGCCGCGGCATTCGCCGCCGGCCTGCGCCCCGGCATGCCCGTGACGAAGGCGCAGGTGCTGGTGCCGGGCCTTGCGATCCAGGACGCTGACCCGCAAGCGGATGCCGAGGCCCTAGAGCGGCTGGCCGTCTGGATGCTTCGTTTCGCACCGATCGTGGCGCCCGATCTACCCGACGGGATCGTCATCGACACGACGGGTGCCGACCATCTCCATGGCGGCGAGACCGCCATGCTCGAAGGCATGGTCGGGCGTCTGGCGATGTCGGGCATCGTCGCGCGCGTGGCAATCGCCGACAGCTGGGGCGCCGCACATGCGCTGGCACGGTATGGCCGCCAACCCATCGTCATCGCGCCGGCCGGCCACGGCCAATCCATTGTCGAACCGCTTGCGCTCGAGGCGCTGCGGCTCGCGCCTTCGACAGCGACCGAGCTGCGAAGGCTCGGCTTCCAACGGGTCGGCGATCTCCTGAAACAGCCGCGCGCGCCGCTTGCCATGCGCTTCGGCCCGGAGATCGGCCGCCGTATCGATCAGGCCCTTGGCAACGTCGCGGAGCCGATCGACCAAGTTCGCTCGCCGGGCATCGTCGAAGTCCGCCGTGCCTTCGCCGAGCCGATCGGCGCGGCGGAGACCATTGCGCGCTATACCGGCAAGCTCGTCGCCCAGCTCTGCGACCTGATGGAACGGCGCGGCCTCGGCGCGCGCCGTCTTGATCTCATCTGCCAGCGCGTCGACAGCCAGGCCCAGGCAATCCGTATCGGCATGGCGAAGCCCGTCCGCGACGCCAAGCGGCTGACCCGGCTGCTTTGTAACAAGATCGAAACCATCACGCCCGGCTTCGGCATCGAGATGATGATCTTGGCGGCGACTTCGGCCGAACCCCTGGAGCGCAGTCAGGTCGTGAGCTCCCTCGTCGAGGAGAGCGTGCCCGATGTATCCGACCTCGTCGATACGCTGATGAACCGCGTCGGCGAGCGCGCTGTCTACCGGCTTGCGCCCGTCGCCAGCGACGTGCCGGAGCGTTCGGTTGGCAAGATCGCGGCGATGGCGGCCGACACGGGCGCGGGCTGGCCCGGTCATTGGCCACGGCCATCGCGCTTGCTGGCGCAACCCGATCCGGTCGAGACGGTGGCGCTGTTGCCCGACCATCCGCCGGTGTCCTTCACCTGGCGCGGGATCCGCCGGCGCGTGAAGCGCGCGGATGGTCCGGAGCGGGTCTTCGGCGAATGGTGGAAGCGGGACGCCGAGCTGGTGGCGGTGCGCGATTATTTCAGGGTCGAGGACGAGGCCGGCGAGCGCTATTGGCTCTACCGCGCCGGCGACGGCGAGGATGCGGCGACGGGCTCGCACCGCTGGTTCCTGCATGGGGTGTTCGGATGAGCGAGGTCCGCTATGCCGAATTGCAGGTCACCTCGCATTTCAGCTTCCTGCGCGGCGCGTCGTCGGCCGAAGAGTTATTCTCGCAGGCAGCCCTTCTCGGCATCGAGGCGCTGGCCGTCGTCGATCGCAACAGTCTTGCCGGCATCGTTCGCGCCCATGAGGCCGCCAGGACGACTGGCGTGCGCCTCATCGTCGGCTGCCGGCTCGACCTCACTGACGGCATGTCACTGCTGGTCTACCCGACGGACCGCGACGCCTATTCCCGGCTGTGCAGGCTGCTCTCGCTCGGCAAGGGGCGGGCGGGAAAGGCGAAATGCCATCTGGAGTGGAGCGATGTCGTCGCCTATGGCGAAGGCCTCATCGCCGTGCTCCTGCCCGATCTGGCCGACGACACCCTGGCGCTGCGCCTGCGGCATCTGCGCGAGACATTCGGTGATCGGGCCTATCTCGCGCTGACGCTCAGGCGCCGGCCCAACGACCAGCTTCGCATTCACGACCTGGCAGCACTTGCCCTCAAGATGGGTGTGCCGTGCGTCGTCACCAACGACGTGCTTTTCCACGAGCCAGGACGTCGCATCCTCCAGGACGTCGTCACCGCAATCCGCCACAACGTCACCATCGACGCGCTCGGCGAGCGCCGCGAGCGGCACGCCGACCGTTACCTCAAGCCGCCGCACGAGATGCACCGGCTTTTCGCACGATATCCGGACGCGCTGGCACGCACGATCGAGATCGCCAACCGCTGCCGGTTCTCCCTCGATGAGCTCGCCTACCAATACCCAGAGGAACGCGACGACCCATCGCTGACACCGCAGCAGGCGCTCGAAAAGCTGACCTGGCAGGGCGCCGCCGCGCGCTACCCCGAGGGCTTGCCTGACAGCGTCGTCGCGTCGCTGCGCCACGAACTGCGGCTGATCGAGAAGCTCGACTACGCCCCATACTTCCTGACCGTGAACGCGATCGTGCGCTTCGCGCGATCGAAGGATATCCTGTGCCAGGGTCGCGGCTCGGCCGCCAACTCGGCGGTCTGCTATGTGCTGGGCATCACTTCGATCGATCCCGGCCGCAACGACCTTTTGTTCGAGCGTTTCGTCTCCGAGGAACGCCGGGAGCCGCCCGACATCGACGTCGATTTCGAGCATGAGCGGCGCGAGATCGTCATGCAGTGGGTGTTCGACACCTATGGACGCGACCACGCAGCCTTGTGCTCGACGGTGGTCCGCTACCGCACCAAGGGGGCGCTGCGCGATGTCGGCAAGGCGCTCGGCCTGCCGGAGGATCTCATACGCACCCTCTCCGGGCAGGTCTGGGGATGGTCAGAGGAAGGCGTCGAGGAGCGGCACGTCGAGGAGCTCAATCTCAACCTCACTGACCGCCGTCTGCGGCTGACGCTCGACCTCGCCCGTCAGCTGATGGGCGCGCCGCGTCATCTCAGCCAGCATCCGGGCGGCTTCGTACTCACTCATGACCGTCTCGACGACCTGGTGCCGATTGAACCGGCGAGCATGAAAGACCGCCAGGTGATCGAATGGGACAAGGATGATATCGACGCGCTCAAATTCATGAAGGTCGACGTGCTGGCGCTCGGCATGCTGACATGCATGAAGAAGGGCCTCGATCTCCTCGCCGACTGCAAGGACATCCGGCGCGACCTTGCCACCATCCCCGCCGAGGATCCGCGCACCTACGCCATGATCCGGAAGGCCGATACGCTCGGCACCTTCCAGATCGAGAGCCGGGCGCAGATGTCGATGCTGCCGCGGCTGAAGCCGAGGACCTTTTACGATCTGGTGGTGCAGGTCGCGATCGTGCGCCCCGGTCCGATCCAGGGCGACATGGTGCATCCTTATCTGCGCCGCCGCGAAGGACTGGAGCCGGTGTATTACCCCAAGCCTGAGCTCGAAAAGGTGCTCGGCAAGACGCTCGGCGTGCCGCTGTTCCAGGAGCAGGCGATGCGCGTCGCCATCGAATGCGCGGGCTTCACGCCCGGCGAAGCGGACATGCTTCGCAAGTCGATGGCCACTTTCAAATTCACCGGCGGCGTGTCGTCATTCAAGACGAAGCTGATCGACGGCATGGTGGACAATGGATACGAGCGCACCTTCGCCGAGCAGACCTTCAGGCAGCTCGAAGGGTTCGGCTCCTATGGTTTTCCAGAAAGCCACGCCGCGTCCTTCGCACTGATCGCCTACGCCTCGGCCTGGCTCAAATGCTGGCACCCGGACGTGTTCTGCGCGGCGTTGCTGAACAGCCAGCCGATGGGCTTTTACGCGCCGGCGCAGATCGTGCGCGACGCGGCCGCGCACGGGATCGATATCCGGCCGGCCTGCGTCAACGCCTCGCGCTGGGACTGCACGCTCGAGCCTGTCGTCGACGACGGCCGCTTCGCCGTCCGGCTCGGATTGCGCATGGTGCGCGGTCTTGCCAACGCGCATGCAAGCATGATCGTCGCCACGCGCGCCGACCAGCCTTTTGGCTCCGTCGACGATCTCTGGCGGCGCGCCGGCGTGCCTCAGGCGGCACTTGTCCAGCTCGCCGAAGCCGACGCGTTCCGGCCAGCACTTGGTCTCGCGCGGCGCGAGGCGCTGTGGGCGATCAAGGCGCTGCGCGACGAGCCGCTCCCCCTGTTCGCGGCCGCATCGGCCCGTGAGGCTAAGATGGTCCCGGAGATCAACGAGCCGGCGGTGGTGCTTCGGCCGATGACTGCCGGCGGCGAGGTCGTGGAAGACTACCGCCATATCGGCCTGACGCTGCGCAGCCATCCGATCTCCTTCCTGCGCGAAGACCTTCGACGCCGGCGCATCGTCTCCTGCGCCGAGGCGATGGAGGCGCGCGACGGCCGATGGCTGGAAGCGGCGGGGATAGTGCTCGTCCGGCAGCGCCCTGGGTCGGCCAAGGGTGTGATGTTCATCACCCTTGAGGACGAGACCGGCATCGCAAACCTTGTCGTCTGGGCGAAGGTATTCGAGCAGCACCGGCGCACCGTTCTGTCGGCCGGCATGGTCGCGGTGCGTGGCCGCATCCAGCGTGAGGGCGAAGTGGTTCACCTCGTCGCACGGCGCATCCTCGATTTATCCGCCGAATTGGCCAGCGTCGGCGAACGCGAGGGGAGCTTTCCCGTGCCGCATGCTCGCGGCGACCAGGTGCGCAATGGCGGCTCGGGGCCCGATCCGCGCGAGCTGCCGCCCAAGGGGCTGCGCAGCCGCGACATCTACATCCCGGACCTGCACATCGACAACATCAAGGTCAAGACGCGGGATTTCAGATGACCCAAATTCTTGCCCGGCTCAGGCGTCACCACTGCCTGAAGCGCTATGCTGCGACCAAGCCGTGCATCACTTTTTCAGGTAGCTCTTGCGGCCGCTGTCAGTGATGCAGTAGTGCCCGCCTCGAGGCCCGGTGCAGAAGTGTCCGTCCCGGCAGCTGCACTCACCCTCGCTTGCAGGCGCCATCTCGGCAGATCCGCCATCGACGAGCCCAAGAGCTTGACCAGACGCCCCGCCCATCTCCGCCGAACAGTTCTTTTTGCTGGCGCTGACCGAACCGTCGTTGCAAATAAAGGTACTGCCTTGGCAGTGTGAGATCCCACCCTTATGACCGCTGCACGGGGTGTTCGCTGCAAAAGCCGGCTGGGCGCCAATCATCGCCAACAGCGCAGCACAAAGACACAGCCTAAACACCACCATGCAAAGCTGTAACACTGCCATTGGCAACAGAATAGTGCGCGCCGGAGTGATCTTGCTGGTCCTGGTTCTCGGCGCCCAAGATGCTACGGCTCAGCCGCTCGTTGGCGTTCCGTCCGTTATCGACGGCGACACAATCGAAATCCACGGCACGCGTATCCGGCTCTATGGCATCGACGCGCCCGAAAGCGCTCAGTTGTGCTTCGATGGGTCCGGCAAGAAATATCGCTGCGGGCAGAGTCATCCCTGGCCCTCGCGGACTTCCTCAACGCACACCGCCCCACGTCGTGCATCGAGGTCGGGCGAGACCAGTTTCGGCGCATGGTGGCTGTCTGCACAGCCGGCGGCGCTGATGCCGCAGAGTGGTTGGTCAGACGCGGCTACGCCCTCGACTGGCCGAGATACAGCGATGGCTACTATGCGCCGGCACAAGCGAAGGCTCGAGCGGCGAAGTCTGGAATCTGGATCGGATCGTTCGAGCAGCCTTGGGATTGGCGCAAGAGAATGACCGTCCAGTAGCTAGGGGGTCGGCGGTAGCTCGCCTCAGCGCGGACTTCTTGCATCAAGCTTGGTTCGTGACCAATTCCGAGACAACGAACCCTGTTCCGATCATACGAGGCCAGCTGGGGCGCAGGCCGGAATTGCCGACACCAGACAGTCCCATCAACCGACCTGCTCGACGGAGAGCGTCCCGGCCGGCAGCGGCCTGATCAGAGCTTTGGCGGACACCGATGGATCAAGCCAGCTCGCCCAATCCTTCCGCTCCAGGATCACGATCTGCCGATCGTGATAGGGGGCGATGTCGGGACCCGGTTCCATCGTGAGCATGGTGAACGCTTCACCGACATCATCGGTCTGCCGCCAGATCCCGGCGATGCAGAAAACCGGCTCCTCGCGCTTGGTGAACAGCCACTTGTCCTTGCGCTTCTTGCCCTTCTCCGTCGGGTCGGTGAATTCGTAAAAACCATCGGCCGGGATGAGGCAGCGGTTCGAGGCGAACTCGCGGCCGTCCGAGCGGAAGTTGTAGACCGGCCGCTTGTTTTGTCCAGGCCAGCTCCACCGGCGCTGAACCAGGTCACCCTCGCCGCTCGCACCGGCGACCGGGCGGATAATCGGCCCGATATCTGTTATCTTGATATCCTCGCGCGCCTCAATGTTCGGCGCCCCTTCGCTGAAGCGGATTTTGATCTTCAGATCGGCGAAATCCTCGACGATCGAGGCGACGTCCACCATCAGCCGATAATCATTGCACATGTGTCACCCGTTTCGCGGCGTTGCGTGGCAATCATGTTCCTGTTATGTTCTTTTGACTATGAGCGCAACAGTTTTCGATTCCGATGCACCGCTCGACGAACGCCGCATAATCATAAGACGCTACGGCGGTAATGTTGAGATGCTTGAGTTGCCGTGGGGACTTCAGCCGAAGGAACCGGGCGGGCGACCGTTCGCTGTCGTGCGCGCAGAAGACCGATCGTTTCCGAGCCATCGCTGCCTCGTGCCTGCGTCCGAATTCCGGCATCGCAGCCAGGGAAAGAACTACAGCTTTCGCCTCGTAAGCGGTGATTGGTTCTATTTCGCCGGCATCTGGCGGCCAGCGACGCACGATTGGCCGGAAGCCTACGCAATCCTCACGATCCAGGCCAACGACGATATTGCGCCCTACCATGACCGGCAGATGGTGGTGCTGCGCCGGGACGAACGTTCGGCTTGGCTCGACATGACGCACCCGGAACACGAAGTCCTTCGCCCCCTCCCAGGAGCAAGTTTCGCGATTTCGCGCCTCCGCCAGGGTCACAGACAGGCTGAATTTGCGATCTGAAGATTGTAGGATCTGTCAGGACGAACCTTAGACCCTGGCGAAATGATATTGCAGGCAAATGGCCCCTGAACGCGGCGCCGGCCCGCGCAAGATCATCCATGTCGACATGGATGCGTTCTATGCGTCGGTCGAACAGCGCGACAATCCAGAACTCCGCGGCAAGCCGCTTGCCGTCGGCGGAGCCGCCGCCCGCGGCGTGGTCGCGGCCGCAAGCTACGAGGCCCGCGCCTTCGGCGTTCGCTCCGCGATGCCTTCGGTCACGGCAAAGCGCAAATGCCCCGAACTGATCTTCGTGCCGCCCCGCTTCGACGTCTACCGGGAGGTCTCGGCTCAGATCCGCGCCGTTTTCGCCGAACACACCGACCTCATCGAACCGCTCTCGCTTGACGAGGCCTATCTCGACGTGACGCAGAACCGGCTCAACATTTTATCTGCCACGACAATCGCCGAGATGATCAGGGCGGAGATCCTGCTGGTGACCGGTCTCACCGCTTCCGCGGGCATCTCGTACAACAAATTTCTCGCCAAGATGGCGTCCGACCAGAACAAGCCGAATGGCCAGTTCGTCATCACGCCACGTCACGGTCCCGCCTTTGTGGAGACTTTGCCAGTCAAGAAATTTCACGGTGTCGGTCCTGCGACCGCCGCGAAGATGGAAGGGCTCGGCATCGAGACCGGTGCCGATCTCAAGGAGAGGTCGCTCCCCTTCCTGCAGCAGCATTTCGGAAAGTCTGGGCTCTGGTACTATCAGATCGCCCGCGCCATCGACGAACGCGCGGTCGAGCCGGATCGGCCACGCAAATCGATCGGCGCCGAAGACACATTCACAGCCGACATCGTCGATCTCGATGCATCAATCGCCGAACTCAAGCCGCTGGTCGCCAAGGTCTGGGGATACTGTGAAGGGAAAGGCATCCGGGGAAGGACCGTCACGCTGAAGGTCAAATTCGCCGACTTCCAACAGATCACGCGCAGCCGCACGGTGGCGATGCCAATCGAATATTCAGATTTCGAGGAACTCGCAGGCGATCTCCTGAGATCGGTATTTCCACTGAGGAAAGGCATCCGCCTGTTGGGCATCACACTATCGTCGCTTGGCGATGTGCCGCTGCCGGATCAACGTCAATTGCGGTTCGAGCTGTAGAATTGGCTCTTGGGCCAGGATGGAAAGGACCACCGGCCGCAACTTGTCCGGATCATCGTTCGTGTGGATCGATCTCGCCGACGATCTGGGAGACCTCTCCTTCATATTCGTCGGCCGGCACGACCGTGAGTGTTCCGTCGCCGGCACGGGAGATCACGATGCTGACCATCAGGCTGGTGGCGAGGCTGAAGGGTCCAGCTCGGCAATTATCTTGCCGGTGATCTCGTCGTAGAGGTTCGAACGGTCGGCGGCGGCATGGGTTCGATTGGTCGGGACAGACATCGCTGTTCTCCGCGACGGGCGCCGAAGGCCTCTCCTTCCGCTTTCAACCCGTCGCGAAAACCCGCCCCATCCTCTAACTCTCCGTCGGGAGAGCCCCTGCTCTCCCGACCAAATGAAAAACGGCGTACAAAGCGGAAGCACCGAAATGTCCATCATTGCGACCAAGTCAGTTCGGTGCTGGAGCAGGTTCGTGGCCCTGAGACCGGTTCAACAGGGTGGCCGAAGGAGCATCAGCATAGCGCCGCCGTAAGGCGGGATGCGGGACCGACCGCCCCCGGCGAGGGGCACCATATGAAACTTTGCTCGCTAACTTGACCGCAGAGCAGGAAGCGATCCGTCGCGCATGACGCATGGTCGGTCCGGGCCACAGCTAACCCTCACCGGCCGATATTTACGAAATGACCGCCCTGCATACGCTTTCCGGCTTTCGCCATTTTCATCCCTGAAGACCATCAGCTTAAATCGTCTGCTTAGTGATGGAGGAATGGCGCCATGACTGGTCCCGGGAAAAGTGCAACAAAGCGGACGATCCGCCGCAAGGAGCTGCGCGAAATCGTACCTCTGGCCGACAGCACAATCTATGAAATGGAACAACGCGGGCAATTTCCACGACGTTTCGCTCTCACCCCTCGGTGCGTGGTTTGGGATCTGGCCGAAGTAGAAGCCTGGCTGCAGGCTCGCAGGGCAGTTCCGATCCCCCGAGCGAGTCCTCCTGATGTGCGTTTACGGAAAACCTCTCCTGCCAAAGTGCGAGATCGGGCACAAATACCGTAAGCATAGGGGACGACTGCCACGGTGCGGTGTCGATGATCAACCGTTCCGGCACACCATGATGCCGATGATGATCAGGAGTAAAAAGCGTGCGGAGCTTGCTGCCTATGATCGGCATGATGCCGTCTGCTGTCGCGGTCATCAGACCCTCGAAAACAGCCATTATAAAAGCTATTTTCCTCACAGAAGCTCGAAACAGCTAATTTGTGAGGCAAAATGATTGACCTGAACGATCTTGGGAATGAGATTAAGAATGCCAGAAACCAGCGAAAGCTAGCACGGGAGAAACTTGCCAAGCTTTCCGGGGTCAGCCGGGCGAGGATCGAGGCGCTTGAGAATGGCAGGATATCCGACATGGGATTCAAACGCGTGCTCACGCTCATGAACGTTGTAGGGCTCGATTTCCAGCTAACGACCTTCAACAACAAGCGCCCGACACTCGAAGACATCATGGAGGAGGAGGATGCTGCGCGTTTGGGTAGGTAGCAGAAGCCAGTCGGCGGCCTGGACAGATCCGGCAAACGTGGTTCGACTTTCGTCTACGATGTGGGGTTGCCGGAGTGCAGCCGAAGGTCCTGGTGCGAGCCAGGGAAGATGGTCCGTCCGACGGACGCCAGTGGCTTACTAATGCCTGGCAGTAGTGAGTCCCGAACCGCCTCGCCATATTATTGTCCAGCTATAAAATCTGCGCCACAAAGTTCCATATTAATGCGTAGCAGGAACAACGAACTCGGCAAACGTCGGGCCAGAACATGCGTGATGCGCCATACAATCTCGTATGGATCAAAGGGCCGGATCAGGCTCCAAAATCGGCATCGACGGCGGGATCAGTGTCGGCACATGTTTCTTGCCACCGACCCAGGCATCGACGATATCCGACCATTCTTGCATCATGTGGCGGCGTTGCACCTCATATTCGGCCTTGTTGTAGACACCGCGCGACGAGCGCCCGTCCTCGTGCGCCAGGCATTTCTCGATCCAATCGCTGTTGAAACCAAGTTCATTCAACAGCGTCGAGCCCGTTCGCCGCAGGTCATGAACCGTAAACGGCTCCAGAGGCAGTCCGCTCGCCTTCGCCCGTTCGACGACTGCGTAGGTGATCCGATTAAACGTGGCACGCGACATCGGGGCGTCCGCATCGTACCGCGACGGAAGAAGGTATCTGGAATTCCCTGCACAGGTCTTCAGGGCAATCATGATGTCGAGCACTTGGCCCGATAGGTAGACGTTATGCGCCTTCGACCGCTTCATGCGTTCCTTCGGGATGGTCCAGACCGCGTTTTCGAAGTCTACCTCGTCCCACACCGCGTCCTGCAGCTCGCTCTTGCGTACCATTGTGAGCAGATAGAGCCGCATTCCCAAACGGATCGTGGGAAGTGTGGCGATATGCTCAAGCTGCTTCAGCATCACTCGAATTTCCGAAGGCGAAAGTGAACGGTCCTTTGGAACGAACTTAGCGATCGATGCAGGCCCAACGTCGTCAGCCGGATTGGCCACCTTCTCCCCGTGCAGGATCGCAAAGCTGTAAATCTGCTTCAGGATGTCTCGTACGTGAATAGCTGTCGCTGGAGCACCACGTTCGACAATGCTGCCGCAGTGGGCTCTCAGATCGTCCGGGGTGATTTCCGTAAGAAGGCGATTGCGCCAGACCGGAAGAAGCTCTCGCTCGAAGATGGAGCGCCGCATGGCGCGCGTGCTGTCGGCCATCGGCGCGGCTGTGAGCCACTTCTCCCCGAACTCGCCAAAACTCTTAGCCTCTTTCAGGCGGCGCTTCGCGCGCTGCTTCTCGATGGCCGGCGATCGTCCCTCGCGAACAGCGCGCTTCGCGTCAAGGCACTTCTCTCGAGCCAAGGCGAGCGAGATTCCGTCCCGCCCATACCTGCCGAGATAGACCGTCTCGCGACGTCCGTTGAGCCTGTAATCCAGCCGAAACGAGATCGCGCCACTGGGCATGACCCTGATGTACATGCCGTCTCGGTCTGCAATCTTGTAGATTTTCTGTTTTGGTTTCAGCGCCTTAAGGGCGGCATCCGTCAGCATGCCTACTGCCTCCTGAAAAAGTACCGTCAGCACAACTTTGAGGCTTCTCGGCAGAGAATTCCTTTTTTCTTCAATGCCTTATGGGGCAAAAAAGTACCGTCCCTAGCCTCATTGACTGTGACAGTACTCAGAAAATTTTGGGTGGACAATATGTATGCGACCCGTCGGTCGCTCCGTCACAGCCAATCTCTGCGTACCAATTGTCGCTGATTGTCTTCAGAGAGATTTATTTTTGGTTTCAGTACGTTACGTCGCAGATTGGCGTATTTTCGGCGGCGTTTGAGTGGGCCTGAATCATTCCCACTCGATAGTTCCAGGCGGCTTCGACGTCACGTCGTAGACGACGCGGTTGATGCCGCGGACTTCATTGATGATGCGGGTGGCGGCGGCGCCGAGGAAGGCCATGTCGTAGTGATAGAAATCCGCCGTCATGCCGTCGACCGAGGTGACGGCGCGCAGCGCGCAGACGAACTCGTAGGTGCGGCCATCGCCCATCACGCCGACCGTCTGCACCGGCAGCAGCACGGCGAAGGCCTGCCAGATGGCGTCGTAGAGGCCGGCCTTGCGTATCTCGTCGAGATAGATGGCGTCGGCCTCACGCAGGATCTCCAGCTTTTCGCGGGTGATGCCGCCCGGGCAACGGATGGCGAGGCCCGGGCCGGGGAATGGATGGCGGCCAATAAAGCTTTCGGGCAGGCCGAGTTCCTTGCCGAGCGCCCTGACCTCGTCCTTGAACAGCTCGCGCAGCGGCTCGACCAGCTGCATGTTCATGCGCGCGGGCAGGCCGCCGACATTGTGGTGCGACTTGATCGTCACCGACGGGCCGCCGGTGAAGGAGACGCTCTCGATGACGTCGGGATAGAGCGTGCCTTGCGCCAGGAATTCGGCGCCGCCGAGTTTCTTGGCCTCTTCCTCGAACACCTCGATGAACAGCCGGCCGATGGTCTTGCGTTTTTTCTCCGGGTCCGACTCGCCCTCGAGGGCGTCGATGAACCGGTCCGACGCGTTCACCAGGATGAGCGGCAAATTGTAATGCTCGCGGAACATCGCCACCACGCCCGCGGCCTCGTCCTTGCGCATCAGGCCGTGGTCGACAAGGATGCAGGTCAGCTGGTCGCCGACCGCTTCGTGGATCAACAGCGCCGCAACGGAGGAATCGACGCCGCCCGAAAGCGCGCAGATGACCTTGCCCTTGCCGACCTGCTTGCGGATCGTCTCGACCGCGTGCTCGCGGTAGGCGCGCATGGTCCAGTCGCCTTCGATGCCGGCGATGTTGTGGACGAAGTTCCTGAGCAGCCTGGCACCGTCGGGCGTATGCACCACCTCGGGGTGGAACATGATGCCGTACATCTTGCGCTCGATGTTGCCGAAGATGGCGAAGGGCGAGCCCTCGGACTTGCCGAATACTTCGAAGCCCTTGGGCAAGGAGATGACGCGGTCGCCATGGCTCATCCACACCTGGTGGCGCTGGCCGGGCGCCCACAGGCCCTCGAACAGCGGGCTGTCCTTTTGAATCTCGACGAAGGCGCGGCCGAACTCGCGATGGTCGGAGCTTTCGGCGACGCCGCCCATCTGCACGCACATGGCCATCTGGCCATAGCAGATGCCAAGCACCGGCACGCCGGCGTCGAAGACGATCTGCGGCGCGCGCGGGCTGCCTATATCGCCGGTTGAAGCCGGACCGCCGGACAGGATCACCGCTTTCGGATTGATGCGCTTGAATGCCGCTTCGGCCGACTGGAACGGCACGATCTCGGAAAACACGCCTGCCTCGCGGATGCGGCGGGCGATGAGCTGGGTGAACTGGCTGCCGAAATCGACAATCAGGACGGTGTCGGGATGATTGGCTGTTTTCATGGCGAGCGTTTAGAGAAAGAAACGAGTCGGCGCAATGGGTTGCGTAGCCCGACTTTCAGGCTGGTCTGGCATCTTCATGGGATGGTTCCGTCCGAAGAGCGCCGTCGCCGATTGCCTGTTCAAGCCGTATGACGGCGTCCGCCAGCTTCTCGTCGATGACTTCAAGATATTCGGTCCAGTCGCCGACGTGCCTGAGATCGGCAGCGCCATCGGAGATGCCGCGCAGCCCGATCAGCGGGATGTCGAACAGTTGGCAGGCGCGCAGGCAGGCGAAGGTCTCCATGTCGACCATGTCGGCGGTAACAGCGTCATAGGCCGCGCCAGTGATGATCGCGCCGCCGGTCGACAGGGTCGCCTGCCTGATGTCCGGTATCTTGAAGGGCAATGGCACGGTTACCGGCAGGTCGAGGAAGGGTGTGGCGCCCTTCTCGAAGCCGAGCGGCGAAGCGTCGATGTCACGGTAGCTGACCGAAACCGCCTGGTAGATTTCCGTCTGCTCCAGCGTCCGACTGCCGGCTGAGCCAAGCGAAACAACGAGATCCGGCAGTGCTTTTTGCGATTTCAGCCAGGAGAGTTCGGCACCCAGCCTGACGCCGGCCTCGACCGGGCCGACACCGGTCATCAGCGGCGTGAACAGCTGCTTGAGGTGCGGACCGTATTCGGCCTGCGCCGCCATGACGAAGAGGACGTCCTTGCCTGACAGGCGCGACACTTTACCAGTCATGATCTACCTCGCTACTCAATCAATCACCTACGCCGGAGGTAAGAACGGTGACGTGCCCTCACCGGTGCCCAGCCCTCCGCTATGGCTCCGGGCGTTCGTTGCTCGGAATGCCCATCTGGGCTTTCCGTCCGCTTCACGGACCGCACCTCACCCTTCGATGCCATCACGCCCGACTACCGTCATCATGGTGCCGGTCATGGTGGCGATCAGCTTGGCCTCGCCGTCGGCTGCAAAGGCGTAGGCCTGGCCGTCGGCAACGATGATGGTGCGGCCGGGCTTGGTCACCGAGCCGCGGAACAGGAAGCGCTCGCCGCGGCCGGGCGCCAGCAGATTGACCTTGAACTCTATGGTCAGCACGCCGGAGTTTTCCGGCATCAGCGAGAAAGCGGCATAGCCGCAGGCCGAGTCCAGCGCCGTCGAAATGACGCCGGCATGCAGGAAGCCGTGCTGCTGGGTGAGTGCCGCCGAATAGGGCATCTCGATCTCGATGATGCCGGGCGTCACCAGCGTCAGTTCGGCGCCGATCGTGGCCATCGCCTTCTGGCGCGCGAAGGAGGTCCTGACGCGATCCTCATAGTCCGGGGCGGGTACTATCTTTGCTGCCATGGCCGCTGCCTTCCTTATGCGGGTAAGCTTATTGCAGAGCCATGGACGGCAGGCAAATGCTTTTGCTGCACTGCAGCAATCGGCTCCGTCTTCCGGTTGGCGACACGATCTGTCAGGGATTGGCGACACCCAATCGGTTTCAGGCCGATCTGCGCAACGCGCAGAAGTAAAATCCATCGGTGCCGCTCAGCGCCGGCGACAGCGAGATGTCGCCTTTGGCGCCGATGCGCGCGGCCGCCCGATGGCCGGGAAAACGGCTGTCCCAGAGCACGCGATGATCGACTGGGGCAAAAGCGCTGTTACGGTCCCGGAAGGCCGCGACCTGCTCGCCATTCTCTTCATCGAAGACCGAGCAGGTGATGTAGACCAGCAGGCCGCCCGGTTTGACATAGGCCTTGGCCGCATCGAGGATCGCCGATTGCTCGCCCTTGCGGGCATCGAGCTGTCTTTGCGTCAGCCGCCATTTGGCGTCGGGACGGCGGCGCCATGTGCCGCTGCCGGTGCAGGGGGCGTCGACCAGCACGATATCCATGTGATTGCCGAGCGGCGCGAGTTCTGTGGGCTTGGTGACCACCTGCACATTGCGGTTTTCCGAACGACGGATGCGGTCGAAGATCGGCGCCAGCCGTGCTTTTTCGGCATCGTGGGCAAAGATCTGGCCACGATTTTCCATCGAAGCCGACAGTGCCAGCGTCTTGCCGCCGGCGCCGGCGCAGAAATCCAGCACCTGCATGCCGGCTTCGGCCCCGGCAAGGGCGGCCGCGATCTGCGAGCCTTCGTCCTGGACCTCGAACCAGCCCTTCTGGAAAGCCGGCTCGGCCTGCACGTTCGGGTGCCGGCCGTCGCCGTCGATCGGCGGGATGCGGATGCCGTGCGGGGCTATTGCCGAGGGTTTCGCGCCGGTTCCTGTCAGTTCGGCCAGCACCTTGTCGCGGTTGGCCTGCAAGGTGTTGACCCTGAGGTCGAGCGGCGGGCGCGTTGCCAGCGCCGCGCCCTCGTCAGCCCAGGTCGGGCCAAAGGCTCGCTCGAAAAGCGGCGCGCACCAGTCAGGAACATCCGCCCGCACCGCGTCCGGCGCGTCGGCGAGCCGATGGTCGGCGATGGCCTGAAGCTCGGCAGCGGTCAGCAGCGGCGGTGCGAACTTGTCGCCATCGAGGGCGCCGTTGAGCGACTGGGCGGTCTGGCCCCATTCGAGCAGCAGCGCGCCGAAGCCGATGGCGCGCGGCGTGTCCTGCCCCAGCAGCCAGCCGGCGGAACGCTTGTGGCGCAGGGCGTCATAGACGATGTTGCCGATCGCCGCACGGTCGCCGCCGCCGGCGAAGCGATGCGACAGGCCCCAATCCTTCAGCGCGTCCGCCACCGGCCGGTGGCGCCGGCCGATGTCTTCCAGCACTTCGATGGCCGCAGCCAGCCGTCCGCCCAGTCGCATGGTCTTGTTCCGTCACGCAGAAAATTATTCCGGCCCTGCTCTAGAGCGCGCAACCGGCGCGCACAAGCAGGTCGGCCGGCACAACCGCTCTGCTTTCCAACTTTTCTGGTTGCGAATACTGTTCCGGTTGTGATTCGCGGCGCGGAAAAGGTGGACCGGCGGATCGACACGAGGAGAGGGCAATGAAGACTTATCTGGCGGAAGTTCTAGGCACATTTCTATTGGTGTTCATCGGTACGGCTTCTGTGGTGACGGGCGGCTTCGGCGGTGCGTTGCCGCTCGGCCAGGAAGGCATCGGTCTGGCGTTCGGCATCGGCCTCATCGCGGCAGCCTATGCAATCGGTCCCATTTCGGGCGCGCATCTCAACCCTGCGGTGACGCTGGGTGTCTTCCTTGCCGGCCGGCTGCCGGCCAAGGATGTCATCCCCTACTGGATCGCGCAGGTCATCGGCGGCGTCCTTGCTTCGCTGGCATTGTGGATCATCGTTTCCGGCCAGGTTGGCGGACACACCACCGGCTTCGGCGCCAATGGCTGGGATGTGACGAAATGGGGCGTCAGCTCGGCATTCCTGTGGGAAGTGATCGGCACCTTCACCTTCGTCACCGTGATCCTTGGCGTCACGGCTGAAAAGCACTCGACGGCGTTCGCCGGACTGGTCATCGGCCTGACGCTGGCAGGATTGCACTTCGCCATCATCCCGGTGACCGGCACGTCGCTCAACCCGGCCCGCTCGATCGGCCCGGCGCTGTTTTCGGGAACTGCCGCGATCGGCCAGCTCTGGCTGTTCATCGTTGCACCGCTGATCGGCGGCGCCATTGCGGGTGCTGTCGCCAAGGCGCGCATCTTCGAGAAGGACTGAGCTCTTCGGAAGGCTGAACAAAAAAGGCGCGGGCCCTGGCCAGCGCCTTTTTCTTTGGTGGATCCTCTCTTGGGTGGATTCTCTCTTGGGTGGATTCTCTTGCCGTCAAAGCACCCGCGACAGGAACTCGCGGGTTCGGGGCGATACCGGATTGGCAATCATCTCGCGCGGAGCGCCGCGTTCGATGATCACGCCGCCATCCATGAAGACGAGCTGATCGCCGATCTCCCGGGCAAAGCCGATCTCGTGGGTAACCACGACCATCGTCATGCCGCTTTCGGCCAGATCGCGCATGACCTGCAGCACCTCGCCAACGAGTTCGGGGTCGAGCGCCGATGTCGGCTCATCGAAGAGCAGGACCTTCGGCTTCATCGCCATCGCACGCGCGATGGCGACGCGCTGCTGCTGACCACCGGACAGTTCCCTCGGATAGCGGTCGACCTTGTCCAGGAGACCGACGCGCCGGAGCAGGATCTCAGCTTCGGCTTTTGCCTGGTCCGGCGGGGTGCGCCGCACCTGCGTCGGCGCCTCGATCAGGTTCTCCATCACGGTCATGTGGGAGAACAGGTTGAACGACTGGAACAGCATGCCGGTCTCGGCGCGCCGCTGACAAAGCAGGTCGTCCTTGACCTCGTAGAGCCTGTCGTCCCTGAGGTCGTAGCCGACGAACTGGCTGTCAACGAGCAGGATGCCGGCGCTGAGCTTCTCGAGATGGTTGATGCAGCGCAGGAACGTGCTCTTGCCGGAACCCGAGGGGCCGATGACACAGGCGACCGATCCGACGGGTACGTCGAGATCGACACCCTTGAGAACCTCGAGCGGACCATAGGATTTGCGCACGCCGCGCGCGAAAACCATGGAGTCGGCCGGGACGCCGAAGCGGGCGCGATTTTCGTCCTTCACGTCGCTCATCGGGACATGCCCCGCAGGCTGATGACATTGCGCAGGAAGCGCAATGTCATGGGATCGCGGCGCGTGTCGCTGCGACCAAAATGGCGCTCGAGGAAATGCTGCCCCACCGACATGATGCTGACCACCGCGAGATACCAGAAGGCGACCACGATCAGGAGCGGGATCGTCTCGAAGGTGCGCGCATAGATGCTCTGGGCCGAATAGAACAGGTCGTCGACGGCGATGAATGTCACCAGCGACGTCATCTTCAGGAGGTTGATGGCTTCGTTGCCGGTTGGCGGCAGCACGAAGCGCATCGCCTGGGGCAGCGTGATGCGCTTCAGGATCATGCGGTAGGGCATGCCAAGCGCGCTCGCCGCCTCCGCCTGGCCCGACGGCACCGACTTGATGCCAGCCCTGATGATCTCGGCCATGTAGCCCGCCTCGCACAGGGAAAGGGCAACGACGGCAGAGAAGAACGGGGTCATGAAATCATTGGTGCGCACGGAAAACAGCGTGCCTACAAAAGGGATGGTCAACGAGACTTCGCGTATGAGCAGCGATAGGTTGAACCAGAAGATCAGCTGTATCAGGGCCGGTACGCCACGGAAGAACCAGACGTACAGACCAGCGAATGAACGCAGCACCGGGCTTGGCGACACGCGCATGATGGCGATGACCGTGCCGACAATGATCGCCAATATCATGATCACCGCGGTCAGCATCAAGGTGTTGCCGAGGCCGCGCATGACAGAGGGATGCAGGAGGTAGCCCACCACCGTGGGCCAGGCAAAGGCGGGATTGCTGGCGAAGGCCCGGATGATGAGGAATGCCACCAACAGGGCCAGCCCCGTGCCGACCCAGATGCCGTAGCGGCGCTGCGGCACGACGGTCAGGCGCGAAACCGCCTCGGCGACGCCTGGCTCGATGCGTATCTCGTTTGGGTGGGCCACGCCCATCGCTGGTTCTCCTGGTCTTGATCCGGAAGCGGCGCCCGGCACGAGACCGGACGCCGGACAACCGCTATCGCATCAGCCCGAAAATCGATTTCGGAAAGCATGATCAAAGTTTTAGAACAAAGTGCGTCGGAACGGACGCGCTTTGTCAGTCGGCGCGCAGCGCCTCCATGGTGCCGACGAAATAGGGCTCCTTGATTGCGTAGGCGCCCATGCCGTATTTGTCGAGAACAGCCTTGTAAGTGCCATTCTTGAACAGCTCGGAGAGTGCGCCCACCATCATGTCGGCGGTCTCCTTGTCGTCCTTGGCGATCGCCATGCCGAGCGGCGCGACTTCGTAGAGGGTCGGCAGCACCACGAGCTGACCCTTGCTGGTGACCTCGAAATAGCTCGATGCGGTCGCATCGTCCATGCGGGCGTCGACGCGGTCGGACAGCACCGCCTGGACGATATCCGTCGACGAGTTGAAGACCGATTTCTCGATGGCTGCCTGGCCCTTGCCGGTGCAATCCGTGCTCAGCTTGTCGACCAGGAAATCCGATGCGCTGCCTGCCGAAACGCCGATCCGCTTGCCGCAGAGCGGGGTGTCGCCGCTGAAACTCGCCTTCTTGTCCGGCGACGTCGAAACAGCCAGCCCGGCCTTCAGGAACATGACGAAATCGACCTGCTTGAGCCGCTCGGGCGTGGCCGAGAACGTCTCCCAGGCGACCTTGAAACGGCCGGCCGCCAGCCCCGGTATCATCGAGGGGAAAGGTGTGCGCGCCACGTCCAGCTTGGCGCCGACCAGCTTGGCCACCTCACCGGCCAGTTCTATGATGATCCCGGTTTGCTTGCCGTCGGCGTCGAGATACTCGAAAGGCGCATAGTCCAGCGTGTTGGCGACGGTCAGCATGCCGGTCCGCTGGACCTCGGCCGATTTCATCACCTCGGCGGCGCCTGAAGGTCCGCTCCAGGCTATGGCCAGTGCGGCCAGCGCCAAACCTGCCATCTGCAAATGTGCTCTCATTTTCGTTCCCCTTTTTTGATTACAACGGTTCCTGCAGTCTGCTCTCCAATCCGGGCCTCGCGTCCTCATCGACGCAGCCAAGCATCGATCCGTCTATGAACCGGCTGCCTCCGCCGCCTTTTTCTTGCGGTAGTGGTAGTTCTTGTCGATGCGCTCCATCAGATAGTCGCCGTAGAGCACCGGCTCATATTTCGGCCGGCTACCGGCCGGCACGCAGACCGGCAGCGCCTCGATCGTTTCATCCATGGACGGGTCGAAGAAAAACGGCTGGGAATAGCGCTCGCGCCCCGACCGGTTGATGACGCGATGCGGCGTCGAGACGAACTGGTCGTTCGACCAGCGCGCCAGGATGTCGCCGACATTCATCACGAAGGAGTCGGGAACCGGCGGCGCGGGAACCCAGTCGCCCGCCTTGTTCTTGACTTCCAGGCCGCCGACATTGTCCTGCGCGAGCAGTGTGATGAAGCCGTAATCGGTGTGAGGGGCCGAACCGAAAAGCCCCTCCTCATGCGGCTGCGTCGGGTAGTGCAGCAACCGCAGGAAGGTTGTCGGCTGATCGAAATATCGGTCGAGACTGTCGGTCGGAAGTCCAAGCGAAAGGGCGATGGCGCCGACCATCTTGCGTGCGAGTGTGCTCATCTCATCGACATAGCGCTCAATCGTCGGCCTGAAACCGGCAAGCGTTGCCTCGTCCGGCCACTGGTTGGGCCCCTGCAGCGGCTTGTCGGCCAATGCCCTGGGGTCGTCGTCCTCGACCTCGTGCATGAAGAAGATCGATTCGCTCTGGTTGGGCTTGCTCACGGTCGCCACCGACGACGTCACGATCGTCGAGCCGGCAAAGGGCAGGTAGCCGCGGAAATTCCTGTCGATCTTCAGCGCCAGTTTCTGCTCCTCGGGCAGAGCGAAGAAGCGCTTGCTGGCTTCGCGAACCGCCTCGACGTCGGCGCGCGGGATCGGGTGCCCGACGACATAGAGGAAGCCGATCGTCTCAAGATGCCGGCGCAGTGTCGCCGCTGTCGCTGCGATCGCATCCTGGTCGCCGCCATAAAGCGCCGACACATCGAGGATCGGAATTTCGGAAAAGTCGCCGCGTGCGTCCATTCGAACACCTTGTCTTGAACATAAGATACAGTACTGTATTTCTACACATCCAAATCGCCTCAGCAATAGGCTTTCGAACGCAACGGGAAATTCGCGACACAATGGCACCACGCAAGATAATCATCGACACCGATCCTGGTCAGGATGACGCGTTCGCGATCCTCTTCGCGCTTGGTTCGCCGGGCGAACTCGAGGTGGTCGGCATTACGACGGTGGGCGGCAACGTGCCGCTCGCCCTGACGTCGAAGAACGCGCTCAAGGTCGTGGAACTGGCCGGGCGGCCCGATGTGCCGGTCTATGCCGGCTGCCCGGCGCCGATGGTGCGCAAGCTGATCACGGCCGAGTATGTCCACGGCGAAACGGGCCTCGATGGCGCCGATCTGCCCGAACCCGTCACGCCGCTGCAGGGCGAGCACGCGGTCAACTACCTGGTGCGCACCATCATGGATGCGCCGGAAGGCGAACTGACCGTCTGCACGCTCGGCCCGATGACCAACCTGGCCATGGCCATGACCATGGAGCCGAAAATCATCCACCGGCTGCGCGAAGTCGTGCTGATGGGCGGCGGTTTTTTCCAGGGCGGCAATGCCACGCCTGCCGCGGAGTTCAACATCTTCGTCGATCCACATGCCGCGCACAAAGTGTTCGACAGCGGCGTTCCGGTGACTATGGCCGGCATCGATTGCACCTACACGGCCCTGATGACGCCTGAATGGCTCGACGCCCTGCGTGCCACCGGCAGTCGCGCGGCGATCGAGGCCGCCAACATGGCCGACTTCTATCGCCAGTATGGCACCCACAAATTCGCAACGGCGGCGCGCCCCATCCACGATGCGTGCGTCACCGGCTACCTGCTGGCCCCCGGGATCTACGAGCAACGCCAATGCGCCGTGACGGTCGATATCGTCTCGCCGGAGACCATAGGCATGACCGTCGTCGACTGGTGGCACGTCACCGGCCGCCGCAAGAACTGCAACGTGCTGCGCCGAATCGATCCCGCGCCGTTCTTCGCGTTGATGCTGGAGCGGATCAGTGCACTGCCCTGAAAATGCGTGTTCAGCGATAGACGGTGACACGGAGAATTGCGAAGCAGGCAGGGGTCGGTTCGATTGGCGAATCGGCCTTGCGCGTTGCGCGCGGCGACGAAGGTCTCGAATCTCATGAACGGGAAAGGCGCGCTGGCGAAAACGAAAAAACCGCCTCGACCGGCGGTGCGATCAAAAGCGGCGCGGCAGACGCTGAGCCGGGAGGCCTGGATCGCGGCGGCGCGCAAGGTGCTGGAAAAGCGTGGCATCGGCGAGGTCAAGATCGACCGCCTGGCGCAGCAACTGAAGGTCACGCGCGGCAGCTTCTATTTCCATTTTGCCAGCCTGGCGGACCTGCGTGGCGGCCTGTTGCAGGAATGGCGAAACAGCAACTGCGCGCCGTTCTGGGCAATGCGCGAGATCCACGACATAGACGGCCTGCAATTCTTCACCGACATCGTGCATGTCTGGGTGGATGAAGCCCCTTTCAGTCCCCTGCTCGACCTGGCCGTGCGCGATTGGTCGCGGACGTCGAAAAAGCTCGCTCAGGAAGTCAAGGATATCGACGATCTGCGCATCGCGCTGCTCATCCGGTCGTTCCGCGCCATGGGCTATTCGGAAGACGAGAGCATCGTGCGGGCGCGCATCACCTATTTTCACCAGATCGGCCAGTACGCACTGTCCTTCAAGGAAGACCCGGCCGTGCGCCGCCGCTACCAGCCGCTGTTCGGAGAAGTACTGCTCGGACCGCTTGTCCAGGAACCCGGCACGGCGCCGCGGCCGACGGAGATACGGGGCGGACGGCGTTAGGAACCGAAAACGGCCCCTCCGGATGCTCTAGGAAGCGGTCGCGCCGTCTGCGATGGCTCGCGTCGCGTTCTGGTGAGGACGCAGCAGAAAATAGAATGCGGCGATGTGGGTGATCATCAGCAGCGGCACGTAGATGATCGGGATCGCATAGGCGGCACCCAGCAGCTCCGCACGTTCGGGCAGGCCGACCTGGATGGCGTGGTAATAGTCGACGACGAGCTCGACCGTGCCGACGAGATTGAAGGCGACGACCAACAGCCAGAAGAGCCGCGGTAGCCTCACCGTGAGCAGCGCCAGCATGGCCAGCAGCCCTGTTGCAAAGTCACCATAGGCAGCGAACACGGCGAAGCCGGCTGGGAGATCGGGGCTTACGACGCCCGGCAGGATGAAGACGAGCCCGAAGAAGCGGAAACTGTGCAGGGTGGCGATAGCACGTTGCGCCGCGACCCGGTCCATTGAGCTCAGCCACGGCAGACCGTATGCGCCGAAGCAAAGCAGCCACGCGACGTAGCCTAGAACGAGATGGGTTTGGAACACCATTTCCGTGGACATCTGGCCTCCTGTCAGCAGCTGTGGTTCACCCGCCCCAGCTTCAGTCGGTTACATCTAAGCCCGCTTTCATAGTTCGACTATCCGCTGTAGTCACAACAACCTATGAAGCAGAACTACACAGTCCGACACGGTGCGCTGGAGGGCGTCGAGGTGTTCCTGGCGGTTGCCAGGCGCCGCAACTTCCGCCGTGCGGCCGCCGATCTCGGCGTGACGCCGTCCGCCGTGAGCCAGGCGGTGCGCACGCTGGAGGCCCGCATGGGTGCGGCGCTGTTCGTCCGCACGACGCGAAGCGTTGGGTTGACCGAGGCTGGTCAGCGGTTCCTCGACCGTGCAGGCCCCGCCTTCGAGGAGATCGTCGCGGCAGGCGAGGCCGCGCGTGACGTCGGCCAACGGCCGACCGGGCTGCTGCGCCTGTCCGTACCCCGCGCCGTCGTGCCGTTGATCCTGGAGCCGATGATCGCGTCGTTCTGCCAGGCCTATCCGGAGATCGAACTGGAGATCGCCGCGAGCGACGAGATGGTCGATCTCGCGGCTGGCGGGTTCGATGCCGGCATCCGCCTTGGCCAGTTCATCGCGCCCGACATGGTCGCTGTGCGGTTGACGCCGTCGTTCCCGTTCGTGGTCGTCGGCAGTCTGGACTATCTCGAGCGCCACGGTCGCCCCGAGCATGTCGAGGATCTGCGCCACCACGCCTGCCTGCGCTTGCGCCGTTCGAACGGCGCCATCGCGCCCTGGTCTTTCGCCGACGGCAACGGGACGATCGAGGCGATGGTCTCAGGCCCGCTGATCGCGCACGACTACCCGACGTTGCTCGGGGCCGCGATGCAGGGCATCGGGCTGGCACAGGTGCCGCGACCCGTCGCCGAAGGCCCGATAGCCCAGGGAAAACTCAGATCGGTGCTGGACGGCGTCGCCGCCACGACGCCGGGCGTCTTCCTCTATCATCCCGGCAAACGCCAAATCCTGCCGAAGCTGCGCGCCTTCATCGATCATCTCAAATCCGCGGAGTGAGGCGTTGGCTTCCGGGCCGCGGGTGTTCGAGAAGGACTGAGCTTTGGAAGATTGAATACGAAGGCGCGGGCCGTGGCCCGCGCCTGAGGTGGTTGGTGCAAGAGACCCGTCAGGTCTCCCCAATGACGACTTGGATAGGCACGGCCTTGGATGGGAGCTTTGCGCCTCATCTCGGTCGTTGAGGTTAGTGTCGCCAATGCCTGAGAGCCGACACCCAGACAGCAGGCTGCAGGTGGCGTGCGCGTGCAAGAACGGTGCTCTCAACCTGACACTGCTGAAAAAAGGGCGGCCGAAACGCCAAGCGCATTGTTGTCAACGCGACCAATGACTGCTCGCGAAGGAAGGTCGAGGCTCGCGGAGGTTCGGCGGGGCGGGCGACCTAAATACGACCAATAGAAGCTATCGAGCTCGCCAGTTCTTTTTCCGTGAACGGCTTGCTGAGAACGTTCATCTCGCGAGCGCCCGGTAATTCGGCATAGCCCGTCGCTATAATGACGGGGATTTTCGGCCACTTGTTTTTGATTGCGTCCGATAGCTGCAGGCCGGTCATCTTTGGCATCGCATGGTCCGTTATGACGAGGTCGAACGGCTGCTCCTCCAGCAGGTCAAGGGCTGCTGCCGCCGAATGCGCCTCGGTAACGGCATGCCCAAGATCCTCAAGCATCGCAGCGGTGTTCAACAGCACTAGAACGTCGTCGTCCACTGCTAGAATCCGGAGAGAGGCAGCCTCGGCGGCTTTTGGGCTGAGGGCCTCCTGCTCCCGCGCGCGATCTGATGTCGCGGCGGCCACTGGCAGCCACATTTCCGCAGTCGTGCCTGCTCCCTTGCGGCTCATCAGAACCAGGCGCCCGCCCATCTGTTCCATCATCCCGTGCACCATCGACAGACCCAGTCCCGTCCCTTTGCCAACTCCTTTTGTGGTGAAGAACGGTTCCGTCGCGCGGGCAAGCGTTTCCTCGTCCATTCCTTCGCCGCTGTCCATTATTGAGAGGCAGACATATTTGCCTGGCGCCAAGCTAGCGCCATGCCTTTCACCAATCCGTTCCTGCCGGGCGGAAATCAAGATCGTTCCCCCGTCAGGCATGGCATCCCTGGCGTTAACGCATAGATTCAGCAATGCGAGTTCGATTTGGCTCTCATCAATCATGACGTGATTGAGGGAAAGCGGAAATTTTGTCTGTATACTCGCCCTAGAGCCCAGCGATCGCTCTAGCAACTCCTTCATTCCCTGTATCAAGCTAATTATGTCAACGGGTCTTGGATCGAGTTGCTGTCGCCGCGCAAAAGCCAGCATGCGCTGCGTCAACGAGGCGCCCCGTTGCGCACCGAGCACGGCATTGTCGAGGAGACGCAACAGCTGTGGATCGTCGGGCAGCCGTTTGCGAAGGAGTTCAAGACTGCCCAGAACCGCCATCAGCAGATTGTTGAAGTCGTGAGCCACGCCGCCCGTCAGCTTGCCGATCGCGTCCATTTTCTGTGAATGAAAAAGGGCCTCACGTGCCTGATCCAGTGACTCCTGCGCCTTCTTTCGCTCTGTGATGTCGCGGGTAATCTTCGCAAAACCCAGAAGCTCGCCATTGTCGTGCCGTATTGAGTCGATGACCACGTGGGACCAGAACGCGGTGCCATCCTTGCGAATGCGCCAACCTTCCCGCTCAACTCGACCCTCACGCGCGGCGGTCTCCAGCGCGCTTTGCGGACCGCCTCGCTCGCGATCCTCGGGCGTATAGAATTGGGAAAAATGCTTCCCGATGATTTCGTCCGCCGAATAGCCTTTGATACGCTCGGCGCCTGAGTTCCAGCTCGTGATTATCCCTTGTGGATCGAGCATATAGATCGCGTAGTCCGTGACGCCTTGGACCAGACGTTGAAACTGCTCCTGGCTTTTGCGGAGTTCCTCCTCCGCTTTCTTTTGTTCGGTCAGATCACGGGTGACTTTGGCAAAGCCGGCCAGTTTGCCGCCTGGATCGCGGATGGGATCGATCACAATATGAGCCCAGAAACGATTCCCATCGCTTCGGACCCGCCAGCCTTCGCTCTCGAACTTGCCCTCACGGGCTGCTGTCTCCAGAGCACGCGCTGGCAGGCCGGAGTCCCGATCCTCCGGTGTGTAAAACCGGGAGAAATGCTGGCCAATGATCTCGCGGGAAGCATAGCCTTTGAACCGCTCGGCGCCCGCGTTCCAGCTCGTCACGATCCCGGAAGGGTCCAGCATGTAGATCGCGTAATTGCTAACGGCCTGGACGAGAACGCGGTAGCGATCCTCATCGGCTGGATTAAAGGTCCCTTGAACCATTCCCCAGTCCATTTATTTCGTTGCAACGGGAGAAAACCGCCGCCGTCCCCTTATGGTTCCACGCTAAATCAAATGAATTGGTGCCGACGGGCATGTGGTGGATCTCGCATCGGTGTGCATCCGAACTTCGTCCCGCATTTCAAGGAGATCTACTTGCCTCCCAGCAGCGCGCCGATTACTAGAATTAGCTCCAGGAAATCGATGTTTACATGGGCCAGGTGGCCAAGCGGTCCAACCGTTCTACATTATTGATGCCCAATGACGGGCTGACATTTCTGTTGGAGACTAGGGGCGGAATGGCCGAGCGAAAAAAGCAGCCCGTTGTAAGTTCCGGTATCGCCGGCTTGGACGAAATTCTTCGCGGTGGACTGCCTGCCTCGAACTTTTATATCGTGCAGGGCGATCCCGGCGCAGGCAAAACCACGGCAGCCTTGCAGTTTCTGCGTGCCGGGGTAGCGGCCGGTGAACGCTGCATCTACGTCAGCCTTTCGCAAACCGCTTCCGAACTGCAGGCGATTGCCTCTTCACACGGCTGGACGCTCGATGGAATTCGCGTCGAAGAGCTTTCGGCCTCCGAAGCCGTGAGTGGCGCAGCCGATCAGACGATTTTCCAGACCGCGGACCTTCGCTTGGATGAGACGCGCAAGGCGATCGAACGCGCGATCGAAGAATACAAACCGCACAGACTCGTCTACGATTCCTTGCTCGAAATCCGGCTGATTACCGGCGATACGCCAAGGTTTAGGCGGGAACTGATTGGCTTTAAAGCCTTCCTGGCCAGGCGGGGCATTGTGGCTGTTTTGCTCGATACCCAGACCAGTGGCGGCGATCACAATGGCGAGGAAATCGAGGGCATCGCCCACGGCGTCATCCGCTTCGATAAGTCGCTCGAGGACTACGGTGCGGTGCGCCGGCGGATCGAAGTCAGCAAGATGCGTGGCGTGCCATATGCCGACGGTTATCATGACATGGCCATTCGCGAGGGTGAAGGCGTCGTTGTGTTTCCAAGGATTGTGCCGGGCTCGCCTTCCGAGGTGACCAAGCCGCAACTGATCAAATCGGGAGTCGAGGCTCTCGACGAGATGTTTGGCGGCGGTCAGGAGTCAGGAACAATAACACTGGTTATCGGTCAGTCCGGAACCGGCAAGTCAACTATGTCGTCTCTTTACGCGACGGCTTCTCTCAAGCGAGGCGAGAGCGTTGCCCTCTTCCTGTTCGAGGAGCGGTTGGAGACCTTCTTTCGCCGCTCCGAAGGGCTCGGGATGGACCTGCGGCAGTTCCACAAGGATGGCCAACTGATCATCTACGATTTTAGCCCGAACGAAATCTCGCCAGGCGAGTTCGGCCAGATCGTGCAGCAAGTCGTCAGCCGCAACAATACACGTGTGGTGGTGATTGACAGCTTCACGGGCTATTTGAATTCACTTCCCCACCGCGAAAAGGCGGTGCTCGACATCCAATCTCTCCTGAAACATCTCGCGCGTGCGGACGTGCTGACAATGCTCATCGTGGCGCAGCATGGATTGCTCGGGCAGAATGTCGGGATTGACGTCGATGTCAGCTTTCTCGGGGATACCGTGCTTCTACTTCGCATGGCTGAGCACGAGGGACGGTTGAGGCGCAACATCACAGTCGTCAAAAAGCGCCACGGTCCGCACGACCTCGATGTCCGGGAGCTCTTCATTGCAAGCTCCGGGGTTTCGGTCATTGCCTACAATCCTCTGCCTGAGACGTGAGCGGCACCGATTCCAACGGTCTGGGAACGCTCGACTGGGTGCTCATTTTGGCGCCCTACCGCAAGGACGCTGCTTACACGACCTCCCTGCTGCAGGAGCGCGGTGTTCGGGCTCAAGCGGCCGACCCCGCGGACTTGAACAACCTGCTTGCATTATCTCCCGGGGTGCTGGTCGTTACGCATGAAGCCTTGGACCCCACGGCCATCGCAACTGTCGCCAGTTTCCTTCAGCATCAGCCGAACTGGTCGGAAATACCCATCGTGATCCTGCTCGACCGAGCGGCGCCCCAAGTGCGCGTCCAGGCGGCCCTGAACGCTGCCTGGCCACGTTCACGGCAGATTTTTTACCAACGTCCCGTGGCCGCGTTGGAACTGATCAGCGGGATACAGTCGGCACTGCTCACAAGAGCCCGCCAGCGCGAAGTACGCGATTACCTTGAGCGGGAAACCGAGCTGCGCCTCGAGCTCAATCATCGGGTAAAAAACATCCTCGCAACAGTCGTATCAATCTTTGACATGACACGGCGCGGCGCAACCTCGGCAGCCAGCCTGTCCGAAGACTTCAAGGGCCGCTTGAGAGCCTTGGCGGATGTTCATTCCGCTGTATTTGCGGCCGGCGGCGAGGCCGTACCTTTGACAGACGTCGTGAATTCGGTCCTCGCGCCGTACATTTCCAGCGGACAGCACGGCATTACGATTGAAGGGCCCGAGGTGTTGCTTTCGCGCGAGGCCGGCACGACCCTCGCTCTCTCGCTCCACGAGCTTGCAACGAATGCGATCAAATATGGCGGATTGTCCTCTCCCGAGGGCAGGATAGATTTGGAATGGAAGATCGCGTCGAGTTCGGAACCAGTTCTGGCGCTAAGATGGACAGAATCGGGAGGACCGCCGGTCGTTCAGCACTCGCGAGTAGGATACGGCACACGCTATATGCGCGCCGCACTGACCAGCCTGTTTGGAGAGCCTCCTGATCTCGTCTTCGCATCGGATGGCCTGCGTTTCTCGATTCACGGACTACTCTCCCGCCTTAGCCCGCAATCAACCGAGTAGTGTAGCGGCACCTTGGCTGCTCACCCAGAAGCACGGCATCTCGAGAAACATCGAGGAGATGCCGTGTGACCCGTGCCGCCGGCAGTTTCCGCTGTCGGTGGATTTCGAGCGACCAGTCGCGTCACCGGATCTAATTGCCAGCCTGAGTCAAAGTTTCATGGCACAAATATAAGGAATAAGTATGTAAGAAATACCACGATGTGGACAGCACCCGTCAAGAATGTTGTTCTTTCAGTGCTAAAGCTCACGTTGCATATGAAAAGTGCTAAAATCAAAAGCACTGTGTCAGTCGCCGGAAGCCCCAGGGTTAACCCTCTGCCCGTCAGCAGGCTGGCGGCTGCGACCGCCGGTATTGTCAAACCAATTGTGGCGCAAGCGGAACCCATCGCGACATTCAAACCGCGTTGCAGCTCGTTGTTGAGTGAAGCGCGAACCGCCGAAATGGCCTCTGGCATCAAAACCAGCCCGGCGATCAATGCCCCCACAATGCTGTCAGCCTGTGTCACCTGATAGGCAACGAGCGTATTTTCAACACTTGCGGCGACCTGCTCGGCAAGCATGACAATGCCAATCAGCCCGATCAAGAGCAGCAATGTGCCGGCAAAGACGCTTTCGTGAGGGACAGTCCGCAGCGAAACGTCGCGGGCCTGCCCTTCGATAAAGTCTTCTCGATGGCGGACAGTCTGCGCGAACACAAAACTTGCATAAAGCAGCACCGAAAGCACGCTCACAAAGCCAAGTTGAGCTGCCGAAAATGTGCCCGGCCCCGTGGCTTGTGTGTAGGTTGGCAGGATAAGTGTCATGATGGTCAGTGCGATCAGAACCGCCAAATATGCGCTGGTCCCTTGTCGAACAATTGCCTGCTTGCGATGACGCCAGCCGCCAAGCGCAAGACACGTGCCGACAACGCCGGTAGATGCAATCATCACCGTTGAAAAGACGGACTCACGTGCAAGCGTAGGGTTGTTCTCTCCATGCAGCATCATGGAAACGATGATCGACACCTCGATTGCCGTGACGGCAAAAGTCAGCACCAATGTGCCGTAGGGCTCTCCTACACGCCGAGCCACCGCCTCGGCGTGGTCGAGCACCACGAAAATGGTGATGAACATAATCGCACTCGAAAGCGCTCCGACGAGTATCCTGACGCCCAGCGAACCTTCGTCTGCCGACAGCCCGCCTGCCCTGACTGCAACAGCCATCACCAAGGCGGCCAAGGGCATCGCATAAGAAACCACCGATCGTTTGAAACCACTCATTCGAGCCCCTGTGCGCTTCTGCGGACCTTGCCGAAAACCCATGTGGAGTGGAGCACATTAGACAATATCGGGCAGGCCCCGATGGCCGGCGTTCGCCCCCCTCACAAACAACGCGCCGCAGGATCGCGACCTGACCGCACCCAGCGCCCAGGACAAATCGAAGCGCCGCCTTCGCTCACGCCGTCTTCTGCGTCACCAGCCCCAGTTCCTCCACCATCGCCTCGCGCATCAAAAACTTCTGCGGCTTGCCGGTCACCGTCATCGGCAATTCGGTGCGGAAGCGTATGTGGCGGGGTATCTTGTAATGGGCGATCTGGCCGGCGCAGAAGTTCTTGACCTCCTGTTCGGTGGCGATCTGGCCGGGCTTGAGCACGATCCAGGCGCACAGCTCCTCGCCATATTTGGCGTCGGGAATGCCGAACACCTGCACCTCTTTGACCTTTGGATGCCGGTAGAGGAATTCCTCGACCTCTCTGGGATAGACGTTCTCGCCACCGCGGATGACCATGTCCTTGACCCGGCCGACGATGTTGCAATAGCCCTCGGCGTCGATGGTGGCGAGGTCGCCGGTGTGCATCCAGCCGTCGCTGTCGATCGCCTCGCGGGTCTTGTCGTCGTCGTCCCAGTAACCCTTCATCACCGAATAGCCGCGCGTGCAAAGCTCACCCGGTACGCCGACCGCAACGGTAGCGCCATCGGCATCGACCGCCTTGACCTCGACATGGGGGTGGATGCGCCCGACGGTGGAGACCCGCTTTTCCAGCGGGTCGTCGACGCCGCTCTGGAACGAGACCGGGCTGGTCTCGGTCATGCCGTAGGCGATGGTCACCTGTTCCATGTGCATTAGCGACACCACCTTCTTCATCACCTCGATCGGGCATGGCGAACCGGCCATGATTCCGGTGCGCAGGCTGGAGAGATCGAAGGCGGGAAAATCCGGATGATCCAGCAGGGCGACGAACATGGTCGGCACGCCATAGAGCCCGGTGCAGCGTTCCTGAGCCACCGCCTTCAGCGTGGCGCCGGCGTCGAACCCCTCGCCGGGGAAAACCATGGTGGCGCCTTTCGAGACGCAACCCATCGTTCCCATCGACATGCCGAAGCAGTGGTAGAGCGGCACCGGGATGCACAGCCGGTCGTCGACGGTCAGCTTGATCGCCGACGTGACGAAATTGCCGTTGTTGACGATGTTGCTGTGGGTCAGCGTCGCGCCCTTGGGGGCTCCCGTGGTGCCTGAGGTGAACTGGATGTTGATGGCCTCGCCCGGCTTCAGCTTCTCCGAGATGCGGTCGAGGCTGTCATGCTCGTCACGCCCGGCCATGGCCAGCACATCACCGAAATTGAACATGCCGGGCGAGTTCTCATCACCCATGCGGATGACGATCTTCAACGCCGGCAGTTTTTGCGCCTTGAGCTTGCCCGGCGTGGCCCTGGCGATCTCGGGTGCCAACGTCTCGATCATGCCGAGATAATCTGACGTCTTGAACTTGGCAGCGGTGACCAGCGCCTTGCAGCCGACCTTGTTCAGCGCATAGTCGAGTTCGGTCAACCGGTAGGCCGGGTTGATGTTGACAAGGATCAGGCCGATGCGGGCGGTGGCGAACTGCGTCACCAGCCATTCCCAGCGGTTGGGCGACCAGATGCCGACGCGATCGCCCTTTGCCAACCCCAGTGCCAGGAAGCCTGCGGCCAGCGCATCCACCGTGTCCGAAAGTTCGCTCCAGGTGAAGCGCTTGTCCTGGTCGACGAAGACAGCGGCGTCGAGCGTGCCGTGTTTGCTGACGGTGTCGGAAAACAGCGCGGGGATGGTCTTGTCGAGCAGGGGCACGCTGCGTTCGCCAGAGACATGCGCCCTGTTGTCGACGGGTGCGACGAAGACACCGCCAGCACGCGCGCGGCGTCCGCGCAGATTGGTGGCGTTCTTCAGCTCGTCGAGATTGACCGGCATCACTCTCTCCTCCCGGGACTGGCCGAGCCTATCAGCCTGCCGGGGTGGAGGAAATCCCGCCGATGGTCGAGGCAGGGCAACGATCCGGTCAAGGGTGCTTCGAAGCTTCGCGTTGGCTGACGAAGCGTCAAAACGAAAAAACCCGCCTGGGCGGCGGGTCACTGGCGCAAATCAGCACCATGGGCAAAAATGTAGCATAGCTGCGCTCACGGGTCAAGAAAAAATTCCTATCAAGAAATTCCTATCACATGAAAACCTCGGCGCAAACGCTACCGACACCGCTGGGCCGCCGTCAGGGTTCTTAAGCTGGGTTCGGGGCCCTGAGGGTAGTGGGCCCCCGCCGCTATCCGGCCGCCGCCGCCATCTTCGCGGCAATGTCGCGCAAGAGGGCCTCATCCGCCGCCGCCCGTGTCTTCTTCGACGCCACCAGACAGGCCTGCGAGCGCAGGACGAGGCCATCGCCCAGCACCTTGAGATGATTGGCGCGCAGCGTCGAGCCGGTGGTTGTGATGTCGACGACGACATCGGCCAGACCGGCGGCCGGCGCGCCTTCGGTAGCCCCCAGGCTCTCGACAATGCGATAGACCTGGATGCCGTGCTTCTGCGAGAAGAACTGCTGGGTCAGCCGCCAGTATTTGGTGGCGATACGCAGCCGCCGGCCATGGCGCTGGCGAAAATCGGCGGCGACGTCGTCGAGATCGGCCATGGTGTCGACGTCGAGCCAGATGTCCGGCACAGCCACCACGACATCGGCATTGCCGAAGCCGAGACGAGCGACGATTTCGGCGCGCGTCTCCCAGTCGGCGAGGTTCTCGCGCACCAGGTCTTCGCCGGTGATGCCGAGGTCGACCGTCCCTTGGCCGATCTCGCCCGATATTTCGGAAGCCGACAGGAACACCACTTCGACATCGTCCAGGCCCCCGACGCGGGCGTGGTATTTGCGCTCGTCGCCGGGCAGGCTGACGGCGAGGCCGGCTTTGGCCAGCACGTCCAGCGCCTGTTCTTTCAGGCGGCCTTTCGACGGGATCGCCAGCGTGATCATGGCACCGTCTCCCGCAATGCCTCGATGCGATCGAGCCAGACCGAAAAGCCGACGCCGGGGATCGGCGACTTGGCGCCAAGCAGGGTCAGCAGCCGGTCATAGCGGCCGCCGCCGACCAGCGGCCGGTCGCCATTATCGGCCGCGATTTCGAAAACCAGGCCGGTGTAGTAGTCGAGCGGGCGGCCGAAGGCGGCGTCGTAGCGGATTCTTTCGGCCGGCAAGCCATGCGCTTCGATCGCCTTGGCGCGGGCAGCGAACTTTTCCAGCGCGACATCGAGCGACAGCCCGGCACCGCTGGCGAAGATCTCCAGTGCCTGGGCTGCACGATCAAGCGGCACGTCGATCGCCAGAAAATCCTTCAGCGCGGAAAAAGCCTCGCTCGACAGCCGAACGCTGCGCAATTCGGCCTTCTCGATCAGCCGCCGGGCAATGTCGGACGGCGCGCGTCCGGCGGACGCCGACAGGCCCGCCTCTTCCATGCCGGTCGCGATATGGGCGGAAAGACCGTCCAGGTCGCCGTCGAGCACAAGGGCCGCGACCGGGCCGGAGAGCTGGCTGTTGCGCGGCGGGTTGGCGAGATCGGCGAGTGCCGCCTCAAGCATCGGCGCCGAGCCGAACGCACGGGCAAGGCGCATGCGCCAGCCACGCGGCAGCCCGAGGGCCGCCAGAACCGCCTCGAAAATCGTCTGATCGCCGAGCGTGACCGCCAATGCCTGGCCGGGCAGCACCAGCGACAGCAGCGCATGCGCATCGGCCACCGAGCGGGCGTCGGCTCCAGCGGTATCGCGGTCACCGAGATCCTCGATGCCGGCCTGGAAGAACTCGTTACCGCCTTCGCGGCGCTGGCGAAACACCTCGCCCAGATAGGAATAACGGCGCGGCGTGCCAGCCTGCGAGCTTATGTGGTCGAGGCAGACGGGAATGGTGAATTCCGGCCTCAAGCACAATGTCTGGCCGGTCTCGCTTTCTGTGAGGAAAATACGACGGCGCAAATCCTCGCCGGCCATGTCGAGGAAAGGGTCAGCCGGCTGCAGCACCGCGACCTCGACGGCGTGCGTGTTGCGCGCCGCGAAGAGGTTGGTGATATCGGCTGATATGGCGGGGTAGCGGGAGGTCATTGGATAGATGGGCGCGAGGCACCCCCCTCTGGCCTGCCGGCCATCTCCCCCGCAAGGGGGGAGATCGGCAGCTTTGGACTCGGCGCCTTTTCTTCAATGCTGGAGATTGGCGAAATCAAACATGACATCTTATCTTCCCCCTTGCGGGGGAGATGGCCGGCAGGCCAGAGGGGGGTGTTCAAGCGCCACCTTTCGCGCGATCGGCCGCCTGCGCCGCCAGGATCTTCTTCACCTCGGAGACCAGCTCGCCCTCCCCCACCGTCACCTGCGCGGGGCGCGCGGCGCGCCATTCGGCGTTGTCGGTGATCTCGGCCGACATGCGCGCGCCTTCGATCAGGTCCTTGATCTGCAGCTCGCCCTTGGCGCGCTCGTCACCGCCCTGGATGATGGCGACCGGGCAGCCGCGCCGGTCGGCGTATTTGAGCTGCGCCTTCATGCCGGCGCCGCCGAGATACATTTCGGAACGGATGCCGGCGGCGCGCAGCTCCGCCACCATCTTCTGGTAGCGGCCGAGGCTGTCGGTGTCCTTGTCCATCACCAGCACGACGACCGGCGCGATCACGTCCGAAGCGTCGAGCTTGCCGAGGTTCTTCAGCGCGGTCATCAGCCTGGAAACGCCTATGGAAAAACCGGTTGCCGGCACCGGCTCGCCGCGAAAGCGCGAGACGAGGCCATCATAGCGCCCGCCGCCACCGACCGAGCCGAAGCGCACGATCTGGCCGTCTTCGTTGGGGATTTCAGCCAGAAGCTCGGCCTCCAACACAGGGCCGGTGTAATATTCGAGACCGCGCACGACCGAGCGGTCCATGGCAATACGGTCCTCGCCATATCCTGCCGCCCTGACCAGCGCTTCAATCGTGGCGAGTTCGCCGACGCCTTCCTGGTAGATGGCGTTCGAACTGACCATGGAATCCTGGCCGGCCTGTATAGTCCTCGCAGTGGCGAGGAGAACCGCCTCGGCTTGCCCGTTGTTCAACCCGGCGCCCTTGGCGAAGTCACCCTCGCCTTCCTTGCCGCCATCCCAACGTCCCGGCCCCAGCAGAAGCTTCACGCCTTCCGGCCCGAGCTTGTCGAGCTTGTCGATCGCGCGCAGCACAGTCAGCCGGCGGCCGCCATTCTCTTCACCGCCGAGGCCGATCGCCTCCAATACGCCGTCCAGCACCTTGCGATTGTTGACGCGGATGACGTAGTCGCCGCGCTTGATGCCGAGCGCTTCCATGACGTCGGCCATCATCATCGCCATTTCGGCATCGGCGGCCACGCCCGGCGTGCCGATCGTGTCGGCGTCGAACTGCATGAACTGGCGGAAGCGGCCGGGGCCTGGCTTCTCGTTGCGGAACACCCAGCCGGAGCGATAGCTGCGGTAAGGCTTGGGCAGGCGCTCGTAATTCTCGGCGACAAAGCGCGCCGTCGGCGCGGTCAGATCATAGCGCAGCGACAACCACTGGTCGTCGTCATCCTGGAAGGAGAACACGCCTTCGTTCGGCCGGTCCTGGTCGGGCAGGAATTTTCCGAGCGCGTCGGTGTATTCGATCAGCGGCTGGTCGGCCGGTTCGAAACCGTAGAGCTCAAAGACCGAGCGGATCGTCGCCATCATCTTTTCGACGGCGCGGATATCCTCGGCGCTGCGGTCGGCAAAACCGCGCGGCAGCCGCGCTTTCGTCTTTTCCGATTTATCGGCCATGGGGTGTTTGCTCGGTGTTTTGTGGTGCTTGCAGGTCCGCAATGTTGCGTTTTTCGCAACGCGGGTGTCCTAAACGAAGAGGCTGGATGCGGCAAGGGTCAGCCCTCAGGCCTCACCTGATGGGAGAAGGCGAAACCGAAATCCTTGAAACAAAACCGCATCGAAAATGAAACAATCCCGCCACCAGTGCGGCATCGTGCCGACACAATCGCAGCCGATAAGGCCGGCAAATGAGGGCTCGGGGCCATGGTCGGCACAGCAAGATTTCACGCTATTGATGTCGAAGCCGGCGAAATGCCCGCACGCTTGCGCCCGGCCGACATTCACGCTCCGAAAATGGTCAGCCAGTCTGCCGGCCCGTTCGAAGTACCCGCCGACACCGGCAAGGGTCCATCCATGCGCGACGCGTTGATGACCGGCCTGCTGGTGATCTATCCGACCGTGGCCACGGTGGTGGCGATCGTCGCCGGCCTGGTGCTGGCCAGCGCCAACGGCACCTGAGCCTATTTCGGCCGCCTAAAAGCCTTCCGCTGCTTCTCGACCTTTTTGCGGCAGACGCAGCCTTCGAGGTGATCGTTGACCAGGCCCATGGCCTGCATGAAGGCGTAGACCGTGGTCGGGCCGACAAAGCTCCAGCCGCGCTTCTTCAGCTCCTTCGAAATCCGCATCGAGACGGCCGTTGTCGGGTTGGCGCGCAGATGGGCGAGGTCGACGATTTGCGGCCGCTCGTCCTTACCGGGTTCGAACTTCCAGAACCAGGCGGCCAGTGAGCCGAATTCGTCGGCCATTTCGCGGGCCCGCTTGGCGTTGTTGATGGTCGAGACGATCTTGCCGCGATGGCGTATGATGCCGGCATTGCCGAGCAGTCGCTCGACATCCTTGTCGGTGAAGGCGGCGACCTTGTCGAATTCGAAATTGGCAAAGGCTTCGCGAAAATTCTCCCGCTTGCGCAAAATGGTCAGCCACGACAGGCCCGACTGAAAGCCTTCCAGGCAGATCTTTTCGAACAGCCTGCGGTCGTCGGCCACAGGCCGGCCCCATTCATGATCGTGGTAGTGCAGATAGTCGGGCAGATTGCCGTGCCAGAAGCAGCGTGCGACACCGTCGGGACCGGCGAGCAGGCCGGTGTTTTCCTTGTCCATAACCAAAATCCGTTCGTTAACGCGCTTTTGCGCGGCATTTACTGCGGCTTTACCAGATTCCTGAACCCCGCGGTAACCACACCAAAAGGTTTACCGACAGTTCTGCATTTTACGCATTCCGATTCATGTTTCGGTTGCTGCTTGCGCGCCAATGATCGCCGAACCGGGAGGACGTTTCCACCCGTTTTGTAGCAGACGATCAAGGTGCGTTGCGATGAAGACAGTGTTGTTTCCCGTGCTCGGCGCCGTGGCTGTGTTTGCCGCCGGCGTCACGCCCTCCACCGCCGGCGACCGCTATGCCGACAGGCCGCCGGTGATGGTGAGCCCCGACCTTTCCGCACCCTGGGTGCTGCAGCTTGGCCGTGCGCCCGGCGTCGTACGCCAGAACCGCCAGGTGGCGGTGCAGCAGCGGCGCCTGCGCCCGGCGCAGCCCGACCGGGTGCAGACGGCGGCGGTGCAGCCGCCGGCCAAGCGCATGGTCGCGCGTCCTCAGATCAATCCGATCTACCTGCCGCAGGAAGTCGACTATGACGGAGGCCAGAAGCCGGGCACGATCGTCATCGACACCACGCAGAATTTCCTCTTCCTGGTCGAGAAGAACGGCAAGGCAAGGCGCTATGGCGTCGGCACCGGCAAGCCAGGCTTCGAATGGTCGGGTACGCACAAGATCACCAACAAGCGCGAGTGGCCGGACTGGCGCCCGCCGGCGCAGATGATCAAGCGCGAAGCCGCCAAGGGCCGCTATCTGCCGACCTATCTCGCCGGCGGCATGGAGAACCCGCTTGGTGCCCGCGCGCTCTATCTCGGCACGACCGAGTACCGCATCCACGGCACCAATCAGCCGTGGACGATCGGCGGCGCGGTGTCATCGGGCTGCATCCGCATGCGCAACGAGGACGTCGTCGACCTCTATGAACGGGTCAATGTCGGAACCACGGTCGAGGTGATATAGTAGGTCTTGCGAATCACTTGGCCTGCAAAGCAGTCCGCTTTTCGAGCCGGTTTAGGGACAACGGGGGACGGGCCGTATGGGGATGCGGCCGGTCAGGAAGGGCAGCACGGGAAACCGCGCTGCCCTTTCCGTTTTTGAGCAGAAATCGGGCTGATAGCGAGGCAAGACGTCGCCTGAACGTCGCGCCAGGGGCATAGCGGTTCGCTTTCATGCTGCCCCTTGCCGCATTCTTTTGCTATCTCGGTGGCAAGTTCCACAAAAGAGTTCACCCATGCCCCTGTCCGAAGACAGCCGTTATCTCAAGGGCGGCCCGGTCGCCCAGCGCATCATCGCCGCCGTTCGCGAGGACGCAGCGATCGCCAAAGCCGAGGGTTTTCCGCCCAAGCTGATCTCGATCACCGTCGGCGACACCGATGCGGTGGATGTTTATGTGCGCAACCAGCGCGCCAAGGCTGAGCTCGCCGGCATCGATTTCGAAGAGCGGCGCTTTCCCGCCACCATCACGGCAGGCGAGCTGGAAGCTTCGATCCACGGCCTGAATGCCGATCCGCGCGTCACCGGGATCATCATCCAGCGGCCGGTCCCAGTGCATATCCCGATCAGGACACTGCAGGCGGCGGTGCATCCGCTGAAGGATGTCGAAGGGATGCATCCGGCCTCGATCGGCAACATCGTCTACAACCAGCTCGATCTCGCGCCTTGTACGGCGGCCGCCTCGGTCGAGCTGCTCAAGGAAACCGGGCTCGACCTCAAGGGACTGGAAGTCGTCATCGTCGGCCATTCGGAAATCGTCGGCAAGCCGATCGCCTTCCTGCTGATGAGCGAAGGCGCGACGGTGACGGTCTGCCACCACATGACGCGATCGGTTGCCGCCCATGCAAGGCGTGCCGACGCGCTGTTTGTCGCCGTCGGCAAGCCCAGGCTGATCAAGGCCGACATGGTCAAGCCGGGCGCTGCCGTCATCGACATCGGCATCAATTCCGAAATCGGGCCTGGCGGCTCAAGCCGCATCGTCGGCGACGTCGACACCGAAAGCGTGCGCGAGGTCGCCTCCTGGATCACCCCGGTGCCGGGCGGCGTCGGCCCGATCACGGTCGCCATACTGCTGCGCAACACGATGGTGGCGCTCAGCCGCCAGCGTGCGCTTTATGAGGCGACCTACGGCACGGCCGACAGGCTTGCGGCGGAGTAGCTACGGACGGGCGCCCTATTCCGCGGCGATCGGGCTCTCTTCCAGAACACCTTCCGGCTTCGGCCCGCCATACGCCCAATTGAGCAGTTTTATCGTGTGCACCACCGGCATTTTCGCCGCGGAAGCGATCTGCGTGATGCAGCCGATGTTGCCGGTGGCAACGATCGAAGCCCCCGTCGCCTCGATGTTTTTCACCTTGCGATCGCGCAGCTTTGCCGAAATCTCGGGCTGCAGGATGTTGTAGGTGCCGGCGGAGCCGCAGCAGAGATGTCCCTCACGCGGCTCGCGCACGCTGAACCCGGCCTTGGCCAGCAGCTCCTTTGGCTGGCGAGTGATTTTCTGGCCGTGCTGCATCGAGCAGGCCGAGTGATAGGCGACGACAGTGCCCGGCTTGCGCACCGGTTCAGGCAGATCGAAGGTCGAGAGATATTCGGTGATGTCCTTGGCCAGCGCCGATACGCGCGCGGCCTTGTCGGCATAGGCCGGATCGAGCCGCAGCATGAAACCGTAATCCTTGATCGTCGTGCCGCAGCCGGAGGCGGTGATGACGATGGCATCGAGCCCGCCCTGGTCGATCGCGCGCGTCCAGGCGTCGACATTCTGCCTTGCCGAGGCAAGCGCGGCTGCCTCACGGCCCATATGGTGGACCAGCGCGCCGCAGCAGCCCTCGCCCGGCGGCACCACGACCTCGACGCCGAGCCGCTTCAGCAGCGAAATCGTCGCCTCGTTGATGGCGGGATCAAGCACGGACTGCGCGCAGCCGGTGAGGATGGCGATGCGACCTCTTTTGGTCCCTTGCCCGGCATGGATACCTGGCGAGGCCATCGGCGAAGCTGCCGGGATCGACGCCGGCGCGAGCTTGAGCATGGCGCCAAGCGGTTTCAGCGCCGGGACCTTTTCGAACAGGCCAATAAACGGTTTGCCCAGCTTCGCCAGCCTGAGTGCCGCGCGAAAACGTGCGGGATAGGGCAGCACGAAGGCCAGCAGGGCGCGGGTCAGGCGGTCGAGCAGCGGCCTCTTGTAGGTTTCCTGGATATGGGCGCGGGCATGGTCGACCAGATGCATGTAGTTGACGCCCGACGGGCAGGTGGTCATGCAGGCAAGGCACGACAGGCAGCGATCGATATGGGTGACGATCTCCTTGTCGGCGGGACGGCCGTTCTCCAGCATGTCCTTGATCAGGTAGATGCGCCCGCGCGGTGAATCGAGCTCGTTGCCGAGTGTCACATAGGTCGGGCATGTCGCGGTGCAGAAGCCGCAATGCACGCATTTGCGCAGGATCTTTTCCGATTCCGCGACATGCGGATCGGCAAGCTGGGCAAGCGAAAAATTGGTCTGCATCGCTAATGTCCTAGGCCATGCGGCCGGGATTGAGGATGTGCTTCGGGTCGAATTCCTGTTTCAGGCGCGCCGCTAATGCGGCAAGTGCGGGCGGCTGCGGCTCGAACACCGGCACAGCGGCGCGATGCGAGGGTGCGGCGCGCACCAGCGTCGCATGGCCGCCGCCATGTTTCCTCAACAGGCCGCGCAGCAGGGCGGCTTCCGGGTCGCCCTCTTCCATACGCAACCACACCAGTCCGCCCTGCCAGTCGTAGAAGGCGCTGACGGCGGCTTGCATGCGCAGCGTCAGGACCATCTGGTGGCACTGTCCCGGCGTCATCGAGACACGCCAGACCGGTTTCTCGCTGTTGTCGGCGAAGGGCCTGCAATCGCGCACATCGCGCCAGATCAGCGATGAAGCCTCGCCGGCAATCTCCTGCAGCGGCCCGGCATTGCCCAGCAGCGTTTTCAGCGCGGCGATGCGGTAGGCGACGGACGGGCCGAAGCCTTCGACACGCAGCAGCGTGGCGGCCTCACTGCCGAGACTGCCGCTGGCGACGCGCGCGGCGATCCGCTCCGGCAGGTGGGCGGCACTCGACACTTCTGCACTCGAGCCAAGCGCCAGGGCCATGGCTGCGGCGGCGGCATCGTCGAGCAGGCCACGGATTGCGAGCGTGACTTCGGTCTCGGCGGCCGGCAGCACCTTGAAGGTGACGTCGGTGAATACGGCCAGCGTGCCCCAGCTGTTGGCCATCAGCTTGGACATGTCATAGCCGGTGACGTTCTTGACCACGCGGCCGCCCGACTTGAAGGCCTCGCCACGACCGGACACCACATTGATGCCCAGGACATGATCGCGCGCGGCCCCTGCCTTGAGCCGGCGCGGACCGGAGAGGTTCGCGGCGAGAACACCGCCGATCGTGCCTTTGCCCGGTTCGCCGCCGAGCAGCGGGCCGTAGTCCATCGGCTCGAAGGCGAGCTGCTGGCCGTTTTCCGCCAGCAGCTTTTCGATTTCGGCCAGCGGTGTGCCTGCCTTGGCCGACAGCACCAGTTCGGCCGGTTCGTAGAGCGTGACGCCTGAAAGCTTCGACAGGTCGAGCGTGTGTTGGGTCTGCAGCGGGCGGCCGATGCCACGCTTGGACCCATGGCCGAGGATTTCCAGCGGCGAGCCTTCGGCAACGGCCCAGGCGACGCTGGACAGGACTTCGGCTGAAGTGGTTGGCGTGAAAGTGGTCATGAGGAGAACGCGCCAGTCGCGAGTACCGAGATGTCGCGATCCTTCGCACCCCCCTCTGTCCTGCCGGACATCTCCCCCGCAAGGGGGGAGATCAACTTGTCATCGCGGCTTTCGCCAATTCCACTGGTTGAAGGAAAAGCACCAACATTGCGGCCAGCCAATCTCCCCCCTTGCGGGGGAGATGTCCGGCAGGACAGAGGGGGGTGTTCAAGCGCCGACATGTCCCTCAAAACCTCGGAATGTCCGGAAACGGCAGCTTGCCGCCGGAAATGTGCATGCGGCCGAGTTCGGCGCATCGCCGCAGCTGCGGGAACACTTTTCCCGGGTTGAGCAGATGATTGGGATCGAAGGCGCATTTGACCCGCATCTGCTGGTCGAGATCGATCTGGGTGAACATTTCCGGCATCAGGTCGCGTTTTTCCACGCCCACACCGTGTTCGCCGGTCAAGACGCCGCCGACCTTGACGCAGAGCCGCAATATGTCGGCGCCGAAGCTTTCGGCCTTGTCGAGTTCGCCCGGTACGTTGGCATCGTAGAGGATCAGCGGATGCAGATTGCCGTCGCCGGCATGAAAGACATTGGCGACGCCGAGACCGTATTTTTCCGACAGCTCGCGCATGCCGGCGAGCACGCGCGGCAGCTCCTTGCGCGGGATGGTGCCGTCCATGCAGTAGTAATCGGGCGAGATGCGGCCGACGGCCGGAAACGCCGCCTTGCGGCCGGCCCAGAAGCTCAGCCGTTCCTGTTCGGACTGCGAAATGCGGCAGGTGGTCGAGCCGTTCTTGTAGGCGATCGCCTCCACCAGACCGATCAGATGATCGACTTCGACGCCGGGGCCGTCGAGCTCGACGATCAGCAGCGCCTCGACATCGAGGGGATAGCCGGCATGGACGAAATCTTCCGCCGCGTGGATCGCCGGCCGGTCCATCATCTCCATGCCGCCCGGGATGATGCCGGCGCCGATGATGTCGGCGACGCACTGGCCGCCCTGCTCGCTGGTCGGGAAGCCGATCAGCAGCGCACGTGCCGTCTCCGGCTTCTTCAGGATGCGCACGGTGACCTCGGTGACGACGCCGAGCAGCCCTTCGGAGCCGGTCATGACGCCGAGCAGGTCGTAGCCTTCCGCATCGAGGTGACTGCCGCCCAGCCGCACCACCTCGCCATTCATCAGCACCATCTCGATGCCGAGCACATTGTTGGCTGTGAGGCCGTATTTCAGGCAGTGCACGCCGCCGGAATTCTCCGCGACATTGCCGCCGATCGAGCAGGCGATCTGGGAGGATGGATCGGGGGCATAGTAAAAGCCCTCCTGCTCGACGGCGGTGGTGATGCCGAGATTGGTGACGCCCGGCTGGGCAACGACGATGCGATTGGGAAAATCGATCCCGAGGATACGGTTGAAGCGGCTCATCACCAAAAGCACCGCGTCCTCGAGCGGCAGCGCGCCGCCCGACAGCGAGGTGCCGGAGCCGCGCGGCACGACGCGGATGTTGCGGTCGTTGCAGTATTTCAGCACGCGCGAAACCTGCGCCACCGTTTGCGGCAGCACGACAACCAGCGGCAGCTGCCGATAGGCGGTCAGGCCGTCGCTCTCGAAGGCGCGCATGGAATTGGCGGCGTCGACGACGCCCTCACCCGGCACGATGATGCGCATGTCGGCGACGATCTCGTCGCGCCGGCGCATCGTGGCGTCGTCTGGTTTCGGCATGGCCAAGCCGGACATCAGCAGCCTCATTTCGCTTGACTGGTCAAAATCTTTTACCAGTGAAGTGCGTTGGGTGCAAATGCTGCCTTGGTGGGAAATCCAGCCGCACGGACGAGACAGGCTTCCGCAGCGGCAATCTGCCGCTGCCTTACCCTCCCCCTTGTGGGGAGGGTCGCGAACGAAGTGAGCGGGGGGGCAGCGCAGCGCTCTACGAGTACCCCCACCCCGGCTCACGATCTTCGCTTCGCGGCGATCATGAGCTGACACTCCCCACAAGGGGGACGGTGAGCAGATCTATTCGCCGGGCGGCTTGCCGGGTTCGGAGTGCATCCGGCGCACGCGGCGTACGCCCCACCAGACCAGCAGGATGGCGACAGGCACCGAAGCAGCGGTAATGATCTCCGGCGCGAAGGCATGGCCGAAGATCGAGGCACCCTTGGCGACATAGCCGACAAGGCCGACCACATAATAGGAGACGGCGGCGACCGAGAGCCCCTCGACGGTCTGCTGCAGGCGCAGTTGCAGGCGGGCGCGGTTGTTCATCGAGGCAAGCAGGTCGCGGTTCTGCTTCTCGACCTCGACATCGACCCAGGTGCGCAGCAGCGTCGTGGCGCGGGTCAGTTTTCGCGATAGATTTTCCTGCCGCTCCTCGACCGAGCGGCAGGTGCGCATTGCGGGTGCCACACGGCGCTGCAGGAACCCGCGCCATGTATCATAGCCGGGCACAGGCTCTTCCTCGAGCGCCTCCAGCCGTTCGCCGACGATGCCGTCATAGGCGCGGCTGGCGCCGAAACGGTAAAGGCTCGACGCCGCGTCAGCCTCCAGCTCCGCCGCAAGTTCGGTCAGATCGGCCAGCAAGGTCTGGCTGTCGCGTGTCTCGGCGCCCTTCATCTCCAGCGTGGTCTGCGCCAGCCGGTCCTCGATGCGGCGGGCGCGGCCGGACAAGGTCAACGCCAGCGGCAGGCCGAGCATGGCCAGCGTCCGATAGGTTTCGATGTCGATAAGCCGCTGCGACAACGCGCCGGTGCGCGCCGGGGTCAAGCCGCGATCAAGCACCAGCATGCGCGTCAGGCCATCGCCATCCTGGCGAAAATCGGTGACGATGGCGGCGTTTCCGCGCTCGACCAGCGAGTAGCACAGGCTGGTCGGATCGAAACCGGCTATCAGTTGCTCGCTCGCTTGCGTCCATTTGCGGATCTCGAGCCTGATGCCGGAGATACAGGTTCCCGGCGGGGAAAACCCGTTGCCGAAAGGTGAGTCCTCCTGCGTCCTGCCGCTTTCGGAAAGCGGCCCTTCCCACAAATAGGTCGAGAATTCGGTGTGCCGCTCCCAGCGCAGCGAGCCCTTGCCCCATTTCATGGCATGGTGGCGGGCCTGGCGGTCGGGCGCGGCGATGCCGAGGCGCCGCGACAGTTCGGAAAGCACCGCATGGTCGACGCCGGAGCCACCCTCCGTCATGAAGGCGAGCTGCATCAGGACGCGTGGCTTTTCGATCAGCGGATGCGGCCGGGCATGAACCTCGCCGAGTGCGCCGGGCCGGCCCTCATGCGCGGGAAAGCCCATGACGCTGCCCTTGGCGCGCGGCTGGAATTCGAGATCGGACGGGTCGTCTGACACGGCTTGTTCCCCGGGTTTCCTTGAACCCTCTTGCACTCGCGTCCCTCTAGTGCCAATGGCCGAAAGACGCAAACGGCAAAGTTAGCCGAAGATGACGGCATCGGGCGGAAAATCGGCCCGCTTTTGTCAATTGGATAAATAATTTGACCAGTTGGCGAGGCAGGCTCTATTCTGCGACACCGGTTCACCTTCCAGGCATTCTGTTGAGCGACATTTTTTCCAGGATCGAGCATTCGCGCACCGCCGACGAGGTGGTGCAGCAAATCGAGAGCCTCATCCTCGAAGGCGTGCTGCGCACCGGCGACCGGCTGCCGGGCGAGCGCGAGCTTGCACGCCAGTTCGACGTATCCCGGCCGATCCTGCGTGATGCCCTGAAGGCACTGGAAGGACGCGGCCTTCTGACGACAAGGCCCGGCGGCGGCACGCATGTCGCCGATGTCATCGGCCAGCTCTTCACCAAACCGGTGACGGACCTGATCTCGATGCACCGCAAGGCAGTGACCGATTATCTGGAATACCGCCGCGAGATCGAAGGGGTCGCGGCAGAATACGCGGCACGGCGCGCCACTCCGGAAGACATGGCGCTGCTCGACAAGATCATGGCCCGCATGGACGATGCGCACCGGACCGGCGACTTCGACGACGAAGCCGAGATCGATGTCGAGTTCCACCACGCGATTTGCGAATGCGCGCACAACATCATCCTTTTGCACACGCTGCGCTCCTGTTATCGGCTGTTGTCGGAGGGCGTGTTCCAGAACCGGCTCCTGGTGTTCACCGTGCCCGGCGCGCGCGACGCCCTGCTCGCGCAGCACCGGGCGATCCATGCGGCGGTGAAGGCCGGCGACCCGGCCACCGCCCGCCAAGCGGCGATGGACCATATCACCTATGTCGAACGGTCGATGGCGGAGGCCGAGCGCAGCGGCGACTGGCAGCGCGTCTCGCGGCTGAGGTTGAAACAGCGCGTCGACGCCACCGATACAGAACCTGCACGCAAACGCTCCTAGCTATCGAAACGGGAAGCCCATGAGCCAGATCCTGACCATCGCCGACCTCAAGGACCTCGCACGCCGGCGCGTGCCGAAGATGTTCTTCGACTATGCCGATTCCGGTTCGTGGACCGAAGGCACGTATCGGGCCAACGAGGAGGATTTCCAGAAGATCAAGTTCCGCCAGCGCGTCCTCGTCGACATGGACAACCGTTCGCTGGCATCGACGATGATAGGTGAAAAAGTGTCGATGCCGGTGGCATTGGCGCCAACCGGCATGACCGGCATGCAGCACGCCAATGGCGAGATGCTGGCGGCGCAGGCGGCGGAGGAATTCGGCGTGCCGTTTACCTTGTCGACGATGAGCATCTGCTCGATCGAGGATGTCGCCTCGGTAACCACGAAGCCGTTCTGGTTTCAGCTCTATGTGCTGCGTGACAAGGATTTCGTGCTCAACCTGATCGACCGGGCAAAGGCCGCGAAATGCTCGGCGCTCGTGCTGACGCTCGACCTGCAGATTCTCGGTCAGCGCCACAAGGACATCCGCAACGGGCTTTCGGCGCCGCCCAAGCTGACGCTGACGAACATCGTCGACATGGCCATCCGCCCGCACTGGTGCGCCGCCATGGCCGGCACGAAGCGGCGGACCTTCCGCAACATTGTCGGCCACGCCAAGGGTGTAGGCAACATGGCCTCGCTGGCATCGTGGACGACGGAGCAGTTCGACCCGCATCTGTCGTGGAAGGACGTCGCCTGGATAAAGGAGCGCTGGGGCGGCAAGCTGATCCTGAAGGGCATTCTCGACAAGGAGGACGCGCTGATGGCGGCCAAGACCGGCGCCGACGCGATCATCGTTTCCAACCATGGCGGGCGCCAGCTCGATGGTGCGTCGTCGTCGATCGGTGTGCTGGAAGAGATTGCCGACGCGGTCGGCGACACGATCGAAGTGCATATGGATGGCGGCATCCGCTCCGGCCAGGATGTGCTGAAGGCGCTTTGCCTCGGTGCCAAGGGAACCTATATCGGCCGGCCATTTCTTTACGGCCTGGGTGCGCTTGGCAAGGAAGGGGTTACCAAGGCGTTGGAAATCATCCGCAAGGAGATGGACATCACGCTGGCGCTGTGCGGAAAGCGTCTTGTCACCGACATGGGCAAGGACCAGCTCCGGCGCTAAGTCCCGTAACCGCCTGACCAGGGAGGCACCGAAAAATTGGCAGAACCCGGCGTCCATTTTCTCGATGCGCATGGGCCGGAAGGTGTGCGTCTTTACGCGATCGGCGACGTCCACGGCCGGCTCGACCTGCTGGCCGCCATGCATCGGCGCATCGGGGCCGAGATCGAGCAGGAGGCGCCTGCCGACTGGCGCGTCATCCATCTTGGCGACTATGTCGACCGCGGGCCGGACTCAAAGGGCGTCATCGATTTCCTGATCGAAGCGCAAGAGCGCGACCCTCGTCACCTGATGCTGGCCGGCAACCACGACATCGGCTTTCTCGATTTTCTCAAGACCCCTGACCCGGAAGGGCTTTTCATCCGGTTCGGCGGCATCCAGACGGCACAGTCTTACGGCGTGGCGATCAGTGAAGGCACAAGCGCGTGGTTCGGCAAGGCCGAAGCGGCCGTGCGCAAAGGACATCAGGCCCTGGTCGAGGCCGTGCCGCAAAGCCACATCGACTTCCTGCGATCGCTGCCGTTCTCCGTGACTTTCGGGGACTTCTTCTTCTGCCATGCCGGCATCAGGCCGGGTACTCCCCTGGAGAAGCAAAACCCGCAGGACCTGATCTGGATCCGCGACGTCTTCCACAACCACCCCGACCTCTATCCGAAGATCGTGGTGCACGGCCACACGCCGGTGCCCGAGGCGGAAGTGATGGCCAACCGCGTCAATGTCGACACGCTTGCCTGGCAATCAGGCATGCTGAGCGCGCTCGTCGTCGACGACGCGGACAAACGCATCCTGACAATGACGATCAAGGAAGCTTGAGCGTCGCGCGTCGGAGGACGCGAAAGACGCTTCCCGCTTTAGCGCAGCGAGGCGGTGACGCCGTAACCGTCGACGGCGTTGTGGTTGTTGGCTGCGTCGGCGGCATAGATGCCGAGACCGCACAGCACGATGGCGGACAACATGGCAAAGGACAGAAGCGCTGCTTTCACGGAGGTCATCTCTTGTTGAGCTTTCTGCATCTGTGCACCAGCCGGTTACCAATGCGTTGAAACGGAGAATTCGCTTCAAAGTTTCGACGATTTTGCGCTTCTAGGCATGTTCTGTATCAACGGTGTGTCGCGCGGGTCACACAAAAGGTTCATAGCTGTTGCATGGAAGATGCAGAGCGCGCGCCTTCTAGGATGGCGGGCGGACACAAGCCAAGAATGAAAGACGTTTTCCCAGGCGGTTTCACCGCCGCGTGCCAATTATGTCACGCTGGAGGGTACGGAGAGACCAACGCTCAGATGGTCGCTACCCAGGCACGGGCAATGGCGAGGCCAGCGGCATCCGCATCGGGCCCGTTGCGGGCCATTTCGCCATCGAGCCTGCCGGCCCAGTCGGGATGGCGAGCGGCGATGGTCGGGGCAAAGGATGTGCTCCAATCCTTGACCATCGGCCGGTCGGCCTCGAAGTGAAACTGGAAACCGTAGACGGCGCGGCCGACGCGAAATGCCTGGTTCTCGGCGACATCGTTGCCGGCAAGCCGCACGGCGGCCTCAGGCAGCACGAAGGTGTCGTCATGCCACTGGAAGATCGGGAATTTCTCCGGCAGCGCGCCCAGCACCGGATCGGCCTTGGCGTCCGCCGTCAGCGACACGCCGTGCCAGCCGAACTCATTGGCGCCGCCAATGCGGTTCTCGCCGCCGAAGGCGCGGGCGACGAGCTGGCTGCCCAGGCAGATGCCGAGCACGGCGCGATCCTTGCCGGCGAAATCGCGGGTCAGTTCGAGCAGTGCCGGGAAATAGGGGTATTCATCGTCGGCCAGCGCGTTTTGGCCGCCGCCGAGAACGATCATGGCATCATGCCCGGTCGCGTCGTCCGGCAGGGGATCGCCTTTGTAAGGGAGGCGCAGGTCGAGATCGGCACCCGCTTCCGCAAGTGCTGCGCCGACCTGGCCAAGGCCGGTATTGTCGTAGTTCTGGACCACCAGCACCCGCATGAAAAACCCTGCTGACATGAAAATGATGCGACGAGCGATACCATGTCGTCAGCATTGCAGCCAAGATGCGCGCTCGGAGAGAAAGCTATGCCACTGCAAAACCGGGTCGATCCGTTCGGTACCATCCGCGCCGTGCCCGAGCGCGGGCTGTTCACCGGCAATCGCGGCATTATCCACGATCCCGAGACGAAGACACTGCTGAAAAAGCGCTGGGCGCTTCGGGCCTGGATCATCTGCGCCTGCCAATTCCGCGATGTGCGGCGCGAACCGATGGGCCGCAACCGGACGGGCGGTAAAGCGGGCTGGACCGAACTGTTCTTCCTCGATGAGGTGACGGCACTGGCGGCCGGGCATCGCCCCTGCTTCTTTTGCCAGCGCGAACGGGCCAAGGATTTCGTCAGTTGCTTCGGCGAAGCTTTCGACATTGCCGAACCGCGCGCGCCGCAGGTCGACAAGCGGCTGCATAAGGAGCGGCTGGCGTCGGGCGGCAGGCCGCCAGGGGTTGCTCTTGAAGACCTTGCCGGACTGCCGGACGGCGCCATGGTTGCGGATGGTGGCACCGTCTATGCCCTGCGTCGGGGCAAGACGCTGCGCTGGTCGTTTGCCGGATATGAGCAACCCAACGATTTCGGCATGCCCAATGGCAAGACGCTGTCGCTGCTGACGCCGGCCACAACGCTTGCCGTGCTGCGGCATGGCTTTCGGCCGGTGTGGCATCCGACCGCCGAGGCTTGACGCCGGCGGCAGGCTCGCTCATTCCTCGGCGATGCGCGCCAATTACAAGATGCAACGTCTGTTCGTGCCCGACGATCTCGCGCCGGATGTCGAGTTCGACGCCGGCCAACAGCAGAGCCACTATCTCCTGCATGTGCTGCGGCTTGGCGAAGGCGCCGGAATCCTGGTTTTCAATGGCCGCGACGGCGAGTGGTCGGCGGCCATTGCGGCGAAGACAAAAAGGGCGGTGCGGCTGAAGGTGTCGGCGCTGCAACGGCCACAGCCACCGCTGCCCGATCTCGTCTACTGCTTTGCGCCACTGAAGCAGGGCCGGCTCGATTATCTCGTGCAGAAGGCGGTCGAGATGGGCGCCGGCATCCTGCAGCCGGTCATCACCCAGCACACGCAAGTGGCCAAGCCGTCGATCGATCGCCTGCGCGCCAATGTCACCGAAGCCGCCGAACAATGCGGCATCCTGGCGGTGCCGGAGGTGCGCGAAGCGGAAAAATTCGACCGCCTGCTGACCGGCTGGGACACAGAGCGGCGGTTGATCTTCTGCGACGAGGATGCTTCGACCAACAATCCGCTGGCCGCGCTGCAGGCGGTGAAGGAAAAGAAGCTTGGGCTGCTGGTCGGGCCGGAGGGCGGTTTTTCGGACGACGAGCGCAAGATGCTGCGCGCACTGCCCTTCGTCACCGCCATTCCGCTCGGCCCGCGTATCCTGCGCGCCGATACGGCGGCGGTGGCCGCGCTCGCGGTGATGCAGGCGACAGTCGGCGACTGGTAAGACCTCGCCTCTTGCAAGGAATGGGCAGCGCTGCCACGTTCAATTCCTGTTGACCTGTGGCTCAGGATTTTTCGCTTGATCGTCTGCTGACATTTCGTCCATTTAGCGCCGGCGATCGTCCGATCGTCCTACAGCGCCTGCCGCCTTTCGGACGTGCAAAGGACACTGTAGCATTCCATTGGGGCGCATGATCCCCAGCGAAAGTCGAAAGCCGATTTTCGGGGTCATGTGAAGAGGGTTCATAGATGGCGCGCGATACGACCGATTTCCGCCCGATCGAAGGTGTCGACGAACTCGTCGAGCACCTGGCCGAAGGCAACAAGCCGCGCGACAAATGGCGCATCGGCACCGAGCACGAGAAATTCCCCTTCTATGTCGACGGCAATGCACCGGTCCCCTATGGCGGCGAGCGCGGCATCCGCGCCATTCTCGAAGGCATGCAGTCAAAGCTCGGCTGGGATCCGATCGTCGATGACGGCCGCATCATCGGCCTGGTCGAACCGACCGGCCAGGGTGCGATTTCGCTGGAACCCGGCGGCCAGTTCGAGCTTTCCGGCGCCCCGCTGGAGACGATCCACCAGACCTGCCGCGAGGGCAACGCCCATCTGGCGCAGGTGCGCGAGATCGCCGAGCCGATGGGCATCCGTTTCCTCGGCCTCGGCGGCAGCCCGAAATGGTCGCTGGCCGAGACGCCGAAAATGCCGAAATCGCGTTACGAGATCATGACGCGCTACATGCCCAAGGTCGGCACCAAGGGCCTCGACATGATGTATCGCACCTGTACGATCCAGGTGAACCTCGACTTCGAGAGCGAGGCCGACATGCGCCGCAAGATGCAGGTGTCGTTGAAGCTGCAGCCGCTGTCGACGGCATTGTTCGCCAATTCGCCTTTCACCGAAAGCCACCCGAACGGCTTGCAGAGCTGGCGCGGCGACATCTGGCGCGACACCGACAACCAGCGCTCGGGCCTGCTCGAATTCTGCTTCTCGCCCGATTTCGGCTTCGCCGATTATGTCGAATGGGCGCTCGACGTGCCGATGTATTTCGTCATCCGCTATGGCCGTTATCACGACATGACGCACATCACCTTCCGCCAGTTCATGGCCGGGGCCGCGCGCAATGAAGTGCCGGACGGGCTGCCGACAATGGGCGACTGGGCGAACCATCTGTCAACGCTGTTCCCGGACGTGCGGCTGAAGCGCTTCCTCGAGATGCGCGGCGCCGATGGCGGGCCATGGCGGCGCATCTGCGCGCTGCCGGCCTTCTGGGTCGGATTGCTTTATGATGAGGCCGCACTCGATGCCGCCGAGGCGCTGACCTCGAGCTGGACCTATGAAGAAACGCTGGCGATGCGCAACGCCGTGCCGGAACAAGGCATTTCCGCACCGTTCCGCAACACCACGCTGCGCGAGATCGCGCGTGACGTGATGGTCATTTCCCGCATGGGCCTGAAGAACCGTGGCAAGAAGAACCGCGACGGCTACGACGAGACCTCCTTCCTCAACACATTAGACGAAGTCGTGGCGCGCGGCACCACCAGCGCCGAGGAGATGCTGTCGGCCTACCACACGCGCTGGGGCGGTTCGATCGAGCCGGTTTTCATGGAATACGCCTATTAACCCTCGGATTTGGCAAAGCTGACCGGCCGGCAAAAGTCGCTTCAATCGGAGGTGGAAACAAACTAGGCTTCTTCGGCGAGGATTTCCGGAGGAGACGCCGATGCCCACCTTGTTGGACATGCTGACACAGGCCCAGAACGGCAATGGCATGCAGGCCCTTGCCCAACAATACGGGCTTTCGATGCAGCAGACGCAAGCCGCGGTCGCCGCATTGCTGCCGGCCTTTTCGCAAGGGCTGCAGCGCAACACCGCCGACCCTTACGGGCTCGGCGCCTTCATGACGGCGATGGCCAGCGGTCAGCACGCCAAGTATTTCGAGGACGCAACCCGGGCCTTCTCGCCGCAAGGCGTTGATGAGGGCAACGGCATCCTCGGGCACCTGTTCGGCTCGAAGGATCTGTCGCGCGCCGTGGCCAGCCAGGCGGCGCAAGCCAGCGGCGTCAATCAGCAGATCCTGCAGCAGATGCTGCCGGCGATCGCATCGATGGTCATGGGCGGGCTGTTCAAGCAGACGACAAATCAGATGCAGGCCGCCGGCGGTTTTGGCGGCGGCGGCAACAACCCGCTCGGCGAGATCATCGAGCAGATGATGCGGCAAGGCGGCGGCATGCAGACCCCGGCGCCGCAGCCGCGCCAGGCGCCGCAGCCCCAGAACCCGATGAACAACCCGCTCGGCAAGGTGTTGCAGGACATATTCGGCGGCGGCGCTGCTCAACCACAGCCGCAAAGCCAGCCGCAGCCGGCGCCCAATCCCTACGGCGACAACCCACTCGGCAAGGTGCTGCAGGACATGTTCGGCGGTGGCGCGCCGCAGCCGCAAGGGCGGGCGCAGCCGCAGCCTCAGCAGACACAAAGCCCCTACGGAGACAATCCGCTGGGGAAAATCTTCGAGGAGATGCTGCGGCAAGGTGGCGGTGGCTTAGGCGGCCTCCCTGGCGGACAGCCGGCGCCGCAACAGCCTCCAGCGCCCCCACAGCAGCGTCAGGCACCGCAGCCACAGGCCAATCCGAGCGGCAGGCCGAAAAACCCGTTCGACGACCTGTTCGGCAAGATGTTCGAGACCGGCGCCCAGCAGCGTGACGACTACCAGAAGGGCGTGGAGACGATCTTCGACCAGTTCAAGCGGGACATGGACCGGCGATAGGCCGACAACAAGCGCCATCCGGCCAAGAAAAGAAAAGCCCGGTCCTGGGAGGACCGGGCAGAGTGCAGGCGAGCCGGGGGGATCCGGCAGGGAGTGGGAGCCTGCATACTCGTCAGTCGCGTCGAACCCCGAAAAGGTTCACGGCAACCTGAACGACAAGCGACAGATCAGGCCACCTTGCGGGCGATGTCCTCGATCGTTTCGACGCGATCGCTGGCGATTTCGCGCAGCATCGCCGTCGGGTCGCGGCCAAACGGCACGTCGATGGCGACGTGCAGGTCGGCGCGCGTCAGGCCGATATCGGCGAGTTCGGCGTCCGACATCTCGCCAAGGCGATAAAAGGCGCGGCGGTTTTTCCAGGCGCGATAGATGTTGGAGACGGTGTTGGCCACGCGCGTCGCAACGGCCGGACGCGAGGTGATGCGCGAGGTCTCGGTGGCGAAATCGAACGTGGTCATTGTCGGTCTCCTTCAGACTGCCGCATGACCCCGAACCGGAGGTTCGGAAAAGGATCGTGCGCGAAATCAAAGTGCTACAGCGTCCTTTGCGCATCCAAAGGACGCGCGGCGCTGCAGGGCGGACAAAACCAGGCGATCGGCGCTGGCGACAGCGGCCGTTCCGGCTTCGATTCACATGCCTTCATGTGGACAATGCCAATTTGCCATCGGCCGATTGATTAATCCAACGAATGTTTCTAATCTTTACCATCAACACTAGTGATGGATCATGTCGATGAAATCGCCGCTCGATCTCGATCAATTGCAGACCTTCATCTCGATCGCCGACACCGGCAGCTTCACCAGGGCGGCCGAAGAGGTGCACCGGACCCAGTCGGCGGTTTCGATGCAGATGCGTCGGCTGGAGGAGCGGCTCGGCAAGCCGCTGTTCGAAAAGGACGGGCGCACCAACAGGCTGACCGAGGAAGGCGACAAGCTGCTTTCCTATGCGCGGCGGCTGCTCTATCTCAACCGCGAGACCCTAGCCGCCTTCGATGACCGGCGGCTCGAAGGCACGATCCGTATCGGCACGCCCGACGACTATGCCGATCGTTTCCTGCCCGAGATCATGGCGCGGTTCACGCGCTCCAATCCGCGCGTCGAACTCACCGTCATCTGCGAACCGACGCCGGGGCTGGTCGAGCATATCAAGCGCGGCAATCTCGACCTGGCGCTGGTGACGCACAACGACGTACGCGGCCAGTCGGAGGTGGTGCGGCGCGAACCGCTGCTGTGGGTCGCCTCGGCCAACCATGCGACGCATGAGCAGGAAACGCTGCCGATGGCCTTTGGCCGGCCGAACTGCATCTGGCGGCGCGCCGCCGTCGATGTGCTCGACCAGCAGAATCGCGACTATCGTATCCTGTTCACCAGTTTCTCGGCCACCGTCATCACCGCCGCGGTGCTTTCCGGCCTGGCGATCTCGGTGCTGCCGGAATGCGCGCTCAGGCCCGGCATGCGGGTTCTGGGCGAAGCCGACGGCTTCGGCGCCCTGCCCGATTGCCGCATCGGCATCATGCGCGGCCAGACGTCGCGGCCGGAGATCGTCGATGCGCTCGCCCGGCATATTTCGGAAAGCCTGGACAATATCTCCGTGCCGGTCGGCGAAGACCCCGGGACATTCGATTTCGCGGCACTCGCCTTCACCAAGCTGCGGCGAACCAAGCCAAACCAGATCCTGCCCGGCTGGTAGGCAGGGTCAGGTATACGGGTTATGAACGGCTGGCCCGACGCAACCGCCTTGACGCGGGCGCCCAACCGTTCCCCAATCGGCCGATGAGCGAAGCAGCATCCGAATCACGCACAAACGCCGCCGAATATACGGTGAGCGAGATTTCCGGCGCGCTGAAGCGCACGGTCGAGGACGTTTTCGGCAATGTGCGGGTGCGCGGCGAAATATCAGGCTATCGCGGGCCGCATTCCTCAGGCCATGCCTATTTCGCGCTGAAGGACGATCGCGCGCGGCTCGACGCCGTGGTGTGGAAAGGCACGATGAGCCGGCTGAAATTCCGTCCCGAAGAGGGCATGGAGGTGATCGCCACCGGGAAGCTCACCACCTATCCGGGCAAGTCCAACTACCAGATCGTCATCGACAATCTGGAGCCTGCCGGCGCCGGCGCCCTGATGGCGCTGCTGGAGGAGCGCAAGCGGCGGCTACAGGCCGAGGGGCTGTTCGATACCGGCCGCAAGCGGTTGCTGCCGTTCATGCCGCGCGTCATCGGCGTCGTTACCTCGCCGACAGGGTCCGTCATCCGCGACATCATCCACCGCATCAAGGACCGCTTTCCGCTGCACATCCTGGTCTGGCCGGTGCGTGTTCAAGGCGAGACGTCAGGCGCGGAAGTGGCCGCGGCGGTCAACGGCTTCAACGCGCTGGCATGGGACGGCGCCATCCAGCGTCCCGATCTGCTGATCGTGGCGCGTGGCGGCGGAAGCCTCGAAGACCTCTGGGGGTTCAACGACGAGGCGCTCGCCCGCGCGGTTGCCGCTTCCGGCGTTCCGGTGATCTCGGCTGTCGGCCACGAGACCGACTGGACGCTGATCGACCTCGTTGCCGACGTGCGGGCGCCGACGCCGACGGGTGCGGCCGAAATTGCCGTGCCGGTGAAGGCGGACCTCGAAGCAACGCTTGCCAGCCTCGGTGCGCGGCTGAAAGCGGCGGTCCTGCGCAATTTCGAACGCAAGCGGCAGGCCGCCCGTGCTGCCGCCCGGGCTCTGCCCTCGCCCGATCAATTGCTGGCGCTGCCGCGCCGGCGTCTCGATGAGGCGACATCCCGGCTCGGCCGGGGCCTGATGGTCTCCACCGAACGCAAGCGTGCAAGGTTTTTTGCCGTAAAACTGACCCCGGCAATGCTGTCACAGCGCATTGCAGAGGCGCGGCGCACCAACGAACGCAATCTTTTGCGAGCACAAGGGGCACTGCGCGCGTTGGCAAGAGCCCGGCGTGCGGAGCTTAACCGAGCGGCGGATCAATTGCCAAAATGTGCCAGGGCATCACTGCAGCGGCACAAGCAGCAACTGGCCGTGCTGCAAGGCCGCATCACGATCGAGCCGACGGCACGGCGGCAACGCGTGCAGAGGGATTTTCTGACAGCTTTGACAAGACGCGGCACGCAAGCAGTGGTGCTCAGGCTGGAGCGCCTGCGCGGCCGCATCGTCCAGTCCGACAGGTTGATGGCGTCGCTGTCGCACAAGGCCGTCCTGGCCCGCGGCTTTGCGCTGGTGAGAGATGCGGATGGCGCCGTCGTCAAGCAGGCTGCCGACGTGGCGTCGGGAATGGCGCTTTCGCTCGAGTTCGCCGACGGCACCGCCGATGCGGTGGCAATCAGCGGCACGGCAAAACCGAAAGCCGTAGCCAAGCCGGCGGCCAAGGCCAAAGAGCCTGGCAATCAGGGATCCCTATTCTGACACCATGACCGACAATTTGCATCATCTGACAACGCCCTCAGGCATACCGCGCGCGCGAAATTTCGGCATCGGCTTCGACGGGCGGCCCGGACCGTTTAACGCGATCACCGATGTGCCCGGTGTCGCGGTCGGCTATGCGACGCTGATCTCGGGCGAGGGCGCGCTTGTCGTCGGCGAGGGACCGGTGCGCACCGGCGTGACCGCGATCCTGCCCAGACCGCTCGCCGACCTCGCCACCCCGGTCTTCGCCGGCATCTTCTCCCAGAACGGAAACGGCGAACTGACCGGCTCGCACATCGTCGAGGAAACCGGCGCTTTCAACTTCCCGATCACCATCACCAACACGCATTCCTGCGGCGTCTCACGCGACGGCACGCTGCGCTGGATGCAAAGCATGCTGCCGGCGGCGCTCGACAGCGGCTGGGGGCTGCCGGTGGCGGCGGAGACCTATGACGGTTTCCTCAACGACATCAACGGCCACCATTTGACGTCAGAGCATGTTGCGCAGGCCCTCGACAGCGCCGCCGCCGGACCGATCGAGGAAGGCAGCGTCGGCGGCGGTACCGGCATGATCACCTTCGGCTTCAAGGCCGGCTCCGGCACGGCATCGCGCATCGTCGAATGGCAAGGCCATGCCTTCACCGTCGGCGCCTTCGTGCAGTCCAATTTTGGAAAACGGCGCAATATTATCATTCGCGGCCTGCGCGCCGGGCCGGAACTCGTCGAACCGGCGGTCCGCGAACGCACGCCGCGCGCCGAAAAGGGTTCGATCATCGCCGTCGTCGCCACCGACGCACCGTTCCTGCCGCATCAAATGAAGCGGCTGGCCCGACGGGTGCCGCTTGGCGTCGCCTTGACCGGCGGCTTCGGCTATCACAGTTCAGGCGACATTTTTATCGCCTTCTCGACCGCCAATGCGAGCGCGGCGCTGGCGCCATCCGGCCGCATCGCCAGTGCCGATTTTATTCCGGACACCGACATCGATCCGTTTTTCGATGCGGTGATCCAGAGCGTGGAGGAAGCAATCCTCAACGCGCTGGTCGCCAATGACGATATGACCGGACGCGACGGGAATTTCGTGCCGGCGCTGCCGAAGACGTGGCTGAAGGAGAAGTTTGGCTGAAGACAAAACGCGGGCCAGAAGCCCGCGATGAAACAACGTCGCCGCTATGCGATCATTCCGCGGCTTTTCTGGGGGCCTGCTGGCTTTCCTCGGCCTCGGCCGCTTCCTCAAGCCGGGATGCGATAAGTTCCTGGATATCGCCGACTTCTTCCTGGATATCCTCCAGCGGAATGCCGACCTCGGCCGCCTCGGCGGCGCACTCCTTGGCCAAGGTTTCGGCCTGCTTGTCGATCCTTGCCTGGGAGGACTGGCAATGGACCTTTTCGCCGATCCATCCCCGCAAGAATTCGATGGCGTGTTCACTCATACTGCTGTTCCCTGGCGGCAAAGCCGGTTGGTAATCATAAACGTCGACATCCCGCAAAGGATGCATGTCCCCATTCCAGCCGAGTCGCGGTCAGCCGGCAAGCCAATGCCGTCCAAGGTCCACAGAGCCATAGGAAATCGAGGGGTCAAGAGCATTTTCTGATTCTGGAGGGGTCGGTACCGTTAGCTGGGTCACACCCAGCGCTGCGCCACTGTTTCTATTTGCTTTTTTCCGGTTTCCGAGCCGATTTCCGTCACAATAGATGGCACAACACACTACACATTCACAGTTGCTTCGAGGTGCTGCCCTCGGGCGCGCAGGTCGAAGCCGCCGCTATATAGTGACATCCTCCTGCAATGTCGACTCCGCTCGCCATCCTGCTTCTTTGCGCCGCGCCGAAGGGGCCGCGACGAACGCAGAGCAAGTGACGAAGGCCCCGAGCCGGGTGGAGCAAGCTTCGGCGGAACCGCTCAGACGTGCACAGCCACCACCGCCGCGCAGTCGCCGGCTTTGACCAGCCCGGGGAAATGCCGCGCCGCCAGCATGCCCGACATTTTTGCCCGGATTTCCTGCGGCGCGACGCCGGTGCGGCCGGTGGAATGGATGCGTGCCAGTACCGCGCCGTCTTCGACGGGCTCGCCGAGGTCGACCATGGTTTCGATCATGCCGTCATCTTCGGCGAACGAGAAACAATCGCCCGACGGCATGTCGAGCCACTGGGTTTTGCCCCTCTCGACCGCTCCGGCAACGATGCCGGCATGACGCAGCACGTTGAGGATACCGTGCCGCGCGATCCGCACCGTCTGCGCGCGCGAGGTGCCGCCGCCGCCAAGCTCGGTGCTGACAAAGACCTTGCCCATCTCCTCGGCTGCCGTGTCGTACATGCCTACGGCGTCGATTTCGATCATGCGCATCGAGAACGGGGCGGCAAAGGCCGCGACCGCGTCAAAGGCTTTCTGTTCCAGCGCCTTGTCGGGCAAAGTATGCGCGGCGCAGAACGGCACGAAGTCCAGCGTCTTGCCGCCGGAGTGGAAGTCGAACACGATGTCGGCGCGGGGGAGCAGCTCACGCTGGAAATAATCGGCGATCTTTTCGGTCACCGTCCCGTCCGGCCGGCCGGGAAAGCTGCGGTTCATGTTGCCCTTGTCGATCGGCGAGGTGCGCGTGCCGGCGCGGAAGGCCGGATAGTTCATTGCCGGCACGATGATCACCGTGCCGCTGACTTGCTTGGGATCGAGGGTCCTGGCGAGATCGTAGAGGGCCAGCGGCCCCTCATACTCGTCGCCATGGTTGCCGCCGGAAAGCAATGCTGCCGGCCCCTTGCCGTTGCGGATAACGCAGATCGGGATCATCACCGAGCCCCACGCCGAGTCATCTCGGCTGTAGGGCAGGCGCAGGAAACCATGCTGCACGCCATCGCGGTCGAAATCGACGGTCGGCGCGATTGGCGACGGGCGGGTACTGGACATCGGGCTCAATCCTTCACCACCAGCTTGCGCGGCACATTGGCCAGGCACTCTACACCCGTTTCGGTGATCAGGATGGATTCGGTGATCTCCAGTCCCATCGTTTCCAGCCACAGGCCGGTCATGAAATGGAAGGTCATGCCGGGCTTGAGTTCGGTGCAGTCGCCGGGACGCAGGCTCATCGTGCGCTCGCCCCAGTCCGGCGGATAGGACAGGCCGATCGAATAGCCGGTGCGGTTGTCCTTGACGATGCCGTATCGCTTGAGGACACCGAAGAAGGCGTTGGCGATGTCCTCGCAGGCGTTGCCGGGTTTTGCAGCGGCCAAGCCCGCTTCCATGCCTTCCAGCGTCGCCTTCTCGGCATCGAGGAATTCCTGCGTCGGCTTGCCGAGGAAGACGGTGCGCGACAGTGGGCAGTGATAGCGGTTGTAGCAGCCGGCGATCTCGAAGAAGGTGCCCTCGCCCCGCTTCATCGGTCTGTCGTCCCAGGTCAGATGCGGCGCCGAAGCATCGGCACCCGACGGCAGCAGCGGCACGATCGCCGGATAGTCGCCGCCGATGCCGTCGACGCCGCGCGTGCCGGCATCGTAGATTTCGGCAACGAGATCGCATTTGCGCATGCCGACTTCGATCTTGTCGACGATACGCTGGTGCATCGCTTCGACGATGCGGGCGGCCTTGCGCATATAATCGATCTCGGTCGGGCTCTTGATCGCGCGCTGCCAGTTGACCAGCGCGGTGGCATCGACAAAGCGGGCATTGGGCAGATGCTTCTGCAGCGATGCGAAGGCTGCGGCCGAGAACCAGTAATTGTCCATCTCGACGCCGACTGTCAGCTTGCCCCAGCCGCGATCCGCAAGCACGCTGGCCAAAAAATCCATCGGGTGGCGCTCGGTCGACTGCACATAGTGGTCGGCATAGCCGACGATGTTGTCGTGCGCGATATAGGCGGTGCGCTTGGCGCCGTTGGCGTCCTGGCCGCGCCCGTACCAGACCGGTTCGCCCGATGGCGGCACGATGACGGCCTGATGCACATAGAACGACCAGCCGTCGTAGCCGGTCAGCCAGGCCATGTTGGAAGGATCGCTGATAACAAGAAGATCGACGCCCTTCACCTCCATGGCCTTGCGCGTCTTGGCGAGGCGATCCGCAAATTCGCCACGCGAGAATTTCAGATTCGGTTGCATTGTTCTTAGTCCTCGTTTGTTGGGCCTGGAGCCTGTTTCAACTTCGTTGAATCCGGCTCCAGGTCATTCTGCTTGAGCATGATCTTCTCGGAAAACCGGTCTCCACTTTTCCGGATCATGCTCCTGCGGCCGGTATCAGCTTTCGAAAATGGTTCCCGCCTTCACCGCCCGCGCGCGGTCTCGAGCGAGCGTGGCAATCGCCGTGTCCTGGACGCCGGTGCCGGTGAGATCGGCGATGGTGATGTCGCTGGCCGAGCGGCGGCCATGTTTTTCGCCGGCGATGATCTGTCCGAGTTCGGTCACCTCCGCATCTCCAGCCATCACACCCGCCGCGATGGCATGATGCAGTTCACCCAACCGCCTTGTCTGGCGGGCACTGTCGGCGACATAGAGATCGGCCATGCGCAGGATTGCCGGCGCGATCTCGTTCTTGTGCTCGGCGTCGGAGCCCATCGCGGTAATGTGCTGGCCGGCGGAAACGAATCCCGCCTTGATCAGCGGCTCGGTCGAAGGCGTGGTGGTGATGATGATGTCGGCGCCGGCAACTGCATTTGCCGCGTCTGATACGGCACGCACGAGAATGCCGAGCTTTTCGCGCAGGGCTCGGGCGGTCGCCTCGGCCTTGGCTGCATCGCGCGCCCAGATGCGTGCCTCGGCAATCGGCCGTACCAGCCTGAGGGCTTCCAATTGCAGCCCGGCCTGGACGCCGGCGCCGAAGATCGCGGCAATCGACGAGTCCTGCCGCGACAGATGTTTGGCCGCGACCGCGCCGGCAGCAGCCGTGCGGACGTCGGTGAGATAGCCATTGTCGAGCAACAGCGCCTCGACTAGGCCGGTCTTGGCCGAAAGCAGCACCATCATGCCGTTGACGCTAGGCAGGCCGAGCTTCGGGTTGTCGAAGAAGCCGGGGCTGATCTTGATGGCAAAACCGTCGATGCCCGGCACATAGGCGGTCTTCACGTCGACCTCGCCGCGATGCTCGGGAATGTCGAGCCGCAGGATCGGCGGCATCGCCACCGGCAGAGTGGCAAGCGCGCGGAAGGCGTTCTCGACGCAGGCGACGGCATCGAGATCGAGTGTCACGATCGCGCGCAATTCTTGCTCGGTGAGGATCGTCATCCGGCTCATGCGGCACGCTCCGATCGCGCTTCGCCGCAAACAATCTTGCGGTGCGCGTCCATATCGATGTTGCGGCCGGAAAGCAGAACAACCACCGGCCCGTTCGTCGTGATCTTGCCGGCGAGCAGTGCGGCGATGCCGACCGCGCCGGCGCCCTCGATGATCTCGCGCTCCCGCGCATAGGCGTGGCGGATACCGGCGGCGATCTCGTCTTCACTGAGCAGGATGACATCGTCGAGCAGGTCGCGGCACATGGCGAAGGTCAGCCGGTTGTCGAGGCCGATGCCGCCGCCGAGCGAATCCGCAAGCGTCGGCAACTCTTCCACCAGCACCGGGTGGCCCGCATCGAGGCTGGCCTTCATCGCCGCGCCGCGCGCCATCGAGACACCGATGACTTTTGTCCGGGGGCTGACGGCTTTGATGGCTGAAGCAACGCCTGAGGCGAGCCCACCGCCGGAGAGCTGGACCAGAACGAGGGCGGCATCCGGGACCTGCTCGATCATCTCAAGCCCGAGCGTGCCTTGCCCGGCGATAATGTCGGGATGGTCGAAGGGCGGCAGCATAACCAGCCCCTCTTGCGCCACCAGCCGATCGACCTCCTGCTGGGCATCGTCCTGGCTGTCGCCGACGATGCGGACCTCCGCGCCCAGCCGGCGGATCTCTTCGAGCTTGTTGCCGGGCACCAGGCGCGACATGCAGATCACGGCGCGCATGCCCTCAAGCTTCGCCGCATGCGCCAGCGCGCGGCCGTGATTGCCGGTCGAGGCCGCGACCACGCCACGCGCCTTCTGTTCGGCGCTCAACGAGGCGATGGCGTTCGAGGCGCCACGCAGCTTGAAACTGCCGGTGGTCTGCCGGTGTTCGAGCTTGAGGTGAACCTGTGCGCCCAGCTCGTCGGAAAGACTTTGGGATAGCACGGTCGGCGTGCGCTCGACCTTGCCGGCAATGCGCTCACGCGCGGCGCGAATGTGCTCAAGAGTGACCTGTGTCATGATCATCAATCAGGCGGCAAATGGCTGCGTCATCAGACGGCCGAATTCGGGATGCGGCGTGTCATCTCCGCAAAGCCGCAGACAATTCCAGGCGGTCGCCTGGTTGCTGGTCACCACGGGACGTCCAATAGCCTTTTCCATGCCGGTGACCGCGAGGGCGCTACGCAGCGCCGTGCAGGACACGAACAGCGCATCGGCGCTGGCGTCGGTCGCTTCCCGCGCCAGATCGACAAGCGTTGCCGGTGCGATGCGCGCCATCTCGCGGTCGTCCTCGAAACCGAGGCAGGTGAAGCTGACGATCTCGAAGCCGCGCGCCGCGAAATACGTGGCCATCGGCCTGGATGTCTCGACCGTGTAGGGAGTGAGGATGCTGAGCTTGTTTGCGCCCAGCACACGCAGCCCGCGCACGCCCGCCATCGGCGGCGTAACGACTGGCACGCCGGGCTTTGTGACCTGGATCGCCGCCTCGATCTCGGCATCGCCGATCACCACCGAGGCCGAGGTGCAGGAATAGCAGATGGCATCGAGTGGCTCGTCGGGCAGGATCAGGGCCGCGCCCGCCGTCAGCGCCGGCTGCATCTTGCGCAGGTTTTCGGGCGTCGTCGGGTTGGCGTAGGGAATGCGGGCGACATAGACGCCGATCCGCTCGCTCGCCACCATGCGGCGGAAATCCTGTTCGCTGGTATGGTCGGTGGCCAGGATGATCAGGCCGATGCGCATGTCGAGCGGGCGCGCATCCAGCGCCGGCCGTTTTGGATAGATCTTGATCTCGGGCAAGGGTTTCAACGGCTACCTCTCGATCTTACCGTAGCGGCGTTCCAGCCAGCGCAGCAGCACGACCGAAAACAGACTGATGACGAGGAAGAAGGCACCGACCAGGGTGATCGGCTCGATATAGCGATAGTAGGTGTTGGCGACGCTTTTGGCCTGGTTCATCAGTTCCAGCACGGTGATCGCCGACAGCAGCGGCGTTTCCTTGAACATGGCGATGAAGTAATTGGCCAATGCCGGAATCATCGGCGGGATGGCCTGCGGAATGATGATGTGGGTCCAGGTCTGCCTGGCGCTTAGATTGCAGGCCTTGGCCGCCTCCCATTGGCCGCGCGGCACATTGTCGATGCCGGCACGATACACCTCGGCCGTGTAGGTGCCGTAATGCAGCCCGAGCCCGATGACACCGGCGACCAGCGGCGGCAACAGGATGCCGATGTCGGGCAGCACGTAGAAGATGAAATAGAGCTGCACCAGCAGCGGCGTGCCGCGGATGAATTCGGCTGCCCAGCCGACCGTGCGCGACAACGCCTTGTTGGGCGAGCGGCGCGCAAGCGCAATGCCCAGCCCGACGATCGCCGCCAGCACCGAGCCGAGCAGCGTCGCCAGGATGGTGATCTTCACGCCCTGGATCAGCGTCGGCATGATTTCCCAGACGAAGTTCCAATCCCACTCCATCAGCAAGCCCAATTTATCAGAAGGGCATTGGCCATCAGGCACGCACCCCATCAAGGCCGCGCGCCATGCGGCGTTCCAGCGAACGCACGCCCCACGAGATGAGCAAGGCGAGGATGAAATAGATGATCAGGATGGTGGTGAACGGCACCAGGGTGTTGCCGGTCTGGGCGCGCACCACCTGCGCCTGGAAGGTCAGATCGGTGAGCGAGATCAGCGACACCACGGCGGTCGCCTTGAGCAATTCGATGGCGTTGTTGCCGAAGGTCGGCAGCATCACCAGCAGCGCCTGCGGCAGGATGATGTGGCGCATGCCTTGCCATCGCCCGAGATTGAGCGCGGTGCAGGCCTCATACTGTTCGCGGCCGATCGACTGGATGGCACCGCGCACGACTTCGGCGGCGTAGGCGCCGACATTGAGGCCGAGCGCCAGCACGCCGGCCTGCAACGGGGTTAGCGAAATGCCGATGAAGGGCAGCACGAAATAGGCCCAGAACAACTGCACGAAGATCGAGGTGCCGCGGAAGAATTCGATGTAGGCGGTGGCCAGCGCGCGCAGCACGAAGAAGCGCGACAGCCGCCCCATTCCGGCAAGAAAGGCCATGAGCAGGGCAAGCACCGACCCCATCAGCGTCAGCTCGATGGTGACAAGCGCTCCCTGCAATATCAGGCCGAAATAGCCGGACCACTGGGTCATTGGGTCAGATGTTCCAACGTTGGGTTTGGCTCCTTCTCCCCGTTTACGGGGAGAAGATGCCGGCAGGCAGATGAGGGGCGGCGCTAAACTCTCAGAACTTGGCGCCGCCCCTCATCCGTCACTTCGTGACACCTTCTCCCCGTTGAACGGGGAGAAGGAAAAATCACTTCGCAGCGCAGAGCTTGTCGCGGCTGGTCGACATCGCCGCCGCCGCCGAGAAGCCGTAGGGCTCGATGATCTTGGCGAACTCGCCTGATTTCTTCATCTTGGCCAGTTCTACGTCGAAGGCGTCGCGCAGTGCCTCGTCGCCCTTCTTGAAGGCGGCGCCGTCGCAATAGACCGGTGCGCCCTGCACCGGAGCGATGACTTCGAGGTTCGGATCGTTGGCCTTCTTGACCAGATCATTGATCGACAGGACGGGCAGCGAATAAGCATCGATGCGGCCGTCCTGAAGCATCTTCACGCCGCTCTGGCCATCCGGCACGACGATGACGCGATCGCGTGGCACGCCGGCATTGAGCGCGAGCTTCTCCTCGGTGCCGCCGCCCGGCGCACCGATGGTCGCAGTCGTATCCTTGGCGACATCCTCATAGCTCTTGAAGCCTTTCGGATTGCCTTTCTTCACCAGCATTGCCTCGGCGTCGCACAGCACGGGTTCCGAATACGCAACCGCGGCACAGCGCTCCGGCTTCATGAACAGGCCGGCGGTGACGACATCGAAGCGACCGGCCTGCAGGCCGGGGATCATGGCGCCATATTCGGAGATCGAAGCGGCGACGTCGGCGACGCCGAGCCGCTTGAATATCTCGCGAGCCACATCAGGCGCGGCACCCGAAACCTTGCCGTCGGCGGCGACCGCCGTATAGGGCGGCTCGTTGGCGATGGCGAGACGAGCGAAGCCTTGCGCCTTGAGCTGTTCGAGCTTGCTGTCGTCGGCCGAACCGGGGATCGAGGCGGCCAGCACCGCCGTCAGTGCAAGACCGGCAACGCCGGCCAGAATGCCAAGTTTCTTCATTGTTCCCAACTCCTTGTTTCTTGTCTTGCTTTGTTACGGGGCGGCCCTCGCCACCTCGGGACGACTTCGTCGCCCTGGGGCATTGCGGTCAGACGCGATGTCCGGCCGCGATGATCTTCTTCAGGAAACCTTGCGTGCGCTCCTGCTTGGGATTGCGGAAAATCTCGTCCGGTTTGCCTTCCTCGACGATCCTGCCGCGGTCGAAGAACAGCACCCGATCGGCGAAATCATGGGCAAAGCCCATCTCGTGGGTGACCAGCAGCATGGTCATGTCGGTCTCGGCGGCGAGCTTGCGCATGACGTTCATCACCTCCTCGACGAGCTCCGGATCGAGCGCCGACGTCACTTCGTCGAACAGCATGATCTTTGGCGACAGCGCCAGCGCCCGGGCGATCGCCACGCGCTGCTTCTGCCCACCGGACAGCTGCGCCGGCATGTTCTTTGCCTTGTCGGCCATACCGACCATTTCGAGCAGTTCCATCGCCCGCTTTTCGGCGGCGGCACGCGGCGTCCCCTTGGTCAGCATCGGCGCCAGCGTGACATTGTCCATGACGCATTTGTGCGGAAACAGGTTGAACAGCTGGAAGACCATGCCGATCTTCTGGCGCATCCTTGTCAGATGCCGCTCGTCGGCGGGCAGCAGCTGGCCATTGCGCTCCATGTGGTAGAGCTGCTCGCCGTCGATCTGGATATGACCGCCATCGATGCGCTCCAGGGTCATCAGGATGCGCAGGATCGTCGTCTTGCCCGAGCCCGACGGGCCGATCAGTGCCAGCTTCTCGCCGGGCATGACCTGCATCGACAGGCCGTCCAGCACCTTGAAGCTGCCGAAGCTCTTCGAGATGCCGTCGATCTTGATGATGGGCGCTGATGCGGACAAATAAATTCCCCGTGCTGGAGAAGCCTGTGCCCCTTAACGATGCGGAACGCGCCAAATCATGTCAATTGGGAAAATAATATCATGACAATATTTCCCATTCCGCACAATTCTTGAGCAACCAGGTGCCGAAGAGCGGCGTACTCGCTAGATTGCGAGCAGCAGATGCTCCGGATCGCCAAGCAGCAGCTTGGTGACAACGCCGAGGCCGGCGCGCAGTTCCCCCTCGGTGGTCGAGCCCAGCGAGATGCGCACCGCCGGATGCCACGGCGCAGCCGAAATACGGAAGGATGTGCCGGGTGCAATCGCCACGCCCTGCAGGCGAGCCTGGGCGACAAAACTTTCCTCGGCGCGGTCGGCCGGCAGTTGCAGCCAGACATGCAGCCCGTCGCGCCGGGCGCGATAGTCGACCCCCGCCAGCACTTGCGCTGCAATATCCTGCCGGCGCCTCAAAGCCGCGCGCTGCCAGTGGACAAGCTCCATCGCCGTGCCGTCGGTCACCCATTTGGTGGCGATTTCCGCCACCAGCGGCGTCGCCATCCAGTTCGAAACCAGATGCCGGTTGGCGACGGCGGCGACGTAGCGGTCGGGCGCGGCCAGATAGCCGATGCGCAGGCCGGGCACGGTGATCTTGGTGAAGGAGGTGACGTAGAGCGTGCGCTCCGGCGCGAACGCGGCAACCGGCGGCGGCCGGTCTTCGACCAGCGGACCCAGCACATCGTTCTCGATGATGGCGATATCGTGCTTGCGCGCGACCGCGGCGATCTCTTCGCGCCGCCGCGCATCCATCAGCGTCGCCGTCGGGTTGATGACCGAGGGCTGCACGAAGACCGCGCGGATGTCGGAAAGCCGGCAGGCCTCGTCCAGCGCTTCAGGAATCAGGCCGTTGTCGTCGATCGGCAGGCCTTCCAGGTTGAAGCCGAGATAGCGTGCCAACGGCACCAGAGTATGGTGGCCGATCGCCTCCGTGGCGACCGTCGAGCCCGGCGGCGCGACGCTCATCAGCGCCACCGTCATGCCGGCGGTGGCGCCGTTGGTCAGGCTGATGTTCTGCGCGGAGGTGTCGAGCCCGCACAGTCTCAACCATTCGACCGCCACCGCGCGGTGGCGGGGAAACACCATGTTGGGCCGGAACGAAAGTGCTGAACTCGACGGCAGGTTCTCAGCCAGCCAGCCCAGTGCCTGCTTCAGCCGCTCCAGATGCATCGGCTCGCAGACCGGCTTCAGGATCGACAGATCGATGACTTCGCCCAGGCGCTCCGGCAGATAGGGCGGCTCCGGCTCGCGACGCTGCGTCTGGACGAAGCTGCCGCGGCCGATCTCGCCAGAAATCAGGCCGCGCCGGATCAGTTCCTCATAGGCGCGGCTGACCGTCTGCACCGAAAGCTTGAGGTCGTCGGCCAGCCTGCGATGGGTCGGCAACCGCGCGCCATTGGCAAGGCGTCCATCATGGATGGCGCGCGCGAACTGGTCGGCCAGCGACTGATAGGCCGGCCGCCGGATAAGCGCGGGATCTGGTTGCCACAATGTCATGACTTATTAGAGATCGAAATCAGTGCAATTGACAATCGAAATAATGCGCCGTCATGGTACCTGGACGAAAAGTGAGCCCTGATGACATCAGCGAAACTCGACCCGATCGACCTGAAAATCCTCGACGCCATCCAGCGCGACGGACGCATCACCAAGCTGGCGCTGGCCGAGCAGGTCGGCCTGTCGCCGACGCCGTGCTGGATGCGGCTGCGCAAGCTGGAGAAGGCCGGGATCGTCTCGGGCTATCACGCCAGGATCGCCATGCGCGTCGTGGCACCCGTTGCCACCGTGCTGATGGAGGTGACGCTGGCAAACCATCGCCAGGCCGATTTCGACCGCTTTGAGCGCGTCATCCGCGATGTTCCCGAGATCGTCGCCTGCTGGTCGGTCGGCGGCGGCGTCGACTATCTGCTGAAGGTAATGGCGCGCGACATCGACGCCTATCAGCGGCTGGTCGATGGCCTGCTGGAACGCGAGATCGGCATCGATCGCTACTTCACCTACATTGTCATCAAGACGGTGAAGGACGAGGTGGCGCTGCCCATAGCCGACCTGCTGCCGGCGTCGGCTTAAGGCCGGAGAGATCGTCTGTCGGGGCGCCACAATAGAGAGAGTCTCTCTACTTCAAGGCATCCAAACAGCCTCTCTGTCTGCATCGGACGGATAGTCTTCCCGCATCAGTCCGAACCGGGAGGTCTTGACCATGTCCGCGCATTTCGCCCGCTCGCATCGCCATGAAGCGCTCGACCGCCTGACCGACCGCCGGCTGCTGCGTGAACTCGCCTATGTCGACGGCCACTGGACCGCAAGCGAGGCTGCCGAAAGCTTCGAGGTCAACGACCCGGCCACCGGCACCACAGTCGCTTTCGTCTCCGCGCTCGATGGCCGGCAGACGACAAAGGCGATCGATGCCGCCGCGCGTGCCTTCCCGGCGTGGCGGGCGCTGTTGCCGCAGGAGCGCTCGAAAATTCTTCGAAAATGGTTCGAGCTGATCATTGCCGCGAAGCAAGACCTGGCCCTGCTGATGACGCTGGAACAAGGCAAGCCGCTGCAGGAGTCGCGGGGCGAGATCGATTATGCCGCTTCCTTCGTCGAATGGTATGCCGAGGAAGCCAAGCGTCTGAATGCCGAGAGCGTCACCAGCCATCTGCCGAACGCCGAGATGATGGTGCGGCGTGAGCCGCTCGGCGTCGTCGGTGTCGTCACGCCGTGGAATTTTCCGTCGGCGATGCTGACCCGCAAGGCTGCGGCAGCGCTTGCCGCCGGCTGCACCATCGTTGCGCATCCGTCCTCGGAAACGCCGCTGTCGGCGCTGGCGCTGGCCGAACTCAGCGAACGCGCCGGCCTGCCCGCCGGCGTCTTCAACATTGTCACCGGCAAGGCTTCGACCATCGTCGGCCGGATGTGCGAGGATCCGCGCGTCCGCGCCATGAGTTTTACCGGCTCGACCGAAATTGGACGGCTGATCGCCGCGCAAAGTGCGCCGACCATGAAGCGGCTGGTGATGGAGCTTGGCGGCCACGCGCCGCTGATCGTCTTTGCCGACGCCGATCTGGACAAAGCGGTTGATATCGCCATCGACGCTAAATTCGCCACGTCGGGCCAGGACTGCCTCGCCGCCAACCGCATCTATGTCCAGCGTCCGATCTACGAGCGCTTCTGCGCCGCCTTCGCCAAGCGCATCGAGACGCTGCGGACCGGCAATGGCCTGGCTGAGAAGATCGACATCGGGCCGCTGATGCATGAGCGCGCCGTCAAGAAGGTCGAGGAACAGGTCGCAGACGCGCTGACCCATGGCGCGCGCTGCCTCACCGGCGGCAAGCGGCACCTGGCTGGCCCCCTGTTCTACCAGCCGACACTGCTGGCCGATGTCACCGACGAAGCGTTGATCATGCGCGAGGAGACTTTTGGCCCGGTGGCTGCCGTAACGCCATTCGACAGCGAGGACGAGGTGATCGCCCGCGCCAATGCCACCGAATATGGCCTCGTCGCCTATGTCGTGACCGAGAACGGCGCCCGGCAGCAGCGCATGGGCCGCGCGCTCGACTACGGCATGGTCGCCATCAACCGCGTCAAGATCACCGGTGCGCCGATCCCGTTCGGCGGCGTCAAGCAATCGGGCATCGGGCGCGAAGGCTCGCGCCACGGGCTCGAAGCCTTTACTGACATCAAGTATCTCTGCCTGGATGTGGCCTAGACCCCACCCGGACCTTTCAAGGAGTCAAAAGAATGCTCGACCAGTCCAACGAACTCGCCGCCTGGGATCGCGACCACTTCTTCCATCCCTCGACCCATATGGGCACGCATGCGCGGGGCGAAAGCCCGACCCGCATCATGGCCGGCGGCGAAGGCGTCACCGTCTGGGACAACAATGGCAGGAAGAGCCTCGATGCCTTCGCCGGCCTCTATTGCGTCAATGTCGGCTATGGCCGGCAGAAGATCGCCGACGCTATCGCTGCCCAGGCGAAAAACCTCGCCTACTACCACGCCTATGTCGGCCACGGCACCGAGGCCTCGATCACGCTCGCCAAGATGATCATCGACCGTGCGCCGCAAGGCATGTCGCGGGTCTATTTCGGCCTCTCCGGTTCGGATGCCAACGAAACCAACATCAAGCTGATCTGGTACTACAACAATGTGCTCGGACGGCCGGAAAAGAAGAAGATCATCTCGCGCTGGCGCGGCTATCACGGCTCGGGCGTGATGACCGGTTCGCTGACCGGGCTCGACCTGTTCCACAACGCCTTCGACCTGCCGCGCGCGCCGATCCTGCACACCGAGGCGCCCTATTACTTCCGCCGCGCCGACCGCTCGATGAGCGAGGAGCAGTTTTCGCAGCATTGCGCCGACAAGCTCGAGGAGATGATCCTGGCCGAGGGTCCGGAAACCGTCGCCGCCTTCATCGGCGAGCCGATCCTCGGCACCGGCGGCATCGTGCCGCCGCCGGCTGGCTACTGGGAGAAGATCCAGGCGGTGCTTAGGAAGTACGACGTGCTGCTGGTCGCCGACGAAGTGGTGACGGGCTTCGGCCGTCTGGGCACCATGTTCGGCTCCGACCATTACGGCATCAAGCCGGACCTGATCACCATCGCCAAGGGCCTGACCTCGGCCTATGCTCCGCTGTCGGGCGTCATCGTCGCCGACAAGATGTGGCAGGTGTTGGTTGACGGTTCCGACAAGCTCGGTTCGCTCGGCCATGGCTGGACCTATTCGGCGCATCCGATCTGCGTCGCCGCAGGCGTCGCCAATCTCGAACTGATCGACGAGATGGACCTGGTGACAAATGCCCGCGAGACCGGCGCCTATTTCCGCGCCGAGCTGGCCAAGGCGGTCGGCGGCCACAGGAATGTCGGCGACGTGCGCGGCGACGGCATGCTGGCGGCTGTCGAATTCGTTGCCGACAAGGACGATCGGGTGTTTTTCGACGCTTCGCTCAAGATCGGGCCGCAAGTGGCGACAGCACTTGCCGCAAGCGGCGTCATCGGCCGCGCCATGCCGCAGGGCGACATTCTCGGCTTCGCACCACCGCTCTGCCTGACCCGCGAAGAAGCCGACATCGTCGTTTCGAAGGCCGCCGATGCGGTGAAGAGCGTGTTTGCCAATCTCTGAGATCGACTATGAATGCCATGACCAGAACTCTCCCTGCCACCATGGCCGCCGTGCTGCTCACCGGGCACGGCGGACCGGAAAAGCTCGTATACCGCAGCGATGTGAAAGTGCCCGCGCCTGCTCCGGGCGAGGTGCTGGTCAAGGTCAGTGCTTGCGGCATGAACAACACCGATGTCTGGGTGCGCCAAGGTGCCTATGGCACGGAGGAGGATGCCGCGGCCGTGTCGACCTGGCGCCGCCAGGGCAACACGCTTGTTTTCCCGCGCATCCAGGGCACCGACACCGTCGGCACCGTCGCCGCCGTCGGCGAAGGTGTGTCGCCGGACCGTATCGGCGAACGGGTGATGGTCGATTTCTCGATCTACAATCGCGACGACGATTCGCTCGCCGACATCGACTATATGGGCCACGGCCGCGACGGCGGTTACGCCGAATATCAGGCCGTGCCGGCCGAGAATGCTCATGTCGTCGATACGGACCTGACCGACGTCGAGCTCGCCACCTTCTGCTGCGCCTATCTCACTGGCGAACAGATGCTGGAACGGGCCGCACTCAAAGCCGGCGAGCGCGTGCTGGTTACCGGCGCGTCGGGCGGTGTCGGTTCCGGCATCGTGCAGTTGGCGCGGGCGCGCGGCGCCATTCCCTATGCCGTCGTCGGCAAGGGCAAGGAGCAGGCGGTGCGCGACATCGGCGCCGAGGCTGTCATCACCCGTGGCGTTGCCGACCTGCCGCAAGCCGTGAACGAGACGACCGGCGGTCAGCCCATCGACGTGGTCGCCGACCTCGTCGGCGGCGCCATCTTCAACGACCTATTGCGTATCCTCAGGCCCGAAGGCCGCTACGCCACCGCCGGCGCGATCGCCGGTCCGGTCGTGCAGCTCGACCTCAGGACCATGTATCTGAAGCAGTTGCAGCTGCATGGCTCGAGCCAGGGCACACGCGCCGATTTCCGCCGCATCGTCGGATACATCGAAGCGAAGAAGATCCGGCCGCTGGTCGGTGGCGTCTACAAGCTCTCCGATTTCCACCATGCGCAGGCGGATTTCATCGCCAAGGATTTCGTCGGCAAGCTGGTGGTGGTGCCGGATGCCATGTGGGGTTCGGCTATCTGAACGACCTATGCCTCAACACTGCTGAGCCGCCCGCAGCAGCATGCCGAACAGGTCGCGCGGCTCGTCGGGGTCGGCCAGCATGTCGAGTTCCTGGTAGAGGCCGGTCGACTTCAGCTGATCCCTGACATAGCGCAGCGCCGAAAAATCCTCGATGGCGAAGCCGACCGAATCGAACAGCGTGATCTGGGTGGGATCGCGCCGGCCTTGCACGGCGCCTGACATCACTTGCCACAGCTCGGTCACCTCATGATCCGGTGCAAGCTGCTGGATCTCGCCCTCGATGCGGGTCTGCGGCGGATATTCGACGAAGATGTCGGAGCGCAGCAGGATATCGCGGTGCAGCTCGGTTTTCCCCGGACAGTCGCCGCCGACCGCGTTGATGTGCACGCCAGCGCCGACCATGTTGTCGGTGAGGATGGTGGCATACTGCTTGTCGGCGGTGACGGTGGTGATGATGTCAGCCCCTTCGACCGCCTCCTGCGCGGTGCCGCAGGCGACCATGTCGAAGCCAAGACCGGCGAGATTGCGCATGCATTTTTCGGTGGCCGTGCGGTCGATGTCGTAAAGCCTCAGCCTGTCGATGCCGAGCAGCGCCTTGAAGGCCAGCGCCTGGAATTCGGCCTGGGCGCCGTTGCCGATGAGCGCCATGCAGCTAGAGCCGGCCGGCGCAAGGTGCTTGGCAGCCAGAGCCGACATCGCCGCCGTGCGCAGCGCGGTCAGGATAGTCATCTCCGACAACAGCACGGGGTAGCCATTGTGGACATCGGCGAGCATGCCAAAGGCGGTCACTGTCTGGCGGCCCTCGCGCATGTTCTTGGGGTGACCGTTGACATATTTGAAGCCGTAGACCTCACCGTCGCTGGTCGGCATCAGCTCGATGACGCCCTCGGCACTGTGCGAGGCGACGCGCGGCGTCTTGTCGAACAGCTCCCAGCGGCGGAAATCATCCTCGATGTAGCCAGCGAGTTCGACCAGGAAGCGCTCGACGCCGATCTTCAGCACCAGCTTCATCATATGGTCGACGCTGATGAAGGGCACGATGTTGAGATTGGGGATCATTTTTTCTTGTCCTTGTCGCATGCAGGCGGTCAGTCCTGGCGATGCGCGTTGTGCGCCGTCATCAGCGTTGCCAGCGCCGGATCGTTTTGCTCCAGCGCCCTGATGGCTTCGCTTGTATCGTAGAGGCGCTCATCCTGCCCCATCTTGAACTTGGCCTCGAGTCGATCGATCGGCAGGTCGAAGCCGATAATATGCGGCACGCGCCGCTCCATGCCGCCTGGCCCCAGCTCGCGCATGCGCCAGCGATCGTCGCGATCCTTTTCCAGCACGTCGACAAGCTGCAAGAGATGTTTTGCGGTGGCATGATCGTCGAGCGAGACCGGATGCCCATGACAATGCACGACGGCAAAGTTCCAGGTCGGCGCGCTGTCGCGCACCGGGTTGCGCGGATACCAGGACGGCGAGATGTAGCCATGCGGGCCGTGGAAGATGGCGACCGTCTCCCTGCCCTCGGCGATCAGCGCGCTTTGCGGATTGGCCCTGGCGAGATGCGAGACCAATGTTCCGTTTTCACCGCGCACGCGATCGAGCACAAACGGCAGATGCGATACGACGAGGCCCTGCGGTCCTGACGTCACCACCGTGGCGAAGGCCGCCTCTTCGATCAGGCAGAACACCTCGTCTTGCGACAGCGGCGCGAATTCAGGCTTGCTGTACATCAGGTCAGCTTCGCTGGGCGCGGACCGCCGGGATCAGGCCTTGCGGGCGAACCAGCAGCACGGCGATGACACCCGACAGCACGATGGCGTCGCGATAGGGCGCGATCGCTCCCGGCAATGTCGCTTGCAACAGCACCTCGATGATGCCGAGCAGGAAGCCGCCGGCGACAGCACCGGGCAAGCTGCCGAGCCCGCCGACGACGGCGGCGATGAACGCCTTCAGCACCGGCGTGAAGCCCATCAGCGGATCGACCGAGGCGCGCTGCGCCACCCACAGCATGGCCGCCAGCCCGGCGAGCAGGCCGGAGAGCAGAAAGGCGGTGGCGATGATGCGGCTGGCCGGAATGCCCATCAGGCGCACGACGTCGAAATCTTCCGCCGCGGCGCGCATCGCCGTGCCGGTCACCGAGCGCCGTAGGAAGACTTCCAGTGCAATCAGCGCCAGTGCCGAGACGACGATGGAGATGCTGGGACCGACGCCGATGGTGAAATCGCCGAAGGAGAAGGCGCCGGTCATCCAGCCTGGCATGGCGACAGCCTGCGGCCGCGCCGAGATGCCGTTCTGGAAGACGACCTTCAGCAGGCTGGAGACAGCAAAGCTGGTCAACAGCAGACTGGTGACGCTGGCCCCACGCATCGGCCTAAACGCGATGCGCTCCATGGCGACGGCGGCAAGCGCGCCGCAGGACACGGCGACAAGCACCGCCACCGGAAAGGGAAAGCCGAGCACCAGCGAGGCCAGGAGCGCATAGCCCGACAGCGTCATCAGCTCGCCATGGGCGAAGTTGATGAGGCCGACGATGGAAAAGACGATCGCCAGCCCAAGCGCCAGCAGCGCATAGACGCCACCGAGGCTCACCGCATTGATGATCTGCTGCGCGATCATGCTTCTCAAGCTCCCAGATAGGCCTGGCGGACGAGGTCCGAGGAGGCGAGTTCTTTTGCCGTGCCGGCCAGCACCACCTCGCCATTGGCGAGCACGACGGCGCGGTCTGCGATTTCGAGCGCCAGCGCCACATTCTGTTCGACCAGAAGGATGGTCAGGCCCTTGCGGCGCAGTTCGGCGATCAGGTCGAAGACGGTGTCGATCAGTTGCGGAGCAAGGCCGAGCGAAGGCTCGTCGAGCAGGATCATGCGCGGCTTGCCCATCAGCGCGCGGGCGATGGCCAGCATCTGCTGTTCGCCGCCCGACAGATTGCCGCCCTTGACGCGGTGGTAGCGGCGCAGGATCGGGAACAGCTCCAGCATCTCCTCCTCGCGCAGCCGCGCCTCGGCCGCCGGCTGATGCACCGCACCGCCGAGACGCAGATTGTCGGCCACCGTCAGGCTGGCGAAGATACGGCGGCCTTCCGGCACCAGCGCGACGCCCTTGCGGGCGATCGCCTCCGGCGCCAGGCCGGTGATGTCGGCACCGTCGAAGATCACCTTGCCGGACGCCGCCGGCACCAGCCCGGCGACGGCACCGAGCGTCGAGCTCTTGCCGGCACCGTTGGCGCCGACCAGCGCGATGATCTCGCCGCTGTCGACGGTGAGGTCGACGCGGCGCACCGCCTCGACCTCGCCGTACCGGATTTTCAGGGCTTCGACGCTCAGCATGACATCACGGTGCGGGAACGTCGGCGGCTTCAGGGATCAGGGTCTCGACATGCTTGCCCTCGCCGCCCTCGTAGCGCATCAGCGCCACTGGCCGCAGCGGCATGCGGTCGGTGCCGGCATAGGTGATCTTGCCGGTGATGCCTTCGAAATCCTTGAGGCCGGCAATGGCGTCGCGGATCGCTTTCGGATCGTCGGAACCGGCCGTCTTGACCGCCTGGTCGAGGATCAGGGCGATCTCGTAGCCATTGACCTCATAGGTCGATTCCGGTGCGTGGCCGGCATATTTGGTGAAGGCGGCGTTGAAGGCCTCGAGCTTGCTGCCCGGCTCGGCATAGCCGGCCGCGGTGTAGACGACACCGTCGACCAGTTTGCCGAGCGCCTTGATGGTCGGCGTGCCGATAGCATCGGCGCCATAGACCGGGATGGTGACGCCGGCGCCGCGCAATTGCTGGATGAAGGCCGGGAAATCCGGCTCATAGGCGGCCGTCATGATCAGGTCCGGCTTATCGGCCAGGCCCTTGATGTTGGTGATCTCGGCGGAAAAGTCGGGCTGTCCCATGCTGAAGGTGCCGCGACCGACAATGGCGCCGCCCTTCTTCTCGAACACCTTGCCGAAATATTCCGGCAGATTGGCGGTGTAGGTGGAATCCGGCGAAGTCAGCAGGAACACCTTCTTCTTGCCTTCGGAGACGGCGAAGTCAGCGACCGCCGTCGCCTGCACATTGTCGGCCGGATAGGTGCCGAACATGACGTCGCCGACCGCGCCGGTGAGCACGGGGGCGGAGCCGCACAGCGTCAGCGTCGGAATACCAAGCGGCTGGGTCAGCTGGCCGGCGGAAATCGAGGGGTCGGCATCGCACGGCGTGATCATGATCTTGGCGCCGGCGTCGATCAGCTCCTGGGCGACGGTGGCGGTCTGCGCGGTGTCGGAACGGGTGTCCTTGATCAGCAGCTTGACGGTGTATTTGCCGCCGAGCCCGCCCTTGGCGTTGAGCTCGTCGAGCGACATGCGCAGGCCGGCAAGTGCCGGCTGGTCGTAGGGAGCAAGGCCGCCGGTCTGCGCGGTCGCGGCACCGATGATGATTTCCTCGGCGCTGGACGTCGAAATGGCGGCGATGCCGAACACGGCCGCGCACAAAGCGGCGCGATGGAGGCGATAGAGGCTTGGCATGTCGGTTCTCCTTCTGGATTTCTTATGGTTGGCTGTCATTGCGGGTCATGCGGTCTGGTCTACAGGCGTTGCGGTCTTGGCGCGCGCCGTACGGCTGCCGAGATAGGCTGCGATCACGGCGGGGTTCTTCTGAACCTCGCCCGGCGTGCCGTCGGCGATGACGCGGCCATGATCGATGACGACGATGCGTTCGCACAGCTTCATCACCAGCCGCATGTCGTGCTCGATCAGCACCACGCCGATGCGGCGCTCCATGCGAACCATCGACAGGATGGAGACCAGTTCGGCGGTCTCGACGGCGTTCATGCCGGCGGCCGGCTCATCGAGCAGCAGGAAGCGCGGCTTCAACGCCAGGGCGCGCGCCACTTCGAGCCGGCGGCGCTGGCCATAGGCGAGCCTGGCGGCCGGCTGATCGGCGAATCTATCCAGCCCCATGCGCGCAAGCTCGCCCATTGCCGCAGCCTCGGCATGGCCAAGATCAGGTTCCACCTGGCGTGCGGCGACGACGACATTTTCGAGCACTGTCATGTGCGGGAAGACGCGGATGTTCTGGAAGGTGCGGGCAACGCCGGAGCGGGCGAAGCGGAAGGCCGAAGCCTGCCGCACCACGCCACCCACCGACACGGTGCCGGCACTTGGCTGGACATCGCCCGCCAGCATGTTGAGCAGCGTCGTCTTGCCGGCGCCATTGGGGCCGATGATGCCGGTGATGCTGTCGGTCTGGAAATTCAGGCTGACGTCGTCGACGGCGACGACGCCGGCATAGCGGCGCGACAGGTGGTCGGCGATTAGCCGGTCACTCTCGACATGTTGCGGAGGTGCCGCCGGAGCCGTCACGGCCTGGCGTCCGGGCCGGCGCAAAAGATTGAGCTCGCGTTCGCCGAACAGACCGGTCGGGCGTCGCCAGATGACCAGGATCATGGCAATCGCGAGCACGCCCTGGGTCAAGCCGAACAGGACAGGCAGATGCAGGCCGAGCACTTCGCCGCCGCCTTCGAAGCGGCGCACCACTTCGACCAAAACGATGGTGACGATGACGCCGGCGAAAGCGCCGAGCGACGAGGTCATGCCGCCGACGATCAGCATGGCAAGCATGGTGAAGCCTAGGTCGAAATAGAAATCGCGCGGCGAAAACGCGCCAAGGAATTGCGCCATCATGGCGCCGGCGGCCATGGCGGCGACGACGCCCGCCATCCAGGCGGCCAGACGCGCCGTGCGCTGGTCGACGCCGACGGCGGCCGCACCGCGCTCGTCATTGGCGGCGGCACGGGCAGCAAGGCCGAAGGAGGTTTCGCGAAACAGCCTCGCCGCCACCAAAGCCACCGAAGCGACGGAGGCGGCGGTCCATAGCCCGACCTCGCGCGGCACGCCGTAAAAGGGTTGGCTGCCGCGGGTGATCTCGCGCCCGGCCACCAGCAGGGTGTAAACGATGATCAGCATGGCAAGCGTGGCGATCGAGGCGCTCGATCCGGAAAGCCTGAGCAGCGGCGTACCGGTCAGCAGGCCGACGACAACCGCCAGAGCCAGGACGACGGCCAGCGCCGCGAGGAAGGACAGTTGATGGCCGGCGAGGAATTGCGGCAGCTCGCGCAGCGCCGTTCGCTGCAGTGCGGTCGGCATGGTGAGGATGCCGGTCGCATAGGCACCGAGGCCGACAAAGGCCGCCTGGCCGAACGAGACGATGCCGCTGTTGCCGGAGAATATCTGCAGGCCGAGCACCGCCGTCAGCATGATCGCGGCATAGGTGACGACGCGTTGCATGGCGGCGCCGCCGAAGATGAAGGCGGCAAGCGCCACCAGCAGCAGCACTGCCACCATGCACAAGGCATCGGCCGTGGCGTTGCGAAACGCGGCCGGCATGAAGCCGCGGAGCTTGCTCTCGCTGATCGTCACCGACGCCATCACGCGGCCTTGAAACGGCTGGGCGAAAACGGCGCCAGGATCGGTTGCGCGCCTTCGGTGACCAGCCTGGCCACCGCCTCGCCGACGGCCGGCCCGGTCTTGAAGCCGTGGCCGGACGACCCCGCCGAAACGACCAACCCTTCAACCCCAGGCATGGGTCCGATAACCGGCAGATCGTCGGGGCTCATGTCGTAGAGACCGGCATAGCCGGGCCGGATGCCAAGTTCGGCCATGGCCGGCACGCGGGTAGCGAAGGTCTCCAGGATCTCGACCGATTCCTGCTCCTCGACACCTTCCATGTAGGTGTCGGGATTTTCGACAAAGCGCGGACGGCCCGCATGTTCGTGGCGAAGGCCGGTGCCGCCGCCGGCCCAGGCGCCGGCCAGGATGACGCCGTCATTGTCGGGTCGTGCATAGTTGCAGGAAATGTCGTCGCACCAGGCGAAAGGCATGACCTGCCTTGCCTTGCCGGCGGCGTCGAGCACGGCCATCGGATGGCGCTCGACATGCAGCGGCAGATCGAGGCCGACCGTCGCCAGCAGCCGGCGCGTCCATGGCCCGGCGGCCAGGACGACCGTATCGGCCTCCAGCATCGTTCCATCGGTCAAGGTGACGCCGGTGATGCGGTCGCCCTGCCGCTGGAGGCTCTCGACCAATGTGTTCTGCATGATCCTGGCACCACTGGCGCGGGCGGCACGGGCGATGGCATTGGTGGCACCGAAGGCATCGGCATAGCCATATTCGGGTTCCCACAGCGCCAGCGCGACATTGTCCAGCGCAAAGCCCGGTGCCGCGTCGGCAAAGGCCTGCGGCGACAATGTCTCGATGCGTGCGCCCTCGCCGCGGATGCGTTCGGCTGCCGCCGTCCAACTCACCTTGTTGTCGTTGCCGCAGACCCACATCATGCCGATTTCGGTGACAAAGGACCCTTCGCCAGCGATTTCCGGCAGTGACACCAGTATCTCGCGGCCACGGATGGAAAGCTGTGACAGTTCCGGCATCAGGTAGAAGGCGTGCAGCAGCGCCGACGATTTGCCCGACGGGCCGCCGGCGGGATGGGTCTGCTCGACCAGCGCGACCTTCACACCGGCCTTGGCCAGATGATAGGCGGCGCTCGATCCGACAATACCCGCACCGACGACGATGACGTCGCTTCCATTTCGCATGGCTGTTCCCCACAGTCTCTTGGCTGCTTTCCGACAAGGTAGGGCCGGCGGCCACGCAATGTCAACATCTCTTCATTCTTGACCGAGATTTAAATCTCTGTAATAAACTCGACAGAACAAGAGAACACGGATTTCCGGGGAGGCCGATGGCGATACGCGATGTTCTGATGCGCGGGGATCTTGCGCTGACGCCGTCGGAGGAGAAGATCGTCCGGCTGCTGTTGACGGACTATCCGACCTCCGGCCTCGGCACCGCCTCTTCGCTCGCCCGGCGCGCTGGCGTCAGCGATCCGACCGTGGTGAGGCTGGTCGTCAAGCTCGGCTATGACGGGTTTCCGGATTTCCAGGCGAAACTTCTGGCCGAAGTCGAGGCAAGACTGCACTCGCCGCTGCTGATGATGGAGGCCAAGCGGCAGAGCGGTTCCAACGACAGCGCAGTGCTGGCCTACCTTGATAGCGTCACCACGGCCTTGCAGAAAGCCACCGCCGCGACACCCGTCCAGACATACGAGCGGGCGGCCCGCCTGCTGATGGAGGTCAAGGGGGAGATTGTCATGGTTGGCGGCCGGTTCAGCCGTCACATCGCCGGCATGTTGGCCGGCTATCTCGTGCAGTTTCGCTCCGGGGTTCGCGATCTCGGCGTGCTCTCTCCGCAGACCTTCGACACGCTGGCCGACCTCGGCCGCCGCGACGTGCTCGTCGTCTTCGACTATCGCCGCTACCAGCTCGATGTGATGGCCTATGCAAGACAGGCGGCGGCGCTCGATGTTCGCATCGTCCTGTTCACCGACCAATGGCTGTCGCCGATATCAGATCTCGCCGAAGTCACCATCGTCAGCCCGCTCGAAGTTGCCTCGCCCTATGACACGCTGGCGCCGGCGATCGCACAGATGGAAGCGCTGGTCGCCCATATCGTTTCGACGCTGAGCGACGAGGGCCGCGCCCGCATCGAGCGGCTCGAAAACGTTCGGCATGCCAATGCCGTGACACTCGACAGCGACCCGCAAGAGAACGGCGCGCGCAAGACACCCGGCCCCCGCAAGACACCGGGACCCAAATCAGCAAAGCAGGACGACAAAGCATGACCCAGGCCCTACCCAAGCGAGACGAAGCCTTCCGTGCCGGCGAGACGGCACTGCTGCTCGTCGACATGCAGCGCATCTGGCTGGAGCCGGGCGCCGATCCGTCGCATCCGGAGCGTGGCCCCGATCATTATTTCTACCGGCAGACATCCTCGCGGACGATCCCCAACCAGGAGCGCTTGCTGGCGGCGGCGCGGGCCAATGGCGTCGAGGTGCTGCACACCATCATCCAGAGTCTGACCGAAGACGGCCGTGACCGCTCGCTCGACCACAAGCTGACACCGATCCATGTTGCCCCCAGCCTCCCCGAGGGACTGCCGGTGGCATCGCTGGCGCCGGTTGGCGACGAGATCATGCTGCCGAAGACGTCGTCGGGCATCTTCAATTCGACCAATGCCGACTATCTCCTCAAGAACCTCGGCATCCGCTATCTCGTCGTGGTCGGCGTGCTGACCGATCAATGCGTCGACATGGCGGTGCGTGACGGCGCCGACCGCGGCTATCTTGTCACCTGCGTATCGGATGCCTGCGCCACCATCACCCAGGAACGCCACGACATCGCGCTCAAGGCCTTCGGCGGCTACTGCTGGGTGGCCGACACCGACACGGTCGTCGACCGCTTCAACGCTTTGGGAAAACCGGCATGACATCGACTGTCGAGACTCTGGTTGCCGTCGTCACCACGGATCTCTCCGCCGTCACGCGGGGCCGTTTCGTTGCCGAAAGCAAGTTGCAGAAGACCGCCACGACCGGCGTCGGCTGGCTGCAGGCCAATCTGTCGCTGACGCCGTTCAACTCGATCGTCGATCCCAACCCCTGGGGCTCGTCGGGCGACCTGCGGCTGATCCCCGATCTCAAGGCGCGCTTTCGCACGACACGCACCGGATCGGCGACGCCATTCGACATGGTTGCCGGCGACATCGTCGAGCTCGACGGCAGCCCGTGGCTCGGCTGCACCCGCACGATGCTCAAAGACGCGTTGGCCGATTTGAAAGCCGCAACCGGCCTGTCGGTCATTGCCGCCTTCGAGCATGAATTCAATGTTGCCAATGGCGGCTTCGCACCGGCGCATTCGATGTCTTTCGCCGCACTGCGCCGCGCCGACCCGTTTGCGCCCAATCTGATGGCGGCGCTCGAGGAAGCCGGCGTCGCGCCCGAAGTGGTCATCGCCGAATTCGGCGACGAGCAGTTCGAGGTGACGCACGAACCGGCGGACGCGCTGACGGCGGCCGACCGCGCCGTCGCCATCCGCGAAATCACGCGCGAGTTGGTGCGCAATGCCGGCTGGCGTGCGAGCTTCGCCCCCAAGACAGCGCCGAATGCCGTCGGCAACGGCGTCCACATCCATTTCAGCTTCGTTGACGAGGCCGGCAAGCCGGTGACTTACGATCCGGCGCAACCCGGCGGCCTTTCTGCCAAAGCCGGCGCCTTCTGCGCCGGCGTGCTGCGTCATCTGCCCGGCCTCACCGCCATGACGGCGTCGAGCGTGTCGTCTTACTACCGGCTGAAGCCGCACAGCTGGAGCTCGTCCTACACCTGGCTTGCCGACCGCGACCGCGAGGCATCCTTGCGCATCTGTCCGACTGTGACGATGGGCGGACGCGATCCGGCGCGGCAATACAACATCGAATACCGGGCGGCGGACGCCACCGGCAATCCCTATCTGTCGCTGGCGGCGATCATCCGCGCCGGGCTGGAAGGGCTGAAGGCGGGCCTGCCGTCGCCACCTTTGGTCACCGGCGACCCGACGCTGATGAGCGAGGCGGAACGGGCAGGTCTCGGTCTGGTGCGCCTGCCCGAAACCCTGCCCGCGGCACTGGACGCGTTGCTGGCCGACGGCACCGTGACGGGATGGTTCGCGCCTGTCTTCATCGAAACCTTCGTCGGCCTCAAGCAACATGAAGCCGAGCGTCTTGCCGGTCTCGATCCGGCCTCCATCTGCGATCTCTACCGGACGCTCTATTGATGACCGCACAGACCGGAAAAGATTGGCCCGAGGCCGTCGAGGTCCTCAACGAGCACGGCCGTTCCGATATCGTGCTGTTGTGCGAGCATGCGTCCAACCACATGCCAGCCGAATATCGGCAGCTCGGCCTCGATGCCCACCATCTGCAGCGCCACATCGCCTGGGATATCGGCGCCGCCGAAGTGACCCGCTTGCTGTCGTCTAAGCTCGATGCTCCGGCCTTCCTCAGCGGTTATTCGCGGCTGCTGATCGACCTGAACCGGCCGCTTCATAGCCAAGGCAGCATTCCGGTGCTGTCGGAAGACACCGACATTCCCGGCAATGTCGGCATCGGCGCGACGGAGCGGACCCGGCGTGCCGAGATCATCTTTTCGCCGTTTCATGACCGGGTGACCGCCCATCTCGATGGCCGGGCACAGGCAGGCCGGCAGACACGGATCGTGACGATCCATTCCTTCACGCCGGTCTTCCTCGGTGTCAGCAGACCCTGGCATGCCGGCGTGCTGCATGACCATGCAAGCGGTCTCGCCGAAGCAATCCTTTCGGGCCTGCGCACCGACGCCGGGCTCAATGTCGCGGCCAACGTGCCCTATGTGATCAGCCGCGACGCCGACTACGCCGTGCCCATCCATGGCGACGATCGCGGCATCGCCGCCGTCCTCGTCGAGATCCGGCAGGACCTTTTGTCGACACGGTCCGGCATCGAGGAATGGGCGGACCGGCTGGCGGCGGCACTGCCTGCACTCGAGACGGAAACCGTGTCGTGAGCAAACTAAGCCTGCGCGAGCGCGACGCCGCGACCATCGCCCAGATCGGCAAGCTGCGTTTCTCGCCGCTCAGCGTCATCGGCGGCCGGGGCAACCGGCTGATCGAGGAAGGCGGCCGCTCCTTGCTCGACCTGTCGGGATCGGCCGGTCCGGCGGTGCTCGGCTACGGCCATCCGGCTGTTGTCGAAGCAGTCGAGACGTCGATCCGCGACATGGCCGGCGCCAGCCTGCTGCTCTACCCCAACGAGCCCGCCGTATCGCTGGCGGAGCGGCTGCTGGCAATCACGCCCGGAGAAGGCGAACGGCGTGTCTGGTTCGGCCACTCCGGGTCCGATGCCAATGACTGCGCGGTGCGCGTGCTGCAGGCGGCCACCGGCCGTTCGCGCTTCATCTCGTTCATCGGCTCCTATCACGGCAATCTCTCCGGCTCGATGGGCATCAGCGGCCATACCGCCATGACCCACACACTGCCCCGACCAGGCGTGCTTCTGTTGCCCTATCCCGATCCTTTCCGGCCGAACTTCAGCAGCGAGGACGTGCTTGCGCTGCTCGACTACCAGTTCGGGACCACCTGCCCGCCGCATCAGGTCGCGGCGGTGTTCATCGAGCCGTTGATGTCGGATGGCGGATTGATCGTGCCGCCGCCCGGCTTTCTCAAGGCATTGCAGGAGCGTTGCCGCAAGCACGGCATCAAGATTGTCGTCGACGAGGTCAAGGTCGGGCTCGCCCGCAGCGGCATGATGCACTGCTTCCAGCATGAAGGACTGACGCCGGACCTGGTCGTCTTCGGCAAAGGGATCGGCGGTGGCTTGCCGTTGTCGGCAGTGATCGGCCCTAAGGAGATCATGGACCATGCGCCGGCCTTCGCTCTGCAGACGACCGCAGGCAACCCGGTGGCGACATCGGCCGGCAACGCGGTGCTGAAGACGATCGAGACGGACGGCCTGGTCGAGCGCTCGGCGCGGATCGGCGTGCTGTTTTCCGACGCGCTGCGGGCGCTCGGCGCCAGGCACGAGATCATCGGTAACGTGCGCGGGCGCGGCCTTGCCATCGGCGTCGACCTGGTCAAGGACCGTGCGACACGTGAGCCGGTTGCGGCGACGACCACGGCCAAGATCATCTATCGCGGCTATGAGCTGGGTGCGGCCTTCACCTATGTCGGGCTGAAGGCGAATGTGCTGGAGTTCATGCCGCCGCTGACGCTGACGCAGGACGAGGTGGCGGAGGGCGTGGCAATCGTCGACCAGGCGATCGCCGACGTGAATGCCGGCAAGGTTTCGGACGCAGACGTCGCCTCCTTCATGATGTGGTGAACAGAAAGGCGCGGTCACGGCCGCGGCAGAAATTACCTAGGCAGCCCGACTGATCGTTGCGCAACAATTATTCCGCGATACGCACGATCAACTTGCCGAAATTCCTGCCTTCGAGAAGGCCGAGAAAGGCCTGTGGCGCATTTTCGATGCCATCCACGACATCTTCCCTGTAGCGGACGCGGCCGGACGATATCCATTCGGCCATCTCACGATAGAAGGCCGGGCGCTGGTCGACGAATTCACGCTGGATAAAACCCCTGATCGTCAGGCTGCGGTGCAGCACTTGCTGCATCAATACCGGCAGCCGGTCGATGCCGGCATCCGCGATGACGTTGTACTGCGCGATCAGCCCGCAGACCGGCACACGCGCAAACTCGTTCAGCAGCGGAAACACCGCGTCCCAGACAGGGCCACCGACATTCTCGAAATAGATGTCGATGCCACCGGGGCAGGCTGCCTTCAACTGCTCGGCAAAATCATTGGCACGGTGATCGACAACCGCGTCGAAGCCGAGCTCGGCTCGCACGAAGGCGCACTTTTCGGCACCGCCGGCGATGCCGACGGCACGCGCCCCCTTGATGCGCGCGATCTGGCCGACGGCCGACCCGACCGCGCCGCTGGCGGCCGCCACGACGACCGTCTCGCCAGGCTTCGGCTGTCCGATAGTGAGCAGACCGGCATAGGCGGTGAAGCCCGGCATGCCGAGCACGCCGAGAGCCGTCGTAACGGATCCAGCCGCGGGATCGAGCTTGCGCAGCCCGACGCCGTCGGACAATGCAAAACTCTGCCAGCCGGAATGGGACAACACGATATCTCCTTCGGCAAATTCCGGGTGGCGAGAGATCACCACGCGCGCAACGGTACCGCCTTCCATCACGCCGTCGACATCGACCGGCCTGGCATAGGATTTCGTGGCGTTCATGCGTCCACGCATGTAGGGATCGAGCGACAGATAAAGGATCTGCAACAGCAGTTCGCCCTCTCCCGGCTGGACAAGGTCAACTGTCTCGGTGCGGAAATCGCTCGGTTTTGGTTGGCCTTGCGGTCGCGCCGCGAGCACGATGCGGGTGTTGGACTGGATCGACATCGAAAACCTCCCTGCGAAGAACGCTCTAATCGAAATACCGGTTGGGCGGCCGCTTCAGGCCGAGATTCTCGCGCAGCGTCGACCCCTCATATTGCCGCCTGAAGATCCCTCGCCGCTGCAGTTCGGGCACCACCTTCTCGGCAAAATCATCGAGCCCGGCGGGCAGGTATGGAAACATGATGTTGAACCCGTCGGAACCCTCGCCGACCAGCCATTCCTCCATCTCGTTGGCGATTGTTTCAGGTGTGCCAACAAAGGCAAGGCCGGAATAGCCGCCTAGCCTTTGCGCGAGCTGCCTGACCGTCAGGTTCTCCTGGCGCGCCAGTTCGATGACGCGCTCGCGGCCACTCTTCGAGGCATTGGTCTCGGGGATTTCGGGCAAGGGCGCGTCGGGATCAAAGCCGGACGCATCATGTCCGATCGCGATCGACAGCGAGGCGAGGCCGCTCTCGTAATAGATGAGACTGTCGAGCTTCGCCCGCCTGGCCTGCGCGTCCTCGACGCTGTCACCGACAACGACAAAGGCGCCGGGCAGGATCTTGATATCGTCACGCGAACGGCCGAGTTTCTGCGCACGGCCTTTGACGTCGGCGAAGAAGCGCTGCCCCGCCGCGAGATCGGCATGGGCGGCGAAAATGACCTCCGCTGTTTCGGCCGCCAGCTGGCGTCCTGCCTCCGAGGCGCCGGCCTGGACGATGACCGGCCAGCCCTGGATTGGACGCGCGATGTTGAGTGGGCCGCGCACCGAGAGATGCTCACCCTTGTGGTCGAGCACATGCAGCCTGGCCGGGTCGAAATACAACCCGTTTTCGGCGTCGCGGATGAAGGCATCGTCGGCAAAGCTGTCCCACAGGCCGGTGACGACATCGTAGAATTCCCGCGCCCGCCGGTAGCGCTCGTCATGCTCGACATGCTCGTCGAGGCCGAAATTGAGCGCCGCATCCGGATTGGACGTGGTGACGATGTTCCAGCCGGCGCGCCCGCCACTGATATGGTCCAGCGAGGCGAAGCGGCGGGCAACATGATAGGGCGCGTCGAACGTCGTCGATGCGGTGGCGACCAGCCCGATGTGGTCGGTGACGGCGGCGAGCGCCGACAAAAGCGTGAACGGCTCGAATGAGGTGACCGTGTGACTGCGCCGCAGCGCCTCGATCGGCATGTTGAGAACGGCCAGATGGTCGGCCATGAAGAAGGCGTCGAACTTCGCCGCCTCCAGGGTCTGGGCGAAGCGCTTCAGATGCGCGAAATTGAAATTGGCGTCGGCATAGGCACCCGGATAGCGCCAGGCGCCGGTGTGCAGGCTGACGGGGCGCATGAAGGCGCCGAGGTGCAATTGTTTTTGTGTCATGAAAGTCGTTCCGACCGATCGATACAGTCGAGCACAGTGCTCGAATCCTTACCTCAGGATCGGACGGTACGCCCGGCTCGGGAAGGTATCCTGTTCCGCCACATCGGGCTTTTGCAGCATGTCAGTTTTGTGCCCGAGACCTCGGGACAAAAAATGGCCGGGCTCGAATGCGGCCCGGCCAAAAGAAGGTCAAAACCTTCAGAGGGGAACACCGTCCAGCGGAATGGGAGGAAACCGCCGAACGATTTTACCTTTTTGGGCGTATTTCGAAGCGTTGGCGACGAATGGTATTCCAAAAAAAATATGAAACAGCAAAAATCCGTGCGCCGCTGACCTCACGAACCAGGCGTTCCGGTCTCGAGCAGATCGGCATAGTGGCGGCGTGCAACGTCGGGATGCGACCGCAGGCGGCTTTTAAGCACATTGGTGCCAACGTCTCGAAACAGTGGATTGTCCGGATCGCTCGCCGGTCCGCGTGCTTCGGCCGCCAGTTCTTCAGGCAGACTGAGCAGCGGTATGGTCGCATCGAGCCGCGCGCTGAAGAAGAAGGGAACCGAAATCCGCTCGACGCCGGCAGGCGGCGTCACGACCCGGTGCACGGTGGCCCGCAGATATCCATTCGATGCCAGTTCGAGCAGTTCGCCGATGTTGACGACCAGCGTTCCAGGCAGCGGATCCACATTCACCCAGCTTCCGTCATATTCGACCTGCAGCCCCTTGTTGTCGTCCTGCAGCAGCAGGGTCAGGAAACCGCCATCCTTGTGCGCGCCGACGCCCTGGTCGCCTTCTGTCGCGTCACGGCCGGGATAACGGACGATCTTCATGCGATGGTTGGGCGAGTCCCGGTAGATCGCATCAAAAGCGTCCTCGGGCTGATCGAGCGACAGCGCGAAGGCTTTCAACAGCCGGATCGCCACCGCGGTCGCCTTGGCCTGCCATGCAAGCAGCGCCGGCTTGAGTTCCGGCAGTGCCGACGGCCACTGGTTCGGCCCCTGCAGCCGTGTCCAGGGCGCAATTCCAGGCCCCTGTGCTATGGGCTGGCGCTCGACGCCGATGTCGAGCTGCTCACGCCAGTCGGCCGCGCCCTTGGTCAGTTCGCCGCCGGCGCGGGTGTAGCCGCGAAACTGCTGGGATTTGACCATTTCGATCGCCAGCTTGTCGGCCTCCGGCAGCGCGAAGAACCGGCGCGATGCATCAAGCACGTCGTCGATCTCCAAGGCCGAAATTCCGTGGCCGCTGAGGTAGAAGAAGCCGACGTCCCGAGCCGCCGTGCGCAGGTCCAGGAGAAAGGTACGATACTCGGACGCACCTTGTTCGAGACGGCTCAGATCAAGCACCGGCACAATTCTGGGCATGGTCAGGTTCCTTCTTTTCTCTGCCTTGGCTTAGGAGAAGCAGAAGCGACCACCGGCAAGAGCTTCGAGCATGAATGCATCTCAAAGTGACACGCAAGGCGTGCTGATCAAAGCAACAGGAAGTCCAATCCGGCCCGAATGGAAGAACGTCAGCGCTGCATATTGTGAACTGCCGGCAAATAATTTCCCGACACGTGCTTTACCCGCCACGTCGTGGGCCGCACTTTCCAGTGCGACATCGTATACGTCACAGCGGAAGCGCAACCGCGCGTGATCGCCTGTAAATCCCGCCAGCCGACCGGCGGGAGGGCTTCAAGCCAGCTCGAACCGCTCGATGGCGCGCATGATGCCACGCAGCTCCGCGAGGCCTTTCAACCGGCCGATCAGCGAATAGCCGGGATTGATCCTGGTCTTGCCGATGTCGTCGGCGAGCAGATGGCCATGGTCTGGGCGCATCGGAATGCGCCAGTCGGCGCGGCCCTCCTTCCGGCGCCGCTTCTCTTCCTGCATCAGAGCGAGGATGACATGGGCCATGTCGGTGCCGCCCTCGAGATGCTCTGCCTCATGGAACGAGCCGTCATCCTCGATGGTGATGTTGCGCAGATGGGCGAAATGGATGCGGCCAGCGAACTCCTTGACCATGGCGACGATGTCGTTGTCGGCGCGCGTGCCATAAGAGCCGGTGCAGAACGTCAGGCCATTGGCGGGGCTGTCGACGGCGTCGAGGATGAAACGCGCATCCTCGGCGGTCGAGACGATGCGTGGCAGGCCATAGAGCGAGAAGGGCGGGTCGTCGGGATGGATGCACATGCGCACCCCCTCCTCTTCGGCCACCGGAATGATCTCGCGCAGGAACCAGGCAAGGTTGTCGCGCAATTGCTTCGGCCCGATCGCATCGTAGTCCGCCAGGGCCTCGCGAAAACTGTCCCTGTCATAGCTGCGCTCGGTCGCCGGCAGGCCGGCGATCAGGTTGCGCTCGATCCTGTCGATCGCTTCGCTGCTCAATTCCTTCAGCCGCGCTTCCGCCTCGGCGATCCGGGCGGCGGTATAGCCGGCCTCGGCATTGACGCGCTTCAGCACGAACAGGTCGTAGGCCGCGAAATCGATCGCGTCGAAACGCAGTGCATAGCCCGTCGTCGGCAGCCGATAGGCGAGATCGGTGCGGGTCCAGTCGACCACCGGCATGAAATTGTAGCAGACCGTCGCAATGCCGGCCTTGGCCAGCGCGCGGATTGAGTCGCGATAATAGCCGGCGTAGCGCTCGCGTTCCGGCGCGCCGATCTTGAAGGAGTTGTGGACCGGAATGCTCTCGACCACCGACCATGTCAGGCCGGCGGCCTCGATGACACGCTTGCGCTCCAGAATGCTCTCGAGCGGCCAGGCGCGCCCGTCATAGATATCGTGCAAGGCGCTCACCACGCCGGTCGCACCGGCCTGCCTGACATGATCGAGCGTTACCGGGTCGTTCGGTCCATACCAGCGCCAGCACTGTTCCATTGCCGCTTCCTTCTGCGAGAGAACGGCAACCTATTGTTGGACCACAATGGGTGTCAAACTAGGAACGGTTTCAGACAGCGAATGAAGGAGTTTTCCCAATGAAGGATTTCGACGGCAAGGTTGCCTTGGTGACGGGGACGACCGGGATTGGCCTCGCAACCGCCAGACGCCTCGCTGCAGGGGGCGCTGCGATCATCGCCTGCGGCATCGACCGCGCGGCCAACGCGGCGCTGAAAGCGGAACTGGAAAGTTCTGCAGTCGGGGCGCTGGTCATAGGCGCCGACGTCTCGGTGCCCGATCAGGTTCGCGACGCGGTAGCAGTCGGCGTGGAACGGTTCGGCGGCCTCGACATCATCGTCAATTCGGCGGCGGTGCATCCGTATGGAACCGTGACCAGCACCGATTTCGAGACCTGGAACAAGGCGATGTCGGTCAATGTCGGGTCGATCTATCTGACAGCGCATTTCGGTATCCCGGAAATGGTCCGAAGGGGCGGCGGCGCCATCGTCAACGTCGCTTCGGTGCAGGGCTTTGCCTGCCAGCAAAACGTCGCCGCCTATGCCACCACCAAGGGCGCCATCCACACGCTGACGCGTGCCCTGGCCCTCGACCACGCGCGCTCCGGCATCCGGGTCAATTCCGTCAGCCCGGGCTCGATCCGCACTCCGATCCTGGAAAGGGCCGCGCGCGGCGAGAACGGCACGGATGCCGATGTCGAGGCTGCCTACAAGCGCTTCGGCGAAGCGCATCCTATCGGCCGCATCGGCGAGCCGGAGGAGGTGGCGGAACTCATCGCTTTCCTGTGTTCGTCGAAGGCCGGCTTCTGCACTGGCGCGGACTACAAGATCGATGGCGGCCTGACCGCCGGCATCGGCGTGAAGTAGATCGCGAAGATTGGGGCTTGTCCGTTACCGGGAGCAGCCAGCATCCGACAATTGGGTCGCCCGACCTTCTTGACAGATCAATGCCCAAGCAAATTGAACACCGCACGGGCCCCGCCGAACAGGCCAAGTCCAATCAGGCAATACCGGCAATTCTGGTCGTCACCTGGCCATTGAAGCGCTTGACGCCCAGACGCCACATTGTCCCTCTCAACCTTCGGCAGCGCTGGATTCGCCGCGAGTGGCTGCATTTCGCCGATTGCATCCATGCCGGTGCGAAGCCGCGCACGCCGCTTTCGGACGGGCTCGCCGATCTCGATCTCGCCGTCCGGATCATCCAGGCAATGCCGCCAAAGCAGCTCTAGCGAAACTTCGGAAACGCGCCGCCGGCCGGCGCGTTGGCCCAGCTCTGCAAGGTCTGGCCGCCGTCGATCAGCCAATCCACGCCTGTGACGTGCCTCGCCTCGTCGGAGGCCAGGAACGCCACGGCGGCCGCGACATCGTCCGGCTGGCCGATGCGGCGCAACGGAATGCGGTCGGCGAAATGCTGGACGCTGCTCTTGAATTCGCCGTCGCCGGAAGCCGGCACGCCAAGCGTCGTCTCGATCACGCCGGGGCAGATGGCATTGACGCGTATGCCGTAGGGCGCGGCATCGAGCGCCGCGACCCGCGTCAGCCCGACCACGCCGTGTTTGGAAGCGACATAGCCGGCACCGCCCGAAAGGACGTCCCAACCGGCCATGGACGAGCCCATGTTGACGATCGAGCCACCGGTCCCGGCCTTGATCATCGCCCGAAGCGAGGCCTGCAGAACGAGGAAGATGCCGCGCAGATTGATGCGGATGGTCGTATCCCAATCCTCGACCGGCAGGTCATGAACGGGAGCGACGAAGCCGGAAATGCCGGCATTGTTGAACACCACGTCGAGGCCGCCGAACGTCTCGACGGTCGTTGCGGCGGCACGCCGCACATCCGCTTCATCGGTGACGTCGGCTTCGATGGCAATGGCGTTTTCACCCAGTGAGCGAGCCAGTTGCTGCGCCGCCGCGCCATTGCGGTCGACAATGGCGACCCGCGCGCCTTCGCCAAGGAAACGCCGCACCGCTGCGCTGCCGATCGCGCCGGCACCACCGGTGACGAGAACATTCTGTTTGTCGAACCGTTTCATTGTCCGGCCTCCGGCTTCGGATAGGAACGCCACGAATGGCTTGGCTCGAAGCCGATCGTTTCGCGCGCATGGACCGTGTCGAGCACAGCGCCGAAGCCGACGATCGGCCGCGATAGAACGACATCAGGATAGACCCTGTGCACGAGCGCTTCGGTTTCCTCTTCCATGAAGGTGTCGGCGGCGCTCAGGAGGACGCGCAGATGGCCGTCGCCTTGCCATTCAAGCGCCCGCAAGAAGCCCTGCCCGGCGTCGCGCGCGTCGAGATAGGCCCACAGGTCGCGGGCACTGTCGGCAGTGGCGCGGCGCGGCCCGACGCCCTCGAAAAAAGAACCCGGCGTCTGGATCCACGGCATGCGAACACTGACCGCCGAAAAGGCGCCGCGGCGCACCGCCGCGTCGACGATTTCCTCGCCCAGCCATTTCGACAGGCCGTACGGGTCCTGCGCGCCGACAGGATGGTTCAGGTCGACCGGCAGATAGGGCGGTCGCACAGGCTTCTCGAAAAAGGGATAGCCGAAAACGCTGAAGGACGAGGCATAGATGAAGCGCCTGGCGCCGGCCATGACAGCTGCCTCGACCACATTGTAGGCGGTCGCGACGTTGGTCTTGAACACCTCGCCGCCGGCCCGGCCGGTCGGTCGCGGAATGGCCGCGACATGCACCACGGCATCGCAATCGCGCACGAGTTGCAGCGTCGATCCCAGATCGGTCAAATCGGCGGTTGCGTGGCGCCATGCGACCTCACCCGGCATCACGGCATCGACACCAAGCACATCGTGGCCGGCCGCAACCAGAGCCTCGGCCACATGGCGGCCAAGCAGGCCACTGGCTCCGGTGACGATGGTTTTCATATCTCGGCCTCGGCTCCGCAATTCAGCGGCTTGAATATCATTGATGGTCATACAAATCGAGCACATGCCTGACAAGCGTTGTCAAGGCCATTTCGCGATGGACAAATAGCGCATACGCTTGTCGGAGCGCGGTGCGCAAGGCCGACCAGCACGCTTTGCGTCGAACGGGATTGACTTGGCATCCGTCAAGGCTTTTTGTATGAGCATCAACGATCGGTCAAAGGAGCTCGCCATGCCCGTGGACAGTTTTTCCTCACATCGGCACGATGACGCGGTGCGCCTCGATCCACGCCGTGCAGCCGTTGTCGTCATCGATATGGTCAATGAGTTCTGCAAGCCCGGCGGGGCCATGGTCCTGCCTGGGTACGAGACGCTGGTCGCGCCGCAGCTGGCCGTGATCGAGGCGGCGCGCGCCGCCGGCGTGCCGGTGATCTGGGTCCATGACAGCCACCGGCCGGGCATGCGACGCGAGCGCGAATGGCTGAAGCGCACACCGCATTGCCTGGACGGAAGCTGGGGGCCGGAGATCATCGAGGATCTCGGCGCCCGCGACGATGAGATCCATGTGATCAAGCGGCGCTACTCGGCCTTCTTTCAAACCGACCTCGATCTGACGCTGAAAGACATGCAGACCGATCAGCTGGTCATCTTCGGCGTGGTCACCAACATCTGTGTGCGCTCGACCGTCCATGACGCCTTTTTCCAGGGTTATGAGGTGGTGGTGCCCAGCGATTGCTGCGCGGCGACGGGGCCGCGCGAGCAGGAAAGTTCGCTCTACGACATAGCGACGCATTTCGGCGTGGTCAGCAATTCGGCTGATGTCGTCGCAGCCCTCCGCGACGGGACGTCGCTTCAACCAGCGGAGGTCGCGGCTTGAGCTTTTTCCAACCGGCGACATCCGAGACAGCGGCGATAGGAGTCCGGTGTGACGACTGAAAAGAAACCGCAATCCAAAAAAGGCGCGACGCTGAAAACACCCAGCGGCAATGCAGCGTCACCGAGCCGCGAGCAGGTGCTGCAGCAATATGCCGAGACCGGCTACGAACTGGACCGCCACCCGGCGCACGTCATCCGCCGGGCGCATCAGCGCGCGACGCTGCGCTTCCAGCAGGTCATGGCCGGCGAAGATCTTTCGCCAACCCAGTTCGCGGCGCTCGCCACGATCCTCAAGCATGGCGAAGTTTCGCAGAACCATCTCGGCCGCCTGACGGCGATGGACCCGTCGACCATCAGCATCGTCATGCGCAAACTGCTCAAACACGGGCTGATCACGCGCAGCGCCTCCGAAACCGACCAACGCCTGACGATGATCGCGCTGACCAGCAAAGGGACCGACTATACGCTGGAGCGGCTCGAACGCAGCGTCGAGGTCGGGCGGCGGTTCCTGTCGCCGCTCTCACCGGCTGAGCAGGCGACGCTGCTTCGCCTGCTCCAGCGCATCAACGACGACGACCCATCGAATGGCGACGGCGGCAAATAAGCCGCGTCCAGTCCTTTTTTCCATAACAGCAAAAGTGAGAACCGATGTCGTCCGACCTCCAGTCGTCTGCCAACACGCTCGTCGTCCGCAATATCGGTCTCATGCTGAGTGGCGATCTCGCACAACCAATCATCGACGCCGACACCATCGTCGTGACCGACGGCCGCATTACCGGGATCGGCAAGGCAGGCGGCATTGACGGCGGCGGCGCGGCGACGATCATCGATGCGATGGGCAGCGCGGTCGCGCCGGGTCTTATCGACAACCACGCCCATCCGGTGGCCGGCGACTGGACGCCTCGGCAGAACCAGATCGGCTGGATGGATTCGACCGTGCATGGCGGCGTCACCACCATCATCTCGGCGGGGGAAGTCCACACACCGGGCCGACCGCGCGACCTTGTTGGTCTGAAGGCGCTGGCGATCGCTGCCCAACGCACCTTCTCCAACTTCCGTCCGAACGGCATGAAGATCCTGGCCGGGGCACCGATCCTGGAACCCGGCCTTACCGAGGAAGACTTCCGCAGTCTCGCCGAGGCCGGCGTGACGCTTGTCGGCGAGGTCGGGCTTGGCGGCGTCAAGGATGGGCCGACCGGCCGGCAGATGATCGCCTGGGCGCGCAAATATGGCATGACCTCGATGACCCACACGGGCGGCCCGTCGCTGCCGGGCTCCGGCCGCATCGGCGCGGATGTCGTGCTGGAGGTCGACGCCGACATCGTCGCCCACGTCAATGGCGGGCCAACGGCCCTGCCCGAGGCGGAAATACGGCAGATCTGCGAGAAGGGCTCGAGGGCGCTTGAAATCGTCCATAACGGCAATTTGCGCACCGGACTGTTCGTGCTCGACCTGGCAAGGCAGCGCGGCGAACTTTCGCGCGTCATCCTCGGCACCGACAGCCCGGCCGGATCCGGCGTACAGCCGCTCGGCATCCTGCGAACCCTGACCATGCTGGCTTCGCTGGGCGGTATTGCGCCGGAAGTGGCGTTCTGTCTTGCCAGCGGCAACACGGCGCGCGTGCGCGGACTGGAGGATCGCGGCATCATCGAGGTCGGTCGCGCCGCCGACCTGATCTTCATGGATCAGGCGATCGGCGGCGCCGGCGACGGGCTGCTCGACAGCGTGGCGCTCGGCAATCTTCCAGGCATTGGAATGGTCGTCATCGACGGCGTGGTGCGGACCGGCCGGAGCCGCAACACCCCGCCGGCGCTACGGGTGCCGGAAGTCCTGGCTGCCTGACGGTCAGCCGACGCCGTCAATCCCGACAATCTTGTCCTTGGTCAGTCCGCCGACGCGCGGGTGCGGCCTGCCGGAATCGGTGACGGCGATAGCGACGACGATCTCGTCAGCACGCGGTGCGTCGGGAACACGAACCTCCATGCCGTCGAAATGGCTGCGCACCCGCGCAGCATCCTTGTGACCGAGCGGAATGTCGAGTGGCACGCCGAGGCCGCCGCGCTTCTTCGATGAAGGAATGAGCGCGGCACCCTTGCCAAGCACATCGCGGAACGGGGCACCGAGCTTTGGATGAAGGATGGCGGCGGCATGTTCGAGCTCGCCATCGGCGCCGACGGCGGCCGCCTTGCCGAAGCTCTCGACCAAGTCGCCGGCAATGCCCAGAGCAGCAACGGCGCGCCTGGGCAAGATTTCGCCCAACACTTCGCCGATGGCGCTCAGCGCCGACAGGTCCTCTGCGTAAGTGCCCGCATGGCGATTGCGGATCACCGCGACGGCTGCGGCACGCCGCGTCGGCGGATCGACGGGGCGCCCGCCTTCGATCCGGGTTTCCTCGACGATGGTGATGATACGGCGGATTTCCGGGTTCATCGCAATCCGTCCTCGCCCTTGATGTCGGCGGCGGCCAGGCCGCCGACCCGTGCATGGACGCGTGCGCCGGTGGTCATCGCCAGAATGACTGCCATTTCGTCGCCGCGCGGCGCATCGGCAATGCCGATCTCGATCGCATCGAAATGGCTGCGCACATAGGAGGCGTTTATGTGCGTGATCGGGATATCGATGCGCGTTCCGGGGCCGCCGACCTTCTTGGTCGAGGGCACGATCGCCTTGGCATTGCCGAGCAGTTCGCGCATCGCGTAGCCGCCCGGATTGTGCCAGAGCGCGCCATGTTCAAGCTCGCCGGCGGCGCCGACTATGGCACCCTTGCCATAGCCTTCGATGGCCTGGCCGCCTTCACCAATGGCGTCGATCAGGCGCCGAGCCATATCGAGACCTAGCGGCTTCAGATCTTCCATGAAGCCGGTGATCTCTTCGACATAGCGTCCGGCAAAAGGGTTGGCGATGACCGCGACGACCGCGCCTCGCTTGAGCGGGCGCGCCGCGTGGGGTCCGCCCTCATGGAATATCTCTTCGACCTGAACCAGAAATTTCCTGACCACCACAGCTGGCATTGTTCGCCTCCTTCATCCCGTCGCTCATAAAAACTCGTTAGAGTATCAACAATTACGCTCATCGACATTTGTCAAGCGCGGACGTCGAGCAAGTGGGCGAAGGGCCAAGAAAACTGCATCGGATGACGATTGACAGCCTGTTAAGCCGCTCCTAAACTCATATGACCATCAACGAACTTGCCGTTGTCCCGGCGATACGTGGGGATGGTCAAAGCGTGGCTTCAAAAGCTGAAAAAAGCTGAAGGGGAATGACATGAAAAGGGCGCTCAAGAGTTTATTTCTGGCCGGCACGATGCTTGCCATTTCGTTCGGACCGGCCGCCGCACAGGCCAAGGTTTCCGTGGCCGCCATCTCGGGATATTTTGCACAGGGTTTTGGCGTTTCGATCGTCAACGGCCTCAACAAGGCCAAGACCGATTTCGGCATCGACCTCAAGCTGGTCGACACCGGCAATCGCGCGCTCGACTACCAGCAGCAGTTCGAGAATCTTGCCAAGGGCAAACAGTACGACCTCATCTTCGTGATGGGCTGGGAACTGGTGGACTCGCTGCAAAAGGTCAGCGCCGAATATCCTGACCAGCGCTTCGTGTTCATCGATGGCGTCCTCGACAACCCCAAGATGATCTACGCCAATTTCGCCGAGGAGCAGGGATCCTTCGTCGCCGGCGCGCTTGCCGGCATGATCGAGGCCAAGGGCACCGCCTTCGACAAGATCGGCGACGGCAAGGCCATCGGCTTTGTCGGCGGCCGCGATATCCCGGTGATCCGCAACTTCCTGGGCGGCTACGAGCAAGGCGCCAAATATGCCGCGCCCGACGTCAAGGTGAACTCCGTCTTCGCCGGCACCTTCGACGACCCGGCCAAGGGCAGCGAGCTTGCCCAGGCGCTTTACGGCCAAGGCTCCGACATTGTCTATAACGTCGCCGGCCCGACGGGTGAAGGCGTGATGCAGGCAAGTGCCGCGGTCGACAAATATTCGATCGGCGTCGACATCGACATGTGCGGCTCGGCGCCGGGAAATGTGCTCGCCAGCATGCTGAAGCGCGGCGACATCGCCGTCTATACGCTGATCAAGGACGAGGTCGAGGGCCGCAAGATCACCGCCGGCACCCGCACTTTCGACCTCGCCTCGGGCGGTGTCGAGGTCAAGGTCTGCGATGACGTCGCCGCCAAGATCCCGGCAGAGATGACCGCCAAGCTCGATGAGATCAAAAAAGGCATCGTCGACGGCAAGATCGTGATCGCCAAGGCGAAGTAAGCCAACAACAGCGCCTCCCTCCCAAGAAAGCGCTACACTGATCCGCCGCGGCTTGCCGCGGCGGATCAGTGTCCAATCTGCGAGAGCCACGTTGTCGAACACGCCGGGGTCGCCGACCCTCCACAGCAATGCCGCGATGGCCGTCGAGTTGACTGGCATCACCAAGCGTTTTGGCGCATTCGTCGCCAATGACGGCATCGACCTTGCGGTCCACCGCGGCGAGATCCACGCCATCATCGGCGAGAACGGTGCCGGCAAGACGACGCTGATGAACATCCTGTTCGGCCTCTTGCAACCGGACGAAGGCTCGATCCGGCTGAACGGTGAAGAGATCGTGATCGCCGACCCGTCCGTGGCGATAAAGGCCGGCCTCGGCATGGTTCACCAGCATTTCAAGCTGGTTCCCTCGCTCTCGGTTGCCGACAACGTCTTTCTCGGTATGGAAATCCGTCGCCATGGGCTGATCGACCACGCCGCACAAATTACGCGCACGCGTGACCTGTCGAAGCGCTTCGGCCTGCAAGTCGATCCGACCGAGCGCGTCGGGCTGCTCTCGGTCGGCATAGAACAACGCATCGAAATCCTGAAGGTCCTGGTGCGCGGCGCGCGCACCATCATCCTCGATGAACCGACCGCGGTGCTGACGCCGCAGGAGAGCCGTGAGCTGTTCCAGACGCTGCGCAGCTTCGTGGCCGAAGGCATGACGGTGATCTTCATTTCGCATCACCTGGAAGAAGTGATGGAAGTGTCCGACACGGTGACGGTGCTGCGCAACGGCAAGAAGGTGGCGACCCGGCCGACGGCCGAGCTCAGCAAGGACGAGTTGGTGCACATGATGGTCGGCCGAGAGGTCAGCTTCGACCGGCGGCCGCGCGCGTCGCTACACGGCGACGTGGTCCTCGAAGTGAAAGATCTGTGGGCGCGCGACGATCGCCTGCTGCCGGCCCTTCGCGATGCCAGTTTCACGGTCCGCTCCGGCGAGGTGGTGGGGATCGCGGGTGTGGCCGGCAATGGACAGACGGAGCTGGCGGAAGTGCTTTCGGGCTTGCGGCCGGCAAGCCATGGCGGGGCGTGGCTGAAGGGCCAGAATCTCACCGCTCTCTCCCCCGCCGCGATCCGCCAGGCAGGCCTCGCCCATGTTCCAGGCGACCGCATGGTACGCGGGGTCGATCGCAACGCTTCGATAGCGGCCAACACCCTGATGGGCCGCCAGCATCGCGCACCATGGAGCCGCGGCGGCATGCTCAACTGGAATGCCATAAATCAAAACGCCGAAACGCTGATCAAGAGCTTCGATATTCGCGCGCGGGGACCGAGCGATGCGGTCAAGCGGCTTTCGGGCGGAAACATCCAGAAGGTCGTTCTGGCACGCGAATTCACCAATGGCGCCGATTTCCTGCTGATCGACCAGCCGACGCGCGGCGTCGACATCGGCGCCCAGGAGGCCATTCATGACGAGATCATGCGCCAGCGCGCCGCTGGCCGCGCGATCCTGCTGATTTCCGTGCAACTCGACGAACTGGCCGCCCTTGCCGACCGCATCCTGGTGATGTTCAACGGGCGGATCATGGGTGAGGTCGCCGGCGATGATGCCGACGAGGAGCGCATCGGCATGATGATGGCAGGCGTGGCCGCGCCGGAATTCGCCGCGGAGACCGCATCATGAGAGACCATTTGCGTGCCCTTTCCGGCCAGGTCATCGCCATCGGCGTGGCGCTGCTGATGGGCGCGATCATCATCCTCATGGTTGGCGAAAGCCCGGCGCGGGTGTTCATGACACTGTTGCGCGGCGCCTTCGGCGATCAGGAGAAGATCGCCGGGACCTTGCTGCAGACGACGCCGATCCTGATCTGCGGTGTCGCCGCCTGCATCGGCTTGCGCGGCGGCATGTTCAACGTCGGCATCGAGGGCCAGCTGTTCCTCGGCGGCTTCGCCGCCGCCTGGGTCGGCTTTGCCATGCCCCTGCCCGCGGGCATTCACACGCTGGCAGCACTGGCGCTGGCGGTCGTGGCAGGCGCGGCCTGGGTCGCCATCCCCGCCTACTTCCGCGCCCGCTACAACACCAACGAGGTCGTCTCGACGATCCTGTCGAACTACGTGGCGGTGCTGCTCACCTCCTATTTCACCATCTTCCTGTTCAAGCGGCCGGGTGGCTGGTCGGAGACGCCGCCGATCCTGGCGACATCCTATCTGCCGGAGATATTCAGCTTCTCGCGGTTGAACTGGGGCCTGGTCATTGGCCTGGTGCTGGCGGTCGGCGCAGCCCTTGTCTTCCGCTACACCAAATGGGGTTACGGCGTCACGATGGTCGGTTCGGCGCCGAAATTCGCCGAATATGGCGGCGTCAACGTGAAACGGCAGGGTTTCCTGGTCCTGCTGCTTTCGGGCGCCGTCGGCGGGCTGGCCGGCGGCGTCGAGACGCTCGGCGTCCATCACCGCTTCATGGAAGGCTTTGCTCCCGGTTTCGGCTTCGACGGGCTGATCGCCGCCCTGCTCGCCAATGGCTCGCCGGTCGCCACCATCTTCACCGCACTGTTCTTCGGCGCTCTGCGCAACGGATCGCTGCTGCTCGAGGTCGATACCAGCGCGTCGCGCGAGATCATCACCGTGATCCAGGCGCTGATCATCCTCAGCGTGTCGGCCCAGGTGCTGGTGAGAAAGCGCGGCGACAGCCAGGCAGGGGAGCGGCGATGGAAATTCTAGACAAGCTCATCAACGTCGCGCTGATCGCGGCGACGCTTCGCACCACCGCGCCCATCCTTCTGGTCGCGCTTGGCGGCTCGTTCACCACCAAGGCCGGCATCTTCAACATCGGCCTCGAGGGGCAGATGCTGGTCGGCGCCTTCTTCGCCGTCCTTGGTTCGATCTGGACCGGTTCCGCGCTCGCGGGCGTCGCCTGCGGCGTCGCGGCGGCGCTCGTCTTCGCCCTGGTCTTTGCTGTCCTGGTGGTGAGCTTCAAGGCCAATGAAGTGGTCGTCGGGCTGGCGCTCAACATCCTGGCCGGCGGCATGACGATCTCGCTGATGAAAGCGATCTTCGGCACGCGCGGTTCGATCGTCGGTCACGGCATCGTCGGCCTGCCGAAAGTCCAGCTGCCCGGCGCGCGCGACCTTCTCGGCTCGTGGGCGCCGCTGATCTCCGGCTTCACGCCGCTCGTCTATGCCGCCTTCATCGCCGTGCCGCTGCTGGTCGTCTGCTACAACCGGACGCGGCTCGGCCTCTATATCCGTGTCGTCGGCGAAAAACCGGAAGCCGCCGAGGCGCTTGGCATCTCGATCACCCGCGTCCGCTACATCGCGTCGCTGCTGTGCGGATTGCTGGCGGGCCTCGCCGGCGCTCATCTGTCACTCGGCTACATCACCATGTTCACCGAAAACATGTCGTCGGGCCGTGGTTTCATGGCGGTGGCGATCCTGATCTTTTCCAACGGCGATCCGCTGAAGGTGCTGGCCGGCTGCCTGCTGTTCGGCTTCGCCGATGCCTTTTCGCTGCGCCTGCAGACGTTCGGCTATCCGTCCTACCTGGTTCTCACCGTCCCCTATGTCGTCGCGCTGATCGCACTGTTCGCGCTGTCCTACCGGGCGCGTCCAAGGGTCATCGCGGAGACGCTGGTAACGATGCGCAAACTGCTGTCGGTAGACAAGAACACCGAGCCCGGCGGTAAAAATCCCCAGTGAAGGAAGCCTCTATGGAACGCATAATCCTCGACGTGGATTCGGCCGGCGACGATATTCTCGCCGTGCTGTTTGCAGCGGTCAATCCGAAGCTGCGGCTCGAGGGCGTGACCACCGTGACCGGTGCGGCCGGCCCGATCGAACAGGTCACCAACGTCGTCCTCAACACGCTGACGCTCGCCGGGCGTGACGACATCCCGGTTCACGCCGGCGCGTGGCGGCCGATCGTCGGCAACGCCAAGGCCGACATGGAGGCGCCGGTGCATTTCGAAAAACGGCTTGTCGCCCGTTTCGGCGATCGCCTGAAGAAGTTCAACCCGCCGGCGCCGACGCCCGTGCGGCAGGCCACGTCGGGACATGCGGTCGATTTCATCATCGAGACGGTCACGGCCAATCCGGGCGAGATCACGCTGGTGACGACCGGCCCGCTGACCAACGCGGCGATGGCGCTGTTGCAGGAGCCGGGATTGACCGGTGCACTGAAGCGGCTGATCGTGCTCGGCGGCAATTTCCAGACGCCGGGCAACATCACGCCCCTGTCGGAATACAACATCTGGGCCGATCCGGAGGCTTCGCGCATCGTGCTCAACGCCGATGTCGAGAAGATCCTCGTGCCGCTCGACATCTGCGAGGACAACCGCGTCGCCGATTCGATGCTGACCCGCGACGACATCGCCGACATGCAGGCCGTCGCGAGGGACAATCCCGTCCTAGAGATGATCGCCGACAGCTTCCCGATCTACATCGACATCTGGCGCGAATTCTTCGACCTCGTCGGCTTCCCGATGGACGACGTGATCACCGTGGCGCTGGCTTTCGATCCCGGCCTGGCGACGATGACCGAGCCGCTGTTCGCCGACGTCGTGCTCGACGGCAGGCTGGCGCGCGGCCAGACCGTGGCCTATCGCGGCCGGCAATTGCTGCCCGGCGGCGGGCCCAAAACCACCCGCATCTGCACCGGCCTCGACGGCCGGCGCTTCCTCGACGGCTTCAAGAAAACCATAGCGCGCTACGAGCGGGCGGCGTGAAAGACGACATGATGACCAAGCCAACTCCTATCCTGTTCGACTGCGACCCCGGCCACGACGACGCCATCGCGCTGGTCATGGCGCATCGCTCGCCGGCCATCGAGCTACTCGGCGTCACCACGACCTGCGGCAATGCGGAGGTCGAGAAGACGACCGCCAATGCCTTGCGCATCCTGGAGTATATCGGCGCCGGCGACGTGCCTGTCGCGCAGGGCTGCCACCGTCCGTTGGCGCGCCCGCTGGTGCTCGGCACCGCCGATGGCCCGAGCGGGCTCGAGGGCTCGCCCTACCTGCCGCAGGCGACGATCAAGCCGGTCGACCGGCATGCCGTCGATTTCCTGGCCGACAAGCTCCGCGCCGCGCCCGAACCGATCCTGGTCGTCGCCACCGGCCCGCTCAGCAATATCGGCCTGATGATCCTCAAGCATCGCGACGTGCTGCCCAAGATCAAGGAGCTGATCTGGATGGGCGGCGTGTTCTACCGCAAGAGCGAGATCATCACGCCGACCGAGTTCAACGCGTTCTGCGACCCCGAGGCGCTGAAGATCGTTCTGGACAGCGGCGTGCCGATCCTGATGGTCGGCCTCGACGTCACCATGCAGGTGCTGATCGAGGCGCCGCAATATGCCGAACTGGCCACCATCGACACGCCGCTCGGCCGGCTCGTCAACGACTGGCTGCTGTTCTACGAGAAGCTGCACCGCAACTCGATGGGCGTCGGCGGCGCCATGCACGATCCGCTCGCGCTGGCGCTGGCCATCGACCCGACATTGGTGCGCACGCGCCCTGCCCATATCGGCGTCGATCTGTCCGGCACCTACGCCTTCGGCGCGACCATCGCCGATTACTGGGGCGAGCGCGGCGAAAAGGACAATGCCCGCATCGCCTTTGAGGTCGACGCGGACCGCTTCTTCAAGCTGATGTTCGATCTGCTGCGGGACTGAACGGAGCGCGAGCGGCGCCGGTAGCTTTTCGATAGGAATTTTTTCTTGACTGCCTGCCCTCAGCTATGGTACATATTTGCCCATGGTGCTGATTTGCGCCAGTGACCCGCCGCACAGGCGGGTTTTTCGTTTGCTCCGTCAGCCAACGCCCCGGCGAAGGCTCCGAACGAGCGTCGAAACGCAGTGCGTTCAGCCGCGTGAGATGTCAGGGTCAGTTGAGCTGATTGAGAATCCCGGAACTGCTCGCCAGCACCAGGCTTTTGTAGATCAGGAACGCTAGCGTACAGATCGCGGCCAGGGAGATCGGCACGCCGAACGGCACCACGCCCTTGCGGTCCAGATGCTGGACAATGAGCCGAAAAGCGCCCGCGGGCAGCAGGAAGGGGTTTTTCACGATCGCGGCGGTGGCCAAGGCGAAAACCAGGAGCAGCACTGAAAACACCGCGAGAGCGCCGCCGCTGATCAGGAATGGCACGACCGCGATCAGCTTGACATCGCCGGCGCCGATCTTGCGCAGGACCCAGAAGGGCAAGAACGCGACGAACAACAGAAGCCCCGCACCGGCACTCAGTCCCATGTCCCACCACGAGCCGGACTGCAGCGACAGCAACAGCAGGCCCCCAGCCCCCAGGCAGAGCAGCAGCAGCACGTCGCGATTGGAAATCCTCTGGGTGGTGAAGTCGACCCAGGCAATCCACGCCAGCAGAGGGATGGCGAGCGCCTTCAGCAGCAGTGCTTCGACGAGCAACATGCTAGCGCTCGACGTTCTGCACGCTTGACGACAAAAGCTTCAGATTGTTGGCGACGGTCGGATCGTTGGGCGCCAGCTCATAAGCCTTGAGGAAATTCGAGCGGGCATCCTGCAGCTTGCCGCGCAGCAGGTAGGAATAGCCGACATTGTTGTAATATTCGGGCGTCGCGCCGACCAGCTTGAAGGCCCTGGCATAGGCGCGGTCGGACAGGTCGAAGCGGTGGATGCGGTCGGTGCAGGCGGCCAGCCCCATCCAGGCGTTACCATCATTGGGCGCCAGTTGCGTCGCCTTGAAGAACAGCGCGCCGGCATTGCCGTAGTTCTCGGCACGGAACTGGTTCTTGGCTTCGGCGACAGCCTGGTCCGAGGCATAGTATTCGACATCGCTGACCGTCTTCAGCCCGTCGAAAGCATCGCCAAAAGACGTCACGTCGCCTTTCGACGGTTCGTTGGTGCGCACGACCCCGTCGGTGGCGTCCGTCTGGCAGCCGGCAAGCATAACCGTCAACAGGCAGCACGCCGCCGCGATAGCCCTCTTCATACAGGTTCCCCCAAGGGTCTCGGACCTCATATTAGAATCACATCATACACGCAATTAGAAGATAATGCCCCTCATACGGATGATCACCGGTAGCATGATAACCATCATAACCACAGGGAAGATACAAAGCCCCAACGGAATCATCATTTTCACAGGCAAAGAGTTGGCACGTTCCTCTGCACTCAGGATTCTCTGGCCACGCATCTCGGCGCTATAAACACGCAATGCGTCGGTGAGGCTGGTGCCGAGTTCTTCCGACTGCCTAAAGAGGACAGCCAGTGCCCGCGCCTCGTCCAGTCCGATGCGATCCGAGAGTTCGCGTAGCGCTTCCCGCAACGGCTTGCCAGCACGCAACTGCAAATTCATGATCGACAGCTGTATTCCCAGCCATTTGTGGGTGGCAGCCATTTCGTGGCTGACGCGTTCGACTGCCCCCTCCAGGCTCATGCCGGCATCGGCGCAGGTGATCATCATGTCCATGAAGTCGGGGAAAGCCCGGCGATAGATCTGTTTCTGGCTGTTCTCGAAACGGTCGAGCAGAATGGAAGGAAGCACGATGCAGGCTAGGCCGAACAGGGCAGAACCGGCAAAGGTGATGAAACCTGGCAGGTGCGGCGGCAGAGCGCGCGACAGGAGTGCATACATTGCCAGAAAGCCGACGCAGACGGCGGCCAGGCGACTTAGCGTATAAATCAGTGGTGCGCTTGATTGATAAAAGCCGGCGCGAAACAGCTTCGCCTCCAGGGCATTTGGCTCATCGCGCTCCTTCTCGATCGACTTGAAGTAGGCATCGACCGGCCGTTGCGCCGCAAGCTTGGCAAGCTGGTCTTGTCCGAGCATCGACCGGCGGTCTGTAATTCCTTCGCCCATCAGGCTCTGCGCGACGAGCTTTCGTGTCTGCAGAGCCGGCAAGAAGACAAGCGCACCGAAAAGGAAGAAGGACACAGCCGCCACAAAGACGGCAATAGACACCAAGAAGCCCAGGTCCTGAATGTTCGAAAACAATTTCTTTCGTCGCCCCCAGTCAAAAATCGAAAGTGACCATCCGGTACATGATGAAGTCGCCAAGCAGCGCCCACAAGCCAAAAAGCAGGAATGTCGGGAAGATGAGCGGGTTGCCCCAGACCGCCCCGTAATAGGCTGGGGAAAGGATTTGAAGTGTGAAGAACATCACAATAGGAAACAAGGAGATGATCCACGCGGAGACGCGACCTTCGGCCGAAAGCGCCCTGATTTTCATTCGCAATTTCTGCCGTTCACGCAGAACCGAGGAAAGATTGGCTAGAATTTCGGTCAAATTGCCGCCCGTCTTGGCCTGGATCGACAGCGATACCGACAGCAGCTGAAGGCCCTCGAAGCCGACACGCTGCGAAAGCTTTCGCACGGCCTGCTCGATGCTGAGGCCAAAGGTGATCTCGTCGGAGACGATGCCGAACTCGGTACCGAGCGGATCCGGCATCTCGCGCCCCACAAGACCGATCGCGACCGAAGCGGGATGTCCGGCGCGCAGCGAACGGACAATCATGTCGAGCGCATCCGGCAGCTGTTTGGCAAATTTCCGGATTCGCTTGTTGCGGGCGCGCCGGAGGACCAGAAGCGGCAAGACGAGCCCTACGACCAGAAAGATAAGAAGCGACGCCAAGGTCGACACATTGATGAGGATCGCCAGCAGCAACGCCATCGCCAGACCCGCAAGCAGGAACGTCGCAGCGAACGTCAGGGGGTTTCCAGTAATGCCGGACTGGGTATAGAGCCTGTTCAACCAGACCATACCGAAAAGAAAATCGCCCGAGTCCGTGAGCCCGCGCTCGCGCAGCAATCCCTGTAACGTTTGTTCGGCCGGGACGTCGCCAGCGAGCCGCTTCAATCGGCGATTAACTGCTAGAGACCGGGAGCGGCGGCCGGCAAAGGAAAGATAAAGGGCTTCGCCGGCGAGAATGACCGAGGCCGCCGCCAGCATGTAGATGAAATACAGCAGAGCTTGACCCGTCGGCATCAGAGGGCAACCTGCGGGTTGAAGGCGTCCTTGGCAAAATGATGGCCAAGTGTCGCGGCCTCCGGAGCGAAGCGCGGACGGACACCGGTTGCACGAAAATCACCGATGACTTTGCCTTCGGCTGTGACTTCACGGCGGACGAAATGATAGATTTCCTGGAGCTGCACGACATTGCCTTCCATGCCGGTCAGCTCCGATATGGAGGTGACGCGCCGGCCGCCGTCGGAAAGACGCTGTGTTTGCACGATGATGTCGATGGCCGACGCAATCTGCGCCCGGATCGAATCATGCGTCATCGGCATGCCGGCCATACCGACCATCTGTTCGAGCCGCGAGATCGCGTCGCGCGGCGTGTTGGCATGGATGGTGGTCATCGAGCCTTCATGCCCGGTGTTCATCGCCTGCAGCATGTCGAAGGCTTCCTCGCCGCGCACCTCGCCGACGATGATGCGGTCCGGCCGCATGCGCAACGCGTTCTTCAGCAACTCACGTTGGCGCACCTCGCCCTTGCCCTCGACATTGGGCGGGCGCGTCTCCAGCCGGCCGACATGCGGCTGCTGCAATTGCAATTCGGCCGCATCCTCGATGGTGATCAGCCGCTCTTTGGAGGGTATGTAGCTCGACAAGGCATTGAGCAACGTCGTCTTGCCGCTGCCGGTGCCGCCAGAAACCAGGATCGATTTGCGCGCCTGGACCGCGATCCGCAGCAGCTCGATCATCGGCGGACGGATGGAATTGAACGCCATCAAACGCTCAAGCGAATAGGGGTTCTTCGAGAACTTGCGGATCGACACCAGCGGGCCGTCGACCGAGACCGGCCGCACCGCGATGTTGACACGCGAACCGTCTTCCAGCCGCGCATCGACCATCGGCGACGATTCATCCACACGCCTGCCGATAGCCGAAACGATCTTGTTGATGACGCGCAGCAAATGCGCCTCATCCCGAAACCGGATTGGCGTTTCTTCGACGATGCCACGCCGCTCTATGAAAACGCGCTTGTGGGTGTTGATCATGATGTCGGTGATCGAATCGTCCTTGAGCAGCGGTTCGATCGGCCCGAGACCCAGCATCTCGTCGGCGGTGTCACTGGTCAATTGATCGAGTTCGCGTGCGTTCAGCGGCACGTTTCGATTACGAACGAACTCGCGAACAATCGGACGGATCTCGTTCAGGATCTCATCCTTGGAAGCACTTTCAAGGGCGGTCAGATTGAACCGATCGATAAGATGGCGATGAATCTCGACCTTGAGCGTCAGAAAATCATCGCCATGCGATTCAATATCAGCGACGGCCGAAAGGGGCTGGGCAACAGGCGAAACCGTCGGCGGCTCGACCTTTGTCACTCCCTGCTGTTCTCCTGGACCCTTTATGAACCGCCCCAGCATAATTGCTTATACTCCCCTCGGACACGCATTAGCGGAAACTAAACGTTAACCAACGAGCGCACAAGCGCCTGGATGCCCAGCGCACAGCCATTACTTTCGGCATAGTTAAGATCAAAGCCCACAAATCCCTTGTTTATTTTATGCAGAGGGCATGCGGGGTTCTCCCAATTTATCTGCGGCCCTCACACTCATCCGACCGCGCCGCAAAAATGAGCAAAACTGCCGCTTAAGTCCTTAGATATAAAGGAATATGCATCATAGCTAATGCTTCCCTAGTTTCGCCACATGAGCGGCCAAATTGTGAACGAATGGTTAAGGACGTCCGAAAAATGAAAAGAATCAATCCCTTGATAAGCTTTGACTTTGCAATCTTCTTGCCGAATCACGTATATGAAAGTTAAGGAACCCTTAATCTCGTTTGACTCTGCGTTTTCTCGGGACCTAGGATCGAGATGACGGGGGATGCTTGGGTTTGGATTTCATCCCGTGCTCTGTCTCGTCGGGTTACAACCTCCAAAGGGAGAAATTGACATGAACAAGCTCATGACGATGACCCGGCAGTTCCGCGACGATGAAAACGGCGCTGCCATGGTCGAGTATTCCATCCTTATCGGCATTATCGCCGTTGCATCGATTATGACTGTCCTCGCGATCGGCGGATGGGTGAACGGTCGTTTCACGGCGCTCTGCACCGCCCTCGACGCGCACCCGTCTGGCGTCTGCACCGCAGCTACGGGCGTTGGTTCCTGATCGCCTGACTACACTCAGGCCCGGATCGTTCGAGCCGGGCCTGAATCCGATCGCAGCGGGCGAATCCCGCATTGGGGCTTGGGGCTTGGGACATGCGCGCCAACACACTTATCATGATCGTGCTCGCCGGGGTGTTCGGCGTCCTGGCCGTTGTCCTGGTCAACATCTGGCTTGCAGGACAGCGAAGCGCCATGGCGCAAACGGGCGTCGTACAAGGCAGCACCGTCGTGGTTGCGGCAATGCCGCTGAAGTTCGGTGACGCTCTAAGCGCAGATAAACTGCGCGAAGTCGCATGGCCGGCGGGGGCGGTTCCAGCCGGGGCATTCAAGTCAACAAAAGACCTGTTGGCTGGCGACGGTACCAAGCAGGCATTGCAGGCGATCGGTGTCAATGAGCCGATTCTTGCTACCAAGATTACTGGCCCCGGCCAACGCGCCACACTATCGGCAGTGCTTGGCGAAGGCATGAAGGCCGTTTCGATCCGCGTCAATGATGTGCTCGGCGTCGCCGGCTTCGTTTTCCCAGGCGATCGAGTCGATATTCTACTGACCCGCACGGCGCGCGGCGATGATGGCACGGATAAGAGTTTCGTCGACGTGCTGCTGCAGAGCATGAAGGTGCTCGCCATCGACCAGGTGGCCGACGAAAGCAAGGACAGCCCGACGGTGGTGAAGTCCGTGACGCTCGAGGCCAGCACCAGGGACGCGCAAAAGCTGACGCTGGCGGCAGGCGCCGGGCAGTTGTCGCTGGCGCTGCGCCAGGCCGCAGCCAGCAAGGGCGAGACGACCGAACGGGTGACGCTTTCCGACCTGACCGGCGAGACGCCGGCAGACGTCGCCGCAAGGCAGGCGGAACTCGACAGGAAGGCAGCAGCGGAAGCCGCGGCTGCGGAGGAGCGCAAGCGCGCCGAAGACAAGCTAGCCGGGTTGACCCAGGCCGTGGAGCAAGTGGGAAACCGTCTCGACCAGTTGAGCAAGGTCAAGCCGGCGCCGGCTGTGGCATCTGCGCCGCAGGTGAAAGAAGTTGTCAAGGAAGTGGTCAAATATGTGCAGCCGGAAGCACCGGCGCGGGCGACAGTCGGTGTCTTTCGGGGTATAAAGCTTGAAACATATGATGTGCCGCGACAAAAATAACACCGGCATATCAGATATGTGGAGTGCGAATCAGCCGGCGAGGGGGTAGCGTTAATGCGCGTTTTTCGGGGATCACTGACCGCCGTTCTGGCCTTTTTCTGTGCGTTGCTGTCGTTGAGCTTCGCGGTTCACGCTGCAGACCGCTTCATCGACGTGTCGACCCCCAGCGTGCACCGGATTTTCCTGCCGATGTCGCAATCGGTGACGGTCCAGGTGAGTGCCAATCTGGGCGATATCGTCGTCGGCGATGAGAAGATTGCCGATGCGCAGCCGATGACCGACCGCACGCTTTACGTCATCGGCAAGGGCGCCGGCACCACCACGGTCAATCTGTTTTCTACCGACAAGCGCTCGCTCGGCGCCCTCCAGATCGAAGTCGGCGTCGACGTCAGCGACATGGCGCAGGCGATCCGCCAGGTGGCGCCGAAGTCGCGCATTGAAATCGGCTCGATCAACGGCAAGGTCAGGCTTGGTGGCCACGTCAAGGACGGCGCCACGCTGGCCTCGATCCTGGCGGTTGCGCAGCAATATGGCCCGGACGCTGTCATCAACTCGGTCATCGTCGACGACAGCCAGCAGGTCAATCTCGAAGTGCGGGTGCTCGAAGCCAAGCGCAATGCCGGACGCGATCTCGGCGTGTCGATCAAGAGCAGGAACGGCGATGGCACAACCCGTACCGGTACCGGTGTTGCTGCCGTCGACGAAGACGGTGTCGTGCTCGGACCGGGCGGTCTGCTCAGCGGCCTGCTGTCCAACTCGGCTCCCTTCGGAGCGCTGATCACGCGCGTCATCGACAGCAACATCAAGGTCGATCTGATCATTGAGGCGCTCGAGTCCAAAGGCGCGGTGCGCATGCTCGCGAACCCCAACCTCACCACGCTTTCCGGCGAACAGGCCAGCTTCAATGCCGGCGGGGAAGTGCCTATCCGCACTCTCGACAAAGACGGCGAGATAAGCATCGTCTACAAGCAATTCGGCGTCAATCTGCTGTTCACGCCGGTCGTACTCGACGACGGCAAGATCCATATGCAGCTGGCGCCGGAGGTGAGCGACCTGACCGGCTTCACCACCGCCGGCGACCCGATCTTCACCAATCGCAAACTGTCGACCGTCGTCGAGTTGCGCGACGGCCAGAGCTTCGCGGTCGGCGGGCTTCTTTCGAGCAAGACGACCAAGCTCCAGGACCAGGTGCCTTGGCTCGGCCAGGTGCCGGTTATCGGCACGCTGTTTCGCAGTTCGAGCAACCAGAAGGAAGAAACCGAGCTGGTCGTCATCGTCACGCCGCACATCGTGCGGCCGGTGAAGCCCGGCGAGCAGTTGGCGACGCCGTTCGACAAGACGCGGCCCGCCAACGATCCGGAATTCTTCGTGCTCGGCCAGCTTGAAGTGACCAAGGACATGGTCCGCAAATATGAACTCGGCGAAGGCGTCACCGGCCCCTATGGCCACATGCTCGACTTCAAATCGAAGGACAAGATGCTCTATGTCAAGAAATAGCGCCTTGATCCTCATTCTCTGCGCCGGTGCGCTGTCAGGCTGCGCCGCCGACTACCTGAACCACTATGATTCGGTGACGCTAGCCGCCGGCGACACGCAGAAATTCAATTCGATGCTGCAGACGGTGGACCCGCTCAATCCTAACGCAAGGAATACCAGGATCGAAGGTGACGGCGCGCGCGCCGCTGCCGTAGCCCAGGCCTACAAATATCCACCGCCGCCGCCGCCACCGCCGGCGATCACGGTCAATGTCGGCGGGTCGGGTGTGACACAGTGAACTGAATGGAAGGATGCGGAAGGCGCCGGCATGCGAGGGCCTTGGCGCAGGAAAGCAGAGAGTAAGGTCATGTTGGGGACCATTCGTGCCATCTGGAACGATCAACGCGGCGTCGCGATGATCCTTGTGGCGATCATGCTGCCCGTGCTTGTCGGCTTTGCTCTGCTGGCCATCGATATGAGCCGGGCCAGCGGACTGCATAATGATCTGCAGAAGGGTGTTGATGCGCTCGCGCTTGCGACCGCTGCTGAACTGGATGGCAGAGCGGATTCAATCGACCGAGCGAACCGGGCGATGACGACCCTACTCACCAACAAAACCAAGTTTTCTACCTCTGACGATCCCACTTCTCACGATCACACGCTCGCGGTGGCCGACGTGACCGTCAGATATTTGACGGGAATACCCGCCGACGACAGCACCACTTTGAGCGCCGCCGGCGTCGATTCTACCGGTCATGACTGGTCAAGTACCGATCCCAAAGCTGTGACATTCTCTCTGGTGACGGTAAACGCTTCCGGCTTGGCGGATGGCGCAGGCGCCTTCGCGACGATATTCCCGGCAAGCTTTCTAGGCGGCAGCGACACCATGGATTTAAGGCCACAGGCTGTGGCCGGATTTGTCCAGTCGATATGCGAAACGGTGCCAATCTTCATGTGCAATCCGTTCGAGACGACCGACCCGTCGACCAGCAAAACGATCCAGCAGGCCTTTGCAGCCGGGCTCACATACAGCCGCGAACTCCGCGTCCTCAAGGTCGACAGCAACCCCGGCCCAGGCAATTTCGGACTGATCGACAACAGTCTCGCGTCGCTGCGGGACGCGCTCGCTGTCGGAACCGCCGGCACCTGCTATCAACGCGATAAGCTCACCACTAAGACCGGCGTCACCCTGGGCCAGGTCAACGCTGGCCTCAATGTACGCTTCGACATCTACAGCACTTCGCTGAAGAGCCATGACACCGATTGGCAATATCGGCCGGCGAGCAATGTGCGCAAGGGCGTGGACAAGACCGCGAACTGCAACAAATACAAGCCCAACACAGACGGAACGGCGATGGCGCTGCCGCCAGGCGATGGCTTTGATTCCGCAACGGGGATGACGAATTCGACATGGGATCGCACCAACTATTGGCAGATTAACCATGGTGCCGCATATCCCACCGTCCCTAGCACCACCAACCCGACCGGCGCCTCTGTGCCGGCTTCCAGATATGACGTCTACAAATACGAGATTGCGAACGGGCTCGTCGGGGACAAGTCCCTCGCGCCGACAAAGGAAAGCGGCGTTCCGGCCTGTTTCAAAGGCACAACGCCGACCTCGGATCCCGATCGCCGTCTGCTTAACATGGCGATCGTCAACTGCATCGCCAACCAAGCCAAGATCAATGGCCATGTCCAGCTCAAGCCTGATGGCTATGCCAGTGTCTTTATAAATAGCCCGATCCAGAAGCAGGATAACAGCAAGGACGACGAGGACACCACGGCCGGGGAGAAGCCTATCAGCCTGGAGATCGTCGATGTAGATGGGGGGTTTGCCAACAACACCCTTTTAGACAAAGCATTTCGCAACGAAGCCCAACTGTATCGGTAGGATCGACATGACCAGGTTCGGCAACATCATTAGGCGGTTCCAAGGCGACGAAAATGGCGCCGCTTTGGTGGAAGCCGCGATCACCATACCACTGGTATTTCTGTTATCGGCTGGTGTGTTTGAGTTTTCCAACATCCTGAACACGCGCCTGCTTCTCGAAGCCGGCGTTGAAGATGCGGGTCGCTACATGGCACGATGCAGCAGTGACTGGGAGACCTGCAAGGGGCGGGCTCAAAACCTTGCTGCCTCGGGGGCGGTCACCGGCGGCAGCGCCAGAGTGGCTGGATGGCTTCCACCGACAGTTGAGATCACCAAGAGTTTGTCCACGCCCGCGGTCGATGTGGCCACGGGCACGCAGCTTTATCTTAGCAGCACGACCAATGTCGATGTCGTGGACGTCAGTACCTCCTATTCTTATCCGGACGTCGGCTTCTGGTCGTATCTCGGCTTTGGTGCTCTCACGCTGAGGGTGTCCCATCAGGAACGAGTCATTGGATGGTGACGGAGCGCATCAAGTTTTGGGCCAACCAGTCCGGAGCGACTATGGTCGAAATGGCCATAGTGATGCCGCTGCTGTTGACGCTTCTGCTTGGCTTCGTCGATTTCGGCTACGCCTTTTACCAATGGAATGCTGGGAATAAAGCGGTGCAAGCCGGCGCAAGGCTGGCGCAGATTTCTACACCTGTCGCCAGCGGGCTTCTGGTGGAGACGATAACGCAGAGCGATATAACCAAAGTCGGCACCGCGGTGGCTGCAAACACCTACAACTATATCTGCACTGCCAATATTGCTGGAAGCGTCACTTGCACTTGTGGCGTGGGCGCTACGTGTCAGAACCTCAATGTAAGCCAAGCCGCTTTTGATTTCATTTTCAGCGGCAACAGCAGCCGGGCCGGAATGCAGACTTTCCTGCCAATGCTGGCGAAGTCCGAAGTGCGGATACAATACCAGGCATCCGGCCTCGGCTACTGGACGCGTCCCAGCGGGCCAGTACCGACAGTCACCGTCAGCATCACCAATCATCCCTTCCAGTTCTTCTTTCTCGGATTCGCAAATATCACAATGCCCTCCATGCTGAGCACGGTCACGGGCGAAGACATGAAAAGCACCTGGCCATGAACGCCATCAACACCAAGGTTACGCCGACCAAGCGAAAGCAGGTGGCGCTGTTTTCGTCGGATCCGAATTTCAAGCGCGATGTGGCGACGCGGCTCGATGCGCTGGCGATCTATGACGTCAGGGTTTCCGAGACGAGCGACTTTCTGAAAGGTCCGCCCGCCGAGACGCGGCCCGGCATCGTCATCCTCGATCTCGGCAATGGCGAGTTGCTCGGCAGGCCGGGCATCGTCGAGGCGCGCGCACTGTGGGCTGCCGTGCCGCTGATCGCGGTTTCCGACGAGCTGACCTCGGAACAGACGCGCGTTTTGGTGCGCATGAACGCCTCGGACTGGCTGCACAAGCCGCTCGACGGCAAGGAGCTGCTCAACGCGGTGACCTTCCACGACACCGGCAGCCAGGGAACGAAGAGCCGGATCATCACCTTCATCAGCGCCAGCGGCGGCGCGGGCGCCACGACGCTGGCGCTGTCGGCGGCCGAATTCCTGGCGTCGAAATCGGCTGAACGCGCGGCGTCCACCTGTCTCGTCGACCTGGATTTTCAGAGCGCCAATTGCGGCGCCTATCTCAATCTGTTCAACCAGTTCGACCTTGCCGGCATCATCGGCCAGCCGGAGCGGCTCGATGTCGAGTTGATGGACGTCATCAAGCTGTCGCGCCCGTCCGGCCTCACGCTCTACGCGTTCGAGCGGCCGCAACTGCCGTTCGAGCCGCATGGCAGCGATTTCGTCTTCCGGCTGCTCGACCTGGTCGCCTACCGCTTCGACGACATCGTCATCGACCTGCCCAATCTCGAAACGCCCTGGCACAATTCCGTGCTGTCGACGAGCGACGAGATCTTCATCGTCTTCGAGCTCAACGTCGCGTCGCTGCGGCAAGGCAAGCGGCTCTACAAGAAGATCCGCGAGCTGCGCGGCAATGCGGTGTCGATCACGCTGGTCGCCAACAAGCACAAGCGCAAATGGTTCGGGAACCATTTTTCGCGCAGCGAGCTCGAAAAGATCTTCAAGGCGCCGCACATCAAGTCGGTCGCGCTGGACAACGCGCTTCTGACCGATGCGCTGAACAGGGCCATCCCGCCATCGGAAGTGGATGGGCGGGCGCGCTTCAACAAGGATCTGAAGCGGATGTTCAAAGAGCGGCTCGATGACGCTGCCCGATAGATATCGGATCGCCCCAAAGCTCGCCGGCGCCTGCGTGCTCGGCGTGGCGCTGGCGCTGTCCGTCCACGATTTCGCCGAGGCGCGATCGGCGCTTTCGGAGCGGCCGCCGCTGCCGGCGATGGGACCCAGCCTGCGCAAGGCCGTTGCCTTCGCAACCGCCGAGCAGCCGGGAACGATCATCATCCGCAAGGACGAGAAGGCGCTTTACCTGGTGACCCGCCAGGGCCAGGCGCTGCGCTACCAGATCAGCGTCGGGCGCGACGGGTTCGGCTGGACCGGCACCGTCAAGGTCGGGGCGAAGACCGAATGGCCGGAGTGGCGCCCGCCGCAGGAAATGCGCGCCCGCCAGCCGGAGCTGCCGAAAATGGTGCCCGCCGGCCCCTACAATCCGCTCGGCGCAAGGGCGCTCTACCTGTCGCGGGACGGCCGCGACACGCTCTACCGCATACACGGCACCAACGACCCGTCGGGTGTCGGCTTCGACGGGACATCGGGCTGTTTTCGTCTCACCAACACGGATGTGATCGATCTTTTCAAACGCGTCGCGGTCGGCGCAAAGGTGGTGGTCCAATGACGATGATCAGCGAACCGGACATGCCGGCGATCGATATCGGAAACCAGGAACAGCGCGAACCGGCTGCCACCGAGAAGCCCAGCAAGGCAAAGACGATCGGCGTCATCGTCGCCGGTGGCGCGCTTCTGATCACCGCGATCAACATGGCGGCCGCGGTCTATCTCTATCGGGGCATGAGCGACCTGCGTTTCGTCGAAGCGCGACTGGAGCAGCTCGGCGCGTTCGAGCAGCGGATCGCGGCCCGGCTCGACACGGTCAACAACGGCTTCCAGAGCCGGTTCGAGAAACTGGACAGCCAGTTGCAAGGCAGCTTCAACGAGATCGATGCCAGCATTGCCCGGTTGGGGCAGCCTATGCCGGTCGCCGGCGGCGCGGCCATGCCGGGTGCGGAAGAACCGTCCGAGATCGCCACCAGCACGCTGGCGCAGGCGCCCGAAGCCCTCGACGGCGAGAGCGCGAGCGAACCCGGCGTCATCGAAGCGCCCGCACCCAGGAGGAGAATCGCGTCGGCCTCGCCGCCTGCCCCAAGCTCCAACTACCAGCGCATCCAGCAGCCCGACGGCAAGGTCTATTACCGCCGGATCAACAACTAGGCCTGACGGCGCTGCATCCGGGCAGGATGCGAGCGGTTCAGAGATCGCGCTGCAGCGCCAGGATACGGATGGTCCGGACGGACCGCTCCCGCGCCTCGGTGAGGAAGGCGATGTGGCAGTAGGCACAGGCCACGATGCCAAAAAGCAGCACCAGGCTGTTCTTCAAGGTGAAATCAACAGCCAGCGTGAATGGAAAACCGCTGGGCGAGGTGAATGCGGCGATCGTGCTCGCCGTTTCCGAATGGCTGCCGACGGCGATCATCAGCCCGGCAAAAATCAGGGCGACATGGTTGGCGAGGAAGACGAAAGCCGACCGCTTGGCGTGACACGCTATCCAGCAGACGATCGATGCGGCGGCAAGGATGACAGCGTCGAGAGCCATGGAGCCGCCCAGCCAGACATCCACCTGCTGCCAGAACATCGCCGACAAGGGGCGCAGTTCAAGCCATAGCCACCATGCGGTGGGGCTGGCTGGATAGGTGCCCAGCAACAAGGTCGCCATGCGCTCCCCTGCCAGGACCGCCAGAATGAGAAACGGAAAGGCGAAAAGCAGGAGCGGCTTGCGTTTCATGTTCCCTCGACAATCTGCAAGCCAGGATAGGCCGCATAGATTGCTCAAGGCTTAACAGCCCTACTTCCGGCCCTCTGCCGATTGCGAGCGCTCGAGGACGGCGAAGAAGATCACGGTGAGCAGAAGGACGATCAGCAGCAGCACGAACGCGGCTGCCGCGCCTTCGTTGAGCGAAAGGCCGAGAAAGGCACGACGGTAGGCAAAGAAGCTCAGCACTTCGGTCGCGTTGCCCGGTCCGCCCTTGGTCAGGACATAGGGCAGATCGTAGGTCCGGAACTCGTTGATCAGCTGAATGATGACGGTGATCGCCGCGACCGGCCGAAGCATCGGCAGCGTGATGTAGACGAATTGCTGCCAGCCGCGCGCGCCATCCACTTCAGCCGCCTCATAGGGATCGCGCGGCAAAGCGGCGAGCCCCGCGGCAAGGATCAGCACGACGAAGGACATTTGCTGCCAGATGTCGATCGCCGCCATCGTCCAGAGCGCCATGCCTGGCGTGCCGAGCCAGTCGAGGCGCGGCAGGCCTGATGTCTCCATGAGATGATTGGCGATGCCGAGATTGGGCTGGAGCAGCATGCGCCAGATCAAGGCGACGCTGATCGGCGACATCGCCATGGGAATGGTCAGAACCGCGAAATAGACCGGCTTCATCCGGACCGTCCGGTTGAGCATCAGGGCAATGCCGAGCCCGATCACGAACTCGCCGACCACCGTCACCGCCGAATAGCGCACGGTGAGCCAGAGCGCGTTCCAGAACAGCTCATCGCCGATCATCGAGGCGAAATTCTTGAACCCGACAAGCGGCAGAAGCTGCGGCTTGATCAGGGTCATCGAGGAGATCGAGAGGATGCAGGCATAGGCCAGCGGAAAGCCCATCACGACCGCCAGCAGCAACAGGCCGGGCAAGGCAAAGGCCCAGCCGGTTCGCCACTCGCGGCCACGGGCAGCCCATCCTTTTTTGATCGCATTGTGCATCGTAGCCGAGCCTTGGTCGGGGTGGCGTTGCTGATCTCGTCAAGAGGTCAAGATCCGGCGCGGCTGACACCGCCGCGCCGGATCTCCTTGCCGAGCCAGAGCGCTATTTGTCGAGGAGCCCCTGCAGGCCGTCGGAAGCCGCCTTCAGCGCCGCGTCCGAAGTCGCCTGGCCGCCAGCCGCCAGCGAGAGCTGGGTACCGAGCAGATCCTCGTATTGCGCCGAATAGGTGAAGATCGGGAACGACTTGCCGGTCGCCACCACATCCTCGGCGGTCTTGTAGAAAGGATATTTCGCCAGCACCGCCGCATCGGCATAGACATCGCTGCGCACGGGCGCGTGGCCTTCGAGCGCGCGCTTCACCGAAACCTCCTTGCTCTGCACCCACTGGATGAAGGTCCAGGCGGCTTCCTGCTCTTCCGGTGACGTGTTCTTGGGAATGCCCCAGCCCCAACCGCCGCTTTCGCCATGGCCACCCGGCATCACCGACAGACCGACCTTGCCGGCGACCGTCGGACACTTCACGGCATCGTCCATCTGCGGCAGCATCCACCAATAGGTGACCATGCTGAAGGCGGAACCGCTGCACATCAGGCGCATGGTGTCATCGAGCGTCGCCGACACGGCACCCTGCTGGGCGCCATGCTGGATGTTGTCGACATAGAGATCGAGCGCCTTCTTGGCCTCTGCCGTGTCGAGGCTCGCCTTGCCGTCGGCATTGAGATAGCTGCCGCCGGCGGAGAACAGGTAATTGGAGAATTCCATGCTGTTGGGATCGCCGCGCTGGCCCTGCATCGCGGCTCCGGCGACGCCGGCATTGGCCTTCATGAATTTGGAAATCGCCACATAATCTTCGAGCGTCGTCGGCAAAGCGAGCTCCTTGCCGGTTGCCGTCTTGTAGGCGGCCTTGAGCTTCTCGTCGCCGATCAGGTCGGTCCGGTAGAGGAGGCCCATCGAGTAGTTGTACATGGGCACCAGGAACAGCTGGTCCTTGGTTCGGCCGAGCAGGTCAAGCGTCGAGGGAATGAAGGGGCTCAGATCGTATTTGGATTTCTCGACGAAGGGTTTCAGGTCGGCGAGCCAGCCGGCCGCCGGAAATTCGCCTGCCCACAAGAAGTCGACCTCGAGCACATTGTAGTAGCTCTGCGACGCGGTCAGCTGCGACACCAGCTTGTCGTGCATGTCGGGATAGCCGATCTTCTCGAACTCGACCTTGATGCCGGTCTGCTTCTCGAATTCGGGCAACAGCGCTTCAATGATCTTGGTTTCCGGCACGTCCTCCATCAAGGCGTGCAAGGTGATGGGCTCAGCCGCCCTGGCCGGAAGCGATGCGCTGACAACAGCTGCCCCGCTCACGGCCGTCATCAGCATTTTGATCAAGGTCTGCTTGTTCCAAGTCATAACTCTCTACTCCTCTTTCCCTCTGGACGCGGCGGTGATCCCGCCACGATTTCATAACCGGCTAGCGAGCCATGTCGGCTCTCGGAGCGGCCGGCCTATTTCACGCTGCCGAACGTCAAGCCCTGGACGATGAAACGCTGGATGAAGCGGGAAGCCACGACCAGCGGCAGGATGGCTAGGACGACGCCGGCAGAAACCTTGGCGATCTGGACGCCGTTCGAGGTCTGCAACGCGGCGAGCGCAACCGGTATGGTCGCCGTCTTGGGCCCGCTCAAAACCAGGGCAAACAAAAACTCATTCCACGCCAGGATGAAGCCGAGCACGCCGGCGGCCGCGATACCGGGCATCGACACCGGCAGCACAATGCGCCAGAAGGCACCCCAGGCGGTCGCGCCGTCGGTCATCGCCGCCCACTCCAGATCGACTGGAATGCCTTCGAAGAAGCCCATCAGGATCCAGGTCAGGAAAGGCAGGTTGAGCGCGGCATAGACGATTATCAGCCCGGTCAGCGAATTGCTGAGCTCAAGGCTTCGGAACAGCGTGAAGGTCGGCAGCACCAGCGCCACGGGCGGCAGCATTTGCGTCGCCAGAACGGCAAACCGCGCCCAACGACCGCCCGTACGGAAGCGGGCGAAGGCATAGCCGGTGGTGGCGGCAAAAGGCAAAGCGAGCAGAACCGAGCCGAGCGCGACGATCAAGCTGTTGAGGTAGGACTGACCGAAGCGACCTGACAGCAGCGCCGAATAATTGTCCGTCGTAAAGGCTGGCATCAGCTCGTTGCTGTAGGATAGCTGCTCGGGCACGAAGCTCGTCCGGAGCACCCAGAGCGGCGGCAGCAGCACGATGGCGCAAACGACAATCAGCCCGAAATGCAGGCCGAAGCGGCGACGAAAGGCAGGCCGCTCGTTTCTGTCCATGCTGGTCATCGAGTGGCCCCCATGAGGCTCGGCCGCGCGATGACCAGTTCGGTCTCGGGATCGAAGAGGTGCATCGGCAGCGGGTCGATGTAGAGTTCGACGGTCGAGCCGACGGGCGCCGTGAAATAACGGCTGAGGCGGGCGGCGATCTCCAACGGCTTATCATCGCCGGTCGGGCGCGCATCATCCTTGCCGGTGGGCTGACCCGCGATCTGGCCGATCAGGACGTTCTCGGCGCCGAGAGCCTCGACGGCCACGACCCGTACGGCAATCTTCTGCCAGTCCGGCTTGTCGGGGCTTTCGTGGAAATCCTCGGCCCGCACGCCCAGAATGACGCGGCGCCCGACACGCTCGCCATAGGCGTTGCGGTGGCGGGCGGGGACGGCAAGCACGGCACCACTGTCGGTCAGGACGGAGAGCCCTTCGCCAGGTGCGGCCTGAAGCGTGGCCGGAATGAGGTTCATCGGCGGCGTCGCCAGGAAGCGCGCGACGAAGGTGTTGACCGGGTCGGCATAGACTTCAAGCGGCCGGCCGGCCTGGACCAGGCGACCATCGCGCATGATGCATATGCGATCGCCCATGGTCATGGCCTCGACCTGGTCGTGCGTGACATGGACGATGGTGCGGCCAAGGCGCCGGTGCAGCTTGACGAGTTCGAGCCGCATTTCGGCACGCAGCTGCGCGTCGAGGTTGGAGAGCGGCTCGTCAAGCAGGAAGGCCGCCGGTTCGCGAACGATCGCCCGGCCGAGCGCGACACGCTGCCGCTGGCCGCCCGAAAGCGCTGCCGGCTTGCGGCCGAGAAGGCTCTGCAGACCGAGCAGGTTAGCGGCGTCCGCAATCTTGGCATCGATGACCGCTGCGTCGGTGCCGCGCATCTTCAGCCCGAAGGCCATATTCTGCCGCACCGACATATGCGGATAGAGCGCGTAGCTCTGGAACACCACCGCGACGTTGCGGTCGCGCGGCGCGACATTGGCGACGCTCTTGCCACCGATGCGAAGATCGCCGGAGGAAATACTCTCCAGGCCGGCAATCATCCGCAGCGTCGTCGACTTGCCGCATCCCGACGGTCCGAGAAAGATCACGAATTCACCATCGGGAATGGTGAGATCGACCTCATGCACCCCGTAATTGCCATTGCCGTAGAGCTTGGAAACGCGATCGAGCTCGATAGACGCCATAGACTTTCCTCATGAACCCGTCTGACCCGGCTGAACGCCGAAGGCCGAAGTCGAGCGAACGGTCATCTTAGAGAACAAAATACAACATTAAAAGCCTACCTTCTGATCATATGTGTTCACTTTTTTGGATGGAGCGCGCCTGCGTCAGGATCCGGCTCAAGCCGCCAAAGGCCGTCAGGTCATGTAGACGCCGCCGGTCACGTTGACCCCCTGGCCAGTCATGAAGCGGGCTTGATCCGAGCAGAGGAACACGACGACGTCGGCGACATCCTCCGGCAGCTCGAGCCGGCCGAGCGGCGTCTGCGCGATATAGTCGGCGACCACCCGTTCGGGCGTGACTTGCCGCAGATGCGCCTCCCACTCGACTTCGCGCGATTGCATGCCGGTCTTGACGAACCCCGGGCAGACGGCATTGACGCGTATCCCCTTCGGCGCGAGCTCGCGGGCAAAGGCCTGCGTCCAGCCGAGCACGGCGAACTTGGATGCCGAATAGTGCGCCAGGAGCGGCGCACCGACCTTCGCGGCAAGCGAGGCGGTGTTGACGATGCAACCCGTGCCCTGCTTGACAAAATGCCGTCCAGCGATCTGATTTGCCAGGAATACACCGCGTGCATTGACCGAGAAGTTGAAGTCCCACTCCTCGTCGGTCAGATCGAGCGCATGCTGCATGGTGGACACGCCGGCATTGGCGATCAAGATGTCGCAGCCGCCAAGCGCTTCCAGTACAGTTGCAAAGGCAGCCTCGACGGAATCGCGACGGCGAACATCAACCATGACAGGCGTGGCACCGCCGCCAATCTCCTCGGCCGCCTTGCGTGCCGCGTCGGGATCCAGATCACCGATCGCCACGGCGACACCCTGCCGCATCAGGGCGGTCGCGATCGCGCGACCGATCCCCGCGCCGCCGCCTGTCACGAAGGCGCGTTTGCCCGCAAGTTCGGCAAGCACTGGAGGCGTGACGGAGACAGCCGGCATGGTCGTATTCTCTCTGCTTGATGGCGGAATGCGCTCTGTTGATTTGAGATGCATACCAATAAATTCGAACACTGCAAACATATTTTTGTTTGAAAATGTTTGATCATGCGGTAGAGTCAAAACCGCTGACCGCTTCGTCAGCAGCTTACCCACCGGATACATCGATGGCAGACGACACCGCCCCTCCTCTATCGTCCACGCACGGCGCACCGCGTGATGCCGATCGTCAGCGCCTTCTCGCGCACGATCGACAGGCACGCATCCTGGCTTTCCTGCGCCGGACGGGGTCGCTCACTGTCGCTGCGGCCGCTGCCGAACTTGCCGTTTCCGACATGACGATCCGCCGCGATCTCGTCGAACTGGAACGCGAGGGCAGGCTGGTGCGAATCCATGGCGGCGCGATCGAGGCCGACACCCCGCCGCTGGTCGCCATGGACAGTGAGGAGCCGAGTTTCGATTCGCGCTTGCGCCAGCGCCGAGACCCGAAGGCGGCGATTGCCGCGGCCGCGGCCGCGCTGGTCTCGGGATACCGCACGATCGCGATGGATGTCGGCACCACCACCTATCTGATGGCCGAGCACCTCAGGGACCTTCCGCACGCCAAGGTGTTCACCAACAGCCTCAGGATCGCGGCGTTGCTGAACGGCGGCGTGCCCGAAGTCTATGTTGCCGGCGGTCGCGTACGGGCCGACGAGATGTCGACCGGCGGGCCCGCGGCCATCGCCCAGTTCGAGGCGCTGTGGTTCGACGTCGCCGTCATCGGCGTGTCCGGCATCACGGCGGACGGCCTCTTCGACTATTCCTTCGATGATACCGATATGAAGCGCGCCTATCTGAGACGGTCGGGCACCAAGATCGTCCTGTGCGATTCCGCCAAATTCCTGCGCATGTCGCTGGTGCGGATAGCGCCACTGTCGGACATAGACATCCTCATCACCGATGCCGAGCCGCCGGCCAAGATCGCCGCGGCGCTCGCCGCGGCCAAGGTCGACCTGCGCATCGCGCCGCCACTGACGCGCGACTGAGGCGCAACATTTTCACTTTATCCCAAGGAGAAGACTCGATGGTATTTGAATTTTTCGGCGACAAGAAGAAGGCTGTCATCTCGATGGCACATATCGGTGCCCTGCCGGGAACGCCCCTCTATGATGCCGATGGCGGCCTCGACAAGCTGATCGATGGCGTACTCTCCGACATCCGCAAGCTGCAGAGCGGCGGCGTCGATGCCATCATGTTCGGCAACGAGAACGACCGCCCCTATGTCTTCAAGGCGCCGCCCGAAGGCATTGCCGCCATGACTGCGATCGTCCAGGCGGTGAAGCCTGAGCTGAAAGTACCGTTTGGCGTCAATTATCTCTGGGATCCGACCGCCAGCGTCGCGATCGGGGCTGCCACCGGAGCCCGTTTCGTGCGCGAGATCTTCACCGGCCTGTTCGCTTCCGACATGGGCTTGTGGGAGCCCGATTGCGCCGCCGCCTCGCGCCTGCGGCACAACCTTGGTCGCGACGACATGAAGCTTCTCTTCAACATCAATGCCGAGTTCGCACACTCGCTCGACCAGCGCCCGATTGAATTGCGCGCCAAGAGCGCGGTGTTCTCGTCGATGGCAGACGCGATCCTCGTTTCCGGTCCGATCACTGGCCAGCCGGCCGACCAGTCCCACCTGCGCAGCGTCTGCGAGACGATCAACGACGTGCCGGTCTTCGCCAACACCGGCGTGAACATCGACAATGTCCGCGATGTCCTTTCGCTGGCGAGCGGCGTCGTGATCGGAACCCATTTCAAGATCGATGGCAATACCTGGAACGCCGTCGACGGCGATCGGGTCAAGCGCTTCATGGACGTTGTCGCCACTTTGCGCTGAGGACGGCTTCCACGGCGATGCCGGCCACCGCGCCGGCTCGCGGTGATCATATCGATCGTTGCGGTCCGGTCCGGAATGATCGACTGGTATCGAGCAGCGGGACACAACGAGGCAGACAGGTTCGCCCGCCTGCCCTTCCCAGCACTTCAACGGATTCGACATGGCGTTCGTTCTCGGTCTCGATATCGGCACTACCTCGACGATCGGCATTCTGATCCGGCTTCCGGATCAGGTGCAGGGCCTCGCCTCGCGCCCCGTCACGCTGCATTCCGAGCATGCGGGCTGGGCCGAGGAAGATCCCGCGCAATGGTGGACCAATGTCCGCGACATCGTGCAGGAGTTGCTCAGGACCAGCGGCATCAAGGCCGAGGAGATCGTGGCGGTCGGCACCACCGGCATGCTGCCGGCGGTCGTTCTTCTGGACGACCAGGGCGAGGTGCTGCGGCCGAGCATCCAGCAGAGCGACGGCCGCTGTGGCGCCGAAGTGGCCGAACTGCGGACCGAATGCGATGAGACGGCTTTCATCGCCAAGGCCGGCAACGGGATCAACCAACAGCTCGTCACCGCAAAGCTGCGCTGGATAGAACGTCACGAGCCGAAGGTGTTCAGCCGCATCGCCACCGTTTTCGGCTCCTATGATTACATCAACTGGCGCCTCACCGGCGAACGTGCGGTCGAGCAGAACTGGGCGCTGGAAGCCGGCTTCGTCGATGTTTCGACGCACCGGATCGACGACGATCTGGTGGCGCTCGCGCACATACCGCGCTCGGTCGTGCCCCGAAAAATCGCCTCGCATGAGATCCTCGGTTCCGTCTCGGCGAAGGCCGCGGATGAGACCGGCCTGATGGCGGGAACACCTGTCGTCGGTGGTGCGGCCGACATGATCGCCTCCGCGCTCGGCGCCGGCGTCGCCAAGCCAGGCGACGTCCTCCTGAAATTCGGCGGCTCGGTCGATATCCTGATCGCTACCGATCAGATCAAGCCCGATCCGCGCATGTATCTCGATTATCATCTGGTGCCGGGCCTGTTCATGCCCAATGGCTGCATGTCGACCGGCGGCTCGGGCCTCAACTGGTTCGTACGCAATTTCGCCGGCGGCGAGACGGCCGCGGCACAGGCCGAGGGTATTTCGGTACACCAGCGGCTCGATGCGCTGGCGGCAGAGCGCCCCGCCGGTGCCGACGGCCTCATCATCCTGCCCTATTTCCTCGGCGAGAAGACGCCGATCCATGATCCTGCGGCCCGTGGCGTGATCGATGGGCTGACGCTGTCGCACGATATCGGCCATGTCTGGCGCGCTTTGCTCGAGGCCTATGCCTTTGCCATCGCGCATCATGTCGAGGTGCTCAACGACATGGGCCACCGGACCGAGCGCTATCTCGCCTCCGACGGCGGCTCAAGCAGCAAGGTGTGGATGCAGATTGTCGCGGATGTCTTGCAAAAGCCGGTCCAACGCCTGACCGGGCACCCCGGCTCTTGCATCGGCGCTGCCTGGACGGCGGCGATCGGCGTCGGCCTGACCGACGACTGGTCGGGCGTTTCCGGTTTCGTCAGCTTCGCCGACCGCCTGGATCCCGACCCCCGCAAGGCCGATATCTACCGCGACGGCTATCGCCGCTATCGCGATCTTTATGGGCGCCTGTCGGCTCCTGGCGCAACCAAAGCGGGATCGTCATCGTGATGTATCGCGCCGTCGCCTGGGACATCGACGGAACGTTGATCGACAGCGAGCCGTTGCATCATCAATCTCTCCTCGCCGGCTGCCGCAACTGGAACGTCGATCTTGACGACCTGCCCGACCAGGCCTTTCGCGGCATCCATATGGGCGACGTCTGGACAATGCTGCGTCCGCGCCTCCCAGTCGGGCTCGACCAGGCGAAGTGGCTCGCCGCCATCAATGCCCACTACGTCGCCAACCGGGCGGACGCCGTGCCGATCCCTGAGGCGGTCGACACGATCCGGACCCTGGCTGACCGCGGCGTCCCGCAGGTCTGCGTGTCAAATTCAGGCCGGCAAGTCGTCAATGCCAATCTCGCTGCGCTCGGCGTGCTCGACCATATGAGTCTCACAATCAGCCTCGACGATGTTTCGGTCGGCAAACCCGACCCAACGCCCTATCGCGAGGCCTGCCGGCAGCTCGCCATAGCTCCAGGGTCCGTAGTGGCCGTGGAAGACAGCCGCACCGGTACTAAGGCCGCACGAGCCGCCGGTCTGTTCGTGGTTGGCTATCTCCCCAGCGGCGGCCTGCTCGGCGACGTCGATCTCAGTACCAACCGTCTGTCGTCGATCCTGGATCTGTTTCCCGGCTGAGGGTTTGGCGCGACGCGACCTCCCAAGTGTGCGCTTGGCCATGCCGGTAGAGGATCGTGGCGTGATGGCGTCTGGTCGATTCGCATCGATCCGGTAAGAATCCCCTTGCGCCTCGGCGTCGTGAAACCGCAAACGACACCACACCCAGGATTGGACGCTTGATGAACGACCTCAGCCAAACGCTTGCACCGGACTCACTCGGACCAACCGTGACGATTGGAGAAATCCTGGTAGAGATCGTCGCGAGGCAGACAGGCATCGGCTTCCGGGAAGCTATCGACCTCATTGGTCCCTTTCCTAGCGGCGCGCCCGCCATCTTCATCGATCAATGCGCGCGTATGGGCGGAGCGGCGGCGATGGTGGGCGTGGTGGGCGACGACGATTTCGGCGTCGTCAACATGGAGCGCCTGAAGCGAGACGGCGTAGACACTTCCGCCATCGCTGTTTCCGCGGATTATCCGACCGGCAGCGCCTTTGTTCGCTACCGTACGGACGGAAGTCGCGATTTCGTCTACAACATCGCCAAATCCGCCGCCGCTCGGCTGGAATGGACCCCACAGGTCGAGGCGCTGATCGCGCGTTGCGGGCATATCCACGTCATGGGAACGGTGTTCGCAAGCCCCGCCGCCTGGGCGATTACCGAGCGCGCGATCCCCTTGATCAAGGCGCGCGGCGGCACGATGTCGCTCGATCCGAACCTGCGCAAGGAATTGCTGGCGCACGGCCAGACCGAGGAGAAATTCGCCGGTCTGGTGGACGAAGCAGAGCTGCTGCTGCCGTCGGGCAATGAATTGTTCCTGGCCGCCGGCCTGGATGGCGAGGAACGCGCAATCGAGGCGCTGTTCAAACGAGGGGTCAAGGAGATCGCCGTGAAGCGTGGTGAACATGGCGCGTCAGCCCGTCAAAGCGCGGGCGCCAGCGCCGATTGTCCCGGCCTCATCGTCGAGGAAACGGACCCCACCGGTGCCGGCGACTGTTTCGGGGGAGCCTATGTCGCATGCCGGCGGCTTGGCATGCCGCTGCAGACTTCGCTTGAATTCGCCAATGCGGCGGGGGCGCGCAACGTCACACGCCTCGGCCCCATGGAGGGAGCCGGCACGCGCGCCGAACTGGAAGATTTCATGGCAAGAACGGCGGGAAGAAGCTGATGCGCGTGGCGATCGAAGATTTGCCTTCCCTGCAGAGGAAAGGCAAGAAGCTCGGGGTGGCCTCGGTGTGTTCAGCGCACCCGTTGGTGCTGAAAGCCGCACTGCGCCACGGCCGGGACACCGGCACCACCGTCCTGATCGAGGCGACGTGCAATCAGGTCAATCATCTGGGCGGTTATACGGGCATGACGCCGGCCGATTTCGCGGCGATGGTGGATGCGCTCGCGGCGGCCGAGCGTTGTCCAAAGGAGCTGATCGTGCTTGGCGGGGATCATCTCGGCCCCAACCCCTGGAAAGACCGGCCTGCCGAGGAGGCGATGGCGCAGGCCGGGACCATGGTCGATGCTTATGTCCGCGCCGGCTTCCGCAAGATCCACCTCGATGCTTCTATGGGCTGCGCGGGTGAGCCGGCGGCGCTCGACGACCGCACGGTGGCCGAGCGTGCGGCCAGGCTGGCGGGCGTCGCGGAACAGGCGGCAGCGCAGAGCGGCGGGGCAAGCCCGGTCTACATCATCGGGACGGAAGTGCCGCCGCCCGGCGGCGCCGATCACGCATTGGATGCGATCATCCCGACCAGTCCGGAGGCCGCTAGCCAGACACATGCCATTCACGCCCAAGCATTCCACACAGCCGGGCTTGAAAGCGCGTTTTACCGCGTCATCGGCCTTGTCGTGCAGCCGGGCGTGGAGTTCGGCAACCAGAATGTAATTTTCTACGATCGGACCAAGGCACGCGATCTGGCGGCAACTCTAAACGGATTGCCATCGCTCGTTTTCGAAGCCCATTCGACAGACTATCAGGGCGAGAGGCCGCTGCGTGAACTCGTCGAGGACGGCTTCGCCATCCTCAAGGTCGGCCCAGAGCTGACCTTCAAACTGCGTGAGGCGCTGTACGCGCTCGACCTGATCGCTTCCGACCTGGTGCCCTTTTATGGCGAGCGGCCGCTTTACCACGCCATGGAAGAGTTGATGCTCGATGCCCCCAGGAACTGGGCAAGCCACTATCACGGCAGCGATGCCGACAAGCGGACGCTGCGCCACTACTCCTATTCCGATCGCATCCGATATTATTGGGCGACCCCGCAAGCCCGCGCCGCCTGCGACCGGCTCTTCGATACGCTGAAGGGCCGCAAGGTGCCGGTGACGCTGTTTCTCCAGCACCTGCCTTCGGCGCTCGCTTGGGCCGACCGCGCCTGCGACGGCGAGGAGATCGCGATCGATCACGTCCAGCGAAGCATCGAGGTCTACGCCCGGGCATGCGGCACCTGAACCCCTCGTCCGGTTCTTCAAGGCCAGAGCGGATGGGCTGACGGGCGGCAGAAATGCTTACAGCGATGGTCCCAATCGGATCGGGCTGCCGTCGCTGAAACGGGATTGACGGAACCTGTGGAGATTGTGCCCGGTCTCGTTGCCCTGGATCAAATCGGACAGGATGCGGCCCATTCCGGGTCCTATGCCGAAGCCATGGCCACTCATCCCGGTCGCGACAACGAGGCCTGGGATCGCAGCGGCGCGATCGACGATGGGCACGACATCAGGCATCGCATCGATCATGCCCGCCCAGCTCGCCTTGAGCGGTACAGTCGCGAACTGAGGGAAAAGCTCCCTGAACCCGCGGTCGATGGCGCGGAGCGCCGACGTCTCGGGAGCTGGATTGAGGACGCGCATCCGTTCGAAAGGGCTTTCTTCATCCGCGTTCCATCTGCGCGGGGTCGACCAGCTGTCCGGGTAGCCTCGCGGAGCGGCCGGCAGGTAGCGTGTGCCGAAGGGATTGGCCATCAGGGCGCTGGCATATTTGCCTGCATGGCGAAAAGCGTCCGGCCCTATGTAGAGTTGGTTGCTGCCTCCCGATGCGAGCGTGTACCCGCCATCCTGCCTGCGCCGGAAAGGATGCGTTCGTCCGCGGCGGCACCGGCGTGGATTTCCGTCATCGGCGCTGTCGCAGCGACGGTCGCCCTGACGCTGAGCTGCGGAATCGATATGCCGTGGGCGCGCAGGAAGAGCGACGTCCACGCGCCGCTGGCGACGAGGACGCTCGAGGTCGCGATGAGCCCTTTCTCGGTCCAGACGCCACTGATGCGTCCCGCTGAGATGTCGAGCATACGTGCCGCGCAATCCTCGATGATCGTCACGCCTTCGCGGGCCGCCAGGCGGGCAAGCGCGGGCACGGCGACCCAAGGCTCGGCGCGCATGTCCGATGGGGTGGTCATTGCGCCTTTGAACGGTAGCGCCATGGCCGGGATCAGGCTTGCCAACTCACCTTGGTCGAGGAGACGCGTGTCGACGCCATGAGCCTGGGCGATCTTCAGGAATTTCGCGAAACCGGCCATCTCCTTGTCTGTTCGCGCAAGATAGGTAACGCCCGTCTGCTTCAGTCCTATGTCCTCGCCACATTCCTCGGCCAGTTGCCGCCAGAGGCGCTGCGCTTCGATGACGATCGGCAGTTCGTCGGCATCGCGGCCCTGCTGCCGGATCCAGCCCCAATTGCGCGAGGATTGCTCGGCGGCGATGCGGCCCTTTTCCAGCAGCGTCACCGAGATGTTCCGTCGCGCTAGGAAGAGTGCCGTGGTCACGCCAATGACCCCGCCGCCGATGATCACGACGTCCGACGTCTTCGGCAGGGGCTGTTGGAACTGGATCGGGGTCGCCTCAGTGAAGGGGAAGATTGTCAAAGAGCACTATCCTTCTCGGTATGCCGTGGCGGCGTCCGGTCTACGCACTTGGGAGCGATATCGGGGCAGCGATATCTGGCCGCCGTGGAATGTCGATACCACGCGAGGAGATTGATCGTCAGCTACTGCTTGCCAGGAACGACGGCGACAGATCGCGGGCCTGGAAGCCCCTCTGGACAATGAGTTCTGAAACTGCCGGCCAAAAGGCTGGCGACTGTGCAAGCCGTGCGCCTACTATTGCGTCATCGGCGGCGGCATCGTCGGCCTGGCGACGGCCATGCGGCTGGTTGAGACATATCCCGGCTGCAGTCTGATCCTGTTGGCCGGAAATACTGTCCGATCCTCGACCTTGCCGACCTGCTCCCGCACGAAGCAGGCATCCGCGCGCGAGGCGTGCGCAAAGACGGGTGCCATCATCCATGATTTCTATTTATGGTACCGTTGGCTGGGATCGAACCAGCGACCTCCGGATCCACAATCCGGCGCTCTAACCATCTGAGCTACAACGGCACGTTGCCTGAGCGGATCGAAACAGAAAGCTCGTCCCGACCGCTCTGTCGTTCGGCGATGCGTCCTTACGGGCTTATGGATTCTAATTCAAGGCTTTTGGAAAGCAAAGGGCACTTCCCCACATCGGCGCGGCATTTGCCCAGCAAGAGCGCAGGCAAGGACCGGGCGACGGACAAAGAAAAAGGCCGGCGGGAGGAGGTGCCGGCCTTTTCCTGTTACGAGCCAGCGGGAGGAGGTGCTGGCTGGTCACCCCGGAGAGCAGAGGGAGGAGGTTCTACTCACCGGGCATTTCTTGATGGCTGCCATCATACACATGATCGTTTTTAGGAAAATGCGACCTTTTGTTGCATCTTCAGATCATGCGCAAATGTTAGGCAACCTTGATTTCCTTCATCGCCTTCTCGAAGGCGGTCTTGATCGGCTTGGAGACGTCCTCGGCCGCCTTGGAGGCAACGGCCTGGAAGTCCTTGGCCTGCTCGACGGTCGATTCGACGCGCTTGCGCAGGAAGGCGGTCTGCAACTCGACGACTTCCGACAGCGACTTGGCGCCGATCAGGGCTTCGAGGTGGGAAAAACCGGCCTCGGCATTGGCACGCAAAGCGGAGATGGTCTTGAGCGACAGGTCGCTGGAAACGGACTTGGCGGTCTCGTAGGTCGACTCCAGAGCCTTCTGGGTCTCCTCGGCGCCGGTCTTCAGCTTGGCATAGGCCTCTTTCGACTGCTCAACGCCCTTTTCGGCGAAAGCGCGGATCTGGTCAGTGGCCTTGGAAGCGTCGAAGCTCGGGAATTCAACGTTTTCGATCGTCTCGGCGGTCTTGGTCCTGGACATTTTCCATCCTTTTCAGCGGCAGCGGCTTTGACAGAAAGCCGTCTCGTTCATGTATGATGGCAATATAAAGGCAAATTTTGTGCATTGCAATATCTTTGTTGCAGTGCACCATAAATTTCTTTTGGGCCGTTAACCACGAGCCCAGATTCCAGCCTTTGCACGTTCTGGCTTGTGGACCTTCGCGCCTCCGGCTTTTATTAACAAAGCGTTAACTGCAAAATCGCCGCTCCGTGAGGTCCGCCAAGCGCATGCCGTCCGAATATTCCTTCCTCGATGTCGCCGTGCTCGACGCGGTCCGCCAGCGCTTTGCCGCAGGTGACGCGATCGCGATCCTGTCGGCGGATCTGGAGCAGGTGATCTGGGCCAATGGGCCAGGAGCCGCGATGTTCGGTTATCCCGACATCGAGGCGATCATCGGCGCCTCGGCGCAGTTGCCCGTGATCGCCAGGCGCCAGATCATGGCGACCCACGGATTTCCCGAGATTGGCAGTGACCGCGCCATCATGGTGCGGCTGGCGACCGGCATGACCAGCCGCGCAGTCGGCTTCCTGGCCAGTGCGGTGACCATGCCGGACGCCGAAAAGGCGATCATGCTGGCAGTGCCGGCGGCTCAGACAGGGTCACGTAGTGCCGGCGAAATCGCCGCGCGCGCCATTAGCGGCTTCACCGAGGATGGTCATTTTATCGCCTTTGTCGATGCCGCGGGCAACGTCGAGGCGGCCTCGGAAGGATTTTCGGCACTGGGTATCCTGCCGGAGACGCTGGCGGCACTGGTTGCCGACGTCGCAGCCGAGAGCGACCGCATCATCAAGCGCCTTGTCCCCGGCGGCACGGCCTCCTACCCGGCGGGGCTGGCAAGATTGACCGAGGAGCGGCATCTGCTCGTGGTGATCGACGAGGACCAGCTCGACGACACAGCGCCTGCGGGCGAACATCCTACGCAAACCATTGCCGAGGCGGCGCCTGCTGGCGACGCGGCTTCCCAGCCGGAACAGGGTCGCGAGACACCGACCGACGAACCAGGCGCCTCGCAGCCGGTCGACGACATCGCCGCATCGCAGCCGCATGAGATCGCCGCCGCGATCGGGCAGACGCCGACGGCTGCCAACAGCGATCAGCCGGCAGCAGAGCGCACGCCCGCGCAGCACGACCATTGGTACTTCAACGCCGGCGAGGACGGAGGGCAACAGGCGCCGCGACCTGCCGCATCCGAACCTGAAGCGCCTCGAGAGCCGGCCGCCCTGGAAGTCCAGGCCACCTCCGCGGCCACGCCAACGACCGTCTCGGCGATAGACCGCGCAGCGGCGCCGGTGCGCTTCGTCTGGCGCACCGATGCCGAAGGCAAGTTCAGCGCGCTGTCGCCGGAATTCGCCGATATCGTCGGCAGGCCGGCGGCCGACGTGATCGGCCGACGCTTCAGGGATGTCGCCGCTGCATTCGGCCTCGACCCCTCCGGCGAGATATCGGGGCTCCTGGAACGGCGCGATACCTGGTCCGGGCGCTCCGTGCTGTGGCCGGTCGTCGGCACCGATCTCAGGATACCGGTCGACCTGGCGGCGCTGCCTGTTTACGGCCGCAGCCGCGCCTTCGAGGGTTTCCGCGGCTTCGGCGTCGCCCGCGCCAGCGACGCGGTCGTCGATCCGGAGGCCATCGGCATGGCGCTGGTGCCCAATAGCCAGGCGCCGGCAACGCCGGACCCGCAAGCCATCCAACCCGCGCCCGAACAGCCGAACGCCGAGGATGCCAAGGCCGAGGGTCCTCAGGCATCGGATCCGTTCAAGGGCGAGGTGCCGGCGCTGACCATCGTGCCGAAACAGGAGCGGCGCTTTGCCGACAAGGTGATCCGGCTCGCCGAACATCGCCAGCCAGCCAACGACAAGGGCCTGTCCACCCTGGAACGTAGCGCGTTCCGCGAAATCGGCGAGCGGCTGAAGAAGGATAGTGCTCCGGTCGAGCCGCCAGAGACTGAGACTGCGGAGGCGTCGCCAGCGGAGGCCGAGGCTCCGGTCAGGGCGTCCGACGACCCGTTTCGCACCGACGGCATCCCTGCGTCAGGGCCAGAGAACGAACCGGTCGAGCCATTCGATGCCGATGCCGAAGACGAGCAGGATCTGGCACGGCTTGACGGTCACCCGGACGAAGCGGCTCGTGAAGCCTCCCCGGGAATGAATGTGCCGGGCTCGTTGCTCGACTATGCCGGCCAAGATGACGAACGTGGCCCGGTGGCGGCGGAACCAGAGAACACGCCTGCCGTTTCGCCCGGCGAAGAGCCTGAAGCCGCTGGCGCGACACATGACGTCCTCGATGACGACAGCATGACGTCAGCAGATTTTCGCGATGCCGAAGACAGTGAGGATTGGGCGCAGTCCGACGAGGAAGCCGCGTCGCCCGACGAGCAGGCGGTTACCGAGGAAACCGTCAATGCGGGCGACGCTGCGGAAATACGCGTCGAGCGCCCTCGCCTGCAGGTTCCGCCGCTCAAGGCCGAAGGGTTCGTGCCGTCGGCGTTTTCCGCCGGAGATGAGCACAAGGCTCCGGACACGTCGCTGCTCGGCAAGCTGCCCGTGCCGCTGCTCATCCATTCCGGGGACCAGTTGCACTATGCGAACGAGGAATTCCTCAGCCTGACCGGCTACGAGGCGCTCGAGGATCTGGCGGATGCGGGCGGCCTCGGCGCGTTGTTTGCCGACCCCTATGCCGACGACGGCGTTTCCGACGGCACCGATCGCGCGCTGCGGCTGAAGACGCGTGATGGACAGGAATTCCCGATCGAGGCCATTTTGCGCTCTGTCCCCTGGCGCGACGGCAAGGCGCTGATGCTGGTCGTGCGACGCTCCGGCGAGGATGATGCGCCGGCGAGCCTGCATGCGGTTGGCGACGAGCAGACGCAGCCGGATATTTCCGAGCTCAAGGCGCGCATCGCCGAGATGCGCACCATCATCGACACCGCCACCGACGGCGTCGTGCTGATCGGCCGTGACGGCACCATCCGATCGATCAGCCGGCCGGCCGAAGCACTGTTCGGCTTCGACAGCGACGATGTGACCGGCAAGCCGTTCGCCTCGCTGTTTGCCATCGAAAGCCAGCGCGCGGCACGCGACTATCTCAATGGGCTGTCCGAGCCCGGCGTGGCGAGTGTCATGAATGACGGCCGCGAGGTGATCGGGCGCGAATCGCAAGGACGCTTCATTCCGCTGTTCATGACCATCGGCCGGCTGCCCAACGACAGCGGCTTCTGCGCCGTCGTTCGCGATATCACGCAGTGGAAACGGGCCGAAGAGGACTTGACGCAGGCACGTGCGGTGGCCGAGCGCGCGTCCTCGCAGAAGACCGATTTCCTCGCCCGCATCAGCCATGAGATCCGCACGCCGCTCAATGCCATCATCGGCTTTTCCGAACTGATGGTCGACGAGAAGTTCGGACCTGTCGCCAACGACCGCTACCGCGACTACCTGCGCGACATCAACCGCTCGGGCAATCATGTGCTCGACCTGGTCAACGACCTGCTCGACATCTCCAAGATCGAGGCTGGCCAGCAGGAGATGGCCTATGAGGCGGTGTCGCTCAACGACACGCTGGCCGAGACGGTGGCGATGATGCAGCCGCAGGCCAACCGCGAACGGGTCATCATCCGCTCCAGCTTCGCTTCGCGGCTGCCGGAAGTGGTGGCGGACCTGCGCAGCGTGCGCCAGATCGCGCTCAACATCCTGTCCAATGCCATCCGCTACACCCAGGCCGGCGGCCAGGTGATCGTCTCGACCGCCTATGAGACGTCGGGCGACGTCGTCATGCGGGTGCGCGACACCGGCATCGGCATGAGCCATGCCGAGATCGAGCAGGCGCTGAAGCCGTTCAAGCAGATCAACGCCCTGAAGCGCGGACGCGGCGACGGGACCGGGCTTGGACTGCCGTTGACCAAAGCGATGGTGGAAGCCAACCGTGCCCGGTTCACCATCAATTCGACACCTGGCGAAGGCACCCTGGTCGAGGTCGCTTTTCCGTCGACCCGTGTGCTCGCGGAATAGCTCAGCCCTCTCAGCGGTTCGGTCCCGATAAAAAGAAAAGGCGCCCAAAGGACGCCTTAAAAGATGGGATTGCTGTCACAACGGGGGCTTGAGCGAATTCGGATCCTCGGGGCTGAGGAACGGGATTTCTCCCTCAAGTTACCTGCGACTATCGACGCCGGACCTTAACAACTCCTTACCGGGGCGCCGGAAAATTTACGAATGTGTACCACTCATGAAATCTAGGTAAATTCTAGCGAGATATTTTGTTAACCATGCCGGAAAGCCTCTTTTCATGCATGTCGTTGTCTCAAACCTGGGCCATTTTTGAGCGACATGCAGTAGCAGCTACTCGGCCAATTGCGGCAGGTTCTTGAACAGCTCAAGCGCCTCTGGATTGGCGAGCGCCTCCTTGTTCTTGATGGCGCGGCCGTGCACGACGTCGCGCACCGCAAGCTCGGTGATCTTGCCCGACTTGGTGCGTGGGATGTCGGTGACGGCGACGATCCTTGCCGGCACATGACGCGGGCTCGCGCCGCTACGGATTTTTGCCCTTATGCGTTTTTCCAGATCCTCGTCGAGTTGCACGCCGGCGGCCAGCCGCACGAACAGGATAACGCGCACGTCGTTGTCGAAGTCCTGTCCGATGCACAATGCTTCCAGGATCTCGGGCATCTGCTCGACCTGGTTGTAGATCTCCGCCGTGCCGATCCTCACCCCGCCCGGGTTGAGCGTGGCGTCGGAGCGGCCATGGATGATGAGGCCGCCATGCTCGGTCCATTCGGCGAAATCGCCATGACACCAGACATTGTCGAAGCGCTCGAAATAGGCCGCCCGGTACTTCTTGCCATCGGGGTCGTTCCAGAAGCCGATCGGCATCGCCGGAAAGGCTTTTGCGCAGACCAGCTCACCCTTTTCCTGTCGGACTGGCCTGCCGTCGTCGTCCCAGACATCGACGGCCAGGCCGAGGCCGGGTCCCTGGATCTCGCCGGTCCAGACCGGCTGCGTCGGCACGCCGAGCACGAAGCAGGAGACGATGTCGGTGCCGCCGGAGACCGAAGCCAGATGCACGTCCTTCTTGATGCCTTCATAGACGAAGCGGAAATCTTCCGGCGACAGCGGCGAGCCGGTGGAGGAGATTGCCCGCACAGTGGCCAGATCATGCGTGCGGATCGGCTTGAGGCCAGCCTTGCGCACGGAATCGATGAACTTGGCCGAGGTGCCGAAGAAAGTCATCTTCTCGGCATCGGCGAAATCGAACAGCACATTGCCGTCGGGGTAGAAGGGCGAACCGTCATAGAGCAGCAGCGTCGCACCCGAAGCGAGCCCCGACACCAGCCAGTTCCACATCATCCAGCCGCAGGTGGTGAAGTAGAAGAAGCGATCGCCGTCGGTGAGACCGGCATGCAGCCGGTGTTCCTTGACATGCTGGATCAGCGTGCCGCCGGCCGAATGGACGATGCATTTGGGAATGCCGGTCGTTCCCGACGAAAACAGGATGTAGAGCGGATGCGAAAACGACAGCGGCTCGAAAGTAACAGGCTTGCCGGCGAACGGTGACAGCGCCTCTTCCAGCGCCACCGCCCCGTCGATGGTCCCGGCGACATCGCTCGATGTGCCAAGATAGTCGACGACCAGTATCTGGCGGACAGTGCCGAGCTTGGCCGCGACCGCGGCGATCTTGTCGGCGACTTCGATCGCCTTGCCGTTGTACCAATAGCCGTCCGGCGCGATGAAGACGACGGGCTCGATCTGGCCGAACCTGTCGAGTACGCCCTGCTCGCCGAAATCGGGAGAGCAGGACGACCAGACGGCACCGATCGATGCGGCGGCCAGCATGGCGGCGACCGTCTCCGGCATGTTGGGCATCATGGCGGCAATGCGGTCGCCCTTCTTCACCTTGAGCGACAGGAAAAGCTGCTGCAGCCGAGAGGTCAGCGCGTGCAACTCGTTCCAGGACAGCCGGCGCTCGACCTTGTCTTCGCCGCGAAACACGATTGCGTCGCCTGGGCCGGTCTTCTTCAGCAGATTCTCGGCGAAATTCAGTGTCGCATCGGGAAAGAAAGAAGCGCCGGGCATCTTGCCGCCGTCGACGAGCAGGTTATCGCCCTTGTCGCCGACGATGCCGCAGAAATCCCAGATCAGGCTCCAGAACCCTTCACGGTCCTCGACCGACCAGGCATGAAGCTGCGAATATGAGGAAAACGCTACGCCGGCTTTCACTCCGGCGGCCTTGGTGAAGGCGGTCAAGGGTGCTGCGTCAATCTGGTCTTGCGTCGGGGTCCAGAGCGGTTGTCCGGCAGCCATGATCGTTCCTCCACGGTCGCCATCGCTTATGCATATCGCAGCGCAGCAGAGCAAGATTTTGTTCGGCTGATGCGACCAGGTGTGCGCAAATGCCATCGCCGGGCCATAAAGACTTGAAATGCCTCAGCCCTAAGTCGTAGTGACAACTTGAAGTCGTAGTGGCGGCCGGAAGTCGTGGTCACGACTGGGGTTACACCCGTCGGGCGATTTGTCGGAATGGAAGCATACGGGGCCATATGCCATCATCTATGATCCGGCGCGGAATATGGGCGATCGGCGCTGCCGTGATCGTCGTCGCGCTGGTCGTTGCCGCCCTGCCGCTGATCGCCTCCACCCGTATCGTGCGCGACCGCATCGCCTGGGAAATGAGTGCGTGGAGCGGCTTCCGGGTCGCCATCGAGGGCTCGCCTCGCATCGAGGTCTGGCCGACATTCCGCGCGATCCTGACCGATGTGACGCTTTCGCAATGGACCGACACCGAGGCGCCGCCGGTGGTCGAGGCAGAACGGGTCGAGGTCGACCTTTCCGCCATGGCGGCGCTACGCGGCGACGTGGTGTTTTCGACGGCGCGGCTGGTGCGGCCGACGATCCGGGTTCAGCGCACGCCTGTCGGCGTTTTCCTGCCTGCTGTCCCGACCGGCGGGCGCATCACGCGCTCCATCGACACGGCGCGCGGCGTGGTCAATGCCGACCCCGCCAAGCCGGACCTCGACAAGCTGCCAACCGACACCTTCGGCACGGTCGAGTTTCGCGACGGCCGAATGGTAGCCTCCATCGGCGGCAAGGACGTCGAGATCCTGAGCAGTTTGAACGGTCAGGCGAATTGGGCGGCGATGAACAGCAATGCGACGCTGTCGGCAACAGGGATCTGGCGGGGCGAAAGCGTCGCTCTGGACGTCGCCTCGGCCAAACCGCTTGTGCTGTTTGCCGGCGGTACGGCGCCGCTGACGCTGTCCTTCAAGGCGGCACCCGCCACCTTCTCGTTCGACGGCACGGCCAGCATGTCTGAAAATACCTATTTCGACGGTCAGGCGAAGTTCTCGGCGCCCTCTTTGCGGCGTGTCCTGGAATGGTCGCAGGCCGGCATCGCTCCGGTTGCAGCGATCGGCTCGGTCAGCATTTCGAGCAAGATCACCGCGACCGGCGGGCGCGTCAAGTTCGACAACACGGCGATTGCGCTCGACAACAATCCGGGAATGGGTGCGCTAGACCTCTCTTTTGGTGAATCACAACCGGTGATCTCCGGTACGCTCGCCTTCGACACGCTCGACCTCAGATCGTTTCTGTCGGCCTTCACCCCGCTGGTGCCGACCGGAGGGGCGGGACCCGGCGAAATCGACACAAGTTTCGCCGACAAGATCAATCTCGATCTCAGGCTGTCGGCGGCGCACGCCACGGCGGGGCCTATCCAACTCGCCGATGTCGCCGCCACCGCCCAGGTCAAGGATGGTCTGTCCGTCTTCGACATCTCCGATGCCTCGGCCTTCGGCGGCAACATCCAGACCAGCCTTCGCTTCGATCGCAAGCCGGAAGGCTCGCAGGTCGAAATCCGCCTTCTGGCGTCCGACATCGACGGCGGTGCGTTCGGTACGGCGGCAGGGATGACGCGGCTGGTGCCAGTCGGCACAGGCACCGTCTCGGTGATCCTCAAGGGGCCGGGCAGAACCTGGGATTCCATCTTCGACAATGCCGACGGCTCGGTCTCGGCGACCTTCGGGCCGGGTGCGTTGAGCAAGCTCAACCTGCCGGCCTTCCTCAAACATACCGAACAGGGCGGCTTCTTCGCGCTCGACGACGTCTCCGATGGAACATTGCCGATCGACGGTGCCGAGATCAAGGCCACCATTTCGAAGGGCGTGGCACGGATCGACAAGGCCGAGGCCAATTCAGCGAAGTACAAGATCTGGCTGTCCGGCATCGCGTCCTATGCCGGGCGCGGACTGGCCTTGTCCGGCGGCGTCATTCAGCCGGACAAGGCGGCAACGCAGGCCAATGGCCAGCAAGGTCCCAACCAGTCGTCGTTCTTCGTCGGCGGAACCTGGAGCACGCCGTTCATTTCCCCGATCAGCCGCGGCGTTTCGGGGGAATAGGCCGCCACCGCGCCTCCTATCTTTCACCCGCGCTGCGCGGCCTGCTCGTCGAGTTGGCGCTGCACCTCACGCCGTTTGTTGGCAAGCGAGGCGATGACGACGCCAATCGCCACGACGGCAATCAGGATCGTGCAGGCAGCGTTGATCTCCGGCGTCACGCCGAGGCGGACCTGGCTGTAGATCTTCATCGGCAACGTCGTCGCGCCCGGCCCGGAGGTGAAGCTGGCGATGACAAGATCGTCGAGCGAAAGCGTGAAAGCCAGCATCCAGCCGGAGACGATCGCCGGCATGATGACCGGCAATGTGATCTGGAAGAAGGTCTTCACCGGCGTTGCGCCCAGATCCATCGCGGCTTCTTCCAGCGAACGGTCGAAGGTGATGAGGCGCGACTGCACGACCACGGCGACGAAGCACATGGTCAGCGTGATGTGGGCGAGCGTCACGGTGAGGAAGCCGCGGTCGAGGCCTACCGCGACGAAGAGCAGCAGCAGCGACAGGCCGGTGATGACTTCCGGCATGACCAGCGGCGCAAAGACCATGCCGGAGAACAGCACCCTGCCCTTGAAGCGCGTGTAGCGGGTCAAGGTGAGTGCCGCCAGGGTGCCCAGCACCGTCGCAACCGTGGCCGAGATCAGGCCAACACGCGCCGTCACCCAGGTCGCGTCCATGAGGCCCTGGTTGTGGAACAGCGAGACGTACCATTTGGTCGAGAAACCGCCCCAGACCGTGACCAGTTTCGATTCGTTGAACGAGAAGACGATGAGCAGCACGATCGGCAGATAGAGAAATGCAAAGCCGAGCACGATCGAGGTGATGTTGAAGCGGCTCCAGGTGGCGTTCATGAGGTCACCTGTCCATTTCCTGAGCGCGGGCCTGAGCCCGCTGAAAGAGCATGATCGGCACGATCAGCAGCAACAGCAGGATGACGGCAACGGCCGACGATACCGGCCAGTCGCGATTGGCGAAGAACTCGTTCCACAAAGTCTTGCCGATCATCAGCGTCTGCGATCCACCGAGCAGGTCGGGAATGACGAATTCGCCGACAGCCGGAATGAACACCAGCAGGCACCCGGCGATGACGCCGGGCAGCGACAGCGGGAAGGTGATTTTCCAGAAAGCACTTGTCGGCGGGCAGCCGAGATCCTTGGCCGCCTCGATCAGCGAATAGTCCATCTTCTCGAGAGCGGAATAGAGCGGCAACACCATGAACGGCAGGTAGGAATAGACGATGCCGATGAAAATCGCCGTATAGGTGTTGAGGATGATCAGCGGCTGGTGGATGACACCGGTGGCGAGCAGCAGCTGATTGAGCAGCCCTTCGGGCTTGAGAATGCCGATCCAGGCGTAGACGCGGATCAGGAACGAGGTCCAGAACGGCAGGATCACCAGCATCAGCAAGGTTGGGCGGATCGTCGCCGGCGCGCGCGCCATGCCGTAGGCGATGGGATAGCCGACGAGCAGTGTCAGGACCGTCGAGACCGCGGCGATGATGACGCTGGTCACATAGGCGTTGAAGTAGAGCGCGTCCTGCGTCAGCCAGGTGTAATTGTCGAGGCTGAGTTGCTTCAGTTGAGCCAGAAACCCGGAAATGCCGCCGCTGAAATCGAGCGCCGGCGTATAGGGCGGAATGGCGATCGCCGTTTGCGACAGCGAGATTTTGAAGACGATGACGAACGGAATGAGGAAGAAGAACAGCAGCCAGACATACGGGATGATGATGACCAGTCGGCCAACGAAGGCAGCACCCAGCCTGGCAAGGATGGATTTGCCGGCATCGGATGCCGGAGAGGCTGATGCGGTGGTGACGGCGGCGCTCGACATGTCGCCCTCTACCGCGTCAGCACGACGCCGGCGTCGGGCCGGAAGGAAACCCAGGCGCGGTCGTTCCAGCTCAACGGATCCTCGGTGATGCGGGCCGCGTTCATGGTGCTGGCGCGCACCACCTGGCCGTCGTCCAGCCTGACATGATAGACGGTCATGTCGCCGAGATAGGCGATGTCGTAGACCTCGCCCTCTATGGCGTTGACCGCCTCTGCCGGCTTCTTCGACGACACTTTGATCTTTTCCGGCCTGATGGCGAAGGTGACGGCCGTCCCGGCGCCGGCGGTGCCGGCATTGTCGGTGCGGATGGTGATGCCGTTGCCGGCATCGATGCTGGCGCTGCCGGCCTCGCCACGCGCGATCTTGCCCTCGAACATGTTCACATTGCCGACGAAACCGGCGACGAAGCGCGACCCCGGCGCCTCGTAGACTTCGGCCGGCGTTGCCACCTGCATCACCTCGCCCTTATCGATGATGGCGATGCGATCGGCCATGGTCATCGCCTCTTCCTGGTCGTGGGTGACGACGACGAAGGTGAGGCCGAGGTTCTGCTGGAGGTCCATCAATTCGAACTGCGTCTCTTCGCGCAGCTTCTTGTCCAATGCGCCGAGCGGCTCGTCGAGCAGCAGCACTTTCGGCCGTTTGGCGACCGAACGGGCGAGCGCGACGCGCTGGCGCTGGCCGCCGGACAGTTGATGCGGCTTGCGCTTGGCGAATTGCTCGAGTTTGACCAGCTTCAGCATCTCGGCAACGCGCGATGCGATTTCGGGCTTCGGCATGCCGTCCTGCTTGAGGCCGAAGGCGATGTTGTTCTCGACCGTCATATGCGGGAACAGCGCATAGGACTGGAACATCATGTTGACAGGCCGCCGATAGGGCGGGATGCCGCGCAGATCCTGGCCATCGAGCAGAATGCGGCCGGCTGTCGGCTCCTCGAAGCCGGCGAGCATCCTGAGCAGCGTCGACTTTCCGCAACCGGAAGCGCCGAGCAGCGCGAAGAACTCGCGCTCGAAGATGGTCAGAGACAGATTGTTGACGGCGGTGAAGTCACCGAACTTCTTGGTGACGTTGTCGAACTGGATGTACGGCTTGGCGTTCGGGTCGTTCCACGGTGCAAAATCCCTGCGGATGCTGCCAAGCGATTTCATGTCCCACTCCGTCCTGATTTTCTTGCTTCTTGCCCCAGGTAAAAACGGTCCCGGCAGGTGGCTGCCGGGACCGTGTCGGATTGCTTACTGGCCAGTGACGATCTTGGTCCAGGTGCGCGTGATGACGCGCTGGGTCTTGGGATCGTATGGCGAGACGGTGTAGAGCTTCTTTATGGTCTCGGCATCGGGATAAACTGAAGGATCATCCAACAGCGCCTTGTCGACGAATTGCTGCGAAGCCTTGTTGCCGTTTGCGTAGAGCACGTAGTTCGACGACTTGGCGATAACTTCCGGCTTCATCATGTAGTTGATGAACTCGAGCGCCTCCGCGACATGCGGCGCGTCGGCAGGGATCGCCATCTGGTCGAACCACATCTGGGCGCCCTCCTTCGGCACGGAATAGCCGATTTCGACGCCCTGCTTGGCCTCGACGGCGCGGTTGCGGGCCTGGAACACGTCACCCGACCAGCCGACGGCCAGGCAGATATCGCCGTTGGCTAGCGCGTTGATGTATTCGGAGGAATGGAACTTCCTGATGTAGGGCCGGACCTTGAGCAAGGTCTCCTCGGCCTTGGCGATATCGTCTGGCGATGTGCTGTTCGGATCGAGGCCGAGATATTTCAGTGCGGCCGGAATGATGTCGGCCGGCGAGTCCAGCACGTAGACGCCGCAGTCCTTCAATTTGGCCAGGCTGTCGGGATTGAAGAAGACATCCCAGCTGTCGATCTTGTCGGTGCCGAGTGCCGCCTGCACCTTCTTGATGTTGTAGCCGATGCCAACCGTGCCCCACATGTAGTTGACCGAGTATTCGTTGCCGGGGTCGTACTTGGCGGTGCGCTCCGAAACCGTGTCCCACATGTTGGAAATGTTGGGCAGCTTCGACTTGTCGAGCTTCTGGAACACGCCGGCCTGGATCTGGCGCGCAAGGAAATTGCCGCTGGGCACGACGACGTCATAGCCGCTGCCGCCGGCAAGCAGCTTGGTCTCAAGGATTTCGTTGGAATCGAAGGTGTCATAGACGACCTTGATGCCGGTTTCCTTGGTGAAATCGTCGATGATCGAACTGTCGATGTAGTCCGACCAATTGAAGACGTTGACGACACGATCCTCGGCGTGACCGCCGACGGTGAAAAATGTCAGGAATGCCGAGGTTGCCGAAAGCCAAAGCGCTTTGCGGATCATGCTATTCTCCTTTGATGAGTGTTCCTTCACCGGCTCGTCGCGATATCAGCGCGACCGGCATTTTCTTCAGACTATTGAGCTTTCCAAGGGGCGACAAGCGCGAACTGCCGAGACCATGCAGGCGGTTCGATGAGATGGCTCGATGCCCCTGAGGCGGCCTGGGAGGCGTGCCAATACCGTCATAGGCTTTCGCCGTGGCGCGGGCAGAGATACGACCATATGGTCCGGTCTCGATCGGACCGGCTGGGAGACTTGGCAAGATACGCCTGTCTTGTTGTTGCCGTATTCCCAGCCTGCCCGTGCTGCAGCGACGTTGTCAATGGCAAAGCTGGGGGCCGCTTCAATTAGGCGACGGCACCCCGGTGACCCCTGCGCGTTCGGGCCGTGCCTGGCGCTTGAATTCGAGCCCGATATGGACGAGCAGCGCCGTGACCACAACCGCGCCACCGATGATGGTGCGCCCCGACGGCACCTCGGAATGGATGAGCCAGACCCATATCGGGCCGAGGATCGGCTCGAACGTGCCGAGCAGCGCCGCGATCGCCGCCGGGATCAGTCGCGCGCCGGTGGCGAAGAAGGCGAGGCCGAGGCCGAGATTGACCACGCCAAAGGCAAACAGAAAGCCCATGTCACTGGCCGACACGGTGAAGGTCGATGCCTGCGAGGCGGCAAAGCCGGCCGCGAGCATGGTGCCGAGGCACGTCGCCGGCGTCATGCGCACGCCGGAAAACCGCCGGGTGATGACGGTGGCGATCGAGAACATGACCGCGATCAACAGCGCCAGCCCATCGCCTATGGGCGAGACGGCGCCATCAAGCGATTCCGACACCATGATAGCGACGCCGGTGATGACGGCCGCGATTGCCACCCAGGTGGCGACACCTACCCTTTCGCGGAACAACGCCCAGGCAAACAGCGCCGCCAGCAACGGCACGCCTGCCTGCATCAAAAGGATGTTGGCGACGGTGGTGTAGGCCAGCGCCACAACGAAGGCGGTCGATGCGGTGGCAAAGCAGATCCCGACGGCAAGGCCGGGCAGACCCATGTCGCGGAACAGCTTCAGCGTGCCATGCCAGCCGTCACGCCAGACCATGAAGCAGACCAGGAAGGCGGCGGCCCAGACGGAGCGCCAGAAAATGACCGTCCAGCTGTCATCGACAGTGATGAAGCGGGCGATGGTGCCGCCGAAACTCCACATCAGCGCCGACAGGAACACCAGCAGGAAGCCGATCCGCTCCTCCCGTTGCGGGACGGTCGATGAAACAATGATCGGCGATGATGCGGTGTCGGTCATGAGCGCGACTGTCGGGCTTTTGTGGACGGGACGATGCGCAAGGGACGACAAAAAGATGCTCTGTTCGCGTAACGCAAAGGCGCAGGCCGGAACTGAGCCAGCGGCCGGCGACAATTGTGGCACCCTTGCCCCATTCAGAGGAACTTGGCGTCACTGAAAATCGAAGGCGCTCAAGCCCGTCACCATCTCGTCGAGGCCGAGCGGACGCGTCACCGGCGGTTCGGCACGCGCCAGGCAACCGACGCGTTCACAAAGCCGGCAGGCAGGCCCGACCGGCGTCGCCGCTACACTGCCGGCCTTTGCGGTGATTGCCGCACCGGGCAATGCCGCTCCATAGACGATCTCGTCACGAAAGCCGATGTCGCAACCGAGCAGCAGGGCGGTGCGGCGCGGGCGTTCCGAGAATGCGCCTTGCGGCCCTTCCAGCGTGCGGGCGATGCACAGGAACTCGGCGCCGTCGGGCATCTCCACTGCCTCGACAAAGACCTGGCCGGGCTGGGTGAAGGCGACATGCACGGGCAGTTTGGGACAGCCGCCGCCAAAGCGGCTTTGAGGAAAGCCCTGGCTGCCGGTCTTGCGGAAGCGGTTGCCGGCATTGTCGACCTCCATCATGAAGAACGGCACGCCCGAGGCACCCTGCCGCTGCAGCATGGTCAGCCGGTTGGCCGCCTGTTCGAAGGAGACCCCGAAGCGCGAACGCAGGACATCGATGTCATAGCGGGCGCGCACGGCAGCCGCGTGAAAGGCCTGATAGGGCATCATCAGCGCATGCGCCGCATAACGGCCAAGTTCGAAGCGGGCCAGGCGGCGCGCCTCGTCGGTGCTCAGCTTGAGCGCCTGGATCTCGCCGGCGACCGCGACCGTCATGCGGATCAGGCACGCCTCCATCGCCACTTCGCGCAACTGGTCGAATGGCGACAGGCGTTCGGACAGGAACAGGCGCTGCGAGTGGCGATCGTAACGGCGGCGCCAGTTCGGCATGGTGGCGACCGGCAGCACCTTGACCACGATGCCGTATTCGCGCTTCAGCCAGGCCTTCAGCGCGCCGAACAGGTCGTCGCCGGGATCGAGCACCGCGGTGAATGCCGCGGCCTCTTCCTCGAGGGCCGCAAAATGGTTCGGCCGGCGCTCGAAAATCTCGTGCACCTCGTCTATCGGCAGGCGGGCACCGGAAAGCGCCGTTGCCCTACCTTCGCGCGCCAGGAGTTCGTTGAGATCGGACAGGCGCTCGGCCTGCTCGCGATAGGCGCGGAACAGCTTTATCACCGCCGCGGACGCGTTGGGCGCTGCCTCGGCAAGCTCGATCAGCTCCTGATCGCCCGGCAGTTCGCCGACCAGCAGTGGATCGGTGAACACCTCCTTCAAGGCGGCGACAGACCCCCTCGCCTCGCCCTGCAGTTCGTGCGGGTCGACCTTGTAGACGGACGCCAGCTTGAGGATCAGCTGCACCGTCAGCGGCCGCTGGTTGCGCTCGATCAGGTTGAGATAGGACGGCGAAATGCCAAGGCCCTCGGCCATCGCCGTCTGGGTCAGCCCCTTGGCGTTGCGGATACGGCGGATGCGCGGCCCGGCGAAGATCTTCTGGTCAGCCATCGACTGTCCTTGACAGGAATTTACACGATTTTTTGGGCTTGGCCTTTTACAATAATGACAAGTTTACAACGCACTTCTGTCAAACGCAACACAGGTTTTCTCTTATATTCCGTCAGTTTCCTAGTTTTTTGTGGCTGATTCCGCGCAGAAATGTAAATCTAGTCATACACAACTACCCCCAATGATTGACGCCTTGATACAGCTCAGCAAGTCCTCGGAGTGACCAATGACTGATTTTTACAACCTCGTCCCATCGGCCCCGGAAGGTCGCTTCGACGGTATCGAACGGCCCTATTCCGCGGCGGATGTGAAGCGTCTGCGCGGATCGGTGCAGATCCGCCAGAGCCTTGCCGAAATGGGCGCCAACCGGCTGTGGAAGCTCATCCACGAGGAGGATTTCGTCAACGCGCTCGGCGCCATGTCCGGCAACCAGGCGATGCAACAGGTGCGCGCCGGACTGAAGGCGATCTATCTGTCGGGCTGGCAGGTTGCCGCCGACGCCAACACGGCTGGCGCGATGTATCCGGACCAGTCGCTCTATCCGGCCAATGCGGCGCCCGAACTGGTCAAGCGCATCAACCGCACGCTGCAGCGCGCCGACCAGATCGAAACGTCGGAAGGCAACGGGCTTTCGGTCGAGACCTGGTTCGCGCCAATCGTCGCCGACGCGGAAGCCGGCTTCGGCGGACCGCTCAACGCCTTCGAGATCATGAAGGCCTTCATCGAGGCGGGCGCTGCCGGCGTCCACTATGAGGACCAGTTGGCGTCGGAAAAGAAATGCGGCCATCTCGGCGGCAAGGTGCTGATCCCGACCGCAGCGCACATCCGCAACCTCAACGCCGCGCGCCTAGCGGCGGACGTGATGGGCACGCCGACCCTGGTCGTCGCGCGCACCGATGCGGAAGCCGCCAAGCTGCTCACCTCCGACATCGACGAACGCGACCAGCCCTTCGTCGACTACGGCGCCGGGCGCACGGTGGAAGGTTTCTACAACGTCAGGAACGGCATCGAGCCCTGCATCGCCCGCGCCATCGCCTATGCGCCTTACGCGGATCTGATCTGGTGCGAGACCTCGAAGCCCGATCTGGCGCAGGCCAGGAAATTTGCCGAGGGCGTGCGCAAGCATCACCCCGACAAGCTGCTCGCTTACAACTGCTCGCCATCGTTCAACTGGAAGAAGAACCTCGACGACGCGACGATCGCCAGGTTCCAGAAGGAGCTTGGCGCGATGGGCTACAAGTTCCAGTTCATCACGCTCGCCGGCTTCCACCAGCTCAACTACGGCATGTTCGAACTGGCTCGCGGCTACAAGGCACGGCAGATGGCGGCTTATTCCGAGTTGCAGGAGGCGGAGTTCGCGGCGGAGGCCAATGGCTACACCGCAACCAAGCACCAGCGCGAGGTCGGCACCGGCTATTTCGACGCCGTGTCGATGGCGATCACCGGCGGCCAGTCGTCGACCACCGCCATGCATGAATCGACCGAGCACGCGCAGTTCAAACCGGCCGCGGAATAGCGGATCACAGAAATACAGAGGAAACGCCCAACAGGGCTTGGAACACAAGGAGAAGACCAATGGCATCGATAAGCCGTGTCAAGGAACGCGCCGAAGAACAGTCCACGACGATGAGCGTCGACCAGCAAGCGACGATCCGCATGCTCGCCAACGACCTGCATCGCCTGAACCAGTCGGTGATGAAGGCGGTCGAGGCGGGCGTCTCGGTGGAGCTCGTGCGCTCGGCACGACATCACGGCGGCGACGGCAACTGGGGCGATCTGCTGATCCCGGTGATCGTCACGCAGCATAGCCACGGCTGACTGAAATCCATGCAACCGATCCTTCACCTGCGCAGCCTCTGCGCAGGTGAATTTTCTTTTCATCAAGCACGTGTGGACAGTTGAGTACAGTAGCGTTGCTTGAAATTCACTGCTCCCGGCGATGATTTCGGGCACTTTTATTTCAACTTGACATAGGCTCCGATCTCACGCCAATTGCGCTCCGGATTCAACTCTGCATTGAAATAGGGGCGAGCTTCTTGGCCGACTTGTGTGCCCGGTGAATCGCGAAGGCGAGATTCCAAGACATCCGAATCTGGTGACCCACGACTCAACCACCGAGGCGATCCGTGATCCGTCGCAGGTGCTTGTCGTCGGCAAATCGCCAATCAATCGCGTGGTGATCTCAAAGATCGTCGAGCGATCCGGGCTCAAGCCGATTTCGGAATCTCCCGACACGGCGGCAAGGATCTTGCGGTCGCTCATTCCCGGCGCGGTTGTCCTTGACGGCGGCGTAGACAACAAGGACTGCGACAGCCTGATGTCCAGCATCGCCGCATTGCGGCGGGCCTCGGGCCAATCGCAGCCACCGGTAATCCTGCTTTCAACCAAGAATGGCACGACAGAAAGTCTGGGCCTGTCTGGCATCATCGACGTGGTGGTCGCCAAGCCGATCACGCCCGAACGGTTGCAACCGGTGATCGATCGCCTCATCGGCCGCTAAGGCAATTGCGGGAAAGCGTGTAACGGTTTTCCGTCCGGAATTGAGCAAACCAGGTAAGGCCCGGCAATCACGGATCGATGATGCTTTCGATCAGTCCGGGCAGTTGTCCGAGATCGGATATCTGGCGGAACCTCGATTCGGTTACCGGCGCCTCGACATGCTCCAGCACCCAGGTCAGTTCGTGCGGCACATGGACACCCCAGCCGCCGGCCTCGATGGCCGGCACCACATCCGACTTCAGCGAGTTGCCGACCATCATGCTTTTCGCCGGACCATCGCCGTGGCGGTTGAAGAGCCTGCTATAGGTGGCGGCATTCTTGTCGCTGACGATCTCGATCGCATCGAACAGATCGCCCAGGCCAGAGCCAGCCAGCTTGCGCTCCTGGTCGAACAGGTCGCCCTTGGTGATCAGCACAAGGCGGAATGCGCCGGCAAGCTTTTCAACAGTCTCGCGCGCGTGCGGCAAGGCCTCGATCGGATGGCTCAGCATCTCGCGGCCGGCATCGAGAATCTCTGATATGACCGAGGCCGGTACGCGGCCTTGCGTGACCTCGATCGCCGTCTCGATCATCGACAGGGTAAATCCCTTGATGCCGAAGCCATAGACGGCGAGATTGCGCCTTTCGGCCTCCAGCAATCGTGCCGAGATGTTCTCCGCTTCGCCATGATCGGCGAGCATGGCGGCAAAGCGCTTCTCCGTCAGGCGGAAGAACTGCTCGTTCTGCCAAAGCGTGTCGTCGGCGTCGAAGCCGATCGTCGTCAGTTTACCGTCGTGCCGCATTGAACGTCTCGATTGGCATTGGGATGGGAAAACTAAGCCGATTGGCGCGATTTTCAACCGCGTCAACCAATGCCCGACGCGGCTCCCCTTCCCTTCCACAGAGGCGCACGGCTATACTCCACAATCCGCAACCCAATCTGGTGAATGATGCCGCCTGCAAAAAAGGAAGTCCGTCCGTCGAGCCGCGGAGGACGTGCCCGCACGCCTGCCTTCGTGAAAAACCAAAGGGGCGTCAAGAACTGGAAGGAAGTCAGCGCCTGGCTGGAATGGCGCGGAATCGAGGACATCGAGTGCATCACGCCCGATCAGGCAGGCGTCGCGCGTGGCAAGATGATGCCGTCGAAGAAATTCACCTCCAACACCTCGCTGGCGCTGCCGTCGGCAGTCTTCATGACGACGATTTCCGGTGGCTACCCCGAAGATGGCAACGGCTTCCATTACCCGGAAGACGACGGCGACCTCAAACTGATGCCGGACCTGTCGACGCTGACGGTGGTGCCATGGGAAGAAGACCCGACGGCCGCGGTCATCTGCGATCTCGTCCACCAGGACGGACGCTCGGTCGAGTTCACGCCGCGCAATGTGCTGAAGCGTGTGGTGGCTGCCTATGACAAGCTCGGCCTGAAGCCGGTGGTGGCGCCCGAGATCGAGTTCTACCTGGTGCGCAAGAATCCCGACCCGGACTATCCGCTGACGCCGCCTGTCGGCCGTTCGGGACGCGCGATCGGCGGCGGCGCCGGCTATTCGATCGCCGGCGTCAACGAATTCGACGAACTGATCGACGACATCTACCATTTCTCCGAAAGCCAGGGCCTGGAGATCGACACGCTGATCCACGAGGAGGGAGCAGGGCAGCTGGAGATCAATCTGCGCCATGGCGACCCGATCGAACTGGCCGACCAGGTGTTCATGTTCAAGCGCACCATTCGCGAGGCGGCGCTGAAGCACGAGATTTATGCCACCTTCATGGCCAAGCCGATCCAGGGGCAGCCTGGCTCCGCCATGCATATCCATCAGTCGATCATCGACAAGAAGACTGGACAGAACATCTTTTCGGCCGCCGACGGCTCGGAAACCGACGATTTTTTCCACTTCATCGGCGGCATGCAGAAGCATGTGCCGAACGCGCTGGTGATGTTCGCGCCCTATGTCAATTCCTACCGCCGGCTGACACAGGCGGCATCGGCGCCGGTCAACAACAAATGGGGCTATGACAACCGTACCACGGCGTTTCGTGTGCCACGCTCGGACCCGGCGGCACGGCGCGTCGAAAACCGCATCCCGTCCTCCGATGCCAACCCCTATCTGGCGCTGGCGGCATCGCTTGCCTGCGGGCTGATCGGCATCACCAACAAGATCAAAGCCGAGCCTCCCGTGCTGACCACAGCCAACGCCGACGAGATCGACCTGCCGCGTGGCCTGCTCGAAGCCGTCGATCTGTTCGAGGGCGACGAGGAACTCTGCGCGCATCTGGGCAAGTCCTTCGCCGCGACCTATGCGGCGATCAAGCGGGCAGAATTCGAGACCTTCATGGAAGTGATCAGTCCGTGGGAGCGGGAGTATCTGCTGCTGAACGTTTAGGGGAGTAGGGGAGTAGGGGAGTAGGGG
>NZ_RZRU01000020.1 GCF_003997495.1 Mesorhizobium sp. M7A.F.Ca.US.008.03.1.1 | reverse complement strand
AGCCGTTCGGCGGCCCCCGCCGCTTGCGCAAGCTCGCCCCAGACTTCCGACAACGCCCCCAACGCGCCGGCGGCGAACACCGAATAGAGCAGGAACTGGCCGAGCGTGCCCGGCGATATCGAACCTTCGAGCACATCGCGCGAGCCGAACCACAGCACCGCCACGACTGACGAGAAGATGGTGAAAATGGCGAAGAAGGTAAGGAAGGAGCGCGCGAAGATCGAGGAGCGTGCCGCCTCGAAAGCAGCTTCCACCGCAGCCGAGAAATGCCCGGTGACCAGCTTCTCATTGGTGAAGGCCTGCAGCGTGCGCGCCGCGCCGATCTGCTCGCTGGCATAGGCGGTGGCATCGGCCAGCGTATCCTGCGCCTGGCGTGATTTGCGCCGCACCGAACGGCCGAAAGCGACCAGCGGCAGCACGATGACGGGTATCGCTGCGATGACCAGGCCCGACAGTTTCGGACTGGTGACGACCATCATCCCCACCGCGCCGAGACCGAGGATGACGTTGCGCAGCGCCACCGAAGCGGTCGCTCCGACCGCCGACTTGACCTGCGTCGTGTCGGCGGCAAGCCGCGACACGATCTCGCCCGACTGGGCGGTGTCGAAGAAGGAAGGCGACAGCGTCGTCACATGGGCAAAAACGTCGCGGCGGATGTCGGCGACGACGCGCTCGCCGAGCGTGATGACGAAATAGTAGCGGCCGGCCGATGCCGCCGCCAGCAGCGCGGCCATCGCCACCAGTGCGGCGAAATACTCGGCGATGAAAGTGGTGCTCGACGACGAGAAGCCATGATCGATCATGCGCCGCACGGCCAGCGGCAGTGCCAGCGTGGTTGCAGCGGCGATGACCAGCGAGATGATGGCGCCGACGACCAGCGTGCGGTAGTGCGTGATGTAAGGGAACAGGCGCCGGAGCGGCTTGAGCGAACGCCGGCGCTCGTCTGCGCTGGTGATTTGCGCCATCCCGATGTTTCCTCCAGCCGCCCTTGGGGTCTGCGCCTCAATATGCGCTTGCCGCGGCCTTGTGATTCAATTCCGGCTGATGTATAGGCTCGCCGACCGTTTTAGAAGCCGTGGCTCCTCAATAGCTGCGGCTTCGAGTTTTAAAAAGAGGCGCATCGACGCAGGCTTATGCCCGTCAGCCGCGCCGGCAAGCCAGGAACCGAGCCATGAAGAGCGCTATTCATCCCGACTACCACACCATCAAGGTCGTCATGACCGACGGCACCGAATACACGACCCGTTCGACCTGGGGCAAGGAAGGCGATACGATGAACCTCGATATCGACCCGACCACCCACCCGGCCTGGACCGGCGGCCAGCAGACCCTGCTCGATCGCGGCGGTCGCCTGTCGAAGTTCAAGAAGCGTTTCGAAGGTTTCGGCATCTAAGCCAAACGACCTTTCGCAGATCAGAAACCCGCCTCCGTGGCGGGTTTTTTGTTGCGGCGCGGCGCTACTCGGCCAGCAATTCCCTTAGCGCCATGCGCTTGTAGGCGGCGACCAGCCTGTCGCCCTCCTGCCGCTCGACGGAGATCGCCAGCCGCATGGCGGCTTCGCCCATCTGCCAGACCAGGAATGCTGTGGCGTCGAGAGCCGCCGGATCGGCGTCGGGTCGCAAGCGTTTCAGCACCGCGGTGAGGAATTCGGCGTTGGCGCGGCTGTCGGCGAGTTCGAGTTGGCGCAGCGCCTTGTCGGCCTGCGTGCCCGACCAGATGTCGCGTATCACCGGCTCTGCCAGGAACAGCCCGTAATAGATATCGACCAGTTCCGAAAACGCCAGGCCCAGCCCTTCGGCATCGCTGACACCGGCGAGCGCGGCTGAGATGCAGGCCTGGCTTTCGGCGGTGTAGCGCTCGGCCAGCGCCCAGATGATCGCCCGCTTGTCCGGAAAGAATTGGTAGAGCGAGCCGATCGACACCCCTGCCCGTTCCGCCACCTCACCCATGCGCATGGCATCGCTGCCTTGCTCGGCGATCAGCGCCGAGGCAGCCGCCAGCATGCGCTCGACCCGCTCGCGGCTGCGCTGCTGGCTCGGCGCCCGGCGCGGTGAAGCAACCTGCTCCTGTGCGGAAACGGGGGCTGCCGCGTCTTCCATGACTGACTCCAAATGCATCAAAATCGCTTGACTCACAAAATACGAGGGTTTATCACGTTTTGCAAATGTGAGTATTACTCATATTTTTTAGCGGAAAACACAACGGGCATGGAGCAACTGACATGATCGCGAAACTTCTTCCCACTCTCATCTTCATCGCCGCACTCGGCTCTGGCGTCGTCGGCGGCGTCTTCTTTGCTTTCTCCAGCTTCGTCATGCCGGGCCTCGCCCGCATGCCAGCCGCAAGCGGCATTGCCGCGATGAATTCGATCAACGTCACAGCTGTGACCCCGTTGTTCATGACAGCGCTGTTCGGCGCGGCCCTCGTCTGCATTGTTGTCGCCATCGGTGCGGTGATCGGCTGGAGCCAGCCGGGTTCGCTCTGGCTGATTGCCGGCAGCCTGCTCTATCTCATCGGCATCGTGGTGGTGACGATGATCTTCAACGTCCCGCTGAACGATGCGCTCGCCGCCGTCGATCCGGCCAGCAGCAATGGCGCAAGCCTGTGGTCGCGCTATCTCAACGAATGGGTGATGTGGAACCATGTCCGCACCATCAGCGGCATAGCCGCGCTGGCATCCTTCTGGTTCGCCGCGCGTTGACGACGATGGATAGAGCGACCGATGAACGATCAATACGCAAATATGGCCTTCGGCATGGCAGTCGGAGTTGGTGTCGGTGCCGCGATCGGCACCGCTCTGGATGACCTTCCGATGGGCGTCGCCGTGGGTATTGCGATTGGCGCCGCCTTCGGAGCGTGGCGACGCAAGTGACGGCAGCGCCGGCGACCTCTACGCCTTTGTCTTCCGATCCGAATGGCCGAGATCGCGGTCCGGATCAATGACATCGCGGACCAGTTGCTTCAGTTTGGCCGGGTCCGGAAAACCACCGTCGCGCTTGCGCTCCCAGACCAGAGTGTCATTGCAGGAAATGGTGAAGATGCCCCCGGTGCCGGGCACCAGCGTCACTTCGCCCAGATCGGTGCCGAAGGTCGACAGCAGCTCCTGCGCCATCCAGCCGGCGCGCAGCAGCCACTGGCACTGCGTGCAGTAGGTGATGACGACGCAATGCTTCCCTGACGCGTTCATTGGTCCACCTCCAGGACGCGCACGGTCGTGCCGGCAACCCGGTCATGTATTGGCTCGTTGCCGAGTGCGACGGTCAGCGCGATCCAACATGGCCAGAGAATAGCTAGGGCAGACGCGGCAAAGGCGATTACGATTTCCAGTCGGGAATAGTTCAGCGTGGGCGCCGGAACAGTTTTCCAAGTCTGGAAAGCAAAGAAAGCTCCGACCAGCGTGGCGGGAAGATAGCCCAGGAATTTTACCAACTGCCGACAAACGGCTTTTTGCAAAGCGAGGCCTTCCCTATGCCAATCCAGCTCGTCATGGACGAAGAGGGCCAGGACCCCCTTGCCAAGAGACCGACTGAAGGCCCCCTCCATCACAAGAAGATAGGTCGCCAGGACCAGCACTTGGAGGAAGCCTAGATCCAGTGCCGCAGTTCGAAAATTTCCGTTTGAATCAAGGTCTATCGAAAGGGTTGATACTGCCTTCGATTGAGCGTCCGTGCTCGTGCCGGCTGCCCATCTGGCCACCGGAAGACCGAAGAAGGATGTTGCACAAACCTGCCAATCGTAGCGGGAAAGTACAGGATCGCCTGTTCCTTTCAGACTGGCGGACTGGCAAGTTTTCCAGTTCAGCCAGAAGCGGCCTTTCACTCCGCCGTCGGTCATCAGAAACAAGGCCGCAACCAACGCATAAAGAGCAACGAAGATGACAAGGTAGTCGATAAGCGAAGCGAAAAGCCGTCGCCAAAGGCCACCTGGACGGGGCCAGGTCACTGCAAGTTCAACGCCTTCGTCAGTCATCATCCCCTCTCGCCGACAACTGACTGCGCTCCACCTTTGGCGGAAGTCTCAAGCAGCGAGGCCATGCTACCCGCCGGTAGCGCCGTTGGCTACCACCTTGCCGTCCTATGCCGCGCTGAGCTTGGCCATGGTCTCGTCGTCGACTTCGAAGTTGGCGTAGACGCTTTGCACGTCGTCGTCGTCCTCGAGCGTGGCAACCAGCTTCATCAGCGACTGTGCCCGCTCCTCGTCGACCGGAACATTGTTCTGCGGCTGCCAGATCAGCTTCACCGATTCTGCCTCGCCGAGCGCGGTTTCCAGAGCCTTCGACACGTCGCCGAGATTTTCGAAGGCGCAATAGATGGTGTGGCCTTCCTCGTCGGTTTCCACGTCGTCGGCGCCGGCTTCGATCGCCGCTTCCATGACCTTGTCGGCGCTGCCGGCCGATGCCGGATAATAGATCTCGCCGACGCGGTCCCACATGAACGACACCGAGCCGGTTTCGCCCATCGCCCCACCGGCCTTGGTGAAGGCGGCGCGCACATTCGAGGCCGAACGGTTGCGGTTGTCGGTCAGCGCTTCGACGATGACGGCGACGCCGCCTGGACCATAGCCCTCATAGCGCACGGCTTCGTAGTTCTCTGCATCGCCCATCGAGGCCTTGTTGACGGCGCGCTGGATGTTGTCCTTCGGCATCGACACCGCCTTGGCGTTCTGGATCGCCAAGCGCAAGCGCGGGTTCATCGATGGATCGGGCGTGCCGCTCTTGGCGGCGACGGTGATTTCGCGCGCCAGCTTGGAAAACATTTTAGACCGCACCGCATCCTGGCGGCCCTTGCGGTGCATGATGTTCTTGAACTGTGAATGGCCAGCCATGGCACCCCTGTCGTCTTCTCGGCTAGAGCATCCCGAAGCGAAGTGATCTGACCTCGTCTTCCGCAATGCCCGAATTCAAAATTTCAGAGCGTCCCAAGTGCACCTCGTGGAAGCACGGCGTTCTCTGTCGGAATGGCCGGCTTATAGTTAAATCGGCTCAATTCGTCCAGCCGCACCGCGCACGGGACGCCCGACATGGGCTGTTGCGAGCGTTCACGCCTCCAGATCGGATTTCAGCCGGTCGATGATACTGAGGGCATGCCCGGCATACTGGCTGATCCAGCGGTCGTGGATCTGCTTGATCGGCAGCGCGTTGAGATGGTTCCAGCGCTCGCGGCCGTCGCGCCGCGCAACGATCAGGTCGGCCTCCTCCAATACCTTGAGATGCAGCATCACCGTGCAGCGATCGATGTCGGGAAACGCATCGCACAGCATGCCGGTCGTCTTCGGCGCGTCCTTCAGCTGATCCAGTACTTCACGCCGGCGCGGATGCGCCAGCGCCTTGAAAACATTGTCGTCTTGCGATCGGCTTGACATGTTATGTTTCTATAACATATTGTTGAGCCGATCAAGGGAAGGAGTTGTGGATATGTCACTTGGATTCAGTGTTTCCGGACGCATCGGCAAGCCGGTCGCCGACGTCTTCGACGCAGTCGTCAATCCGAAGAAACTGAGCGGCTATTTCACCACGATCGGCGGCGCCAGCGCCCCGCTGGAAGCCGGCGCCGGCGTCGTCTGGTGGGGCAAGGTGCCGGTCGAGGTCGACGAAGTGGTCAAGGACCGCCGCATCGTGCTGCGCTGGGATGCCAGCGACGCCGATGGCAAGCCGGCCTACAAGACCCGCATCGAGATGAATTTCGAACCGCTGGACGATGGCGGCACCTTCGTCACCATCGCCGAGAGCGGTTGGCAGGAAGGTGCGGTCGGCCTGAAGAAGTCCTACCTCAATTGCGAGGGCTGGTCGCAGATGCTGGCCTGCATGAAGGCCTATGTCGAATACGGCATCAATTTGCGCGACGGCTACTACCGCAGCGAGATGAGGGGCGAACCCGCCAATGAGACCAACATTTGAACACGACAACGGAGCCAGCTATGACCGCGACAATCACCGGCGGCATCAACATCGCCATGAAGGTACCGCCGCACCAATATGAGGCGACGATCGCCTTCTACCGCGACGTTGTCGGCCTGAAGCCGTTCACGGACAAGGCACCGGCCGTCGGCTTCGAGCTGGGGTCCAACCGCCTGTGGATCGATGAAGCGCCGATGATGAGCCAGGCCGAGGTGTGGCTGGAGCTGTTTACCGACGATTTTTCGACGGCTGCGGATCATCTCGCCAAGGCTGGCGTTGTGCGTTGCGACGTCATCGAGCCCTTGGGCGAAGGCTTTCGCGGCGGTTGGATCGCCAACCCGGCCAACATCGTACACATGCTGCGCGAGCCCGATGCCTGGTGAGCGCCAAGCCACGAAAGGAGCATCCGATGGAGATCCGCGAAAAACCAACCGCCGAGGCCGGCATGCTGATCCGGCGGCCTGTTGCCGACGTGTTCGAGGCCATCGTCGATCCGGCCATCACCACGAAATTCTGGTTCACCCACGCCAGCGGCCGCCTGGACAGCGGCAAGCAGATCCGCTGGGAATGGCGCATGTATGACGTCTCGACGATGGTCACCGTCACCGAGATCGTTGCGAATGAAAAGATCGTCATGCAGTGGAGCGATCCGCCGACCACCGTGGTCTGGACCTTCACCGAAATGCCTGGCGAGACGACCTTTCTCGAGGTTCGCAATTTCGGCTTCGCCGGCGATGGCGACGAGCAGGTTAAAGAGGCAGTCGGCTCAACCGGCGGCTTCACGCTGGTGCTGGCCGGTGCCAAGGCGTGGCTGGAACAGGGCCTGACGCTCGGCCTGATCGGCGACCGTCACCCCAAGGGCGTGCCAGGGCACTAGGTGCTCAGGGCCTGCCTTAATGCCCTCCGCCCGGCTTCTTGCGCCGCCGCGCCAGCATGTTGAGCCCCTCGACCAGCGCCGAAAAGCCCATCGCCGCATAGATGTAGCCCTTGGGCACATGGTAACCCATGCCGTCTGCGATCAGCGTCATGCCGATCATCAGAAGGAAGCCCAGCGCCAGCATGACGATGCTCGGGTTCTTGGCGATGAAATTGGCCAGCGGCCCGGCCGCCAGCATCATCACGCTGACCGCCACGATCACGGCGATGTACATGATGGCGATCTCGTCGGTCATGCCGACGGCGGTGATGATGGAATCGATCGAGAAGACCAGGTCGAGCAACAGGATCTGGAAGATCGCGCCGGCAAGGCTGATCTGCAGCGTCTCGCCCATCATCGTATCCTTGTGGTCGTCGGGATCGACCGTGTGATGGATCTCCTTGGTCGCCTTCCAGACCAGGAACAGGCCGCCGGCGATCAGGATCAGGTCGCGCCAGGAAAAACCGTGGCCGAAGGCCGTGAACACCGGCGTGGTCAGCTGGACGATGATCGAAATGGTGGCCAGCAGCACCAGCCGCATGATCAGCGCCGCCGAGATGCCGAGCCGGCGGGCACGGGCCCGTTGTGCTTCCGGCAGCTTGTTGGTCAGGATCGAGATGAAGATCAGATTGTCGATGCCGAGCACGACCTCGAGCACGATCAGCGTCAGCAGCGCGACCCAGGCCGTCGGGTCGGAAACAAATTGAAAATGCGGCGCCAGGAATTCGATGAGCTGCATGGAGGTCGTCCCCTCTTTTAACGATCTAGAGCAGTGTCGCCGGCAGTTAGGTACTAAGGGTGCCTATATCAATGTCACGACCAGAAGGACGGTGCGGTTTCCTCCAGCCGCGGCCCGCGACGAAACGGCGCAATCCGCTCGGTCAGCCCGGTGCGGTCGGAAATATCGACGCCGACGCCGCACAAGGTCGCCGGTCCGGTGGCTGCCTCGAAACGCCCTTTCGGCACCTTCGACAGGAACCGGTTGAGCGGTTCCTCCTTGTCCATGCCGAGCGAGGAATCATAGTCGCCGCACATGCCGGCGTCGGACATATAACCGGTGCCGCCATTGAGGATCTGGTGATCGCTGGTCGGCTGGTGGGTGTGGGTGCCGATGACGAGGCTGGCACGGCCGTCGACGAAATGCGCGAAGCACATTTTTTCCGAGGTCGCCTCGGCGTGGAAGTCGATAATCACGGCATCCGCCTGCTCGCCGAGCGGACAGGCGGCAAGCTCGCGTTCGCCGGCCTGGAAGGGATCGTCGAGCTCGGGATGCATGAACACCCGGCCCATGATGTTGGCGACCAGCACGCGCGCGCCGCTCCTGGAGATATAGACACCGGAGCCGCGCCCGGGCGTGCCCTTGGGAAAGTTCGAGGGGCGCAGGAAGCGCTCTTCGCGCGGCGCGAAGGCGAGCGCGTCGCGCTGGTCCCAGACATGGTTGCCGGTGGTGACGACATCGGCACCGGCGGCGATCGTCTCGCGAAAGATATCTTCGGTGATGCCGAAGCCGCCGGCGGCGTTCTCACCATTGACGATGACGAAATCGAGTTTGAAGTCGGAGATCAGGCCGGGCAGTTGTTCCCACACCGCCGTCCGTCCTGTCTTTCCAACCATGTCACCGAGGAAGAGAAGTCTCATTTGATCCCGCACCGAAGGTCAGCGAAAGCTGCATGACGCCAGTGAAGATCATGCGTCTCCTATCTACAATTTTGGCGCGAAGCGGCGCAACCCGCTCTCGGTCAGTATTTCCGGAATGACGACGTCATGTTCCTCATCCGGCACCATTGCCACCTCCTGGCAGTCGAAGGCGATGCCGACCAGCCGCGGCGGCTGCCCCTTGTCGATCAGCTTGGCGATGGCGCGGTCATAATAGCCGGCACCATAGCCGATGCGATGGCCGCGCGCATCGAAGGCGGCGAGCGGCACCAGCATCACCGAGGGGTCGAGCACCTCGGCTTCCTCGTGCGGGCCGACCGTGCCGAAACCCATCTCGACCATCGGCGCGCCGCGCACCAGTTCGCGAAAGACGATGGTAGTCTTGTCGAGAATGGCCGGCAGGCAAAGCCGTGCGCCCTTTTCACGCAAGGCAAACATCAGCGGCCGAACGTCGACTTCCGAACGCATCGGCCAGAAGCCGGAAACGATCTGGCCCGGCCCGACATGGAGGTAATCGCGTGCCGTCTCGGCCATTTCAAGCGCGACCTCCACCCGCCAGAATTCATCGAGCGCATCGCGGCGTCCGAGGGCCTCACGGCGAAGCTGCTTTTTCAGGTCTTTGAGAGAGGTCATGCAGCCAGGGTAGAAAAGGTCAGATTTGGATGGAGTTTTGGGAGCGACGTTTTCCTCCGCAATCATCCACCGCAATGCGGGACGCGTGGCGATAAGTGACGATCCACGCAACCGGTGGAGAGAGCGATCCCGGGAACCTACAAAGTAGGTGGGCGCCGTGTGAGAAAACCCACGGGTCTTCCCAGGGACAGCTCCCTAAGGATCGTTAAGGCCCCGGGGAAAATGTTCTCCTGCCGGGAAGCACAGACCGTCCCGCCCAATATAGGCTGCCGGCCGGCTAAGCGCCAGTGAGACAGGCATTCTTTCCGTGTTGGGTTCAGGCCCTCGCGCCGCCAACACCTCACCCTTGCACAGGCACGGCCGCGTCCTTACGGTCGCGATGACCAACCGAGGAGCAAGAATGCGTTTTGAAGGCACGGCGGCCTATGTCGCCGACAAGGATCTGATGGTGGCCGCCAACGCGGCGATCGCGCTGGAGCGACCATTGCTGGTCAAGGGCGAGCCCGGCACCGGCAAGACGGAACTCGCCCGCCAGGTGGCTGCGGCACTCGGACTCGATCTCATCGAATGGCACGTCAAGTCGACGACGCGGGCGCAGCAAGGTCTTTACGAGTATGATGCCGTCTCGCGCCTGCGCGACAGCCAGTTGGGCGACGAGCGCTTTAACGACATCAGGAACTACATCAAACGCGGTAAACTCTGGGAGGCGTTCGCCGCCGGCAGGAAGGTCGTGCTCTTGATCGATGAGATCGACAAGGCCGACATCGAATTCCCCAACGACCTGCTGCAGGAACTCGATCGGATGGAGTTCTTCGTCTACGAGACCGGCGAAACCATCCGCGCCGCCGTCAGGCCGATCGTCATCATCACCTCCAACAACGAGAAGGAGTTGCCGGACGCGTTCCTGCGCCGCTGCTTCTTCCACTACATCCGCTTTCCCGACGTCGACACGCTGCACAGAATCGTCGATGTCCACTATCCCGGCATCAAGCAGAACCTGGTTCGGGCAGCCCTTACCCAATTCTATGAGATCCGCGATGTGCCGGGGCTGAAGAAGAAGCCGTCGACCTCCGAGGCGCTCGACTGGATAAGGCTGCTGGTCGCCGACGACATCGCGCCGGAAGATTTGCGCGCCGACCCGAAGAACATGCTGCCGAAGCTGCATGGGGCGCTGCTGAAAAACGAACAGGACGTGCATTTGTTCGAACGGCTGGCCTTCATGGCCAGACGGCAGGGATGAAGAGCGGTTCGCACATGATTACTGGACCGCAACAACTCGGCCTCTGACGCCGAGCTGGAAGGCCGTTGCTACGAGCGGGCCTCGCCCGCAGTCTGAGCGGAACCATGCCCCCTCTGCTCTTGCGGCGCGTCGGTCTTGGCGCCGAAGATGATGAAGCTGATGACGGCAAGAGCGAGAACGCCGATCCCGCAATAGAGCATGACCCAGCCAAAACCGCTGACCAGTGCGGCATGCGCGATGGCGCCGGATGGGTCTAGGGTCGCGAGCCTGGGCGAATATTGCGTCAAGCCATCGAGATTTCCGGTGGCGATCTTTTCCGCCAGTGCACCCAGTTCATTCGGGCCGAACGCCCCGTCAAATGCGTTCCGCAGATAAGAGACTATCCCCTGCGTAAGCAGCAGGCCCAGCACCGCGATGTTGATGGCGAGCGTGATCAAGCGCGCACTGATATCGATGCCCGAAGCCATGCCGGCGCGATCCGGTGACACCGAGCCGGTCGTGGTGTTGGTGGTCGGTGAATTGGTCAGGCCGATGCCGATGCCGGCGATCAGCGTGCCGGGCAGCATGGTCACCCAATTGGCGCCCTCGAGCCCGGACCCTATCCGCATGGCGATAAAGCCGATCCCTAACGTCAGCAGACCGAGCGGGATCGCAACCCGCGCCTGATAGCGCGCGCGCAAGCGCTCGGCGGTCGAGGACATCAGCATCAAGGGAAGCGTGTAGACGAGCAGCAACAGGCCGGTCGCGGTGCTGTCATAGCCCAGAACGCCCGAAAAATAGATCGGCAGATAGATGATGAACGGCCAGTAGCTGAAATTCATGCCAATGCCGCCCATGATCGCTCCCGAAAACTGACGGATGCGGAAGACGGAGAAATCGAACATCGGATAGGGACTGATCTTCTCGGCAAAAAGGAACGCGACGAAGGACAGGACGGCCGCAACGGTCACGCCGATGCGGGCACCGGACCCGAGATCGGCGCCTTGCGTGATCAAATAGGAGAAGCCGAACACCGCGAATGAGAGCGTCAGGATGCCGGCCCGATCAAGCCTCTGGGCGTTGTGATCGCGTGATTCAGTGACGCCTCCGCCGATGAAGACCAGAGCAAGGATCGCGAGCGGCACATGGATGAGGAACACCCATTGCCAACTGGAGAACGCCACGATCAATCCGCCAATGGCGGGCCCGAAACCAAGCCCGATGCCCGAGACGACGCTCCAGGCAACGAAAGCCTTGCCGCGTTCACCACCATCTTGAAACTGATGGGACAGCACGGCCACGCTGCAGGTGAACATCGCTCCGCCCGCGAGCCCTTGCAAAAAGCGGGCGATGATCAGAATTGGAGCGCTCGGTGCGAGGCCGCACAGCAGGGAGGCAAAGCCGAAGACTATGGTGGTGATCACCATCACCCGTTTGCGGCCGAAACGGTCGGCCAGTGTCCCCGTCGCCATCAACACCGTGGTGCAGGCGATGGTGTAGGCATTCATGATCCACTGCAAATCCTTGAAATCGGCGGCGAGCACGCTTTCCAGTTTCGGAAGGATCACCGGCACGCTGGAGATTTCGAGACCGAACAGCAGCGAGGCAAGGCAGACCCCCACAAGCGCAACGGTGTTTCGCTCAATTTGAAACCTCATATCGATCACTTTCTATCGGAGTTGCAGGCAGTGCTTTTCAAACTGCCGTCGATGAGATAGATCACCCCTGATCATGAAAAAAGGCTATGCATCTCTATTTCAGAGATGACAAATGGAATGCTCGAGATGACCAGCCTTGATGTCGACGCCGTGCGGACCTTCGTCATGGTGGCCGATCTGCGGAGCTTCACCCGGGCGGCGGCGGCGCTGGGCAGCACCCAGGCGACGATCAGCGTCAAGCTGCGCCGGCTTGAAGAAAAGCTCGGGGCGCGTTTGATCGAACGAACCCCGCGCCGCGTGAGCCTGTCAGCGAGAGGAGCGATCTTTCTCCCAGCGGCGCGCGAATTCCTTGCCGCCCATGAACGCGCCATCGCGGAGTTTTCCGAGGCGCCGTGCCGGCTTGCCCTCGGCTTTGTCGACCACGTCGCGGGACCCGAGCTTTCCATACTGATAGCCCAGCTTCATGCCCACGATCCGTCGCTCGCGCTCAATATAAGGATCGATACCAGCTCCTTGCTGGAGGACGCTTTCGATCGCGGCGAACTCGATGCGGTCATTGTGCACCGGGAGAGCGACGGTCGCCGGGGCGAAGCCTTGTCGCGCACCCATTATGGCTGGTTCGCCACCCCCGCCTTCGAATGGCGACCCGGGACGCCCTTGCGCCTGGCGCTTTTAAGCACCGTATGCAACTGCCCCGACCGTGTGAGAGCGGTCGAGGCGCTGGACAAAGCAGGCATTGCCTGGAATGAGGCTTACGTCGGCGGTGGCGGCGCGGCAGTCAACATCGCGGTATCAGCCGGTTTTGCTCTATCCGCCCTCGCTTACCGTGTCGCCCCTCCCGGGTTGATCGAGGTTGGCCGCAAATTCAGCCTGCCGCCAATTCCCTCTTCCGAGATTGTTCTGCATGCGCGCGCTTTGGCGCCACGGGCACGAGAGGCACTGAAGATGCTCACAACCGCTTTTCGCGAGTCCAATTTGCCGACAGGATAGGACAGGTGTCACGATCCGATTCTATCGGATCGGGCTCCAAACTTCGGAGGAATGAAATGACCGAGATCACCGTCCGCCCGCTCGCGCAGTCCGACCACGCCGACTGGCGGCGGCTGTGGACCGACTACCTCACCTTTTACGAGACGAAGCTTCCCGAAGAGGTCTATGCCGTCACCTGGAGGCGGCTGTTCACCGAAGGTGAGTTCGAGCCGAAAGGCTTCATCGCCACGCTGGACGGCAAGGCGGTTGGCCTCACCCACTATCTCTACCACCGCTCCGGCTGGTCGGAAAAAAACAACTGCTATCTGCAGGACCTGTTCGCCGACCCTGACGTACGCGGCAAGGGCATCGGCGCGGCGCTGATCGAGGCAGTAAAACAGGAAGCCGCGAAAATCGGCGTCAAGAACGTCTACTGGATGACGCACGAGACCAACACCACCGCGCGCAAACTCTACGATCATGTCGCGCGCCGCACGGGCTTCATCGAGTATGATTTGCTGTAGATAGACAATGTTCATCCCCTTCTTCCTCGAATTGAAGGCCGCTCGTGTTCCCGTTTCGCTGCGGGAATATCTGTCGCTGCTGGAGGGGCTGGAAGCCGGGCTGGTCGACTACGACGTCGAAGGTTTTTACTACCTCGCCCGTGCGGCGCTGGTGAAGGACGAGCGCCACATCGACCGCTTCGACCAGGTGTTCGCCCATGTCTTCAAGGGCGTCGAAGCACTGGGAGGGCCGGATGCCGTCGATGTCGCCAACATTCCCGAGGAATGGTTGCGCCGCCTCGCCGAAAAGCACCTGACCGACGAAGAGAAAAAACTGGTCGAGGCGCTGGGCGGTTTCGAGAAACTGATGGAGACCTTGAAGCAGCGGCTGGACGAGCAAAAAGGCCGCCACCAGGGCGGCTCGAAATGGATCGGTACCGGCGGCACCTCGCCCTTCGGCGCCTATGGCTACAATCCCGAAGGCGTGCGTATCGGCCAGCATGACGGCCGCAACCGCCGCGCGGTGAAGGTGTGGGACAGACGCGAGTTCAGGAATTTCGACGATGCGGTCGAGCTCGGCACCCGCAACATCAAGATCGCGCTGAAGCGCTTGCGCCGCTGGGTGCGCGAGGGCGCCGAGGAGGAATTCGACCTGCCCGGCACCATCCACGCGACGGCCGAACATGGCTATCTCGACGTGCAGACGCGACCAGAGCGGCGCAACGCGGTGAAGCTTTTGATGTTCTTCGATGTCGGCGGCTCGATGGACGACCACATCAAGAGCGTCGAGGAGCTGTTCTCGGCCGCCCGCGCCGAATTCCGCCAGCTCGAATATTTTTATTTCCACAACTGCCTCTATGAGGGCGTGTGGAAGGACAATCGCCGCAGACATGCCGAGGTGATTCCGACCTTCGACCTGCTCCACAAATACGGGCCGGACTACAAGGTGATCGTCGTCGGCGACGCCTCGATGAGCCCTTACGAGATCGCTCACCCCGGCGGTTCGGTCGAGCACTGGAATCCGGAGGCAGGCAGCGTCTGGCTCGGCCGTCTGCTGCAGCAATGGCCGAACGCGGTATGGCTGAACCCCGAAGACCCCAAGAACTGGGGCTACACCCATTCGATTGCGATGATCCGCGACATCTTCGGCGGCCGCATGTTTCCGCTGACGCTGGCCGGGCTTGAGGGCGCGACCAAGCAGCTTTCAAGAAAGCACTGAAGACCGACAAGGAGAGCCGATGATCTGCTTCCTCTGCCTGCAATGCGGCGTCCAGTTCGCGGCGACAGAGACGCCGCCAAAACATTGCCCGATCTGCGAGGACGAGCGCCAATATGTGCGCTGGGAGGGCCAAGCGTGGATCACGCCGGAGGAACTTGCTGAAGGGCACCGGCTTGTGATGAAGGACGATGCCGGCGTTCTCGCCTTCGGCATCGAGCCGCGCTTCGCCATCGGCCAACGGGCGCTGCTGGCACAGACGCCGCACGGCAACGTGCTGTGGGACTGCGTTTCGATGGTCAGCGACGAGGCGGTGGCCGAGATCAACCGCCGCGGTGGTCTGACGGCGATCGCCATCTCGCACTGCCATTATTATTCGGTGATGGCCTGTTGGAGCGAGGCGTTTGGCGGCGTGCCGATCTATCTCCATGCCGATGACCGCCAATGGATCATGCAACCGCACAAGGCGATCGTCAGCTGGCAAGGCGAGACGCTGGCCATAAACCCTTCGCTGACGCTCATCCGCTGCGGTGGCCACTTTGCCGGCGGTCAGGTGCTGCACTGGAAACGCGATGACGGCGACGTCTTGCTGGCCGGCGATATCCTGCAGGTGACGCCGACGCGCCGCCATGTCAGCTTCATGTACAGCTATCCGAACTACATTCCGCTCAACGCAGCGGTCGTGCGCCGCATCGCGGCGGCGCTGCAGCCATTCGCGTTCGACCATATCTATGGTGCATGGTGGAACCAGAATGTCATCGGGGGCGCAAAAGCGGCGTTGGCTGCTTCGGTCGATCGCTATCTGGCGGCGATCGCATAAAGATCACGATCGAAAATGCGGGCAAATCGCGTAACAAATGCCTATCTTGGTGCGAATATGAGGTTGCAATCCGCGCATGACCCGAACCTCCGGTTCGGAAAGGATCATGCGCAAACCAGAGTACTACAGCGTCCTTTGCGCGTCCGATGGACGCGCGGCGCTGCAGGAGCGAGCCGGCAAGGCTGAGGAGATCGAATGGACACCCACACCTACCCTGTAACCCGCACCGACGCCGAATGGCGCGCCCGGCTGACGCCGGAGCAGTATGCCGTCATGCGCGGCCACGGCACCGAGCGGCCGGGAAGCTGCGCTTTGCTCTACGAGAAGCGCGCCGGCACCTTTTCCTGCGTCGGCTGCGACCAGCCCTTGTTTGAATCCAAGCTGAAGTTCGAGAGCGGCACCGGCTGGCCGAGCTTCAACGACCCGGTACCGGGCTCGGTCGAAAACACCGTCGACCGCAGCTATGGCATGGTCCGCACCGAATGCCACTGCGCCCGCTGCGGCAGCCATCTCGGCCATGTCTTCGAGGACGGCCCGCCGCCGACCGGCCTGCGCTATTGCATCAACGGCGTGGCGCTGAAATTCGAGCCGGCGGCCTGAACCGAAATTTGATCGCGAAACATTGGGAAGGGCGGCTGCGGCCGCCCTTTTTTGTTGCGTCTGAAGTTGGCTGGCGCGCCAACGCCCGCTCAGGCCACGACCGTCAGGATTAGCCACAATGTGGCGCCGAGCGTCATCAGCGAGGCCTTGGCGCCACTGGCCTTTTTCGTGGTTCGCCATACGGCAAAGGTCAGAAAGATGTTGTAGGGCACCGGCGCAAAATGCACCGCCAGAACCAGCGCGAGCGGCAGCTTCAGTCCAAGCAGGATGATCGCGGCCACCAAAGATGCGACGTTGAGCGCCGTGCCGACAAGAACAAGGTCGCGCCAGAACAGCCGGTCGAGCGGCACCAGCCCTTGCCAGCGTGAGCGGAAGAAGGATCCGACGCCTTCTAGCAACACCTGATCTCTACCCCTGTCCCAGGACTTCGGTTACCGCATGCTCGAAGCGCGAGCATTCGGTCACCAGCCAGTCGGCCATGGCTGGCCAGTTATCCTCGGCATAGCAGTTTACCCGCCACATCGAATTGATGCCGAGATCCTCGCAACTCTGTTCCGGCCTGAGCTTCAGCCTGGCTTCGATATCAGGCTGGAACGGTTTCAACCGCGACCACGCCTGCGTGGCGCCGAACTTCTCGTTGCGGCCGAAGAAGACGCCGACCTGGCTCTGCGCCGGCGCGACATACATGGAAAGGACCAAGGCGAAGTCGGGCAGCCCGCGCTGCCAGAACCAGGGTCCGCGCCTCGCCATCAGAGCTCTTTCTTCCGGATGCCGCTCGGCGAACAGCGTCCAGAAGCCGCGCTGGCGGAATTCAGAGGCGCGGCGGGCGCCGAAGTCGAATTCGCTCATGGCTCAAACCGTATCTCCGGCAACCGCGTCGGTGCCGGGGCCGGCTAGTCTTACACCATGCCGAGTGCGGCCTTGTATAGATCGAGGATGGTTTCCTCTTCCTGCCGCTCGGCCTGGTCCTTCTTGCGCAGCCGGATGATCGTGCGCATCGCCTTGGTGTCGAAGCCGGTGCCCTTGGCCTCGGCGAACACTTCCTTGATGTCGTCGGAAATGGTCTTCTTCTCTTCCTCGAGCCGCTCTATGCGCTCGATGAAGGCACGCAGCTGGCCGGCGGCAACAGTCTGGCTGGTATCGGTGATATCGTCGGCCATATTTTTCTCCAAAAGAATCGGCTCCGCGACTCGCGGACGACTGCGGCAAAATTTGAGCCGGTTCGATGCCCGACCGGCGGCGGCGGGTCAAGCCGTTATCGACCAAGCCACGCGGGCTGCCGCCAGAAGCCGACAACCAGTCCGTTTTGCGAACTCTTAATTGAAAGCGATCAGCAGATCCTTGGCATCGATCTGGTCGCCCGCCTTGACCAGCACCTCGGCGACCGTGCCGTCCCGCTCGGCATGCAGCGCCGTCTCCATCTTCATCGCTTCGATGGAAAGCAGCACGTCACCGGCCTTCACAGCCTGGCCGGCGGCCACCGAAAGCGCCGAGACGACCCCCGGCATGGGTGCACCGACATGTGCCTCGTTGCCGGGTTCGGCCTTGCGGCGGGCCTTGGCGGCGGACGCGCCATGCGCCCTGTCGGGCACTTTCACGCGACGCGGCTGGCCGTTGAGTTCGAAGAACACGGTGACCATGCCCTTCTCGTCGACATCGCCGATGGCCAGGCAGCGCACCACCAGCGTCTTGCCCTTCTCGATGTCGACGAAGATCTCGTCTTCCGGCTTCATGCCGTAGAAATATGTCGGCGTCGGCAGGACGCTGACCGGCCCATAGGTTTCCTGCGCGCCGGCGAAATCCGTGAACACCTTCGGATACATTAGCCACGAGGCGAATTCGAACTCCGACAGCTTGCGCTCGAGCTTCCCCTCGATTTCCTTGCGGTTGGCCTTGAGGTCGGCTGGCTTGAGCAGCGAGCCGGGCCGCACCGTGATCGGTCTGTCGCCCTTCAGCGCCTTCCTCTGCAGCGCCGCCGGCCACCCGCCAGGCGACTGGCCGAGATCGCCGCGCAGCATCGAGACGACCGAATCCGGGAATGCGATATCCTTGTCCGGGTTTTCGACATCGGCAACAGTGAGATCCTGGCTGACCATCATCAATGCCATGTCGCCGACGACCTTGGAGGACGGCGTCACCTTGACGATGTCGCCGAACATCAGATTGACGTCGTGATAGGTCTGCGCCACCTCGTGCCAGCGCGTTTCAAGCCCGAGCGAGCGCGCCTGTTCCTTCAGATTGGTGAACTGTCCGCCCGGCATCTCGTGCAGATAGACTTCCGAGGCCGGCCCTTTCAGATCGCTTTCGAAGGCGGCGTACTGGTTGCGCACCGCTTCCCAGTAGAACGAGATCTTCCTGATCCATTGCGGGTCGAGGCCTGGGTCGCGTTCGGTGCCCTTCAGCGCCTCGACGAGCGAGCCAAGGCATGGCTGCGAGGTGTTGCCGGAGAAAGCATCCATCGCCGCGTCTATGGCGTCGACGCCGCTTTCCACCGCCGCCAGGACCGTCGCCGCCGACAGGCCCGACGTGTCGTGGGTGTGGAAATGGATCGGCAGGTCGGTCGCCTCGCGCAGCGCCTTGAACAGCACGCGAGCCGCTACCGGCTTCAGCAGGCCGGCCATGTCCTTGACGGCGATGATATGGGCGCCCGCCGCCTGCAACTCCCTGGCCAGGCCGACATAGTATTTGAGGTCGTATTTCGCCCGCGCCGGATCGAGGATGTCGCCGGTATAGCAGATCGCCGCTTCGATCAGCTTGCCCTCGGCGCCGACCGCATCCATGGCGACGCGCATATTGTCGACCCAGTTCAGGCAATCGAAGACCCGGAACAGGTCGATGCCGCCGCTTGCTGCCTGTTTGACGAAATGCTGCACGACATTGTCGGGATAGTTGGTGTAGCCGACGCCATTGGCGCCGCGCAGCAGCATCTGCAACAGCAGATTGGGCGCCGCCTCGCGCACCAGCGATAGCCGCTCCCACGGATCCTCGGTAAGGAAGCGCATGGCGACGTCGAAGGTGGCGCCACCCCAGCATTCCAGCGACAGAAGCTGCGGCAAGGCACGCGCATAGGTACCGGCGATGCCGGCAATGTCATGCGTGCGCATGCGTGTCGCCAGCAGCGATTGATGGCCATCGCGCATCGTCGTGTCGGTGACCAGAACCTCTTTCTGGTCGCGCATCCAGGCTGCGAATTTCTGTGGACCCAGCACGTCGAGCTTCTGCTTGCTACCGCCCGGCACATTGCCGTTGAGATAGGGCACAACCGGCGCCGCCGCGTCAGCTTTCGGCTGCGGCCGGCCGCGCGTCTCGGGATGGCCGTTGACGCTGACGTCGGCGAGATAGTTGATGAGCTTGGTGGCGCGATCCTGACGCTTGACCTGCTGGAACAGTTCCGGCGTCGTGTCGATGAACTTGGTCGTGTAGGAATTGTCGGCGAAGCTCGGGTGGTTGATGATCGCTTCGAGGAAGGTCAGGTTGGTGGCGACGCCGCGGATGCGGAACTCGCGCAGCGCGCGGTTCATGCGGGCGATGGTCTCGGCAGGCGTCGGCGCCCAGGCCGTGACCTTCTCCAGCAGCGGGTCGTAGAAGCGGGTGATGACGGCGCCGGAATAGGCGGTGCCGCCATCGAGGCGGATGCCGAAGCCTGTGGCGCCGCGATAGGCGGTGATGCGGCCGTAGTCCGGGATGAAATTGTGCTCGGGGTCTTCCGTGGTGATGCGGCACTGCAAGGCGTGGCCGTTCAGCCTGATGTCCTTTTGCGCCGGCACGCCCGATTCCGGCGTGCCGATGGCAAAGCCGTCGAGGATATGGATCTGCGCCTTGACGATATCGATGCCGGTCACCTGCTCGGTGACGGTGTGCTCGACCTGGATGCGCGGGTTGACCTCGATGAAATAGAATTTGCCGGTGTCGGCGTCCTGCAGGAACTCGACCGTGCCGGCGCCGATATAGCTGGTCTCGCGGGCGATCTTCAGCGCATGGCCGCAAAGCTCCTCGCGCTGCGACATTTCGAGATAGGGCGCCGGCGCCCGCTCGACGACCTTCTGGTTGCGGCGCTGGATCGAACAGTCGCGCTCGAACAGGTGCACCGCATTGCCATGAGTGTCGCCCAGCACCTGCACCTCGACATGGCGGGCGCGTTCGATCAGCTTTTCGAGATAGACCTCGTCCTTGCCGAAGGCGGCTTTCGCCTCGCGCTTGCCTTCGGTGACTTCACGGGCAAGATCGGCTTCGGCACGAATGGCGCGCATGCCGCGGCCGCCGCCGCCCCATGATGCCTTCAGCATCACGGGATAGCCTATTTCCTTGGCCAGTTTCTTGACCGCCTCCATGTCATCAGGCAACGGATCGGTGGCGGGGATCACCGGCACGCCGACCTCGATGGCGAGATTGCGCGCCGCGACCTTGTTGCCGAGCCGCCGCATTGTGTCCGGCTTCGGCCCGATGAAGGTGATGCCGGCTTCGGCACAAGCGTCGGCGAATTCGGGACTTTCCGACAACAATCCGTAGCCGGGATGAATAGCATCGGCGCCCGACAGTCTGGCGACGCGGATCACCTCCTCGATCGACAGATAGCTTTCGATCGGTCCCATGTCCCGGGTCAGATGCGGCCCACGTCCGACCTGGTAGCTCTCGTCGGCCTTGAAGCGGTGCAGGGAGTACTTGTCCTCCTCCGCCCAGATCGCCACGGTTTTGAGGCCAAGTTCGTTGGCCGCGCGAAAGACGCGAATGGCGATTTCGGACCGGTTGGCGACGAGGATCTTCGTGATGGCCAAGGACTGGGCTCCAGCGACGGAAGGAAGAGAAATCGGCGCAATGATTAGCGTGAAAATGCTGCAGTGCAAACGAAATTGACGCCCATTTAAACCGATTGAAATGGAATCGTTGCGCCAGAGGCCCCTCGCATTAATCCAAACAGCCAGAAAAGCGCCGGCTTTGCGGCTAACGCACGATCATTCCCTGGCTAAGCACCCGGCTCCATCGGCCGCCCCTGAACATGACGATGGCAAAAGAAAATGCCCGGCGCGAGGCGCCGGGCATCCGTAAATGGTTGGAAACTGACGAGCTTACATCTTCTGGATGTAGGTGTACTTGCCGTCGTCGCCCTTCTTCCATTCGTACATGACGTAGCCGGGCAGCGTCGGGTCGCCCTTGGCGTCATAGGACAGGTCGCCGAGCACGGTCTTGAACGGACCATTGCCATGCAGCGCCTTGGCAACTTCCTGCGGGTCGTTCGACTTGGCAGCGGTCGCGGCTTCCGCGATCGCCTGCACGGCAGCGTAGGCGTAGAGCGTATAGGCTTCCGGCTCGAAGCCCTGCGCACGGAACTTCTCGACGAGTTCCTTGTTGGCAGGGATCAGGCGCGGATCCGGGCCGAACGTGTTGAGCGTGCCCGCAACCGCGTCGCCCGCGATCGAAGCCAACTCGTTCGACACGATGCCGTCGCCGGAAACCAGCGTCGCCTTGAGGCCTTGGTCGGCCGCCTGACGGATGATCAGGCCGGCTTCGGTGTGCAGGCCGCCCCAGTAGATGATGGAAACGCCGGCTTCCTTCATCTTGGCGATCAGCGCCGAGAAGTCCTTGTCGCCGACATTGATGCCTTCATACATGACTTCCGTCAGGCCCTTGGCGTTCATCGCCTTCTTGGTTTCGTCGGCAAGGCCCTGGCCATAGGTGGTCTTGTCGTGCACGACCGCGATCTTGGCGTCCTTGAAGTTGGCCGCGAGATAAGCGCCGGCAATGCTGCCCTGCTGGTCATCGCGTCCGCAGGTGCGGAAAACGTTCCACAGGCCGCGCTCGGTGAACTGCGGGTTGGTCGCGGCCGGCGTCACTTCGACGATGCCGTTTTCCGCATAGACTTCCGAGGCCGGGATCGAGACGCCGGAGTTGAAGTGGCCGACCACGAACTTGACGCCGTCGCCGACGAACTTGTTGGCGACCGAGATGCCCTGCTTCGGATCGGAGACGTCGTCGCCGACTTCGAGCTTGATCTGCTCGCCGTTGATGCCGCCCTTGGCATTGATGTCGGCTACGGCCGCTTCCGCACCCTTCTGCAGCTGTGCGCCGAAGGCGGCGTTCGGACCGGTGATCGGACCGGCGACGCCAAACATTACGTCAGCCCACGCGCTGCCGCTGAACGCGACAAGCGCGGTCAGGGCAACGGCGGACAAAAGTGACTTTTTCATTTAAACGCTCCCATTAACGGAGTGGGCGTGGATGAAGCTTTCATGCGATGCCCACCCTTATCGCAGAAAGCATAGTTTGCCGATTTTCAGGCACTTGTCACGCCGATTCAATTTCGAGGCGGCGTTAATGATGAACGTCAACCTTTCGGTTTCCAGCTCAAGAGTGAAGCTCTTTCGTAGAGCCAATTATACTGTGTCACCATCTGGTTGGTGCGCGTGTATTGATAGCCGACGAAGCCGAGAATCATCAGCACGATGGTGTCGACGACATAATAGTGCAGCGAGAACATGGTGCCGCCGAACAGCGCGTGATGGATGAAGCGGATCGCGATGCCGAGGCCGAGCATATAGGCGAATAGCTGGATGAAGCTGCGCCACGTCTGAGCACTGGCCTTGCCCGTCATCCACGCCGCCCAGCCGCCGAGCAGACAGGTGACGAAGAAGAACTGCCAGATCGAGGGTTCCTCGTAAAGAATGCCCTGCATGGTGAAGTCTCCTTAGCATGACCCGAAAAGTTGCGGACTTTCCGGACAAGATCATGCGACAAACAAACAATCTGGAGCGGAATGGCGAATGCACGCATTCCGCTCCGAACTCAGTGGTGTCCGCCTTCGAGATAGGCGGCGCGCACTTCCGGATTGGCGAGCAGTTCCTTGCCGGTGCCGCTCATCGTCACATTGCCGTTGACCATGACATAGCCGCGCGTGGCGAGCTTCAGCGCGCCGAAGGCGTTCTGCTCGACCAGGAACACGGTCAGCCCCTGGGTGCGGTTCAGTTCGCGGATGGCGTCGAAGATCTGCTTGACGATCAGCGGCGCAAGGCCCAGCGACGGCTCGTCGAGCAAAAGCAGCTTCGGTCGTGCCATCAGCGCGCGTCCGATCGACAGCATCTGCTGCTCGCCGCCCGACAGCGTACCGCCGCGCTGCGCGATGCGCTCCTTCAAGCGCGGGAACAGCGTGAACACCTTCTCGACGTCCTCGTCATAGTGCTTGAGGTTGTCGAGGCTGGCGCCCATCTGCAGGTTTTCCATCACCGTCATGCGCGGAAAGATCCGCCGACCCTCGGGCGACTGAGCAATGCGCATGCGTGCGATCTCGTGCGTCGGCATCTGGGTGATGTCGGTGCCGGCAAAGGTGATGGTGCCGGCGCGAGCCCGCGGCGCACCGAAGATGGTCATCATTAGCGTCGACTTGCCGGCGCCATTGGCACCGATCAGCGCCACGATCTCACCCTGGTTGACGGTGACATCGACGCCGTTCAGCGCCCGGATGTTGCCGTAATAGGTCTGCACGCCCTTGATATCGAGCAGCGTTGTCGCGGCCATCACTTGCCCCCTCCACGCTTGCCCGCCACGGGCTTGGCAGCGGTCTTGCTCGCAGTCTTTCCGGAGGCTGCCTTGGCAGTCTTTGCGGAAGCATGGCTTGTCGCCACCTTGCCCGCATCGACGCGGCGCGAGAATTCCGTGTCCTTGTCCTGGCCGAGCAGCCGGGCCTGTTTGACCCATTCCTCGCGGGCGATTCGTCCGTCAAAGGCGAGATAGGCTTCGGCGGCCTCGACGTCAGCTTTTTTCCAGGCGCCGATCTGGTCGAAGTGGAAGATGCCGTGATCGTTGAGCTTCTTCTCGTTGACCGTCCCGATGCCCTTGATGCGGGTCAAATTGTCGGCCTTGCCGCCGCGAGGCGCAGCCAGCCGGTTGGAGATCTCTCCAGCCTTCGCCGCAGGCTTGGCGGATGCGGTCGACTTCGCCGCCGTGCCGGTTGCCGCCTTTGACGCCGCTTTCGGAGCAGGCTTTGCCTTCGCCGACGGCACGGCTGCCAGCGAGGCTGCCTTGTTTGCCGCGGCGAGCGACCTGGCGTCGACCTGAGCGGCCTTTGACGCTCCCTTGGCCACCGTGACCCGCTCGCCCGAACTATGGCCGACCGTGTCGGTCACCGGCCCGGCGAGATAGGACGACGATGTTCCCGGACCATGCGCGGCATCCGGCCCTGTATCGAGCTGTTCGATGACATCCTCGTCGCCGACTTCGGTAAGGACCGCTTCGACCTCTTCGTCGTCGACGCCGAGATAGGCGGCGATGACGCGCGGATCTGTGCGCACCGACTGCGGACTGCCGTCCGAAATCTTGCGGCCGTATTCCAGCACCACGACATGGTCGGAGATCTGCATGACCACCGACATGTCGTGCTCGATCAACAGGATCGACGCGCCGGATGTGTTCTTGATGTCGATCAGCAGCTCGTTGAGCGCCGCCGATTCCTTCGGATTGAGGCCGGCGGCCGGCTCGTCGAGGCACAGAAGCTCGGGTCCCGTGCACATGGCGCGAGCGATCTCGAGACGGCGCTGCGCGCCATAGGGCAGGTCGCCGGCCGGGTCGTCGGCACGGTCGACAAGATCGGCCTTTTCCAGCCAATGCTTGGCAAGCTCCACCGATTCGGCCGAGGCCTTGCGATAGCCGCTGAAGCCGAACAGGCCAAGGACCGTGTAACCCGATGCCTTCATCAGTTTGTTGTGCTGGGCGACCAGCAGGTTCTCCAGCAGCGTCATGCCCGAGAACAGGCGGATGTTCTGGAAGGTGCGCGCCACCTTGGCGCGCGCCGGGATCTCATGGTTGGGCAGCCGCTCGAGCAGGAAGGTCGAACCATCGTTCCGGTTGAGCGTGATCATGCCTTCCGAGGGCTTGTAAAAGCCGGTGATGCAGTTGAACACCGTGGTCTTGCCGGCGCCGTTGGGGCCGATCAGCGCTGTGATCTCGCCGCGCTTGGCGGCGAAAGACAGATCGCCGATGGCCACCAGGCCACCGAACTTCATCGACAGATGATCGACCTGAAGGATAGCGTCGTTCATGCCCGAAGTGGCTTTCTGAACAGGATTTGCATTCATCAGCCGTGTCCTTCCTTGGTGAAGGAGCTTGAGACAGCCTTTCGCTCCTTGAGGAAGGCGGTTGGTTCACGACTGCCGACGAAGCCGCGCGGCTTCCACAGCATGACGATGACCATGGCCATGCCGAACAGAAGCATGCGGTAGAGTTCCGGTGTGAAGTCCGGTCCGAAGACCTGCTTGAGGAAGTCGAGTTCACGCAACGCCTCGGTGCCGCCGATCATCACCATTGCGGCAACCGCGATGCCGACCAGCGAGCCCATGCCGCCCAGAACGACGATGGCCAGGATGATGGCCGATTCCAGGAAGACGAAGGATTCCGGGCTGACGAAGCCCTGCCGTGCGGCGAAGAACGCGCCGGCGAAGCCGCCGAACATCGCGCCCGTGGCGAAGGCTGTAAGCTTCGTGGTTGTGGTGTTGATGCCGAGCGAGCGGCAGGCGATCTCGTCCTCCCGCAACGCTTCCCAGGCACGGCCGACCGGCATGCGCCGCAGCCGGATGGTGACGAAGGCTGTCAGCAGCGCCAGCGCCAGAATCAGGTAATAGAGGAAGATCTTGTAGTAGGCGCTCGATGTCGCCAGATGCAGCACCTTGGCGATGTAATTGGGGTCCGACACGTTGAAGGTCATCAGGCCGAAGAAGGTGACCTTCGGGATGCCGGAAATACCGGCCGAACCGTTGGTGACCTCGCGCCAGTTGATCAGCACCAGGCGGATGATCTCACCGAAAGCCAAGGTGACGATCGCCAGATAGTCGCCGCGCAGGCGCAGCACCGGGAAACCGAGCAGCACGCCCCAGAAGGCGGCCATGGCGCCGGCGGCCGGCAAAAGGATCCAGAACGACAGGCCGTACTGCGTGCCGAGCAGCGCGTAGGCATAGGCGCCGACCGCGTAGAAGGCGACATAACCGAGGTCGAGCAGGCCGGCGAGGCCGACGACGATGTTCAGGCCCCAGGCCAGCATCACATAGATCAGGATCTGAATGCCGAAATTGTCGACCCATTTCAGCGAGCCTTGCAGCCCGCCGACGAACGACCAGGACATCAGCGACAGGATCGCCACCACCAGGATCGGATAGAGGATCAGCGCGGCAATCCCGAGTTTGGTGAAGTTGGCATGGATGAAGCCCCGGAAATAATAGATCACGCAGGCCAGCACATAGATGACCGCCAGCGCGCGCAGGAATTGCAAATAGCCCGCCGGCTCCGCTCCCACCCATCCAACGAGAGAGCTGTTGACCGCAAACAACAACACCGCCGCGACCAGGGCCACGATGAAGGCCGGCAACTGGAAGAAGCGTGACGCCACGCTGGCCGGCAGCAGGCCGGTGGCGACGTCGGTGATCTTCTGGTTGGCCAGGAAGGGCTGGCCATAAGCGACATAGAGGAAGCGCCCGATGGCCGTGGCGATCACCACCACGGCAAGCAGGCCCCAGCGCGTCGTCAGGACCAGTTCATTGGAAATGTTCTGACCGGTCTTCAGGCCGATGAACAGCACGAACAGGCCGAACGATATGGCAGCCGCATAAAGCGCCTCGCGCAACGCGCGCTGCATGGGGGTGGCGACGGTGTCGCGCTCCGGAGATACGGTGACGGCCATGGTCTCAGACCTTTTCGACTTCTGGCCGGCCCAATATGCCGGAAGGCAGGAAGATCAGCACAATGGCCAGGATCGAGAACGCCGCGACGTCCTTGTAGTCGATCGAGAAATAGGCCGACCACATGCTCTCGATGAAGCCGATCATCAGCCCGCCGACCACCGCGCCCGGCAGCGAACCGATGCCGCCCAGCACCGCCGCCGTGAAGGCTTTCACGCCCGGCGTGAAGCCATCCGAGAAGGCAATGACGCCGTAATACATCAGGAACAGAGTACCGGCGACCGCGGCAAGGGCCGCACCCATGATGAAGGTGATCGAGATGGTACGGTCGACATCGATGCCGAGCAGCGCCGCCATCTTGCGGTCCTGCTCACAGGCCCGTTGCGCTCGCCCGAGCGAGGTCTTGTTGACCAGATACCAGAACAGCGCCAGCAGCAGCGCCGTGACGACGACGATGATGATCTGCTTCAGCGACACGCTGATGCCGTTGATGTTGTAAACCTGGCTGACCATCGGCGGGATCGGCTTGTTGCGGGGGCCCTGCGTCACCTGGACGAAGTTCGACAGCGCGATCGACATGCCGATGGCAGTGATCAGCGGGGCCAGTCGGAACGAACCGCGCAGCGGCCGGTAGGCGACCTTTTCGATCGTCCAGTTGTAGAGGCTGGTGAGCAGCATCGCCACGATCATCATGATCAGCAGCGCCAGCACAACCGGCACCGAATAGAACAGCGCACCAAGGGCGAGGAAGACGATCAGCGCCGTGAAGGCACCCACCATGAAGATGTCGCCATGGGCGAAATTGATCATGCCGATGATGCCGTAGACCATCGTATAGCCGATCGCGATCAGCCCATAGATCGATCCCAGCGTCAGCCCGTTGATAAGCTGCTGGACAAAGTACTGCATGTGTACATGGCTCCCCTGGAATGTCGCCCATGCAGACGCATTCCTTTTCGTATTTCCCCTAGTCGTAAAGTTTCGAGCCCGGATTGCAACGTCATTTTTCAATCGTCATGCGTGTTTTCGAAGCACGCTGTCCGATTGCCCGTTTTCCATCATCCAGCCCCTGGACTATCGCGGACCCTATCATTGGCATAACGCAATGTCTTTGACGATTCGACCGCATCATGCGCTCCGTTTCGAAGAAATCACCGTCAAAATTAGGTGATGAAAGGAATCCTTGCGTTTTTGGCACGATCCATTTTTCAGGCTGTTGCTTTCCGCTAGGTCAGGATTCCCATCACTTGACAACAAATCCGTGCGCGAAGGGGTCGCGGTCGTCGATGAAGATGGTGTTCAGTCCGGTCATCCGCGCCCAGCCGCCGATCGAGGGGATGATGGCCGGTTTGCCGGCGACGGTGACATCCTTTTCGACCTTGCCCTTGAACAGCGAACCGATGATCGATTCATGGACGAAGCTGTCGCCGGCCTTGAGTTTGCCCTTGGCATGAAGCTGTGCCATGCGCGCCGAGGTGCCGGTGCCGCAGGGCGAGCGGTCGATCGCCTTGTCGCCGTAGAACACGGCATTGCGGGCATCCGCCCCATCCACCGTCGGCGCACCGGTCCACAGCATGTGCGAAAGCCGGTCGATGCCAGGATTTTCCGGATGCACGAAGGAATATTTCTCGTTGAGCCGCTGGCGCACCACCGGGCTCCAGGCGATGAAGTCGCCCGCCGAATAATCGGCCATGTCGCGATAGTTCTCCTGCGGCTCGACGATGGCGTAGAAATTGCCGCCATAGGCGACATCGACGGTGATTTCGCCGAGCCCAGGGCATTCGACCGTCAGCCCTTCGGCATGGAGGAAGGACGGCACATTGGTGATGCGCACCTCCTCGACATAGTCGCCGACCTGTTTGTATTCGGCGATGACCAGCCCGGCCGGCGTGTCGAGCCTGAGCACGCCCGGCGTCTTTGGCTTGATCAGCCCGTGCTCGATGGCCATCGTCACCGTACCGATCGTGCCATGGCCGCACATCGGCAGGCAACCGGAGGTTTCGATGAACAGGATGGCGATGTCGCAATCCTCGCGCGTCGGCGGATAGAGGATCGAACCGGACATCACGTCGTGGCCACGCGGCTCGAACATCAGGCCGGTGCGGATCCAGTCATACTCGGCCAGAAAATGCGCACGCCGCTCCATCATCGTCGCGCCCTGTAGCAGCGGGCCGCCGCCAGCGACCAGCCGCACCGGATTGCCGCAGGTGTGGCCGTCTATGCAGAAGAAGGATTTCTTGGCCATGACGCTCCTCGAAAATCAAAAACCCGAAAAAATCAAAATCGTTGCGGACTGAAGGGAGCCGGATCGATCGGTGGAGTCTGCCCCAGGACAAGATCCCGGATCAACCTTCCGGTGGCTGCCGCCTGGGTCAGGCCGAGATGGCCATGGCCGAAGGCATAGACCACCGACCGCCTTCCCGGCGCGCCACCGATGACAGGCACTGAATCCGGCAGCGAGGGGCGGAACCCCATCCATTCGCGCCCGCCCGAGGGATCGAGCCCCGGCAGGAATTTCTGCGCCTTCTGCAGCAGCGCCTTCGACCTGTTGTAATTGGGCGACCGCTCGATGCCGCCCAGTTCGACGGCGCCGCCGACGCGCAGGCCCGTTTCGAGCGGCGTGACGACGAAACCATGGCCGGAGAAAATCAGCATCCGCTTCACGTCGAAGGCACTCGTCGGCAACGTGGTGTTGTAGCCGCGCTCGGTCTCCAGCGGAATGCGATCGCCGAGCTGCCGCGCCAGCAGATGCGACCATGCGCCGGCGGCGACGACAAGGTGTCGCGCCTGCCTTGTGGCGCCGTCTGCCAACGTCAGCGTCGCACCATCCTGATCCGCCGCGACTTGGCTGATCCGGGCCAGCTCAAATCGGGCGCCCTTGGCCTGTGCATAGACCCACACGGCCTTGCCCAGCAGTTTCGGGTCGGCGACCGTCTTCCATCCCGGCACGAACGTGCCTTTGATGAAGCGCGGCGAAAGGCCTGGCTGCAAACGCGCCAGCTCCTCCCCTTCGACATGGCGAAAGCCGATGCCGAAACGCTCACGCGCCGCCCAGCCGGGCAGCCCGGCCTGAAATTCGGCTTCGCTTTCGTAGAGCTCGAGCGAGCCGTCCTCGCGCAGCATCGAGCGCGTGCCGGAGCGGTCGAGCAGGCCCATCCACTCCGCCTCGGCCAGCTTCATCATGCCCGCCTGAGCGGCAAGGCTCGCCTCATATTTCCCCGGCGCACCGGCGCGCCAGAAGCGGACCAGCCAGGGCAGAAGCTTCGGCAGATAGGCGGGCGGAATGCTGAGCGGGCCAAGCGGATCGGCCAGCCACTTCGGCAGCTGCCGCATCATGCTCTTGTGTGCCAGCGGCAGCACGTCGGAGAAGGCGAAGGCGGCGGCATTGCCGGAGCTCGTCTCCTCGCAGATGCCGGTGCGGTCGAAGATCGTGACCTTGCGTCCGGCCTCGGCGAGAGACGCAGCGGCGCAGATGCCGATGATACCGCCACCGACGATAGCAATGTCCAACATCCGGGCTGGTGCCGTCACGACGGAAAGTCTCCAGGGTTGAGGGCTTTTGTCATCAGAGGGGTTTTCCGGTCGGACTGGGTGACCGTCCAGCCAAGGATTTGATAAAAACCTTCTGCCTCCTTGGCGGCATTGACTTCAAGCTGCTCCAAACCGAGGCGGTGTGCGTAGGCCTCGATTTCCTGCATAAGAATCCGGCCCAAGCCGCGCCGCTGCAAATCCGGTTCGATGGCAACAAGCCTGACGATGCCGAGGCGGGGACCGGCAACATCAAGTCTCGCGGTCCCTACCGGCGCGTCGTCGCGCATGAGGAGCAACGGATGATTGCCCGCAAGACGATCGTCGGGATGCCGTTCGTCATAGCCATCCAAACCCCGGCCCTCCCAAAGAACGCGTTTGCGAATATGATGATATGCCGCCCAGTCCCCATCGCTTTCGACGCGCTTGAGACGGATCCGGGACGGCATATACCTTTCCTCAGAACTGCGGCAGCTTCGGCCGCACCGCGAGCGCATCCTTGACGATCTTCTCGACAGTCTTGCGGCGATCGCCAGACAGCGGCTGGCGCGGCATGCGCACGCGGTCATTTGTGTTGATCGCGAACACTTCGGCAAGCTTGATGTTTTGGACCAGATAGGTCGAGACGTCGAGATCGAGCAGCGGCCGGAACCAGCGGTAGATGGCGAGCGCCTCTTCGCGGCGGCCCTGCTTCATCAGCTGGTAGATGGCGACCGTCTCGCGCGGGAACGCGGTGACCAGTCCGGCCACCCAGCCGATGGCGCCGACCGACAGCGCCTCGAAGGCCAGATTGTCGACGCCGGTGAACAGGTCGTAGCGGGTACCGAGGCGATTGATGATCTCGGTGGACCGGCGGATGTCGTCGGAAGATTCCTTGATCGCGACAAAGCGCTTGTCCGACGCCAGTTCCTCCATCTGGTCGACGCTGACGTCGACGCGGTAGGCAAGCCGGTTGGAGTAGATCATGACCGGCAGGTCGCCCGCCTCGGCGACCGCGCGCAGCGCAGCGACCGTTTCTTCCGCATTGGTGTGGTAGATCGGGCTCGGCACGACCATGAGGCCGTTGGCGCCTTCCCGGCTCGCGCGCTTGGCGATGCTGGCCGCCTCGCGTGTGCCGGCCTCGTTGACGGTCAGCAGCACCGGCTTCTTGCCGGCGACCTTCTGTGCGGTCTTCAGCACCTCGATCTTCTCCTCGGGCGACAGCATCGGCCCCTCGCCGAGCGATCCGCAGACAATGATGCCGTCGCAGCCGGCCTCCATCTGCAGGCTGAAGCAGCGCTCCATCTCGGCATGATCGAGACGATCATCCGCGGTGAATTTGGTCGTGACGGCAGGAAAAACTCCGGTCCACATGATCATCTCTCCATCTGATATATCAGTGGTATATCTATTAACAAACCCGCTGTCAATGCGGATTCCGCTATGATATATTCAAGATATATCAGGAGAGCGCATTTGATATCCATGGCAGCAAGCACCCCGACCGAGCCGGCCGCGACCAGAGCTTACCATGTGCTCGAGCACATGATCGTCACGCTCGAACTCGCGCCGGCAAGCTTCGTCACCGAGGGTGCCCTGATCGACAGGCTCGGACTTGGCAGGACACCGGTGCGCGAGGCGATCCAGCGGCTGGCCTGGGAAGGGCTGCTCGACATCAGGCCGCGCGCCGGCATCGCCATCGCCCCGCTGCATCCCGGCGATTGGCTGCGCGTGCTCGACGCACGTCGTGGCGTCGAGGTGGTGCTGGCCCGCTCGGCCGCCCGCTTCGTCACCCGCGAAGCCGCCGACCTGTTTCACGAAGCAGCCCTTGCCATGCAGCAAGCGGTGATCTCGGGCAACGTGCTTGCCTTCATCCAGGCCGACAAGGCGCTTGACGAAGCGCTGGCGCTGGCCGCCGACAACCCGTTCGCCGCCCGCCTGGCCGCCCCCTTGCAGACCCACAGCCGCCGCTTCTGGTTCCGCTACAAGGCCGACACCGGTCTTGCCGAATCCGCCGAGCACCATGTCGCGCTGATCCGCTCGATCCTCGACGGCGACGAGGAGGCCGCGGCCAAGGATGCCAAACGCCTGATGGCGCTGCTGCGCGGCCACGCCGAGGTGGCCGCAACGCGCTGAACGTCTTTTATCTCCGGTGCGCTTTCGCGCCGACGCTTCCTCGAAGCTCGAGTCAGGTCCCTGGCAAGGCAGCCGCCGCCGTCAACGGACGGTCCCAGCCTTCGCCCGCCGTGATGACACAGCTCTGACCATGCGTGTCGGTGGCAAGAATCGTCCAGGTCCCTTGGTCGGAGACGAATATCTCGAGAATCACGCTCGAGTTGACCAGGCCGCGCGCCGCCTCGCTTTCGTGGAATTTTTCCCCGAGCGCTTTGATCATATCCGCACGGGCCGCGCATTGCTCCGCCAGCGCCGGAACGACGGGAAACGCGGAAAAGGCCGCGAAGAATAACGTCGCCACAAGACGTGTCATCTGACACCTCCTTGCGCCAACGATATCCCCGAAGCTGTCGCCAGCGCCATTGGGTTGATCTGCCGCACCTCGTCGCAGCAGGACTGCAAACCTAAGATGATAGCTGCCCGCTTGGTTCCATCACATTAGCGTTCAAGCAAATAGCGACTTGACCGGAAGGCAAAAGCCCGGGTTCGAGCCGGGCTTTGCTCGGTTCACCGCGCGCCCGAAGCCTAGGCCGGGACGCGCAGAGAACTTCTGGCTCAGTTCATCGTCGGAATGACGAACTCCGCACCATCCTTGATGCCGGACGGCCAGCGCGACGTCACCGTCTTGGTCTTGGTGTAGAAGCGGAACGCGTCCGGGCCGTGCTGGTTCAGGTCGCCGAAGGAAGACGCCTTCCAGCCGCCGAACGTGTAGTAGGCGATCGGCACCGGGATCGGCACATTGATCCCGACCATGCCGACCTGGACCCGCGAGGCGAAGTCGCGGGCGGCATCGCCGTCACGGGTGAAGATGGCGACGCCATTGCCCATCTCGTGGTCGTTGGCGAGCTTGATCGCGCTCTCATAGGTCGGCGCGCGCACCACCGAAAGCACCGGCCCGAAGATCTCTTCCTTGTAGATGCGCATGTCCGCGGTGACGTTGTCGAACAGGCAGCCGCCCATATAGTAGCCGTCTTCATAGCCCTGCATGGAGAAGCCGCGGCCGTCGACGACCAGCTTGGCGCCTTCCTTGACGCCGGTGTCGACATAGCCCTTGACCCGCTCCAGGGCCTGCGCCGTCACCAGCGGACCGAAATCGGCGGAGGAATCCGTCGATGGGCCGACCTTCAGGCTTTCGACGCGCGGTATCAGCTTTTCCATCAGCCGGTTGGCGGTGTCGTTGCCGACAGGCACGGCCACCGAGATCGCCATGCAGCGTTCGCCGGCCGAGCCGTAGCCGGCGCCGATCAGCGCGTCGACGGTCTGGTCCATGTCGGCGTCGGGCATGATGATCATGTGGTTCTTGGCGCCGCCGAAGCACTGCACGCGCTTGCCGGCGGCCGTGCCGCGCGAATAGATGTAGTGGGCGATCGGCGTCGAGCCGACAAAGCCGATGGCCTTGATGTCGGGATCGTCGAGGATGGCGTCGACGACATCCTTGTCGCCGTTGACGACGTTGAGGATGCCTGCCGGCAGGCCAGCCTCGAGGAACAGTTCAGCAATGCGCATCGGTACGCCCGGATCGCGTTCCGACGGCTTCAGGATGAAGGCATTGCCGCAGGCGATGGCAGGCGCGATCTTCCACAGCGGGATCATCGCGGGGAAATTGAACGGCGTGATGCCGGCAACGACGCCGAGCGGCTGGCGCATCGAATAGACGTCGATGCCGGGGCCGGCGCCGTCGGTGAATTCACCCTTCATCATGTGCGGCGCGCCGATGCAGACTTCGACCACTTCGAGGCCGCGCTGGATGTCGCCCTTGGCGTCGGCGATCGTCTTGCCGTGCTCGCGCGCCAGGATGTCGGCCAGTTCGTCATAGTCGCGGGCGACCAGTTCGAGGAACTTCATCAGCACGCGCACGCGGCGCTGCGGGTTGGTCGCGGCCCATTTCGGCTGAGCCGCCTTGGCATTCTCGACAGCCGCGCGCAGTTCCGCCTGCGAAGCCAGCGCCACCGTGCCACGCACGGAGCCGTCCATCGGCTGCATGACATCCTGCTTGCGGCCGCTGGTCCCGGCGACATGCTTGCCGCCGATGAAATGACCGTAGTCGATCATGATTTCTCTCCCTTTGTTTGTGATGCAGCATTGTCCGCCTTTGGCCGGCGGATGGCAACGCGACGGAGAACGCAACCGTTGTGCGGAAAATAGATAACGATTGACGGAGGAGCATCAATTCCCGCAAATGGCGCGATCACGAGACGACGCCCGAGGATTGACAGGTTGAGTTCCTTCGCGCCCCCTTCTGTCCTGCCGGACATCTCCCCCTCTAGGGGGGAGATCGGCAGTCGCGCGGACGGCTCTCCCCTAACCACCTCGGCGATCGGCGAAAGCAGAGATAACAAGGCAATCTCCCCCCTTGAGGGGGAGATGTCCGGCAGGACAGAGGGGGGCGCCACAGAACGCAACGTCGGTGGCTGTCATCCGGATCATCTCCATGAACTGGGATGACGTCCGCATCTTCCTCGCGGTGGCCCGAGCCGGCCAGATCCTTGGCGCGGCCAAACGGCTTGAACTCAACCACGCCACCGTCTCGCGCCGCATCGCCGCACTTGAGGGTGCCCTGCGGACAAAGCTGTTTCGCCGCTTGACCACCGGCAGCGAGCTGACACCCGCCGGCGAGCGCTTTCTGGAAATCGCGGAGCGCATGGAGGGCGACATGATCGCCGCGCGCTCGACTGTCGCCGGCGAGGGCGACGACGTCTCCGGCACGGTGCGCATCGGCGCGCCTGACGGTTTTGGTGTCGCCTTCCTGGCCAAGCGCCTCGGCGAACTGACGGCTCTCCACCGCGAGCTGACGATCCAGCTGGTGCCGGTGCCGCGCTCCTTCTCGCTGTCGCGCCGCGAGGCGGACATCGCCATCACTGTCGAGCGGCCGACCGAAGGCCGGCTGGTGGCGGGAAAGCTGGTCGACTACTCGCTTGGCCTGTTTGCCTCGCGCGCCTATGCGGAAATGCATGGTTTGCCCCATACGGCCGCCGAGCTCGGCCAGCACACCCTCATCGGCTATGTGCCGGACCTCATCGTCAGCCCATCGCTCGACTACGCAGCCGAATTCAGCCCGGACTGGCGCACCAGCTTCGCCATCTCCTCGGCGCTCGGCCAGGCCGAAGCGGTGCGCTCGGGCGCCGGCATCGGCATCCTGCACACCTTCGTCGCCCGCTCGATACCGGAACTGGTGCCGGTCGATGTGGTGGCGCCCATCCGGCGCGCCTACTGGCTGGTCTATCACGAATCGGTCCGGCCGCTGCGCCGCGTCCAGATCGTGGCTAGCTTCATCACCAAGATGGTGGAGCGGAAGAGAAGCCTCTTCCTATAGATAGGCCATCAGGGTGTATCGAGAACGAACGAACTCACCACCCGTTCGGCTTGATCGGCCAGCGGCCCCCACATTTGCGTTACTTGCTCGGCGCTCTGGGCCATGACATTGCAGTTCACATACCCGTAGCGCGCGCCTCGGACCGAAAACGCAAATCTGGAATGGCCATAAAAGGTTGTACTCTCGCGGCGCACCGTGAAGTCCACGTCGGCAAGGCGTACAGGATAGCCGTCCGGAAACCTTGCAAGCCTGTCATTGCTGAAATCGGCTGTGCTGAATGAACTCCCTATTGTCCTCTTCCAATTGTGCATCGACCAGCCTTCCATGAATTTACGCGTATCGGACTGCGAGCCCTGTGCCGACGGAATGTAAATCGAGGCCGATACCATGCAGTTGAGATCGGCGGACTTCACGCTCAGCCTTATCTCCTCGTCGGTAAGCGACTCATTGATCCACCCCTCCGGAAAGGTCAGCGAAAAACCGTTCACCTGGTCGTGGACAGTCTTATCGGCGGGATTGGCCGCTGTGGCGTAGACCAGAAACCCGACAGCAGTGGCCAAAAAGCAAAAACGCATCGCCGGTGCTCGCGAAATACCAGGCAAGATAACGCCCGGTCAGGTTGTGCTACCCGGCATATCACAATCGGACGATACACACGCCTTTTCCTTGCCACAAAACCGGCCAGTGTGGCATCAGGCGTGCGGATCGCTGGCCACGGGGCAGTCGCCGAGTGGGAAATCGTTCAGAAAGCTGGCGCGGATAGACATGCGAGCCGTTCTTGCCATCCTGCCGCTGCTTGTCGTTTCCGCTTGCGCCAATCCGTGGACGAAGGTGCCGGAGGCCGAACTGCCCAAGCCGATCCGCTACGCCATGGCGCGGCCCTCGCATTTCGTCTTCGGCAATTATTGCGGCCCCGGCACCCGCACCGGCGATCTGTCGGCCCGGCCGGTCAACCGCCTCGACGCGGCTTGCCAGACGCATGACGCCTGCTACATCGCCCGCCACGACCATTGCGACTGCGACGGCGCCCTCGTCGCCACGGCGAAAGCGATACGCGGCGACAAGACAGCGCCGCGCAAAATGCGCGGCGAGGCGGAGCTGCTGATCGCCACCTTCGCCATTCCCGTCTGCAAGGTTTTCCCGCAAGGCTTCATGCCACCGCGTGACCCGGCGCAATTGAGCGCCATGAAGGCCGGAGCGGCCGGGTGAGAGTCCGCGCATTCATCATCGCCGCCGTGTTCGGGCTGGCGGCCCTTGCCGGCTGCGCCGGCGCTGGCCGCAATGCCTGCGACATCCTGCAAGGCCAGACGGCCTGCGAACGGCCCTTGCTGTCGGCCGGGACATCTGGGCCGCGTATCGCCGCCGCCCAGTTTTTCGGCGACGCCGGCACGAGCGACTACGAAAAGCGGTTCCTGGCGCTGCTCGCCCACCACCAGCTTGGCGCCATGGACCGCGCCAATGGCACCGGCCCTTTCGGCCACGACCGCTATGAAATCCGCAACAGCGATTTCCAGGCGACCTACCGGACGCTGCAGCAACTGGCCGGGCCGGTTGCCGAAACGCATCTGCCGCCGGCCGGCGCCAGCGGCGGCGACGGCCGTTTCGACGGCCGCTGGCGGGTGTCGCGGCAGACGCTCTACATCGATGCGGCAGCACGGCCCTCGGAACCCAAGACTTTCGATTTCTCCGGCCTGCAGGCGCGCAGCGTCGAGATCGTGCTGCGCCAGGCCGGCAAGCAACCCGCCGACATCGAGGGCACCTGCGACGGCACGCTGGCGATCCGTGCCGGTGGCGGTTCACGCACCATCGCCACGGGCACGGCATTTCGCTTTCGCCTGTCCGGCGAGGACGACACGGTCAGCCTGTTCCCAAGTGAAAGCCTGAACCGCTGCAGCGTAAAAATCCGCTCCAGCCTTGTCCCGGCCGGCGCACCGCTCACCATCCGGCGCGAAGAGAGCGCCGATCCGGCTCTCGCCGCCTTCGATAGTCGCTACGAGCGTTGCCCGATGCCCAACCCCACCGGCCTCGATGCTCTCAGCCGCGCCTTCTATGCCAGCCGCTGGCTGTCGCAGACCTGTGCCTTGCCGATCGGAAAGCCGCGCCTGCTGCGCAAGTCGCGCGACGGCTTCAACGCCAAGGTCGAGGCGCTGATGGGAGCGCCGCTGTCCGACAGCGCCATCGACAAGGGCGACCCGGAGCTGCCGCTCGACTTCTCCAGGGCGCCAAGGCTGAAGCTGATCTATCTGTCGTCGCTGGAGTTCAAGGCCGACTTCTCAGGCCGGATCATCGAGCGGCTGATCCGCCATCATGCAGCACTTGGCACCAAGGTCCGCATCATGGTCACCGACGTGCTGGAGCGCGACAAGGACGACGCCATGCTGCATCGGCTGGCAGCCGAATTCCCCAATGTCGAGCTGCAGGAATATCGCTGGCGGGCGGACCGGGGCGCGCCGATCGACGAGCAGATTTCACAGCTGCACAAGGTCCATCATGTCAAGATGCTGGCAACGCTTGCCGACGATCCCGGGCGCTCACGCGCCATCATCGGCGGCCGTAACATCCATGACGGCTTCCTGTTCCACCAGCCGATCGATCTGTCGCGCTATCCCGATCTCGAGCAATACGGCAAGACCGACGGGCTCTCGCTGAACTACTATTCGAACTGGAGCGACTTCGACATCGAGTTCGCCGATCCGGCCACGGTGGAGACACTCGCCGCGCATCTTTCGACAGTGTGGCTGCGCGACGCCGACACCAATCTGGCGCGACCCTTCTCCATTCCGGTCCGGTCCGACGGCGCCCGGCCGTCAGGCACGGCGCGGCACTTCATTTCGGTGCCCTACGAGGATGGCCACGCGCTGGAAGACTATTTCGTCGAGCTGGTCGACGCCGCCCAGCACCATATCCAGATCGTCAATCCCTACCTCAACCTGACGCCCAAGCTTGCCCAAGCTGTTGACCGGGCGCTCGCGCGCGGCGTCAGGATCGACATTGTCGGCCGCATCGATCTCAAGGGCGATATCGGCGGCAAGTTCCTCACCGCGCTCAACAAGCTGTTCGTCGAGAAATATGGCGACCGCATCAACATCCGCGAGTTCAAGGCGCCTGACGTGGTGCTGCATTCCAAGATCATGATGATCGACGAAAGGCTGGTCGCCATCTCGTCGGTCAATCTCAACAACCGCAGCTTCTTCCACGATAGTGAGAACGGCATGATGGTGCTGGATCCGGCCTTCTACACCAGGATGAAGCCGATCTATGACGACTATGTCGCCCACTCCAATCCGGTCGCCACCAATGTGACGATCCCGTGGGCCTATCGGCTGTTGTTCGACGAGGACTGGGTCCGGCAGGCGTTCTAACCCTCTACCGCAGATAGCGCTCCTGCGCGAGGTCGCGGACGTCGATGTCAGGCACCCGGCTGGAGATGATGTCGGCCAGCACCTTGCCCGAGCCGCAGGCCATGGTCCAGCCGAGCGTGCCGTGGCCGGTGTTGAGATAGAGATTGGAGAGCTCGGTGCGGCCGATCAGCGGCGGACCATCCGGTGTCATCGGCCGCAGCCCGCACCAGAACGTCGCGTCCCGCATGGCGCCGGCGCCCGGAAAGAGATCGCCGACCGAGTGTTCCAGCGTGCGCCGCCGCGATTCGTGCAGCCTTAGGTCGAAGCCGGAAATCTCGGCCGTGCCGCCAACCCGGATGCGGTCGCCAAGCCGGGTGATCGCCACCTTGTAGGTCTCGTCCATCACCGTCGACACCGGTGCCGCGGCGGCGTCCTTGATCGGCACGGTGATCGAATAGCCCTTGACCGGATAGACTGGGATCGGCCGCTTCACCCTGCGCATGAACCCTGCCGAATAGCTGCCCAGCGCCATCACATAGGCGTCGGCGGCCTTCCAGCCTTTGCTGGTGCTGAGATTGGCAATGCGGTTGCGGCTGCGGATGACGCGCCAGATCGTCACGTCGTATTCGAACTTGACGCCGCGGGCCACGCAAAGCTCGGCCAACCTGTCGGTGAACATCTTGCAGTCGCCGGTCTCGTCGTGCGGCAGCCTGAGGCCTCCGACGAACTTTTCGCGCACCCCGGCAAGGCCAGGCTCAGCCGCGATGCAACCATCCTGGTCGAGGATCTCGTAAGGCACGCCATACTTCTTCAGCACCTCGACATCGCCGCCGGTGCCGTCGAGCTGCTTTTGCGTACGGAACAGCTGCAGCGTGCCCTGGGTCCGCTCGTCATAGGCGATACCGGTTGTTTCGCGCAGCGCCTTCAGCGTGTCACGGCTGTATTCGGCGAGCGGCACCATGCGCGCCTTGTTGATCGCATAGCGCTCGGCCGTGCAGTTGCGCAGCATCTTGATCAGCCATGTCCACATATGCGGGTCGAAGGCCGGCCGCACCACCAGCGGGCCATGCTTCATCAGCAGCCATTTGATCGCCTTCAGCGGAATGCCGGGTCCGGCCCAGGGCGAGGCGTAGCCGGGCGAAATCTCGCCGGCATTGGCGAAGCTGGTTTCCAGCGCCGGACCTTTCTGGCGGTCGAGAACCGTCACCTCGTGGCCGGCCTCGGCAAGAAAGTACGCCGTGGTCACTCCGATGACGCCACCGCCCAGCACCATGATCTTCATCGTTCACTCCTTGCCGCGCGCCCTTCAGGACACCTTGGACACGGCCGCATTTCCGATTTGCGCATGATCCCAGCGAAAATCGATGCCGATTTTCGAGATCATGCAGTGTTGCCTGTTCACGCCGCCGTGGGACCGGGGTCGTCATCCCCTGTCTGCCGCATTCCGGCTCCCTCGCCAAGGGGCTGCCAATCGGCTGCGGCGCTGTAGACGAGGGTGAGCCCATGCGGCCGTCGCGCCTCGGCTTCGGATTTCTCCCTGACGGCACGCCGCGCGGCCTCCGGCTGGTAGAGCACGGCCGCGATCAGGATCGACTCCCGCCTGCCGTCGGCCTGTTCGATCCATGCAGTCTGGCCCTCGGCCATGCCGAGCATGCAAAGCCCCCGCCTTGTCATGATCGACAGGCTGGAGCCGACCGGACCGCGCACCTCGTTCTGCACCAAGGTCCGGGTCTGGGCAGCGCCGGCATCGACACGAAACACCACTCTGCTGTTCAGCGTCACGATGCCGGGTCCGACCGAATCGATCGCAACGACCTCGGCTTTGGAAAGCTTGTCTTCAAGCATTGGAACAATCGGATCCGCGAAAGCCCGCCGACGCTCCAACATGATCTCGAGGACGGCGAAGTCCTTCGTCGTCAGCCGGAAATTCGCGCCTGTCATCGCCGTCTCCATGATCAGGACCCCTCGCGCCCGCAGGCCGGCATATCGACCACTTCGATGATCGCCGACAGTTCCCGGCCGCCACGGCTGCTCCAGCACACCGTCTGTCCGACCGACGCGCCGATGAGCGCCGTGCCCATTGGCGTCAGCACCGAGATCCTGTTTTCACTGATGTCTGCTTCGCTGGGATAGACCAGTGTGACGCGCTGGGTGCTGCCGCCATCGTTGCGGATTGTCACCGTCGAACCCATCCGCACCACGTTGGCCGGGATGGAAGCCGCTGCCGTGACGACGGCACGGTCCATCTCCGAAAGCAGTTCTTCGGCCGTCTCGGGCACGCGGTCGAGCGACGCCCGCGCCAGGCCCGTCAGCCTGTGGTGGTCGGCATCGCTGACCAGAAGCCGGCTCGGTGGACGCAATCCTGTTGCATGTTGCATGGCAAACCTCATGACTTGGCGCATCGAACAGACGCGCGCCTGCCGCCGCACAAACGGTGGCTTGATGAAAAGCCGGCAGCCGCGAAGCTGTCTGGCTCGAGAATGATGATGTCAGGTAGAAATGCCCCGGTTCGGACGGACGCCAAAAGGCAGCCGCGCCGGGGCTACGATCCCGCGATCGGGCAGACCCTGAACAAGGTTCTGATATAAGCGAGATTGCTCATGCAAGGAGCCTTGCCGACAGGCGTCCACTTGTCAAGCGCGGCCAAACCGCTCAACCGCCGACATAGCGCCGATGGAAGCGCGGGCCGAGGCTGGTCAGGATCTCGTAACCGATGGTGCCGGCATGGCCGGCGGCGTCATCGACGCTTTGCGAAGGACCGAGCAGTTCGACGAGATCGCCCTCGCGCAGCCTGCCGACCGGCAGGGCGGAAATGTCGAGAATGATCGAATCCATCGACACCCGCCCGAGGAAAGGCAGCCGCGCGCCCTCGAACCAGGCGGCGGACGCGGCGCGGCGTTGCCAGCCATCCGCGTAGCCGAACGAAATCGTCGCCAGCCTGAGCGGGCCTTGCGCATGATAGGTGTGGCCATAGCCGACGCCCGCGCCTTTTTCGACGCTGCGCGTCTGTGCCACCTTTGCCTGCAGCCACACCACCGGCAGCATCGGATTGGACTTTGCCGGTGTGGGATTGATGCCGTAGAGCGCGGCACCGGGGCGGGCGAGATCGTAGTGAAAGCGCTCCCCAAGAAAGATGCCGGAGGAATTGGCCAGCGAGGCCGGCGCCTCCGGCAGCATCTTGCGCAGCCGCTCGAACGCCGACCGCTGCTTCTCATTGGCCGGATGCTCCGGCTCGTCGGCGCAGGCCAGATGGCTCATCACGTAACGGATGTCGATGCCGTCGAAGGCCTGCGGGTCGGCGGCAATGCGATCCACATCCCGAAGCGCCATGCCGAGCCGCGACATGCCGCTGTCGACCTGGATCGCGGCAGGCAGTTTTCGGCCGGCGCGGCGAGCCGCCGCACGCCAAGCCGCCAGTTGCTCGGGGCTGTTGATGACAGCGCTAAGGTTCGCTGCCACGGCGTCCGCCTCGGCACCGGGCGGAATGCCGTTCAACACGAAAATGGCAGGGCCCGGCCCAAGCGAGCGGCGCAGGGCGACGCCTTCGCCCAGAAGCGCAACGAAGAAGATATCGCAGCCTTCGCGCAGCAGCGCCGCCGCGACCTGCCCGGCGCCAACGCCGTAGCCGTCCGCCTTGAGCACACCAGCGCAGCGAACATCGCCCAACCGCGCTTTCAGCCGCCGGTAGTTTTCACGGATTGCACCGAGATCGATGGTGAGGAGGGCCCCAGCCGCCACTTCGCTTGTGGCGGTGACCTCTTCTGGCGGCGACTTTTGGGGGGCGTCGTTCATGGCGACCCTTCGCGTGGTAGGGGATACATCAATAGGACCGCCGGGCCGGCGCGGCAACTGCGGTTTGTATCGCGGCTATTGCACCAGATGCCGGAACGCCGCCACCACATCCTCATAGACATGGCGCTTGAACGGCACGATCAGGTCGGGAAGATCCTCCATAGGCCGCCATGCCCATTTGTCGAACTCGGCGGTGTGGCCACCCGGCGGCGGGTTGATCTGGATCTCGCTGGTGTCGCCGTGGAAGCGAAAGGCGAACCATTTCTGCGTCTGGCCGCGATACCGGCCCTTGAAGGCGATGCCGACGAGATGGTCCGGCAAATCATAGTTGATCCAGTCCGGCGCCTCGGCCAGCAGCGAGACGCCGCGCATGCCGGTCTCCTCATAGAGTTCGCGCTCGGCCGCCTGCAGGGGCTCCTCGCCCTCATCAATGCCGCCTTGCGGCATCTGCCAGAGTTGCGTCGTGCCGGCAAATTCGCTGTCCGGTTCGGCAATGCGGTGCCCCACCCAGACCAGGCCCTCGGCATTGAGGATCATCAGCCCGACACAGGGACGATAAGGCAACGTTTCGCGGTCGATCTTTTTTGTCTTTGCCATCAGTCAGTCTTTCCAGCCGTGTTCCGATGGCAAGCCTTTTTGCGGGTCAATGGCCACCGCCGAAATCGGTACGATCTCGATGCCGCGCTTCTTGGCCTCGGCCACCCAAGACGTCACCGTGTCGACCGTCAGGTCGAAGGCCGAACCGATGCCGACGGCAGTGCCTTTGGCCCGCGCGGTCGCCTCCAGGCTGTCGAGCTTCTTCAGGATTTCGCCGCGATCCTGTACGGCATCGATCGCCATGTCGCCGGAGACGAAGGGCACGCCGTCCTTCAGCGCCAAGTCCGGCGCCAGGCTGCGAGCCGACGAGCCGTCGTCGATATAGGCGAGGCCGCGTTTGCCGAGCTCGGCGATGAACGGCTCCATCGCCGCCGCGTCGGCGGAAAAGCGGGCGCCCATATAGTTCATGACGCCGGTATAGTTGGTCGTCCGCGACAACGCCCAGTGCAGGCTCTTCAGGTTCTCATCCGCGCTCGCAGCCACCGTCAGCGTGTTGCGTCCCGGATTGACCTTCGGATAATCGAACGGTTCGAGCGGCACCTGCATGACGATCTCGTGGCCGCTCTGCCTGGCTGCCTGCATCCAGCGGCCGATGCTGTTGCCTTGCGGCGCGAAAGCCAGCGTCACTTCCGCCGGCAGCTTGGCGATGGCCGCCTGGGTGCCCGTCTGCGAAACCGAAAGCCCGCCGATGACGATCGCCACCCGTGCGCCGCGCCCGCCCGACCAGGGCCGCGCATAGACGTCGAACGGCCGCCTGCCATCGGCGGCGCGCACCGGCAACGGCCCGGTCTCGCTGGCCTCGACCAGCGCCTTGTCTGGAATATGCGCGATCTTCAGGTTCTGGCCGATGGTCGACGGATCGCGAATGACGATCGCTGCCTTGGGCGGCCCACCGCCCTCCTCTGTCTGCACATGGATGATCTGCGGCCCGCCTGATTTGACCGGCGTCTCCGGCTTCGGTGCCGCCGGGGCCAATGCGGGCGGCGCGGCGGCGGGCTCGGCCGCCGCGGTCACTTTGGGCGTTGAAACGGCAACCTCTTGCGGCTTTCGAAACGACTTTTCCCTGAGCGCGATCGCGCCGGAGACGCCTGCCAGCGCCAGCACGGCCACCGTCGCCATGATCGCACCGCCGCTGGGCTTGCCGGTGGCGCGCGGCGACCGGACTGCCTGTCCGAGCGGGCGTTCGATGTCCTTGCCGATATCAGCCAAGCCTAATCCCCGGGCGCATGGCTCCGAAGGCGAAGCCGCTTCGAAAAGACATGCGCGAATTCATCAATCCCGGCGCACCCCGCGCCATGTCTTGGGGGCTTTGCCTCGCACCCCGAATCAAACTGCCGGAACCTTTCGGTCCCGGCAGCATCGCATTGCTTCCATCAGGCTCAAACTGAAAGATGGAGCGGCGCGTGCACCGCTCCAGATCTTACTGGTTGAGAACCGCTTTTTGCGGATTGGGCGGGAAGGCCGGATCGGTCTTCTGGCCGCGCAGCAGTTGCTCGGCATAGATGAGCTGCAGATCGTCTTTCGGATCCGGCGGCACATAAGCCGCCGAGCCCGAACCGGTCTTGCTTTCGTCGGCGCCCTTGATATGGCCCTTGAGGTCGGATTCGCCGCGCGTCAGGTCCCTGCCCTGCAGTTCCGGCGGCAGCGGCTGGTCGACCTTGATGTCGGGCGTGATGCCCTTGCCCTGGATCGACTTGCCGGACGGCGTGTAATAGAGCGCCGTCGTCAGTCTGAGCGCACCATTCTCGCCGAGCGGAATGATGGTCTGCACCGAGCCCTTGCCGAAGGACTGCGTGCCGACCACCGTGACGCGGCGCAGATCCTGCAGCGCGCCGGCGACGATTTCCGACGCACTGGCCGAACCGCCATTGACCAGGACGATCATCGGCTTGCCGTTGATGTCGTCGACCTGCTTGGGCTTGGCGTCGAAGCGGGTGACGTCCTTGGGGTCGCGGCCGCGGGTCGAGACGATCTCGCCGCGGTTGAGGAAGGCATCGGACACGCTCACCGCCTGGTCGAGCAGGCCACCCGGATTGAGGCGGAGATCCAGAACGTAGCCCTTCAGCTTGTCGTCGGGAATCTGCTTCTTGATGGTGTCGATGGCGTTCTCGAGGTCGTCATAGGTCTTTTCGGTGAAGGAGGTGATCTTCATGTAGCCGATGTCGTTCTCGACCCGGAACTTGACCGCCTTGACCTTGATGATGTCGCGCACGACCGTCAGTTCGATCGGCTTGTCGGCGCCCTGGCGCAGGATGGTCAGCTTGATCGGCGTGTTGACCAGGCCGCGCATCTTGTCGACCGCATCGTTGAGGGTCAGGCCGCGAACCTCTTCGCCATCGATCTTGGCGATGTAGTCGCCGGCCAGCACGCCTGCCTTGGCGGCCGGCGTGTCGTCGATCGGCGTGATCACCTTGACCAGGTCGTTCTCCATGGTGACCTCGATGCCGAGGCCGCCGAACTCGCCCTTGGTCTGGACGCGCATATCCTGCGCCTGCTCCGCATTCATGTAGGAGGAATGCGGGTCAAGCGAGGCCAGCATGCCGTTAATGGCGTTCTCGACCAGCGACTTGTCGTCGGGCGGTGTCACATACTGTGCCCGCACCCGCTCGAAGATATCGCCGAAGATCGCCAGTTGCTTGTAGGTTTCCGACCCTGCAGCGTTCGCCGCCGAGCCGGGTGCGCCATAGACCAGGCTCATGGCGGACGCGCCCATCAGCGCACCGGCAAACAGAAGCGACAGTTTCCGCATTATTCACGTCCTTCCAGAAAAACGGTCCGCCCACCATGGGGCCGGATCGACGGGTTTTCCATCCTTGCGGAACTCGACATAGAGTTCCGGCGTGGCATTTCCATTCTTCGAAACCGAGGTGCTCGCCACCCGGGCCTCTCCCATCGCACCGATCGGCTCTCCTGCAAGCACTGATTGACCGGTCGCGACGCTGATTCTGCTCATCCCCGCCAAAACGACATGATAGCCGTCGCCTGCGTTCAGGATCAAGAGTTGACCATAAGAGCGAAACGGCCCCGCATAAAGCACATTTCCATCCGCCGGCGCGGTAACGATGGCTCCCGATTGTGTCGCAACCATGTCGCCTAGCATCACCGCGCCGTTACCGTCATCGGCGCCGAATCGACGTTTGATGCGGCCGGTCACCGGCAGCGCGATCTGTCCCTGCAGCGCCGAAAAGGGCACCGCGGCGGCAAGTTGGTTGCTTTCCGGCACCGGCAGTGACGCCAGTTCGGCCGGCGCAGATGTGTTGTCGCCATCCGCCGTCTTCTGCTCGGCGGCCTTGGCCGCATCGGCGGCCTTGCGGCTCTTGTCGGCCTGCACTTCGAGCGAGGCGATCAACTCCTTCAGGCTGCCGGCCTTGGCCGCCAGCGCTTCGGATCGCTGCTTTTCGGCGGCCATTTGCGTTTGCGTGTCGGCTTCGAGCTTCTGCTTGGCCTCCAGCAGCATGCCGAGCCGCTTCTTTTCCGCCGCCTGGTCGCCGACCGCCGCCGTCAGCCGCGCCCGTTCGGCCTCGATCGAGGCCGTGACCCGCGACTGCTCCTTGAGATCGGCGAGCAGGCTATCTGTCTGCTGGCGCAGTTCCGGCACCACGGCACCGAGCAGGATGGCGCTGCGCACCGACGACAGCGCATCCTCGGGCTTGACCAGGATCGCCGGCGGCGGGTTGAGGCCCATGCGCTGCAGCGCGCCCAGCACTTCGGCCAGAACGTCGCGCCGCGCCATCAGCGAGGCGCGGATCTTCTGCTCCTGGCCCTTCAGCCCTTCCAGCCTGGCGCCGATGTCTTCGATGTCCTGGCCGAGCTTCTGTTCGGTCATCGCCGACTGGATCAATGCGGCGGTGATCGAGGCGTGATCCTTCTTGATCGTCGCGATGTCGGCGGAGAGCTTGGCCAATCGTTCGGACGACAGCGTGATCTCCTTCGAGACCCGTTCGTATTCGGCCCGGCTCTGATCCGGATCAGGAGCCATGTCGAGCGTGTTTTCCGCCCGCCCCGCATGCAGCGACAGCACAAGCACCGCCGCCGCGATGCCGCAGCGCGCGCGCCATGAGCCCGTTCTTGATTTTCTGTCTTCAGACATTGAAGCCCGACTCTATGCGTGGCTTCGTTAACGAACAATCAACCATGTTCGAAACTGCCCACTCGATGCAATCTTGCGTCGGCATTGGGGCGGAAATCCGGGCATGTCGCACCAATTCACCGGTTTATGAGCGATGGTAGGGATGTCCCGAAAGGATGGTGGCCACACGATAAAGCTGCTCTCCCAGCATCACGCGCACCAGTTGATGCGGCCATGTCAGCAATCCAAACGACATCACCAGTTCGGCCTGGTCGCGCAGCGACTGATCGTGGCCGTCGGCGCCACCGATGGCGATGATCAGGGCCTTGCGGCCACCGTCACGCAACAGACCAAGGCGCCCGGCGAAATCTTCCGAGGAAAAGCTTTTGCCGCGTTCGTCCAGCAGGATCAGAGCGGTACCGGGCTGCAAATGCGTCTGCAGCTTCTGGCCTTCCTCGCGCCGCCGCTCGCTTGCGGTCTGGCCGCGCCCCTCGGCGATTTCGGCAATGCCGGCAAATTCAAGCCCCACCGCCGGGCCGCTCTTGGCGAAGCGCTCGAAATAACGGTCGGCGAGCAGCTTCTCGGGGCCGGCTTTCATCCGGCCCACGGCATGAACTGATATCTTCATCCTCGCCTTGTAAGCCGCGCGAACGACTTAGTGGAGCGTTTCTTCCTCGAGGTCCGGCGCCTGCCACATCTTTTCGAGATTGTAGAATTCGCGGACTTCGGGCCGGAAGACATGGACGATGATGTCGCCAGAATCGATCAGGACCCAGTCGGCGCCGGACAGCCCCTCGACGCGCGCGGTGCCGAGACCGGCATCCTTGATCGCTTTGAGAAGATGATCGGCGACAGCCGCGACATGACGGTGCGATCGGCCCGAAGCGACGACCATGTAGTCGCCGAGGCTCGATTTCCCCTGGATGTCGATGGAGACAATGTTTTCGGCCTTGGAGTCTTCCAGACTGGCAAGGACTGTCTTGATGGCGCGGGACACGGCGTCGTCTACGCTGATCCTGGCCGGCGAAGGCATGATATCGGCCTTCTTCCGCAGTGCTGTTCTCAGTGTATTTCCTTTCGCAGCAAGAACAACCAAATCACCCCTTGAAGCAGGTGACACCACTTAGATAGGCAGAGTTCCCTGACAGTTTCAAGACGGGACCCTGCCTCGCACGAACGTATTGTCGCTGCTGTGGTTCCGCTGCACGCCGGAAAAGATCGGAACCCTCGCCGCCCGCATAGGTTATCGGCTCATCGACCAACCGGATTTCCCCCATGCCGATCGACCCGCAAAACGCCTTAATCAGCGTCCAGGCTGGCCTCGCCCAACTGAGCACGCTGATCGTTTCGTACTCCTTCTCGGCCATCGGTGCCGTCATCCTCTTGATTGTCGGCTATATCGTCGCCGGCCTTGCCGAACGTTCGATCTTTGCCGGTCTCGGCCATATCCATGGTTTCGACGCGACGTTGCGGCATTTCTTCTCCAAGATCGTCCGCTACGCCATCCTGGTCCTCGTCACCATCATGGTGCTCGGCCAGTTCGGCGTGCAGACGGCCTCGATCATTGCCGCCATCGGTGCCATTGGCCTCGCCATCGGCCTGGCGTTGCAAGGCACGCTGCAGAACATCGCCGCCGGCATCATGCTTCTGGCGCTGCGGCCGTTTCGCATCGGCGAGTCCGTCGAGGTCGGTTCGATTGCCGGTACGATCGAGGAGATCGGCCTGTTCGCAACCAAGCTCAGGACGGCCGAGGGGGTCTACATATTGGCGCCCAACTCGACGCTGTGGAACCAGCCGGTGCGCAACTTTTCGCGCAACGGCGTGCGCCGCAGCGACATCACACTCAGCATCGGCTCCTGGAACGACATCGACAGGGCTCAGAAAACCTTGCTTGCCATTGCCGCGGCCGAGCGGCGGATCAAGCGGGAGCCGGCACCGATCGCTTTCGTCTCGACATTGGGAGACAGCACTGTTTCGATTGCCTTGCGCTATTGGACATCGTCGGCGGACTTCTTCGCCACCCAGACCGATCTCACCAAGCGCGCCAAGCAGGAATTCGATAGCGAAGGCATATCGATCCCGCTGCCGCAACCGGAAGCGCCGTCGCCGGAAGCCCGTCGACAATAGTCGGTTGGCTCAGTGCCGGCCCTCATCGTCCGGTGCGAAGGCAAGTTCGACCGGCAACGGAGCCTGCGCCGTCATCGGTGCGAAACTGCCGGTTTCACCGACCGGGACCGCACGCGTCGTGAACACACGCAAAAGCACGAACAGGCAGAAGGCTGCGGCGATGAGAACAGCCACATAGATGAAAGCCTGCGTTCCGAAGACGGCCGACAGCGCCGTCACAATGCCGGGCACGACGAAGCCCGACAACGACCAGGCAAACAAAAGCGAACTGGACAGCGCCACCATGTCATCCTTGCCGGCGCGGTCGGCGGCATGTGCGCTGGCCAGTGAATAGATCGATTCCGAAGCGCCATCCCACACGATGTAGATCACGACCAACGCGGCCAACGCGCCGCCATCGAACCCGAGCGCAAACAGGCCGGCGACCATGGCGAGCGCGGATGCGGCGATCAGCACATAGCGGCGGTCGGTTCGGTCGGAAATCCAGCCAAGCGGGATCTGCAGGATCAGCGTGCCGAGAGGCATCGCCGAAAGCAGCAGCGCCACATCGGCCTGGCTGTAGCCCTTGGCCGTGGCGTGGATCGGCGCGAAGCCCGCAATCGACATCGACAGGCCGCCGACGGCAAGCATGCCGGCGACGCCGACCGGTGAAACCCGCCAGGCCCGGCGCAGCGCCACCGAGGCCGCCTGCGGTGCCGGCGGCTGGGCAAGTTTGGTCATCCCGACAGGGAGGATCGATAGCGCCGTGAAGGCGATGCCGATCAGCGGCGCATCCGCTGTCCTGATATCGACCAGCGCCAGCGTCGCGTAACCGACGCCGAGCCCGGCGACATAGGCAACGTAGAAGAAAGCCATCACCCGGCCGCGGATGGCGTTTGGGACGGCATCGTTCAGCCAGCTCTGCGCGACGATGAACAGACCACAGATGGCAAAGCCGTAGAGCGCGCGGGCGGCTATCCACAGCAGCGGATGGACCCCGGCGCCGACAGCGGCGTTTGCCAGCGCGATCAGCGCCGACAGCACCATGAAGGCACGCGCATGGCCAACCCTTCGCACCAGCGGCCCGGTCAGGATGCAGCCGGCGAGGCCGCCGGCCGAAAGTCCTGTGATGATCAGCCCGGCCCAGGTCGGATCGAAACCCTCGGCTCCGAGCCGCACCGGGATATAGGCAAACATCAGCCCATTGCCGACGGCGATCAGCGCCATCGATACGATGACGCTGGCAATCGCGATCAGCGGCGTGGGCTCGGCGCCCTGCTCGGCTTCGCTGCGGTTTTTCCCGGGAATCGACATGCCTGCTCAGGATTGCCCATGAAACGGGCAAAGGGAGCGATAAAAGCGACATGGCCGGGCGGCCGGGCTCACCCCTTCGCCAGCTTGCGGATCGCGCTCGACGAGAGCGACGAGCGCGGGCCGTGGATGAAGGTCCAGGCCGGCGCCTTCATGCGGGCAAGCCGCGGCGCATCGCCCTCGTCGATGCGGGCATAGTCGAAGGTCTTGGCGACGACCGAGGACAGGAACGACAGCGTCGCGCCCGGGCGGTCGATGACGGCGATCGGGAAGGTCATGACGATCTCGCGCCAGCGCTGCCAGCGATGGAAATCGCGCAGACTGTCGGCGCCCATGATCCAGACGAAGTCGACACCGGGATTGCGCGCCTTGACCAGCGCCAGCGTGTCGGCGGTGTAGCGGACGTGATGGGCGGCCTCGAAAGCGGTGACCTTGATTTTCGGGTTCTTGGCGATCTGCTCCGACAGCTGCAGCCGCTCGTTGAGCGGCGCCAATTCCCTGGTGCTCTTCAGCGGATTGCCCGGCGTCACCATCCACCACAGCTGGTCGAGCGCCAGACGCCTGAGCGCGATCTCGGCGACCAGCGCATGGCCGGCATGCGGCGGATTGAACGAGCCGCCGAACAGGCCGACGGCGAGGCCTTTTTCGGCGTGCGGCATCTTGAGATAGTGGGAGGGGACGGGGGGCTGAAGGGACGACAGCATGGTGCTAGGCGCCCCCCTCTGTCCTGCCGGACATCTCCCCCTCAAGGGGGGAGATTGGCAGCTTCACCAACGGCAGAAATTCTGCGGCGGCAGCAATTGGCGAAATTAAAAACAACAGCCAATCTCCCCCCTTGAGGGGGGTGAGGAGTGGTCCGCACAGCGGACGGAAAGCCAATTGCTTGGCTTTCCGAACGACGAACGCCCGGAGCGACAGCGCAGGGCCGGGGCCGGCAGGACAGAGGGGGGTAGCTTGGCGCAACGCCTCAGGCCCTGACGACAAAAAGCTTCAAGGTCTCACCTGTCCCGAGCCGCGCACGCGGTATTTGAAAGACGTCAGCTGCTCGACGCCGACCGGTCCGCGCGCATGCATCTTGCCGGTGGCGATGCCGATCTCGGCGCCCATCCCAAACTCGCCGCCATCGGCGAACTGTGTCGAGGCGTTGTGCAGCAGGATCGCCGAATCGATCTCGTTGAAGAATTTTTCGACCGCTTGCGCATCCTCGGCGACGATCGCCTCGGTGTGATGCGAGGAAAACGTCTCGATATGCTCGATCGCACCAGCGATACCGTCGACCAGCTTCACCGCGATGATGGCATCGAGATATTCGGTCACCCAGTCGGCATCGGTCGCAGGCTGGGCGTCGAAAAACACTGTCAGCACCTCGGCATCGGCATGGATTTCGCAGCCGGCGGCGCGAAGTGCATCGAGGATCGGCACCAGATGGGTGGAGGCAACCGCCCGGTCGACCAGCAGCGTCTCGGCGGCACCGCAGACGCCGGTGCGCCGCATCTTGGCGTTGACGGCGATCCGCACCGCCATGTCGAGATCGGCCGAACGGTCGATGTAGAGATGGCAGATGCCTTCGAGATGCGCGAAGACCGGTACCCGCGCCTCGTTCTGCACCCGCCCGACGAGGCTTTTGCCACCGCGCGGAATGATGACGTCGAGCGTACCGCCCAAGCCTTTCAGCATCTCGCCAACAGCGGCGCGGTCAGTGGTCGGCACCAGCTGGATGGCGTCCTCCGGCAGGCCGGCTTCCTTCAGCCCCTCGACCAGGCAGGCATGGATGGCGGCCGAGGAATTGAGCGAATCCGAGCCGCCGCGTAGAATCACCGGATTGCCGGCCTTGAGACACAGCGCGCCGGCATCGGCGGTGACGTTCGGGCGGCTCTCATAGATGACGCCGACGACGCCGAGCGGCGTGCGCACGCGCTCGATATGCAGGCCGTTCGGACGATCCCATGCAGCGATGACATCGCCGACCGGATCGCGCAGCGCGGCGATCTCCCTGATGCCCTCGGCCATGGCACGGATACGCGCCGGATCGAGCTTCAGCCGGTCCATGAACGAAGCGGACAAGCCAGACTCGTGGCCGTTCGAGACGTCGATGGCGTTTGCGTCGAGGATGTGCTGCTCACGGGCGACGATCGCCTCGGCCATGGCGGCAAGTGCAGCATTCTTGGCGGCCGTCGCGGCGATGGCAAGCGGTCGGGCGGCAGCGCGGGCGCGACGGCCGATATCGGCCATCATCGCTACGGTGTCATCCCCGGATTTTTCATGCAGTTTCAGCATGGCTCATCCTCCGCTTATATCGCCGCCGACCGTGACTTGGTCACCGGCTAGTACCTGGTCACCAGCTCGTACTTGGTCACCAGCTCGTACTTGGTCACCGGCCCGTACTTGGTCACCGGCCCGTACTTGGTCACCGGAATGGCTCACCACAAGGTCGTCGCGGTGGATCATCGCCGAACGCGCCTCGTAACCGAGCACGGTTTCGATCTCGGCCGTCTTCAGGCCAGCGATCCTTACGGCATCGGCTGCATCGTAGGCAACCAGCCCGCGCGCGATCTCGCGGCCCTCGGGCGACAGGATCGCCACCGTGTCGCCGCGCGAGAAATTGCCGCTGACCAGCTTGACGCCGGCCGGCAGCAGCGACTTGCCCGACAGCAGCGCGCCGATGGCGCCGGCATCGACCGTCAGCCGGCCGGCTGGCTCGAGCTGGCCGGCGATCCAGGTCTTGTAGCCCTTGACCGGGTTGCCGCTCGGCCGAAAGAAAGTAGCGCGCTCGCCGCGTTCGATCGCCATCAGCGGCGATAGCCTTGTGCCCGACGTGATGATCATCGCGGTGCCGGCGGCGGTGGCGATCTTGCCGGCATCGAGCTTCGTGCGCATGCCGCCGCGCGACAGCTCGGAAGCGGCGGCGCCCGCCATCGCCTCGATATCTGGCGTGATTCGGTCGACCACCGGAATGAATTTGGCGTTGGGGTCACGCGCCGGCGGCGCCGTATAGAGCCCGTCAATGTCGGAAAGCAGCACCAGGAGGTCAGCGCCCATCATTGTGGCGACGCGGGCCGCCAACCGGTCATTGTCGCCATAGCGGATTTCGGAAGTCGCCACCGTATCGTTCTCGTTGATGACCGGCACCGCCTTCATCTTGAGCAGCGTCGAGATCGTCGCCCGCGCGTTGAGATAGCGGCGGCGCTCCTCGGTGTCGCCGAGCGTCAGCAGGATCTGGCCCGATTTCAGGCTGCCCTTGCCGAGCGCGTCCGACCAGGCGCCGGCCAATGCGATCTGTCCCACGGCTGCCGCCGCCTGGCTCTCCTCCAGTTTCAGGGCGCGCTTGCCGAGGCCAAGGATGGTGCGGCCAAGCGCGATGGCGCCGGACGAGACGACGAGGATTTCAGCGCCGCCCTGGGCCAGCACGGCAATGTCGTCGGCGAGCGAGGCCAGCCAGTCGCGCTTCAGGCCCGTCGTGCGGTCAACGAGCAGCGCCGAGCCGATCTTGACGGTGATGCGCCGATATTTTCTCAGCGACTGCATCGTCCTATCTGTCCCAGCGTGTCTCGACCGGGGCGGCGATCTGCGCACGCGCCTCGGCCACCACCGACATCAGCGCGCGCAACACCGCCTCGACACCCTCGCCGGTGACCGCCGACAACAGCATCGGCGCGCGGCCGGCGGCGCGCTTCAGCGAGGCGACCTTCTTCTTGCGTGCTTCGGCATCGAGCGTGTCGACCTGGGACAGCGCCACGATCTCGACCTTGTCGGTCAGGCCGTTGCCATAGGCTTCGAGTTCGGCGCGCACGGTCTTGTAGGCCTTGCCCGGATTTTCCTCCTGCGCCGAAACCAGATGCAGCAGCACACGCGTGCGCTCGACATGGCCAAGGAAGCGGTCGCCGATGCCGACGCCCTCATGCGCGCCTTCGATGAGGCCAGGAATATCGGCGATGACGAATTCGCGTGCGTCGATGCGGGCGACGCCAAGGCCGGGGTGCAGCGTCGTGAACGGATAGTCGGCGATCTTCGGCTTGGCCGCGGTGACGGCGGCCAGGAATGTCGACTTGCCGGCATTGGGCAGCCCGACCAGCCCGGCATCGGCGATCAGCTTCAGCCGCAGCCAGATGTTGAGCTCTTCGCCCGGCAGGCCGGGATTGGCGCGACGCGGCGCCTGGTTGGTCGAGGTCTTGAAATGCTGGTTGCCGAACCCGCCATTGCCGCCCTTGGCCAGCAGAAAGCGCTGGCCGACCACGGTCAGGTCGCAGATCAGCGTCTCATTGTCTTCTTCGAACACCTGCGTTCCCGCCGGCACCTTCAGCGTGACATCGGCGCCCTTGGCGCCGGTCATGTTGCGCCCCATGCCGTGGACGCCGGTCTTGGCCTTGAAATGCTGCTGATAGCGGTAGTCGATCAGCGTGTTCAGCCCGTTGACCGCCTCCAGCCAGACATCGCCGCCACGACCGCCATCGCCGCCGTCGGGCCCGCCGAACTCGATGAATTTTTCGCGCCTGAACGACACCGAACCAGCGCCGCCGTCACCGGAGCGTATGTAGACCTTGGCTTGATCGAGAAATTTCATGAGATTGTACAGTTTCTACTAGTGGCTTTGCGGCATTGCTCTAAACCTTGGCCCTTGCTCTAAACCAAGGCGCGGCGAAGGGCGAGGCCGTTTTGTGACAATGGCCGCGCGGGATCGGCCGGAGAGATGCCGGAATGAAGCTTGTAACCTACAACATCCAGTACGGCATCGGCCTCGACGGGCAATACGATGTCGGGCGCATCGCTGATGCCGTGCGCGACGCCGACGTGATCGCTTTGCAGGAGGTGACCCGCAACAATCCCCGGAATGGCGGCCGCGACATGGTCGCCGAGATCGGCGAGGCGCTGCCCGACTATTTCGCCGTCTATGGCAGCAATTTCGAGGCCAATATCGGTTCGCACATCGACAACGGCCGTGCCGTCACGAGAACCTTCCAGCTCGGCAACATGGTGCTGTCGAAAACACCCATTCATCTGTCGCGCAACCTGCTTTTGCCGCGCAGCCGCAGCTTCGAGATGATGAACTTCCAGCGTGGCGCGCTGGAAGCGCTGATCGAGACGCCGCTCGGTTTCATCCGCTTCTATTCCATCCATCTCGATCACCGCAGCCCCCTCGAACGCGCCAGCCAGATCCAGTTCCTGCGCCAACGCATGCTGAACTACGCGCTCGAAGGCGGCGCGCTGTCCGGCGTCGCCGAGATCGGCCTGCCGGAACTGCCGCATCCCGAAGCCTTTGTCGGCATGGGCGATTTCAACATGCTGGCCGGCTCGCCAGAATATGTCGAACTCGCCGGCCGGCCGGACCATGAATTCGGCATGCCGCTGACCGCCGACTTCGCCGTCGATGCCGCCTTGCGGCTGAACGCCAGCGGCGACGATCTCATCAGCTGGGTCGACCCCAAGCAACCCACCGATCCCAGCCGTCACAAGCGCATCGACTATATCTTCACAAGCGCTTCGCTTGCCAGATCCCTGCAGCGTCTATGGGTCGATCGAAAGGCCGTCGGCTCGGACCATTTGCCGGTCTGGGTCGAACTGGGCTGACCCCAGATTTGTCCTGCAATCTTTTTCCCAACCTTTGACTTTGACCAAAGCTCAGCGCCGAGGTGTGTCGAGATTCAGGTCAGGCCGAGCCGAAAACGCTGGTTTTCGAGAACCGGAGCGGAGCGTACTTAAAAGTACGTGAGCACTGGAAGCGCAGAAAATCAGCGTTTGCAGGCCGGCCTCACCTGAATATCGGCACACATCAAAAATGCACCCAGTTCCGCAGGCTCGTCCACGTCTTCCTGTCGAGCCGGTAGCGCTCGACCGGCACCTGGCCGGCGACGATCGAGTTCAGCATGCCCTGGCCGGCATATTGGAACCCGCATTTGTGGATGACGCGGCGCGAGGCCGGATTGATGACCCGCGTCGAGGCATGCAGAACCTGGATCGACGTCCTCTGGAAGGCGAGATCGACCAGCGCGTGCGCCGCCTCGGTCGCATAGCCCTTCTTCCAGTACGGCTCGCCGATCCAGTAACCGAGCTCCAGCCCGCGATCGGTGGTGTTGAGGCCGGCGCAACCGACAAACGTGTCGGTGCCGGCCAGCGTCAGGGCATAAGCAATGCCGGCCCGGCGCGACTTGGTCATGGCCAGGAAAGAGCGCGCCTCGGCCTCGCCATAGGGGTGCGGCATGCGTGCCAGCATTTCGGCGACATGACGGTTGTCGGCAAGTTCGACCAGTTGCGCGACATCGCCTTCGTGAGGCGCCCGCATCACCAGCCGCTCGGTGACCAGCACCGGGCAGTCTATCGCGTAACTTTCGTCTTCTGAGTCTTCCGCTTCGGCAACCATTTGAAAGTCCTCCAGGCACAAGAAAAAGGGGAGATGGAAACCCATCTCCCCTGATCCTTTTCCTGGCTTTGCCAGACACCGGTTCCCGAGATGGGCGCCGGTGTTCTAGTGCGGAACCGGCTACTCCGCGGCTTTGGCAATCGGGTTGACCGATACGTAGGTTCGGCCGTTGGCTTTTTTGTTGAACGTCACGGCGCCGGTCTCGAGCGCAAAAAGCGTATGGTCCGTGCCCATGCCGACATTGACGCCGGGATGCCACGTGGTGCCGCGTTGACGAATGATGATGTTGCCCGGGATGACGGCTTCGCCGCCGAACTTCTTCACGCCCAGACGCTTGGAATGCGAGTCGCGACCGTTGCGCGACGAGCCGCCAGCTTTCTTGTGTGCCATCTAACTAACTCCGTTGCGCCGCAAGGCGCCTAAAAGGCCTTATGAACGCGTTCGCGTTCCGTTTCAAGTCCGATCCGGCGACCTAATCGCCAGAAAATTACTTCGCAGCCAATTCCTTGGCCTGCTCGCGCCAGTCCTTGATCTGGTCGGCGCTGAAGGGCATGTGCTCGTCGATCTTGGCGACATCCTTGTCGGTCAGCTTGGCGAGCTGCGCGAAGGTGATGATGCCCTGCTCGTTGAGATCCTTGGCTGCCACCGGGCCGATGCCCTTGATCACGGTCAGATCGTCCGGCTCGCCCTTCGGCGCCTTGAACAGCGGTGCTGCCGCGGTCTCGGCTGCCTTTGTCTCGGCTGCCTTGGCCTTGGGCTCCTTCTTCGGCGCGGCTTCCGCCTGCACCTCGGTGGCGGCCTCGGCCTTCACCTTCTTCGGCGCCTTGACCGCCGCCGTCTTCGTCGGCTTGGCGCCACCCAGCAGGATCTCGGAGATCCGCACGGTGGTCAAAAGCTGGCGATGGCCGATCTTGCGGCGCGAATTCTGCCGGCGGCGCTTCTTGAAGGCGATGACGGTGCGGTTCTTGCCCTGCTCGACGACTTCGGCGGTGACCACCGCGCCGTCGACGAACGGCGCGCCGAACGTGACATTCTCGCCTTCGCCATGTGCCAGAACATGGCCGATCTCGACCATATCGCCGACAGCGGCTTCGACTTTTTCGATCTTCAGGAGATCGTTGGCGGCAACGCGATACTGCTTGCCACCCGTTTTAATGACTGCGAACATTTTTTGCCTTTCGCTGTTCGGTCGGCCTTGATGAACCGCCTCTGGCGGTTCAGCCGTCTTTTTGTCAGTCTGCGGGTTCAAAAAACAAGCGGCGCGGAAGAACCCTCCACGCCGATTGCGCGCTGTCCCTAACCGAAGGTTGAGTGCGAGTCAAGGCAAACAGCTGTTGTCGGGACTGTTGTTGGCGGCCGAAGGATCGAGCGTGTCGGCACGACTGCACAGCATCACCGTCGTCGAGGCAAGGATGCATGACTGGTCACCGATCTACCCAGGCCTCGCCGCAGCTGAACCGTCGCGAATCCGCTGCTTGCCCGGCAAGCCAAATAACTGACGGATTGGCCTTGTAACCTGCCCGTTCAGCCGTTATCTAGTGCGCCGCGCCGGCAACGGCCGACCATGACCGCGGAGAGGTGGCAGAGTGGTCGAATGCACCGCACTCGAAATGCGGCATGGGTGCAAGCCCATCGGGGGTTCGAATCCCTCCCTCTCCGCCATTTAGCTTCCATAAAAATCCTTTCCTTTCAAAAGCTTCCTTGTTGCGCTTGACCAGCACGAAGCGAAACATATCTTAGACTGTGTAACAAACTGTGTAACATTAGAGAAAGATAATGCGACGTTCCGCAGCGCCAAAGCCGCATAAACGTGAAGGCATCTGGTATCTCGTCCGCAGGGTGCCGAAGGAATTCGCGGCGTTTGATCGCCGCTGCCTAGTACGCATTTCCACGGGCGTCGCCGTGGCTGACGATCCCCGCGGTGTACGGGCGCGAGATGCAGTGCAAAGCCTCGGCGCGGGGCTGGAGGCGTATTGGCGTAGACTGCGGGAAGGCCAATCCGCCGAGGCGGGGCTGCGTTTCGAAGCCGCGAGGAAGCGCGCGCGGTCATTTGGATTGGCCTATCGCACTAACGAGGAACTAGCAGCGGGGCCGCTCGACGAACTCATGGCCCGTATCAAGCTGCTCCTCGACAAAAAATCGATCGAGGACGCGCAGGACGTCTCGGCCGTCATGGGTGGGGAGAAGCGGCCAGCGGTCCGCCTGAGCGGTCTTATCAAGGAATTCGAGACGATCGAGCAACAGAACTTGCTGACCATGTCGCCCAACCAAATCAAGAAATGGCGTAACCCCAAAAAGCGCGCAGTTGCCAATCTGGTTGGAGTCATTGGCGACAAGGAGATCGCAAGCCTCACTCGGGACGACGCAATCGCGTTCCGCGAGTGGTGGCAAAAGCGGATCGTTGAGGATGGACTTGATATCGGTACGGCCAACAAGGACATCGGCCATGTTTCGAAAATGCTGCGCGTCGTCGATCTGACTCACCAGCTCAAGCTGGAGCCGGTTTTTCGAAACCTGCGTCTTTCCGGCGCCGTCCCCGGGCAACGCGCTGCGTTCACAGCGGAGTTCATTCAGGAGAAGATACTCGCTGAAGGCGCGCTCGACGGACTCAATGACGAAGCCCGCCATCTAATCTATGTGATTGCCGATACCGGACTCAGGCTTTCTGAAGCGGCAAACCTCACCACCGAAACAATCCACCTCGATCGAGAAATCCCGCATGTGCGGGTGCGCCCCAATGGCCGTCGCTTGAAGACCGGTCATTCAGCCCGTGACATTCCCTTGGTTGGCGGCGCACTTGCAGCCATCAAGCTCCATCCGGACGGCTTTCCTCGTTATCGCGACAAGGCCGCGTCACTTTCAGCGCTCGTCAACAAGGTGCTCGCCAGCAAGGAACTTCTGCCGACTTCCGAGCATAGTCTTTATAGCCTGCGACACACTTTCGAGGACCGGCTGACGGCAGTTGAGGCGCCGGAGAAGGTAATTGCTTCTCTGATGGGCCACAAATGGATCCGGCCCAAATACGGCGCGGGACCTTCGTTAGCGCAAAAGCGCGAGTGGCTCCAAAAAATCGCTTTTACCCCGCCCGGGCGAATGTGATTGCGGCGCCATCCAGGCCTTGAGAACCAACCTCACGGCTCCAGCTGTCCGAGCCATTTAGGTTGAGCGTGGCCAGCACGCGCTGCGCTCGCTCGCGATTTCCGAGCTTCCGCCGCATTTGTTCGACCTCGTATTCCAGCCTTTCGAAGGTCGGTATATAGGCATCTCCATGCCGGATGACCAAGTAGGCGGCAACAGCTAGACACCATTCTAGCTCCGTGGCCGATGGATCGGAAAAAGGGGCGACGCCATACCAAGACGAGCAACGCCTCTCGAGGGCTTCCGAACTAGGCAAACGGCCAGCATGTGGCATGGGAAAGAAACCTATGCCTGATCGACGAACCTAAAGTGCTCACGAAGCTTGACCGGTACGCGGGCCATCGGAGGGTTCTGCCTAAAACCGCCAAAAATTTTGAAACACCCATTCATCCGGCTCGAATTCAAAGGGATCGGCGATTTTTGGGTTATGGCTTGCAAGCATAGTTCAGCCCAGACAAGAACGCCTGATATCTTGTCGTGCACTGTCACCCTGCCAAATATGGTGCCGGCGACAACGGCAGTTTGGCGAGCAGAAGAATTCCCGAGACTGAGACGTTCTACGGCTTGGCCCATGTTCGCGCTCCTCCTCGATTGGAGACAGGATGGGCCATATGGAAGCGAATAAAAGGAGGTTGGTGACGAGTCTCGGTAGTGGAGTAGAAACGGGTGGAAAAGCTTGCGCTATTCGCCATCGGCGCCGCTAAGCGCATTTGAGAGAAGGGGCAGCGATCGCCAAGAGATGACGTCCGATCGCAAGCCGGCTAGAAATGCGACAGTGACGCGCCTTTTTTGGCACGACCTTAGCACCCGATCGGGCCTCAGCTGGTCGTCGTTGCGCAGCCGATCGGGTGCGATTTTTATAAAGCTCTCTTGGCTTTAGCTTTGAGAGCCCGTCATCGAGACAAATGCAAGGGAACGGTCCGCCCCCTGGGGACATTCGACATGCCGTGGCAGCTTCCTATGGTGAGCCAGCGCATTCCGATACACGTTTTCCGCGCTCTACCGTTGCTCCAGCACCTGTGCTGAGGCTGAGCGCTTGATCAGGACCCGACCGCTGCTGTTGCGGGATGGTGACTGGGTTGAGGTCGCGAAGACCTTGACCGCGGGTACGTTGTTCATCCCGATGAGCGCTGAGCCGAGAAGCAGCCAAGAACGCTTCCCGTAATCGAATCCTACGGGAACCGCGAAACCAGCGTCCAAAGGACGCAATTCTCCGACGTCGTTCACTCAAGCTCATCTCGCAACTTGAACGCTTGTATGAAGCCGCTGCATGTGCGCCGGTGGACCGGATTGCTGCTATCCAAACCACGTGCTCAGTTTCGCCCCCGTAATAACTCTACCGTCCGAAACGGCTTTCGCGCGTCAGGTCCACCCCACATGAAAGTTCCGCGAGCAGCACGGACGGAGAGGCCGGTCACAACTCCTTCGCGTGCTCTTTTACTACCGAATCAAGTGCCAAATGGAGAGGCACTGCCTTAGAGAACAGGAAGCCCTGCGCGGTTCTGCAGCCAAGCTTGTACAGAGTTTGCCGATCTGCCTCTGTTTCAACGCCCTCGGCCATGACCTCGATCCCGAGCGTCCTACCAAGATCAATCACCGCTTTGACAAGCAGCCGATTCTCCCGGGACTTGGCTAAGCCGCGAACGAAGCCCTGATCTATTTTCACCTTCCTGATCCGACTGTCCTTGAGCGATGCCAACGTCGAAAAACCGGTGCCGAAGTCATCGAGCGCGATAGAAATGCCAGCATGTGAAAGCCGGGCGAGCTTTTCATCCACTCTGTCCGGATCCACTGGGGCTTCTTCGGTAATCTCGATGTCGAACATCGTTGCAGGGAGGTCTTTTGCCGCCAGACCATTAAGAATCATCTCGTCAATATCGCCAGCTTCCAACTCGCACGGTGAAACATTCATCGCCACACGAACATCACGACGGTCAGCTTTGACCAAGCCCTCGATAAGAGCGCAACAGTCGGCGAATACCGTTTGAGTTAGCAGCTGAAGCATTCCAGTTTCGCGTGCCGCTGTCATGATCTCGGGCGGAGAAATGGGACCGTGAAGCGGGTGAGACCATCTTAGCAAGGCTTCAAAACTGACGACGGCTTCAGTTTCGAGTCTTACGATTGGCTGAAACCAAGCGACCAAGCTTCTCATCGTTATCGCCGAATGAAGATCGCGTTCGATTGACTGGCGGCGTTGCAACTCCCGGGCTAGCTCGGCATCGAACAGACAAAATTCATTCCTGCCGCGGCGCTTAGCTGTGTAAAGGGCGATGTCGGCCCGCAACAACATTTCCGTTAGTCCGGGGTTTTCAGCCAAGTAGATTCCTATAGACGCTCCAATGCGGACTGATGCGATCCCAGGATAGGGGCGAGCAAGCTTGGCTATGAGATTGGACGCGAGATTGGTGGGAGAAGGAGAATTCTTTCGCGAAGAAAAAACCAGCACGAATTCATCCCCACCGATGCGGGCGAGCGTTGAGCCCTCCGGTGCTTCTTCCTCTATTCGGCGGGCGATCCTGGCAAGCAGCTCGTCACCCGTTCTGTGACCGTAGGTATCGTTGACAGATTTGAACCCGTCCAGATCAATCAGCATGGCCACAAAGGGTCCATCGGTGTTCTCAAACTGATCGATTGCATGTTCGAGGCCCCGCCTGTTGAGGAGCGCGGTAAGATGGTCCTCCCTGGAATTGCGCTCCATTTCCGCGGCAAGCCGCTCGGCTTGATGTCTCAGGCGGCTCGCGTCACGGAAGCGCGCTTGTCCAACGAACGAGGATCGAACCAGGCCGCCCTCGAAAAGCAGGACGGCAAAAGCCAGAATGTAGTTTTCCGGGGCTCCCTTCGTCAGCAAACATGCGGCGGCAATGAGGAGTGGCGGTGTGATGAAGCATATCGCTGCCGCAGCATATGAGCTGCCGTACGTGACCGCGCCAGCTGAAATGCCCGCCAGAATTATTAGATGCAGCGATGCTTGAGACGTCGTGTATCCAGCCGTTAGGACGGCAAGGAATGACCAGGTGAATCCCGCCAGAAGAGCAAGCCTGCCAAACCAGCGAAGCCGCAGCCAAACCCGTGTCAGATCATCCTGGACTCCGGGTTCCTTCAGCTGATGACGGGCGAGTGCAAGGCGGGCGGCATTTATCGCATTAACGACCGAAAACCAGGCCGCGCCAGCAAGACCGTTCCCGGAAAGGGCCTGCACGGTCAAAATCAGCCCGGACAGCACAATGCTTATCGGCATTGAGACGAAAAGGCCTGCCCTCAGATCAGCGAGCTGGTCCTGAAGGATTCTCGCCTCCAGCGGATCTTCTTTTTCCAAGGCTGGACGGGTCAGCTTGCTTACTCCTGCTTGTCCGCAGCCTATGCAGCCCCCCTGAAGGACGGGTTAATTCTTCAATCGGAGATCAGCGTCGGGGAGCAGGATTACTCCGGTGCATCATGCACTCTCTCATCGCTCGCCCAGCACGCGCAAAAATGCGACTGCTGGTGCAGTATCACCGCTGGAGCTCCGCCGAAATCCCATGCCGGACAAGGGGAACATGTTGGGCAAAGCGAAGCCCCAGATGCCTTGCAAGCCGTGCCGCCAGGTGGTCTCTGGAGTAGAGTCCAACCAATATGTTCGTTGCATGGTAGAGCGGCGCCGCCGACAGGCGCAGCCGCCTTTCGTATATATGCAGCATGTCGGGGTCGCCAACATTGCGGCCGTCGCGGCACGCAGTCATGATTCCACGGGCGAGTTGCTTCTGGCTGCTGAGACCGATGTTGAATCCGTGAGCGGTCACCGGGTGCATGCCGATGGCAGCGTCGCCGATGAGTGCGGCGCTCGGCGCCCGGAATTTGTGCGCCCAGGTCGTGACCAGCGGATAGGTGTGGCGCTTGCTTGCCAAGGTCATTTTTCCAAGGCGCCCTCGACACCGTTTCGTCAACTCCGACAGGAACAAATCATCATCGAAGGCAAGCAGTCTATAGGCCTCGTTTGAGCGCAATGTGAGCAGCAGCGACGACATGCCCTCCGCGAGGGGCAATATCGCTATCGTCTGATGGTGATCGAACCATTCGATGGCGATCTGGTGGTGGGCGCGCTCGTGCCTCACTCGGCAAATCAGCATCGAGTGGCCAAGCCGGTTGATATCGGCGCCGATGCCTAGCAGATCACGCGTGGCGGACAAACGCGAATCCGCGGCAACAACCAGCCGAGCAGTTAAACGCGCGCCATTAGAGAGCGTTACGACTGCTCCTTCTTGGCTGTTTGTTGCATCGACGACCGAGTGGCCGCACAACAGCCGGGCGCGATCCTGCAAGCGGACGATTTTGAACAGCGCCTCGCGGATCCGGCAATTTGGAACCAAAACCCCCAGCGGTTCTCCAGAGTTGCTGGGAGGATCGAAACGAAGAGCGAATGCGCTCGAGCCGTTGAGCACGCGCGCGCCTTGAAGTGCTGATTTGTCCGAAGCCGGGATGACATCCCAGGCGCCGAGCTCGCGAAGGGTTCTGATCGAAGCGTTGGTCAGCGCGATTTCGCGACCATCGAAAGCCGGATTCGCCAGACTATCGAATGTGTTCTGTTCAACAACTGCCACCTTGAGTTCGCTTTGGGCAAGCGACGCAGCGAACGAAAGGCCGACCGGGCCGGCTCCAACGACAACGATGTCAAAATTATCGTCAGAGCCCATCAGCGTGCCGCCATCCGGTCGCCTATCCTCGTGTAACGGTGGAACTGAGCCGAGTGACATGAGCTCCGTGCCCGCCGCATTGCCTAAAGGCGCTGGGCCGGGAGATTCGCATCGATCGGCAACGAAGCACTCAAAGCGCTCAGAGGTGGATGCGGCTAACCGATCCCGCCCTTTCGCCGCGCAGCCGCGCAGATCGCCGCCAGCAAGCGAGACACTCGCGACGCTGGTCAGCGACGGCCGCGCCGCATCGATCGCCACATTCCACCTGGAACCCTTGCGCATACTACTCACGCTCCACGACGTCGAAGCGGGCTCTCTTGCGAGGGTGAGGGTATCGAACGTAGCGCTCTCTCTCGTCATCCCAGCCAAGGTAGCGGAAACTTTTATCCACGACCGCGCATATCTCATCAAGAACCTGCTGCATGGCTTCGATGTCGATGTCCTTGCAATTCAGTCGCCGATAGAGCAAAGCCCACGCGGCGACATAGTCGTCGAAATAGCGCGCGTCACTCGAACCAATGATCAACTTCGGACGGTTGATCGATTTCGAAAACGCACGTCCCAACCCCGATGATGCTCCGCAGCACGTTGACATCACGAGGATCTTCGGCGCTGGATGCGAGCCCTGGAACATTTTTACGAAGTCAGCCCAAAGAAGGCCACTTCGCCCACTGGACGAAGCGATCCCGTCACCATTGCCGTGCCCGGCGATGTGAAGCACGTCGCACTCCGCCTCCATCGCTCGTACTACAGCCTCACCAAATTTCGTTCGGTTCAACGCCATTTGGAGCTCCGCGCGGATGTTGACAGCCTTTAACAAGTGCTGCACGATCGGTCCCTCTTGCCTGTCGGCGAAGTAGTCATTTGCATTGTGGCAGTCGATGATGTGTACGGTGTTCATGGTACTCCAGCCGCTTGTTCGTTCATCGTCGTGACGAGCGGACACCACGCGCGCGGAACCGCGTGACGTGCGCTGGGTTCCGGTACCGTCGCATAGCCTCAAGGCGCGGGCCGGGAATCGGGATGGATCGGCAACGACGCACACAACCCATCAAAGGCGAAAGCTGTTGATCGGCCCCCTGTCCGCGCAAGCCACGCGGATGGTCAGCCAGCAAGCGAGATACACACGACGCCGGTCAGCTAATGGCTGCGCCGTAAGCACAAGGCATGGCCGACCACACGACAGAAAACCCAGAACCGTGAAGGTGCTGATAATGACGACCAATCTTTCCGTAAGTCATGCATTTCTCCGTCGAAGACTGGTCAATAGACCACGCCGATGAGTATGACCCTGATCTGGATCAGCCAGACATGACCAATCGGCACTGGCGGTTCACGGTCAGGTGATCGACCGTGACGTTCCACTTTGGAACCCGTGCGCACATTGCCAAGCTCTCGTCCGGCCACGCGAGGTACTCTCGTGGCATCACACGCCTCATACTGGGTGCAATGGGAGGCAGTCCTTCGCACGACAGAGGCTTTTCACAAATGTAGTGTGCAGCTTAGGTCAAGATGGTCATGGAGCATGGAGCATGGAGCATGGAGCATGGAGCATGGACAGCTTGTTCCCGACCGAGCCGGCTCGACTGACGAGCGCGATCCGCGCATCTTATGCACAGCGGATTGAAATCAGCGTTCCGGTTTGTCGTCCCGATCAATTAGTATCCGCTCGGCGGCTCCGTCGAGATCTTCGTATTGACCGCTTCGCAATGCCCAGACGAAGCCGGACACACCCAGTGCACCCAGAAAAAGGGCCACTGGTATGAGATAGAGCAACGTCGTCACGAGGATTATGCCGAATAGCTGACTGCGGAGCGTCCGACTTTTTGAATAACTTGCAGCGTCGCATTCGCCCCGAAGCCGTGCAAGCGCAATGCGTTTCCAATAACAAGCACCGATGAGGCAGACATGGCAATCGCCGCTAACAAAGGCGTGGCGTGGCCCAGGATGGCGATCGGCACGGCGACGGCATTGTAGACGATCGCAATCGCGATGTTCTGGCGGATCAGGTGTCCCGCCTTGCGCGAGACGTCCAGCGCGAGAGGCACTGCCAGAAGGCTTTCGCGCAGGAATACGAAGTCGGCGGCATTGCGGCCAATGTCGGCGGCGGTGGCCGGAGCGATCGAGACATGCGCCGCGCTCAGCGCCGGCGTGTCGTTGAGGCCGTCGCCAACCATCAGAACCTTGTGTCCGTCTTTCGCCAGGGTCTCGATGCGCTCGACCTTGCCCGACGGCAGCAGGCACGGAACGAAGTCCTCGACACCCAGCATTCTTGCAACTTCACCGCAGGCACCTGCGGTATCGCCCGACAGCATTTGCATCGACACCCCAGTATCGTTCAATCGCTTGATCGCCGCCGCCGCGTCGGCGCGCAGCGCATCCTCGAAATCGAAGGTCGCGACAATGAACCCGTCTTTTGTCAGCACCGTTCCGCCATAGCCATGGTTGCCTTCACCACCGGTCCGGGCCTTCCATCCAGCCCATCCGCGTCGACCCAGCCGCCAGATGCTTCCGGCGACAGTGGCTTCGATCCCGAACCCCGGATGCTCTGTGACGGCATCGAATTTGTGTTGCCCGCCAGGAGCGGCAAAGCCGGTTATGGCCTTTGAAAACGGGTGACGCGAGTGCGCGGCCATGTCTGCCGCGATTGCCAGCATGGCCGGATCGATCGACGATGCATTGAGGAGCCGGGGTTGTCCGAGCGTGAGCGTTCCGGTCTTGTCGAACACTGCGTTATCAATCGTCGCCAGGCGCTCCATGGCCGAACCGTCCTTGACCATGATGCCGTTCTCGAACAGACGCCGCGCGGCGACCACCTGAACGATCGGTACGGCGAGGCCGAGCGCGCACGGGCAGGTGATGATCAGAACGGCAATGGCGATCGTCATCGCCCGGTGCCAGTCGCCCGTCGCCGCCATCCAACCCAGGAATGTCACGAAGGCGGTGAGATGAACCACGGGCGCGTAGAGTGCCGACACGCGATCAGCGATGCGGCGATAGTGCGCGCGACCGCCCTCTGCGGCTTCCATCAGCCGAACCATTTCGGCGAGGAACGAATCCTTCGCGGCGGCGGTCGCCTCGATCGTCAGCGGGCCGGTAAGATTGAGCACGCCGGCCTGCACGGCTTCGCCCGGCGCCACGTTTTTCGGCGCGCTTTCGCCTGAGGCCAGCGAGCAGTCGAGATCAGACGCTCCGTGGATGATCTTGCCGTCGACGGGGATCCTTTCACCGGCCGCGATCAGCAGCTGCATCCCCGGTTCGATCTCGCCAACCGGCAGATAGTCGCGCGCGCCATCGCCGCGCAGCACCATGGCGCCGCGTGCGGCCAGCTGCGACAGGCCTTTCACCGCGGTGCGGGCACGTTCGCGCATCACGTGATCCAGCGTCCTGCCGATCAAAAGGAAAAAAAGCAGCGAAACCGACGCGTCGAAATAGGCGTGGTCGCCATGGTTGATCGTCTCATAGAGGCTCATGGCGTAAGCGAGCGACACTCCGACCGCGATCGGCACGTCCATGTTCATGCGGCCGTGGCGCAGTGCATTCCAGGCCGAGCGGAAGAAGATGCCGCCGGCGAAGGCGAGCGCTGGGATGGCGATCAATGCGGAGACCCAGTGAAACAGGTCGCGGGTAGCCCCTTCGGCCCCGGACCAGACAGAGACCGAAAGCAGCATGATATTGCCCGCCGCGAACCCGGCAACCGCGACGGCGCGGATCAACTCCGAAAGCGTCCTGTCCTTTTCATCAATCTCGGGGGCGAAGAGATGCGCCTGGTAGCCGAGCCGTCCAAGCGCGGCGACGAACGGTGGAACCTCGTCGCCACGCCAGCGGACCGAGACCCGTTTCGTCGACAGGTTGACGCGGGCGCTCTCGACGCGATCGAGCGTTCCCAACGCCGTCTCGATCGTCTGGATACAAGCTGCGCAATGAACGCTCGGCACCGAAAGATCGGTTTGGCGGAGATCATCTCCAAGCGATCGGCTCGCCAGCCTGATCTCTTGACTAGACGGCAGGACCGACGTGGTGCTGCCCAGATCAAGCGCCATTTCGGCGCCCGGTGCACAACAACTCATTTCAGCGCTCCATGGGAAATCATGATCCTGCGGACTTCGCGGTAGGGCTCGGCCAGACCGGCGTCAGCGTCGACTTCGACGATCCAGACGCCATCCTTCGGCATGTGCTGGGCTGCGAATTCCTGGCCGGAGGCGAGGGCGAGGTTGACCGCCTTGTCCTCTTTCTCGTAGGCGGGATGGCGAAACAGCACCTTGACGCCATGCAAGGCAATCGGCTTGCCGACGGCGTCGGTAAGGCTATAGCGGACCTCGCCCCATGCGATGGTCAGCTTGCCGGTCCAGCCGAGCGCTGCCTGCGCCCGCCCCTCCTCGGCCTTCTTGTTGAACTGCTGGCTCGCCACATAGGTGTTTTCGACGACAAGGCCGGTCCAGCTCGTGTTGGCGAGCGTTGCCATCGTCAGATTGACCGCGATGACCACCCCGAAAAAGGCTAGGATGATGGCCAGCATGTGCCTGCCGGTGAATACGCGGGGTTTTTCAGCGTTAGCGGTCATCTGGCAGTCTCCGGCGCGTTGAAGGTGGCGGTGTATTCGTCCGCCTCGAAGCTCGCCTTGTCCTCGACACGGAACTTGAAGGTCTGCGCTGTGCCCTGGATTTGATCCGCCGGCTGGCGCACGAAGACCTTCAGCATTTTCAGGCGGTCGGGTTCGACCGGAATGGCAAAAGAACGGCCTTCCGGGATGTCGTCGCCGACCACGCTCATCTCGGCGCCCTGCAAGCCTTGAATCGCGACAACGATCGTCCTTGGCTCGGGGATCATGTTGAGCAGCTTGACGGTGTAGCCGTTGCGGATCGAGCCGTCGGACAGCGTGACAAATTGCGGATTGCGATCATGCAGCACGTTGACTTCGAGCCGATCGCGCGTCAGCAGCGAATAGAGCAGACCCAGGCCGATCAGCGACCAGATACCCATGTAGACGTAGGTGCGTGGCCGAAAGATCTTGCGGATATGGAAATGCGCCACCTTGTCGGAGAACAGGCCATCAGCGGTCCTGACCTGCGACGGGTTGACTGAACTGGAGCCGCCCGCGGTCGCCAGCATCATGTTGGCGTTGTAGTCGGACAGTGTCGCATAGGAGATCAGCCCGCGCTCCTTGCCGAGCTTGTCCATGACCCCGTCGCAGGCGTCTATGCACAGCGCGCAGGTGATGCATTCCATCTGCTGGCCATCGCGGATGTCGATCCCCATCGGGCAGACCGCGACGCAGGCATTGCAGTCGACGCAGTCACCGACCGGCAGCCCTGCGGCAAGGACCTTCTTGGCGTGGCGAGAACGCGGTTCGCCGCGCCAGTCATTGTAGGTGACGGTGAGAGAACTTTCGTCGAGCATCGCTGCCTGGATGCGCGGCCATGGGCACATGTAGGTGCAGACCTGCTCGCGCATCAGACCGCCGAACGTGTAGGTGGTAGCCGTCAGCACGGCGACAGTGATGTAGGCGACGGGTGGCGCGGTGCCGGTGAAGAGTTCGCCAACCAGCGTCGGCGCATCGGCAAAATAGAAAATCCAGGCGCCGCCGGTCGCCGCACCGATGACCAGCCAGACGGCGTGCTTCGATAAGCGCAGCATCAGCTTGCGGGCGGTCCAGGGGCCTGCATCGAGTTTCATGCGAGCGTTACGGTCGCCCTCTATCGCACGTTCGACGACGAGGAACAGATCGACCCACACCGTCTGAGGGCATGCATAGCCGCACCAGGCACGGCCGACAGTCGAGGTGATCAGGAAAAGACCGACGCCCGCCATGACCAGGAGGCCGGCCACATAGAAGAATTCCTGGGGCCATATCTCGATGAAGAAGAAGTAGAAGCGCCGGTTCGCGAGATCGAGCAGGACTGCCTGGTCCGGGGCAAATGGACCGCGAGCCCAAGGCAGCCACGCAGCCAGGTAATAGATGCCAAGTGTGATCGTCATCACCAGCCATTTGAAGCGACGAAAGTTGCCCGAGGCGCGCTTCGGAAAGATCTTTTGACGCGCGGCATAAAGCGGCTTGCGGGTTTTGGCGGAATTGACAGTTTCTGTTTCGAGCCCTGTCAACTGCGTCTTGTCACGCATGTGCAACTCCACTTTCCCAGCCAATGTCAGGGGCACCTGTCGTAAAGCCTCGCCGTAGGATAGCCTTGCCGGGTTGTGCAGATCGCATTAGGGATGGTGTCGAGGCCCGGCTCACGCCGGGCCTCGTCCGCTTGGCAGGGGGGACCGAAGAATAGGACCTTCCATTCCTATTCTCCGCCGCCAAGCGAATGGACATAAACTGCAAGTTCCTTGACCTTGATCTCGCCGAGACGGCCAACCCAGGCCGGCATGACGCCCTGTTTTGGCGCACGGACCTGTGCGGCGATGGCTGTCTCACCGGATCCATAGAGCCAGATCGCATCGGTCAGGTCGGGGGCGCCGAATTCCCTGTTGCCTTTTGCATTGTCGCCGTGACAGGCCACGCAATTCTCGGCAAAGACCTTGGCGCCGGGTTGGATCAGACTTGCATCGCGGACCTTGCCGGAAAGGCTGGCCACGTAGGCGCTGACTTGTGCGATCTGGTCGGCGGTAATGATGTCGCCGAAGGCCGGCATTTCCGACAGGCGCGTGTCCGGATCGGATGCGAAGCGGATGCCGTGCGTAATCGTCTGCTGGATCTGCTCGGCCTTGCCGCCCCACAGCCAGTCGTCGTCGTTGAGATTGGGAAAGCCCTTGGAACCCTGGGCGCCGGAGCCATGACATTGTACGCAATTGACCTTGAAAGCGGCGCCACCGGCGGCGATTGCGAATTCGCGCAGGCCGTCGTCCGCGGCGATTTCCGAGACGCTCTTGGACTCCACCGCCGAGATATATTTGCCCTTGGCGGCCTCAGCCGCGGTCAGCTCGTTCCTGACCTCGTTGCGGCTGGAATAGCCGAGCACACCCGTTGTCGCCGAGTGCAACAGAGGCCATGCTGGATAGGCAATGGTGTAGCCTATCGCCCAGACAATGGTGACGTAAAAAGTGATAACCCACCATCTGGGAAGCGGGTTGTTCAGCTCCCGGATACCATCCCATTCGTGGCCGGTGGTCGAGACGCCAGAGATTTCATCGATATGCTCGTCGCTCATGATCACTCGTCCTCGAGCGGAATGCGGGCCGCTTCGTCGGCCAGCCTTCGGCTGCCGGGGCGTAGGGCAAAGGCGATGCACCCCACGAAGAACAGCGCCATCGCAACCAGGCCCCAGCTGTCGGCAAACGCCCGCATCAAATTGTAGGTCATCAGCGTTCTCCTCAGCGGTAGCCGGCGGCTTCGTCGTAATTTTTGAAGTCGACCAGTGTGCCAAGCATCTGCAGGTAGGCGAGCAGGGCATCCATTTCGGTGACCTGTTGCGGGTTGCCGTCGAAGTCGCCGATCTTGGCTTTTGGGTAACGCGCCTCAAGGCCTGATGTGTCGGCATTGGGATCGGCCTGCGCCGCCAGATCCGCATTGGCGTGGGCGATCATGTCATCGGTGTAAGGGACGGCTACAAGCCTGTTGGCGACCAGATGCGTCGAGAAATCCTTCACGTCGATCGGCGTGTCTTTCAGGAACCCATAGCTCGGCATGATCGATTCCGGCACCACCGAGCGCGGGTCGGTAAGATGCGCGACATGCCATGCATTCGAGTAGCGGTCGCCAACTCTGGCGAGATCCGGCCCGGTGCGCTTCGATCCCCACTGGAAGGGGTGATCGTACATGGACTCGGCAGCCAGGCTGTAGTGGCCATAGCGCTCAACTTCGTCGCGGAACGGCCTGATCATCTGGCTATGACAGAGGTAGCAGCCCTCGCGCATATAGATGTTGCGCCCGACAAGTTCGAGCGGCGAATAGGGGCGCATGCCTTCCACCTTCTCGATCGTGTTGTCGAGATAGAAGAGAGGCGCGATCTCGACGATGCCGCCGACCGTCACCACGAGCAGCGAGCCAACGAGAAGAAGCGTGGCGTTCTTCTCGATGATTGCGTGTTTGTCCATCAAGCCCATTACCTGGCTCCTGATCGCGCAGGTCGGATGGCGACGGGGCTCGGCATCGGCTCCTCCTCGCGCTGGTGGCCGAGGATGGTCCTGGTGATGTTCCAGGCCATGATCAGGGCGCCGGAGAGGTACATGGCGCCGCCGATGGCGCGCAGGACATAGTAGGGGTGCATGGCGGCGACGGTTTCGGCGAAGGAGTAGACCAGGAAGCCCTGCTCGCCATATTCGCGCCACATCAGGCCCTGCATGATGCCGGACACCCACATCACCGCGGCGTAGACGACGATCCCGAGTGTCGCCAGCCAGAAGTGCCAGGTGACGAGCCTCAGCGAGTAGAGCCGTTGACGGTTCCAGAGCTTCGGGACCATGTAGTAGATCGCGCCGAACGAGATCATGCCGACCCAGCCGAGCGCACCCGAATGGACGTGCCCGATGGTCCAGTCGGTATAATGCGACAGCGAATTGACCGCCCGGATCGCCATGATGGGGCCTTCGAAGGTCGACATGCCATAGAAGGCGACGGCCATCACCATCATGCGGATGATCGGATCGGTGCGCAGCTTGTCCCAGGCGCCGGACAGCGTCATCAGGCCGTTGATCATGCCGCCCCAGGACGGCATCCACAGCATGATCGAGAACACCATGCCGAGCGTCTGCGCCCAATCGGGCAAGGCGGTGTAGTGCAGGTGATGCGGCCCGGCCCAGATGTAGAGAAAGATGATAGCCCAGAAATGGACGATCGACAGCCGGTACGAATAGACTGGCCGGTTCGCCTGCTTGGGCACGAAATAATACATCATGCCGAGGAAGCCGGCGGTGAGAAAGAAGCCGACCGCGTTGTGGCCGTACCACCATTGCGTCAAGGCGTCCTGGACCCCTGAAAAGGCGGAGTAGCTCTTGGAGCCCGGGAACGAGACTGGTATGGACAGGTTGTTGACCACATGCAGCATCGCGATGGTCACGATGAACGACAGGTAGAACCAGTTGGCCACGTAGATATGCGGTTCCTTGCGCTTCAGGATCGTGCCAAGGAACAGAATGAGGTAGGCGACCCAGACGATGGTCAGCCAGACATCCACATACCATTCGGGTTCGGCGTACTCGCGGCCCTCGGTGATGCCGAGCAGGTAGCCGGTCGCGGCCATGACGATGAACAGCTGGTAGCCCCAGAAGACGAACCAGGCGAGATCACGGCCGAAGAGGCGCGCGCGGCAGGTGCGCTGCACGACATACAGAGACGTGCAAAGCAGCGCGTTGCCGCCGAAGGCGAAAACGACACCGGATGTGTGCAACGGCCGCAAACGACCGAAATTGAACCAGGGCTGGATGTTGAGATCGGGGTAGGCGAGCTGCAGCGCGATCACCACGCCGACCAGCATGCCGACGACACCCCAGAACACGGTGGCGATCGCGCCGTAGCGGATCGGACCATCCATGTAAGCGGATGGGTCAATCGGAGCTGCTGGCCTGAACTCCGTGTTGCGCAACAGGATCGCAGTGAAACCAGCCACTGCGAAGAACAACACCCACATGTGTCGGCGGAAAGGTTCATCCACGCCGAAGCCGGCGGCCACCAGGGCCGCAAAAGCGAACACGCTTAGAAGGACGATCTCTGTGCCGAATTTCATTGCAGATCCCGATCTCGAATCTGGTGGATGCCAAATCCGCAGCGCACTAATCGCGCAGCCGCCGCCCCCTCGCCCTGATCTATGTCAGGCCGCACGATTTTGTGCGGCGCAATCAGCAGGTGGCGAATGAACGAGGAACGCAGCGCGGGCTCACTCCCTCATGGAAGGCGTTCCCTGGGTTGGGCGGGCGCAGACGCGATCGCTGAGGCGAAAGCTGAGGCTCTGCGCGCGTTGGATGCTATTGCCGATGCCCTGCCAAACGTTGTTCGGATCCCATTGGAAACGAACGCGATCGTTCCGCCGAGCCGTGGCAGATTAAGGACCATGCTTCGCCGGTATGTGCCGAAACACACCTGGCGATTGGTCACGTTCCTATCAAAGCCCGAAAGCTGTTTGTCTCGACAACCGTGACGCCGCTTCGTCGAAGGCGCGGCGACATCGCATTAAAAGGCAAACACGGCCCGCCCCGGAGTCATGCGACATGGCCTCGCCGCTTAGGGCCGCTCGCGTCCGCCGCCACAGCGCTTCTCCAGACGGCTTATGCTGTCCACCGTCACATGGCGTGCGTTCTCAATCCGAATCACCCCGTCAGCCCGCAATCGCGTCAGTTGGCGGCTCACGGTCTCGCTGGTGATTCCAAGGAAATCAGACATTTCGGCACGCGTCAGCGGCAGATCGAAGGAGGCCGACCCGGAAGCCGCATCGAGACTGGAATCGATATTCCGGGCCATCATGAGGAGAAAAGTCGCCACCTTTTCCGGAGCTGTCTTGCGCCCCAGCGTCACCATCCACTCGCGCGCCTCATCGAGTTCATTCAGCGTCTGTTTGAGCAGGCGATGCTCGAATTCCCGTGACGCCTTCATCATCCGTTCGACGGCCGCTCGCGGAAACGAACACAGCGTGACTGCTGTTGCCGCTTCCGCATTGATCGAGCTTTCCTCCTTGAAAGGACGTCCCAGAAAATCCGGTGCAAACTGGAGACCGACGATCTGCTGGCGCCCATCCGACAGGCTCTTTGATAGCTTTACCACGCCTGAAAGCACGTTGGAGTAGCTGTCGACGTTCTGTGCCTCGCCGGTCAACTCCATTCCTGACTCGATCCGGCGACGCGAGCAAGTCTTGGCGAGCCCAACCAAATTGTCTGGATCGAGCGCACCGCAGACACCGCGACGCCGTGCCTCGCAAGGGAAGCAAAGAACAGGAATGCCGGAACTATGAATGTCTTGCCGAAAGGTCATGCGTTCGCCTTACCCGATCCTAACTGCCGGCAGGATACCCATCCAGGGTAGAGAAATCCTGCGGCGGTTTGTCCATGAGCGCGGCTGATCGAGATCAGGGTCTGCTTCAGCGATGCGTGCAGTGTTCCGGCGGGCAACACGGTGAACGCGAGATGCAATCGGAAATAGCTGTCAAACTCAGCGAGAACGTCCCACGCTACACCAGCTATCCGACGGCGCCGCATTTCCATTCGGGGATCGATGCTGCCATTTACCGTGGCTGGTTGGAGACGCTGGAAAGCGGCGACGAAATCTCGCTGTACCTGCACATTCCTTACTGCGACAAGCTCTGCTGGTTCTGCGCCTGCCACACCAAGCAGACGCACCAATATGAGCCGGTGGCCGCTTATCTGCGCTCGCTGAATGCCGAAATCGTCACGATTGCCGGTCTGGTGAGCGGCAAGGCACATGTCCGTGCAATCCACTTCGGTGGCGGTTCGCCAACTATTCTGAGGCCCGATGATATGGTTGCTCTTGGAGCGGCCTTGCGGGACAGCTTCGACCTTCTCCCGGATGCTACGGTCAGCATCGAAATCGAAACCAACGACATGGACAAGGCGCGCCTTGATGCACTTGCTCAAATCGGCGTAACGCGGGCGAGCCTCGGCGTGCAGGATTTCGATCCGCAAGTGCAAAAAGCAATTAATCGTGAGCAGAGTTTTTTGCAGACCAAGGCAGTCGTCGACGGGGTTCGTTCGCGGGGCGTCGAATCGGTCAATCTGGACCTGCTCTACGGGCTCCCGAATCAGACACGCGAGACGATCTGTTCCACGGTGGCGCAGGCACTGACCTTGGAGCCAGACCGGATGGCCCTGTTCGGCTACGCACATGTGCCCTGGTTCAAGAAGCATCAGACGATGATCGACGAGGCATGGCTGCCGAGTCCCACTGAGCGTTTCGCCCAATCTCAACTCGCGGCGCGGGCAATTGTCGCCAAGGGATATGAGGCAATAGGACTCGATCATTTCGCGAAGCCCGACGATGCGCTGGCCATAGCGGCCCGCGCAGGGGTTTTGCATCGCAATTTTCAGGGCTACACTGAGGATCGCTGCCCGACACTGATCGGACTTGGCCCTTCGTCCATCGGTCGTTTTCGCCAAGGCTACGTGCAGAACATGGCTTCGACTGCCGGGTACGGGCGCATGGTTGCGGATGGCGGGTTGGCTGCCGTCCGCGGCGTTGCCCTTTCCGACGACGATCGCGTCCGTGGCTGGATCATCGAGCGGCTGATGTGTGATTTTGCCTTCTCGGCAGTCGACCTGGTGGAGCGGTTCGGCAAAGCCGGCGAGCAGCTCCTTCATCGCTCGAGGTCCATCGCACTCCACGATCCTGCCCGAGCGCTTGAATTCGATGGTGACAGTTTCCTCGTACGGACTGAAAGTCGCCCCTTCATTCGAACCATCGCGGCCAAGTTCGATACATATTTCAAAGGGGGAACGGCGAGGCACTCGGTGGCGGTCTGAGCAAAGCACAGTGCGCTCGCCGTTTGGTCGATCGGCGAACCAGCTGCGTTCGTTTTGACCGCTCATAGGCGACTACCGCATCAAATCGTCGACCGTGAACAATCCGAGCCCTAAGCGGCGACCGGCTTCGGCCGGATTTGAAGCAGGGCAATCAAGAGCGACAAAAACCCCTTCAGCCACCTGAGCAGGAGGGAGAAGTTGTAGCCGGCGGCGGCCAGGATGGCGTTGAGGGTGTCGCCCTGCTGGCCGGCGAGGTAGTTGCGGCCCATTCTGTGTTCGCTCTTGATGTGGCCGATGACGGGCTCGACCGCCGACCGCCGTCGCATCTGGCGCTTGATGGCTGGGGTGACGCGGCGTTTCTGGCCCGCGGTGAAGACCCTGAGCTTGTGGCTCTGCGGTGCGTTGTGGCCGCGATAGCCGGCGTCGGCGAGGATGCGGCCGATCTCGTTGCCGATGGTCTTTTCCATGTCGGGGATGACGCTTGCCAGCGTGTGGCCGTCATAGGGATTGCCGGGCAGTGCTTTTGCATGCAGGGCGAACTGGCCGCCCCTGGAGCGCTTCAGCGTGGTGGCCACCGACACCTTCACCCCGAACTCGTAGGGCGCATGCGCCTTGCCCTTGCCGATGCATTCCACCTCGTGTGCGTGCAGGCTGTAGATCTTGCGGCCGCGCTGGCGCTGGCGTTGCTCGAGAACGGTGGCGGCCTGGTAGAGCGGCCATTTGAACAGCGTCCAGCCCCTGATCGCCGGCGATCTGGCGACCAATGTCGCGAATGGTCCGGCCGAGATAGGTCTTGAGCTTGCGTAGCGCCTTGTTGGCCCGCTTGAACTGCTTGGCGTGGGCATAGCGCTGGTGGCTGATCAGCGCCAGCTTGCCGACCCGCACATAACTCTGGCGCAAATGGAGACCCGTCCTCTTGGCCAGCCGCACCAGCCGTTCGCGTGCCCGATGGATGAGCTTGGCGTCGGTCGGGAACATGGCGTTCTTCGGCTGCACGGTGGTGTCGACGATCACCTGGCGCGTGTCGGCCGGTTTCATCGCCCCGGTCTTGACCGCGAGGCTGAGGCTCTCCTGCAACAGCACCATAATCCGCTCCTCGCCCATACGGCTGCGCCAACGCGTCATCGAGGAGCGGTCGAACGGCAGCGTATGGCAAAAGAACGTCTCGCCGGTGAGATACTGGAAATAAGGGTTCTCCACCCAGCGCTCGCACAGCACCTCATCCGACAGGTTGAAGGTGTGCTTGAGGATCGCCAGCCCCGCCATCAGCCGGGTCGGCAGCGGCGGCATGCCGGGGCCGTCCGAATAGACGGCGCCGAAACGCTCCTCCAGCACCGGCCAGTCGATCGCCTGCGCCAGCCGCACCAGCTCGTGCTTCATGTTGATGATTTGGTCGAGCCGGGAGCGGAACAGGTCCTGCTCTCCCGTCTCGCGCTTCTCGCGTGGCCTGGACATTCGCTGTCCCCTCGATTCGCCGCCGCCGAACCGAGTGAATCACGCTCCGCGCCACAAGGGAATCGCAAAACCGAATTGCAGGAAAACAGCGTCCAAATACCGCTAATCCTGCAATTCCAAAGCCGCTATCCGCCTCAATCAACAGGCCAGATCAATGGCTTGCGGATAGTTCACGGCCGACCAAATCGAAAATGCAAACTTAGGCTGTTGCGCGGTATCTCCTTCCACATCATCTCTTGCGCATACCTGCATTCCAAGGTGTTTGATCCTATGCTTCGCGAGGAGCAGGTAGGTCGCGACAGCTAGGCAATGTTCCAGCTGCCCTAGCGGAGGAGTCACGATTTTCCGGCAAGCTCCGTCGGCAGACGTTCCTTTCTGGCCTTGGCAAAGGCTCGGTCGCCTTCCAGAAACGCCGCCAGCATGAAAGGGATGAGTTCTGCCACGGTTTCAGACTGACCATAGGTCTGACGGTAAAGTGCAGCATACTCCTTGAGTGTTTGGCTCAGCTCCGCGCTGACGGTAATGGTGATCTTCGAAGCTGTTCGGTCCGGAAGTTTTCCAAGTTTCAGGTCAGCCATGATAACTCCTGCTCAACTGGCGTATGGCCGCAGCACGATGTCCTTGTGCACGATGACGCGCAGTGGCCAACCTGGGCGGACGACGATGGTGGGCTGGATATTGAGGTTTTTTTCGGTGATGCGCTGGCCGGCTCGACTGGCGTTCTGCTGGGCTGATTCCCGGATCGCCTTGACCAGATCGCTCTCGTTTTCGCCGAGGCTGAATTCTGTGCCGACACCGAGCAATGTGGCAAGCGCCACTCCCTTGATCATCTGCCAAGTGTGGAAATCGACTTCGTCTTCCAGCCCTGCGTAGCCGGCGGTGTCGCTCGCGGGCAGATTGTCGATTTCGGCCGACGAGCCGTCGGGCAGCAGAATGCGCTGCCAGACCAGCAGCGCTCGCTTTTGCCCGAACGCGACGACGCTGTCGTAGACGCCGATAAGACGTGAGCCCTGCGGAATCAGCAATATGTTGCCCGTGACCGTGTCGTGCACATTTTCGGTGACTTGCGCGACGACAAGGCCCGGCAAATCGGAATTGATGCCGGTGATCAGGCTGGCGGCAATCACGCTGCCAGCCATCAGTTGATATGGCGAGATCGGCGTCTGCAGCGCATGCGGATTGTAGATCCCGCCAGTGCTCCGCTGGCTGAGAAAATCAAGCTTTCGCTGCTGATTGTTCTGGTCGCCTTCCGCCGCCGCCACCGAGGCTGACGCGCGTCCTGCTTCGGATTGGGGAAGCGCCTCAAATGGATGCTGAGCAGTTTGCACGCTCTCTCCGACATCTGTCTTTTGAGCTCGATTTTCGACGCGGAAAAGCACCCGCGATTCACGCGCTTCGATCGCCTGCTGCGCTAGACGCTGCTCCTCGGCCGAGATGTCTTGGCCCGGCACGATGCCGAGCTGGCGCTGCCGCTCGAGGATGGGGCGGCCGAGGTCGCCCGGCAAAGGTAGCCCAAGGACGGGAGGCTTCGGCTTCATGCCGGAATAGTCATGGGGAAGCGTATCGAGCCCCTCGGCGGTTGGTTTGCGCTCAGTGTTGTAGAGATCTTCCGCCTGATCCCTGATGCGAAGGGCCGGCCCCTGGAGGGCGATCATGGTAACGCCGAAGACAGCGCCGGATCCGAGCGCTGCGATCGCGATGATCACACCGCGCCTGAACCGCACCACGCGGCGGGGAGAGGCCCGAAGCTGCAGTTCCTCGGGATCCAGTTTCGGCGGGATGCCAGAGCGGGAATTTTCGATCATGAGTCCTCACCTCGCCGGCTGCCGCGAAAGAGCGAGATCCGCCGTTGCGGTTGCCTGCCGTCAATCCTGCTGATGCGGATCACCTGCTGCCGCTTGGTGCCGAGGCGAAGTTCGGCCGCGGCGAAGAGCCGATCGACGATGTAATAGTTGCCGCGCACGCGATAGTTGACGAGCTCGCTGCTCCCATCTGCGCCGACGATGAAGAGTGGTGGCGCCTCGCCCTGATCTATGCGACGAGGGAACTCAATATAGACCTTGCTGCCGTCGTCGAAGGCTCGCGTCGGTCTCCAGGGCGGTGTGTCGCCACTGATTGAGTAGCGAAAGCGAAGGTTTTCGAGCGCGATATTCGACGCGACCGGTGTAACTGCCTCGGCTTGAGCATTGCGCTGGCGAAGCGCGATGATCTGGTCTTGGCTGTAGGTCCAGGAGATTGCCGCCATTGCGGTCTTCTCGGTGCTTTGAAGCTGCAAATGATAGGTCCGCCGGTCCGTCGTAATGACGACATTGGTGGCAAGACCCGGCGCGAAGGGTTTTACCAGAACATGGGTGCGCTGATTGTCACCGGTGCCGCTTGCGGTATCGCCAATGACCCAGCGCACGGTGTCGCCAGCCGACACGGCGGTTAGTTTCTCGCCCGGCTGCAGAGCGATGTCGGTCACGCGCTCCGGCGCGGCATAGAGTTGATAAAGCGCGCCATCGGTGAAGGGGTAGACTTGCACGGCATTAACATACCCGTACTTGGTGGGTTGCTGGGTCGCGGCTTTGTTGGCATCAGCGACGCGTTCTTCAGGGGGGCGCTTGTCCTCGGCCTTGCCGGGCTCGGGCTGCATTTGGCCAGGCAGCGGCAGTGGTTTTGGCACCTCGACAATTCTAATCGGCCTCTCCGGCGCCTTTTCGATCGCGGCCGGTTTGAAGTCGGCAGCGTCATAGGAAATCTCAGGCGGCGGCACCTTCTTCGATGCACAAGCGGAAACGACCGCTGCCGACACCGATAGGATCAGCACGGCACGAATCGGTGACATTTTACCTTTCATTGGTGGACTCCGTCGGAGAAAGGGGGGTTGGGACGGCGCTGTCGAGCTCGCGTGACCAGTCAATGGCATTGATGAAGACGCCGAGCGGATTCTTGCGCAGCTGATCCGTATTGCTTGGCGAGCGAATCACGATCGTGAGGATCGCAGTCCAGCGCATCGTGCTGGCAAGGCTTCCGCGCTCAAACACCTGCTCGGTCCATTTGACCTGGAATGAACTTTCGGAGGCTCTGACCACGCTGGTGACCTGTACCGAAACACTGCGCGTTCCGATCTGACCGAAGGGGTCGTTCGCCTTGGCGTATTCGTTGAGGAAGAGCGCTGCGCGATCGCTAGCAAAGTCGTACGCTGCCAACCAGTTCTGCCGTACCAAAACCGGATCGGTGGAAACGGAACGGACATTCTGGATGAAGCGGCCGAGATGCCAGGCGATCTGAGCATCCGAGGGCTCATAATTCCGGATCGCCGGCGCGACGGCGCGCGTCTCGCCGAAGCCATCGACCTCGACGACATAAGGCACGACACGGCTTTGCATCGACTGCCATACGAGTCCGCCGGAAAGCCCGGTCGCCAAGGCCAGGCAGCCAAGGGCCATGATCCGCCAGTTCCTGGCCTGCAGTCGAGATGAGCCGATGCGCTCGTCCCACAGCTGGGCGGCTTTTTGATACGGCGTGACCGGTTCGGGTGTTTTGCCGTAACGGTGCACGGGTCGCTTGAAGAGCATCTAGTCATCCTTGTCGTTGAGAGAGGGGGTGGCGCTGCCTCCCGGCCGGTCTCCGTCTCGGACAGCTTGCATGGCAGCGTGGCGATTTGCACGGGCGGTCTGTTCAGAACGTAGGCGCCTTGCCCACGTCGGCGCCGAAACAGTGGCCGAACCGGCAGAGCGTTCGGTCATTGGCGCTGTCGGCGTGCCGCCGGTCGCGGTCCACGCGGCATCGCGCCCGGCATCGGCGTTGCGCCCAACACTTGCAGTGGCGGATCGCGCTATGCGTATAGCGGCGCCGCCAGCTGCACTGGTTACACCATGCATTCCAGCAGCCACACCGGAGAGGCCAGCGTCGGGCGAGGTTGCGCGCCCGATCTGCCATGACGTGGAAGCAGCCGATCCCATTGTTGTGCCGGCTCGGATGGCGGCGACACCGCCGCTGGTTGCCATACGCGCGCCAGCAAATGCTGTGCCTCCAGCAACGAGTGATACACCCGCTGCCGCCGCGGTCGTGCCGAGGGCGGCGCCCGCCCCAAGCTGCGGTGCGCCTGAGACAAGACCCGACGCGATCCCCGGCCCAAAAATGCCAAGGCCAAGCAATGCCAGTGCGCCCAGTACCTGGGACATGGCACCGGCAAGATCCGGCTCCTTGCCTTGCAATGCGGAAGCGAACTCCCCGAAGAGCGTGGAGCCGATACCGACAATGACGGCGAGCACCATCACCTTGATGCCTGACGAGATAACATGGCCGAGCACGCGTTCGGCCAGGAACGCTGAACGGTTCCAAAGTGCGAATGGAACCAAAACAAAACCTGCCAGCGTGGTGAGCTTGAACTCAAGGATGGTGATGAAAAGCTGGATGGAAAGGATGAAGAAGGCGATGATGACCAGGAACCAGGCCATCAGCAGCACGAAGATGGTCAGTGCGTTGCCGAAGATTTCCGGGAAGCCCAGGAGCTGACTGGCTTGGTCAAGCATTGGCCAAGCACCTTCGAAACCGGTCGCGGCAATGCGGCCCGGGCGCAAGAGATTGTCTGCCGACAGATTGCCGGCCGACGCCTTAATCCCGAGACCGGCAAAAGAACGATAAACGATATCGGCGAGGTTCTTGAAATTGTTCAGAATGAAGGCGAAGACGCCAACATAGAGCACCTTGCGGACAAGCCGGCCGAGAACGCTGGTTTCGTCGCCGAGCGCCCACGCCAGGCCGGCAAGTGTGATGTCAATGCCGATCAGAATGGTAGTGAGGAAGGCGAGGTCGCCCGATAGCAGACCGAACCCGCTGTCGATGTAGCGGATGAAGGTCTCCATGAAGCGATCGATGACGCCAAGGTCGTTCATGCCGCTGCCTTTCTCGTCGTGATGAACTCGTGATTAATTGCCGGGATAAGCCGAGCCGGTACCCAAGAATCGCTTCGTCATCTCGCGGGCGGCTTCGTCTGACTGGGCCTTGCGGGCGGCATCCTCGGCCTCAGCTCGAAACTGCGTTGCGAGCAGCGTCTGGATCTGCATCTGCTGTTTTGTCGAAAGCGCCATCAGCTGGTTGGTGGCCTGGCTTGCCTGAAGCGCACCGGCCGCCCCTTGGCTGCGGTTGACGAGATCGGCGAGCAGATCGCCGTCGGCGCGGACGTTCTCGACGATTTGCGACTGGACACCCATGGTCTGGCGGAACGCCTGCATGGCGGTTTGCCAACGCTCCCGCGCAGCACTCGCCACATCGCTGACTTTGATCGTGGCGTCGTAGCTTTCCGGATATTGGCTGCGCCACTGGTCTTGAAGCTTGCCCAGATCAAAGCTGAGGCCACTCGCCTGGTCCATCAAGCCGTCGATGCGATGGAGCGAACCGGTGAGTTGGCCAACGGAAGAGAAATCCAGACGCTGAAGATTGCGCGCCATGTTCTGCAGCATGGTCGCCTGATTCTGCAGCGACTGGATCTGGTTGTTGATCTGCTCCAATGCGCGCGCGGCCGTCAGCACGTTCTGCGCATAATTGGACGGATCGAACACGATAAGGGCGTAGGCGGGCTGCACATAGTCGGCCATAGGCTTGGCGATCAGGGAAACGGTGATCAGGCCGGAGAGAAGGCGTCGCCGCATCATGAGAATTGCTCCTTGTCTGGTTGAGGGAATTGCTTGAGAAGTTCGCCGGCCCAATCGAGGCCGCGCGCGATCAGGAACTGCGAGGCAAAGCTGCCTTGCCCGTCTTCGGACATGATCCTGTCGATCAGAGTCTGCGTGGCCGGATCGGAAGCACCGCAAAGCGCAAGAGCGATGGGGCCAAGCTCGAGCTCGAACAGACGGTTGCCGCGGCGCGATTGCAGATAATACTGACGCTTCGGCGTGGCGCGGGCGATCAATTCGATCTGCCGCTCGCTTAAACCGAAGCGCTCGTAGGCTGTGCGCGCCTGGGGTTCCACGGCACGATCATTGGGAAGGAAAATGCGCTGCGGGCAGCTTTCGATGATTGCCGGCGCTATGCCAGAGCCCGCGATATCAGCCAGCGACTGCGTAGCGAAGACAACCGACACGTTCTTCTTTCGCAGCACCTTCAGCCATTCGCGGATGCGGGCGGCGAACAGCGGATTGTCGAGATAGACCCACGCCTCGTCGAGCATGATCAGCGTGGGCCGTCCGTCGAACCGTTCCTCAAGTCGCTGGAACAGATAGGTAAGCACCGGCAGCAAAGCGCTTTGGCTGTGCATTAACTCCTCGGTCTCGAAACACTGCACATCCGACAAGGCCAGCCCATCATGATCGGCATCGAGCAGGCGGCCGAAGGGACCGTCGAGCGTGTAGGGCATCAATGCGGTCTTCAGCGCATTGGATTGAAGCAGGACCGAAAGACCGGTCAGTGTGCGTTCCTGCGCCGGCGCGGTGGCAAGGCTGGCCAGCGCTGACCAAATAGCCTCCTTCACCTCCGGCGTGACGGTGACGTTCTCGTGGGCAACAAGGCTGGCGATCCATTCGGCCGCCCAGCTTCGGCTAGCCTGGTCGTTGATGCTGCGCAGTGGCTGAAAGGCAAGGGAACCGTCCGCTCCTAGCGCGTGGTGTTCTCCACCCATGGCAAGTGTTGCAGCACGGGCCGAATTGCCTTTGTCGAAGACATAAACCTGGGCGCCGGCGTAGCGCCTGAACTGCAGAGCAATCAGAGCAAGCAGAACCGACTTGCCGGCGCCGGTCGGACCAACAACCAGCATGTGGCCGACATCTTCGACGTGGGTGGAAAGCCGAAACGGTGTCGACCCACTGGTCTCGGCAACGAAAAGCGGTGGCGCTTCGGTTTGGGTGACTTTCGCGAGATGCTCGTTTGTCGCAGGACCGGCCCAAACCGACGACAGCGGCATGAGATGGGCAAGGTTCAATGTATGAACGAGCGGTTGGCGAACGTTAGCGTAGACATGGCCAGGCAATGAGCCGAGCCAAGCCTCGACCGCATTGACGCCTTCTCGGATCGTGGTGAAGCCGAGCCCATTGATGATGCGCTCGACCGCGCGAAGCTTCTCTGCAGCGGCTTGGCGATCCTCGCCCCACACCGTCACGGTGGTGGTGAGATAGCCGAAACTCACATGATCACCGCCCAATGCCTGAAGGGCTTCGTCGGCATCGAGCGCCTTGTTGTCGGCATCGCTATCGACAAGCGGGACCGGCTCGTTGGTAATGACCTCGCGTAGGATTGCCACGATCGATTTGCGCTTGGCAAACCACTGCCGGCGCAATCGCGTCAGCGTCTTCGTGGCTTCCGTTTTCTCGAGCGGAATGAAGCGCGTCATCCAGCGATAGGCGAAATCCTGATGATTGAGGGTATCGAGGATTCCGGGCCGGGTGAGGTTCGGAAAGCCGAGGATGGTCAGTGTGCGAAGATGCTGCTCACCCAGCATCGGCTCCAGGCCACCGGTAAGCGGCGCATCGACCAGGATTGCATCCAGATATATCGGCGTTTCCGGGGCCATGATAGGATGGCGACGAGGCGAAATCGTGCCGTGGAGGTAGGTCAACGTCTGAGCATCATCGAGGACGCGTACTTCGGACATGAAACCCGAGAAGAGATCGAGCACGCGGTTGGTCTCGTCACGGAACCTCGCCAGATCCTGGCGCCAGTCTCTTTCTCCTCGGGAATAATGAGAGTCGACGAGCGTGCTTTCTGCGCGCGCCTGGGCGTCCGGCGGTGGCATAAACACCAAGGTCAGATGATAGCGGCTCTCGTAGTGCGCTACCTTCCCCTCGAAAGCAGCGCGGCGTTCTTCGTCGACCAGCCACGACGCGGCGTCAGGAAAATGCGAGTTCGGATAGCCCAGCGCTTCTGTGCGCTCGGCCTCAAAGAACAATGCCCAGCCAGAGCCAAGGCGTCTGAGAGCATTGTTCGCCCGGGCGCAAATGCCGACGAGTTCAGCCTCCGTCGCACTTTCGAGATCCGGGCCGCGGAACCGCAACGTCCGCTGAAAGCTGCCGTCCTTGTTGAGCACGATGCCGGGCGCCACCAAGGCAGCCCAGGGTAGATGGTCGGCAAGCCGGTCGGCTTTGCTTCGATATTCCGAAAGGTTCAGCATGCAAGCCACCCCTTCAGACGTAGGTGGCGCACAAGCACGCTGGCGAAGTCCGGATCGCGTCTTGCGGCAAACACCGCTAACGAGTGGCCTGCGATCCAAAGCACCAGACCAGCAATCCATTGCTGCAAGCCGAAGCCAATGGCCGCGGCCACTGTACCGTTGAGGATCGCCACCGCGCGCGGAGCCCCGCCGAGCAGGATCGGCTCGGTCAGCGCCCGGTGGACCGGTACTGCGAAGCCCTCGATATGCTGCTCCCCGGCGGCCATCAGACGAGCGCCCCACCACCGAAGGAGAAGAAGGAGAGGAAGAAGCTCGATGCCGCGAAGGCGATCGACAGACCGAAGACGATCTGAATCAGGCGCCGAAAACCACCGGCGGTGTCGCCGAAGGCAAGCGTCAGGCCGGTGGTGATAATGATGATCACCGCAACGATCTTGGCGACCGGTCCCTGCACGGACTCCAGGATCTGCTGCAGCGGCTGCTCCCACGGCATGCCGGAGCCGGCGGCATAAACCGGGGCCGTGATAAGAAACGCGAGCGCTGTGGACGAAAGAAAGCGAAGCTTCTTGCGCATGAGGAAGGCCTTTCAAAGCTGCTGGAGTTGCGAAAGCGTGAGCGGGGCAACGGCGTAATCGCCGCTGCCGTCGAGACCGGTGACCTCGGCGATTGCGTCGATGTGGCGCGACGAGCCGCGTCCCGCTATGAAGACGATCAGATCTATCGCCTCAGCGATGAGCCGGCGGGGAACGGTGACCACCGCTTCCTGGGCGAGTTGCTCAATGCGATAGAGAGCCGAGCGCGCGGAATTGGCGTGTACGGTAGCGATGCCGCCTGGGTGCCCGGTGTTCCATGCCTTCAGCATGTCGAGCGCTTCCGCGCCCCTCACCTCGCCCACGATGATGCGGTCCGGCCTGAGCCTCAGCGTCGAGCGCACGAGATCGGCAAGGGTGACCGAGCCCCGCCTTGTTCTCAGGGCAACGCAGTCCCTGGCCGCGCACTGCAGTTCGCGTGTGTCCTCGATCAGGATCACCCGATCGTCGCATTCGGCGACTTCAGCCAGCAGAGCGTTGGCGAGTGTTGTCTTCCCCGAGGAAGTGCCGCCGGCGATCAGCATGTTGCGCCGCTCGCGGACGGCCTTTTTCAGCGCATCGGCCTGCAGCGGCAGCATGATGCGTTCGGCAACATAGTCGGCCAGGGTGTAGACTTTCGCGGCGGGCTTGCGGATGGCAAAACATGGCGCCAACACCACAGGTGGCAGCAGGCCTTCGAAGCGTTCGCCAGACGGCAATTCGGCACTGACGATCGGGTTGTCGGCGTGCGCCTCGGCGCGCACGTGCGAAGCAACCAGGCGGATGATACGTTCTGCCTCGGACGGGTGCATGTGAACGTCGGTATCGACCCGACCTTCGCCTAACCGGTCGAGTCGCAGCGCGCCGTCGGGATTGACCATCACCTCGATGACGGACGGATCGGCCAGGGCTTCGGTGATTGCCGGACCCATGGCGGTGCGCAGCATGACACGCCGCCGGTGGTCGGCCTCGGGATGAGAGCTCATCCTTCCCCTCCCCCACCATTGTCTTTGCTAAGCGACTTTTTGCCGGAAGCGATCTGGCGGCCGACCTTCTCAACGAATTTCTCGAAACGCTCTTGGGCAATAGCCTGCGTTGCCCGATCCGGGACCGGCGTGTGGGCGTGAAGGGTGATCGAAAAGCGGATGAAGAGCGCCAGGCTCTCCAGGATCACCTCGGAATCGCGCCTGACGTGGGCAAGATCGCGGGAGAGCCGGTCAAGCCTTACGCCGTAGCGCCGATCGAACTCGCTCTCGCCACGCCGCTCGATGAACGCCTCGATCGCCTTCCCCACGATCGCTGATTTGGTCGTTGACGGATCGCGACTGAGGTTGTCCAGTTTCTCGCTGAGCTCCGGCTCAAGCAGAAACTGATGGCGAATGCGGTGCGGCTTCATGCGGATCGTTCCGACGGCCCGGCGTTGCGCCGGCGACGGGAGAAGCATCGGCCAGACGCTCAAAATTGCTTATGGCCGTTATCTACGCTGAGGTGCGCTCTGCAACTCAGCGGACTTCAGAAGCCGGGAATGACATCGTCGCCCCTGCCCTCGTTGATACCGTAGACGCGGGCCGCAGTGGAAATCCGATCCATGACACGCTTGTCCGCGAGCGCTTCGCTGTCATCGTCTGCGGGCTTGTACAGATCGGCCTGATCGGGCTCTTGAGAGACAACAACGTCTTCTTCGGGCAGGCTTGGATGGCGTTGCTGCTGAACGCCTCCCTCGTCTTCAACTGGCGCGTCGGCGCTTTCCTCGTCCGCAGCAAGTCGGCTATCGACGCTGCACACTTGTCCAGTCCAGCCGTCCGGGCGTGATGCAGGGCAGTCCGCATAGGGTCCGTCGTGCAGCACCGGCGCAGGCAGCACCCGATCTGTGAAATTCTGATCCTGATAATAGCGCAGCTTCTTGGCGCGGATCGGCGGCAACCCAGAAACCAGGACCAATTCGTCTGACGGCGGCAATTGCATCACCTCGCCTGGCGTCAGGAGCGGGCGCGCGGTTTCCTGGCGGCTCACCATGACATGTGAAAGCCAGGGCGCAAGCCGATGGCCCGCATAGTTGCGCATCGACCTAAGTTCGGTTGCGGTGCCGAGGGCATCCGAGATGCGCTTGGCCGTGCGTTCGTCATTGGAGGAAAAGGCAATTCGCACGTGGCAATTGTCGAGAATAGCATTGTTCTCGCCATAGGCCTTTGAAACCTGGTTCAAAGATTGTGCGATCAGATAGGAGCGAATGCCATAACCTGCCATGAAGGCGAGCGCCGTTTCGAAGAAGTCGAGGCGACCGAGCGCCGGAAACTCGTCCAGCATCATGAGCAGCTGATGCTTACGGCTCTTCTTCGGGTCCCCCTCCAGACGCTCCGTCAACCGCCTGCCGATCTGGTTCAAGATCAGTCGCACAAAAGGCTTGGTGCGCGAGATATCCGAAGGCGGCACGACCAGATAGAGCGACAGCGGTCGCTCTCCATCCACTAGGTCAGCGATGCGCCAGTCGCAGGACGAAGTGGCCGCCGCGACCGTTGGATCACGATAAAGCCCGAGAAAGGACATGGCGGTCGAGAGGACGCCTGAGCGCTCGTTTTCCGACTTGTTCAGGAGTTCGCGAGCCGCCGAGGCCACTACGGGATGGACCTGAGGGTTATGCCCCGTCCCGAGATGGTTTGTCGTCATCATCCGCCGTAGCGTTGCGGCAAACGAGCGTTGCGGGTCCGACAGGAAGGTGGCGACGCGGGCCAGCGTCTTGTCCTCTTCAGCGTAGAGCACGTGCAAAATGGCGCCAACTAGGAGTGAATGGCTGGTCTTCTCCCAGTGGTTCCGTCGCTCCAGCGCGCCCTCGGGATCGACGAGGATGTCGGCGATGTTTTGAACGTCCCGGATCTCATCTGGGCCTTTGCGCACCTCCAGCAGCGGGTTGTAGCGTGCCGATCTCGGGTCGGTCGGATTGAACAGAAGGCAGTACGAGAATTTCGACCGCCAGCCGGAGGTCAACTGCCAATTTTCGCCTTTTATATCATGAATGATGGCAGACCCGGTCCAGGAAAGTAGCGTTGGAACAACCAGCCCCACGCCCTTGCCCGAACGCGTCGGCGCAAATGCCATGACGTGCTCCGGGCCGTCATGGCGCAGATAGCGATCGTTCAGCCTACCGAGGAAAACGCCCGCCGGCCGTAACAACCCTGCCGTCTCGACCTCATGAGTCGTGGCCCACCGTGAAGACCCATAGGTCGTAACCGACCCGCGCTGTCGCGCGCGCAAAAGCGAGCCAGCGATTGCGGCGGCACAACCCAGGAATCCGCTGGCGCCTGCAAGCGTACCGGCTTTGTCGAAGACCTCCGGCGCATAAGCATCGAAGTGGAACCACCATTCAAACAGCTTCCACGGCTTGTAGATTGGCCAGCCGGCGAAGAGAAACCATGGTGCGCCGAGAGGCGTCTGGTAGGTCAGCATTTGAGCGCACCATTGGGTTGCCGTCCATACGCCGATAATGACAATTGCGCACACAACGGCGATCTGCCCGATCAGTAGCTTCGTAGGTGTCATCGGCTTGGCCCGCTGAACAACGCGACCTAGCATCGCGCGGCGCAGCCGGGACAGGAATGTTCCTCACATACGATTTGGGAGCAATGAACGACTTCCTACGTATGCAGGTCGGTCAGCACGCGTGTTGCGCCTTCACGCGACACCATCCGCCACTCCATCCTTTCCATTCACCCTGAGGCCCGGCGCCGCCGACAGTTGCGTGACCGCTCCTCCGCAAAGTTATCTTCTGCGTTCAGGGAGCCACGGCGCCTGGGCTGGCTGATGAACACCGTCCGCTCGCGCATGTGGGGTCGAATTGATTTGTGCCCAAGTGGAGGCAGGCTCGTCTTCCAACAGTTGCCGCAGTTCCCCTGGCTCGAACGCCATCATCGGTGGGGAAGCGGGTTCATCCTCCAACAGTTGCCGCAGTTCCCCTGGCTCGAACGCCATCATCGGTGGGGAAGCGGGTTCATCCTCCAACAGCTGCCGCAGTTCCCCTGGCTCGAACGCCATCATTGGTGGGGAGGCAGGCTCGTCCTCCAACAGTTGCCGCAGTTCCCCTGGCTCGAACGCCATCATTGGTGGGGAGGCAGGCTCGTCCTCCAACAGTTGCCGCAGTTCCCCTGGCTCGAACGCCATCATTGGTGGGGAGGCAGGTTCGTCCTCCAACAGTTGCCGCAGTTCCCCTGGCTCGAACGCCATCATTGGTGGGGAGGCAGGCTCGTCTTCCAACAGTTGCCGCAGTTCCCCTGGCTCGAATGCCATCATCGGTGGGGAGGCGGGTTCATCCTCCAGCAGCTGCCGCGGCTCTTCCTCGTGCGGCAAGCGCCTCCTTAGCCGGTCTTGCAGCGCCTGCCGATCGGCAACGAGGTTGTCGAGGGGCAGCGGCTCGTGGTCTGGCCGCTGCCCTTTCACCAATCGTTCAACCAGCGCCCACGTGCCCTCCAGGACAAATACGCCGCAATCATAATGGTTCGTCTGTCTGGCCATGGGGGCTGGCGCCAAGGTGGCATTCAGCAGTCCTGCGAGCTGTTTTGCAGGCACGTCGTTATATCCCTCTCGCTGGAGGGAGTCGTAGTGATAGGCGAACCGCCTTTCCGGGTCGCGGCGATCAACGAGCAGCAGCGACCAATGGGTGCCGGGGCTAGTAGCCGTGCCATTATTCACTGGCAAGAACAGGAAGTCGGCTGTGGCGTTGTTTTGATTATAGATGGACTGCAATATGCCTCGAGCGTCTTGCGGCGACGTGTGTCGCAGTAGATGGGATACGGAAGGATCCACCAGCCGAGTCCGGGCAGCGAGCGCCGGATTGATCCCCTGCAGTTGCCCCTCCAGCAAATTGTAATCTCTCTGGATATGGGCGTCGCTCAGCCATTCGGCGGCGCCGAGCACCCGCCCCGTTGCAACGTTGGACGGGGCTGTCGGATCGAGCGCCCCGATCTGAGCCCCAGAGGAACTGGTAGTCAGTGTGGTCACATCAACCAGTGGAAGGCCGCGGTAGGTGCCTGGCAGCCTAGCGGTTGCTGGCGAGGCGGGTTGGGGAGCTCTTGCCGGTGCCGCTGGCCCAGCTTCAGCAGCGGCCCCAACGCGCCTGGTGACTGCGTCTGCCGGATGAGCAGAAAGGACAGTTTCGCGCCCGAGCACAATGCGCGGCAGGATATCCCGGAGGTGAGCCAATGCAGAACTGATACTTAGCCTATTACCATAGGAGACAGCCTTGAAGCTCTCAACATCTTTATCCAGCGATTTGTCGTGAATCCGAGCCGCAATCCCAAGCTTGTTATTTTGACGCAGGTACTGACTAAAATGTCTAAGAAAATTTGTATAGCCGCCCACGGTATCTGGATTCCGTCCGGTCGCAGGCGCTGCCAGGTACTCCTTGGTCGAAGCGGCTCTGTAATTTCTAATGAGCTCGGCATCGTCAGGATAGGGGATCACGACAGGGCGAGCCATAATCGGGGCTCCGCCTGTCGACTTCTTGAGGTAACGCAGTGCGCCAGCCACGGTGGAGGAACCACCCGTACTCTCGTACTCCTTGAGATCCTGATCCAGCGACGAATGGTAAAGCCGAGCAGCAAACCCTGGCTTGTTGTTTTGAAGGAGCCACCGACTAAAGCCGAAAAGAGAATTTACATTGTAAGTGACCGTGTTCGCTTTGGCCTTACCCGCGTGGAATGCTGCCCTCAGCCCTTCGATAGCGGTCGCATCGTTGGAATAGACAGGACGCTTGTCGGCACCGTCGGGGACTACAATTGGACGATCCGGCTGCACTGTCGAGGGCATCGACCCACCACCTCCGGGATGCGGTGCTGGGGTGGATTCGTGCTCATCCCTCTGCCTGACGAGCTGCGCCTCACATTCCGGTGTAGCCACCTCATGAGGATCCTGCATCGGTTCGATCCCCTCCATCTCCTGCTGCAACCAAGCCAAAGCTTGGCGAGCGGCCTGCGCGGCTTCATCAACCGCGGAGGATGTCTCCACACCTCTGGCGGACGCCGGCAGAGCCTGCTCCGCCCGCCGTCGAAAGAGCTCTGGCGAGGCGGATTTCTCCGCCCACAATCTGGGCTGCGTAGCGAGTCCCCGTCCAGATTTATGTGGCACCGCCTCGCTTGGCAGCGGGCTGCTCCTGTCCCGTGCAGCTACCAGCTCCTCCGGGGCGCCCTGGTCGCCGTGGCGCCAGTTCAAGTGAGGGACGGCCTCTCCAAAGTCGGGCGCTTGGTGTTGGTGCGCGGTTGGGGCGAGAGACAATGGTAGATCGGTGCCCTCCTTATAACCTACCGGCAGGAGCTCCTCTGGCCAATCGAATCCCTGCTGTGGTGCGGTATGCTGAGCAGCGTCGCCACGGGGACGAGCCTCCATGCTGACCGCGTTTTCCAGATGATTCCCGAGTATAACGCGCGGCGGGTTCTTGCGGAGATAAACCAGCGCAGATTCGATCGGAGCTCCACCATTAGAGGAGGCGGCCTTGTAGCTCTCAACATCTTTATCCAGCGATTTATCGTAAATGCGACCCGCAATTCCGAGCTTGTCATTTTGACGTAGGTAATGACTGAAATGGTTAAGAGCAGTTGCGTAGCCGCTCGCGGATCTGAAATGTCTGGTGAGCGCGGCGTCGTCAGGATGGGGGTTCAGGACAGCGCGACCCACAATCGGGCCGGCTCCGCCCATCGACTTCATCAATTGACGCAGTGCGCCAGCCACGGTGGAGGAACCACCCCTACTCTCGTACTCCTCGAGATCCTGGCTCAGCGACGGATGGTAAAGCCGAGCAGCAAGCCCTGGCTTGTTGTTTTGAAAGAGCCAACGACTAAAGCCGAAAAGAGAATTTGTGCTGCGAGTGACCGTGTCCGGCCTGGCTTTACCCGCAAGGAGTGCTGACTTCAGCCCTTCGATGGCGGTGGCATCGTTGGAATAAACAGGACGCTTGTCGGCACCGTCGGGGACCACAATTGGACGATCCGGCTGCACTGTCGAGGGCATCGACCCGTCGAGATGCGGTGCTGGGGTGTATTCGTGCTCGTCCCCCTGCATCACAAGTTGCGCCTCCCGTTCCGATGTACCCACCTGATCGGTGGGGAGTTGCATCATCACGCGAGCGCCTGAGTTGCCAACCTCACCTGGTTGCCGCTCAGTGACAGCATGCTGCAGATTGCTTTGGATCCTCTGCCTCTTCGTTGGTCTCAACTCACCTTTACCATGCGAGCCATTGACGAGGACCTCCTCGCCTAGCGCACCCATCAACTCGTCCGCCGCCTGCAGTTCGCCCAAGTGCTGCTCAAAACCGGCTTGGCCGGCCTGTCCGCTTGCTCGTGCGGTACGGCGTGCTGCACCTGCAGCCAAGCTGCCACGATGAATGTCTAGTTTGTACGGGTGCACGCTATCCTCACTTCCACAGATCACATGAGCAACCTACTCAGGCAAGCTTTCGAGAGGCTGACGAGGTCCGCCGCCGCGGAAGGCGAAGGCTGGTTTTCTGCTCAGCGGTTGACGGCCTCGCGTGTTGCGGCCGCGCCGGGTATCACGCCAATCAATCTGAATAGTCGATGCGTCAAACGAACCAGGATGGGATTTTCGTAGCGGGGCTGCTCTACTCACTCTTGTCCTGAGGGCAGAATTCAACCATATCGCCGAGCAACTGGATGCCGATTGGATACCCGATCCGGAAAGCTTCAGCTCATATGTGACGCGAGGATGAGAATCGTGGCAGCTCCAGACCGACGGGCTGCCACCCACAGCGGCGATGACCGACGAGGGTCTTCTATTGCCAAGGCAATCGTCCGTTCGGGGACCTATGTGTTCCAATGCTCGTCGAGCGGATCGGTGGGCCGCACCGCCGTAGCGTTACGGCGAGCGGAAGCGGCGTTGGGTGCGGCTTTTCCCCTGAACGCTTCACACCAGGCTGATAGGGGATCTTGCAATCGCACACACGCGGTCTGCAGGCGTGCCTATCAAGCAGTTTGCTCAGACCAACGTCGCGGCGAGCCGATCCTCAATACGCAGCGCAAGTCCTAGACTCCACGATCGTCCTTCGGTGCAGATTTGCTCGCGCCTCGCCCTGATTACAGCTGATAAGGCGAGCTAACAATTGCAAGAGCCACAAGCTATTCCAGCTCGATCGGTTTGGTGTTCCAGTCGGGCGGGGTCTGACCGAGAATGTTGCGAACGAAGAAGTCTAGGAGTTTGCGCTCGGTGTAGGTGCCTAGAGTATGGTGATTGGCACCAGGAACGTAGACCATGTCAAAATCTTTTCCTGCCTTGATGAGTCGATCGGCAAGCTGGAACGAGCAAAACGGATCGACATTATCATCCATTTCGCCGACCGCGATCATCAGCTTGCCCTGCAGCCTGTGAGCATTGTCAACGGCGGAGGATTGCGAATATTCAATGCCGACCGGCCACCCCATCCAAAGTTCGTTCCACCAGGTCTTGTCTATCCTGTTGTCGAAGCAGCCGTTTTTGGCGACGGCGACCTTGTAGAAATCGGGGTGAAAGAGCAGCGCGCTGACTGCACTCTGGCCGCCGGCGGATGCGCCAAAAATGCCGACGTTGGATATGTCGTACCATGGATATTGCGCGGCCGCCGCCTTGTGCCACAGAATGCGATCGGGAAATCCTGCGTCCTTCAGATTCTTCCAAGCAACATCATGGAAGGCGCGGGAGCGGTTGTTGGTGCCCATGCCGTCGATCTGAGCAACGACGAAGCCCAGCTGCGTGAGCGGCTCTGTCCACCGCGAGAAGGATTTTGGGACGAAGGAGCCGTGGGGTCCAGCATAGATATTCTCCACAACCGGGTATTTCTTCGTCGGGTCGAAGTTGGCTGGCAGGTGGAGCACGCCCCAGATGTCAGTTTTGCCGTCGCGCCCCTTGGAATGGAAACTGAGCGGCGGCTGCCAGCCTGCGGCGACGAGCTCAGAAATGTCGGCCGTCTCGATCTGCTGGAGCTTGGCATTGTCGCTGGCGCGGTAGAGTGCCATGCGCGGGGGCAGATCGATGCGTGACCAGAGATCGACATAATAGCGCCTGTCAGGCGAGAACTCGATATGGTGGTTGGCCGGTTCGGGCGTCAGTGCAGTCAGTCCCTTGCCGTCAAAGCCGATGCGGTAAGCATGGACCCAATAGGGGTCCTCCTGCGAGTTCATCCCGCTCGCCTCGAACCAGATCTGACGCTTGACCGGATCGACATGGTTGACCCTCCGGACGACCCACTCACCTCGCGTGATCTGGTTTTCGAGCGCGCCTGTCCGGCCGTTGAAAAGATACAAATGCTCATACCCGTCGCGCTCTGATGCCCAGATGATCTCCTTCCCGTCATCGACATCGTAACGGAAGATTTTTCCGGCATCCTCCTGGCCATGCCCCAGCGGCAAATAATCAACGAATGTCTCGCTGGTCTCATCGATCAGGGAGCGCCCGCGGCCCGAGGCGGCGTCTACCTCGACCAGGCGATAAAGCTGATGCCCGCGCTGGTTATATTCGAAAGTGAAGCCGCGGCTGTCCGCCCACCACCGGAGAGGGGAAAGTTCGAAGACGTTCGAGAAGAGGGCACCGTCAATCACGATCTGGCGCCGGCCGGCAATGTCGAACAGGACTGGCTGGGGCAGCGGAAGGACATCGCCCGGCCTGGGATAGAATTTTGTTGAATATTCCCGCTCCAACTGGTCCGTCGAAGAATTGAGGTAGCGGACCTCTCGCCTATAGCCGGGGCGAACAAGGTAAGCGGCGAGGTGGCGCGAGTCCGGCGACCAGCTCAGCGTCGAAAAGACGTAGCAATTGCCTTCGGCTCCGTCCCGGCTCAGAGGAACATCCTGCAATCCGTCCTCGCTGCGCAGGAAAACGTTGCAGTTCTTGATATAGGCGATCCATTTGCCGTCGGGCGACGCGTTGCTCTTGTCGGGGTTGTTCTCCGCTGGCGGCGTGTAGCGGTGGCTGAGCTCCCTACGGTCCCCTTTCCTTGCATCGAATGTGGTGCTGGTACAGTCATAGCTTGCAAGGTCGCAGCTCCACCGGGTGTCTTCAATCTGGAAGTCGAGCCTGCGACCATCCTCACTCAGTTCGAAACGGTCGAACGGAAGATTGCCGGCTTGATAGCTCTCATGGCTCACCTTGTTTAGCGCTGCCGCCAGACGCGCCTGATCGAAAGCGGGCCGCTTGAAACCCGTGGCAGCATCGACCTGCATGAACTGCTGCTCGCCGTGGCTAGTCCGGCGGTAGACGAAGGCTTCACCCCCGGTCAGCCAGAAAGGCATTTTGGGGACATTGACAGTGAGCCCGCCATATCGATCGTTGATCGTAAGTGCGCGCTTGAAATCGGCCGGCGCTAGCGTCGGGTGTAAACTTTTCGAACCCTTGGCCAGCGTCTGAGTTGCCGATCGCCATGCGGCGCGCGTCAAAGCGCCGATCCTGGACATACCTGTTCACTTCTTTCGGTTTTCGGAATGCTAATTTTGAAGTTGGGTTCTCGTCGCCGGTCTGCAGCAGCGCCGAAGCGTCGCCTTGGAGGAGAGCCAGCACGCGGGTGCAGCCAGGCACGCGCAACAGGGGCGCTCCTTGGACATCCAGGCACTGGTTCGGGTGCCGATTGAAGAGTTGGCGTCCGCCGCCGAAACAACCAGGAAAGAGCGTCCATGCAGCCCTGACGCGACTATTTCCCCGCGAGTATGGCCGCTTGCTTTTCTGCATCATCTGAAAGGTCCTGCTCTAGTCGGGCCGGATGTCACCCCGGCAGAAATCATTGTGCTATTTCGACAATCTCCGAGCGATTGCCGCCGGCCCATGACGAGGTTTACCGATAGGGCGCAATATGCGTGCCAAAGGAAAAGCGGTTTAAATACACGGCAATCCGCCTATGTCGCATCCCCAACATCGTCGCACACCGGACAATGCCGGACGAAATTGTCCCGGGGCGTCAAATTGGTTTGATGGTGACCCAAGGAGTTCTGGCTTTATCTGAGGCGTTCGGCCTTTTTCGAAAGCCGGACTCTTCGCGCGTTTCCGACGGCCCGAAGCGCCTGATCAAAGCTGACGGCATTCCCGGGTCTTGGCCTTGCCACAGCAGCACCTGCTGCATCAATTCCGACGGACGCTGTAGAACACCTGCAACACACGGCCCGCAGCAATTTCTCCGGCGCAACGCTGGGGCGACCGCCTTTGGCACTGCAGGCGTACATGCCGGAAAGGATGCCGTCTAGCCGCACCAGCGCTCCATTGATCATCAGCCGGTGCGGGCACCAGGATGACCGGCTGGAACGAAATCTTCCAACCGCTTCATCGTGAACAGCTGCTCCATGAACACATCGCTCCCGTCAATCGAGCCGTCTCGCCAGGGGGATCAATAGTCTGTCTTTGGCGTAGGTATTTCAGCAGCCTGCTGTTAGCGTGCGGACGACGCCGACATCAACCGGCGGACAAATGCGACGAGGGCAACAAGCGCGCCTGACGCAACGCCGCCAGATCAGCCGAGCCCGTGCAGAAGCAGGCGACGGCCAACTGGCGGATGACGATCTCGAAATGCGCGACAACGGCCCCGGTGGACACTGTCGCCGCGCCCAGCACGCTGGCCGCCTGCCCGGCGATGTCCGCGCCCAGGCGGATGGCCTTGGCCACGTCGACGCCATCGCGGATCCCGCCCGACGCGATCAGCTTCACCGTTGGCAGCGCCCGACGCACCGCCTGCACGCTGGTCAGGGTGGAATCCCCCAATCGGCGAATGACATCGCCACTGCACGGTCGGCGGCATTGCGGGCGCGCTCGCCCTCCACTGCGGCCCAACTGGTGCCGCCGGCGCCGGCGACATCGATTACCGCCACGCCCGCCTCGACGAGCGCACAGGCACCGAGGCGGACAGGCCCGCCCCCACTTCCTTGGCCACCATCGGCACGCCCACGATGCGCGCGGCGCCAGCGATCAGCGCCAGGACGCCGCGCCAGTTCGCGGTCGCCCTCCGGCTGTACCGCTTCCTGCAGCGGATTGAGATGGACGATGAGCCCATCGGCCTCCAGCGCGTCCACCGCGCGACGCGCCAGGTCCAGGCCGTCGGCCTCCCGCAGTTGCGCGGCGCCGATATTGGCCAGCAAGGGAATGTCTGGCGCCAGGCGGCGCAGCGCGCGCGTTAGCCCCTGGGAGTTGCGGGATTGCAGGCTCACACGCTGCGAACCGCACATGGCGATCCCCAAGGCTTGCGCTGCCTCGCTCAAATGCCGGTTGATGGCCTCGGCCCGTGGCATGCCGCCGGCCATAGAGCTGATCAGCAGCGGCGCGCGCATAGCCTTGCCCAGCAGCGAGGCGCGCAGGTCGATCTGCGTCAGGTCCAACTCGGGCAGTGCGCAGTGTTCGAGATGGATGTACTCCCAGCCAGCGGCCACCGTGGCCGGCGCCGTTCGCCGATCCAGCACGATGTCCAGATGTTCGTCCTTCCCCGGCTCAGGGCGGTGTCGCTCATGCTCGCTCCATCCGTAGCAGCGGGCGACGGCGTTGCGTCGGATCGAACCGACGGCAGCGCGCCCAAGCCGCCGCCTCCGGCGCGTCCAGGCCGACGCACGCTGGCCTCCCCCTGCAGCGTCGCTGCGATAGCGGCTGGTCGAAGTCTGGTAGTACTGCGCGCGGATCGCCGCCATCGCCTCGATCAACGGTCCCCACGGCGCGGGAAAGCATTCTTCCGCCATCACCCGGTGCAGCATGCGCGTATGGCCGGCCAACTCGTCGTTGAGGAACTCAACCACAGGCATAGCCGGATAGCGCTGCAGAAGCAGGATCGCCGCGTTATCGCCGGCCGACCTGTCCTTGTCGCGTCCATGCAGATCGTTCTGCAGGCGCCCTATCACTGAGATGAGCCGCAGGACCTGGCGAAACGCTGGACGCGCGCGCAAGGTCGCCATGTCCAGCCCCCACAGCAGCGACAGGCAACAGAACACGGTCCCGTAAGCGATCGAATCGATGCCGTTGTGCAGGTACTCGGCGTAAGACCAGCGTCGCGCCCCTGCCGCCTGCGCGTGTCCGGCGCGCAGCGCCGCGCAGTAGCACCGGGTATAGTCGAGAAGCCGAGCATAGTCGTGACGATCGTAAGCGAGCGCAGCCAGCGAAGCGCGCAGCTGAGCGCAGCCCTCGAATCCGGAGAGCACGCACGGTACGCCGTGCCCCAGCGCCTGCTCCAGGGCGGCGAGCTGCTCCGGCGCGATCAGGCCAACGTCGTTGCAATCGTCTAGCCAGAACAGCAGCGCCAGTTCGCGATAGAACGCCACGATCAGCGTTTCGTCCTGCGGATCGCGGCCGGTGCGGGCGCTGGTGTCGCGCAGGCTCGGGTGAATGCGTTGCAGGATATACTGGCCGCCCCTTACCGCTTCCTCAGCATGCTCATCCGCGAAACCGGTCAGGGCACGCCCCCACTCAAGCACCTGCTGCAGCGCGCGTTCGGTCTGGATCATGGCGCCGCCCCTGCTCCCTCGGCTACGACGCGCCGCCCACAACGAAGCGCCAGCCACAACCCGGCGAGACCGCATCTCCGCGCCATAACGGCGATCGCGAAGTTATCGATCCGATTGCCAGTTGCTGATGCAAGCTCTTGTGAACGGCCGTTAGGACCGGCCCGCAGCCTCGCCGGCAGTATCGAGCAATCCGCTTGCGCCGGCTCGCCATAGCAGGCGAGGACGGCAAGGTCGCCGGCGGCAAACGCACGCGAGCACATTGCAAGCGACATCCGCGAACGCGGCGCCGACTGGTCAGCCTCCGCCTCGGTGCCCGCATATGTCCGCGAGTCGAGCAGCGCCTTCGCCACGAAATGAGCAGAACGCCTTACGAGCATCGACCGCCGGCTGCTGCGCATGCGCGATGATGAGGCATGGTCTCGCAGCGGACCCGTTCCGACAGATGCTGCACCAGGGACGAGGCGACCTTATCCAACAAGGCACCACTTGCGCTGTTTGTGGAGACGAGCGTCGGCTGCATCCATGCGGCTGCTTGAGTGGTGAAGACTCTGAACGACGGTTCCTACGGCGCTGCCGGCGCAATCGGCTGCTTGGGGGACGCGTGACGCAGTCAAAGCTCCCCTTGCCAAGCACGGAGCAGGCGAGTGAGAGAGCAGATGAATAGGCGTGTCGCCAATATTTTTGCATTGCTCTAATCGATTATAGTTGTGAGGAGCAATTTGAGACCATTTACTTGCGGCTCAAGTCACCCATAAAAGAAGGCAAGCACCGATTCGGTAGCTTATCCCCTGTCTTTCGCGTACTCGCGGCCGTGGCGCCGGGTGAACGATTGAAGACCGCCGGTCTCACTCGCAGGTGGGCGCCAGGGCGTGGGGCGGTTGGCAAGCCACAGGAGTAGGACAATGTCGAAGGATTCGGGTAAGGGCGATAATCACGGCGGCGGACCGGGCAAGATCGAGATCACGGTGGTGGTGAACGGCCAGCCCACGCAGGTCGAAGCCAATCCCAACCAGCCGCTTCACGTCATTCGTACCAAAGCCCTTGAGAACACGCAGAATGTCGCCCAACCAGCCGAGAATTGGGAATTCAAGGATGAGGCCGGCAACTTGCTCGATGTCGACAAGAAGCTTGGCGACTTCGGTTTCCCGAATACTGTGACCCTGTTCCTCAGCCTGAAGGCGGGCGTCGCAGGTGCCTAAACACCAAAGTGTGGATCCGGAGGTCTCCCGAGCGAAGTTTGATCGGGAGATCGGCCGGTTCCGGCCATATGCTGATGTCTATCGGGCTCAGGGCTGCTTCTTGATCGAGGCGACCTTTCCGCGCGCTTTCTTCATTTTCGCCAGCCCCAAGTTAAAGCCACGGGTGGTCAGCGCAGCGAGCGAGGTCGACTTCACCGACTACGACTTAAGACCACCGTCCGTGGTCTTCGTCGATCCGTTTACGCGTCATCCGATTGCCCGGAAAGATCTATACCTGAAAATGCTTAGACGTCCGCCGCTGCCCGGAACGCCGCCGGAGATGATAGGAGCTCTCATCCAGCAGAACGCCGTGCCGCTGACGGACTTCATCCAGGCCAACAGTCCCGAGGACGAACCATTCCTGTGCATGGCGGGCGTCCGGGAATACCACGACAATCCAGCCCATTCAGGTGATCCATGGCTGCTTCATCGGGGTTCTGGCGAAGGCTGTTTGGCCTTCATCCTGGACAAGATCATCAAGTACGGAATCGTTCCTATAGAGCAGTTGCAGATTCAACTCCAACCGACAATCGTAGGAATGGTGGTATCCCCTCAGGCGATACAAGAATGACTGGTTTGAGAGATGTAACGATCGTGACTCTCCCGCGCGGCTGCATCTCGACCACGCATGGGCATCTGCGCTCAGTTGGTCGCGAGGGCAATGAGGGGATGGCGCTCTGGGTCGGCGTTCAGCAAGAGCGGCACTTTGCCGTAACAGAGACGGTTATCCCGGCGCAGCGTCACATTCGGACAAACGATGGCGTTTGCGTGATCGTTGCGGCCGAAGAACTGCACCGGCTCAATGTCTGGCTCTACAAAAGCGGCCTGAAACTCTTGGCCCAGATTCACAGCCATCCGGGCCGCGCCTACCATTCGACGACGGACGACGCTTATGCGGTTGCTACCACGGTTGGGTGTCTGTCGCTGGTAGTGCCGAATTTCGCCCGCGAGCCTTTCGATTTTGCTCGGGTCGCCGCCTATCGGCTTGACGAAAAGGCCAAATGGAATGCGCTCCCTCCCGCGGCACTGTCGCGAATGATCATGATATCGAGTTGAACAATGGCATTCGCTAACTTCATCGATCGCGCCGCCACGGCGGCATCTCAGGTCCTGGCCGATTTTCATCTGGGAGACTTCAAAGCAGCTCTTGAAAAGCAGGTCGTGGCAGTCGCCTTCGACCATCAGGCCGCTTCCTGCGCCGAAGGCCAGGCGACACTAGATCTTGCGGTGAGATTGCTCGCTAGGCTCTACCCGGTTCTGGCGATACTCCCGCTGGACAGCGCGGCGAGCTCTCAAGCCCAAGCGCTGGAGCGCTTGGCAAAGTCGATCAATCCAAAAGTCGGCATCCGGCGTTCCGGCAAGTCTGCCACCGTCTGCGTCGTTGCAGGGGTAACGCGCCCATCACTCCGGTGCCCGATCTTTTTCGTGGGATCGGACGGTTGGGCGGCAAAGCTGTCGCGTACGGACCCGGTGGGCTCTGGCCCAAGTCTGCTGCCTTATGGAGCTGGCGCCGCCAGTTGCTTCGGCGCCGCCAACGTCTTTCGAACTATCTTCGCTGCCCAGTTGACCGGCGCCGAGTTGGACGAAACCATCGACCTCTCGCTATGCAGCTACGACAAGACCAAAGCCGGAGAGCCTGGCCCGATCGACTTCCCAGTCGACCTTGGCGAAACCCACCTCGTTGGGCTCGGTGCGATAGGCCATGGCTCGCTTTGGGCGCTAGCGAGACAACCCGATCTCAAAGGTCGTCTGCATGTAATCGATCACGAAGCGATCGAACTCTCAAACCTGCAGCGCTACGCATTGGCTGGCCAGGCGGAGATTGGTATGTCCAAAGCGGTTCTTGCAGCCACCGCCCTTAGATCGACTGCCCTTGAGGTCGAGGCGCACCCTCTGACGTGGGCAGAATATGTTGCGCGCCGGGGCAATTGGGTCTTCGACCAAGTGGGTGTGGCGCTTGACACCGCCGCCGACCGTCTGGCTGTCCAAGGTGCACTGCCGCGATGGATCGCAAACGCTTGGACGCAGGAGCACGATCTCGGTATCTCCCGGCATGGTTTCGATGACGGCCAGGCTTGCCTTTGTTGCATGTACCTGCCATCCGGAAAATCCAAGGACGAGCACCAGCTGATTGCCGAGGAACTCGGAATACCGGAAGCACACGAGCAGGTGAAAACGCTCCTGCAGACCAATGCCGGAGTTCCCAACGACTTTGTAGTTCGCGTGGCTACAGCGATGGCTGTGCCGTTTGAACCGCTAGCCCCGTTTGTCGGCCAGCCCCTGCGCTCCTTTTATCAGCAGGCTATCTGCGGCGGTCTGGTGTTCCAGCTTAGCGAAGGAAGTCGCCGCGTTCGAACTGTGGTTCCGATGGCCTTTCAGTCGGTGCTTGCCGGGATTATGCTTGCCGCGGATTTGGTCAAACATAGTGCGGGGTTTCCCATGAGCCCGACGACGAGCACTCGGGTGAATCTTCTGCGCCCCCTTGGCTCTCACTTGCACGATCCGAAGGCCAAGGACTCCAGCGGCCGCTGCATCTGTAGCGACGACGATTTCATTGCCGCTTACAGGCGCAAATACGGCGAGCGCGTTGATCAGGTAAGCGATGTCTCGGCCGCCTAAACAGACGCGCACCTCTCCGTAGACGCAGGGGGCGCGGCTTGTGGGCGTGACCATGGGCGCCATTATCACACGCTTGGCCCGCTCCTTTGCCGGCCTATCGTCCTCCGCGCATGATCCCTGTTGCCGACGTGATGATCCAGCACCAGCCGCCATGGCACCAGAGGCTGGTCAAACCTCCGTTGTTGGCCGATTTGGACAGTGCTGCATCAGGTCTCGACCGACGTCTCGACAGTCAGGGCTGCTTCGACGGGTGTGAAGATGTCAACATCGACCCCAGGCGCCCGCATCGTCACAATCAGGGCGTACCGAGCCAGAGCGTCGACGCGTTCCAGGTAAGGCTTCTCCTTCCACCAGCCCCCGACCGGGAACACGCCGATCGCATCACGCTCGGCGAGATCGGCGGCGCTGCCCGACCAGAAATCGGCGTGCAACGAGCCGCGATCGCGGAAGGTGCCGAGCAGCCACTCTTCTCCGCCTCCAGCAGGCGCCCCTTCCTCCTCGTCCCGAGCGGCCTGATTGATGCGGGCTCGGAATTCGTCGACTGTCTCGGTCGCTGACTTTACTCTGAACCGAAGACCATGGGACGCGTAACGATGCCGGCGGGTCCATCCGCGTTCACCGGGGTTGGGTTCGATGAAATAGGACAGCGTGACGCGGAGCTCGACCTGGGCAGCGCCGAGCGCCGCGAGCTGCTCCTTCGGCCAAGGCAGGCGATGCAGCTTCATGTCACGCGTTTTGGCAGCCGCGCCGCCCTCGCGCTGGAAAGGCTGAAGCTCATCTTCAACGATAAGCGTGAGGTCGTTCACCGTTGACAGAAGCGCGCGCCCAAGATCTGGCACGCCGTAACCATAGCGCCGCACGAGCGCCTGGATCTCGCCCTTCGCTCCGTTGCACGCATCGATGCGTGCGCGCATCGCCGGAGTCCATTCGGCCGAGTGGACGATCAGGGCGCGAACCGTTTCAGGCCACAGCTCGGGGCGCGCTGATAGAATTAGTCCCGCCATCCGTGCGGCATGGGCCGTTGCCGCGCTCGTATCTCCGAGGGTGGTGAAGTGGCGCAGTTCGGGTCGATAGAAAGTGGTCAATATCTGCAGATCGTCGATCGGCTCGCCAGGCAACACACCGTCATGGGCGAGATTGCCGCCTTCGAAGACGACCTCGGGCTTCACCGGCCACTGCCTGTCCCAAACGACCGAAGTGCGACTGCGCGGCGAGAGCTCGCCGACCGGCGCGATCGGAGCGTAGCCCGCAAAGTCGGTGTCAATGATATCGACCTTTTCTGTGAAAGCGCCGACCGTCAGCGCATTCCAGGCCTGAGAAGGATCATCGACTGCTTCCAGATCGTTGCGCGTCAAATGCTCGGCCGGCATGAGGTCATCGCCGATGTTGCCGGCAGAGAGAACGATCAAGCGTCGCTGCTCCTCTTCGAAACAGAGTTGGTCGATAGCGGCAGACCACGATGTGGGCCTTCCACGCGCCGGACTGGCGCTTGTCACAGCCATTGCGATCGCGCGGCGGCGCTCCGGCGCCTGCACCTCGGCGCGGGCGATCGCTTCCGCGGTGATCGAGCCATAGAGTTCTGGATCGTTTGCCTCGTCTTCTGGCGGAAGGATACGGACACTCTCCAGCCGAAAGGGCAATGGAACTGGATCGCCTCCGACCAGGAGCGGGACCAGATCACCGTACAGGCCGACACCTGCCATTCGCGTCCCGTGGCCGCTCCACGCAGGTGTGTCGTCGCTGCCCCATGCCGGTTTGACGGTGTGCCAGTCTTCAACGGCAAGTGCGGGTTCGATCAACGGGTGGGTGCGACGTACGCCGCTGTCGAGAATGCAGACCGCAATATCGGATTGAGGCGGTCTGACGCGCCCGAGAAGCTCGTCGCTCCAGTCCCTTTGCTCCGCGCCGCCAAGGCCCATGAAGAAGGACGGCGTATCCTTCGCGCGCCGCAGCTCGGCGACGACATCGCTGTGCGCAATCATGCGGTCGAGCATTGCCGTGCTGGCGAGTGCCAGCATGACCACCCGCTCCGGAAACCTGACCGCATGCGTGCGCAAAGTGATGTTCAGGGCTTCGGCAATGTGCTCGAAGTTCTCGCGGCGACCGTCGCGCAGCCAGACTTCCCACCACACCTGCTCGTCAGCGGCCTGGGGGAAGAGGTCGTCGTGGTCGGTAAACAACGATCGTGCAGTCGCCAGCCTGACTGTCTCCATGCGGGAGACGAGCGGCTCGTTGCGCGGTCTGCCGCGGTCAGTGTCAACGTCTCGATACGCCTCGACTTTCCGCAAATAATAGGCTTGCGCGCTTTGCGGCAGGAACACCGACGCTGTGATGGGAGCACCGGGTTGAGTTGGCTCATGGACGGCGACCAGCTCCATGTGCTGGCGACGATCGGCCAACTGGTCGAGGGCCGCCCGTCCGGACATGGGCAGATCGATCTCGAGGTAAAAGCCAGGCGTGCCGACCGACAGCTGGGGGTCACGCGCCGCAATCTGCTGGCGTGCACTTTCGACCGCTTGTTCGATGGATTGCGTCAAGGCCGCAGCATGCGACGCCCGATCACGCGCCGGCAGCGGCGGTGCATGTATAAGTTGGTTGGGCCGCCGATAGGCTTCCCGAATGCCGTTGTTGCGAAGGTGGATATGGGCGCGGTCGCGCGGAAAATCGTCTGCCATTATGATCTGTGCTGTCGCTACTCAGACAGCGAAGCCTGCCGGCGTTCCTTCAGAGCGTCGATGAGCGCTTCCGAGGTGATCCGCTTCCCCCCCCGCAATATGATGGTTTTTGCAGCGTCGTCGGCCGCGCGGGTGATCTCGGCCTGCGACAGTCTCTCTGCCTGAGAGATCGCCTCGTTCCAGGCAAGCCCTCTGGTGTCGAAGCGGTCGAGTCGAGCCCGAAGCAGCGCCTCGATAATCGGCCGATCGGGCACGGCGTATTCGATGACATCGTCGAAACGGCGGAACAAAGCTCTGTCGAGCAGCTCGGGATGATTTGTTGCCGCAATAATCAGGCTGTGGCTGTCGTCTTGCTCGAGAAACTGCAGAAACGAATTCAGCACGCGCCGAATCTCGCCAACATCCTGGCGTTCGCCTCGACGCGCGCCGATGGCATCGAATTCGTCAAAGAAGTAGACGCCCCGCGTCGCCTGCATTGCATCAAAAACAAGCCGCAGCTTTCCGGCAGTCTCTCCCATGAACTTGGTGATCAAACCATCGAGGACGATCATGAAAAGGGGCAGATGAAGCTCCCCGGCCAATGCCGATGCGGTCATCGTCTTGCCTGATCCTGGCGGGCCGACCAGAAGCAGTTTGCGACGGGGAACAAGCCCGTGCTCGCGCAAGCTTGCTTGTTGGCGCTGCTCTCCCAGCACGCGGTGCAGGCGCGAGCGCAGACTGTCCGGCAAAATCATGTCCGTCAGTCGCAGGTCCGGATAGCGCACATGCAGGAGGCCTGCGAGTTCGCCCTTTGGCTGAAAAAGGGGAACCGGCCGACTGCTCTTGGCAATCCGGGCGTCCCTGCTCTTGGCTGCGTCGACCAGATCCTTGAGCTCCTGAGCAAGCTTGCCATGGCCTTGACGTGCCTCATGCGCAGCAAGCTGCATCGCGATAGAGAGGAAACGATCCTCGTCGCCGGCAATGTGGCTTTTAAGCAGCGTCACGATATGGCGGGCCGTGGTCATGGCTCTCTTCTGGGGTATCCGTTTACTTGGCGAAGCGCATGCAACCTAAACGCTTTCAACGGCGATTTGTAACGCGCAATGGTGTTTTTTCTCTTGTCGATGTTCGCCCGTGGCAACTTCAGCGGTGAACTGTTGCGCCGCGGTCATAGGCCAGCCGGAATAACGCCGGCCAGCAGACAACAGTCCGCATCTTCGAGCGCTCGAAGTCTGGCCACTCACGCAGCGTGTCGGGTCCGAACGCTCCAAAGCCGCCCCGCCTGGCAGGTCCATGCGACCGATTGCGGGCGTGCGGCCATAAGGTCTACGCGGGCTCGCATGGCTGCCCGCGCCGCTGGCTAAAAAGCTGTACACCATCTCACGAAACACCAGGTCCGCTCCTTTGCCGGCCGACGGTCCATGAAATCCCCTCCCCACTCACGACACCGGAGACCTCCTTGCCCACATGGCGCTCAAGCACCGGCCGCCATGGCACCAGCGTGAACTCGCGCGACTTTTCAACGACGGCATATTTTCCGCTGGCAAGCTCGACGGAGCGGCGGAGCGTACCCTCTACTCGTCCTCCGAATCGCGCTTCGGCATAGGGCAGGCCAAGTTCCTCCGACAGTTGGCCAGCAACACGGTTCAGTTCTCGCTGGCGCAGGATCGAAAGCATGTTGGCTCGATAGACGATCCCATCCTGTTCTTTATGCGCGAGGCCTTGCGCGATCAGCCACTGCCGCCGGCGAGCTTGCGCCTCTCTCACGTCGCGGCCGAAGCCGGATCCGTGCAAAGGCTCGGGTCTATCGGCAACCAGCTCCCGGTCGAGCCAGGTGGCGCCGTTGAAGCTGACCTGTCGCTCCAGCGCCATTGAGGAGAGCTTGTCGGCAACGACAGGCTCGGCCCTGGCCCGCTGGCCCTCATAATTCGCGACGCGATCGAGATGGTCCGGCGCGATGAGCCAGGTGCCGTTCGGCTCTCGCTCAACGCCGCCGGTCGCGCGGCGGATCGCCTCCAGCCGCCGCACATGCGTTCGCGCAAAGCTCTCGGTGGCGGATGGGTCATGCTTCAGGTGCATATCGACGTCGTAACGGCCGCCATGCGCGGCGGCGATTTCGGCGATGGTACGATCGACCTGCCTCGGCTCGGTGTTCCTTGGCGCGACACGCACGATGCAGCCATTAGGCATCGTTTCCATCGCCTCGCCTCTACCGATGTTGATCCAATGGCTCTTACCGTCGACGGCGTCGACGATCATGTAATGGCGGTCATTGATCTCGTCGGCCAGTCCACGCGCGACAACGCGACCGACGAGAGACTGGACGGGCTCGCCGGATCGATCGTGGATCACCCAGTCGGCGGCCCTGCGGGCAAGCCCCTTGCCGGTCAGTTCGCGGTGCATGGTCTTGATGATGTCGCCGCGTTCGCCGGTGCGGCGCAGCGTGGCTTCGAGCTCATCGTCGAGGCGCCAGGAGCCAGCGCCGACCTCCGCGGCCAGACCCATCCGCTCGAGCTTGCGCAGCCGTCCCTGGTGCAGCGTCTGGCGAATGGCGTCGGGACCGCCCGGCGAGACCAGGCCGTCATCATCACGCATGCTGAGCAGCCGACGGTCGATGCTGGTGAAGCGTTCCTGCTCCATTTCCCGGCGCAGGCGAAGCTCAATCTCGCGGTCGGTTCGCGGACCGAGATCGAGGCTGACCAGCTCGGCCGCCCGCTCGCGGATGCCAGATGAGATATATTCGCGCGCGATGACCAGGTTCTCGCCACGGTCGTCCCTGCCACGGACGATGATGTGGCTGTGCGGGTGGCCGGTGTTGAAATGATCGACCGCGACCCAGTCGAGCTTCGTGCCGAGGTCTTCCTGCATCTGCGCCATGAGCCGCCGCGTCAGCGCCTTGAGGTCGTCGTACTCGATGCCGTCTTCGGCAGCGACGATGAAGCGGAACTGATGGCGGTCGCCGTCCGCGCGATCGATGAACGCCTTGCCGTCGACGCGGCCGCTGTCGGCGCCGTAGAGCTCGCCAGGTTCACCTTCGCGGGTGACCCCGTCGCGCTGAAGATAGCGTAGATGGGCACGCGCCCCGTCCGCGCCCTTGCCGGCGAGCTTGACGACCCGCGCCTTGACGATCACCCGGCGCTGGCGGAAGGCGGCATACCGGTCGCGCGATTTCAGCAGTGCGGCGGCCGCCCCGCCGCGCCCTGTCCGGCTTCCTGTGAAGCGACCACCGCGTTGCGGCCGGCCGCCAGCCCGGTTGATCGCCGCACGAACCTGGCCGGCATAGCGTTTGCCGGCCTTCGAGCCGCGCGACCCGATTTTGCCGAGCTTCGGCCTGAACTCGTCATCCTTAATGCGAGCCTCCCAGACATATCAAGCAAAATCAGACACTTACACGTCAAACCCTCTTGGCACCGGCGGCAGCCTCCCGGAAAAACGATGTGCAGACAAAGATTTAACCGCCTCCTGGAGGCGGTACCTTTATCTTGCCTTCCGCGCCCAGCCCCGCCAGACGCGCCCCCGTCCGCCATGGCTAACGCACCGGCTCCTTCGGCTGCGCGCCGTCCTTGCCGAGCGGCACGAAGAGATCGCCGTTTCGCACGCCTGAGTGAACACCGTCATGAATGAAGAACAGCGACCGTCCGAGAGGAGCGATTTGCGCCTTTGGAGCGACAGATTGGCTTTCGAACGCCTCGATGTCGGCCGCCGAAACTCCGGCCGCCTTGAGTTGGTCGAGGTACTCGACGGTCTCTTCTGGCAGCGGTTTGCCACGCTTCAAATGCTCGTCGTAGCGCTCGGGACCGGCATTGTAGGCGCCAAACAGGCCAGGAAATCCGAAGCGGTCATACATGGCACTGAGATAGGCCGTGCCGGCCAGGATATTGTCGCGCGGATCGTGGGGGTTAGGCCCAAGGCCGTGTTCGACCCGCATCTCTTCATAGGTGCCGGGCATCACCTGCATGAGGCCCATGGCGCCAGCGGGGGAGGTGATGGGGCGGCCGCCGCGCATTGTCTTGCCGCCGCTTTCGGCAGCCATGACGGCATAGATCCAGGCTTGGGGAATATGGAAGCGCCGGCTTGCTTCCGATACCAACGTCTGCCACTTTCGCAGCTGCGGACTTTGGGAGATGGCGACCGGCTCAGCGCCGGTCGAGGCGGAACAGGCGCATGGCGCAATGGCGATCATGCCCAACAAGAGGAGGGTCACTCGGTCCATAGTGGTACGAGCCTCCCGATGACATTTTGAGTGGGAACAGGCCCGAAATAGCGGCTGTCGAAGGAGCGGTTTTTGTCGCTGCCGAGCAGGAAAACCTCGTTATCCCCGAGCGCTCGGCAGCCGTTCCACCATGGCAAAGGTCGGCCTTCGGCGTCGATTTTGAGCCGGCGCGCGACGATGTCGCCGCCGATGATGATGGCGTCATTGAAGGCGCAGACATTATCGTCCGGCAGCGCTGCAAGACGTTTTGCCAGCGGCACATTGCGAGGCAGATAGCTGCGCTCGGCGGCGAGATACGCCGCGTATTCAGGCGGGCGCACGAGCACGAGATCGCCACGCGCCAGCGCTCCCGCAGCGATGCGGTAAAGGCCGATCGGCGCGCTGGCCGAGGCGTTCCAGACCAGCCAAGGGGCGGGCTTTCCCAGCGCCGTGAAGCCCAAAAGACCGAGACCGGCCGCGGCCAAGGCGACCGTCTTACGGGCTCGAACACGCCTCAGGCGGCTGCCGATCAGATGGATGGAAGGGCGCCGCCTCATGAACGGCCTCCCGTGCCGCCCTGGCCGGAACCGGCCTTGCCATCGCCGGCGATGGAGTGCTGCGGGTGTCCTTTCGACCAATGGTCGAGTTCGTCGATGTGATAGCGGACATAGCGGCCGTGCTTGCGGAATTTCGGGCCGCCGCCCTTGAGCCGCATCTTTTCGAGCGTGCGCTGGGAGAGCCCGATATAGAAGGCGGCTTGGGCTGTGCTGAGAAACGGGCTGCCCTTTTTCGCGCGGGCCGCGCGTTCGTTTTCGTCGTCCATGATGATCCTCGTTTCGCTTCGGACAAGCGAGGGCGAGGATGGGCGAGGGAGATCGTCTCGGGGACGGGCGAAGAGTCGGGGGAGAGTTTTCGCCGCCCTTTAGGGCGGACGGGGTTTGGGTGGAACTCCTGGGAATGAGCCCCGCGCCGGGGCTGCGGCGCGAGGCTCTTATCTCGGCCGGTCAGTCGGCCGGGTTCCAGATGATGGCGTAGGTGTCGTGATCGTCCTGGCCGGCGGCTCGGCCGAGATTGGCGTAGAGCTTGCGCGGTCCGAACTCCGGCGCTGCAATCGACAGGCTCACATAATCCTTGCCGGAAGTCTCGCCGGTGCGGATCCAGCCAGCGCCGACTTCGACCCCTTGCGTAAGCACCCGGAAGTCGGGATGGTTATCGGCGCTCTTGGCCTGGTTGGGGACGATATCGATGTCGGCGCGGACGCTGAGCGTCTTGAACTGGCCCTTGTAGGCGCCGTTTTCCTGCTTGTTGACGTAACCGATCGCGGTCATTTCGAAGTCTCCTTTTGTGGTTTCGCCGGGGACCATCCCCTGCGATGGCGCACCGTAATGGGCGCGTCAGGACCGCCTGAATCCGACAGGGCCGCAGCGACAGTGAAGGACCCGAGCGGGCAGCTTTTTTGTGAGCGAAGCGGCGCGAGGAAGCCGCCGCAGGCGGCGGGGAAAAAAGCTGATGGCGCGAGGGTTTCGGGCGGCCGGACCCGCCCATAGGTCGACAAGCCAGCCGCAGGGATGGTCCTTGGAGAGAGCATGGAGACCGCTCGCCAAGTGCGGTCTGTCAGCCAAGCAGGACGCCGGGATGAAACGGCCTGCAAAGATGCTGCGCCCTTATGCCGGATCGAGATCGTGCCAGCGGGTCGGGCGCCAGAGCAGACATCCGGCATGGTGCGATCTATGAAAGCAGGGCTCGCCAGCGGGAATTTGATACGCGAGGGGGCCAAAGTAAGGCTGGATGAGAAGCCGGTGCTACCTGCAGGTCCAGTGTCATGTGGCGGCGCTCGGGAAACCGCTACGCAATGTAACGCGCTCTTATGAGGCGAACAGACCGGCCCCAAAACCGATCGACCGGTGGTCGGCGCGAAACGCGTCATGCCTGTCCGAAAGCTGACAGTGGCAGAAGACGCATGTCGGGTTCCGCACAATTGACCATGCTGGATTTGTGAGGTTTTCAGGGAGAGCCATGCGTTCACTTCCCAGTGAGCTTTGGCACGGCATTTGCTCTTGATGTGGCAACACGGATCGAAGGTTGACTGCATGCACAAGCGCGAGATGAGCAATGCTCTCCTTTCCTGGAGGCTTGGCAGCAGATTCGATTTGACGTTGCGAGGAGCTTCAGCCGCTCGCGGCGGAAGTGATCTCAAATCTGAAGGCACCGTTGGGGCCGCAGCCATCAAACACATCTTTCTCTTTTTCGCAGCTCGTCTTCAACGCGATGCGGACTTCTTCGCGTCGACGGCGGCCGAAGGTGGAGAAGGGGCTCGACTTGCAAAAAGGAGTTGTCAATGACGTCTTACGTTCGCACCAACAGCCCGGCGCAGGTGCGCTCACTGTCCACCTTTGGCAAGCATCTGCAAAGGAGCGTGCTGACGGCGACGCTGCTTGCCGCGGCTTCGACGGGAAGTGAAGCGCAGCCCTATGTTCGTGCTGACGGCAGCACGACTGACGACTTGGAAGCGGCGCGAGCAAGTTGGCGTCATGACGCCGAATTCAATGGAAATGTGGGGCTCGCAGCCATCAACGCGGATGCCGCGTATGCGTTGGGTTCCACCGGGGAGGGGGCCAGAGCTCCTCGCCTGCCCTCGTCCGTCTTGACGAGTGCCCGCTTACAGCCTACCTCACTATCGCGTTAGCACTCGTCCATCGCGAGTGCTAACAAAAACCCCTCAACAGCGCACCAGGGAAAAATCCGAAAATGGCAAAGTCGAAGTTCCGCCCGCTGCATGACCGCGTGGTCGTTCGCCGGGTCGAATCCGAATCCAAGACCGCTGGCGGGATCATCATCCCCGACACGGCAAAGGAAAAGCCGCAGGAAGGCGAGATCATCGCTGTCGGCTTCGGCGCTCGTGACGAAGCTGGCAAGCTGGTCCCGCTGGACGTCAAGGCCGGCGACCGCATCCTGTTCAGCAAGTGGTCGGGCACGGAAGTCAAGCTCAATGGCGAAGACCTTCTGATCATGAAGGAATCCGACATCATGGGCATCATCGGCTCATATCAGGCCCTTTCGTCAACTGAATTCCCGGGCTCGATTGAAGCCCCTGCCAGGAGCTAAAAATGGCTGCCAAAGACGTAAAATTCTCCCGCGATGCCCGCGAGCGCATGCTGCGCGGTGTCAACATCCTCGCTGACGCGGTGAAGGTCACGCTCGGCCCCAAGGGCCGCAACGTGGTCATCGACAAGTCGTTCGGCGCCCCGCGCATCACCAAGGACGGCGTCACCGTCGCCAAGGAAATCGAGCTTGAGGACAAGTTCGAAAACATGGGCGCGCAGATGGTCCGCGAAGTTGCTTCGAAGACCAACGACATCGCTGGCGACGGCACCACGACCGCGACCGTTCTGGCGCAGTCGATCGTCCAGGAAGGCCACAAGGCCGTTGCCGCCGGCATGAACCCGATGGACCTGAAGCGCGGCATCGACCTCGCGGTAACCGACGTCGTTGCGACCCTGATCAAGAACGCCAAGAAGATCAAGACCTCCGAAGAGGTTGCCCAGGTCGGCACCATCGCCGGCAACGGCGATGCTTCGGTCGGCAAGATGATCGCCGAAGCGATGCAGAAGGTCGGCAACGAAGGCGTCATCACGGTTGAGGAAGCCAAGACCGCCGAGACCGAACTCGAAGTCGTCGAAGGCATGCAGTTCGACCGCGGCTACCTCTCGCCCTACTTCGTCACCAACGCCGACAAGATGGTTGCCGAACTCGAGGACGTCTACATCCTCCTGCACGAGAAGAAGCTGTCCAACCTCCAGGCCATGCTGCCGGTTCTCGAAGCCGTCGTGCAGACCTCGAAGCCGCTGCTCATCATCTCGGAAGACGTCGAAGGCG
>NZ_RZRU01000019.1 GCF_003997495.1 Mesorhizobium sp. M7A.F.Ca.US.008.03.1.1 | reverse complement strand
GAGCGCGGCATGCCCAGGAAATTGATGAACACCGCGAGGCCGAGCAAGCCGAAGACGATTGACGGCACGGCGGCCAGATTGTTGATGTTGACCTCGATAAGGTCGGTGAACCGGTTCTTCTTTGCGAACTCCTCCAGATAGATGGAGGCGGCGACGCCGATCGGCAGCGCCAGGAGCAACACGATCCCCATCATGTAAAACGAGCCGATGATCGCCACGCCCATTCCCGAGGTTTCCGGACGGCTGGAGGCGCCGTAGGTGAACAGACCGCTGTTGAAGTGCTCGGCCATCGCGCCCTCGGCCTTGAGCTTGTTCATCCAGGTGATCTGCTGGTCCGACACCTTGCGTCGCGCTTCCTCGACACTGAGGTCGATCTGGCCCTTGAAAGCCGAGTCGAGATTGGCGGCGGCGAGGATGTTGACGTTGCGCGTCGTGCCGATGACCGACGGATCGGCGGCAACGATGTCGCGCAACTGGACACGGACGCCTTCCGACAGGAAGCCCTTGAGCTGCTTGATCGCCGGCTTGTCATCGGGAGAGATGCCGAGCTTGGCCACCAGCGCGTTTTCGGCGAGCTTGGGATAGTTTGCCTTGATCAGGACGCTCGGATCGGTTGCGCGCTTGCCGGAAGGATCGATCACCTTCTCGTCGAACGAGATCGGCAGTGATACCGTCGTCTGCCAGAAGGCGGTGTAGCCTTTCGAGACGATGGTGATCAGCATGATTGCCAGGAACGCCAGGCCTACGGAAATCGCCACGACGCCATAGATGCGGAAACGGCGTTCGGCTGCGTAACGGGCCTTCAGGCCGATGTCGCGGCGCGGATGGACCGCCGCCCTGACCATCGTATCCATGGGAATGTCGGTCATTCGTACTGCTCCCGATATTTGCGCACGATGTAGAGTGCGACGATATTCATCACCAGCGTCAGCGCGAACAGCGTCAGGCCGAGCGCGAAGGCGACCAGCGTCTGCGGCGAATTGAATTCGAGGTCGCCGGTGAGCTGGTTGACGATCTTGACGGTGATGGTCGTCATCGCCTCGAATGGGTTGATGGTTAGGTTGGCGGCGACGCCCGCCGCCAGCACGACAATCATCGTTTCGCCGATGGCGCGCGAGGCAGTCAGCAGGATTGCGCCGACGATGCCGGGCAGTGCAGCCGGCAGGATCACCCGCTTGATCGTCTCGGAGCGGGTCGCGCCGAGGCCGAGCGACCCATCGCGCATGGCGCGCGGCACTGCGGTTATGATGTCGTCTGAGAGAGAGGACACGACCGGGATCAGCATGACGCCCATGACCAAGCCGGCGGTGAAGATGCTCTGGCCCTGGATGAAGGGCGAGCCGCCGGTCAGCGCCGCGGACAGGTCGCGCAGGAACGGCCCAAGCGTGACGACGGCGAAGATGCCGTAGACGATGGTCGGTATGCCGGCCAGCAGTTCAAGCGCCGGCTTGACCACCGAGCGCACCCTGCGCGTTGCGTATTCGGCCATGTAGACAGCCGACATCAGCCCTACCGGCACCGCAACCAGCAGTGCGACGGCGGCGATGTAGAGCGTGCCGGAAAGAAGCGGAATCAGGCCGAACTGACCCTGGCTGCCGCCCGAACCGGCAGCGGCGAAACGCGGATCCCAGACGGTGCCGAAGAAGAAACTCATCGGCGAGACGCTCTCGAAGAAGGTGATCGTCTGGAACAGCATCGAAAGCACGATGCCGACGGTGGTCAGGATGGCGATGGTGGAGGCGGCAAGCAGCCCCCACAGCATCAACCTCTCGACATTGTTGCGCGCCCTGGCGCGCGGCGCTATCTGCCTGAGTGCATAGAAGGCGCCGGCGAGCGAGCAAGCGAGAATGACAATAGCGCCGAACAGGCCGAGCCGGTCCTGGACCTTGTTTGCCTCGACGGCGATCGGGATCATGTAATCCTGTGTGTCGCTCGCCAGTGCCACGCCCTTGGCGGCGAGCAGCGGCTGCAACTCGGCAAAGCTGGCAGGCATTGCGGCCAGTGTGCCAGCATCGAGTTTGCGCAGGCCTCTGGCGAGGCTCTTTACCAGGCTGACATCCAGTGCCTCGCTGGCAACCTTGCTGTCGACGGTGCGCTCGGGCAAGGCAGCGTGGATGTGTCGGTCAAGATAGACCGAAGAACCGACGGCCCAGACGGCAAGCAGCAAAAGAGCAGGCAGGACGGCGAGCAGGAAGGCCCACCAGCCATGATAGTGAGCGCGCGAATGCGGCTTGACCTTGCCATTGTCCTGGGCCGCGGCACGCTGCCGGCCGATGAAAAAGGCAACCAGGCCGACGGCACCGACGATGGCCAGTACGAGCAAGGACGACATGGACCCACCCCAAGAGAAATTCTAACCCAGCGCCATTGCGGCCTGCGGTGAAACCGGGGCGCGGATTTGGCCCGCACCCCGGTTCGGCAACTTGATTACATCGACTTTCCGGTCGCGAAAGCGTCACGCTGGGCCTGACGTTCGGCATCCGGGGCAGCAACGAGGCCGTATTCGGCGAGCGGGCTTTCCGGGCCAACCATCTGGTCGTCGAGGAAGAACTCGACGTATTCCTTAAGGCCGGGAACGACGCCCAGATGCGCCTTCTTGACGTAGAAGAACAGCGGGCGCGAGACGGGATACTTGCCGCTGGCAATCGTCTCGGTCGAAGGCACGATGCCTTCCACGGTGGCGACCTTCAGCTTGTCGGCATTGTTCTCATAGAAGGCGAGGCCGAACACGCCGACGCCGGTCTTGTTGGAGTCGATGCGGGCGAGCGTCTCGGTATAGTCGCCATCGATGTCGACGGCCTTGCCGTCCTTGCGGATGGCGATACAGGTTTTGCCGATTTCCTTGTCGTCGGCAATGCCGGCGGCCTTGAGAGCAGCCTTGTCACAGCCCGCATCGAGGAGCTTGGTCTCGAACACTTCGCGCGTGCCGTGCTTTTCGCCCGGAATGTAGGCGGCGATGTCCCAGTCGGGCAGCTTCGGATTGACCTGGCTCCACTTGGTGTTCGGATTGTCGACCAGCTTGCCGTCGACGACCAGCTTGGCCGCGAGCGCCTTGTAGATGTCGGCGGGTACCAGCGCCCAGTCCGGGCCCTTGATGTCGGTGGCGAAGACGATGCCGTCATAGCCGATCCGGACTTCCTGGACTTCCTTCACGCCGGCGTCGGCGCAGGACTTGAGTTCGTCCGCCTTGATCGGACGCGACGAGTTGGCGATGTCGATCGTGTCTTCGCCGACACCCTTGCAGAATTCCTTGATGCCGGCGCCGCTGCCGCCGGATTCGACGACTGGCGTCTTGAAGTTGGTGAATGTTTCGCCGAACTGCTCGGCAACGATCTTGGCATAAGGTAACACGGTCGATGATCCGGCGACCTGGATCTGGTCCCGCGCGGCGGCGAAGCCGGACGACGCGGCGAGCGCAAGCGCAGCGGCCGACGCCGTATAGAGGAATTTCTTCATGTGGCCTGCTCCTGTTCGGAAGATGGTCTCTCGGCGCTCGTCAGTCGGCGCCCGCTGAGGCCAATAGCCTTCGATTATAACAGTCGCATGACAGTTTGATGTCACCCCGGTAACGCGTCATCGGGATGAGCGGAATGCCGCCTGGCCGGCACTCCCGACGCAGCCCGGCTTTGTCACCGGAATCAGGGACTTGCTCTATTCGGCCGAGGCTGGCCGGCGATTTGGGGATCAGCCGGCCTCTATGAAGAAAAGCCGGACGGGAGCGCGTTGCTCTCAGCCAGACGGTGTCGTGGCCGGGCCATCGCCGAAAACAGGTCCGTTGGGGTAGGTTGACGCTGTCTCATGCCGGCGGTCGCTGCTCCCGCCCGTAACTGGGAAGAGCGGAATTCGAATGTGGCCATTGTCTCGGCTGGATGCCGCCTTTGATATGGTGCGATCGCGCCATAGTCTTGGCGCTGGCGGGGCGCGCGAATCTCGCCGCGTCCCCGCACTCGGGCAGAGCCGGCCTTACCCGGCGTTGCGCTGAGCCTGCCGGCTGGCGCCGACCCAGCGCTCGACCTTCTCGAGCAACGCCCGGGGGCTGATCGGCTTGGGCAGATAGTCGTCCATCCCTGCCTCCAGGCAGCGCTCGCGGTCGCCCTTCAGCGCATGCGCGGTGACGCCGACGATCGGCACATGCGTGCCGGTTTCTTCCTCCAGCCGGCGAATGGCGGCGGTCGCTTCGAGACCGTTCATCTCCGGCATCGAGACATCCATCAGGATCATGCACGGGTTGAGCCGGCCGAAGGCGTCGAGCGCCTTGCGGCCATTGCCGACGATCTCGAACCCATAACCGGTCTCGCCGAGGATCTGGGTGAACACCATCTGGTTCACCTCATTGTCCTCGGCCACCAGGATGTCCAGCCTGTCGCCGCCAGCCGCCACCGGTGGCCGGGGGCGAATCGAAGGCGGCTGCAGCAGCGCACGCTGTTCGGACGGTGCCGAGGGCTGCGGCCGCGCAACATTGCCTGGAGCGGTATCGGCAGCGAGCGGCTGTGCGTCGCTGCCGCCAGTGTTGTGGCGATGCCGCTGGATGGTGGCGACCAGCGTTTCCAGCAGCACCGAAGAGCGCGCCGGCTTGATCAGCTGGGCATCGATGCCAAGATCGCGATAGCTGGTGTTGGCGAGCGACTGGTCGACCGAGGTCAGCATGATGATCGGCGTGCCGGCAAGACCGGCTGTGTTGCGCACGATCCGCGCCATTTCGGCGCCGCTCATTTCAGGCATCTGGTAGTCGAGTACGACGCAGTCGACCGGCACGCCATAGGCGGCGGCGGCGATCAGCACCTTGAGACCCTCAGCGCCGCTTTCGGCCGCGCAGGAATCGAACGTCCACGATGTCATCTGCTCGGTCAGGATCGCCCTGTTGACGGAATTGTCGTCGACGATCAGCACACGCGCGCCGGTCACGTCGATTGGCATGATGCGTTGTCCGTTCTGCTGTCCGGCTCTCGGCAGCGTCACCGAGAACCAGAACGTCGAACCCTTGCCTTCGGCGCTTTCGACCCCGATGTCCCCGCCCATCAGCTCGACGAGCCGCGAGGTGATGGCAAGACCGAGGCCGGTTCCCTCGTGCCGCCGCGTCGATGAGGTGTCGACCTGGCTGAATTTCTCGAACACCAGTTTCAGTTTCTCCTCGGGGATACCGATGCCGGTATCGGTGACCGAGATGGTGAGCTTCGTTCCGGTTGGAACCCTCTCGCCGGTGACGTCGACCAGCACATGGCCCTCATCGGTGAATTTCACCGCATTGCCGAGCAGGTTGGTGACGATCTGCCTGATGCGGCCGACATCGCCTATGAACAGGCTCTCGAGACGAGGCTCGACGCGCACGATGAGCTCAAGGTCCTTCTCCTTGGCGCGCGTCGACACCAGCGTCGCCACGTCCTCGATCGCCTCGGCAAGATTGAAGGGCGCCGGATCCAGCACCAGCTGACCGGCATCGATCTTTGAGAAGTCCAGTATGTCGTTGATGATGGTGAGCAGCGCATTGCCCGATTTCACGATGATGTCGGTGAACGTCTTCTGCTTCGGGTCGAGGTCCGATTTGGCCAGCAGTTCGGCCATGCCGAGCACGCCGTTCATCGGCGTGCGTATCTCATGGCTCATATTGGCGAGGAATTCCGACTTGGCGCGGTCGGCGAGCACGGCGCGCTGACGCGCCTCACGCAGTTCGGCCTCTCGCATCTTCAGCTCGGTGATGTCGGTGGTCGAGCCAATCAGGTAGAGCGAACCGTCGGAGGCGATCATCGCCCCCTTGCGGGCGAATTGATGCCTGACGCTGCCGTCGGCCAGCGTCACCGTCTCCTCGACCTCCTGGGTTTCGCCGGTGCGCAGCACGGCGAGATCGCCATTGACGAAGGCCTCGCCATCCGGCCCGAAAATCTCGATGTCGGTCTTGCCGATAGCCTCTTCCTTGCTGAAGCCGGTGAGATCGCACCAGCCCTTGTTGACATAGAACTGCCTGAGATCGGAGCGCTTGGCGTAGATCGATACCGGCACGTTGTCGATCAGGCTGCGGAACACCTCGTTCTCGCGCATGCTTTCTTCCAGCGCACGCTCGCGCGCCTTGACGTCGGTGATGTCGGTGCTCGAACCGACCAGATGCACCGAGCCGTCCAATGCCACCAGGCGGCTCTTGCGGGTCATCAATTGCCGAACCGTGCCGTCGCGATGGGTGACGGGTTCCTCGACCTCCTTGACGATCCCCGTCACGGCGACTTGTGTGTCGTCATGGCTGTAGCCATCGGCGTCCTGCGCACCGAACAACTGCCGGTCGGTGCGGCCGATGACATCCTCCTTGGCCAAGCCGGTGATCGCGCACCAGGCCTTGTTGACGAATTCGATGCTCAGGTCCTGCGCCTTGATGAAGGCGGCCACCGGCAACTCGTCCATCACGTGCCGGAACAGGTCGATCTGGCGCATGGAATCGCGCAATGCCGCCTCGCGGCTCTTGATCTCGGAGATGTCGACGCGAACACCGATGAAGGTGCCGTCGTCGGTCCGCATGTCGTAGACCTGGTACCAGCGGCCGTCGGGGTTATGACGCTCGTAGCAGGAATTGGGCAAGCGGTAGCGGGCGAGGATCGCGTCCAGCCAGCGGTCATGGTCGCTGTCGTAGAGCTGATCGATTTGCGGATCGCCGCTGTTGCGGAAATAGCCGTTCGCATGGCCCAGCACGAGCGCTTCGCGGAATGTACAGCCGGGCTGCCATGCCGGCTTCAAGGCCGGCAGCGTATCCTGGATCTTGCGGTTGGCGAAAACGAACCTGTCGTCGCGATCGTAGATGATCACGGCGGCCGGCAAGGATTCCAGCACGCTGGCGAGATGCTTGCGCGCGTCCTCGGCCTCGGTCTCGCGGCGCTTCATGTTGGAAATGTCGAACAGGAAACCGGCAACGTAGTTGCGGCCGCTGGCCATGCCGACGCGGCTCTTCCTGACGATGCGCGAGCGGCTGGCGCCATCGGCCTCGAAATTCTCTTCCACTTCGTACGGCCGCCCGGTGGCAAGGACGTCACGTTCGCTCTGCTCGAAAAGCGCGGTGTCCTTTGTGGTAAGGAAATCGCCGCCGGGCTTGCCGAGCATGGCTTGCGGCGTCTGGCCAAACAGAGCCGCGAACGCCTCGTTGACGAAGACGAAACGCAAATGGTCGTCCTTGACGAAGATCGGATCCTTGACGGCGTTGATCACCGCTTCCGCCAGCCGCGCTTTCTCCAGCGCGTCGGCAAGTTCGGCCTCCCGGTCCGGCCCCGGACCTTTGAAGGCGCCGGTGAAGGCGCCGGCCAATGCCGTGACGTTGCGGCCGATGCCGCGATAACCGGCAAATCTTCCTTCGTCGTCGAACTTCGGAAAGCCTGACGTGAAGACCCAGCGGCAGTCGGCGTTGCCGCCCTTGAGCTCGTAGACGAAGTCGCGAAAAGGCCGGTGCGCCTGCAGATCCTCCAGATGCGCGGCGCCACTGCGATCGCCGTTCAGGACCTGATTGAGGAAGTCGAAGCGGAACCGGCCAAGCACGTTTGCCGGATCGATGCCGGTGGCTGCCTGGTAATTTTGCGAAAGCCAGGAGAAGCGCAGTTCGGCATCCGTCTCCCAGACCCAGTCGGAACCGGCTTCGACGAGTTGGCGAAGCGCATCGTTCGAATCCATGCAAGCGGCGGACGATGATGCATCATCGCCATGCGCTGTGGATCTGCGAGGCCCGCGCTTGCCGCGCGCGCCGATTGTTTCGTCCGCTTCCGCCATGCCGTCCCCACCCCGAAAACCAAGGCCGAACCCTCCTCCGCGGTTCGTCGGCGGAATGTGCCCGAGAAGCATTAAGGATCCGCTAACCTTAACGGTCGGTTAGCCAGGATTGCGCGGCGCGGTCTGCTTCATTCCGCCCGGTTGTCGGCGGGGTCGAACCCGCTATATAAGCAACGGCAGGGGTATTGCTGATGCTTGGACGGATTGTGCCTTTTTTCATGGGGCTGGCGCTGCTTTTCAGCGGCGGTTGCTCGCGCAGTTATGACGGCACGGTCGTCATCCCGAGGCCGCTCGATGTCCGGCGCTTCTGGGATCGGCCGCCACCGAATGTCGACTATGGGCAAGCCGAGGTCGAAAACGGTGCTTTTCCGGTGGCGCCGCAGCCACCCCGGCGGTTTTCCGAGCGCAAGCTCAGCCATGCCGCACCGAGACGGCACCAGACGAGGTTGCCTGCGTCTGCGTCCCTATCGGCGCCGGCGAAACCGCTGACCTGCAGGAACGTCAGCGAGCCCGGCAAGAGAGCTCGCATGGTCTGCGATTAGATTGGAGCTTGGTCCTAAAAGCGGGACCCGCTTTTAGGATGGGATTCGATCAAACAAGACGCGATCCGCGGATAGCTCGATGAACCTGCCATCACAGTGAAGCAGCGCCCTTTTTCGGCTCCTTCGCACCGAGCTTGTCGAGTGCGAGACGAACCTGACGCAGATCTTCCTGCCAGCCGTCATCGTCGTCCATCGGACCCTCCGAGGCAGCCCGCTGCAGCCCACGCGCCTCGGATTCGATCTCGCGTAGTTCGGCGATTTTCTGTTCGGTGGTCAGCGAGTCGTCTTCGACGATCTCCAGCACCCGCATTTCCCTGAACGTAGCCACGGCGTTTCTCCCGGCTGATGTCGATCACAACGCCGTGAGCGCCCCTCTGTTCCAGACGGATCACGCAACCGCACCGCAGCAGGCACGCCGTAACCGATGATCGCCAACGAGCAAGGCCGGCGATTATTCGGCTGGGAAAAACGCCGGGCCGACCACGCGCACCGGCCGCTCGCCAGCCTCGATCGAAAGATGCTGGGCGGCACCTGGGGCTTCGGCATCGATCCCAGGAACAGCTGCAACCGTACCGAGATCCGGCTTTGCCGTCGGCAGCGGAATAATGGCATTGCGCATGTTGGCGGGCGTCACGGTCCTGGCTCGCAGTTCGGTGACCCGCTGGTAGTATTGCTTGACGTCGCATGCCTTGAAATTCGCATCATCGCGATATCTGAAGGCTGCCGGCAGCTCGGTATAGGGTTTGCGCGTGTCGAGCGCGATCATCTGGTCGGTTTCGAGGCTGGCGTCGCTCAACGTGTAGAGGTCGACGCTGGGGTCATCGCAGATGTAACGGCATTGATCGGCCGTCTCCTTCAGATCGCCGCTGGCGGCGAATTGCGACCTTGGCGCCGGGAAGAAATACCCGTCCGACAGACGCACGCAAAACAGCATCGCATTGCCGGCGAACGTGGTGCTCGCCGATTGGGTGCCGGGCGCGGCACGCACAGGCTGTCGCTTTGCCGAAGGCGCGCAGCCAAGCGCCACGAGGCGCGCCTGCAGGCCCGCCGTGTCGCGGCCTGAATTCCCGGCGACAGCGATCCGGCGCTGCACATCCGAGCGGCTCCTGGCGAGATCGGCGCAAGCGTTGAAGAGACCACCAAGAGAACTTTTCGCCGTGCACTGGCGCTGTCTCTCGATAGTCTGGATGGCTGCAAGTTGCCGGCGCAGTTGAGCAAGCTCCGGGCTCGCCCCGTTGCTGCGCCCAGCCGAAAGCAACTGGCTTCTGATCGCGCCGCAGCTGTCCGCATAGGACGAAAGCGTACCGAACAAAACCGACGCCAGCGAAATCAATGCGACCATCATGGAAGGCCAGAAACGGATCATCGGGACAACTCGGTCATTCTTGTCGAGACCTGGAATTACAGTCCATCAATTCGCCAAGCTTCAGCTACATGAGTAAATTCTAATGATATCAAGAGCTTCAACCTTAATAACCTTTTATCTATTGTATTATGTCACCTCGTGTAAATTCGATATTACATTTTTATTTCAAGATTGAGACGAACCTCGAAAGAAAGCGCAAGCCCGACCATCGCCGATGGACCTGTAACGGGCCGAGATCGATGCGCCGACATCGCCAGGCGCGCGAAACCTTTGCCCGGCCTTCCGCGTTGAAGGACCAAAGGGAGAACGCTGATGTCGATCCACTTCACCGTCTCGGACCTGACAAGAAACCTGTTTCACTCGCTGGGGCTGGACCAGCGCGCGCCAAGGCCCCTCGATCCTGAGCAAAGCCTGTTGCTGGAATGCTATCTGGCCGGCCAGGTTCCGGAATCAGCCTGGAGCGACTACGTCTTCGAGACACCCGATCTTGCCCGGCATGCCGAGGCAAGGCGCAGTCACCACTGAGCCGACGATGAGGCTTACTTGGGAGAAGCGAATTGCAACGTGAACACGTTGCCGGCGATCCCTTGCGCCAGCTTCGCTGAGAAGGTCAGGGGCAGGCAATTCTGTAAGGCCGTTGTTGCGGCATCGACAAATGACTTTTTCGCCTTGGCATCGCCATCCACCTTGATGGCTGTCGGCCTCGGCGGGCCGATCAGCGTGCCGTCCCGCTTGAAGCTGAAGCTCAAGGTGACGCTGGCGGTTCCGGCATCCGCCGGCGGTGTCCAGCATGCCTGAATGGCGGTCCCGACATCGTCCATGGTGTTCAGTTCAGCCGCATTTGAAGGATGAACGGCGCTCGCCAGCATCACGCCCGCAACCGCAACCCGCCTCGCAACGCTTTTCATCGCCCGGCCCTCATCTCGCGCCTACCGACAATCCATGCCGGACTGCCGAAATGGATGGTAGGGCCAACGCCGGCGATGACAATATCTCTCCGCAAAAGTTGACGCCAAAAAAGCGACAGCGGCCGAGGCTTGCGTGGCCTGATCGCTGCTCGATCATGCCCGGCGATAGAGTAATGCCAGGAAAGTTTTCCCGGGAAAAGCGCATGGAAACTGCGTCGAACAAAGAGACGGCGTTCGAAAAGCAAAAAGGCCGGCATTGCGCCGACCTTTCCTATCGCTACGACGTTCTGCGCCAGTACATCCGTGGTCGCGGGCCGAAAGCGAATTGCCTGCAGTAGACAGGGCTTTGGTTAACGAATCCCTAACCTCAGGCCTTGGCCTGCGATTTCACATGGGCGATGTAGCCGCGCACATCGCCGGCCGGCTCGCTATAGGCCTTGCCGAGCTTCTTCTCGATCGCCGCCACATAGTCCTTCGCCCATTCGGGCAAGGCATAGTCGATGACGGCCAGGAATTCGAGCGTCGCCGCCAGGCGGATATCGGCGATCGACGGGTTCTTCCCGCCGATGAACGGCTTGCCGTCCCTGAAGAAGCTATGGAAGACCTCCAGCGGCTCGGCGATCGCCGCCATCGCCGCCATCTGGGCTTCGGACTTCTTGTCGGGGTGGGCGTCGCTGTGGCCGACCTCGCCGGCATAGTGCGGGAAGCCGAGCGCCGGATAGGTGGCGCGCGCGACATAGGGGTAGAGCGTACCGATCAGGTAGAACATGGCACTGTCGACCATCGCCCGCTTGGCCGGCGCCTTCGGATAGAATTTCTCCAGTCCGTGCTTGTTGGCGAGATACTGCATGATGGCGCAGCTTTCCCACAACACGCCTCTGGGGAGGCCCTTGTCCTCGATCATCGGTGTCAAATGGGCGGGATTTCGCGCCATGAATTCCGGCGAGCGGGTGTGGCCCCAGGCATCGGTCTCGGCATGGTCGAAACCGGCCGCGCGCGCAAACACCCGCACGGTCATGTTGTTGACGCTGGGCTTCAGCATGCTGAGCTTCAGCGCCGGCTTCTTGGCCGGCTTGGCCTTGGCCCTGGGCGCGGCTTTTGCCGTCGCCTTCACGGCAGGCTTGGCGGCCGTCTTGGCTTTTGGCTTTGCCGCAGCTTTCGCCGCCGGCTTGGCGGCAGCTTTGGCCGCGGATTTCCCGGCAGTCTTCGTCGCTGTCTTGGCCATATTATTCCTCCCTCTGGTCTGTTCAGTATGGGTTCTTCGCTGCCCGGTCGTCCGACAAGGTGGCGCGGGAACGCTCGACGAGCGCCTGGATCGCATCGGCGAGATGCACTTCCGCGATGTTGTAGTCGCCGCGCGCGACCCGGATCTTGTGCGCTTCCATCAGCACATCGGCATGGGTGAAGCCCGCCGGCGGCTCGAAGCGGTAGGACGCCAACTCGATCAGCAGGCCGAGCGGATCCTCGAAATAGATCGAATCCATGAAACCGCGATCCTTGGCGCCGCTGTGCTTGATACCGCGCTCGTCGAGCCGGGCGACCGCCTGCAGGAAGGTGACGCGCGACACCGAAAAGGCGATGTGGTGAACACAACCCGGATCGGTCGGCGTGCGCCGTCTCTCCGGTGTGCGGCTCTCGTCGGTGAAGATGGTGATCAGCCGGCCGTCGCCGGGATCGAAATAGAGGTGGCTTTCCCTCGGCTTGTCGAGATTGGGCTGTTCGAAGATGAACGGCATGCCGAGCAGGCCTTCCCAGAAATCGATAGAGGTCTGGCGCCCGGCGCCGACCAGCGTGATGTGATGGACGCCCTGCGATTGCAGCTTCTGCATTGGCCTTCCTCCCCCACGGCTCAACTGGCCGTCCGGACAGCGCGGCGTTCTGCGCGCCGCTGGAGCCGCACCTCAGGTCCGTGACGTGATGCTAATGCAAACAGCCCTGCGGCGCCAGAAGCGACGAACGCAGCGACGCAACGGATAAAGCCGACTGATTGAGAGTGCGCCGTCCGCACTTCCGATGCCCGCATCGGAAGGACGTACACGCTACGCTCTTGGAGGCTGAGGCCGACGAATCCGGTCGATGGCCGACCGAATTGATGTACCGACTTACGAGCCGCTGCTGTTGATCGTAGTGCCGACGTTCGTAAACATCCCGTTGAGCGAATTGCCAAGCGCCCCGGCGCCGGTGATGATCGCCAGCGCGATAAGAGCCGCGATCAAGCCATACTCGATCGCGGTCGCGCCAGACTCGTCCCAAGCGAAACGATAGGCTATTTTCCGCATTTCAACCTCCCGCAGCTACTAAAGCGATAACTAATATATCGCCGTGAGTTGCGGGGACGTTAAGCTTCTCGGTTTCAGGTCCGTTAACATTTGCCAGACGAATGAAATGAAGGCTGGCGTGGTTGGTGCCACTGGGATTTTCAAGGCTGGTGCCATCGTGGTTCAGAGCGGATTTCCCGAACGCCGCAGTATCGAGGGTCCACGACTTCAGAAACGAAATCGACGGCATCCTGCAAATTTGTCGAAAAACTCTGGTACGCCCAAGGGGAATCGAACCCCTGTTCCCGCCGTGAGAGGGCGGTGTCCTGACCGCTAGACGATGGGCGCGTTCAAGAACCGGCGATATAGGCTGAGCGCTGGGAAAAAGCAACTGGGGTTAGGCCGCTTTCCCTTGCCAAGGAAAAGCCGGCCGTCAGCCTATCGTTTCGGTTCGATCAGATCCCAGAGATTGCCGTGCAGATCGGCGAAAACCGCCACCGTGCCATAGGGCTCGAAGCGTGGCGCCTCGCGGAATTCGACGCCCTTTTCCAGCATCGCCGCATGGTCGCGGGCGAAGTCGTCGGTTTCCAGGAACAGGAAGACACGCCCGCCGGTCTGGTTGCCGATGCTTTTGCTCTGTGCCTCGTCGGAAGCCTCGGCCAGAAGCAGCCTGGCGCCCTGCCCGTTGGCCGGCGCCACTGTGATCCAGCGCTTGCCGCCGCCGAGATCGACATTTTCGACAAGCAGGAAACCCAGCCGCTCGACATACCAGGCAATCGCCTCGTCATAGTTGGCGACGACAAGGGCCACGGTCGCGACACGGCGATGGTCGGCGAACCCGGTCATGCCTGACGCTTGTTCATAGGTTGCCGGCCGCTCATTTGTTGCGGATCGCAAAGCGGCCGATCAGGCGTCGCTCAGTGATGTCGTAGACGAAGATCGTGCGGCTGCCGTCGGCAAGCTCGGCATCGATCGAGACACGATTGCCGGACAGCGACTGGCTGACCACCTTGGTCCCGACCGGCAGCACGATGTCGCCGCTGACCGGTTCGCCGGCGGGTGTCTGGATATCCCCGGCCAGCGGCGGGTTCGCCGGCGGTGCATTGCGCGCTTTGTAGACAAGGGCGCCGATCACCACCATAAGGGCGAGGAACAGCAGGCCGAGATTGATCCCGACGAAGCGGACGAGTTTCCTGCGCACCTTTTCGACCTCGGGGTCGAGCGGCTTATCCTGGTCTTCTTCGGCGATCGGGCTGGCCATGGCAAAACAGTTCCGGAACGGTTTTTCAATGAGCGCTCATAGCGAAGAGGCCCCTGAATTGATAGAGGCGGTACCGACCGTGCTGGTGGCAGATGCGGATGCGGCCGGTCAGCGCCTCGACCAGTGGCTGGCGGCAAGGCTTGCTCCGGACATGTCACGCAGCCGCGTGCAGATGCTGATCAGGCAGGGCGCGGTCTCGGTCGACGGCAAGCCTGTCAATGAGACCAAGCGCAAGATGGCGCCAGGCGAAAGCGTGTCGGTTACCATGCCGGAACCGGAGCCGGCGGAACCGCAGGGCGAGAACATCGCGCTCGAAGTGCTCTATGAGGACGACGAGTTGATCGTCATCAACAAGCCGGCCGGGCTTGTCGTTCACCCCGGCGCCGGCAACTGGACCGGCACGCTGGTCAATGCCCTGATCCATCACTGCGGTGACAGCCTTTCGGGCATTGGCGGCGTGCGGCGGCCAGGCATCGTCCACCGCCTCGACAAGGAGACCAGCGGCGTCATGGTGGTCGCCAAGACCGACCGCGCCCACAAGTCGCTGTCCGAGGCTTTCGCCGATCACGGCCTGACCGGCGATCTCGAACGTGCCTATCTGGCGCTGGTCTGGGGCATACCGCAGAGGCCGACCGGAAGGGTCGACGCGCCGCTCGGCCGCGCCGCCGACCGCGTGCGCCGCGCCGTGGTGCCGGAAGGACGCGACGACGCCCGCCATGCGGTCACCCACTTCGCCGTGCAGGAGGGCTTCGGCGAGAGCCAACAGGAGTTCGCCACGGCCAGCCTTATCGAATGCCGGCTGGAGACCGGCCGCACCCACCAGATCCGTGTCCACATGGCGCATATCAGCCATCCGGTGATCGGCGACCCCGATTATGGCCAGGCCTTCCGCACCAAGGCCAACCGGCTGCCCGAACCGTTGAAAAGTCAGGTCAAGGCATTTCCCCGGCAAGCTTTGCATGCCTGGCTTCTTGCATTTCGCCACCCCACTACCCATCTAACGATGAGGTTCGAGGCGCCGTTACCGAGGGACATGGAGGAACTCGTCGGCGGCTTCCGCAAACTCTGAACCCGTCACCAACAAGCCATCAAAAAACCTGACTGACATTGTTCACTTCACCGTGACACACTGTTTCGTGTTGAACAAATGCCTGTCTTTTCTGGTTTTGTTCCTGTATAAGATCTGATGTCGCGGGCGAGCCTTTTGGTGCCCGCGTCACATGCCCGCCGCGTTTCGGGGGCATCACTCCATCCAATAGAGAGGGGGCGCTATCATGGCCCAGTCATTACCCAGTATCGTTTCCGGCGAAGGCGGCCTCAGCCGCTATCTGGAAGAAATCCGCCGCTTTCCCATGCTGCAGCCGCAGGAAGAGTACATGCTCGCCAAGCGTTACGCCGAGCACGAAGACACCTCCGCTGCGCACAAGCTCGTCACCAGCCACCTCAGGCTCGTCGCCAAGATCGCCATGGGCTATCGTGGCTATGGCCTGCCGATCGGCGAAGTGATCTCGGAAGGCAATGTCGGCCTGATGCAGGCCGTCAAGAAATTCGAACCCGAGCGTGGCTTCCGCCTCGCGACCTATGCCATGTGGTGGATCAAGGCCTCGATCCAGGAGTACATCCTGCGCTCGTGGAGCCTGGTCAAGATGGGCACGACCGCCAATCAGAAGCGCCTGTTCTTCAACCTGCGCAAGGTGAAGGGCAAGATCCAGGCGCTCGACGACGGCGACTTGAAGCCCGACCAGATCACCGAGATCGCCACCAGGCTGAACGTTTCCGAAGCCGAAGTGGTGTCGATGAACCGGCGCCTGTCGGGCGATGCCTCGCTCAATGCCCCGATCCGGGCGAGCGAAGGTGAGTCCGGCGAGTGGCAGGACTGGCTGGTCGACGACCACGAAAGCCAGGAAGACATGCTGATCGAGCAGGACGAGCTGGAAAACCGGCGCGGCATGCTGTCGGGCGCTCTTGCCGTGCTCAACGAGCGCGAGCGGCGCATCTTCGAGGCCCGTCGCCTCGCCGAGGAGCCGCTGACGCTGGAAGAGCTGTCGTCCGAGTTCGACATCAGCCGCGAGCGCGTGCGCCAGATCGAGGTGCGCGCCTTCGAGAAGGTGCAGGATGCGGTCAAGGCCGCCGCCAAGCGCCAGACCCAGGCGCTGCGTACGATTGAGGCGCAACCCGCGGCTTAAAGGCAGGGTTCGGCGATAAGATACAAGGCGGCGTCAGGAAACTGGCGCCGCCTTTTTTTTGTGACGCCGGAAACTGGCGAAACCGAAGAGACAGCCTCTTTCTCCCCGTCACTCTACGGGGAGAAATGTCCGGCAGGACAATGAGGGGCAGCGCCGAGATTGCGAGTTTGCCGGCGCAGCAATTAGCGGCGTGATCATGACAAAACGTCGCCGCCGCCCCTCATCCGGCTGCCGCCACCTTCTCCCCGTATAGTGGCGGGGAGAAAGAGACTTGAGCGCAACGCCGCGCACCTTACCTCACAGCCCGTCCAGTGGAAATTTCAGGTACCGCCGGCCATTCGCTTCGGGTTCGGGCAGCCTCCCGCCATTCATGTTGACCTGCAGCGCATGCAGGATCAGCCTCGGCATCGGCAGCGTTCTGTCGCGCGCCTCGCGCAGGGCGACGAACTCGGCCTCGCTGCGGGCGGCGGCAAGATGGGCGTTGGTCGCCTTCTGTATGGCGACCGTGCTTTCCCACAAAGGTTCACGGCCGCCGGCCTGATAGTCATGGCCGACGAACACCCGCGTCTCGTCCGGCAACGCCAGTATGTCCTGGATCGAGCGCCAGAGCCGCGCGGCACTGCCGCCGGGAAAGTCCGTCCTCGCTGTGCCGCTGTCGGGCATGAACAGCGTGTCGTGGATGAAGGCGGCATCGCCGATCACATAGGTGATCGAGGCCAGTGTGTGCCCGGGCGAGAACAGCACCTTGACCGGAAGCGTGCCGACCTTGAAGGTTTCGCCTTCACCAAACAGCCTATCCCACTGCGAACCGTCGGCGGGAAAATCCGGCCAGTTGTAGATCGCCTTCCACAAATTCTGGACGTCGACGACCCTGTCGCCGATCGCTGTCGGCGCTCCGGTCTTCTCTCTCAAATAATGCGCCGCCGAGAAATGATCGGCGTGCGGATGGGTGTCGAGGATCCATTCGACGCTCAGCCCCTGCTCGCTGACGAAGTCGAGCAGGACATCGGCATTCGTCGTTGCCGTAGCACCGGATTTCTCATCGAAATCGAGGATCGGATCGATGATGGCGCAGCGTTTCGTCGTCTGGTCGGCGACGACATACTGGATGGCCCCGGTCGGCTTGTCGTAGAAGCCGCTGACCTGCGGCCTGGCCAAAGTTACGTCCAATTCCGGCTTCCCCACCACCTTAGCCGGCAGGAATGATTTTCTCTGACGGCATCCGAAAGGAGCATGTTTCTCCACTCGGACGCCTCCGTCAAGCATCACTTGGCCCGCAAGGGCGAGAACGCCAAAAATCGTTCCGAAGCGCCTGGGATCAGGCGGATGGCTGCTTGGTCTTCCGCAGATAGGGCAAAATGGTCTCGTAGGCGCCGAAGCGCTTGATCGCGTCCTCGTTGGAGACGGCGGCGGTGATGATGACGTCCTCGCCCTGCTTCCAGTTTGCCGGCGTCGCCACCTGATGTTTGGCGGTCAGCTGCATGGAATCAACCGCACGCAGGATCTCATCGAAGTTGCGGCCCGTGGTCATCGGGTAGGTCAGCACCAGCTTGATCTTCTTGTCCGGTCCGATGACGTAGACCGAGCGCACTGTGGCATTGTCGGCCGGCGTGCGGCCTTCCGACGTTTCGCCGGCACCGCCCGGCAGCATGTCGTAGAGCTTGGCGACCTTGAGGTCCTTGTCGCCGATCAGCGGGTAGTTCACCGAGTGACCGGTCGCCGTCTTGATGTCGTCCTGCCACTTGCCGTGGCTTTCGACCGGATCGACCGAAATGCCGATGATCTTGACGTTGCGCTTCTTGAACTCGCCTTCGAGCCCGGCCATCGTGCCAAGTTCGGTCGTGCAAACCGGCGTGAAATTCTTCGGGTGGCTGAACAGGATCGCCCATCCGTCACCGATCCAGTCGTGGAATTTGATCGTCCCTTGCGTGGTCTCGGCGGTAAAATCCGGCGCAATGTCGTTGATACGAAGGCTCATGGTACATCTCCCCTGTAAACGGAACCCGTCGGCAGCGAGGAACGGCAAGCGGCAACCGATGCCGCCATCAAGCTCCTGCCCCGGCATCGTTGCATCTTAGCGCAAAAATCGTGACTGCAAGATAGTATGAAACTCTTGTCGGCGGCAGGCGAGCATTTTTATGCTGCCGAATGCGCGGCGCGCGGATGAGAGGCTGTTGGGCTGGACAGGAGAGATTCTGCCTCAGGTCTTGTTGACTGCCATTGTCACAGTCAGGTCTTCCATGCGCTGTGCCAGCGCGCCGAGCGCGTTGGTGAGCACGCTATCGCTCTTGTCGGCCTTGGTCAGAGCCTCGTCGCGGGTCTTGCGCAAGGTCAGCACTTCGCTTTCCATGCCCTTGACGCGTTTCTGCAATTCCGAGAGCTCATCCATCACCATGATGCCGGCCATCACGGTCAGCCGCTGATCGCCGATCTCGCCGAACGAGTCCTTCAGGTGCGAAACATAGCGGTCGAAGCGCTCGGCAAGGTCGATCAGATGCTCTTCCTGGCCCTCGTCGCAGGCCATGCGGTACTGCTTGCCGTCGATTGAAACCGTGACCTGTGCCATCGGGCCAGCTCCTATCTGTCCAACACGGCGCGGATGGTTTCCATGGCGGTCACCAAACGTCGCGAGACTTCCTTGTTGGCATCTTCCAGCCGTTCGGCACGCGCTTCGGAATTGTCGAGTTCCTGCGCCAGCCGCGAGCGATCGGCGTTCATCCGCTGCACCTCGGCCTCGGCTTCGGAGTAGTCGCGTTCATGCTCGAGCTTGGCCGCGACGGCGTTTTCCAGCCCCTCGATGGCTTTGCCCAGCCTCGCGATGACTTCCTTGAGTGTGGCTTCCCCGGTCATGGCCTTCGTCCTGTGCCCTGCCCATCACCGAATCATTCACGTTCAGAACGCGTTATCCCTGAAACATTAGGCACCGGGTGAAGGCAACGTCAACAAAGCTCTCGCGACTGTCCCCCGCTAACGCTAATGTAGGTCCGCCGCCGGCATCACAAGACCGGCAAATGTGCACCCGATTTGTTGACTAAAAGCCCGCGCCTGCTATGTGTCGCGCACCCTTTTCAAGGGCTCTCCCAAGCCCCCAAACCCCCATTTCTGGAGGAACCATGACGTCGCGTGAACAACATGACCGGATGGCCAATGCGATCCGCTTTCTCTCCATGGACGCCGTCGAGAAGGCAAATTCCGGCCATCCCGGCCTGCCCATGGGCTGCGCCGACATTGCCACGGTGCTGTTCACGCGCTTCCTGAAATATGATCCCAAGGCCCCGCACTGGGCCGACCGAGACCGTTTCATCCTGTCGGCCGGCCATGGCTCGATGCTGCTCTATTCGCTGCTGCATCTGACCGGCTACGAGGACATGACCCTCGACCAGATCAAGCACTTCCGTCAGTTGGGCTCGAAGACCGCCGGCCATCCCGAATACGGCCATGCCACAGGCATAGAGACGACGACCGGTCCGCTCGGCCAGGGTCTCGCCAATTCGGTCGGCTTCGCGCTCGGCGAGCGCATCATGAACGCCGCCTTCGGCAACGACCTCGTCGACCATTACACCTACGTACTGGCCGGCGACGGCTGCCTGATGGAAGGTGTTTCCCAGGAAGCCATCGCGCTTGCCGGCCACCTCAAGCTCAACAAGCTGATCGTCTTCTGGGACAACAACAACATCTCGATCGACGGCCCGGTCTCGCTGTCCGACAACACCGATCAGGTCGCCCGCTTCCAGGCCTCCGGCTGGAACGCCAGCCATATCGACGGCACCGATCCGGAAGCCATCGCCTATGCCATCGAAGCTGCCCGCCATTCCGACAAGCCGACCATGATCGCCTGCAAGACGACCATCGGCTTCGGCGCGCCGACCAAGGCCGGCACCAACAAGGCGCACGGTTCGCCGCTCGGGGCCGACGAGATCGCCGGCGCGCGCAAGTTCTTCAACTGGGATTCGCCGCCCTTCGAGATTCCGGCCGACATCCTGGACGCCTGGCGCACCGCCGGCAAGGCCGGCGCCAAGCCGCGTACCGACTGGGAAGGCCGCCTGGCCAAGGCCGACGCCAAGTTGAAAGCCGAGTTCGAACGCCGCCTCAGTGGCAAGCTGCCGTCCAATTTCGACGCCGTCATTGCCGACTACAAGAAGAAGCTTGTCGCCGACAAGCCGAAGGTCGCCACCCGCAAATCGTCCGAGATGGCGCTGGAGGTCATCAACGGCGCGGTGCCAGAGACCATCGGCGGTTCCGCCGACCTGACCGGCTCCAACAACACCAAGACCAGCCAGACCAAGAACATCACGCCAGACGACTACGGCCAGCGCTATGTCCACTACGGCATCCGCGAGCACGGCATGGCCGCCGCGCTTAACGGCCTGACGCTGCATGGCGGCCTCATCGCCTATGGCGGCACCTTCATGTGCTTTTCCGACTACGCCCGTCCGTCGATGCGGCTTGCATCGCTGATGGGCATCCGCTCGATTTTCGTCATGACCCATGATTCCATCGGTCTGGGCGAAGACGGCCCGACCCACCAGCCGGTCGAGCATCTGGCCGCATTGCGCGCGATCCCCAACCACAATGTCTTCCGCCCGGCCGACGCGGTCGAAACCGCGGAATGCTGGCAGATCGCCCTCGAGTCGGAAAAGACGCCGTCGACCTTGGCGCTGACCCGCCAGAACCTGCCGACGGTGCGCACCGAGTTCTCGGCCAAGAACCTCAGCAGCCAGGGCGCCTATGAGCTGGCCGCCGCCAGCGGCGAGGCGGCGGTAACGATTTTCGCCACCGGCTCCGAGGTCGAGATCGCGCTTGGCGCGCGCGAGCTGTTGGAAAAGCACGGCCATCCGACCCGCGTCGTCTCGGTTCCCTGCTTCGAACTGTTCGACCAGCAGAGCGACGACTACCGCAAAAAGACGATCGGCAATGCGCCGATCAAAATGGCGATCGAAGCCGGCATCCGCCAGGGCTGGGATCATCTGATCGGTTCCGACGGCATCTTCGTCGGCATGACCGGCTTCGGCGCCTCGGGCACGATCGAGCAACTCTATCCGCATTTCGGCATTACCGCCGAGGCCGCGGCCACGGCGGCGGAAGCCCGCCTGCATACCAAGTAGGGCCTGTGCATGCCGCCCAAAATTGCGTCGCGGTTTTGGGACAACGGCATGCACAAACCAAAATCAGTCCGGCGGAACCGCGCATGCGGCTTCGCCGGTCTGGCCTAACTTAATCGATTTAAATCCATGCCACTGCGGCTGGATTCTTTTTGCTTCCGCCGCTATGAAACTGCGGACCCCTCGTCCGCCCTCCAACTCCCAGGGAGAGAATTATGACCGTCAGAGTTGCCATCAACGGATTTGGCCGCATCGGCCGCAACATCCTGCGCGCTATCCATGAATCCGGCCGCAGGGACATCGACGTCGTCGCCGTCAACGACCTCGGCCCAGTCGAGACCAATGCGCACCTCTTGCGCTATGACAGCGTGCACGGCCGCTTCCCGCATGAAGTCTCGGTATCCGGCGACCAGATCACCGTCGGCAAGGAGACGTTCAAGGTCACCGCGATCAAGGATCCGACGCAGTTGCCGTGGAAGGAACTCGGCATCGACATCGCGCTCGAATGCACCGGCATCTTCACCGCTCGCGACAAGGCAGCGGCACACCTGACCGCCGGCGCCAAGCGCGTCATCGTTTCGGCCCCTGCCGAAGGCGCCGACCTCACCGTGGTCTACGGCATCAACCACGACCAGTTGACCAAGGATCATATCGTCATCTCGAATGCCTCGTGCACCACCAACTGCCTGGCGCCGCTGGCAGCCGTGCTGCACGAAACGGTCGGCATCGAAAAAGGCATGATGACGACGATCCACTCCTACACCGGCGACCAGCCGACGCTGGACACTATGCACAAGGATCTCTACCGCGCCCGCGCCGCCGCGCTGTCGCAGATCCCGACCTCGACCGGTGCCGCCAAGGCGATCGGGCTGGTGCTGCCCGACCTCAAGGGCAAGCTCGACGGCATCTCGATCCGCGTGCCGACCCCGAACGTCTCGGTCGTCGATTTCAAATTCATCGCCAAGCGGTCGACCACGGTGCAGGAGATCAACGAAGCGGTGATCGCCGCCTCCAACGGCAAGCTCAAGGGCATTCTCGGCGTCACCCATCACCCGAACGTGTCGATCGACTTCAACCACGATCCGCGCTCCTCGATCATGGCGCTCGACCAGACCAAGGTGATGGACGGCAACTTCGTATCGGTGCTGTCCTGGTACGACAATGAATGGGGTTTCTCCAACCGCATGGGCGACACATCGGTCGCCTTCGGCAAGACCATCGCCTGATCACAAAGCTCTCTTTTCGAGACTTGGAACGCCCGGCTTTGCCCGGGCGTTTTTCATGAGCGCAGCTTGCGCCTTCCCAAAGTGTGTCCCGGGCGCCAAAACATCCAAAAATCAGCGGCATAGGCCAAAAAGCCACCCTGCCGCCTTGCACTGGTCACGTCTTCGCCCCACTCTCTCGCAAAGCAGGAGACAGACGAATTTGAGGGGCTGATTTCAGGATGGAGCATGCGATCTATCTCGTCACGCTGGTCGGCACAGCGCTTGTCGTCGCCGCCGCGTTTTCGAGCCTGATCGCCTTCCGCTTCGGCGCCCCTCTTCTGCTCCTGTTTCTCTGCATTGGCCTCGCCACCGGCACCGACGGTCTCGGCATCCAGTTCGACAACGCCCGCATCGCCTATTTTGCCGGCTCACTGGCGTTGGCCGTCATCCTGTTCGATTCCGGTTTCGGCACGCCGCTCAACGCCTTGCGGCAGGCAGCCGGCCCGGCGTTGTCGCTGGCGACCTTCGGCGTAATTCTGACCACCGGCCTGTTCGGCGCCGCCGCCCACTATCTGCTCGACCTCACCTGGCTGGAATCCTTCCTGCTCGGCGCTGCCGTCGCCTCCACCGATGCGGCCGCCGTGTTCTTCCTGCTGCGCGCCGGCGAGATCAATCTGCGCGAACGCGTGCGCTCGACGCTCGAGGTGGAATCCGGCACCAATGACCCGATCGCCATCTTCCTGACCATCACGCTGGTCGAGATCATCGCCGCGCATGCCAATCCCGAGACCAACGTCCTGGTCACCAGCCTGTTCCTCGGCTTCCTCCTCAACATGGGCCTCGGCGCGGTTGTCGGCGTGCTCGGCGGCCTTGGCATCGTGCGCCTCGTCGATCGGCTCAATCTCGACCATGGCCTGCTGCCGATCTTCGTGCTGACCTTGTCGCTGATGGTGTTTGCCGCCGCCGGCGCCATTGGCGGCTCGGGCTTCCTGGCGGTCTATATCGCCGGCCTCATATCAGGCAATTCCGACATCCGCGCCGTCACCATCCTCAAGCGCTTCCAGGACGGCATGTCGTGGCTGGCCCAGATCATCATGTTCCTCATTCTCGGCCTGTTCGCGACGCCGTCGCAGTTCCCGGCGATCATGGTGCCGGCGGTGCTGCTCGGCCTGTTCCTGATGTTCGTGGCGCGGCCGGTCGCCGTCTGGCTCTGCCTGATCCCGTTCCGCATGCCGCGCCCCGAAGTCGCCTTCGTCTCCTGGGTCGGCCTGCGCGGCGCGGTGTCGATCCTGCTCGCCATCACCCCGCTGCTCGGCGGCCTGGAAAATGGCCGTGTCATCTTCAACACCGCCTTCATCATCGTTCTGGTATCGCTGGTCATCCAGGGCTGGACGGTCGGACCGCTGGCGCGCCGCCTCGGTTTGATCGTGCCGGCGCGGCTCGGACCGCTGGACAAGGTCGAGCTTGAATTGCCGGGCTCCGCCCATCACGAGCTTCTTGCCTATCGCGTCGCACCCGGCAGCCCGGTGGCGCGCGGCGAGCGCATCCCACGCTGGGCGCGGCCCTCGCTGGTGCTGCGCGACGGCCGCTCGATGCGCTTCCAGGACATGGGCCGGCTCGCCGCCGGCGACCAGGTCTACATTTTCGTCCCGGACCGCTATCCGCGCCTGCTCGACAAGCTGTTCGCCAGCCGTGCCGTGGTCGATCCCGAGGATGCCGATTTCTTCGGCGCCTTCGCCGTCGATCCCGCGCGCTCCGCCGCCGAACTGGAAGCGGCCTATACGCCGGGCCTGACCGAAGCTGAGCAAAAGCTCACCGTTGGAGCGCTGGTCACGGCGCGGCTCGGCGGCCACGCCGAATATGCCGACCGCGTCCTGCTCGGCCCGATAGAACTGATCGTCCGCGACGTCGACGACAAGGGCAAGATTATAGGCCTCGGCTTGTCGTTCGAGCCGACCGCGCCGGTGGCGCGGGTGCCGGTCTTCCTCAGCGCCGGCGAAATCGGCGACCGCGTCTCCGCCTTCATCCGCAACTGGCGCAAGCCGACCGAGACGCAGGAGGCCGAGGCGCGGGCGGACGGGAAACCGGCCCCGGAGCCAGCCGCGGAAAAGGCAGCAACCGAGAGCTAACAGACCTGCATTGAGCGCTGCCATCCATCCGCCCGCCGGCGCAAGACCGTGCCCCCTTCGAAATTTCGGTTCGAGCACGCCCTAAGCCTTGCATCGTCACCGATGCGGGGTATGGTCCCCCGGTTTTTCGCGAAAGGAACCCGCATGGCCGCCTTCAAGACACTCGACGATATCGGCAACATCAGCGGCAAGCGTGTGCTGGTGCGCGTCGACCTCAACGTGCCTGTCACTGAGGGCAAAGTCACCGACACTACCCGCATCGAACGCATCGCGCCGACCATCGCCGAACTGTCCGGTAAGGGTGCCAAGGTCATCCTGCTCGCCCATTTCGGACGGCCCAAGGATGGCCCCTCGCCCGAATTCTCGCTGGAACCCATCGCCAGGGCGACAGCCGACGTGCTCGGCCGCCCCGTCGGTTTCGCCTCGGATTGCGTCGGCGACACGGCCGGAAGCGCTGTCGCCGCCATGGACAAGGGCGACGTGCTGCTGCTCGAAAACACCCGCTTTTACAAGGCCGAGGAGAAGAATGATCCGGCCTTCACGGAAAAACTCGCCGCCAATGGCGATATCTTCGTCAACGACGCCTTCTCGGCCGCGCACCGCGCGCATTCTTCGACGGAAGGCCTGGCGCATCTGTTGCCAGCCTTTGCTGGCCGCACCATGCAGGCTGAGCTTGAGGCACTCGAGAAGGGCCTGGGAAAACCGGTCCGTCCGGTCGTGGCCATCGTCGGTGGCGCCAAGGTCTCGACCAAGATCGACCTGTTGATGAACCTGGTGAAGAAGGTCGATGCCCTCGTCATCGGTGGCGGGATGGCCAACACCTTTCTTGCCGCGCGTGGCACCAATGTCGGCAAATCGCTGTGCGAGCATGATCTCGCCGCGACCGCCAAGCAGATCATGATCGAAGCGGCCGAGGCCGGCTGCGCCATCATCCTGCCGGTCGACGGCGTCGTCGCCACGGAGTTCAAGGCGGGCGCAACCTGCGAGACCGTCGCCATCTCCGATGTGCCGGCCGACGGCATGATCCTCGATGTCGGTGCCAAAACCGTGACGACCATCGGCGAATGGATCGACCGTGCCGCGACACTGGTCTGGAACGGCCCGCTCGGCGCCTTCGAGATCGCGCCCTTCGACCATGCGACGGTGGCGGCGGCCAAGCATGCGGCGGCGCGCACCAAGGAAGGCAAGCTGGTCTCGGTTGCCGGCGGCGGCGATACGGTGGCGGCGCTCAACCATGCCGGCGTCGCCGACGACTTCACCTATGTCTCGACCGCCGGCGGCGCTTTCCTGGAATGGATGGAAGGCAAGCCGCTGCCCGGCGTCGATGTGTTGAAGCGCTGAGGCTCCGAGGCGATCAACACTCGGAGAGCGAACAAGGCGCCCGAGGCTTTCAAATCGATTCGAGCTTTCCGATGCCATTCCTTTGGCGGTAGACTTCCGTTAAGCGCGGAACAACCGTTTCAGGAGAAGCAACAATGAGCGAACGTCTCGAAGACATTGCCGCTGCGATCGTCGCCGATGGCAAGGGCCTGCTGGCCGCCGACGAAAGTTCCGGCACCATCAAGAAGCGCTTCGACGTCATCGGCGTCGAATCGACCGCCGACAGCCGCCGCGACTACCGCGAGATGATGTTCCGCACCAGGGAGGCGATGACCCGCTACATCTCCGGCGTCATCCTCTATGACGAGACGATCCGCCAGAAGGCCGCCGACGGCACGCCGCTGGTCGACATCATCAAGGCGGCCGGCGCCATCCCCGGTATCAAAGTCGACGCCGGCGCCAAGCCGCTGGCCGGTTTTCCCGGCGACACTATCACCGAGGGGCTCGATGGCCTGCGCGAGCGCCTTGCCGACTATTACAAGCTCGGCGCCCGCTTCGCCAAATGGCGCGCGGTGATCGACATCGATATCGCCAAAGGCGTGCCTTCTGCGACCTCGATCGGCTCCAACGCCCATGCGCTCGCTCGCTATGCCGCCCTTTGCCAGGAAGCCGGCATCGTGCCGATCGTCGAACCGGAAGTCCTGATGGATGGCGCCCACGACATCGACACATGCTACGAGATCAGCAAGGTGATTTTGCTCAAGCTCTATAGCGAACTCTACGCGGCGCGCGTCGTGCTGGAAGGCACCATCCTGAAACCGAACATGGTGCTGGCCGGCAGGAAATCGGGCAAGGTGAGCCGCCCTGAAGAAGTCGCGGAAAAGACTATAAAGCTGTTCCGCGAGACAGTGCCGGCAGCGGTGCCGGGTATCGCCTTCCTGTCCGGCGGCCAGGAGGACGAAGAGGCGACCGCCAACCTCAACGCCATCAACGCCATCGGCCCGCACCCGTGGAAGCTGACCTTCTCCTACGGCCGCGCGCTGCAGGCGGCGCCGCAGAAAGCCTGGAGCGGCAAGGCCTCGAACGTCGCCGCCGGCCAGGCCGCCTTCACCCATCGCGCCCACATGAACCATCTGGCAGCGCTCGGAAAATGGAAGGCGAGCCTGGAACAGGCCGCCTGATCACGTTCTTTCTTCCTCCTTCGAACCCGGGCCGATGCGCCCGGGTTTTTTTTGTTTGTGACTTGCCGGGCTTGGGGCGGAGCCTCTCCGTCCTTATTTCCTCTCGGGCGATGTCGGGTTGTGCTCATCCCGAACGTCCTTGGAATGACACTTCAGGGAGAGGTTCATGCATCGCAACAAGGTCGTTTCGCGCGAAGACTGGTTCCAGGCGCACAAGACGCATCTGGCCCGCGAGAAGGAACTGACGCGGCTTCGCGAGCGGATCGCGGCTGAGCGACGTGAACTGCCCTGGCTGAAGATCCGGAAGGACTATGTCTTCGAGACCGGGCAAGGGCCGAAGAGACTGGCCGACCTGTTTGCCGGTAACAGCCAGCTGATCGTCTATCACTTCATGTTCGGGCCGGGCTGCACCCATCATTGCGAGGGCTGCTCGTTCCTTGCCGACCATATCGACGGCGCCAATCAACATCTGCGGCATCACGACGTGTCGCTGGTCGTCGTTTCGCGCGCTCCACTGGCGGAACTTCTGCCTTACAAGCAGCGCATGGGCTGGAAGTTCGACTGGGTGTCGTCCTATGCCTCGGATTTCAACTTCGACATGCAGGTCTCCTTCACCGGCAAGCAGATCGCCGCCGGTGACACCACCTACAATTTCGAGACCCGTCCACGGACATCGAAGGAGCTTCCCGGCACCAGCGTTTTCTACCGGGACGAGAACAGCGACATCTTCCTCACCTTCATGTCGCGCGCCCGCGGCGGCGAGGCGCAGATCGGCGCCTACGACTATCTCGACATGACCCCGAAGGGCCGCAACGAGAACGGCCCCTATCACGGACTGATGGATTGGGTGCGGCTGCACGATGAATATCAGGACAAGCAAGCGAGGCAGGCGAGTTGCTGCGATTGAAGATCGTTCCCGTCGGCCAAAACATGGGCTAAGGCTGCAGCTGATCGTTTAACGGTGTTCCCATGCGCTTCCCGGCCCTGCTCACCTGGCTCGCCTTCCCGGTCTATATCTGGCAAGGCCTCGGCGTGCGACGCCGCACCACGCGCATGCTGCCGGCGCAAGGACCGGTCATGCACGAGATATCAGGCAAGACGCCTGATATCTCGCTTCTGGTGCTGGGCGATTCTTCCGCCGCTTCGGTCGGCATCGGCAATTCGGAAGATGGGCTCGCCGCGCAGCTCGCTGTGCTGATTTCACAAAATACCGGCCGCGCCGTGCGCTGGCGGGCGGCCGGCTTCAATTCGGCAACGTCGGGCCAGATACGCGACCATGTCCTGCCCAATCTGTCGGCCGATCCGTGGACGCATATCGTGCTGGCCATCGGCACCAACGACACCAAGAATTTTCACTCCGTGCCGCGCTTCAAGAAGGAGTTTGGTGGCCTGCTCTACGGCCTGCGCGCCAAATGGCCGGAAGCGCGCGTGGTGTGGTCGCCGGTGCTGGAATTCACGCGGGCGCCCGCCATGCCGCCGCTGCTCGGAAAAATCCTTGAGATCCGCGCCACCGACATGAACCGGATGGGCGAACGCCTTTGCCTGGAGCGCGGCGCGGTGCCGGCGCCGCGCCTGCCGATCACCAATCCGGAAGCCGGCTTTGCCTCGGACGGCTTTCACGCATCGGAAGCAGGCTACCGGGCCTGGGCCGAGCATCTGGTTGGCCCGGTGCTGGGCAATTGAGCACCAAGGGCAGGTGCCGTTCTGCCAGATTCTACGTCAAATGCCCGAGCACGGCCGCCAGTGAAATCGCGGCCATGGCGAGCAGTGCCAGCTTCCAGAAATCACCGCGTCGCTTGAGGCCTGGCCAGCCAAGCGGCTTGATCAGTTGAATGACCATGAAACCGACGATGACAAGGGCGAGGAATTTCGTCATGCCGCCTTTGACCAGCAACGCGCCCGGCTGTCAAAGCACGTCGCTCATTGCCTGAGAAAGAACGACGCCGCGATCCTAGGTCGGAACGCGGCGCCCGCCTGCGACTGGGAAACGATCTACTTCAGCGGCTTGAGGCCAGCCTCGATCGAGGCCCGCTTCGGCTCGAGGAATGGCGGCAGGGCCAGGCTTTCCCCCAGCGTTTCCATCGGCTCGTCGGCGGTGAACCCCGGCCCGTCGGTTGCGATCTCGAACAGGATGCCGTTCGGCTCGCGGAAGTAGAGCGAGCGGAAATAATAGCGCTCGACCTCGCCGCTCGACGGCAACCGGAACTCCGCCAGCCGCGCCGTCCATTGATGCAGCGTCTCCTGGTCCGGCGCCCTGAAGGCGACATGGTGAACCGCACCCGCGCCTTGCCTCGCCGGCGCCAGTCCCGGTTGCACCAGGACATGCAACTCCGCCGCCGGCCCGCCCTCTCCCATTTCGAAGACGTGAACCTGCCCCTCCGGCGAGACATAGTCGCGTGCCTTGCGCATGTTCATCACCTTGGTCACCACCGCCTCGGTGTTGGTGATGTCGGGAACGCTGATGACGATCGGCCCGAGCCCGCGAATCTGGTGCTCGACCGGTACCGGGCTTTGCGCCCAGGGATGGCTGCCGACCTTGCCGCCATCGCTGACCAGGCGCAGACGCTGGCCCTCGGGATCTTCGAAGTCCAACGACGCATAACCGCCGATATCGGCGATCTCTCCTGTTGCCAGGCCTTCGTCGGTCAAGTGTTGCTTCCACCAGGCAAGGCTCTCCCGGCTGCCGACCCTGAGGCTGGTCCGCACGATGCTGTGGGTGCCGCGCCGCTCGCGGCCGACCGGCCAGTCGAAGAAGGTAAGGTCGGTGCCCGGTGTCGCTTCGCCGTCGGCATAAAAGAGGTGGTAGGCCGAGGTGTCGTCCTGGTTTACGGTCTTCTTGACCAGCCGCAGACCCAGCACCTTGGTGTAGAAATGAAGATTGCCCGGCGCATTGGCGGTGATGGCGGTCAGATGGTGGATACCTGTCAGTTGCAAGCTCATCGTCGTCTCCCTGCTGTTGGGGAAGAATTTTCTCCCTTCATATCAGACCTGCGGTCACCTCGCTGAAGGCCGCGTATTCCGACAGTCCGTCGCCGGAAGCTGAACAGCGGCGCCGAAAACAACGTCGTCGCCATGAACAATCGGAAGTCGCAAACCTGCCTTGAGGCACCGTTCGATGCGGCGAAAGCGATGCCTTGCCTGCGGCGCGCGCACCGGCCGCAACTATTGTCTGACGCCCTGACATCCTCCTGACAGACTGCTGTCAGGAGGGGTATGCGATAGTGCCCCTACACAGAGAGAGGAGACCTAGCCATGAACGGTTACACCATTCTGCGCGGCATGCAGCACTATGTCGGCAAGATCCGCACGATACGCAATGAGATCCGCACCCAGCGGTTCATGAACTCGCTGCCGGCGGACATTCGCAAGGATATCGGCTGGCCGGACATGTATGCGGACCGTGGCCCTCGCGGCAATTGAAGCCAATTTTTCGACCCGGTTGGATGTGGGCGCGTCAACGCCCAGATAACAGGTCCGGTGCGTGAGGATGGGAGCGAGCTTATGCCCGAACAGAAGACGATCGGTTTCCTTTTCATCGAAGGTTTTGCCGACTGGGAGTATGGGCTGCTAGCGGCCTCGGCGGTCGAATGGTTCGGCGCCCGTGCCGTGTCGCTGACGCCTGATGGCAACCCAGTGACCGGGATCAGCGGCTTTCGGCTGACGCCCGATCGGTCGACAGGCGCCGGCGAGAATGCCGACCTCGATGCCATTGCCGTCATTGGCTCCGACCAGTGGACCGGCAAGGCACCGCCTGATGTCGGCAACCTTCTTGCCGCCATTGCATCGCGCGGCGGCGTGGTCGGCGGTATCTGCGCCGGCACGCTGGCGCTAGCCCGCGCCGGCCTGTTCGAGAAGGCCAAGCATACCAGCAATGGTCGCGACTGGATCAATGGTCATGAGGCCGGCTATGCCGGCGACAGCCTTTATCAGGATGTGCCGCATGCCTTGGCCGACGGCAAAATTGTTTCCGCGCCAAGCTCGGCGCCGGGCACCTTCGCGCTCGCCTTTCTGAAGACGCTCTACCCCGAAAGAGGCAGCGATCTCGCGCAGATGCGAACGCTGTTCGCCAAGGAGTATGCTGAAGCCTCCTGACAGTATGCTGTCAGGAGGGGCATGCAATGGTGCGAACTTCAGACACCCGTGCATCGGCAGTCGAAAGGACGATCGATGGAGAGCTGGAACGACAGACTGAGCACACCAGGCATCAATGGCGTGAAGCCGACGCCGCGCACGATGGCCGATGTCGTCGAAGGCCAGTCTATGCTGGTGCCGACAGCGCGCCAGGTCGATGATTTCATCCGCTCGATTCCCGAAGGCGTCGAGATGGATGTGCGTGCGCTGCGTACAGCACTTGCCGTCGAGCATGGCGCCGAAGTGACATGCCCGGTCACCATAGGCTATCATCTGCGCACTGTTGCCGAAGCCGCCAACGAGGACCTCCAGCGCGGCATGACGCTGAGTGACGTGGCACCGTTCTGGCGCGTGCTCGATGCGAAAACGCCGACGACGAAGAAACTGTCCTTCGGCGCGGAGTTCGTCGCCGCGCAGCGCAAGCGCGAAGGGCTGAAACCATGAGGCATGCCGCCCAAAGGTATTCTGCGGTCTTGGGATAACGGCATGCGCGAAAACACGATGCATGTTGCCCAAAGGTGGACGCCAGTTTTGGGCGACATGCATAGAGACAACGCCGAGGGACCATACGATGCGCCGCGCCGACAGGCTCTTTCAGATCGTGCAGCATCTGCGCGGTGGCCGACTGGTCACCGCCCAGAAGCTCGGCACGTGGCTCGAGGTTTCCGAGCGAACCATCTATCGCGACATTGCCGATTTGCAGTCGACCGGGGTGCCGATCGACGGCGAGGCCGGCGTTGGCTACATGATGAGGGAGGGTTTCGATCTTCCGCCGCTGATGTTCACGCGTGACGAGATCGTCGCGCTGGTTGCCGGCGCCCGTATGGTGCGCGCCTTTGGCGGTGCTGCCATGGCGCGTGCTGCCGACGAGGCGCTGGTCAAGATCGGCGCCGTCCTGCCCGATGCCGAAAAGGACCGCATCGCGCGCACCGAGATCCACACGCCGATGTGGGTGGTCAGCGACGCCGCCCGCGAGGCGATCGACCTGATCGAGCGCGCGGTCGAAAAGCGCCAGGTGCTGACCATCGACTATTCCGACGAGGCCGGCCGCGGCACCGCCCGCGATATCCGTCCGCTTGGCCTGTGGTTCTGGGGCAAGGTGTGGACGCTGGTCGCCTGGTGCGAGATGCGCGACGATTTCCGCGCCTTCCGCATCGATCGCATCGCCTCTGTGGTCATCGCCGGCCGCATCTTCAAGCCGGAGCGCGGCAAGCAGCTGGCCGACTTCTACCGCGCGGTGGAGCGCAGCGAGGACTATGGCATGGCGCCGGATCGCGCGGCGCGCAGCTGAGACCTGACGCAGCCACAAAAAAGCCCGCTCGAAGCGGGCTTTTTTCGCGGAATGTCAGACAACCTCAATCGTCATCGTCATTGTCGGTGTTCTTCGACTTCAGGGCCGAGAGCTTGGCGAACACAGCGTTGGCGTCGAGTTCGGCGTCCTCGTCCTTCGGCTTTTCGGGAGCCGGCACCAGCCGCTCGGTCAGGGCCGCAGGCAGCAGCGTGTCGCCGACCGGCTGCGCCTGTTCGCGGCCGCGCGAGGCGCGGTTGACTTCCATGTCGAGGTCGATCTGCGAGGCAAGGCCCAGCGTCACCGGGTCCATCGGCTGCAGATTGGCTGAGTTCCAGTGCTTACGCTCGCGGATCTGTTCGATCGTCGACTTGGTGGTGCCGACGAGGCGCGAGATCTGCGCGTCCTTGAGCTCGGGATGGTTGCGCACCAGCCAGAGAATGGCATTCGGCCGGTCCTGGCGCTTCGACAGCGGCGTGTAGCGCGGACCCTTGCGCTTGGATTCGGGCACCCGCACCTTGGGGTCCGAAAGCTTCAGGCGCTGGTTCGGGTCCTTCTCGGCGCGCGCGATCTCGTCGCGGGTGAGCTGTCCGGTCATGATCGGGTCCATGCCCTTGATGCCTTGCGCCGCTTCGCCGTCGGCGATTGCCTTGACCTCGAGCGGATGCAGCCCGCAGAACTGCGCGATCTGCTCGAAGGAAAGTGCGGTATTGTCGACCAGCCAGACGGCGGTCGCCTTGGGCATCAGCAGCGTATTGGCCATTTTACAAATCCTTCTCGTTCGCCCGCGTTCCCGCGCGGGCGGTGGTTTAGAGCCACCAAAATGGGAAATTCGCGGTCTGTATAACCGCTCTCGGGTCGTTTCGCAACGTTTTTGGAAGCGGCGATCGGATAGCGCTCGCGCCGTTGAGCGTAGCGGATTCAAACTGACATGGTGATCGCCGAAAAGGTTGCGCACACCCGGCGACCATCAGATCGCCAAGAGCGCGTCGAACTTTGTTGAGGTGGCTAGTGGCGATCAGAACTTGATGCCGAGATCGACCTTGGCACCCTTGGTCGGCGGCACTGCCTCCGCCGAACTGCCGGAATCGGACACACCGAGCGTGGCGTTGGGAGCGAGATGTCGGTCAACCTCAGATTGTTGTCGAGCCGCACGGGGTTGCCGCCCCAAAAGACAAAACCCGCCGGACGGGGTCCAGCGGGCTTGGAACCGCGACGGAAATCCGTCTGATGCGGCTCTGGCTTCTATGGCATGGTCCGGCATTTTTGGGCCGGACCATGCTCGAATTCAGATAGCCCTGCGGGCGATCTTCTCGATGTCGGCGCGGTTGATGCCGAGATCGCTGAGCTGACGTGCGTTGAGACGGTTCAGTTCGCGGACGGTCTCGGTGTACATACGCCAGTTACGGAAAGCGCGGATCGGGTTCATGGTAGTCCTCCAGAACGATGTTCGTTTCGATGCTGCTCAAATAGGCGTCATCGAGGAGGACTTGAATGGCTGATTTTGCATAGCAATGATGCAAATGCTGCATTGCAGCATTAAGCTTCTGTTCATCTTGTAGGCAGTGAGGCGGACGCCCGGGGCGTATCGAGACTGGTCAGGCGGGCTCACCTGAATATCGATACGTCCTAGCCGACGTCGAGCACGATCTTGCCGATATGTTCGCCGTCTTCCATCCGCTCATGCGCCCGCCAGGCCTCGCCGAGCGGGAAGATCATGTCCATCACAGGAGCAACCTTGCGCGTGCCGAGCAACGGCCACACCTGGGCTTCCAGAGCCGCCGCGATCGCCGCCTTGAACTCGACGGTGCGCGGCCTCAGCGTCGACCCGGTGTGGGTAAGCCGCTTGACCATGATCTTCGAAAAGTCCGCGCTTGCGACAGCACCGGCCTGCACGGCGATCTGGACGATTCGCCCCTCGACCGCCGCGGCTTCGTAGTTGCGCCCCACATAGTCGCCGCCGACCATGTCGAGGATGACATTGGCGCCCTTGCCGCCCGTTGCCTCCTTGACCGCGGCGACGAAATCCGCCTCGCGATAATTGATCGCGCGGTCTGCGCCGAGTTTCAGGCAGGCGTCGCATTTCTCCTTGCTGCCGGCGGTGGTGATGACATAGGCGCCGAATGCGGAGGCAAGCTGGATCGCCGTCGTGCCGATGCCGGACGAGCCGCCATGGACGAGCAGCGTCTCGCCTTTCTTGAGGCCGCCACGCTCGAACACATTGTGCCAGACGGTGAAGTAGTTTTCCGGCACCGCCGCGGCTTCGGTATGGGTGAAGCCCGCCGGCAACGGCAGCACGCTACCGGCATGGACCTTGACATATTCGGCATAGCCGCCGCCGGGCGTCAGCGCGCAGACGCGGTCGCCGATGCGCCAGCGTGATATGTCGTCGCCAAGGGCGGCCACTTCACCCGAGGCTTCCAGGCCCGGCAGGTCCGACGCGCCGGACGGCGGCGGATAAGCGCCCATGCGCTGCTGGACGTCGGGCCGGTTGACGCCGGCGGCATGCACCTTGATCAGGATCTCGCCGGGACCGGGCTGCGGCACGTCGCGCGTTTCGGGTTTCAAAACCCGGGGCCCACCCGGCTCCGAGATCGCGATGGCCGTCATTCTTGCCGGAATTTTCTGTCCGCTCGCCATGAGATTTCCCGTCTTTCCTTGCCGTTGCCCGATCGGCTGTTTGCATCGACGCCCCTGCCCTATGTATGCTGATTGCCAAATCAGGCAAATGGCCAATCTGGTCTTGGCGGAGGAGGAGCGACATGGCGATCTTCGACGACGAACCCAAGAAGAAGGCGCGCCCGCACGAGATCGGGCAGGACCTGTCATTGCTTTCCGTCAGTGACTTGACCGAACGGATCGGCATCCTGCGCGACGAGATTGCCAGGCTGGAGGCAGAGCTCAAGGCCAAGGACACCACTAAATCGGCGGCCGAAGCACTGTTCCGCCGCGGATAGACGCTCGGCCCTAGAGCCCGCCGCCGAAAAGCCCGAATGCGACTGTCTTCAGACCCAGCGTCCCCGCCAAACCTTGAGCCGGATCAACCAATGTTCGCAACCTACCGACCGATCCTCTCGCTGCTTCGCGGCACCGCTTTCCTGCTCGCGGCGTCTGGATTGCATGGGCTGCTCTTGCCCCTGCGCGGTCAACTCGAAGGCTTCTCGACCGCATCGCTCGGCTTGATGGGCACGGCCTGGGCCGGCGGCTTCGTCACCGGCTGCTTCTTCGCACCGCGCATCGTGCGCCGCGCCGGCCACGTGCGCGCCTTTGGCGCCTTTGCCGCATCCGGCGCCATCGTGGCGCTGCTGACCGGGCTGATCATCGACGAATATGTCTGGATCCTGCTGCGCGCCTTCACCGGCTTCACCATGGCCGGCGCCTTCATGGTCATCGAAAGCTGGCTGAACGAGAAGGCCACCAACGAGAACCGCGGCACCGTCTTCGGCCTCTACATGATGGTGACTTATGCCTCGATCATGGGCGGGCAGATGATCGTCGCCGGCGGCGACGTGAAGTCCGCGTCGCTGTTCATGATCACCGGCATCCTGTTTTGCCTGTCACTCATTCCGACGGCGGTCTCAAGCGCTTCGCACCCCAAACCGTTGCAGGACGTCTCGCTCGACGTCAAAGGCCTTTATGCCAATTCGCCGGTATCGGCGGTCGCTTGCGTGTTGATCGGCATCGCCAACGGCGCCTGGGGCACGCTTGGCGCCGTCTATGGCGCCCGCATCGGCATTTCCACGGCCGAGATCGCCCTGATGATGAGCCTTGTGGTCGTTGCCGGTGCCGCCATGCAGCTTCCGGCCGGACGTCTGTCCGACAAGACCGACCGGCGTTTCGTGCTGGCCGGGGCGGCTTTCGGCGGGGCTTTGTTCGCGCTCTTGATCTTCCTGTTCGAGCCACGCTCCGGCGTCTTCGTCATCGTCTTCACCGCAGCCTATGGCGCCTTCGCCTACACGCTCTATTCGATCGCCGTGGCGCATGCCAACGACCACGCGCGCTCGGAGGATTTCGTCAAGGTATCTGGCGGGCTGTTGCTGCTCTACGGCTTCGGCACGATGATCGGACCTTTGCTTGCCGCTGCCCTGATGGGCTGGATGCGCCCGGAAGGTCTGTTCCTGGCGACCGCCTTCGCGCATCTCTGCCTGGCGAGCTACACGCTGCTGCGCATCAGCCGCCGCGCGCCGGTGCCGATCGGCGATCGTGACGCCTTCAAGACGCAGCCGGCCGATCGGTCGGTGACCCCTGAAGCATTGCGGCTTGATCCCAGAAGAAAAGCAGAAGCAGACGGTTGAGATTCGAAAGGCTTTGCCTCACTAATACAGGCATGATGTTTTCCGACGCCTTCATGGCGATTGCCGATCCCAACCGGCGCCATCTTCTGGAAGAACTTCGCCGCGGCCCGAAAACCGTCACCGAACTGGCCGCCGGTTTGCCGGTGTCGCGCCCAGCTGTGTCGCAACATCTGAAAGTGCTGCTCGATGCCGGCCTGGTCCACGCCAAGCCGGAAGGCACAAGGCGCGTCTATACGGTGAGCGGCACCGGCTTCCTCAAACTCAACATCTGGCTCGATCAATTCTGGGAAGCCTGAGCTTCTCAGTGTCATTGCCAGCGGTTCGGCGCCAGCGGTTCGGCCAGTTGACCGACCGAATCGACCAGCGCCTGGGGCAGGGTCGTGCATCATCCCGATCAGCCATCATTGTAGGGAAAGAACTTGAAGTAGGGCTGCGCTTCCTCGACAACCCGGGCGAAGGAAGGCCGCTGCAGCAGGCGGTCGTGATAGCGCTTCACAGCCGGATACTTGTCGCCGAACGGCTCGACCTTGTTGGCATAGAACAGCGCGGGGGACGCTGCGCAATCGGCCATGGTGAAAGCGTCGCCCATCGCCCAGATCTTCGACTGCATGTCTTGTTCGATGATGGCGTAGGAATTGCGCAACTGGTCGCGAGCCTGCTCGACGCCGAACGGGTCGGTCTTGTCGTCGGGGCGCAACCGGTCGCCGACGATCTTCTGCATCGGCTCCTGCACGTAGAAGTCATAGAAGCGGTCGCCCTGGCGAACTGCCAGCGCCAGGTCGATGTCGGCGGGCACAAGGTCGAGCGGCCCTGGATAATGCGCGGCCAGATATTCGACGACGATGGTCGATTCCAGCACCGTGCGGTCGCGCACGTCGTCGCGCAGCGCCGGCATCTTGCCGGCCGGCGAAATCTTCAGGAAGGCCCCGCGCGATTCAGCATCGCCAAGATCGACGATGACAGACGTGAACGGCGTCGCGTTCTCATACAGCGCGATCAACGGCTTCCAGCAGAAAGAGGCCAACGGATGGAAATGAAGCGTCAGGGACATTTTTTGCTCATCTGTTTCGTGGTTCATCAAGGGCCGGTGCCGTGCTGCTCATCAAGGTCAATGCGGCAAGCATAGCCCGTCAAAGCCCGCTTTTGCCGCTTCAAACGGCGTGGGCGTGAGCGACGATGCCTGCGACAATCACATCCCAGTCTTCCGGGTGCAGCTCGTGGCCGCCGCCTTCGATCCGGATGATTTTCGCGCCGGTGACCGCCTCGGCCAGCGCCTCGCCATGTTCGACCGGAAAGATCGGATCAGCCGTGCCATGGATGACCAGCAACGGCGCCGCGATCTCGTGCAGGCGGCCCTTCCAGGCGTCGCCGCCGTTGAGCACGAAATGGTTGGTCGCGCTCAGCAAGCCGCCGGAGCGGTCGTAATCCTGCTCGACAAAGGCCCGCATCCGGGCCTCGTCGAATGGATGCGCGGTGCTGGCGATCGCCCGCGCATCCCTGACCATGAAATCGACCACCTGGCCACGGTCCGACCAATCGACTTTGGCGCCCTCGGCCGATTGTTCCATGTAGGCTTCGGTCGTCCCGGGAAGGTCGGATGTGTCGATTCCCACCGGCGAACTGCTGATCACAGTCAAAGAAATGACACGCGAGGGATGTTTCAACGCCACAAGCTGCGCGATCATGCCGCCCATCGACATGCCGACGACATGCGCCTTGCTGATGCCGTGGTCGTCGAGAACATGCATTGCATCGTCGGCCATATCATCGAACGTGTAGGGCGGTGCTCCCGGCGGATATTTGGTCGAACGGCCGGTATCGCGGTTGTCGTAGCGGATCACGAACAGGCCGGCACCGGCCAGTTTCCGGCAAAACGCCTCCGGCCACCACAGCATCGAGGCCATCGCTCCCATGATCAGCAACAGCGGCGGGTTCGCCGGATCGCCAACGGCTTCGGATATGATCTTGGGGCGTTCGGTGGTCGTCATGGCACTGTCTCCCATCACATAACTGATTGCATTTTGCAATCGGTTGCACGATAATAAAACCGATACGATAATGCAACTGGTTTTGGAGAAGAATCTTATGAGCATGGATCGCCGGTCCGGGTGCCCGATCAACCTGTCGCTGGAAGTGTTCGGCGATCGCTGGAGCCTGATCATCCTTCGCGACATGATCTTCGGCGGCAGGCGTCATTTTCGCGAGCTGCTCAACGGATCGATGGAAGGCATCGCCTCCAACATCCTCGCCGACCGGCTGAAGCGGCTGATGGAACTGGGCATGCTGACCAAGGCCGACGACCCCTCACACAAGCAGAAGGCGATCTACAGCCTGACCGAGATGGCGATCACGCTGGTGCCGATCCTGGCACATCTCGGCGCCTGGGGCCGCGTCTGGCTACCGGTCAGCGACGAATTGTCGATCCGGGCCGAACTTCTGGAAAAGGGCGGACAGCCGATGTGGGACAAATTCATGGACGAGTTGCGCCATGAACATCTCGGCATGCCGCTCGATACAATGTCTGGCCCTTCGGTCCGCGCGACCTTGCAGGCCGCCTATGAGACGTTGGTTGCCAGCAAAGCTCTCGCCGCCGACTCTGCCGCTTGACCAACTTATTTTCCCGTTTTGGGGCCGGCTCTGCTAGAAGAGGCGGAAAATCACAATTCACGGGATTGGATAAGGTCTTGGTTGAGAACTCTCGGGATGCTGCCCGCGCACGCGCCGACCTGCGCTTCAAGAAGCAGGAAGAGGCGGCATCCGTCCGCCAGAAGGCGATGGCCGAATACGTCGCCGAGAGCGATGCCCGCCAGGCCAAGACCAACAAGCTGCGGGCGCTGCGTCTCGCCAAGGAAGCCGAAGACCTCGCCAACGCGCCGGCGGAACCTGCCAAGAAGCCGGCCCGCGCCAAGAAAAAATGACCTGAAGCCGCACAGGCACCAAACCCTATCCGGATGGTGGCTGTGAAGGTCGCTTTCCATCCCACTTCTTCACGCGAAGCAATTTCAACCGAAACCGGGATGTTATCTCGCCCGCCGACGGTCGATGATCGACGCGTTTTCAGACAGGAGACTGCCATGACCGCACTGCCGCTCGAAAAAGCCAGGCAAATCATCGATGCCGCCTTTGCCAGGGGCGTCGATCTCAAGCTCAAGCCGCTCGGCGTCTCGGTGCTCGACGCCGGCGGGCATCTGGTCGCCTTCCAGCGCCAGGACGGCGCCTCGTTCCTGCGCCCGCAAATGTCGGCCGGCAAGGCCTATGGTGCGCTCGCCATCGGCATGGGCTCACGCAAGGTCGAGGCCTTCGCCAAGGAGCGCCCGCACCTCGTCGCCGGCATTTCGGACGTCTCCGGCGGACGCGTGCTGCCGGTCGTCGGCGGCGTGCTGATCCGCGACAAGGCCGGGGCCATCATCGGCGCCGTCGGAATTTCAGGCGACACGTCGGACAATGACGAAGCCGCGGCAATCGCCGGCATCGAGGCCGCCGGCTTCACCGCCGATCCGGGCTGAGCGTCGGCGCCGGCTCTAACTAATTCAAATTGATGTCCCGGCTGGCTGACCGCATCGACACAGCGAATCCGGCCAGCACGTCGAACAGGGCGATGACCATCAGCGTGAAGAAGACGGAATGGGCGGCGCCCTTCACCAGCAGGAACTCGACCAGGAAGGCCACGAACACCAGCGTCGACAGAAGATGGTCCATGATCGAGGCATTGGTCGTGCGCACCGACTTCGCCATTTCGAGGAACAGGAAGACCAGCCCGATCAGTATCATCAGGTCGCCCAGCGTCATCGAGAACACCCCGCCCGACATCATGCTGAAGGAGAAGACCTCGCTCGCCCACGGATCGTCGCCGCTGCCGAATATTCCAAGCAGTCCGAGGTTGTAGAGCACGAAAGGCACGATCAGCAGCGGAATGGCACCGAACATCTGGCGTCTCCATGTGGGGCAATCCTTTGTAGAATGCGCCACAGGCACCCAGTCAAGATTTTTCGGCGGCAGCGCTGAACACGGTCGAAGACCGTACGCAACAACCATGTCAGCCGGCTGCCTGCAACGGTTGTCGCCCATGCTTCGAGCATGCGCGCGACCCGGCCCTCAAACGCAAAAGGACCGGCCACCGGCCGGTCCTTTTGGAATTCAAACCTTTGGAAAGGCTGGTCTCAGCTTTCCTTGGGCGTCAACACCTGGCGACCGCGATACATGCCGGTCTTCAGGTCGATATGGTGCGGACGGCGCATTTCGCCGGAATTCTTGTCCTCGACATAAGTCGGGGCCTTGAGGGCGTCGGCCGAGCGGCGCATGCCGCGCTTGGACGGAGAGGTTTTGCGTTTCGGAACGGCCATGGATATGCTCCATTACATGGTCAAAAGCCCCGCCCGCCCTCGTGAAAGGGCCATGTCGGGGCCTAAATCTGAGAAAGTCGGGTGCCTATACACGCCCTGTGCCGTTTTGGCCAGCACTGGCGCGAATTTTTTTGGATCGGCTAGCGGAGACAGGCGACATAGGCACCTGAGCGGCCGGCTCGCCGCTCGATCAGATTGGCAAGCCGCCTCAGGCCAGGTCCGGGCTTGGCCGGATTGCGGGCGATCGGATTTGGCAAAGAGACCGCAAGCAGGGCGGCCTGCCGTCGCGACAGCTGTTTTGCCGAAACGCCGAAATGGTGCTGTGCCGCGGCCTCGATGCCATAGATGCCCGGCCCCCACTCGGCGATGTTGAGATAGATTTCCATAATGCGCCGTTTCGACATCACCGCATCGAAATAGACGGCCAGCGGCAGTTCGACCACCTTGCGCACCGAGCCCAGCGGCCGCGACCAGAGAAACAGGTTCTTGACCGTCTGCATGGTAATGGTCGAGGCGCCGCGCGTCGCTTCGCCGGCCAACGCGTCGTCGACGACGCCTCTCAGCTCGCCGAGATCGACACCACGATGAAAGCAGAACTGCCCGTCCTCCGACATGATGACGGAATTGGCCAGCACCGGCGACACGTCGTCGATCGACACCCAGCGGCGGTCGTAACCGGAGAACGTCGCCAGGTCCTTCAGCATCAGCGTCGAGACAGGATGCACGAAGAACGGCAGGTACAGAAACGTCAGCACGACCGGAATCAAAGCCAGCACCGCGGCCACGACGATGCCGCGCCGGACCCAGCGCTTGAGACCACGGCGGTTTACGCCCCGCGATCTCGTCGCCATGTCCAGCTTTTCGGTTTCATGATCGACGATCGGTTCCGCCAAGCCGCCCAACCCGTGCCAGAGAGCTCGTTTTGAAACGCGCTCCTGTGAGTCATGTGACGGTGTTTTCGAGAACCGGAGCGGAGCATACATTGGAGTACGCAAGCACCGGAGCGCAGAAAACGCCCTCAGATGACCGCAGGAGGTGAGTTTCCAAACGGGCTCTTACTGCTCCGGCATAATGGCGCTTGCCTTCTTGCGCAACGTCTGAGTGTCGGCTACCGGTCCCGGCCATGACGAATCACGACCAAATGGCGTTCGAAATGGCGCTCATCAGGCGGGCGGCCGCCGTCGAGGTGCTGCTGCGGCGGCTACTCGACGACCGTGCACTTTCGGGCGAGATCGCGCGGCCCGAGCGGCTGATGGCAGCCATGCGCCACGGCGTGCTGAACGGCGGCAAGCGCCTGCGGCCCTTCCTGGTCATGGAAAGTGCGGCCCTTTTCTCTGCCGATGGCGAGGCGGCACTGCGTGTCGCCGCCGCACTTGAATGCGTGCATTGCTATTCGCTGATACACGATGATCTGCCCGCCATGGACGACGATGATCTGCGCCGTGGCCAGCCGACCGTGCACAGAGCCTTCGACGAGGCGACCGCTATCCTGGCTGGCGATGCCTTGCTGACACTGGCCTTCGACATCATCGCTGGCGAGGCGACCGGCCTGCCGGCGGAGCGGCGGGCGGCCCTGGTGCTGGCGCTGGCCCGCGCCGCCGGACCCGGCGGCATGGTCGGCGGCCAGAAGCTCGACCTCGAAGCCGAACAGACGCCGCCGGACGAGGCCGGCATCATCCGGCTGCAGGCGATGAAGACCGGCGCTCTGATCCGTTTCGCCTGCGAGGCAGGTGCCCTCATCGCCGGCGCCCCGGCCGATGACCGCGAGCGGCTGGCCGAATTCGGCTCGGCGATCGGTCTTGCCTTCCAGCTTGCCGACGACCTGCTCGATTTGACCGCCGATGCCAGCCAGATGGGCAAGGCGACCCGCAAGGACGCCGCCGCCGGCAAGGCGACGCTGGTGGCCTTGCATGGTGCGAATTGGGCACGCGGCCAGCTTCACGGCCTCGTCCAACAGGCGCATACGCTGCTTAAGCCCTATGGCGACGATGCCCAGTTGCTGAAAGAAGCGGCGACGTTCGTGGCGACCCGCACCAGTTGAGGTTGGCGCCAACCCAGATATCGAGCTGACTAAAGCTCGCTCGTCCTCCGCCGGCCAATTCAGAAATAGAACTTGAGCGGAAGCCTGCCTAGGCAGAGGATCGACATCGCTTTGCCATCCGCACGGCAAGCACGCGGTGCGGATAGATTTGGAGGGTGCCATGTCGACCACCGACAAACTGTTCAGCGGTTCCATTGCCGAGGTCTACGACCGGGCGATGGTGCCGCTGATCTTCGAGCCATATGCGCGGGATCTGGCGGAGCGGGTGTCGAAGCTCGGGCCGCAATCGGTGCTCGAAGTGGCGGCGGGCACCGGCGTGGTGACACGTGCGATGGCAGCAAAGCTGCCGGCGCAAGCGCGCATCGTGGTCACCGACCTCAACCGGCCCATGCTCGACCACGCACGCACGCGGATGGCGGACGATCCTCGCATCACCTGGCAGCAGGCCGATGCCCAGGCGCTTCCCTTCGAGGACGCACAGTTCGACGCCGTGGTCTGCCAGTTTGGTGCGATGTTCTTCCCCGATCGGGTGGGCGCCTACGGGCAAGCGCGGCGGGTGATGCGGCCGGGCGGGCATTTCCTGTTCAACGTGTGGAGTGCCATCGAAGAGAACGAGTTCGCCGAGGAGGCGACGCGGGCACTCGGCCATTTCTTCCCGGCCGATCCGCCGCGCTTCATGGCGAGGACGCCGCATGGCTATCACGACGCGGACGTCATCCGCGCCGACCTGCATGCCGCCGGCTTCCGTGACATCACCATAGAGCCGCTGGATGCTGTCAGCGCCGCTTCCTCGCCATATGAGGCGGCCACGGCCTATTGCCAGGGCACACCCCTGCGGGCCGAGATCGAGGCACGCGGCGGCTCGCTGGAGGAGGCGACGCGACACGTGGCGAATGCCCTTGGGAAACGGTTCGGGGAAGGCCCGGTGAGTGGCCGCATCCGCGCCCTCGTCGTGGAAGCGGCCTAGGCGTGCTGTCCATCCGGCGGCTCGCATGGCCTGCCTACGCGCACGAACGAAATTTTAATGTAAATGAAGCGTAATCCCGGCCATTAAATGGTGCGTATGTGTTGGGGTTGCGCATGCCTGAATATTCGTCCTTCATCCGGTCGGTCCGGATCCGCTATATTTCAGGGTTGCTGATCTTCGCACTGGCTTCCGCCGGAATCGTGATTGCGCTTGATCGCGTCAATTCCTTTCGCCGCGACATCGATGCGCTGAGCAGCAACCTCGTCATCTTCACCCGCGACCTGCGCAACGCGACCAGCTTTGCCGAGACGACCGGCACCGCCTGGCGGGCGGAGACACGCGATGCCCTGACCACATCGGCGCGCGGCCATTCGGAGCGCCTGACCGGCGAGATCGAGACGCTGACTGCCCAGCTTGCGGCGATCAAGCCGCGGCTGTCGATCAAGACCGTCAACGAACTCCAGTCCGCTTCAGTTAACGGCGATCTGTTCTGGTCGCCGCGCGACATGGTGCGCAATTTCAACCTGATGTCGGTGGCGCAGAAGGTCGACGAGTGGAGCTATCGCGAAATCCGCAACCAGAACGATCTGTTCGCCCAGCCGATGCTGGTCCGCGTCCGCACCGCCATGGACGATGAGCGCCATCTGGCCGATGCCTCCAGCGACAGGCTGTTGTTGTGGGCGAGCGGCATCCTGTTCGCGGCCCTTGCCATCGTTGCCTTCTGGATCTTCCGTCCGATGGAAGTGGCGATCCGCCGCGCCTTCGCCGAATCCGCCGAATCCCTGTTCAAGGCCGAGGCCGCCGACCGAGCCAAGTCAGAATTCCTGGCCAATATGAGCCACGAAATCCGCACGCCGATGAACGGCGTGCTCGGCATGGCCGAACTGCTGGCCAAGACCGATCTGACCGCGCGCCAGAAGACCTTCACCGACGTCATCGTCAAATCCGGCAACGCGCTGCTCACCATCATCAACGACATCCTCGATTTCTCCAAGATCAATGCCGGGCAACTCACTCTGGACCCTGCTCCCTTCCGCCTTTCCGAAGCGGTCGAGGATGTGGCGACGCTGGTCTCGGCGCGCGTCGCCGAAAAGAACCTCGAACTGATCGTGCGCGTCGATCCGCGCCTGCCGGCCCATGTCGTCGGCGACGCCGGCCGGTTCCGGCAGATCATCACCAACCTGCTCGGCAACGCGGTGAAGTTCACCGAGAAGGGTCATGTGCTGATCGATGTCGGCGGAGAGATCGTCAATGACGTGGTCCAGCTCAAGGTTCGCGTCGAGGACACCGGCATCGGCATACCGGCCGAGAAGCTGCAGAACGTGTTCGAGAAATTCGCACAGGTCGACGGCTCGTCCACCCGCCGCCATGAGGGCACGGGGCTGGGCCTCGCCATCGCCGCCCGCCTCGTCGACCTGATGGCAGGCAAGATCGGCGTCGAAAGCGAGATTGGCCGCGGCTCCGTGTTCTGGTTCTCGGTGCCGCTGCCCGCGCATCAGGCAGCGGCGCGCGACGAGATCGTGCCGGTCGACGTCACCGGCGCGCGCGTGCTGGTCATCGACGACAATCCGGTCAACCGCGAAATCCTGCTCGAGCAGCTCAGGAGCTGGAGCTTCGATTGTGCCGCCGCCGAAAGCGGTGCCGTCGGCCTGGCTTTCCTCGACCGCGCCTTTCAGCTCGGGGCCGCCGTCGACTGCATCATCCTCGACTACCAGATGCCGGGCATGAACGGCGCCGACGTCGCCAGAGCCATTGCGTCCGACAGCCGGCTATCCTCCATCCCGGTGGTGTTGCTGACCTCGGTCGACCAGGTCGATTTCGGCAGGATGATCATCGACTTCGGCATATCAGCACACCTGACCAAGCCGGCGCGCTCCGCGGTGCTGCTCGGCACCGTCATCTCGGTCATCCAGAAGGCCCGTTCGCAGGTCGGCAAGGCGCGGTTCGTCCGCGAACCGATCGTGCAGGCTCCCCCGGCAGCGCCGCCCGCCTTCACCGTCATCCGCGGTCCGGCAATGCCGGTCGCGGCAGCGCCGGAATCGACAACCACGCCGAACGGACCGATCGACATCCTCATTGCCGAGGACAATGACGTGAACCAGTTGGTCTTCGGCCAGATCCTCAATGGGTTGGGCTTGAGCTACCGCATCGCCGGCAATGGCCGCACGGCGGTCGAGATGTACCGGGCGCTGCGCCCCAAGCTGATTCTGATGGACGTCTCGATGCCCGAAATGAACGGCTACGAGGCGACCCGCGCCATCCGGGCGATGGAGGTCTCGACGGGCACCCACATCCCGATCATCGGCGTCACCGCGCACGCGCTGAAGGGTGATCGCGACAAGTGCATCGAATCAGGCATGGACGACTATCTGCCGAAGCCCGTTTCGCCCGACCGCCTGGGCACCAAGATCGGCACCTGGCTCAGCGAGACGGTGGTGGCCAAGACGGCTTAGCCACCTCCTCGAAACCTCAGACGGTTGCATCCAGATGATAGCGGCGCATCCAGTCGAGGCTCGTGTCGTCGGAGAGCTTTGCAACGCCGGGGCTCACGTCCTTGGCGTCAGGCGCTCGGATCCCCAGGGCTTTGCAGATGTCTAGCAATGTCGCAGCCGGGTTCGCGGCAAGACGCTCATAGTCGACCCGCAGCGGGAATATGTCTTGCGCTGCGAACCAAATGTTCCAGGCCGCATCATAGGTCTCGAGTTCCGCGACCTCACGCCTGATCCGCTCGAAATCATATTGGGGCTCTTTCGGCGGCGCGACCCTTTCGATCTCGGTGCCGTCGGGAGCGATATGCCAAAGACCGGTCTGCTCTGCCTTGACCAGGGAGACAGCCTGCGCAAGCTTGTCCTCCCGCGAGAGGTGTATGTAGAGAATGCGGCCAAAGGCCTTTTCGAGACGGGCTCTGTCGGATGGCAGTTTTGGGAAAATCCGGTCGAGGATCGCCGAGAGCTCATCCAGATTTTCGCGCATCAAGCGAAGGCCGAAGAGGCCGGTCCCACCCTTGCCGGCAGCGATCGCCGCGTTGAGATAGGCGACATTGAAGTCGAGCTCACTCATCGTGTCGCGATCGGGCAGCTGCCACTCTTCAGCCCATTCCAGAACATCCTGCCGCCGATAGAATGAGTGCGGATCGCCAGCCGTCTTCGTGGATGCCAGAAGCTTGCACAGGAGCGTGCTTCCGGTCCTCGGTGTGCCGCAGATAATGTATCCATCGAACATGTTGTGCCCATGCAGCTTGTCAAAGGCAGGGGCTGTTGCCCCTGGTAAGATGGCCGCCGCTATAGCTGAAATCTTTGCTGGATGCGACGTCACGGCTGTCGCTTTTAAATGCCTCTCAGACAAGACATCCTGCCGGAAGCGGCCAAATTACCGGTTGCGCACCACCACGCATGCCCCACCGATGCTTTGCAATTTCTGGCAGATGACGTTGGCCTCGGCGCGGTGGTCGACACCGATCCGGACCGCGTAGATACCCCGCCGGCCGATTGGCGTGCGCACCCGGCTGACCACCGGATCATGCCCGTTGAGCAGGGCCGGGAACCGGCTCCTTACCCTGAGCCACTGGTTGATCGCGGCACTGCGGCGAAAATTACCAGCCACCTGGATGCCCCACGGCTTTACGTTGATCGAGGCCATCGCCACGGTCCGCGACATGATCACCGGCAGCTTTCGGCAAGCGACGGCAAAATCCGCCTTTGCGTCGAGCGGCTCGACCTTTCCGGCATAGGCCCGGTCCGTGAACTTGTCGGCAGGTTCGCCCATGATGTCGAAGACATAGCTTTCGGTTTCCATCGGCAGGAAACCGCCGGAGCTGAGCCAGCGCGACACCCGGCTCTCGCCGGCATTGTAGGCGGCGGCTGCCAGGCCGAGATTGCCGTAGCCGGTTTTCATTTCGGCAAGATATTTCGCCGAAGCCGGGATCGCCTGGTTGATGTCGAAAGAATTGGCGAGCCCGCGCATCTTGGCGGTGCCCGGCATGAACTGGGCAATGCCTTCGGCACCGACCGGGCTGACGGCGTTGGGATCGAAACGGCTTTCCTTCCAGATCAGCCGGGCGAAGAAATCCCTGGGCAGGCCGTTCTGGTCGGCATGCGCCTGGATCAGATTGCAGACCTTGTCGATAAGCCGCTGCTTGGCGGATTGCGGCGGATCGGCCTGAGCCAGCGTCGACCAGACCAGCCCACACAGCAGGATCAGCGTCGCCCATAGGAAACGCTGCATTTGACCTACTCTGCCGCGGCCTTGCCGCCGCGACCGAACCGCTGTTCGATATAGTCGGCGACCATTTTCTCGAAATCCGCCGCGATTGACGGTCCGCGCAGCGTCGCCGCCTTCTTGCCGTCAACGAAGACAGGCGCGGTCGGCGTCTCGCCGGTGCCGGGCAGCGAAATGCCGATGTCGGCATGCTTGGACTCGCCCGGGCCGTTGACGATGCAACCCATCACCGCGACCTTGAGGTTCTCGACGCCGGGATATTTGTCGCGCCAAACGGGCATGTTCTTCCTGAGATCCGCCTGGATGTCCTGGGCAAGTTCCTGGAACACGGTCGAGGTCGTGCGGCCGCAGCCGGGGCAAGCAGCAACGATCGGCACGAACTGCCTGAACCCCATCGTCTGCAGCAACTCCTGCGACACCTGCACCTCGCGCGTGCGGTCGCCATTCGGCTCCGGCGTCAGCGAGATCCGGATGGTGTCGCCGATGCCTTGCTGGAGCAGGATGCCCATGGCGGCCGACGAAGCGACGATGCCTTTCGAGCCCATGCCGGCTTCAGTCAGGCCGAGATGCAGCGCATGATTGGAGCGGGTGGCGAGCTCGGTATAGACGGCGATCAGGTCCTGCACGCCGCTGACTTTGGCCGACAGGATGATTTTCTCGCGGCCAAGGCCGATCTCCTCCGCCATCTCGGCTGAGAGAATGGCTGACTGCACGATCGCCTCGCGCATCACCTCCTGCGCCGTCAGCGGAAAACCCTTGTCCTGGTTGTCGTCCATCAGCCGGGTCAAAAGCTCCTGGTCGAGCGAGCCCCAGTTGACACCGATGCGCACCGGCTTGTCATGTCTGATCGCCATCTCGACGATATCGGCGAACTGCCGGTCCTTCTTGTCCTTGAAGCCGACATTGCCGGGGTTGATCCGGTATTTGGCCAGCGCCTCGGCGCATGCCGGATGGTCAGACAAAAGCTTGTGGCCGATATAGTGGAAATCGCCGACCAGCGGCACGTTGATGCCAAGCCGAAGAAGCCGCTCATGAATGCGCGGCACGGCGGCGGCACTCTCGTCGCGATCAACGGTGATGCGCACGATCTCGGAGCCGGCCCGGTGGAGGGCTGCGACCTGCGCAACCGTCTGGTCGATATCGGCCGTGTCGGTGTTGGTCATCGACTGGACGACAACAGGCGCGCCACCACCGACGACCACGCCGCCGACATCGACGCCGACCGAGGTGCGGCGGGGGAAAGGAGAGGAAAAATATCCGGTCATGCCGGCAGCCTTTTGTCTCTGGAGCATCTTGTGTCCTGCATGGGCGCACAACGACGCCCCGGGCCGATGCGCTGAGGTCCGGGCATGAGGTGGAGGAGCAAAGATGGCTTGTCAATGGCGACAGGTCGCCACTGGCCGGAATCGGCACGCCGCCAGCGACCAGACAATCGCTGATCTGGCCAAACGGGCGACGGCCGAAGCGGAAATTGAACCGGTGCTAGTCCAGCTTCCGCTGACAGACCGGTGCTGGAAAATCAAAACCCTCCACACCGGCGGCGGGGGGCCGCCGGGAAAACAGGCCGCGGATACCGGGCGGCTATGTCAGGAGGGCATCAGTGCGTGGTCGGTTTTCCTCTTAGTTTTTCAATCTCGTCCTTGAGTGCCAGCTTGCGTCGCTTGAGATTCACGATTTCGAGGTCGTCGACCGATGGATGATTCATCGCGTCATCGATTTCACGTTCGATGTCGCCGTGTTTCCGCTGCAACTCATCAAGATGGGATGCAAGAGACATGATTGGTTCTCCCTTTCATGGTTTTCCTCGATTGCAACCGTCACGGCGCGTCCACCGCAGGTTCGCTTCTGTGACGGCACGGTGACAGTGTGCCACCTTCCGGGGGCGATGTCGAATGATCCGTGGTAGCATTCCACGACACCTTGAAATGTGATATGGCCTGCACGCCGGTGGCAAAACACCGGTCCCGCCCAATCAGGCCCAGCTTTGGGCGCCGCAGACGTGCAGACGGTAGAGAATGTCCGATCAGGAACAGGCCGATATTCGCCTCGAATTTTCCCGCCTGAAGCAGGAACACGCCGATTTCGATGCGGCCATCAACGCGATGATCGCCATGGCCTGCGATCCGCTGCAGATCCAGCGCATGAAGAAGAAGAAGCTGTTCCTCAAGGACCGGCTGATGGCGCTGGAAGACAAGATCATTCCCGACATCATTGCTTGAACGATGTGATGTACTGACGCCGCTCGAGCGCCAGGCAGCGGCGACCTCCATCTCCCTGCGCGGTCGTGTGACGGTGCCTTTTGGCCGGTCAATCGTCGGGCTCTTTTTCGCTGGTGCACCAGCCGCGACGGCGCTTCTCATACCGGGCGACCTCGCACGTGGAGCGCCTCGAACTCGATGGCTTCGTCGCACGCTTCCGCAAAACGGCGGCTGAGGACGGTCCTGCCCGGGCATTGATCCCACCCGTTCTTACGGATTGTCCGACGCCGCCACCGGAAAACCTGCGCCTTCGCGCGGCTCAGCCCGGCCTCTGCACAGCTCACCACCCAGCCTTCAAAACAATAACTTTACAAATATCTATATTTGTGTGAAGTGATGACGATTGAAAGGTCGATCATGACAGCTACTCGTTTCGCCACGCGCCTGAATTCCTTTGCCTCGCGACCGCAGGCCGAATGGCCTGAGCTCATCGGCAAGCCGTCGCTGCTGCAGATGGCGGCGCGCGCAGCCAAGGTCGAGGGGCTTACCGATCTCGACCTCAACTTTCCTGACCATGTCAGTGGAAAGCCCACGGAAATCGCCCTCAAACTGGGCGATCTTGGGCTTTCCATCAATGGCTTTGCCATGCGCTACTACTCCAACCCCGCCTTCAAGCTCGGCGCCTTCACCAATCCGGATCCTGCGGTGCGCCGTGAGGCCATCGACCTGACCAAAGCCGGCATCGACGCCGTGCGTGAAGCCGGCGCCAGCCTGATGACCCTGTGGCTCGGCCAGGATGGCTTCGACTACGCTTTCCAGGCCGACTACGCGACGCTTTGGCAACACGAAATTGATGGAATTCGTGAAGTTGCGGCACATGACCCCGACTGTCAGATCAGCCTTGAATACAAACCGAACGAACCACGCTCCTACAGCCTGATGCCGGATGCGGCGACGACCTTGCTGGCGATCCGCGATGTCGGCCTGCCCAATCTGGGCGTCACCCTCGATTTCGCTCATGTGCTCTATGCCGACGAACAGCCGGCCTTCGCCGCCGCCTTGGTGGCGCGTCACAGCAAGCTGCTCGGCGTGCACCTGAACGACGGCTACGCCAAGCGCGACGACGGCCTGATGGTCGGCGCGGTGCACACGCTGCAGACCATCGAGCTGCTCAGGCAGACCCGCCGCGACGGTTACGCCGGCGCCATCTATTTCGACACGTTCCCCGACATGACCGGACTCGATCCGGTGCGCGAGTGCGAAGTCAACATCGCCACCGTCAAGCGCATGCTGCGCGTCGTCGACCGGCTGGAGCAGGACAATCGCCTGTCCGCCGCCATGGACAGCCAGGATGCGGTGACGTCGCAGGCCATCGTCCAGGAAATCATGCTCGGGCCGGATAGCTGAGGCATCCGGGCCATCACCGTTTTCAACAAGGCCAGATCTTTTAACAAGGGAGGAATACAATGAAACTTCTGCTTGCCACTGCTACCGCCGCACTGATGGCGCTGTCGATCGGCTCTGCCTTTTCGGCCGACCTCGCGCCGCTCAATTCCGACACGGAAAAGGACCGCATCGACTGGTCGCAGGTCGAGGCCAAGTTCGGCGCGTTCCCCAAGCTGCCCGAGGGCACCAAGGCCGGCGCCGTCTCCAAGACGCTGACCAATGAATACTGGCGTTCGCTTGGCGAGGGCTACAAGGCGTTCGGCGACAAAGTCGGCGTGCCCGTCGTCTATCAGGCAGCGCAGAGCGAGGGCGACCAGCTCGGCCAGCTCACCATTGCCGAAGGTTTGGTGACGCAGGGCTACAACGTGCTGCTCGTCTCGCCGCAGACGGATGCCAATCTGCAGCCGATCATGGAGCAGGCCAAGGCCGCCAACGTGCCAGTGGTCAACGTCAATGACGCCGTTATCCCGCAGGCCGAGCATTATGTCGGCAATGTCCAACGCGACAATGGCGTGCGCGTCGCCAAATGGTTCATCAAAAACCGTCCGAATGGCGGCAAGGTCGCCATCGTCGAAGGCCAGGCTGGCGTCTATGCCGCCGTGCAGCGCACCGACGGCTTCAAGTCGACCATCATCGAGGAAGGCAAGTTCGAGGTTGTCGCCAGCGTTCCCGGCAACTGGGACCGCCAGACCTCCTATGACGCGGCCACCAACATCCTGCAGCAGCACCCCGACCTGATCGGCTTCTATGCCAACAATGACGGCATGGCGCTCGGCATCGTCGAGGCAGTCAAGGCCGCCGGCCTGCAGGACAAGGTTGCGGTCTTCGGTACCGACGGCATTTCCGATGCCTATGCCTCCATACGGGCCGGCGAACTGACCGGCACGGTCGACAGCTTCCCGGTGCTGACCGGCGAAGTGGCGTTGGAAACAGCTCTGCGTCTCGTCGCGGGACAGAAGCTGCCGCGCGTCGTCGCCACGCCCCAGGCGCTGATCACCAAGGACAATGCCGATCGCTATTCCGGCGCCGGCGCGCGCAAGGCACTGCTCGAGGACGCGGCTGCGGGCCAGTAAGCCAATCGGCGGATGCCGGTCAGAGCAATTCGCTTCTGTCCGGCACCGTTGCCCGGAGATAGACCCCCCGGAGATCGAACCCAATGTCACCCCGGCTGCAATTCCAGGGCATTTCCAAGCTGTTTCCGGCCGTGCGGGCGCTTGACGGCGTGTCGTTCTCGGTCGGTGCCGGTGAAATCCACGGCCTTCTCGGCGAAAACGGCGCCGGCAAGTCGACGCTGCTGCGCATCCTTTCTGGCGTCTACAGGCCGACAGCGGGAAGCGTCCTCATCGACGGCAAGCCGGTTACACTCGCCAACCCGGTCGCCGCACGCGCTGCGGGCGTCGCCATGATCCATCAGGAATTGCAGCAGGTACCGCGTCTCAGCGTCGCCCAGAACATGTTCCTCGGCCATCCGCTGACGCGCGGCGGCATCTTCGTCGCCCGGCGCGAGCAGGAGCGCCGTGCTGCGGAGGCTCTTGCGGCCATCGATCCCTCCATCGATCCAGCCGCACCCCTTGGTACCCTGAAGGTGGCGCAGCGGCAGATTGTCGAGATCGCCCGCGCGCTGCTCGATCGCGCCCGCATCGTCGCCATGGACGAGCCGACATCGAGCCTGACGCCGAGCGAATTCGAACGGCTGGCGCAAGTCATCACCGGCCTCGCCCGCGACGGCGTCGCTGTCGTCTATGTCTCGCACAAGCTGGACGAGGTGTTCGGCATCTGCCGGCGCGCCACCATCATGCGCGATGGCGTCGTCGTCGATTCCGTCGATCTGAACGACCTGTCGGAGAAAGCGGTCGTGGCGATGATGGTCGGCCGCGAACTGGCGCAGGAACACCATAATTCCCATGCCACGAACAAGGTGACGCTGAGCGCGCGTGGCCTCTCCTCGGCGACGAAGGTGCGCAACGTGTCGTTCGATCTGCATCGCGGCGAGGTGCTGGGCATTGCCGGCCTGGTCGGTTCCGGCCGCACTGAACTGCTGCGGCTCTTGGCCGGCGCCGATCGCGCCACGGCCGGGACGATTGCAATCGATGGCAAAGCGGCGCGGTTCTCCAGCCCGCGTGACGCCATTGCCGCCGGCATTGGCCTGGTGCCGGAGGAGCGCAAACGCGAAGGCATCGTGCCGCTGCGCTCGATCAGCAGCAACATGGCGCTGGCCTCCATGGGCGTGTTCGCGCCGCGCGGCGTCATCGATCACGCCAGGCTGAAACGAGTGGCCGTCGACAAGATGGGGCGTGTCAACCTGCGGCCGTTTCTGCTCGACCGGCCGATCCGCCTGTTCAGCGGCGGCAACCAGCAGAAGGCGATCATCGGCCGCTGGCTGGCCGCGGGAACACGCATCCTCTTGTTCGACGAGCCGACGCGCGGCATCGATGTCGGCGCCAAGGCGGAAATATATCATCTGATCGAGGAACTCGCCGCCGAGGGTCATGCCGTGATCGTCGTCTCCTCCGAGCTTCCCGAGGTGATCCGGCTCGCCGACCGCGTGCTGGTGATGCGCGACGGCTCGATCGCGGCCGAACTCCACAGGGACGATATCAGCGAACAGGCGATCGCGGCGCACGCCATCCCGCAAACGCAAACGCCGGCCGCGCAATCGGCAAGGCAGTAGGTGACGGATATGTCGGATACCACTCTGGTGCGGCCACGGGCCGAATTCCTGCGCGGGATTTCCATGCGCGACGCCGGCACGCTGATCGGTCTCGTCGTGATCCTGGCCGTGTTCGGCGCGATGGTGCCCGGCTTCTTTGCCGAGCGCAACCTGATCAACATCCTGCAGCAGTCGAGCATCAATGCCTGTCTGGCGCTGGGCATGACGCTGGTCATCATCTCCGGCGGCATCGACCTGTCGGTCGGGCCGACGGCAGCACTCTCGGCCGTCATCTCGGCCTCGATGATGGTCGCCGGCGTGCCGTTTCCGCTGGCCATCGCCGCCGGCTTCGCCATCGGCCTTGCCTGCGGCCTCGTCAACGGCGTGCTCGTCGCCTATGTCGGCCTGCAGCCCTTCATCGTCACGCTGGGAACGCTCAGCACCTATCGGGCGCTGGCGCTGATCTACACCGGCGGCAATCCGGTCCTCGGCCTTCCGCCAGGCTTTCGCGCCATCTTCAACGGCTCGCTGTTCGGGCTGCCGCTGGCGGTCGTCATAGTCGCCGGCGTGGCTGTCGTCGCCTGGGTCGTTTTGAAGAAGACGCCCTTCGGCGAATATCTGCTTGCCGTCGGCGGCAACGAGGAGGCGGCCTACATCGCCGGCGTTCCGATCGCCCGCACCAAGATCGCCGCCTACATGATCTCCGGCCTGCTGGCAGCACTGGCCGCGCAGATCCTGATCGGCCGGCTCGGCGCCGCCGAGCCCATCCTCGGCAATCTCTGGGAGCTCGACGCCATCGCGGCTGCCGCCATCGGCGGCGCCTCGCTGATGGGCGGCAAGGGCAGCGTCGTCGGCACCATCCTGGGCGCCGTCATCCTCGGCGCCATGCGCAACGGTTTGACGCTGATGAACGTCCAGTCCTTCTATCAGCTTCTGGCAACTGGTCTTATAATCCTCGCCGCGATGCTTATCGATCGCGTGACGAGGGGGCGTGGATGACCTTGAGCGGGCTGGACCTGAAAGCGGTAGGACCGCGCATCCGCATGATGATGCCGCATCTCACTCCCTTGGAGGCGAAGGTGGTGGAAACCGTCTTCGGCCGGCGCGGCTTCGACGAGAGCATTCCGCTGAAGCAGATCGCCGAGGAATCCGGCGTGTCCGAGGCGATGGTGGTCAAAATCGCCAAGAAGCTCGGCTTCTCCGGCTATCGCGACTTTCGCACCGCCGTCTATGAGTACAGCCGCCTGCCGACCGCCGAGATGCACCAGGAACTGTCATCCGACGACAGTTCGGCCGAGATCGTGCAAAAAGTGTTCCGCACCTCCATCCAGGCGCTGGAGGAGACGCTGGCGATCCTCGACATCGAGGATTTCGACCGCGCCGCCGAACTCCTCTTCCGGGCCAAGAACCGGGATTTCTATGGCGTCGGCGGCTCGGCGCAGATCGCGCGCGACGTTTCGCACAAGTTTCTGCGCATCGGCATCCGCGCGTCGGTTTATGACGATTCGCACATGATGCTGATGTCGGCCTCGCTGCTTGGCTCAAACGACATCGCCGTCGGCTTCTCGCATTCGGGCAACACGTCGGCCGTTATCGACGCCATCCAGCTGGCCCGCAAGAACGGTGCCCGCACGCTGGCCATCACGAATTACGACAATTCGCCGCTGGCGACGGTCGCCGACATCGTGCTGTGCTCGACCGCGCAGGGTTCACCGCTGATGGGCGAGAACGCGGCAGCGCGCATTGCCCAGCTCAACATCCTCGACGCGCTGTTCGTGGCGGTGGCGCAGCGCGACTACCAGGCGGCGGAGCGCAATCTCGGCCGCACCATGTCGGCGGTGACATCGAAACGAAAAGACCGGGGCTCATGACGACAACGCCGCTGGTCACCGTCTTCGGCAGCCTGCATTACGACATCATGGTCGACGCACCCGACCGCCCGCGCAAGGGCGAGACGGTGACCGGCCATGCCTGGCAGCCGAAATGCGGCGGCAAGGGCGGCAACCAGGCTGTCTCGGCGGCGCGGGCCGGCGTGCGCGCGGCGATGATCGGCGCCGTCGGCGACGATGATTTCGGGCGGGCGTTGCTGGCCAATCTCGATCGCGCCGGGATCGACCGCCGCTTCGTGCGGGTGGCCGCTGGCGCCGGCTCGGGCATGAGCGTGGCGATCTTCGACGCAGGCGGCGACTATGGCGCGGTGATCGTCTCGAGCAGCAATCTGACGCTGGGCGATGCTGACATTGCCTCGGCTTCCGATGTGATGGCACAAACGGCGGTGCTCTTGTTGCAGAACGAAGTGCCGGAAGCAGCCAACATTGCCGCAGCACGCGCGGTCAAAGCACAGGGCGGCCGCGTCGTGCTCAACGCGGCCCCGGCGCGCAAACTCTCCGACAGGTTGATCGCGCTGGTCGACATATTGGTGGTCAACGCCATCGAGGCGGAGTTCCTGGCCGGCATGGCCGTGGTCGAGACGCTCAACGGGGCCGCGCAAGCGGCGCGGCGGCTGGCCGATCTCTATCCGGCGGCGATCGTCACGGCAGGAGGTGAGGGCGTCGCCTGTTGCGACCGGACCGGCGAAGCCTTCGTGCTGCCGGCCATCCCGGTCAAGGTCGCCAGCACGCATGGCGCCGGCGATGAATTCGTCGGTGCGCTGGCCGCGGGGCTTGCGCGTGGAGAGGGCATGAAGGCCGCCGTCACCACCGCCAACGCGGCCTCGGCCTTGCTGGTCTCGACACCCGAGGCCGAGCGCGACAGCATCTGATGGCCTGATTCCGTCTTGCCAAACCGCAGTCGCGGCCGCCTATCCTTGCGGCTTGGCGCGAATTCCGCTAAGGCGCGCCTTTGTCGCCGGGGAACACAGACTTGGACGATCAACGCGCCGATGTCGCCATCATCATGGGCAGCCAGTCCGACTGGGCGACGATGCGCCATGCAGCCGAAACGCTGGAGGCACTGGGCATTCCGCACAAGCGGCTGATCATCTCCGCGCATCGCACACCGGACCGGCTCTATGATTTCGCCAAGGGCGCCAAGGCGGCCGGCTACAAGGTGATCATCGCCGGCGCCGGCGGTGCCGCGCATCTGCCCGGCATGACGGCGGCGATGACGCCGCTGCCGGTGTTCGGCGTGCCGGTGGAATCGAAGGCGCTGTCCGGGCAGGATTCGCTGCTGTCCATTGTCCAGATGCCGGCCGGCATTCCCGTGGGCACGCTGGCCATCGGCAAGGCCGGCGCCGCCAACGCAGCCCTTCTGGCCGCCGCCGTGCTGGCCCTGAACGATAACGAACTTGCCGTCCGCCTCGATGGCTGGCGCGCCGCGCAGACCGCCAAGGTCGCGGCCGAACCGACGGATACGCCGTGAGCCTGCCCGCCGGATCGACGATCGGCATCATTGGCGGCGGCCAGCTCGGTCGCATGCTGGCGATGGCCGCCGCCCGCCTCGGCTACCGCACCGTGGTGCTGGAGCCGCAAGCGGATTGCCCGGCGGCACAGGTCGCCAACCGGCAGATAACAGCCGCCTATGACGAGCCGGCCGCCCTTGCCGAACTGGCAGTGGTCAGTTCGGTCATCACCTACGAATTCGAGAACGTTCCGGTCGGGGCCGCCAGCGCGCTGGCCGCCAAGGTTCCGGTCTATCCACCGGCACGGGCGTTGGAAGTGGCTCAAGACCGGGTGAGCGAAAAAACATTCCTCAATGGCATCAGCATTGCCACCGCGGATTTCCATGCCGTCGACAATGATGACGAGCTGACGGCGGCGCTGAAAGCATTCGACGGCAGCGGCATCCTGAAGACGCGCCGCATGGGCTATGACGGCAAGGGCCAACGCGTCTTCCGCAACATGGAAACCGGAGGGTTTGCAGGTACCTGCGAGGCGATGGGCAATGTGCCGCTGATCCTGGAATCCTTCGTGCCGTTCGAGCGCGAGATTTCGGTGATTGCCGCGCGCGGGCTGGACGGCGCGGTCGTCGCCTACGATCCGGCCGAGAATGTGCATCGCAACGGCATTCTCCACACATCGACCTTGCCGGCCGGCATAAGGCCCGAAACAGCGCAAGCCGCCCGAACGGCCGCATCGAAGATCCTGTCGGCGCTGAATTATGTCGGTGTCATCGGCGTCGAGTTCTTCGTGCTTGCCGACGGCTCGCTGCTGGCCAACGAGATCGCGCCGCGCGTGCACAATTCCGGCCATTGGACGGAAGCCGCCTGTATCGTTTCGCAGTTCGAGCAGCATATCCGCGCCATCGCAGGCCTGCCGCTCGGCGGCCCGGACCGCCACTCCGACTGCGTGATGGAGAACCTGATCGGCGACGATGTGCTGCGCGTTCCGGCCCTGCTCACTGAGCCCGATCTGATGCTGCATCTCTACGGCAAGGCCGAAGCACGTCCCGGCCGCAAGATGGGCCATTTCACCCGGATTAAAGCAATTCCAGGAAAAGTGTGAAGCGGTTTTCCCGGGTAAGCCGCATAGCGCTTTCCCTGGGGAATTGCGTCAGACAACAAAGAGATAGAGCCGTCGCGCCTCATAAGGTTGCCTACTGCACGTCATCGCTCTCGTCCTCGCCTGGATTGGCACAACCCACATCGCCTTCCTCGCAATTGGCTGCGGCAGCAAGCTGCTTGACGCGATCATTGGTCAATCTGGTCAGGCATTGCGAAACTTCCATCGAATGGATCGATCCACCTTCGCTGGCGGCGGTGGAATGCGCGCACTCGGCATCGCGAAAGGTGATCCAGGCGCGTTGCGCCACTTGTAACAATCTCTTGCCGTCGGCATCATCCGAGCTGGTGAGGTCCTGATAGGCCTTGTTGAGCCTGGCGTCGGCCGCCTGATAGTCTTCGCCGGCACAGATGTTCATCATCTGCTGGCTGTCGTCGGAGCGGTCGCATTCCTGCGCGCGAGCAACCGAAGCTGCCGCCAGGAGGGCAAGGCAGGCGGACAGGAACATTCGGCGCATGGTTTTCTCCAAATCACTTCACGGCGACCGCATCATCCCAGCCGGCCCAGGGCCGCGCAATGCCGCAAGGCCGACATGGCTGATAATTGATGACAGGGATGATTCACAGCCGCTATGGAGCACGCTTGCGGTTGACAGGGACAAGGCTCCTCGTTTATGAGCCACCCACAGTTCAAAGGCGCGTCTTCTGGCGCGCCTTAAAATTTCGACCCAACCGGGTCCACACCGACAGGCAAGACCATGAAGATCAAGAATTCGCTCAAGGCGCTGAAGGCGCGTCACCGCGACAACCAGTTGGTTCGCCGCAAGGGCCGCGTCTACATCATCAACAAGACCGCCCCGCGCTACAAGGCACGCCAGGGCTGAGTTTTCGGGCAGGAGGCTGTTGCCTCCGCCCATTTGATGCTTGTTGCCGCCTGCCGGCATTTTCACGCCAAATTCAGTTTGACGTTCCGCCGCCCGGGACTAGAGTCCGGCGATGCGGATTCTTTTTGCATTTTTGACATCTCTGCTTGTTTCCGGCGTCATTTATGACCCGGCATGGGCGGATGATGCTGTCGCGCCGCCGACCACTCAGGACGCGCCGCCCGCCGCAACGACGAAACAAGCCCGCCTCGACCAGTTGTTCAGCGATCTGAAACGCGAGCGCAACGAAAAGGCTGCCGAGCGCATCGCCGGCAGCATCTGGAGCGAGTGGTCGCAATCCGGCAGCGCCTCGATCGACCTGATGATGCAATGGTCGCAAAAAGCCGTCGAGGGCCAGAAGTTCGACGTCGCGCTCGATTTCCTCGACCAGGTGGTGACTTTGCAGCCGACTTACGCCGAAGGCTGGAACCGGCGTGCCACCGTCCATTTCATGATGAAGAACTACGGCAAGTCGATGTCCGACATCGACCATACGCTGCAGCTCGAGCCGCGCCATTTCGGTGCGCTGTCCGGACTGGCGCAGATCATGGCGCTGACCGGCCACAAGCAATCGGCGCTCGAGGCCTGGCAGAAGGTGCTGGCCATCTATCCGATGATGCGCAGCGCTCAGGACCAGGTCGGCACGATTTCGGAAGAGCTTGCCGGTGAAGGCATTTGATTACTCCAGGGGAGTAAGGCGGTAGGGGCAGATTGTACCTGCGGAACACTCCCCTCCTCCCCTACAACTTATCCCCTCCACCTCCGTATCTCCCCCATGAACCTGATCTACGCCGCCCTTGCCTTCCTGATGGCGCTTGTTTTCGGCTTTGTCGGCGTCACCCGCGTCGGCTCATGGCTGATCGAGCGCCGCAATCCGCCGATCGGCGAGTTCGCCGACATCGACGGCGCCCGCATCCACTATGTCCATGTTCCGGCACCCGCCAATGCCGAGCTGCCGCCGATCGTCTTCATCCACGGCGCCAGCGCCAACCTCAAGGACCAGATGCTGCCGCTGCGTCCCTTGCTCGAAGGCCGCGCCGAAATGCTGTTCTTCGACCGGCCAGGCCACGGCTGGTCGGGTCGCGGCGCCAACAACGAGAACCCGTTGGCGCAGGCCAACACCATTGCCGCGCTGATGGACCATCTCGGCATCAGGAAGGCTGTCATCGTCGGCCATTCCTTCGGCGGCGTGGTGACATCGGCCTTTGGCCGCGAGCATCCAGACAAGACACTTGGACTGGTCTTCCTCGCACCGGCGACCCACCCATGGCCGGGCGGCGCAACCGCCTGGTACTACGATCTGACCACCATGCCGGTGCTCGGCCGGCTGTTTTCCGAGACGCTGACCTATCCGGCCGGTACACTGCAGATGGCCGACGCCACCACCTGCGTTTTCTCGCCCAACAAGGTGCCGGACAATTATATCAGAATGGCCTCTATCCCGCTGGTGCTGCGACCAACAGCCTTTCGTGCCAACGCCACCGATGTCGCCGGGCTCTATCGCTATGCCCTCGGCGCCGCACCGCGCTACAACGAGATCAAGGCGCCAACCGTGGTCATTTCAGGCGATCGCGACAAGGTGGTCTACGCACATATCCATTCGGTCGGCCTAGCGCGCGACATTGCCGGCGCCGAACTCGTCTGGGTGCACAATCTCGGTCACAAGCCAGACTGGATCGCGCCCGACCTGACCGTCGGCGCCATCGAGAAGGTCGCCGGCAAGAGTATAGACCTGCAGGCGATGGCAACGGCAGTGGAGGCGCGCATCGCCGGCGACGCCTACGGCGCCGGCAGATGCGCCGATATCAAGCTGCCGCAGGCCGAACTCGCGCCGACCTAGAGTTTCACCGTTTCACGGAAACGGCGAGCTGCTCTAACTCTTTGTTTAGACGCAATTCTAGACGGAAAACCGCTTCACACTTTTCCTAGAACTGCTCTAAAGCGGGTCGCCTGAATCCGTTCAGAGGCGACACGCTTTTGGAATCTAGCGGCTGACTTGTGTGTCCGAGCCGATATAGGCGATGCGCAGCATGTTGGTCGAACCCGGTGTCCGCAGCGGTACGCCCGCAGTGATGATGACGCGGTCGCCCGGCTTGCCGAAGCCTTCGTCGAAGGCGATGCGGCAGGCGCGATTGACCATGTCGTCGAGGTCGACGGCGTCGGGTGAGACGACGCAATGCGTGCCCCACAAAAGCGACAGCCGCCGCGCCGTGTTGAGGATCGGCGACAGCGCGATGATCGGCACTTGCGGCCGCTCGCGGGCGGCGCGCAGGCCTGTGGTGCCTGATGCGGTGTAGGTGATGATCGCCGACAGCTTCAGCGTTTCGGCGATCTCGCGCGCGGCCAGCGAAATGGCGTCGGCACCGGTCGCTTCCGGCTCGGAGCGCTGCGCGTTGATGATGCCGGCATAGGTCGGATCGGTTTCGACCTTGGTGGCGATACGGTTCATCATTGCCACGGCCTCGACGGGATAGGCACCCGCCGCCGATTCCGCCGACAGCATGATGGCATCGGCACCTTCGAAGACGGCGATCGAAACATCCGAGACCTCGGCGCGGGTCGGCACCGGTGCCGTGATCATCGATTCCAGCATCTGCGTTGCAACCACCACCGGCTTGCCGGCGCGGCGTGCGGCGCGCGTGATCTGCTTCTGGATGCCGGGCACCGCCTCGAGCGGCATCTCGACGCCGAGATCGCCGCGGGCGACCATCAGCGCGTCGGACAGTTCGATGATTTCGGCCAGCCGGGCGACAGCCTGCGGCTTCTCGATCTTGGCCATGATCAGCGCCCGGCCGCGGGCGATCTTGCGCGCTTCGGCCAGATCCTCCGGCCGTTGCACGAAAGACAGCGCCACCCAGTCGACGCCTGTGGCCAGCACGGCATCGAGATCCTTGCGGTCCTTCTCGGTCAGCGCGCCGACCGGCAGGTCGGTGTCGGGCAGGCTGACGCCTTTCTTGTCGGAAATCGTGGTGCCGGCGACGACGGTGCAGACGATCGACTTGCCGTCGCTCTTCACCGCCTTCAACTCGAGCTTGCCATCGTCGATCAGCAGGCGATGGCCGGCTTCGACCGAGCTCAGGATTTCCGGGTGCGGCAGATAGACCCTGGTCGAGGTGCCGGGCTCGGGATTGTCGTCGAGGGTGAAGGTCTGGCCTTGCGTCAGCACTTCCTTGCCGTTGGCGAACTTGCCGACGCGGAGCTTTGGCCCTTGCAGATCGGCGAGGATGCCGATCGGCCGGCCAACGGCTTCCTCGACAGCGCGGATGCGTCCGACCAGCGTGCGCATCAGTTCATGGTCGGTATGGCTCATGTTGATGCGGAACACATCGGCGCCCGCTTCGAACAGTTTCTTCAGCATCTCCTCCGAGGAGGAGGCCGGACCGATGGTGGCTAGGATCTTGACCTTGCGGCTACGTCTCATTGACTGTTTGTTCCCGGGGCGGCTGGAGCGCCTCCCGTTGTGGACTCATCGGTCAGCTGGACCATCCAGCTTGCCTGTTCGCCCGTGTCATATTCCTGGAATCCGGCGCGCTGGAAGCCCCGGGCGACGCAGTCGGTTACGCCTGCGATCTTGAACTCTTTTTCAGCCACGCACATGTTGATCGGGCCGTCCCAGCGTCCACCGCGTTCGGCGTCTTCTGCATAAAGATAGTAAAACCTTGATGACAGCGGCCCTTCGATCAGCGTCTTGCAGCTCGATCCCTCGATGTGCCACCAGCCTTCGGTGATCCACCCGGCCTTGGCGCGATAGCCGATGCCGACGCCGACCAGGTTCTGCGTGGCGTTGCAGACGCGGAAATCGGCGCGCGCCGGCGAAGCCACGACCATCGCCGACAGGCCGATCGCAAGAGTGAGGAGCGGCATGGCAAAGGCAGAGCGCATGCGCTGCCCGCCGGCGGAACTCATCCGAAAACCCCTCAAAAACCACATCAGCATCTCTCTGCGCCCCTTTTCGGAAAAGTCCGGGCGCATGTCAACGCACCGTTTTGTCCAATTCCAATCGATTTAGAAAGGCTCCGGCGCACAACTCGCCGACTTGTGCCAGATTTCCCGGGAAACCTTGGCCAAACAACGGCATTGCGCAAGCGTCGTCTTCGTGGAATGACGATAGCACCCTCCCCGGAAGCCAGCGAACAGACCATTCCCCGCCAATGACCCGATCCACAGTTTTCGCGCCTTTCGACATCATCGAGGGCGACCGCAGGCGAGGCATCGTGCTGTTGGGCGATCACGCCCGTCGCGACCTGCCCGACGACTACGGCAGCCTCGGCCTGCCCTCAGCCGAGTTCGACCGCCACATCGCCTATGACATCGGCGTCGAGGCGGTGACGCGCGAACTGGCTGCCCTGCTCGGCGTGCCGGCGGTGCTCGCCAATTTTTCGCGGTTGCTGATCGATCCCAATCGCGGCGAAGACGACCCGACGCTCATTCGCCAGCTTTATGACGGCACCGTCGTACCTGGGAACTACCCCATCGCTGCCGAGGAGCGCGAGAGGCGGCTCGACAGGTTCTACCGGCCCTATCACGACGCCGTCGGCGCCATGATCGCCTCGGTCGCACAGGCTTCCGCCCAGGCGCCCTTCATCTTCTCGGTGCATTCCTTCACTCCTGCCATGCAAGGAATCCAGCGTCCTTGGCACGTCGGCATCCTGTGGGACCTCGACGACCGCGTGGCGCGGCCGCTGATCGACATGCTGGCGGAGGACAAGAACCTCGTCGTCGGCGACAACGAACCTTATGACGGCGCACTGCGCGGCGACACCATGTACAAGCACGCCATCATTAACGGCTTCGCCCATGCGCTGATCGAGATCCGACAGGATCTGATATCGGACCAGAAGGGCGCGCTCGCCTGGGCCGAACGGCTGGCGCCGATCGTTGACGCCATCGACCGCCGTCCCGATATACATGTGGTGAAGATGTTCGGCTCGCGCACCGGGCCGCTATGACGGAGGTTTCGATGACCGAACTCAGCAACGAGCAGCAACGCGATTTCGAGGCGGCCGCCTTCCGCCGGCTGGTCGAACATCTGCGCGAGCGCAACGATGTGCAGAACATCGACCTCATGAACCTCGCCGGCTTCTGCCGCAACTGCCTGTCGAACTGGTATCGGGAGGCAGCCAATGCCGAGGGCGTCGATCTCACCAAGGATCAGTCGCGCGAGATCGTCTACGGCATGCCTTATGCGCAATGGCAGGCGCTCAACCAGACCGAGGCCTCCGACGCCAAGAAGGCCGAATTCGAGGCAAGGCGCCCCAAGGACCATTAAGGCCGCCCCAGCGATCGCTCGAGGCTATGGCTCAAAAATGGCTCCCGAAAGAGCCTTGACTGAAAATTGAATCGATCTAATTTGCCGCGCGAAGCCATTTTCAGCGGGATTCGCCTCATGAACGCGTCAACTGCCAAGCTGACTGCCATTCGCGGACGATGGGCGCTCGCGGCCATTTTCCTCGCCAACGGCTTCCTGACGGGCAGCTGGGCGCCGCAGATTCCGGTGTTCCTGACCCGGCTGGAGATTTCGAAGTTCACGCTCGGCCTGCTGATTCTCTTATTCGGGGTCGGCGCCGTCGTCGCGATGACCTGGTGCGGCCATTTGATCTCGAGACATGGTTCGCGCACCGTGCTGCGCTGGTTCGCCCTGTGCGGCAGCCTCGGTCTCATGGTCGTGGCGCTGGCGCCCAACGTACCGCTGGCGGCCGCGGCCATGATCATCTTCGGCGGCTCGATCGGTGGCATGGACGTTGCCATGAATGCCAATGCCGTGGTGGTCGAACGGCGGCTCTCCCGCGCCGTCATGTCGTCCTCGCACGGCTTCTGGAGTCTCGGCGGTTTCGCCGGCGGCGGCCTCGGCGGCTTTGCCATCCAGCACTACGGCCACCTCGCCCACGCGGCGGCGGTAACGGCGTTTGCCTTCGCGGTGATCGCGGTGGCCGTTCGCCATCTCCTCACCGAAGACAGCCCGCAGGCGGCCGAGCACCACAAATTCGCACTGCCGGCAAACCCGCTGGTTTATCTGGTCGGACTGATGGCGCTGCTGGCGATGATCTCCGAAGGAGCGGTGCTCGACTGGGCCGCCCTGTATCTGCGCCAGGAGCTCGGCGCCGATCTCGCCGTTGCCGGCCTCGCCTACGCCGGATTTTCGGGCGTCATGGCGGTCACGCGGTTCTTCGGCGACGGCATACGCAATCGCTTCGGCGCGGTGACGACGCTGCGCGTGTCGGCCCTCGTAGCCGCGGTCGGCATGCTGGTGGCTGGCCTGGCGCCCTCGCCCTGGCTCGCCATTGCAGCCTTTGCCTTTTGCGGCTTCGGCATCGCCAATATGGTGCCGATCATCTTTTCGGCCGGCGGCAACCAGGAAGGCATGTCTTCTGGCACCGGCATGAGCGTGGTCACCACTATCGGATACTGCGGCATACTGGTGGCGCCGTCGGCGATCGGCTTCGTTGCCGAGCATTCCAGCTTCGGCCCGATCTTCATCACCATGTCGGGACTGCTGATCATCGTGTTGCTGATGGCCGGGCTCGCTCACCGCGCCGAATTCGCGCCGGCACCCGCCGAATAGCGTTTCAGCTCCTCATGGAGGAAATCCACTACACGGCGGATGCGCACGCTGGTACGCACGTCGCGATGCATCGCCAGCCACACCGGCAGAACTGGCAGCGGTAGGTCAGGCAGCACCTTCTCCATCAAAGGATCCCTGTCGGCCAGCGGCTCCTGGCCGAGGCCAATGCCGTTTCCGGCCCGCACCGCTTCCCACAAAACGATCTGGTTGTCGGCCCTGAAGCGGAAGCTGCCCCGGGTGACGGGGATGCCATGCTGGGTAAAGCCCCTGATGATCTCGTCGCCGCGGTCGAAGCCGACCAGATCGTGGCCGACAAGATCGGCGGGCTTCAGCGGACGGCCGCGCCTGTCGAGATAGGATTTGGCGGCGCAGGCGCAGAGCTCGATATCGCAGACCTTGCGTGCCATCAGCTCGTTCTGCGCCGGCTTGACCATGCGGATGGCGATATCGGCATCTCGACGCAGCAGGTTCTCGACCTGGTTGGAAGCAACGATCTCGACCTCGATGCCGGGCTCCTCGATCCCCAGCCGCATCGTCATCTCAGGCAGGACATAGGCCGCCACGACCTCGCTGGCAGCGATGCGCACCGTGCCTTCGATGGCCTCGACAGAGCCCAGCGCCAGGAGTGAGAAGGCGCTTGCCTGCTCGCTGACCGCCTTGCCGCGTTCGAACAGCGTGCTGCCGGCCTCCGTCAGTTCGTAGCCGTGCCGTCCTCGACGGAACAGCGTGACGCCCAGCGCCTGTTCCAACTCGCCGATGTGACGGCCAAGCGTCGGCTGGCTGGCCGAAAGCTTTCGCGCGGCGGCCGACAGGCTGCCGGTTTCCGCCACGGTGACAAAGCTCTTGATCAGGTTCCAGTCGATTTCCGCCATTCATTTATGAATATCAGAACGCCATCCGCAGTCAATTTCCATTCGCATTCGGAGCGACCATATTCCGGCTGCAGACACCAACACGGACTGCAACCACCAACCAGGAGAACTCAGATGACCAAGATCGCTCTCACCACCGCCGCCATCCTCATTTCCGTCAGCGCCGCTTTTGCCTGCAGCGACAAGTTTGGTTCGAACGACGCCAGCCAGCCGGCTGTCACCAGCACCGACAACACGACCACCGCTGCGATCCACAACCCGGATGCGGCCATCCGGCAGCCGGTCACGCAAGGCAGCAACCGCGACCTCTTCGGCAGCCGCTGATCCCGATCGCGCTTGCCTACCGACCACGCAAATCCCAACCCAGGAGTGCTTCCAATGACCAAGATCGCAATTCTCGGTGCCAGTGGCCGGCTCGGCCGCGTGGTCGCCAAGGCCTTCATCGACGCGGGCTACGAGGTCCGCGCCGTCACCCGCAACGGCAAACTGCCAACTGAACTTGAAGGCGCTACGGCCGTTGCCGGTGACGCGCTCGACAGGGAAGCGCTGATCCACGCCACGGAAGGTGTCGACATCATCTTCAACGGCCTCAACCCGATCTACACGGAATGGGTCAAGTGCCTGCCGATCGCCGAGAATGTCATGGCCGCTTGCCATGCCAACAACGCCCTGCATCTCTTTCCCGGGACCGTATACAATTACGGATCGCCGATGCCGGAGGTGATCACGGAAGACACGCCGTTCCGCCCGACGACCGAGAAGGGGCGCATCCGCGTCGCCATGGAGGACCTGTTTCACCGCGAGGCCGAAGCGCGCCGCGTCCGCACCATCATTTTGCGGGCCGGCGACTTCTTCGGCGGCACCGGCAGCGGCTCGTGGTTCGACCTGGTCGTCGCCGCCAAGATCAACAAGGGTATCTATACGGCGCCCGGCCCGGTCGACCTCGTGCATGAATGGGCCTACCTGCCGGATCTGGCCAGGGCTTTCGTCGGACTGGCGCAGAACCTGGACAAGCTCGGCGCCTATGAAGCCTTCAACTTTCGAGGCCATCCCGTCACCGACCTGGAGATCAAGGCAGCCGCGGAGAAGGCGCTTGGACGCCCGCTCAAGATGACCTCAATGGCCTGGTGGGTGCTGCGCGCCGGTAGCCCGTTCGTGGCGATGTGGCGTGAGATCGTGTCGATGTCCTATCTGCGCTTCGAACCGCACCAACTGGCGTCGGCAAGGCTGGAAGGCTTCATCGGTGCGATCCCGCACACGCCGCTGGATCAGGCCATCACTGAAGCTCTCCGGGATATCGGCATTGCCACCGTGACCGGCGTTGCGAAAGCTGCCTGACTTCCGCGATGACGGGGGTACCCCCTACGCACACTGAAAAATCTCCGCCGAGAGCGCGCCTCAGATCCGTCCCATCAACAGCAACACCATGAGCACCACCAGCACCACGCCGACAATACCCGACGGCCCATAACCCCAGGAGCGCGAATGCGGCCACGCCGGCACCGCGCCGATGAGGATAAGGATCAGGACGATGATGATGATGGTGGTGATCGGCATGAGAACCCCGCAGTTCGACGTTTCGTCCGAGAACAATGCAAAAGGCCGCCCGGTTGTTCCGGGCGGCCTTTTGCGGTCAAATCGGCATTGGTCTATTCGGCGGCTTTCGGAAAGGCGACATCCGGCTCGGCTCCGGTATCCTGCCCCTGCGCATCGGTCGAGGAAATCTCGCCCTTGCCACCCCGAAACAGCCGGCTGAACCAGCCGCGCCGTGCGCCCGGCTTGACCTTGGCGCGGGTGAACACGATCAGCATCGACGGCGTCACCACCAGCGTCAGCACCGTGGCGAAGGACAGGCCGAAGACGATCGCCGAGGACAGCGAAATCCACCATTGCGTCGACGGCGCGTTGATCGTCGTCTCGTGATGGAAGATTTCGAGGCCGAGGCCGAAGGCGATCGGCAGCACGCCGAGAATGGCCGACACCGCCGTCAGCACGACCGGGCGGGCACGCTCACGGCAGGTCTGCAGTACCGCCTCGACCTTGTCCCAGCCTTCTTCACGCAGCCGGTCATAGGTGTCGATCAGCACGATGTTGTTGTTCACCACCACGCCGGCCAGAGCGATGACGCCGATGCCCGACATGACGATGCCGAACGTCTCGCCTGTTATCAGCAGCCCGAGGAACACGCCGATCGTCGCCATGACCACGCAGGACAGCACCAGCCAGACGCTGGTGAACTTGTTGAACTGCGCCAAAAGCACCAGGAAGATCAGGAAGATCGCCGCCCCAAAAGCCTTGCTGAGGAAGGCGCTGGCTTCGGCGCTGTCCTCGTTCGAGCCGGCCAGCTTCCAGCGGATGCCGCTGCCGAGATCCATATCGGAGACAGCCTTGGTGACCTGCTCCTGCACAGCCGCGACCTGGGCGCCGGCGGCGACGTTGGCCTGGACGACCACCGTACGCGCGCCGTCGATGCGGTTGAGGATGCCGACCGTCGGCTCGGGCTTGCGCACGACGAAGTTCGAGATCGGCACCGAGCCTTGTGAGGTCTGCACCCTGAGTTCGTCGAGCGTCGACAGCGTGCGTCGGTCCTCGGGCAGGCGCAGTCTTATGTCGACGGCGTCGTCGGCTCCGGCAGGCCGGTATTCCGAGAGCTTCAGCCCGTTGGTCACCAGTTGCACCACCGTGCCGACCGAGGTTGGGCTGATGCCGTACTGCGCCGCCTTGGCACGGTCGACCTCGAGCGCCCAGTCGACACCGGGTGGCGGCAGGCCGTCGGAAATATCGATGACGCCGGGCACCTTGCCGATGCGCGCCGCGACCTCACGGGCCTTGTCGTCGAGCCCCTTGGGATCCACGGCAGAAAGCCTGATCTGGATCGGCTTGCCGGTCGGCGGACCGGCTTCCGGCACGCGCACCTCAACATCGACGCCGGGAATACCAGCCATGACACCGCGCAGATCGTCCAGGATATGGTTCGCCGACTTGCGCTCGCGCCAGTCGATGAATTCGTACTGGATGACGCCGACGACGTCTTCGGGAACATCCTGGCCGCCGCCTTGCGTCTTGCCGACGCGGGTGTAGACCGACTTCACACCCGGCCAGCCGAGCAGCCTGTCTTCCGCGATCTTGGTCGCGGTATCCATTTCGGTCAGCGAAAGATTGCCGCGCGCATGCACGTAGAGCAGGCCGTAATCCGGCTCAACATTCGGGAAGAACTCGACGCCGGCGCCGTATTTCGAATAGGCAAAGCCGACGCCGAACAAGAGCGCGACGGTCAGCACCAGCACGGTGATGGGGAAGCGCACCGCCTGCTTGACGATCGCCATGTACCAGCCGTCGCGATTGTCATCCTCATGATGCGGCGGCGCCTTGGCGAAGATCGCACCCAGCGTCGGCGCGAAGACAAGCGCATAGAGCATCGAGGCCGACAGCGTGACGATCAGCGTGATCGGCATGTACTTCATGAAGTCGCCGATGATGCCCGGCCAGAACAGCAGCGGCGAGAAGGCGGCGATGCGCGTCATCGTCGCGGCGATGACCGGGCCGGCCATGCGCTTGGCGGCGAGCGCGAAGGCTTCCTCCTTCGGCATGCCTTCGCTCATCCGCCGTTCGGCGAACTCGGTGACGATGATGGCGTCGTCGACCAGCATGCCGACGGCCAGGATCAGGCTGAACAGCACGATCATGTTGATCGTGTAGCCCATCATCGCCAGCAGCAGGATGCCGATCAGGAAGGACGACGGAATCGCAAGCCCGATGAGCAGCGAGGCGCGGCCGGACAGCGCGTAGAGGATGACGATGAACACCAGGATGACGGCGATCATCACATGGTTCTGCAGATCGCCGAGCAACTGGTTGACGAAGACCGACTTGTCCTGAGTGTAGGTGACGTTCATGCCCTCGGGCATGGACTTGACGAACTCGTCGGACACCGTCCGCACCTTGGCAATGGTGTCGATCAGGTTGGAGCCGATGCGCTTCTTGACTTCGATGGCAATGGCCGGCTTGCCGTTGAGGCGGGTCACCGTCTCGGCATCCTTGAAGGTCGAACGGATCGTCGCGATGTCCTTGGCCTGCACCACGGCATTGGGGCCGGCGACCACCGGAAGTGCGGCGACATCCTCCGGCGTTTCGATCAGCGACGGCACCTTGACGGCGTATTTGCCCTCCGAGCCTTCGATGTTGCCGGCGGCGACCAGGCTGTTGGAGTTACCGACCGCACCGATCAATTGATCGAGTTGCAGCCCATAGGAAGACAGCTTCATCGGATCGATGACGACCTCGACGAGATCGTCGCGCGCACCCTGCAGAGAGCCTTCGAGAACGCCGGGAACCTCCTCGATACGGTCGCGCAGTTCGCGCGCGGCGGCGGTCAGCACGCGTTCGGGCAGATTTCCCGAGAGCGTGACGACGAGCACGGGAAATTCGGAAATGTTGACTTCGGTGACGACAGGTTCTTCCGCCGCCTGCGGCAGGTCGGCCTTGGCGTCCTGCACCTTGCTGCGCGTGTCCTGCAGCGCGGTGGCCAGATTGGTCTGCGGCTGGAACTCGACCAGCACGTAGCCGCCGCCCTGGAAGGCGGCCGAACGCATCTCCTTGAGGCCCTTCAGGCTTTTCAGCTTGCTTTCCATCGGCCGCAGCAGAAGCCGCTCCGAATCCTCGGGCGAAATGCCCTGATAGATCAGGCTGACATACATCATCGGAATCGGAACGTCGGGCTCCGCTTCCTTCGGCGTCGACTGGTATGCGACCGCGCCGGCAAGGATGAGGAACACCAGCACCGAGATGGTCAGGCGGGCATTGTTGATTGCGAGTCTGACGATATCCATGGCTAACGCCTGTTTCTTGAATCTTCAGGGGCTGCGTCGCAGCCGATTGTCCCCACCCAGGGAGAGCGCGTCGCGATCTGCGCTACGCTACTGGGTGCCGGCGGTCGCCTCGCCGATCAGCTTCTTGATGGTCGCCTGGTCGGCCTCGACCGGGTTGACCAGATCGCCTTCCTTCACCAGTTCCTGGCCGGCAACGATGATGCGGGCGTCGGCCGGTATGCCGCCGAGGACGAGGCCGGTCGGCGTGTCGTCGACGAGGTCGATGGGGAAGAACGCCACCTTGTTGTCCTTGCCGACGGCGCGGATGCCGAGGTCGCCCTTGTCGCCGAGCGTCACAACCGAGCGCGGCAGCAGCACCGCGTCGGTCGGCTGTGCGTTGAGCGCGATTTCCGCCGTCATGCCGGCCGGCACGGAGCCGTCGGCATTGGGGACGGCAACCTCGACGCGGAAGGTGCGGGTCGCCGACGAGGCGTCGCGGCTGATGTAGCGCACGGTGCCTTCGACCGTCTGGCCGCTGACCAGCCGTATGGTGGCCTTGTCGCCGAGCTTGAGATAGCCGAGATCGCGCTCGCTGACTTCGCCGCGGGCAATCACCGGATCGAGCTTGAGGATGGTCGCCACCTCGCCGCCCTGCATGATGGAACTGCCAAGTTCCACCGGCACCCGGTCGATGACGCCGTCGAAAGGCGCCTTCACCTCATTGCGGTCGAGTTCGGCCTGTGCCGTTTCCAGCAGCGACTGCGCCGAGGTCAGGTTCGAGCGCGCGGTGTCGAGCTGCAGCTTCGGCAGATTGCCGGTCTTCATCAGCCGCAAGGCTGCGTCCAGCTCGGCCTGGCGCTGCACCACCAACTGCCTGGCGTTGTCGACCATCGAGATCTTCTCTTCCGCCGCAAGCATCAGCACCAGATCGCCGGTCTTGACGTGATCGCCTTGCTTGACAGGCAGCTTGTCGATGACACCGGCGACGCGCGTCGCCAGCACCGCCCGCTTGTCGGCTTCGGTCAGCCCGGAAATGCGGATGGCGCGTGCATAGGTCTTGCGTGGCGGCGTCACCACCGCGACGGTGCGCAGCGGTGCCTTCGGCTCGGCTTCCGCCGTCTTCGGCTTGCTCGCGTCCGGCGCCTTGGCCTGTTCGGCTTCGGCTGCCTTGGCTTTGTTGGCGGCTACGCTGCCGACCGACGAAAACTCGCCTGTCGCCATCCACGCCGCGAAACCAATGAGCACAACAACGGCTGCAAGCTTGTGAAACCTGATTCTCATCGTCGTTTTTTCCACTGCGGGTTCGGCCAGCGTCCTCATAACGCGGGCGCGTCGCCGATATGGGTGCGCGCCGGGCCGTGTTCAATTTGCCGTGATCGGCGAAGCGCGCTTCTACATCAAAGCTGCACCGCAATATAGTCCGAAAGTTGCAAGATCATTGCGCCACCGGGCAAGATGCGCCCGCCGCAGCCCAGTTTTCGATCGCTTGATAGGTCGCTTCGGCAGAGCCCGGAGCCGGTTCACGACCCGGCCCCGGCGCCCAGCCCCAGGCGACCAATCTGTCGTCGCGAACATGCAGCGCGATATCCTTCAGGCTGCGGTTGCCGTTGCGCAGGGGATCCTTGATCTGGGCGCAGATTTCGGCTGAGGATTTGCCGAACCAAGCCATCTCGGCCGGCGCCAGGTGCCAGTTCTCGGCCCCGGGCGGCCCGTGCAATGCCTTGGAATTGCTGGAAAAATGGCAGGTCGTGCAGCGCAGGCCCGGATTGCCGAAGCCCGACCCGTCAGCACCGCGCTGGACATTGAAGGCGTGAACGCGAGTACCGCCATAATGCGCCCCCGACCATCGCGGCCGATCGTCCGCGACATGACAGTCGGCGCAGCGCGGATGCGAGAACACCGCATAGATCTTGTCCCATTCGGACAGGCCTTTCGCCGCGTCGACGGTCGCCGGCGCCGGTGTCTGGCTCTCTTGCGCGATCGCGAACGGCGCTGCGAGCACGAGCATGGCAGCAGGCGTCAGCATGATGAGGAGCTTCTTCATGCGAAGGCCACCGTTTTCGACAGCGGCAGCGTGCGGATGCGCTTCCCGGTGAGCGCAAAGATGGCATTGGCAAGCGCGGGCGCCGCCGGCGGCGTGCCGATCTCGCCGACGCCGCCCATCCTGTGGAAATTCTCCAGTATGGCGACTTCGAACACAGGGCACTGGAAAATGCGCATGGCGTCGTAGTCGTGAAAATTCGACTGCTCGACCATGCCGTCGGCGAAGGTGATTTCCTGACCCATCGCCGCCGACAGGCCGTAGATGGCGGCCGAAATCAGCTGCGCCTCGATGATGCCGGGATCGAGCGCGGTGCCGACATCGGCGGCGATCCACATCTTTTCGATGCGGATGCCGGCAGGCGTATCCGCCACCTGCACGATCTCGCCGACCCAGCTGCCGAACGCCAGCGTGAACGCCATGCCCTTGGCCTTGCCGGCGGGCAGCGCTTCGCCCCACTTCGCCATTTCGGCGACCTTCTCGACAACCTTCACCGCTGCCGGGTGGTCGGCCATCAACGTCTTGCGCAACTCGACCGGATCGATTTTTCCAGCGACCGCGATTTCGTCCATGAAGCCTTCATGGAAAAAGCCGTTGATCGAGGCGCCTACCGATCGCCAGAAGCCGGCGGGAATCGAGACAGGCGCGGCAATGCCGCTCACCCTGTAGTTCGGAATGGTGTAGGGCTGGTCGAAGGCGCCGTCGACGATGGTCTTGTCGGGACCGATCGGCGATATCGAGGGGAATAGCCGGCGCAGCACCCCCGCCATGATCGAGGCCGAGGCCAGCTTCATGTCGAGGGCGACCGGCAGGCCGTCGTCGCCAAGCCGCGCCTGGAATTTGCCCACGGCAGCCGGGCGATAGGCGTCGTGCCGCGTGTCTTCCTCTCGGGTCCAGGTCACCTTGATCGGACGCCCGCCCGTTTCCTTGGCCATCTGCGCCGCATAGAGCGCGTAGTCCATCTCGATGCGCCGGCCGAAACCGCCGCCAAGGAAGGTGGTGTGCACCGTGATCTTGTCCTGCTCGATGCCAAGCTGATTGGCGCAAAGCTGGCGCAAGATGGTCGGCGCCTGATTGCCGCACCAGATGTCGAGGACACCGTCCTTGAGCTGTGCCGTGGCGTTCATCGGCTCCATCGTCGTATGCGCCAGATAGGGCACCGCATAGTCGGCCTCGATGATCCTCTCGCGCGGCGCATCGGCGAAGGCGGTATCGACATTGCCATCGTCGCGCGTGGCCGAAGCCTTTTCGCCGAGTGCCTGTTTCAGCACGCCGTCGATGGCGGCGCTATCAAGCGGATAATCGGGATCGGCCCATTTGGCCTCGATCGCCTCCGCTGCCTTGAACGCCGCCCAGGTGTTTTGCGCGATGATGCCGAAGCCGTAGCCATAATTGGTCTCGATGGGCACGATTTTGACCACGCCCGGCATCTTCTCCGCCTTGGAGAGATCGGCTGAAACCGGCTTCGACCAGAAACGCGGGCTCATTTTCACCGTGCCGTAGAGCATGTCCGGCAGCCTGACATCGATGCCGAAGATCGGTGCGCCGGTAACCTTGGCCATCATGTCGATACGCTTTTGCGGCTTGCCGAGCAGCTTCCAGTCGGCCTTGTCCTTGAGCCGGACTTCCGATGGCGGCGCCATGGCAGCGGCGGCTGAAGCGACCTCGCCATAGGTGATTGATTTGCCCGATGCCTTGTGCAGGATCGAGCCGTTGGCGGTCTCCAGTTCGCTGGCCTGGACGCCCAGTTTTTGCGCAGCCGCGGCGATCAGCATCTGACGCGCGGCAGCGCCCGCCTGCCGCATCTTGCCGAAGCCGTCGCGCATCGAGGACGAACCGCCCGTGCCCTGCAAGGCGAGGAGTTTTCCGATCACGCCCATGCCGGCACGTACCGTCTCGGCGGTCATGCTCTCATCGAAGAAGGCGAATGGACCGCCCTCCTCCATGATGCCGGAATTATAGTAGGCATAGGAGGCCGGGCCATGCTCGACCTTTACCTGATCGAGGCCGACATCAAGCTCTTCGGCGACCATGGCGGCCAGGGTCGTCGACACACCCTGTCCCATCTCGGCGCGCGGCGCGACGATGGTGATGGTGTTGTCGGCGCCGATCTTCACATAGGGGTTGAAGGTCGCCTCGCCCTTGCCGAGATCGGCCTCGAGCGGGTTCGCGAATGGCTTGCGATAGTAATAATAGCCGACAGCGACGCCACCCGCGATGGCGGCAGCGCCGATGAGGAACGTGCGGCGGGCGATCTTTCCGATACTGGCCATGATCAAAGCCCCGCCGTCTTGAGTGCCGCGGCCTTCTTGATGGCCGAGCGGATTTTGGGATAGGTGCCGCAGCGGCAGAGATTGCCGCCCATGGCGTTGTCGATGTCGGCGTCGCTCGGATCGGCGACCTCGTCGAGCAGCGCCACCGCGCTCATGATCTGGCCAGCCTGGCAGTAGCCGCATTGCGCGACCTGTTCCTCCAGCCACGCCTGCTGCACCGGATGCAGCTCGCCCGCCGTGCCGATGCCTTCAATGGTCGTGACAGCGCCGCTGACCTGGCCAACCGGAAGCGAACAGGAACGCACCGGCTGACCGTCGACATGCACGGTGCAGGCGCCGCACGCGGCGATGCCGCAGCCGAATTTTGGCCCTGTCTTACCAATGAGATCGCGCAGCGCCCATAGCAGCGGCATGTCCGGATCGGCATCGATATCGAATGACTGCCCGTCGACGGTGAGGCGCATGGGGATACCCTTTGTTGTCGTCCACTGCCAAGGGCGAAGCGGCCTCCCGGCCATTTCGCTCTAATACAGATTGACAAATTTCGTCATTTTGTCAAATAAGATTTTGCAGGATAGAATTGCTCATGAGCCAGATCGAAGACATCGCCGCCACAGACCCCAAACGCGTCCGTATCCTGGATGGCGCGATGAAGGTGTTTTTGGCCTATGGCTTCTCGCGCACCACCATGGACGATATCGCCCGTGCCGCAGACATGTCGCGCCCGGCGCTCTATCTCCTGTTCAAGAACAAGACCGACATTTTCCGTGCCATCGCCATGATGATCCTGTCGCGCTCGGTCGAGGCGGCAAAATTTGCCCTATCGGGCGACGGCCCTTTCACCGAGCGCATGATGCGAGCCATCGATGAGGCATTTATCTCGATGATGAGCGCGGTCATTGCCTCGCCGCATGGCGCCGAGCTGCTGGACATGAAATCGAGCCTTGGCGATCTGGTGGGCTGCTGGCGCGGCGGGCTTGGCCAACACATCGGCGCCGCGATAGAGGGCGAGGCAGCCAGGAACGGCGTCGATCTGGCGGCCAGGGGCCTGTCGGCGCAACTGCTTGCCGACATGCTGCTCGACGGGCTGGAAGGCATGAAGGCGCGGATCAGAGATCCGGAAGGGCAGCGGCAGGCGGCCGCTGCCCTGATCAGGGTGATCGACCTGACCTTGAAAACTCGATGAAACCAGCTGTACCGGGTTTCCGCTCAGGCCCGACGGCGAACCACCTCGGGATTCTTGCGCACAGCGAGGAATTCCTTGACCCTCCGGCCAGGAGCTGGACCGCGCACCGGCTTGAAGCCGTCATCGAGTTCGCCAGAGAGATCGAGCGTCGGGTGCTTGCCGACGGCGTCGTAATTCTCTTCCAGCCAGTCGCTGGCGGCGGTGCGGCCGAGATCGCGGAGATAGGTCAGGAACGCCCATTCTGCATTGACCTTCGATGACGCCGACAGGTCCTTGAACGCCTCATCGGCATCGATGCGATGCATACGGATGTCGCGGTATTCGCCCTGTGGCAGACGGCCGGCGGCGATCAGTTCCTTGACGAAGGCGATCGAGCGGAATTCGCGCAACAGCCCGGCGTTGAAGGTGATCTCGTCGATGCGGTTCTGGATCTCGTTCGCGCTCCTTGGTGTTCCCTCGCGTACCACCGGATTGATCTGCACCAGAAGCACGTCCTCGGTCGCCGCCGTCTTGAAGAACGGATAAAGCGCCGGATTGCCGCCATAGCCGCCATCCCAATAGGGCACGCCCTTGATCTCGACGGCGCGGAACAGTTGCGGCAGGCAGGCCGAGGCCATCACCGTGTCGAGGTCGATCTCGCCGTCGGAAAAGACGCGCAACTGTCCGGTCTCGACATTGGTCGCCGAGATGAACAGTTCCATCGACTTGCAGGCGCGGACATTGTCGAAATCGATCTCCTGCTGCACCACGTCGCGCAGCGGGTTGATGCCGAGCGGATTGGCGACATAGGGTGAGAACACCCGCGACATGGTGTCGAAGAAGAGATAGCCGGGCGTGTTCTCGATCGACCAGTTGCCCCAGGCGACATCCCACGGCATGCGCTGCACCGGGCTGAACCGGCCCTTGGCCGCCACCGCACGCCAGAAATCGTCAAGTTTTTGCCGCGCGCCTTCGACACCGCCGCGGACAAAACCGTCGGCCAGCGCCACCGCATTCATGGCGCCGGCGCTGGTGCCGGACACTGCTGATATCTCCAGCCGTCCGTCCTCCAGCAGGCGGTCGAGCACACCCCAGGAAAAGGCCCCGTGCGAGCCGCCGCCCTGAAGCGCTACGTTGATTTTCTTCGTCTCCTCCGCCTTGCCGTTCTTGGTCATGGCGTCGTCCTTGATCTGTCCCTTTGGGTGGATAAGAGAGTTTTGCGCCTCACGCGGCGGTCCAGCCGCCATCGACCGAGAGATGCGTGCCGTTGACCTGCGCTGCCGCGTCCGAGCACAGGAATACCGCCGCCGCCGCGATCTGCTCGACCGTGACGAATTCCTTCGTCGGCTGCTTGTCCAGCATGACCTCACGGATGACGGTCTCGCGGTCCATCTGATGGGCTTTCATCTGGTCGGGGATCTGCGCCTCGACCAGTGGCGTCAGCACATAGCCCGGGCAGATGGCGTTGCAGGTGATTTTTTCACGCGCCAGTTCGAGCGCAACGGTCTTGGTCAATCCCATGATGCCGTGCTTGGCCGAGACATAGGCCGACTTGAACGGCGACGCGACCAGGCCATGTGCCGAGGCGATGTTGACGATCCGGCCGCCGCCGGCCTTTTTCATCAGCGGGATGGCGGCTGCGATGGTGTGAAACGCCGAAGACAGGTTGATGGCGATGATGGCATCCCACTTCTCGGTTGGAAATTCCTCCACCGGCGCGACATGCTGGATGCCGGCATTGTTGACCAGGATATCGACCGATCCGAATGTCTCGGCCGCCTTGGCGATCAGCGCCCGGCATTCTGCCGGTTTCGACATGTCGGCCTTGATGTAGGCGGTCTTCACCTTGTGCTGTCTGGCGATCGCATCAGTGATGGCGTGGTCGGCAGCCGTGTCGGAGAAGGAGTTGACGACCACGTTATGGCCTTCGGCCGCCAGCGCCTGGGCGATGGCCAGGCCAATGCCCGATGTGGAGCCGGTAACAATTGCGGTTTTCCTGGTGGCCAAGGGCGGAATCCTCTGGTTGCGGCAAGAGCGGGCTTATGTTGCAGTGCAGCATATATGCGCAATGCGACGCAATAACAGCGGCCAGAATTTGCGGCGAGATGAAATTTTCGTCATGAGCGGCCGCATAGCCGCTCCCCGGAGGACGTCGGCTGGATCGCCCCGTCCTTTCCTGCAACGCGAAAAAAGTCTCAGGCAACCAGACCCGGCACCGGCCCGACATAACGCGACTGCGGCCGGATCAGCCGCCCGGTCGTCTGCTGCTCGCGCGCATGGGCAATCCAGCCGGCCACGCGCCCGGCGGCGAAGACATTGCTGAAGGCTGACGGTGGGAAACCCGCCGCTTCCAGCACCAGCGCGGTGTAGAACTCGACATTGGTCTGCAGCGAACGCTGCGGCTTGGCGGTCCGAAGCACCTCGAGCGCGGTTTGCTCGACCGTCTCCGCAAAGGCCAGCCGGCGGCCGGTTTCACCCTCGCTGCCGAGTTGCCGCACGAGGGCTTTCAACACATCGGCGCGCGGATCACGCACACGGTAGATGCGGTGACCGAAGCCCATGATGCGCCTGCCTTGCGCAATCTCGTCGCGCAGCCAGCCGGCGGCATCGCCATGCGCCTGGATCGCATCCAGCATCTCGATCACCGGACCTGGCGCGCCGCCATGCAGCGGCCCCTTGAGCGCGCCGAGCCCGGCCAGCACGGAGGATGTCAGGCCGGCCTGCGTCGAGGCCACCACGCGCGTCGCAAAGGTCGATGCGTTGAGGCCATGGTCGCAGACGGTCACCAGATAGGTGTCGAGCGCCTTCGTCAGCGCCGGCGAGGCGACGCTGCCGTTCAGCATCCTCAACATGTCGGCGGCATGATCGGCCCGGCTGTCCGGCGCGATCGGCTGCTCGCCGCGCTGCAGGCGCAGCAGGGCCGGCGTCAGCACGGCGGGCGCTGCGATGAGCAGCAAGGCGTCCCTCAATGTGTCTCCGTCCGGCAGCAACGCCGTGCCGGCACGCATGGCGCTGTAGACATCGAGCGACGCCAGCAAGGGCAGCGAGGGCAAGAGTCGTTCGAACACGTCCGCACGCGCCTGGCCCAGCTCCCGCGCCAGGTCCGCATCGCCGGGAAGATCGTCGAAAAAGCCATCCAGCAGCAGCCCGACCACCTGCGCATAGTTCCAGCGGCCGGCCAGCTCCGGCAGCGAATGACCTCGGATCGTCAGACGGCCGGCCAGACCATCCACGTCGGAGAGCACTGTTTCCGCCGCCACCACGTCATCGAGCCCACTCGCCATAGCCTTGCCTCCTTGAAGCATTTCCGGATCGGAGATAGGGCTGGGCAACGTTTCCATCAATCTTGATCAATAGAATCAATATCAGGGTTCGATATGTCCGAGTGGTTGTCCCGGGAAGAAGCGCTTGAGCGCCTCAAGGTGCGGGCGCAGACGCTGTACGCCTATGTCAGCCGTGGGCGCATCGGCATGCGGCCCGACCGCGCCGATCCGCGCCGCAGCCAGTATCGTGCCGACGACATAGAAGCGCTAGCAACGCGCAGGGCACGCGGACGGAGCCCGTCAGTCATCGCTGAAAGCGCCATTGCCTGGGGCGAGCCCTCGATCGCAACGGCGATTTCGACCGTCTCGCACGGTCGGCTCATCTATCGCGGGCAGGACGCCGCAGTGCTCTCCGGGCACGCCACACTGGAAGAAGCCGCCGCCGTTCTCTGGGCTCTGCCGGAACCGGTGGCTTTCGAAGCACCATCGCCGGACGCACCCCATCAAGCTGGCCGGGCCTCGGCTTTTGCGCAACTTGCCATGCTTGCCGGCCAGGGACGCCCATCGCTCGGGCGCAGCGCCGCCTCGCTGCATGCCGATGCCGCGCACGCGGTCGGCGTGCTGGCCGGCGCGCTGGGCGCACCGACAGGATCAAATCCCATCCATCAGCGGCTTGCGCAGGACTGGTCGGTGGATACCGGCGGCGCCGATGCGATCCGCCGCGCGCTTGTCCTGCTTGCCGATCACGAACTGAACGCCTCGACCTTCGCCGCGCGCGTCGCAGCCTCCACCGGCGCGCCGCTGGCCGCTTGCCTGCTGGCTGGGCTCGCAGCGCTATCGGGACCACGTCATGGCGGCGCCGGCGAGGCGGTGATGCAACTGGCCGAGGATGCGGCGCGGCATGGCGCCGATGCGACGATCCGGCGCTGGCTCAGTCATGACCGGCCGCTGCCGGGCTTCGGTCATCAGCTCTATCCCGACGGCGATCCCCGAGGGGCAGCGCTTCTGTCGGTGATCGAGGTTGACGGCACACTATCGTCGCTGCGCGACGCTGCCCTTGCGGCGACCGGCGCGCTTCCCAATATCGACTTTGGGCTGGCCGCGCTGACGCGCAGCCTTGGCTTGCCGCGCGATACGCCGTTCCGCCTGTTTGCGCTCGCACGCAGCGTCGGCTGGGCCGCGCACACGGTCGAACAGATAACAAGCGGAAGTGTCATCAGGCCGCGCGGCCGCTATGAGGGCGCGCTGGTGTAAGGTCGCAAGAGCGCCAAGCGCTCAGGACATCGTGTCGAGCTTGCGCTGCATGGCCGCGATCTGATCCTTCAGTTCCTGAAGATCGTCGGGCTTGTCAGGCGTTTCCTTCCTGGCCGGCTCGGGCGACGGCGCAGCGGCTGGCGCGGTGCCAGCGGGCGGGAACGGCGTGAACAGCCGCATCGCATTCTGGAACATTTCCATGTTGCGGCGTGTCTGTTCCTCCAGCGCCTTGATCGGCGTGGTGATCTTCATCATGTCGAGCGGCGACTTGCCGATCGCCCCCTTCATCTGCTCGCGAAAGCGTTCCTGCTCCTTGGAAAAGGCGAGCATCGACTGTTCAAGGAAGCTCGGCACGATCATCTGCATCTGGTCGCCGTAATAGGCGATCAGCTGGCGCAGGAACGGGATCGGCAGCATGTTCTGCCCGTCCTTGTTCTCCAGTTCGAAGATGATCTGGGTCAGCACCGGATGCGTGATGTCGTCGCCGGTCTTGGCGTCCTGGACGGTGAACTCCTCGCCCTTCTTGACCATCTCGGCGAGGTCCTCGAGCGTCACATAGGTGCTGGTGCCGGTGTTGTAGAGGCGGCGATTGGCGTATTTCTTGATGATGATCGGATCGTCTTTAGCGGCCATCTACATCCTCCCGGGGACACCGGCGCGTCTCTGAGCAAGCCGCCGATAACGATTGTGCCTTTTTTTTGAGGATATGCGCAAAAGCCTCACAATTCCAAGCAGTTTGTGCAGTGCGGGATCACTAAATGCTGCATAGCGGGCAAAATATGCTGCGCAGCAATGGACGAATGGCCGCCACGGCTAGGCACGACCTGCTTGCGGCGCATGGGCGCCATGCCCATTTCCGGTTTGACTTGGGGTTGGGAAAGGGCAAGAAAAGTCCCCAACGACAGAACAACACCCTTGAAGTCTGGAGAAGAAAATGTCCGCTTCCATCGTCATAGCCAGTGCGGCGCGCACGCCGGTCGGCTCCTTCAACGGCGCCTTCGCCGCCAAACCGGCGCATGAGCTCGGCGCTGTCGTCATCAGGGAATTGCTGTCACGTGGCGGCATCGAACCAGGCGAGGTCGACGAGGTCATCCTCGGCCAGGTGCTGACCGCCGCGCAAGGCCAGAACCCGGCCCGCCAGGCATCGATCAATGCCGGCCTGCCCAAGGAAACCACAGCCTGGGGCCTCAATCAGGTTTGCGGCTCGGGTCTGCGCGCCATAGCGCTCGGCATGCAGCAGATCGCCACCGGCGACGCCAAGGTGATCATCGCCGGCGGTCAGGAATCGATGTCGCTTTCGACGCATGCCCAACACCTGCGCGCCGGCGTCAAGATGGGCGACTTCAAGCTGATCGACACCATGATCAAGGACGGACTGTGGGATGCCTTCAACGGCTATCACATGGGCAACACCGCCGAAAACGTCGCGCGTCAGTTCCAGATCACCCGCGAAGACCAGGACCAGTTCGCGCTCGCCTCGCAGAACAAGGCCGAGGCTGCGCAGAAGGCCGGCAAGTTCAAGGACGAGATCGTCGCCGTCACCATCAAGGGCAAGAAGGGCGACACCATTGTCGACCAGGACGAGTACATCCGCCACGGCGCCACGATCGACGCCATGACCAAGCTGAAGCCGGCTTTCGACAAGGACGGCACGGTGACCGCCGCCAACGCCTCCGGCATCAATGATGGCGCGGCCGGCGCGCTGCTGATGAGCGAAGCGGAAGCGGTGAGGCGCGGCATCACCCCGCTGGCGCGCATCGTGTCCTGGGCAACAGCCGGCGTCGATCCGCAGATCATGGGCACCGGACCTATTCCCGCCTCGCGCAAGGCCTTGGAAAAGGCCGGCTGGTCGGTCGGCGATCTCGACCTGATCGAGGCCAACGAAGCCTTTGCGGCGCAAGCTTGCGCCGTCAACAAGGACATGGGCTGGGATCCCTCGATCGTCAACGTCAATGGCGGCGCCATCGCCATCGGCCACCCGATCGGCGCTTCGGGCGCCCGCGTCTTCAACACGCTGGTCTTCGAGATGCGCCGGCGCGGCGCCAAGAAGGGGCTGGCCACCCTGTGCATCGGCGGCGGCATGGGCGTCGCCATGTGCGTGGAAGCGCTCTAAAGAGAAGTGAATAGCCAATAGGGAGTAGCGAATAGGGGAAGAATGGCGTCAGCGCGAAGGGATAGCAAATCCCTACTCGCTATTCGCTACTCCCTATTCACTCCCGACCAAAGGGAGGGAACATGACCAAGGTAGCAATCGTCACAGGGGGAACGCGCGGTATCGGCGCGGCGATCTCGATCGCATTGAAGACCGCCGGCTATTCGGTTGCCGCGAACTACGCAGGCAACGACGACGCGGCTGGCAAATTCAAAGCCGAGACCGGCATTCCCGTCTACAAATGGTCGGTCGCCGACTATGATTCCTGCGCCGCTGGCATCAGCCAAGTCGAGGCCGATCTCGGCCCGGTCTCGGTGCTGGTCAACAATGCCGGCATCACCCGTGACGCGATGTTCCACAAGATCACGCGCGAACAGTGGAAAGAGGTCATCGACACCAATCTGTCGGGCGTCTTCAACATGACGCATCCGCTGTGGAGCGGCATGCGCGACCGCAAGTTCGGCCGCGTCATCACCATCTCCTCCATCAATGGCCAGAAAGGCCAGGCTGGCCAGGTCAACTATTCCGCCGCCAAGGCCGGCGACATCGGTTTCTCGAAAGCGCTCGCTCAAGAGGGCGCACGCGCGGGCATCACCGTCAATGTCATCTGCCCCGGCTACATCGCCACCGAAATGGTCAAGGCGATCGACGAGAAGGTGCTCAACGAGCGCATCATTCCGCAGATCCCTGTCGGCCGCCTGGGCGAACCCGAAGAAATCGCGCGCTGCGTCGTCTTCCTCGCATCCGAAGATGCCGGCTTCATCACCGGCTCGACCCTCACAGCCAATGGCGGCCAATACTTCGCCTGACGACGCGGCGATGTGGGCGGAGAGATCGACGGGCCGGCACGCCGGCCCGTTTTTCGTTGCCGGCATGGTTCCCATCGAAGTGCCCGCGACGGCTGCTGGCCCGATCCGGCACGCAGAGGTTAACAGCGACCCGCTGCCCTGTGCGAAAGCTCCTTCACAGCCTGTGGATTCTCGGTGGATAAGCTGTTCACAACACAAGATATTGGGGTGAACAAACCAAGAAAATTCTGGCGTCGTCGATTCGTCGCCGATTCGTTCCGGCTTTGAGCGGAACGTTAACGACGACGGTCGGAATCGTCTGACAATTCCTTAACACGGATTAAGAAAGATCAACAATTTCATAATCTTGGCCGAGGCGCCCTAAGCCGTTGGGATCGTTTATCCGCAAAGATTAACGGCAGGGCCCCCTTAGCATGAAACGGGCCAGTTCAGGGATTCAGCATTTGGTGCGACTCGCGGTCGCAAAATCCACATGTAGCCGTGAACAAAAGCTGAATCTGCAGGAGTCACTGATTCGTCGCCGATTCGTTCCAGACTCGTTCTATCCGTTAATTCGCAGCCGGTTGAGAGCTTGACAAAAACACCTTGTGGCCGTTGGCGGAACATTCCGCTTTCGCTTCGCGCCCGAAATCCCTATGTGTCGCCTGTCATACGCGCCACTTGAGGCACGCTCCCGACAACCAGAGGCCAGAAAGCCTTATTTCCAGGTCCCGGAAGCCTTATTCTAGGTCAATGAACATCCAGCCCAAACACACTGAGCCGCTGATCCTGTCGGGCCGCGACGTGACCGCCGTGCTGGGGCCGACCAACACCGGCAAGACCCATCTCGCCATCGAGCGCATGGTGGCGCATGAGAGTGGCATCATCGGCCTGCCGCTCAGGCTGCTGGCACGTGAGGTCTACGCCCGCGTCTGCGAAAAGGTCGGCGCCCACAAGGTCGCGCTGATCACCGGCGAGGAAAAGATCCAGCCGCCGGGCGCCAGATATTCGGTCTGCACCGTCGAGGCCATGCCGCGCGAGACCGACGCCGCCTTTGTCGCCATCGACGAGGTGCAGCTCGCCGGCGACCTCGAACGCGGCCACATCTTCACCGACCGCATCCTGCATCTGCGCGGCCGCCAGGAAACGCTGCTGCTGGGTGCCGCCACCATGCACGGTATCCTGCAACGCCTGCTGAGGGGCGTCTCGGTGGTGACGCGGCCAAGGCTGTCGCATCTTGCCTATGCCGGCTCCAAGAAGCTGACCCGCCTGCCGCGACGCACGGCAATCGTCGCCTTCTCCGCCGACGAGGTCTACGCCATCGCCGAGCTGATCCGCCGCCAGCAAGGCGGTGCCGCCGTCGTGCTCGGCGCGCTCTCGCCACGCACCCGCAACGCCCAGGTGGCATTGTTCCAGTCCGGCGATGTCGACTATCTCATAGCCACCGATGCCATCGGCATGGGTCTCAACCTCGATCTCGACCACGTCGCCTTTGCCCAGAACCGCAAGTTCGATGGCTTCCAGTATCGCAACCTGACGGCGGCCGAGCTCGGCCAGATCGCCGGCCGCGCCGGCCGGCATCTGCGCGACGGCACGTTCGGTGTCACCGGCCAGGTCGACCCGCTGGACGAAGAGCTGATCAAGAAGATCGAGGGCCACGATTTCGATCCGGTGAAGGTGCTGCAGTGGCGCACCGCGCATTTCGACTTTGCCAGCCTCGACGCGCTGAAGCGCTCGATCGAGACCAACGCCCCGGTCGAGGGCCTGACACGGGCATTGCCTGCCGTCGATGCACAGGCGCTCGAGCATCTGTCGCGCGACGAGGACATCCGCGCACTCACCACAAATGCCAAGCGCGTGGCGCTACTGTGGGAAGCCTGCGCGCTGCCCGACTACCGCAGGATCGCGCCGGCCCAACACGCCGACCTCATTGCCTCGATTTACACGGACCTCGCACGCCACGGCCACGTCGACGAGAATTACATGGCCGAGCAGGTGCGCCGCGCCGACACCACCGAGGGCGACATTGACACGCTGTCGCATCGCATTGCCCAGATCCGCACCTGGACATTCGTGTCGAACCGACCCGGCTGGCTGGCCGATCAGGCACACTGGCAGGAAAAGACGCGCGAAATCGAAGACAGATTGTCGGATGCGCTGCATGAGCGGTTGACGAAACGCTTCGTAGACCGCAGGACTTCCGTCCTCATGCGGCGCCTTAGAGAAAATACCATGCCCGAAGCCGAAATTAGTCCTACCGGAACCGTCCTTGTCGAAGGCCACCATGTCGGCGAGTTGCAAGGGTTCCGCTTCACCGCTGACCAGACCGCCGGCGGTGAAGACGCCAAGGCCGTGCGCACTGCTGCCCAGAAGGCGCTGGCCGCCGAGTTCGAGGCGCGCGCCGAACGCTTCGGCGCCTCGGCCAATGGCGACATCGCGCTTGGCTCGGACGGCACGCTGCGCTGGATCGGCGCGCCGATCGGCACGCTTGTATCAGGCGAGGACGCGCTGAAGCCGCGGCTGGTGCTGCTGGCCGACGAACAACTGACCGGCCCGGCGCGCGAAAAGGTCGCCGCGCGTGCCGAGCGTTTCGTCAATTTCCAGATCGAATCGCTGTTGAAGCCGCTGGTCGACTTGAAAAACGCCGACCAGATTTCCGGCATCGGCCGTGGCATCGCCTTCCAGCTGGTCGAGAATTTCGGCCTCATCAACCGCCGCGACATCGCCGAGGAGATGAAGTCGCTCGACCAGGAAGGTCGTGCAGCCCTTCGCCGGCTTGGCGTGCGGTTCGGCGCCTACCATGTCTTCGTGCCGGCGCTGATCAAACCGGCGCCTGCCGGACTGGTGACATTGCTGTGGGCGCTGAAGAACGACGGTAAGGACAAGCCAGGTTTTGGCGACGTGGTCCATGCGCTCGCCTCGGGCCGCACCTCGGTGGTCATCGACCCGGCCTTCGACAAGACCTTCTACAAGCTTGCCGGCTACCGCAATCTTGGCCGTCGCGCCGTGCGCATCGACATACTGGAACGGCTGGCGGATCTGATCCGTCCGGCGACCAATTGGAAGCCCGGCCTCGGCCAGCGCCCGGACGGCGCCTATGACGGCCAGTCCTTCATGGTGACGCCGCCGATGATGTCGATCCTCGGCGCCACCACGGACGACATGGAAGAGATCCTCAAAGGTCTCGGCTACCGTGCCGAGCCGAAACCGGCCGTCGAGGTAAAGGCGCGGCTCGAAGCACAGGACAATGCCGCGCGCGAAGCAGCGATGGCGAAACTTGCGGCGGAAGAGGTTGCACGATCCGAGCAGGCCAAAGCGGCTGAAGCCGCGGCAACGGATGCCGCAGCAGAGGCAGCAGTCGAAGGGTCCGAGCCGGCATTGGACGCAGTGGCCGTTTCGGAAACGGCGACCGAAATCACCTCCGACGCCGCGGCGGAACCTGCTGCGCCTGCCGTGGAAGGACAGGCGGACGCTCCGGTCGAGACCGCGCAGGACGAAGCGCCTGTAGCCGAGGCTGCTGCTGAACCGGCACCGGTTGAACCGCAGGCAGAGGCTGAAGCTGCCGAGACTGAGGCCGCAGCGGCAGAAGAAGCTGCACCGGCCGAGCTGGTGTCAAATGCCGTGCCGGCAATGGACGCCGCGCCGGATGAACCTGTGCCGGGGGCTGAAGCAGCCGTCGGCGAAGCTGCGCCGGAAGCCGAAGCGCCAAAACCCATCCTGCTGTGGCGTCAGGGTCGTTTCGAACAGCGCCCGCGCAACCGCGACGACAACCGCAGGAACAATCGCCCACGCAACGGACAAGCGCGCGGCCGAAGCGATGCGCCTGCGGATGCCGCCGGCGCACCGGCCGCTGCTGCACCCGGAGAACGTCCAGCCCATGAAGGCCGGCGCGATGGTGCCGGCAAGCCGCGCTTCGACCGCTCGAAGTTCAAACCAAAGCCGCAGGCCGAAGGCGAACAGCAACGTGACGGCAGGCCGCAGGGCGAGCGTCCCGACCGCCGCGAGGGTCGTCCCGACTGGAAGGCCGGCAGGCCGGATGGCAAAGGTGGTCCCGATCGAGGCCCAGGGGGCGGCAAGCCCGCCTTCCAGCCGAAGCCGCGCGAGGAGCGCCCGGTGCGTTTCGATCCGGATTCGCCCTTCGCCAAGCTCGCCGCTCTGCGCGACCAGTTGAAGAAATAGAACCCGGCTCGCTTCGATGGTTGTCGAAGGCCGCCAGCGTATCGACAAATGGCTGTTCTTCTCACGCGCCGTGAAATCGCGCTCGCTGGCGGCAAAGCTGGTCGTCGCCGGCCGGGTTCGCATCAATCGCGACAAAGCAGCGCAGGCCTCCGATCAGGTCAAGCCAGGCGACGTCCTGACCATCACGCTCGAGCGGCGCATCTTCATCTGGAAGGTGCTCGGCGCCGGTACGCGACGCGGCCCGGCCGAGGAGGCCCGTACGCTCTACGAGGATATGTCGCCACCGCCCGCACCGAAGGGCGAAGCCCCTCCCGATGCAATTCCGGGGCTGCGCGAGGCCGGTAGCGGCCGCCCGACCAAGAAGGAACGCCGCCAGACCGACCGATTGCTCGGCGAAGATTGATGCCTGGCGTCCAAAAACACGCAGTGATCCCGGGCCAACGACACGCCTGAGGCGAGAACTGAGCCCGGCAAACAGACGCTCTGCGGGACATGGCTGACTTCCGCCGGGCCTGCAGTCTGGAATTCCATTCCGGAAACACCGGCACCGTCCGCAATGGCTACCCTTGCAAGCGATCGACAAAGGCGTTACCTGACGGAAAAAGCCCAACAAAATGGGACGTCCCGGAGCCGACCGATGACCTATGTCGTGACCGACAATTGCATCAAATGCAAATACATGGACTGCATCGAAGTCTGTCCGGTCGACTGTTTCTACGAAGGCGAGAACATGCTCGTCATCCACCCCGACGAGTGCATCGACTGCGGCGTTTGCGAGCCGGAATGCCCGGCCGACGCGATCAAGCCCGACACCGAACCCGGCCTCGACAAATGGCTGCAGGTCAACACCGAATACGCCGAGAAATGGCCCAACATCACCGCCAAGAAGGAACCGCCTGCCGACGCCAAATCCTTCGACGGCGAGGCCGGCAAGTTCGAGAAATACTTCTCGGCAGAGCCTGGCGAAGGCGATTGACAACACGGCCGCAAAGGCCGGGATTACGCTGGGTAAAAGGCACGTCACATTAACCGGCTTGACAGCCGGCGCCGCCCTGTGGCCTTCGCGTATGCAGCAAAACCTTGATTCTTCCGACTTTTTGTGTTACATCAGCCAAACATGCCGGTGACACAACGTCGATTTATGGCGCAGACGCCCCAAATCACTGAAAGGTGAAAATCCCATTCGGACCAGAGCGATCTGGGCCAGGCGGCCGCAATATTGCGTTTTGCTGGTCCGGCTTTTCCGATGGGTTCATCTGTTGTGCGGCTAACGATCGGCTTCCCCGATCGCGCGAGTTCGGACCGGCAGGACGCCGGTGCCACAACAAGGAGTTCAGGGCGTAATGGCAACGATCACCCCGCAGAAGAAGTCCACCGCTGCACGTCACGGTTTCAAGACCGGCGAGTACATCGTCTACCCGGCGCACGGCGTCGGCCAGATCGTCTCGATCGACGAGCAGGAAGTTGCTGGACACAAGCTGGAACTGTTCGTCATCGACTTCTCGAAGGACAAGATGCGCCTGAAGGTGCCGGTCGCCAAGGCGACCTCCATCGGCATGCGCAAGCTGTCGGAAGAGGATTATGTCGAGCGCGCGCTGAAGGTCGTGCAGGGCCGCGCCCGCGTCAAGCGCACCATGTGGTCGCGCCGTGCCCAGGAATATGATGCGAAGATCAATTCGGGCGACCTGATCTCGATCTCGGAAGTCGTGCGCGACCTCTACCGTGCCGACAACCAGCCGGAGCAGTCCTATTCCGAGCGTCAGCTCTACGAGGCGGCGCTCGACCGCATGGCCCGCGAGATCGCGGCCGTCAACCGCATGTCGGAAACCGAAGCCGTGCGCTTGATCGAGGTCAACCTCAACAAGGGCCCCAAGCGTGGCGCCAAGGCCGACAATGAAGAGGCCGAGCAGGAAGAAGCCGCCTGATCTTTTTTGCCTTTGAATTCATGAAAAACCCGGCCTCGCGCCGGGTTTTTTGCTTTCTGGCCGGTTTTCCGTTTTCTGGGAAGTGACGCTGAATCGAACGCCTACACCTCGCCGCCGCCTTCCTTCTCAGCCTCCTGCTTCAGCGTCGCAATGAAGCGCTTGGTCCGCTGCTGCTCCGGATTGTTGAACAGCACCGCGGCCGGTCCGTTCTCGACGACGACACCGGCATCGAGGAACACCACTTCCTTGGCGATCTTGGAGGCGAGGCGCAGATCATGCGTCGCCATCACCATGGTCGTGCCTTCGCTGGCGAGCTTACCGAGCACGTCGACCACCTCTTGCGCCAGTTCCGGGTCGAGGGCCGAGGTCGGCTCGTCGCAGAGCAGCACTTTCGGCGACGGCGCGAGCGCCCGGGCGATCGCCACACGCTGCTGCTGGCCGCCCGACAGCGTCGCCGGCCAAGCGTCGGCCTTATGCGCCATGCCGACCTTCTCCAGCAGGGCCAGCGCCCGCTCGCGTGCCCTCTCAGGCGCCCATTTCAGCACCGTCACCAGCCCCTCCATGACATTCTCGATCGCGGTGCGATGCGGAAACAGCTGGAAGTTCTGGAACACCATGCCGGTCTGCAGCCGCAGGCGCTGGATATCCCTGGCCGGAACTCTGCCGCCAGGGTGGAATTCGAGCGTCTCGTCGCCGATCCGCACCGTGCCCGAGGTCGGGATCTCCAGGAGGTTGATGCAGCGCAGCAGGGTGCTTTTTCCCCCACCCGACGGGCCGACCAGCGCCGTGACGCTGCCTTCGGCAATGGTGACCGTCACGCCCTTCAGCACGAGATTGTCGCCGAAGCGCTTTTCGATGTTGCTGAGGCCGATCATGAGCGCGCCTCCAGGAAGCCGCCATAGCGGTTGAGCCGGGTTTCCAGCCGCGTCTGCAAGGCCGACAGCACCGAACTCAGCGCCAGATAGAGGATCGCCGCCTCGACATAGAGGATCAGCGGTTCATAGGTGGTGGCGACGATGCGCTGCGCCGCCTGGAACATCTCCGGCACGGTGATGGCGGCGGCCAGCGACGTGTCCTTGACCAGCGAGATGAAGGTGTTGGAAAGCGGCGGCACCGCGACCCGCCCGGCCTGCGGCAGGATGGTGCGCCGCATCGCCTGGCTCCAGGTCATGCCGATCGAAAAGGCGGCTTCCCACTGGCCTTTCGGCACCGAGCCTATCGCCGCGCGGATGATTTCCGATGTGTAGGCGCCGATGTTGAGCGTGAAGCCGATCAACGCCGCCGTGAAGGCGTCGAGCAGGATGCCGACCGACGGCAGGCCATAGAAGATCAGGAACAGTTGCACCAGGAGCGGCGTGCCGCGGAAGATCCAGACATAGAAGCGCACCAGCGCGACCAGCGGCTTGGGGCCGAACAGCCGGGCAAGCGCTGCACCCAGCCCAACGGCCAGCCCCAGGGCGAAGGACAACAGCGTCAGCGGCACGGTGAAGATCAGCGCCGCCCACAGGAGCGAAGGCAGCGACTCCAGCATCAGTTGCAGCCAGTGCGGCACGTAAGATCCTCCAGATTGGTCGAGGCAGCTTGGTCAAGGCGAGAATGCGTCAGCCATATCACGACAAAAGCGGCGAGCCGTCAAAGACGGCTCGCCGCTCGATGTGTCTCATGGGCCGCAGGCCGGCCCGCCTCATGGATTACTTCGAAACGTCCTGGCCGAAATAGGTGTCGGAAATCTTCTTATAGGTGCCGTCGGCCTTGATATCGGCCAGCGCCTTGTTGATCGCCGCGACCAGCTCCGGATCGCCCTTGCGCACGATGACGCCGGAATAGTCGGCGTTTTCCTCTTGCGCGGCGATCTTCACATTGGCGTCGGGCTTGTGCTTCTTGAAGTCGAGGAACGACAGGCTGTCATTGATCGTGGCGTCGGCGCGGCCGGTCAGAAGCAGCTGGATCGACTGGTCGAAGCCATCGGTGCCGACCAGCTCGGCGCCGTTCGTTTCGGCCAGCTTGCCGAAATTCGAGGTCAGCGACTGCGCCGACTTCTTGCCCTTGAGATCGGCGAAGCTCTTGATGTCGGTGTTGTCGCCGCGCACGATCAGCACCGCCTTGGAGGCGATGTAGGGATCGGAGAAATCGTACTTCGCCTTGCGGGCGTCGGTGATGCCGACTTCATTGATGACGGCGTCATAGCGATTGGCGTCGAGGCCGGCGATCAGCCCATCCCATTTGCCTTCGAGGAATTCGGCCTTGACGCCGAGCTTGTCGGCGATCGCCTTGGCGATTTCGACGTCGAAGCCGACCAGTGCGCCCGAAGTGTCATGATAGGTGAATGGCGCATAAGTGCCTTCCGTGCCGACCTTGATGACCCCGGCCTGCTTGATCTGGTCGAGATTGGCACCGGCATGGCCTGCGGTAACGGCTACGGCCTGCAGCGTTCCGGCGATGATGAGCGACTTGAGCCATTTCATTTTTCTGTGATCCCGTCCTTGGCCGGCTGACCGGCATGTTGTGAGCGCTGGAAACTGACAGATGCAAGCCGAAAAAATAAGGAACAGAATTTCAAAAACGCCCAATTTATGAAACCAGATTCTCAAGATGGCGCATTCTGCTCGTCATCGCAGCCATCGCCACCCGTCTCAGGAATCCTTCAGGCAGCACAATCCCGCCGCCACGGTCGCGGAACCTTTCCCGCGCATGGCAGTTCTGGCTGTTCTAGGGCACGACGCCGCCATTTCAACCCGGGCGCCAGCCAAGTTTGCAAAGTCATCCGCACCACCCAGGGAGCGCCTCATGATGGAAGACACGGCAGGACGGATCATGGTCCGCGCGGCAATGAAGGCTCCCTACCTCGAGCGTGACGAAGAGCATCGGCTTGCATTGCTCTGGAAAGAGGACAACGACCAGAACGCGCTGCACAGCATCACCGTCGCCCATATGCGGCTGGTCATTTCCATGGCCTCCAAATTCCGCCATTACGGCCTGCCGCTCGGCGACCTGGTCCAGGAGGGTCATGTCGGACTGCTCGAAGCCGCCGCCCGCTTCGAGCCGGAGCGCGAGGTGCGGTTCTCGACCTATGCGACGTGGTGGATCCGGGCCTCGATGCAGGACTACATCCTGCGCAACTGGTCGATCGTGCGTGGCGGCACCAGCTCGGCGCAGAAGGCGCTGTTCTTCAACCTGCGACGTCTGCGCGCGCGGCTGGCGAACGGCGCGGAGCCGCTGTCCAACGCCACACTCTATCGCGAGGTGTCGGAGGCGCTTGGTGTCTCGGAAGCCGATGTGGCGATGATGGATTCGCGCCTCTCGGCACCCGACTCCTCGCTCAACATGCCGATTGCCGACGATGCGGGTTCGACGGAACGCATGGATTTCCTGGTCTCGGACGATCCGTTGCCCGACGAGATCGTCGGCGACAAGATCGATGTCGCGCGCCGCTCGCTCTGGCTGAGGGAAGCGCTTCGCGCGCTCAATGCACGTGAGCTGAGGATCATCGAGGAGCGCCGCCTGAACGACGAGGGCGCGACACTGGAAGCGCTCGGCGAAACCCTCGGCATCTCCAAGGAACGCGTCCGCCAGATCGAGGCCCGCGCCATGGAAAAGCTGAAGGTCGCCTTGGTGAAGCAGAATCCGGAGTTCATGGCGACTGCCGCCTGAACGGAGGCGGGCGTCCAGAGGCGCCTACTTGTCCGTGACGATCTTGACCTTGTCGCCGGCCGAAACCGCGGCACCAGGCGACAGCGCATTAAGGACGCGGAACAGGTCGAGCTTGCGGTCGACGCCGACCATCTGGGCCGAAAGCGAACCCATCGTCTGCCCTGGCTGGACAGTGACGACGCGGATATGCAGCGGCTTCAAAGCCGCCTTTTCGGCTGCGCTCAGGATACGGAACGAGCCGCTGACCGAACGCGCCACCGTGTCCAGCGAGGTGCTGGCGGAAGGGGCCGCAGTCAGCAGCCGGTAGACCTGGCCGCCGGCCCGGATCACCGCAATGTCGAACTGCCAGCCTTCGGCGCCGGCATGCGCGGTCGCCGCCTCATTGCCGTTGATGGTTTCCTGCTTGACGCTGCTGTCGACGAGACCAGCCACCCAGCCGCTGCGGATATAGTCCGTCAGCGCCCGGTTCTTGTCGATGGAAACGCCATCGAAACGGATCGCTATGTCGCCGGGGCCGGTGGCCGTCACCGCTGCCGCCGAATTGTCGATGATGAAGCCGTCCGGCACCGTGAACGACACGCCAAGACCCGGATGCAGGAAGGTTTCGCCGCGCACATAGCCTTCCTCGGGCGTGTCGCCATAGAGCAGGCCGTCTATGCCGGCGAGGAAGGAATCGCGGTCGCGCGTGCCGACGCCCGGCGCGCCGAACTGGCGAGCATGGCGCTGCGCCAGATCGATGCGCTGCGGCGTGTTGGGGTGCGTGGCCAGGAAGTCGAGGCTGGCATCGGTGGCGCCGCTGATCGAGCGGAAATCGGTATAGGCCGACATCGACTGAAGGAAGCGGCCTGCGGCGAAAGGATCGTAGCCGGCCTCTCCGATCGACTTGATGCCGATGGCGTCGGCTTCCAGCTCCTGGTTGCGCGAGAACTGCGCCAGCCTCAGCTTGCCGCGGATCAACGCCGCCTTGGCGGTCGGGCTGTCGCCGAGCACGTCGGAAACGACCTTGGTCGCGAGGCCTTCCTCTGCCTCGAGCTGCTGGCGCTGCAAGCCGTGATTGGCGGTGACGTGGCCCATCTCATGCGCGATGACGGCGGCAAGCTCGGCCGAATCATTGGCCAGCGCCAGCAGGCCGCGCGTGATGTAGAGATAGCCGCCCGGCAGCGCGAAGGCGTTGACGTTGGGCGAATTCAAAATGGTGATGCGATAGGTCTGCGTCGGGTTGGCCGACACCACCGTCAAACTACCGACCACCTTGGCGACCATGCGCTCGAGCTTGGGGTCGGAATATTCACCGCCATAGGTCGCCAGGATGCGCGGGTGCTGCGCCTTGGCCAATTCGGCGAGCTTGTTGTTGGCGCCGACATTGTCCACCGTGATCGGCTTGTCGGAAGGCTGGAAGCCGGACTCCTGGACTTCCGGCGGCGTGAACATCTGGCAGCTCGCCAGCGCCACGGCAAAACCGGCCAGCGCGAGAAAGCGCGCCAGCGGTTTCATTCCCAATGTGTTAGCGCCGATCGCCAGAACGGCTTCCTTTCGGGTCCCGGCACATGACAATGAAAATCGGGGGCGATCTTCGGAATATTCACGTGCCATATCTCAAACTGCTGCAAATCACGGCCTGTGCCCGACCGGTAGGGCGGACCTAGCCACACTCCCCCGGTCATGGCAAGCAAACGCCACATCGCCTGGGACCGGTTTGACCGTAAATTATGTCCGCTTCCGGGCAACATCGCGTGATGTGGAATATCCGGCACCCGCGCCGATATAGCGCCGGAACGCCTCCGGACCAGCCCCGGTAAAGAAATCATCCGCCTTGCCGGTCGCGGCGACCAACCCATTGTCGAGAAACACGATATGCTCGCCGATACGGCGGGCGTCTTCCGGCTGATGGGTGACGAACAGAACCGTCATGCCCCGCTCGGCATGAACGGCGGCGACCAGGTCAAGCATGTCGTCGCGCAACGCGGGCCCGAGCGAGGCGAAGGGTTCGTCGAGCAGCAACACCGGCCGATCGCGCACCAGCACGCGAGCCAGGGCGACGCGCTGGCGTTCCCCGCCGGAGAGTTCGCGCGGCAGACGCTTTTCCTTGCCCGCAAGGCCGGTGCGCGCAAGCGCCTCGGCGATAGCGGCGTGGTCCCCCTGGGTCAGCCGCAGGGATGGAGAGCGGCCGAGCCCGACATTCTGCTCGACGGAAAGATGCGCGAAGAGATTGTTCTCCTGGAACACCATCGACACCGGCCGCGCCGAGGCCGGCTCGGCGCTGACATCGACATCGCCGATCAGCACGCGGCCCGACTGTGGGGTCTCGAAGCCGGCGACCAGATTGAGCAGCGTCGACTTGCCCGAACCGCTCGGCCCCATGATGGCGGTGATCTTCGCCGTGGCAAACTCGACGTCGAAGACAAGCGGCACCTCGCCATAGCTGCCATGACTACCATAACTGAACGACACCTTGTCCAGCCGCACCGGCGCGCCCTTTTCGAGCCTGCTGGCCGCCCCGTCACGCATCCCCGACCCTCTCCCTTCCCAGCCAGTGCGCCGCCACGATCAGGGCGAGGCAAACGAGGCCGAGCAGCAGTGCCAGGCCGGCGGCATCCTCGGTGCGGTAGCTGCCCATCCGAGCCAGAAGAAGGTAGGGCAATGTCTGCACGGAATCACTGCCGAACAAGGCAATGACGCCGAGATCGCCGAGCGACAGCGCCATGGCGAAAGCGAAGGCCGTGGCGAGCGGTCGCCGCAGCGACGGCCAGTCGACCAGCATCAGCCGGTTCCAGCCCGCAATGCCGAGCTGTGCACAGAGCCGTTCGTGACGCTCGCTGGCCGCATCATAGGCGGGACGGACGGCGCGCAAGGCGAACGGCATCGCCATCACCGCGTTGACGGTGACGACCATGACCGGAGCAATGGCGAAGACATCGCCGACATGGCGCAACAACAGGAACCAGCCGGCGCCGACGACGATCGGCGGCACGACCAGGACAAAGCCGGCGCCGGTATCGGTGGCATGTTCCAGCAGTGTCTTTGCGCCGGCACGGCAGTTCAGCGCCAGTGCCCGCCGCGCCATGGTCAGCGCCAGCGACAGCATCACCGAAAGCAGCGCCGACAGAAAGGCGAGTGCCGCGCTGGTCAGCGTTGCCTGCCGGACAGTGGCCTCACCGGCCAGCCGGCCGAGATCGGCGCCGAGCCCGGCCATCACAGTGGCGGCCATCGGTCCGACAACGAACAGCAGCGCCAGGACGATGAGTAGCGCGTTCAACCAGGTCTCAGCTCCGTTGACTGAGAGATAGCGGCGTTGCGCGACCGGCAAATTGGTGTCGCCGACCACATTGGCGCCAAGCCGCGTCAGTGCCAGCACCACGATAAAGGTCAAGGCGATCTGCAGCAGCGTCAGTGTGACCGCGCGCGCGGGATCGAAATCGAAGCGCAGCGCCTGGTAGATGCCGACCTCCAGCGTCGTCGCGGCCGGCCCGCCACCAAGGATCAGCACGATGGTGAAGGATGTGATGCAGAGCATGAAGACAAGCCCGGCGACCCCCGGCAGGGCCGCGCGCAGCGTTGGCCATTCGATCAGCCGGAACGCCGGCCGCGCCGCCATGCCGAGCTGGCTCGCCAGCCGCCATTGGTCGGACGGTATGGTCTGCAGCGCCTCGAGGAACAGCCGCGTCGCCAGCGGCAGGTTGAAGAAGACATGGGCGACGAGGATGCCGGACAGGCCATAGATGCCCGGCCAGCTTCCACCGCCGATCACGGCGAGCACGCCGGCGAAATAGCCGGCACGGCCATAAAGCGCCAGAATGCCGAGGGCCGCGACGATGGCCGGCAGTGCCAACGGTACCGCGAAGAGCTGCAGGATGAAGGCGCGGCCGAAGAAGCGTGGATGCCGCGACAGCGCGCGCGCCACGAACAACGCCGGCCCGACGGAAAGCAGCGTCGACAGCGCCGCCTGCCAGAGCGTGAAGCGAATGACGCGAAGCAGATAGGGGTCGAAGGCTGCCCATGCGCCCGACAAATCATGGGCACCTTCGAAAAGCAGGCCAGCAAACGCGCCGCCGATCAGCAGCGCGATTGCAGCGAGCGCGACAATGCCGGCACTGGCGCGGGGGTCAGTTGCGCGCTGCACGCTGGACCACCATTCTTTCCATCGCGGCAATTACAAAGGATTGCGTTCCTTGGCGCCCCCCTCTGTCCTGCCGGACATCTCCCCCTCCAGGGGGGAGATCGGCCGCCACCCATGCTTCCGCTAGTCTCCAACGTTGCCAGACTAGAACCAGCAACAACGCTGCCAATCTCCCCCCTTGAGGGGGAGATGTCCGGCAGGACAGAGGGGGGTGACTTGGCACAGACATCCGACGAGGTTTGAGCCTACTTGCTCATCACCGCCAGCCATTCATCGACCCAGGCCTTGCGGTTGGCGGCGACCTCTTGCGGGCTGAACAGCAAGGTCTTCGTTGGCTTGACCAGTTTGTCGAAGGCCGGATTGAGCGGCTTGTCGGTCTTGCCTGCCGGGAACATCCAGTTGGTCTCGGGGATGGCATCCTGGAATTTCGGCCCGGTCATGAAGGCCATGAACTTTGCCGCCAGCGGGTTCTTCGCACCCGTCGTGGTGATGCCCGCCACCTCGATCTGCAGATACTCGCCCTCCTCGAAGGAGGCCGCCTGGTAGCGCTCGGTGTTCTCGGCGACCATGTGGTAGGCCGGCGACGTCGTGTAGGACAGCACCATCGGCGCCTCGCCCTTGGTGAACAGCCCATAGGCCTCGCTCCAGCCCGGCGTCACGGTCAGCACCTTGGCCTTGAGCTTGGCCCAGGCCTCCGGCGCCTTGTCGCCATAGACCGACTTGACCCACAGAAGCAGGCCGAGGCCCGGCGTCGAGGTGCGCGGATCCTGGATGACGATCTTGTGGTCGGCGCTGCCTTCGACCAGCTCCTTCAGGCTCTTCGGCGGGTTCTTCAGCTTCTGCGTGTCATACACGACAGCGAAATAGCCGTAGTCGAAGGGGACAAACGTATCGTCGCTCCAGCCGCCCGGCACATTGACATCCGTCACCGCGCCATGCGGCGCGAACAGGCCTGACGCCTTGGCGTCGGCGGTGAGATTGGTGTCGAGGCCAAGCACGATATCGGCCTTGGTCGATGCGCCTTCCAATCTGACGCGGTTGAGCAGCGCGACGCCATCGGCGACCGAGACGAACTCGACGTCGCAGCCGCATTCAGCCTCGAACTCCTTCTTCACCACGGGACCGGGACCCCAGTCGGCGGTGAAACTCTCATAGGTGTAGACGGTGAGCTTGTCCTTGGCCAAGGCCGGCCCGGACAAGGCCACGACCGTTGCTGAAACAAGAGCGTATAAAAGCGTGCGCATTCGGCGCCTCCTTCGTTCGAATTGAAAGGAATTGAGGCGTCGGACTGTCCGAAACGTCTAATCCCTCCGCCGGTACAAACCGGATCAGGTTCAGCGGGTTGGCGAGACTGCCTCTCAGCCGGTCCGCGAAGATCGCGTCCGGCACCCCGTTAGAGCGTTTCGACACATAGGCCGGGCCGATCCGCCATGCAAGTGGGAGTTTGCCGCCTTCCGTTTCCCGTGCCGGGCTGGTAAGGGCCACACGATATGAGCACATTCACCATCCTGCTTGGCGGCGATCTCATCCGCACGCCACGGCTCGACCGTCAGGTCGAAGGCTCCCGCGTCATCGCCGCCGACGCCGGCATCGGCCATGCGCGGTTGCTGGGTCTCGTGCCGGAACTGTGGGTGGGCGATTTCGATTCCGTGCCGGCGAACCTGCCGGACGATCTCGCTTGCGTGCCGCGCCGGACCTTCCCGGCGGAAAAGGACCAGACCGATGGCGAACTTGCCATCGCCGCAGCACTGGAACGCGGCGCGACCCGCCTGGTGCTCGCCGGCGCCTTTGGCGGCAGGCGCGCCGACCACGCTTTCCTGCATCTGGCGCTTGCCTTGCGGCTGGCCGAGGCCGGGACCGATGTGCTTTTGACCAGCGGCGCTCAGGAAGGCATCCCCCTGCTGCGCGGAACGGCCGGCTTCGACTATGCCGACGGCACGCTGTTTTCGGTGCTCGGCTTTTCCGAGCTCGACGGCCTGACCGTCACCGGCGCCAAATGGCCGCTCGCTCACGTCAGGGTGGCCTTCGGTTCGTCGCTGACCATTTCCAACGAGGTCAAGGGCCACCTCGAAATCGCGCTCGACCATGGCAGCGCGATGCTGCTCGCTCATCCCTATCCCTTACCTGAAAGCTGACATGGCCCCGCCCCTTCTCAACCTCGACGGGATAAAACTGACCTTCGGCGGCACGCCGCTGCTCGATGGCGCCGCCTTGACCGCTTCGGCCGGCGACAAGATCGCATTGGTCGGCCGTAACGGATCCGGCAAGTCGACGCTGCTGAAGATCGCCGCCGGCCTGATCGAGCCGCAGGATGGCGAGGTGTTCCGCCAGCCTTCGGCGACCGTCCGCTATCTGCCGCAGATGCCCGACATGGAGGGTTTTGCGTCGGTCCGCGCCTATGTCGAGGCCGGGCTTGGCCCCGCCGACGATCCCTACCGCGCCAGCTATCTGATGGAGCATCTCGGGCTGTCGGGTGAGGAACGTCCGAACGACCTGTCGGGCGGCGAGGCGAGGCGCGCCGCCCTTGCCCGCGTCATGGCGCCTGAGCCCGACATCCTGCTGCTCGATGAGCCGACCAACCATCTCGACCTCTCGGTGATCGAATGGCTGGAAGAAGAGCTCATCCGCACCTCCTCGGCACTGATCGTCATCTCGCACGACCGCCGTTTCCTGGAGCGCGTGTCGCGCGCCACGATCTGGCTCGATCGTGGCCAGACCCGCAGGCTGGACAAGGGCTTTGGCCATTTCGAGGAATGGCGCGACCTGGTTCTGGAGGAAGAAGAGCGCGAGCAGCATAAACTCGGCCGCCAGATCGTTCGCGAAGAGCATTGGCTGCGCTACGGCGTGACCGCGCGGCGCAAGCGCAACATGCGCCGGCTCGGCGAGTTGCAGACCATGCGCCAGCGCTTTCGCGGCCATCGCGGCGCCGAAGGCTCGGCCACCATGGTGGCGAGCGACGCCGCCGAATCCGGCAAGCTGGTGATCGAGGCCAAGAACATCGAGAAGAGCTTTGGCGACCTCACCGTGGTCAAGGGGTTTTCGACCCGCATCCAGCGCGGCGACCGCGTTGGCCTGGTCGGGCCGAACGGCGCCGGCAAGACCACGCTCTTGAAGATGCTGACCGGCGAGATGAAGCCCGACGCCGGTTCGATACGGCTCGGCACCAATCTGGAGATCGCCACGCTCGACCAGAAGCGCGAGGCGGTCGACCCGCAGGAGACGCTGGCGCAATATCTCACCGACGGGCGCGGGGAGAACCTCGTCATCAATGGCGAGCAGCGCCACGTCGTCTCCTACATGAAGGATTTCCTGTTCAAGCCGGAGCAGGCGCGCACGCCGGTGCGGGAGCTTTCGGGCGGCGAGCGGGCGCGGCTCTTGCTGGCGCGCGTGCTGGCGCGGCCGGCAAACCTTCTGGTGCTCGATGAGCCGACCAACGATCTCGACATGGAGACGCTGGAACTCCTGCAGGAACTGGTTGCGGGCTTTGCCGGCACCGTTATCCTGGTCAGCCACGACCGCGATTTCCTCGACCGCACCGTGACCAGCCTGATCGCGCCGGATGGTGACGGCCGCTGGATCGAATATGCCGGCGGCTACTCCGACATGCTGGCGCAGCGCGGTGGCACCAGGCTGGACGACCGCAAGGCGCGCGCGAAGGCCGAAAACGGCGAAGCACCCGCACCGGGCAAGAGCGAGGCAGCCGCTCCAAAGGGGCCGGCGAAGAAACTGTCGTTCAAGCAGAAATTTGCGCTGGAATCGCTGCCCAAGAAAATCGAGGCTGTGATGGCGTCGATCTCGAGGCTTGAGAACAACATCGCCGATCCCGCCTATTACGAGCGCGACCCCGCCTCCTTCCAGAAAACCATCGCCGCCCTCGACAAGGAGCGCGCCACGCTGGCGGCGCTTGAAGAGGAGTGGCTGGAACTGGAAATGCTGCGGGAGGAGATGGAAGGGTGAGGAGTGTTCGGCCGTAGGCCGATCATAAGCCGTAACCATATTGATCCGACGCGGAAATGCGCATACATTATGCGCATGTTGCGGAGGCTACCATGCGCAAGATTGCCTTGAATGCGATCCGTCAGCCAGCAAATCTGTCGATCGATGCGAAACTCATGAGAGAGGCCAAGGGCCTTGATGTGAATGTCTCGCGGGCCGCAGAGGCCGGCATAGCGGAAGCAGTGGCGGCCGAGAAAGCGCGCCTGTGGAAGCTTGAGAACCGCGCCACAATGGATGCATGGAACGACTATGTCGAAAAACACGGCATCCCGCTGGAAGACTCGCGGCAGTTCTGATGGCACGTTTCGACGTCTTCGCGGGACGCCCCGAAGGCAGTTATCTGCTCGACGTTCAATCGGATCTGCTTGACAATTTCACGACACGGGTAGTGGTTCCCCTTCTGCCGCTCGCAGCGGTGCCACCGCCAATGCGAAAGCTCCATCCCACCTTCGAAATCAACGGTCAAAAGCTGGTCATGGTCACTCATCTGATCGCAACCGTGGCGGCCAGCGAACTGGTTGACAGTCGATTGAACCTGCTGAAGCAGCACGACGTCATCGTCGATGCACTTGACATGCTTTTCCAAGGCTTCTGACGGCGGCAATAGCCGAGCGAGACGCTCGTCCTCAGCCCGCCGTCTTCGCCTGCCAGGCCTTGATCGCCTCGTCGAACACCTTCTCGCCGGGAATGCCCTTTTCCATGGTCAGCAGCGCCCGCCGTCCGGTCTTGTAGACGACCGGCACGTCGATCCAGTCCTGACCGCGAAGCAGGGTCATGTTGGCGTCTTCGTCGGCCTTGGTGTCGTTGAGCGCGACGAGGAAGAAGCCGTCGGCGATCTTGGCCGGAATGCCTATCAGCGGGCTGCCGGCATCCTGTTCCGAACTCTTCATGGCGACGCGCAGGATGTTGTCGACACCGCCGCCCTCGAAACCGTCGGGCGTCAGGAAGATCATCTCGATGATATGGCTGGCCGGCAGTGTCTGGTCGGTGTTGCGGCGGATGGTCATGCGCAACTGGATGTCCTTGCCGGGAATGGTTGCCTCGGCGCGGATCGCCGGCTCCGGCGGCAGGTCTCCGCCGGGCGATTCCTGCACCAGCGACCAGACGATGTTGCCGGGCTCGGCGGAGCCCTGGGCGGTGCTGGTGCGCTCCTCATAGAAGATCGCCTTCTGGCCGACCGGCAGAGCGGTTTCAGTCGGTGCGGCTGCCGGCGCTGCCGGCGTGGCTGCCGGTGCCGGTGGAGTGGCGGCGGCATCGGCCGGCGCTGCCGGGGCAGCTCCGTTGGCAGGCGGCGTTGCGGGGGCGGCACCTGTCGCCGGAGGCGTTGCCGCGGCCGGCGTACCGGCGGCCGGTGCGGAAATCGCCGGTGCGTTGGTCGCCGAGGGCGGGGTGGTCAGCGCGGCGACCGATTCGCCTTCGCCGATGCCGCTTTGGCCACCGGCCGGACCCGGGTCGACTTCACTGCCCTGCGGTGTCAGCCGCTGGGTGAATTTCGTGCTTTCGGCTTCCGTGCCGCCAGCCGCGGGCGCCGGAGGCGCTGCCGCGGCATCGGTTGCCGGCTTGGCGGGCGCTGGTTTCACCGGCTCAGTCTTGGCGACCTGATTGCCGCCAAGCCCCAGCATCTTGCCGAAGGCGTCCTTGTTCAGCCAGATGCCGTAGCCGCCGCCGGCAACGACCAGCAACGCGACGACGGCGGCGATCAGCCCGCCATAGCTGCGCTTGCGCTCGGCGGGACGCAGGCGCTGGAAGGTGTCCGGTACCGGCTCTTCATTGTCTTCGTTGCTGGAAAAGACATCGGCCTCGTCATCCGCCTCCTCGGCGTTCATGCCTGGAAGAGGCGTGTCGGCGCGAGCCGGCTGAGCAGGCGCCGGCGTCGATCTTTGCCAGCTTGGCTCGACCTTGGCGGCAGGCGGCGGCGCGGGTTGATAGGGCTCGGGCTTGGTGACGGGCGGCGCGGGCCAGACCGATTCCGCCTTCGCCGGCTGCCTTGTATGGCTCGGCTGGTTCTTGTTGCGATCGATCGACGAAAAGATGTGTTCCAGTTCCGCGAGCGGATCGGTTTCCGGTACGCTCTTGGCATAGTCCCGCTCGACACTGGCGATCGCGTCTTCCAGCGAACGCGTCTGAGTGGCTATGGCTTCGCTGGCCAGCGGCGGCGAATACTCCGCAAGCTTCTTCGCCAGCATGGTACGAACGCTGGCATAGATGCGCGTACGCTTTTCCGGCGTCTCGTCACCATGCTTGTCGAGCGCCTTTTTCAGAACAGCAACGAAATCTGCCATGCTTCAGTCGACCTGTATTTTTTGTTTCCGCGCCGGCCCCGCAAATCAGCCGCGATGCCCGGAAAGGCTTCAGAAACTAGTCTTGAAACGGATCGGTCACAAGTATCGTGTCGTCGCGTTCGGGGCTGGTGGAAAGGAGCGCGACCGGGGCACCGATGAGCTCCTCGATGTAGCGGACATACTTGACCGCCTGGGCCGGCAGATCATTCCAGCTGCGCGCGCCGGCAGTGGTGCCTTTCCAGCCCTCGAGCGTCTCGTAGACCGGTTCGACACGTGCCTGCGCGCCCTGGCTCGCCGGCAGATAATCGATCATCTCGCCGTCGAGACGATAACCGGTGCAGACCTTGATCTCGTCCAGCCCGTCAAGCACGTCGAGCTTGGTCAGCGCGATGCCCTTGATGCCGTTGACAGCGACGGCCTGGCGCACCAGCACCGCGTCGAACCAGCCGCAGCGGCGCTTGCGACCGGTGACGACGCCGAATTCATGGCCGCGCGTGCCGAGGAATTCGCCGACCTCGTTCTTCTGCTCGGTCGGGAACGGACCCTCGCCAACCCGTGTCGTATAGGCCTTGGTGATGCCGAGCACATAGCCGATGGCGCCCGGGCCGACGCCGGAGCCGGCGGCAGCCTGTCCGGCAACCGTGTTCGACGAGGTGACGAACGGATAGGTGCCGTGGTCGATATCGAGCAGCGTGCCCTGCGCGCCCTCGAACAGGATGCGCTCGCCGGCCCGGCGCTTGTCGTCGAGGATTTTCCAGACCCGGTCCATATAGGGCAGGATGTCGTCAGCGACCGAGGTCAGTTCCTGCATGATCGCGTCATGCGTGACTTCCGCGTGACCAAGCCCGCGACGCAGCGCATTGTGGTGCGTCAGCAACCTGTCGACTTTCAAGGGCAGTGTTTCCAAATCCGCCAAATCCATCACCCTGACCGCGCGCCGACCCACCTTGTCCTCGTAGGCGGGGCCGATGCCACGACGGGTCGTGCCAATCTTCGTCCCGGAATTGGATGCCGCGTCCTCACGGAATCCGTCCAGCTCCCGATGCAGGGACAGGATAAGCGCCGTGTTTTCGGCTATTTTCAGGCGATCCGGCGCCACTTCGACACCTTGCGCCTTGAGTTTTGCCACCTCGGCGACGAAAGCGTGCGGGTCGAACACGACGCCATTGCCGATGATGGACAGCTTGCCCTGGCGCACGACGCCCGACGGAAGCAACGACAGCTTGTAGACCTTGCCGTCGACGACCAGCGTATGGCCGGCATTGTGGCCGCCCTGGAAACGCACCACGACATCGGCGCGCTCCGACAGCCAGTCGACGATCTTGCCCTTGCCTTCGTCACCCCACTGCGAGCCGACGACCACCACATTGGCCATGTTTCTTTTCCCTTGAGACGCCGCCAAGCGGCTTGAATATGGTTCGAAACGACAGGCCTCTATAACGTCAAGACCTCGCGAGCGCGACCTTTCTTTGCCGTCGAAAATGCCCTGAGGCACAACAATTTTCGGCTTTGACATCATTTACTTGGGCGAGCGGGGGCAATAGGCCGGCAAACACCGCAGCTCCGGCGACTGGAATCCGCGATGCATCGAAGCGCCTACATATTCCTGCTGCTCACCACCTTGCTTTGGGGTGGAAATTCGGTGGCCGGCAAGCTGGCGGTCGATCATGTCTCGCCGATGACGCTGGTCTTCCTGCGCTGGGTGCTGGCCGTGGCGATCATGCTGCCCATCGGCTGGAAGACTATCCAGAAGGACTGGCCGGTAGTCCGCAAGCACTGGTTCGTGCTGGTCGCCCTCGGCGCCAGCGGCTTCACCTTGTTCAACACCATCTTCTACACGGCGCTCAACTACACGACAGCGATCAATGTCTCGATCGAACAGGCGGCGATGCCGATCCTGATCATGACAGCCAATTTCGTCTTCTTCCGCCTGCGGGTGAACTGGGCGCAGATTGTCGGCGTCGTGCTGACCATCGCCGGCGTGATCCTCACCGCCTGCCACGGCGACCCGCGCCGGCTGTTGACGCTGGAACTCAATTTCGGCGACGCCATCATGCTGGTCGCCGTCTTTCTCTACAGCGGCTATTCGGTCGGGCTGCGGCTGAAGCCGGTGATGCACTGGCAGAGCCTGATGCTGGCCCTGTCGGTTGCGGCACTCATCACCTCGCTGCCGTTCTTCCTGTGGGAGGTCCTCGCCGGCAAGGTCATCATGCCCGACGCGCGTGGCTGGGCCGTCATCATCTATACCGCGATCGGCGCCTCGGTCATCTCGCAGATCCTCTATATCAGGGGCAACGAACTGATCGGCGCCAACCGCGCCGGTCTGTTCATCAATCTGGTCCCGATCTTCGGCACGCTGCTGTCGGTACTGATCGTTGGCGAGACGTTCCAGTCCTATCAGGCGCTGGCTTTGGTGCTCGTGCTGGGCGGCATCGGGCTTGCCGAATACAGCGGGCGCAAGATGGCGGTGGCGGACCACCGCGGATGACATTTGGCGGCTGACGCCCTCCGCAGTTGCGGCGATCGGCGCGGAAACGGCGGCATAAATCCTGCCGCGTCCGCTACTTGGAACATTTCACCTCCAGCGGAGTTTGAACGGCAGGGAGGCGACATGATGAGCCACAACCCTCGCAGCACGGCAAGCATTGCTGGTCATCCTATCCACCCGATGCTGATCGCGTTTCCGATTGCTTTTTTTGTCGGCACCTTCGTTTGCGATCTTATCTTCTGGCGAACAGCCGATCCCGGATGGGTCACCGGGTCGCTTTGGCTTCTCGGCGCAGGCCTGATCATGGCTGCGCTGGCTGCGCTTGCTGGCCTGACGGATGTTCTCGGCGATGTTCAGATCCGCAATCTCACGACGGCATGGCTCCATGCCGGCGGCAATATACTCGTCGTGTTGATCGAGCTTTACAATTGGTACTCGCGGTATGCGGGCGGAGCGGCGGCCGTGATGCCAACCGGCTTCGTCCTATCGCTGATCGTGGTTCTCATCCTGCTGTTTACGGGCTGGAAGGGCTGGGAACTGGTCTACCGACATCGCGTGGGTGTCTCCGATGGCTCGGACGAGTTGACCTGAACCGGCCGCCGCGGCGGCCGGCATCAACGAGGGCGACCGCCTGTTCTCGATCACATCGCGTTGACGTCGAACTGCAGCCGCTTGGCCGAGTCGATCGACTTATGCGCCTTGATCTTTTCCAGCACCGACTCAGGGAACGGCGCGTCGAGATAGAGGAGCGCGATGGCATCGCCGCCCGGCCGGTTGCGGCCAAGCTGGAAGTTGGCGATGTTGACGCCATTCTCGCCGCACACGGTGCCGAGCAGGCCGATGATGCCCGGCGCGTCCGCATTGGTGGTGTAGAGCATGTGCTGGCCGACCTCGGCATCGAGGTTGATGCCCTTGATCTGGATGAAGCGTGGCTTGCCATCCGAGAAACATGTGCCGGCGATCGAACGCGTCATGTGCTCGGTCTTCACCGTCAGCTTGATGTAGCCGTCGAACACGCCCGACTTGTCGCGCTTGACCTCGGCAACAATGATGCCGCGCTCCTTCACCATGATCGGCGCCGACACCATGTTGACGTCCGAGACCTGCGGCCGGATCAGCCCGGCGAGGGCAGCGCTGATCAGCGCGCGCGTGTTCATCGTCGCGGTCGAGCCGTCGAACAGGATCTCGACCTCCTTGATCGGATCCTCGGTGACCTGGCCGACAAAGGCGCCGAGCACCTCGGCGAGCTTGACGAACGGCTTCAGCCGCGGCGCCTCCTCGGCGGTGATCGACGGCATGTTGATGGCGTTGGAGACGGCGCCCTTGATCAGATAGTCGGCCATCTGCTCGGCAACCTGCAGCGCGACATTCTCCTGGGCCTCCGTCGTAGAGGCGCCGAGATGCGGTGTCGCCACCACATTCTCCATGCCGAACAGTTCGTTGTTCTCGGCCGGTTCGACCTCGAAGACGTCGACGCCGGCGCCGGCCACCTTGCCGCTCTTCAGCGCCGCGATCAGGTCGGCCTCGACGATCAGACCGCCGCGTGCGCAATTGATGATGCGCACGCCCTTCTTCATCTTGGCGATTGCCGCGGCATCGATGATGTTGCGCGTCTTGTCGGTCAGCGGCGTGTGCAGGGTGATGAAATCGGCGCGGGCGAACAGTTCGTCGAGCTCGACCTTGTCGACGCCAAGTTCCTCGGCACGCTTGTCCGACAGGAAGGGGTCGAAGGCGATGACGTGCATCTTGAGGCCAACGCCGCGCGTCGCGACGATCGAACCGATGTTGCCGCAGCCGATGACGCCCAGCGTCTTGCCGGTGATCTCGACACCCATGAAGCGGTTCTTTTCCCATTTGCCGGCATGGGTCGAGGCGTTGGCTTCAGGGATCTGGCGCGCCAGCGCGAAGATCATCGCCACCGCATGTTCGGCTGTGGTGATCGAGTTGCCGAAGGGCGTGTTCATCACGATGATGCCCTTGCGGCTTGCCGCCGGGATATCGACATTGTCGACGCCGATGCCGGCGCGGCCGATGACTTTGAGATTGGTAGCGGCGTTGATCAGCCTTTCGGTGACCTTGGTCGCCGAGCGGATGGCGAGGCCGTCATACTGGCCGATCACTTCGGCAAGCTTTTCCTTGTCCTTGCCGAGATCGGGCAGATAGTCGACCTCGATGCCACGATCCTTGAAGATTTGCACGGCGGTGGGGGAGAGTTTGTCTGAGACGAGAACGCGGGGCGCCATGGCGGCCTCCTTGAAATGGATTTGATGGCAGTGGGCGGCCCGAAGGCCGCCGCGAATGATCTCAGGCGGCAGCCTTGAGCGACGCCTTCTGTGCGGCGAATGCCCAGTCGAGCCAGGGCAACAGCGCTTCGAGATCCGACGTCTCGACCGTCGCGCCGCACCAGATGCGAAGGCCGGGCGGTGCGTCGCGATAGGCGCCGATATCGTAGGCGACGCCTTCCTTGTCGAGCACCGACACCAGCCCCTTGGCGAAAGCCGCCTGCCCGTCAGCGTCGAGCGCGGACACGTCCGGGTCGGTGAAGGACAGGCAGACGGACGTGTTCGACCGTGTCGCCGGCTGGACGGCAAGATGGCCGAGCCAGGAGGACTTGCCGACAAAGCGGTCGAGGACCGCCGCATTGGCATCCGCCCTGGCGATCAGCGCGTCGAGGCCGCCGGTCGACTTCGCCCAGTTGAGCGCATCGAGGTAGTCCTCGACGCACAGCATCGAGGGCGTGTTGATGGTCTCGCCCCTGAAGATGCCTTCGATCAGTTTGCCGCCCGAGGTCAGGCGGAAGATTTTCGGCAGCGGCCATGAAGGCTTGTAGGTCTCCAGCCGCTCGACAGCGCGCGGGCTGAGAATAAGCATGCCGTGAGCGCCCTCGCCGCCCAGCACCTTCTGCCAGGAGAAAGTGACGACATCGAGCTTTTCGAAGTCGAGCCTCTGCGCGAATGCGGCGGAGGTCGCATCGCAGACAGTCAGGCCCTTGCGGTCGGCGGGAATGAAATCGCCGTTCGGCACGCGCACGCCCGACGTGGTGCCGTTCCAGGTGAAGACCACATCGCGGTCGAAATCGATCTTGGTGAGATCAGGCAGCTCGCCGTAGCCGGCTTCGATCCTGCGCACATCGGCGAGCTTCAACTGCTTGACCACGTCGGTGACCCAGCCGGAGCCAAAGCTCTCCCAGGCAACCATGTCGACACCGCGTTCGCCGAGCAGCGACCACAGAGCCATCTCGACAGCGCCGGTGTCCGACGCCGGCACGATGCCGATGCGGTAACCCGCCGGGACCTGGAGAATTTCCCGCGTCAGCTCGATCGCCTGTTCGAGCTTGGTCTTGCCGATCTTGGCGCGGTGGGAACGGCCCAGCGCAGCAGCTTTCAGCGCCTCGACCGACCAGCCGGGGCGTTTCGCGCAGGGACCTGAGGAAAAATTGGGGTTTGCCGGACGGAGTCCGGGCTTCGTATGCGTCGTCATCGTGGTCTATCCTTCCAGATAGTGGCCCCTCGTTGGGGAGGGGTGGCCCACGGACGGCGATATGCGTTCAGACCTCAGGCGTCAAGAGGAAAGTTTTTGTCGCTGCCGGGATACCGGTGATCCCTGATCAGGATGTCGTGACTTCAAACGCAAACGGCGGACCCCGAAGATCCGCCGTCAGAGTTTCGGTCAGCCCAAACGTGCTACCAGAGGTCGTAGCGCAACCCGACCTTGACCTGATGGTAATCGAGGCCCTTTTTGAATACAGGGTTGCCGACATCGTCTGCTGTCACGTATTTCGCGGAAGGCAGAGCCGTGTATTGATAGCCGACATCGACTGCAACATTCTTGCTGACCTGATAAGCAAAGCCGGCGCCGAGCGTATACGCGAAGCTGAATTGCTTCTCCGACTGCGTTGTCCCGTCATAGCCGTTTGGATCGTCGCATTCAAAGATGGTCGTGGTTGTGCCTGATGTTGTCGATGAATTCTGACAGTTGCGAGCGCCCTGAGCGTAGTTGTAGGTGCTGTACGCTATGCCGACACCGCCTCCGACATAGGGCGTGAAGCCGACATAAGTGCCCAGATCGACAAACGCGCTGGCCATCACATCGTAGGCCTTGTTGTTGCCGTTGTTGGAGCCTTCGCATCCGCGGGTACTTGGGCCGGCGAACACGCTAGTACTACCGCCGCTGGTGACACTCACCGTCTGCGTTCCATCGCAAGTACTGTCGAATTTGCTGGCGAATTTGCTTGTCGGCAAAAGGCCGAAGTTCAATTCACCGCGGAAGTAATCATTGAAATGATAGCCCATACCTATCGAACCAGACAGCGGGCTGGTGTCCGTAACCAGGCCGGCCGGAGTTTCCGAAAATTCATAAGGCTTGTTGAAGGCATAGCCGAGATCGCCGCGCAGATACCAGCCGGAGCCGACCTCGACAGGGACGTAGTCGGGCGCCTGGTCGACATAGATCGGCGGATCGTAGTCGGCCGCGTGCACCGGCGTCAGCGGCAGGAGGGCTAGTGCACCGAGCGCCAGCGCCATACGCGATGTAAGTTTCATGGTCCCCGACTCCCGAATTTGGCGCCGCCCGCAATCGCAGCGGCAGCCATCGTTTCAAGGAGCATTGTTAACCATAGTGGTTAAGTGCCGGTTAAGGCTAACAGAGCGTTAGCGAATTCATTTCCGCTGTTGGTTCCAGGCCGCCGAAACGAAAAACCGCCCGGCTGAGACCGGGCGGTTTTCGAAGAATTCAAGTGATGTAGATGGCGTTACTTGGTGTAGATCGGCTCGGGTTCGGGCTGGTAGGCAACGACCGGCGCGGCGCAACCATTGCTGCCACCGAACTGATAGCGCAGGCCACCGCGCACTTCATGCGTGTTGATGCCACGGTCGAAGCCGGGGCCGGAGCTGCTGACATCCCACTCGAACATGCGGCCACCCTGGATATGGGAGAAGCGATAGCCCGCGTCGAGGATGATTTTGTCGGTCAGGCAGTAGGAAGCACCGGCCATAAGGGCGTAAGCGAAACGCCAGTTGGACGCTCCCGGATTGGTCTCGGTGGTGTTCGGGTCGTAGACAGTATCCCACTTGACGCGCGCACCGCCGATGCCGGCACCGACATAGGGCGTGATGCCGTGATAGGTGCCGAGATCGACATAGGCATTGGCCAGCAGCAAGAGGGCGCTCATCTTCGACACTTCGGTCGATGTTCCGTTGATATCCGAGGTGCCGCCGTTGAAGTTCGACTTGAACCAGTAGTCGGCGGTCAGGTCGGTCCGGAAGTGGTCGTTGATCTTGTAACCAACGCCGGCGCCGAGCGAGAACCCGCCCTTGAGCTTGCCGAAATCGAAGCTTCTGGTGCCAGGCGTGACCGTACAATTACAGGGATCGACGGTGTAGGTCATATAGTCGATGCCGCGCACGGTCGACTTATGATAGTCGATGTCGCCGCGGATATACCAGCCGCCGACTTCGGCCGGCTGCTCGTAGACGGCCTGAGGCGGAGCCTCTTCGACCACCGGTTCCGGCAGATCGGCTGCGAATAGCGGTCCTGCCAGGCCTGCGAACAGGAAGGCGAGCAGGACCTTTCTTGCTGTCTTGAACATGCTTGTCACCCCTGAGAAGCTCGGAACGGCGAACCCGCCCGAAATGCGATTGGCTTTCAGTCGTGGATAATGAATTGCAAAGGTTAAAAGGCGTTTAACCCTGTTGCTTAACCACGAATCTCGAAAATTCGAGGAATTGGGCGCGCTTTCCCGCAGCAACGATCGATCGCCGGTGCACAAAAAACCCGCCGAAGGGCGGGCTTTTGACGGGTGAAAGTGCGCTGGGCGACGTCCTGCCGGGCGCTGTGGGGTCAGGCGGCGCTGCGCGTTTCCGAGATGACTTCCACGATGCCATTGACCACGGACTCGACCAGTTGCGGGTCGTCGCCTTCGGCCATCACGCGGATCAGCGGCTCTGTCCCTGATGGCCGGATAACCAGCCGTCCGGTCTTGCCGAGGCGGTTACGGGCGTCTTCGATGGCGGCCTTGACCGGCGCCTCCTCGAGCGGCTTGCCGCCGGAAATGTGGACGTTCTTCAGGAGTTGCGGCACGGGTTCGAATTTCTTCGACAGTTCGCTGACCGGCCGGCCCTGCCGCTTGATGCAGGCCAGCACCTGCAGCGCCGAAACAAGGCCGTCGCCGGTGGTCGAAAAGTCCGACAGCACAATATGGCCCGACTGTTCGCCGCCGACATTCAGCCCATGCGCGCGCATATGCTCGACGACATAACGGTCGCCGACCTTGGTGCGGTGCAATTGCAGCTTCATGTCGCCGAGGAAGCGTTCGAGGCCCAGATTGGACATCACGGTTGAGACGACACCGCCACCGGCAAGCCGCCCGCTCTGGTGCCAGGATTCGGCGATCAGCGCCATGATCTGGTCACCATCGACGATCGCGCCGTTTTCATCGACGATGACGACGCGATCGGCGTCGCCGTCGAGCGCGATGCCGATGTCGGCGCGCACTTCGTGCACCTTCTTTTGCAGGCCGGCCGGATGGGTCGAGCCGCATTCCTTGTTGATGTTGAAGCCGTTGGGCTCGACATTGATGGCGACGACTTCGGCGCCCAGTTCCCACAGCGCCTCGGGCGCCACCTTGTAGGCCGCGCCATTGGCGCAATCGACGACGATCCTCAAGCCCGCGAGCGACATCGAGCGCGGCAAGGTGCGCTTGGCGAATTCGATGTAGCGGTCATGCACGCCGTCGACGCGCTTGGCGCGGCCAAGCCCGTCGGAATCGGCGAGCGCCAGTTCGATATCCTTGTCGAGCATGCTCTCGATGCGCTCCTCGATTTCGTCGGAGAGCTTGTAGCCGTCGGGTCCGAACAGCTTGATGCCGTTGTCGTAATACGGATTGTGCGAGGCCGAGATCATGACGCCGATATCGGCGCGCAGCGAACGCACCAGCATGGCGACAGCCGGCGTCGGGATCGGGCCGAGCAGGAACACGTCCATGCCGGCGGCACAAAGACCGGCGACCATGGCATTCTCGATCATATAGCCGGAAAGCCTGGTGTCCTTGCCGAGCACGACACGATGACGGTGGCTGCCGCGCTGGAAGGAGAGGCCGGCGGCCATGCCGACCCGCATCGCGATTTCCGCGGTCATCGGAAACTTGTTGGCGCGCCCCCGAATGCCGTCCGTGCCGAAATAATTCCCTGCCATGCTAGCCAGTTTCCTCGACGTTCTTCCCCGGCACGTCATGCCACAATTGGCCGGGGCGTTATGATCACATTGTGTGATTATACGTTACCAATCCTTAGAAAACCATTGTTGTGCATTGCACACACCGTGGCCGCAACCTGAATGCCCAGACTGCCATGCTGCAATATACAAGTCATTCGAGCCTTTCAGCGCGGATGCACCAGGAAAATCTTGCTCTGAACCAGGCAACGGACAACGATTTCATCACCTTATCGGGAGAAGCCGGTTTTCGGCGATATATACGCCACTTGGCATCTGGCGCAACCGGCCGTTGAGCGTTATTGATTTGCAGGGACGTATCATGGGCTGCTGCAACGGAGAAACGCTATGCTCATCCACCGACTTGCCACTTTGACCGGCCTCGCCGTCGCGACCTTGTTCCTGGCCGCGCCAGCCAACGCACTGACGATGGCCGAGTGCAGCACGAAGTACAACGCCGCCAAGGATGCGGGGACACTTGCCGGCGCGACCTGGAACCAGTTCCGCAAGGCTCAGTGCGGCACCGACGCCGCGGCGACGACCGACGCCAAGCCGGCCGATACCAAGAAAGCAACCGACACCACGAAGGCTGCTGAGACGAAGCCGGCCAAGGCTGCCAAGGCTGCCGCCGCGGCGGACGACAGCACGGCCAAGGGCCTGACGGCGAAGGAATGCAGCACCAAGTACCAGGCGGCGAAGGCTGCCGGCACGCTGAACGGCATGAAGTGGAATGACTTCCGCAAGTCCGAATGCGCCGCCGGCGCATCCGCCGCTGCCGCCGCCAAGCCCGCTGCCACCAAGGCTGCCGCGGCTCCCGCCGACGGCAAAGGTCTGAGCATGGCCGAATGCAGCACGAAATATCAGGCTGCCAAGACGGCCAACACGCTGAAAGGCATGAAGTGGAACGACTTCCGCAAGACCGAATGCGGCGCCGGCGCCTCGGATGACGACACCGTGCCGGCCGCCGACGAGGCGAGCTACACCAAGGAGCCGGCGAAGCCGACCACTGCTGCGCCCAAGGGCGTCACCTTCCCGTCCGCAATCTCGCCGAAATATGCCAGCGAGACCCCTGGGAAAGGCCGCATGCACACTTGCCTCGACCAGTACTATACCCTCAAGGACGCCAATGCGCTTGGCGGCCTGAAGTGGATCCAGAAGGGCGGCGGCTTCTACAGCCTGTGCAACGCCAAACTGAAGAGCTGAGCGCCTACTTTTTAGAAGTGAGGAAGGCCCGTGCATCGTGAGGTGCGCGGGCCTTTTTGTTGCCCGCGAAGACGTCCCCCTCCCCTTTTCGCATCTGCATCTGGCGAGGCGACCGACATCATAAACCCGCCCACACTTCCTGCCGCCAGGCTTTATAAGTAACTCGCTAAGATTCCGGTTGAACATATGAGGAACAAACAGTATACAAAAAGGCATTGAACTCGTTATCAACCAGGAGGGTGTTATGTCCAGTTTGAACTTGGCGATATTGGCTGTGACGGCATTGGCCGCGTGGGGCGTCACCCCTGCGAGCGCACTGACGATGAAGGAATGCGGAGAGAACTATCGAACAGCCAAGGAAGGCGGCACTCTGAACGGCATGGACTGGGCCGCTTTCCGCAAGGAGAAATGCACGACGCCCGCTGCGGACAGTGTCAGCGCGGATACGATCAAAAACGAGACGCAGCAGGTAAAGCAAATCAGCGCGGCGGTCGCCCCCACGTTAGCGCCGGCAGGCGTGACATTCCCGACCACCCTCGCCGCGGAGTTCAAGACCGAAAAACCCGCGAAGGCGCGGATGAAGACCTGCCTGCAGGGTTACCACGGCAACAAGGACGCAGGTACGCTGAACGGCCTTCGCTGGATTCAGAAGGGCGGCGGCTATTACAGCCTCTGCAATGCGCGGCTGAAAGCTGAGTCATAAAAGTCGAACACGGCGGATATGGCTATTCGCCATTTGCCCGCAGACGGTAAGCCGTCATCCTGCTTATTCCACTGCTTTGCGGTTAAGCGGAGTGCAAAGCAGTGGGTCAAACCCGAGGATGATGCTCTTACGCACGTCCGCCCTAGCCCTGCGGCTGTGGTTCCATACCGCCTTCGGGCTCCGGCCCCTTCTTGCGCCGGCCGCCGGACTTCGGCACGGCCGAGCCACGGCTCGGCGGCGTGTCGTCGCCAAGGTCGCGCGCGGGCTTGTGGCCGGCGATCAACTGCTTGATCTCCTCGCCGGACAGCGTTTCGTATTCCAGCAGGCCCTGCGCCAACGCGATCCATTCCTTCTTCTTCTTGGTCAGGATGGACTTCGCCGACGAATACGCCTCGTCGATCAAACGGCGCACTTCAGCGTCGATGATCTGCGCGGTTTCTTCCGAGACGTTCTGCGTGCGTGCCACCGAATGGCCGAGGAATACCTCCTCCTGGTTGTCGCCATAGGCGACATGGCCGAGCTTGTCGGAAAAGCCCCAGCGTGTGACCATGGCGCGGGCCAGCTTGGTCGCCTGCTCGATATCGGAAGAGGCGCCGGAGGTGATGTTCTCCTTGCCGAACTTGAACTCCTCGGCGACACGGCCGCCCATCATGATGGCGAGCCGCGAGACCATGTATTTGTAGCTCATCGAATAGCGGTCGCCTTCCGGCAACTGCATGACCATGCCCAGCGCCCGGCCACGCGGGATGATGGTGGCCTTGTGCAGCGGATCAGCCGACGGCACGTTGAGCGCGAGGATGGCATGGCCGGCCTCGTGGTAGGCGGTCAGCTCCTTCTCGGCCTGTGTCATGGCCGACGAGCGGCGCTCGGCGCCCATCATGATCTTGTCCTTGGCGTCCTCGAATTCGGCCATGGTGACGAGGCGCTTGTTGCGGCGTGCCGCCATCAGCGCGGATTCGTTGACGAGGTTCATCAGGTCGGCGCCGGAGAAGCCCGGCGTACCGCGCGCGATTACCTTGAGGTCGACATTGGGTGCCAGCGGCACGTTGCGCACATGCACCTTGAGTATCTTCTCGCGGCCGACGATGTCGGGGTTCGGCACCACAACCTGGCGGTCGAAGCGGCCTGGCCTGAGCAGTGCCGGATCGAGCACATCGGGCCGGTTGGTGGCAGCGATCAGGATGATGCTCTCGTTGGACTCGAAGCCGTCCATCTCGACCAGCAGCTGGTTCAGCGTCTGCTCGCGCTCGTCATTGCCACCGCCGAGGCCGGCGCCACGATGACGCCCCACAGCGTCGATTTCGTCGATGAAGATGATGCAGGGTGCGTTCTTCTTGGCCTGGTCGAACATGTCGCGGACGCGGCTTGCACCGACGCCGACGAACATCTCGACGAAGTCCGAACCGGAAATGGTGAAGAACGGCACATTGGCTTCGCCGGCAACCGAGCGCGCAAGCAGCGTCTTGCCGGTTCCCGGAGGGCCGACGAGCAGCACGCCGCGCGGAATCTTGCCGCCGAGCCGCTGGAACTTCTGCGGATCGCGCAGGAACTCGACGATCTCTTCCAGATCTTCCTTGGCTTCGTCGACGCCGGCAACGTCCTGGAAAGTGACACGGCCATGCGCTTCGGTGAGCAGCTTGGCCTTCGACTTGCCGAAGCCCATGGCGCGGCCGGAGCCGGACTGCATCTGGCGCATGAAGAATATCCAGACGCCGAGGATGAGGATCATCGGCAGCCAGGAGATCAAATAGCCGAACAGCGAATTGGAACCGTCTGTTTCAGGCCGCGCATTGATGGTGACGTTCTTGTCCTGCAGTCGCGAGACCAGCGAAGGATCGCCGGGCGAATAGGTCTGGAAGCCACTGGCATTGTCGGTGTAGGTGCCGCTGATGCGGGCGCCCGCGATGGTCACCGTCTTGACCCGGCCCGCCGCGACATCCTGCAGGAACTGCGAATAAGGCACATCGCTGGAAGCCCCTCGCGTCTGCGGCGTCTGGAACAGATTGAACAGGGCTATGAGCAGGACCGCTATGATCGCCCAGAGCGCGAGGTTGCGATAGTTCGGATTCATCAATTGTCCCGTTGGCATCCGCGGGGCGGACACGCGTCATGAGAGGAAACTTGGGCCTAACATAGGGAGAGCGTCCCCCCTTGCCAAGCAGAACAGCACGTCTGGGTTAAGCTTTCGCGCAACCATCAGCCGGCACTGTGGCCGCTGAAAGGCAAGGGCGGAACCGGGGCCGCGCCAATCAGCCCGGCGACCGCCCGCGCCAGCGCCAGGTCGAAGGATGGCAGGAAGCGGCCGAAGGGGGTAACGACCGGCCGCACTTCCACCATCGCAGACTTCAGTCCATATCCAGGCAAACCAAGGCATTCACCGGCCTGCCACAACGCCGGTTCGGCCGCGAGCGCCGCGCGCATCAGGCTCGGCGGGGCTTTTCCTTCACCCGTCGCCAGCCGCTTCGCCGCTGCCGTGCCTAACGAGGCAATCAACAATGCGCTGCTGCTGTCGTTCAATGTGATGCGCCGGCGGCCATCCCACAGAATGCTGCCGGCGGCAGCGGCGGCGGGCAGGCCGCGCGCCTCGCGGCGCAGGAAGATGCCGGAGCGCCGGGAATCCACGACCGTCCGCGACAATGTGGCGCAAAGAAATCCAGCCCTCAGCCGACCGAACAGCGCCTCGCTGCGGGCCTGATCCGGCAGGAAGGCAATCCCGCCGGTCGTGGCCAGCAGGATGCGCAACGCATAGACAGCCGCTCGCTCGTCACCGGGGGAGAGCAAGCACGGGTCGAGGCGGATGAGGCCGATGGCTGGCTGGCTGGCGAAGCGATCGATCAAATCGGCTGCGCTGGCGCCAAGCTGCCTGCGCTCGAGGGCGGCCTGGCCCGCGAGCATCAACATGCCCTCCACATGCTCGACACTCTCGCCGGCAAGTGCGGCCCGCACACGCGGTCGCTCGAAGGCCGCGTCGATATTGGTCGGATCATCGGCCCAGCCGACATTTTGACGGCGCAGGACGTCGCGCAGCGCCGCGCGCCGCAACCCGAGAAGCGGCCGCACGATCCACTCGCGCCAGTCATAGAGGGTGGCCGGTGCCATGCCGGCAAGTCCTCGGCCTGCCATTTCGGCATGGCCCTGGCCCTCGTCCCGCGCGTGCCGCATCAGCACCGTCTCCGCCTGGTCGTCGGCGGTATGGCCGGTGAGGATCATGCCGATGCCTTCGGTTTGTGCCGCCTCGGCCAGCAGCCGGTAGCGCGCCTCGCGAGCGGCGGCGGGCAGGCCGGTCGATGGCTTGGGGCCCGACCATGTCAGGATCCGGTGTGAGATTCCGAGTGTGGCGCACAGCTTCGCCACTGTTTGCGCTTCCGCAGCCGAACCGGACCGCAAACCGTGGTCGATCGTCACCGCCAGCAGCCTGGTTGCCGGCGCAGTACGGTCGAGATGATGTTTGAGAAGAAGGAGCAGGGCGGTCGAGTCGCTGCCGCCAGACACGGCCGCAACAGCGCCGCTGGCAAAATCGATATGCGAAAAAAGGTTAGTCGAAAGGTCCAGCTCGGTGTCGAGCATAATGCATGTCGCCCAAAAGTGATCCCGGTTTCAGGACAACGACATGTATGACAAGGATCAGCAGGCAGCCAGAGCCTTCTCCTGCTTGACGCGTTCCTTGAGCGCGCTGGAAATATCAGGGTAGCGCTTGCCGACCTCGCTGAAGGTGGCGCAGGCAACGTCATGCTGCTTGAGGCCAACCAGCGACACGCCGAGCTTCAGCAACATGTCGGGAGCTTTCTTGGCCTTCGGGTAGTCCTTGCTGGCGGCAAGGAACGTCTCGGCCGCATCGCGGTATTTCTGCTGGCCGAGCAATGACTCGCCCAGCCAGTAATGCGCGTCCGCTGCCTTCGCATCCTTGGGGAAGCGGGCGATGTGGTCGCGAAAACCCTGCTCGGCGGTGCCGTAGTCGCCCGAGAGGATGAACTGGTAGGAGTTGCGGTAGAGCTCCTCCGGGTCGTTGGTGGCGGGCAACGCCGCGACCACCGTATCGGATTTGCCGGCCTTGGGCGCCGCCCCGGCGACTGGCGCGGTGTCCTGCGCCGGCGCGGTCGACTGCGTGTTGCCGCCGGCATCGATGACGTTGCCGTTCTTGTCGACCGTGATGGTGCCGAAATTCTTTTCCGGCGCTCCCGTACCGGGAATAACCTTGCCGGGGTCGCCATCGGGAGATTCGACGATGACGTCCTCGACCGTCTTGCCGCCTGCCGATTGATTGTTGCCGGGCGCGGCGCCGGCATCGGCCGGCGCCCGTATTGCCGGGGCCGCCGCCACGTCGGTGTCGGCGCCGGTGGCGGCGTCCGACTTCTTCTGTGCCGGCGGCTGTCCGCCTTGCGTGCCGCCGCCTTCAAGTTGCTGGAAGCGGAATTCATTGTCTTCCTGCTGCTTGCGGATCTGCTCCTGCATCTGCAGGACCTGGAAATTGAGTTCCTCGATCTTGCCGTTCATCTGCCGCAGCTGCTCTTCCAGGCTGGTGACAGCGGCAGGATCGGACTGCACCAGCTGCACCTGGTCCGGTTTCTTCTTTTGACCAAAGAAGCTGGGCAATTCGATACTGGGAAGATGGAAGGTGAAGCCGCTGTCGGTTGATTGCCCGGTGCCGCTAGCCAGGGCGGTGACGCCTGATAGGAGCAGCAGCGCAAGCGTGCCGCTCAGAACCGATCTCAAATGCATGTGCCTCTCGCAGTGATTTCGTTAGCTTGTTCGCGCCTTCCAATCAGCATGGGACCAGCCAAGCGCCCTCGGCTCATAGCAGGAGCCGAGACTTCGGCCAAATTTTGTTTCGAGCATCCGGATATGAAAAAGGCGGCCCCAGGGCCGCCTTTCGCACAGGTATGTTGCATTTTTATCGCTAGACGGCCGCACGTTCTTTGACGCGCCGGTCGGCTGCATGATGCCTCAGGAGCCAGCACCGCTAAGCGTGGTGACCGCGCGGCGATTCTGCGACCAGCAGGAGATGTCGTCGCAAACCGCGACCGGACGTTCCTTGCCGTAGGAAATGGTCTTGAGACGGCTGGCCGAGACGCCCTTGGCGACAAGGAAGTCACGGGTAGCGGCGGCGCGGCGGGCGCCGAGCGCCAGATTGTATTCACGTGTGCCGCGTTCGTCGGCATGGCCTTCGACGACGATGGCATACTGCTTGTACTGGTTCAGCCACTGTGCCTGACGAGCCAGCGTCGTCTGCGCGTCGGCACGGATCGAGGTCGAGTCCGTATCGAAGAAGATGCGGTCACCGATGTTGACGGTGAAGTCCTGCGCCGAGCCGGGCGTTGCCGCGCCGGCGCCGTTAAGGCCAAGATCGGCCGCGTTATTCGGCGTCTTCTTCGAGGCGCAACCGGCGATGGCGAGCATCGCCACCAAGGCGATCATGACCGGGTTTCTGGTAAGTGCTGCGATACGGCCCATGCCGCCTCTCCTTCGTATTTCGAGTGATCTAATTGAGTGATTTCGTTGATCACCCAGTAACCACGTTTGGGTTAACCGGCATTCAAGAAACACGGTTAAAAATTGGTTTAGGCTGCCCGTCCGCAGCCGTTGGCGTGAGGCCACATTTCACGCGGACCCTAGGCGGAAATACGGCCAAAACGCGACCAAGGCATGGAAAAGGGGCCGAAACGGCCCCTTTTCAGCATGTGTGGCAATTCAGCCGAACCTATTCGAGCAGCGGCGACCAGGCGGGGTCCGAAGCGAAGTTCGCCGTCGGAATTGGCTGTTCGTTGCGGCCGGTAAGATCGACCGAAACCAGTTTGGGGCCGCCGGCGGAATCGCGGAAGAACATCAGCACGCGGCCATTCGGCGCCCAAGTCGGCCCCTCCTGCTGGAAGCCGGAAGACAGGATGCGCTCGCCCGAACCATCGGTCTTCATGACGCCGATCTGGAATTCGCCGCCGGTCTGCTTGGTGAAGGCGATGAGGTCGCCGCGCGGCGACCAGACCGGTGTAGAATAGACGCCGTCGCCGAAGGAGATGCGGGTCTGGCCCGAGCCGTCGGCGCCCATCACGTAGATCTGTGCGCGGCCGCCACGGTCGGAGGTGAACACCACCTTGCTGCCGTCGGGCGAATAGGACGGCGAGGTGTCGATGGCGGTCGAATTGGTCAGCCGCGTCGTCGAACGGCTGCGCAAATCCATGGCGAAGATGTTGGAATTGCCGTCGTCGCGCAGCAGGCTCATGATCACCTTCTGGCCGTCGGGCGAAAAGCGCGGCGCAAAGGTCATGCCGGGGAAATTGCCGACCAGTTCGCGCTGGCCGGTCTCGATCTGCAGCAGATAGACCCGCGGCTGGCCGCTTTCATACGACATATAGGTGATTTCCTGCCGGTTCGGCGAGAAACGCGGCGTCAGCACGATCGACCTGCCGTCCGAGAGATAGCGCACATTGGCGCCGTCCTGGTCCATGATCGCGAGGCGCTTCTTGCGCGCATTCTTGGCGCCGGATTCGTCAATGAAGACGACCCGGGTGTCGAAATAGCCCTTCTCGCCGGTCAGCCGCTCATAGATCGCGTCGGCGATGATATGGGCGACACGCCGCTGATTGGCGTCGTTGGCGAAGAACTGCTCGCCAGCCATCTGCTGGCCGGCAAAGGTATCCCACAACCGGTACTGGGCGCGGATGCGGCCGTCGGCTTCCTTGCTGACGCTGCCGGTGACCAGCGCCTGCGCGTTGATCACCTTCCAGTCGTCGAAGCGCGGCGCTGCATCGGGGTTGGTGATCTTCTCGATAAAGGCGCTCTTGTCGATTGGCGCAAACAGGCCCGAGCGCTTCAAATCGGCGGTGACGATCTGCGAAATCTGCGCCCCAAGCGCGTCGCCGCCCTGGAAATCCGTGATGGCGATCGGCAGCGGCTCGACATTGCCCTTGTTGACGTTGAGCTCGACCAGCGCCAGCGCCGGCAGCGTGCCGGCCGCGGTCATGCCCATCGCCATTGCTGCGATCATCAGGAGCGGCTTGAGGATTGATTTCATGTCTTCTCGCTTCTCGTACTGATTTTCGGATGCGCGGGCCTAGAGGCCGAGCATTTCCCTTGGATCGAAGGTGACGCGGACGTCGGCCCAGATGTCCTGCTTGCCGGCGGGAACCTGCAGGCCGGTGACATCGCATTTTTGCACTGCACGAACCGCACTTTCGTCGAACTGACGGTTTCCGCTTGACGTTTCGACCGCCGGGCGCCCGTCCAGCTTTCCGGAGGCATCCAGGTTGAACCGCACGACGACGACGAAATTCTCGGAACCTTCAAGGCCGACAGGAAGGGTCCAGCAGCCGCCAAGCTGGCTTTCCAGAGCTCCCATCTCCGACCTGGAGAGCTTCTGGCCCTGGTCCTTGTCGCCGCCGAGCGACGCCTGCTGCGTCGAGCGCTTGGCGCCGCCGCCGGACGGCTTCTGCTTGTCCAGCATGGCCGAAATCTCGTCGGCGTTGAATTGCTTGTCGTCGGACTTCGGCTTCGACGACGCTTCCTTGACCGGCTTGTCGGCATCCTTGCGCTCCGGCGCCTTGGCGCTTTCGGCCTGCGCCGGCTGCGGCTTCGGCCGGGCTTCCGGCGCGGGTGCGGAGTCCGGCAGCTGCGTCGCCTCGGCGGGCGGCTCCTGCGCTATGGCCTCGGCGACGGCATCCGGTTTGACCTCGGGCGTCGGATCGATGGCGGCGGTCTTGTCCTGCGGCGGCGGGGTCGGCGCCGGCTTGGCCGGTGTCGGCTTGGGGTCGGGCTGCTTGACCGGCTCGGGCTTGACCTCTTCCTTGGGCGTCGGCGCCGGCGCCACTTCCGTTGCCGGAATGGGCTTGGGCTTCTCCTGCGGCTTCGGCACGTCCTCGGGCTTCGGCTTCTCGATCGGGGTCGGCGCGGGCGGCGGAGCCGAGGTCATGTCGACGGGCTTCGGCTTGGCTTCCGGCGTTATCGGCTTGTCGGTGTCCACGCTGTTCTCGCCAACCTTCTGCGCATCCGGAACGATGTCCGGGCGCTGGGTCGGCACAGGCGCCGGCTTTTCATGCATCACGGCCTTCTTGTCGCCCTGCAACGTCTGCGCGACGGCTTCCATCGGCACGATGTCGACCGCGACCGACTCGACGTCGGACGACGGAAGTGCTGCCGGCGCCGTCAGCGTGAACAGGCCGAAGGTCAGCGCCGCCGCATGCAAGACCACCGATGTGGTGAGGCCGGTCTTCATCGGACGTCTACTGATCCTGTTCCTGCAGTGAAACCAGGCCGATGTTCTTGTAGCCAGCGGCCGAAATGCGGGCCATCACCTTCATCGCCGTGCCATAGTCGGTCGACTTGTCGCCGCGGATGAAGATGCGCTCCTCATAGCCGGTCTTCGAGATCGCCTGCAGCTTGGCTACCAGCTCCTCGATCGGGATCTCGGTTTCCTGCAGATAGATCTGGCCGGCGGCGTTGATCGAGACGGTGATCGGCTGCGTGTCGGCATTCATCGCCTTCGCCTGCGTATCCGGCAGGTCGATCGGCACGCCGACCGTCAGCATTGGTGCGGCGACCATGAAGATGATCAGCAGCACCAGCATCACGTCGACCATCGGCGTGACGTTGATCTCGGACATCAGTGCATGGTGACGGCCGCGCCGCCTGTGGCCGCGCCCGCCGCGTCCTCCCATGCCCATGGACATACCCATCTGCTACTCCTCAGGCCTTGGGGGCCACTTTTTCATCGATTTGGCGCGAGAGTATGGCGGAGAACTCATCGGAGAACCCTTCCATGCGCACCGCTATCTTGCTCGCGTCGGACGACAGCTTGTTGTAGGCGATGACGGCGGGAATGGCGGCGAGCAGGCCGATGGCCGTCGCCAGCAGCGCTTCGGCGATGCCGGGCGCAACCACCGCGAGACTGGTGTTCTTGGAGCCGGCGATCGCCTGGAACGACGTCATGATGCCGATGACGGTGCCGAACAGGCCGATGAAGGGCGCCGCCGAGCCGGTGGTGGCGAGGAAACCCAGGCGGCCTTCCAGCTTTTCCATCTCGCGGGTCAGCGCCAGGTCCATCGCCTTGTCGATGCGGGTCTGCAGGCCGAGCGGCGTTTTGGCGCCCTTCTCGAAACTCTTCTTCCACTCGCGCATCGCGGCGACGAAAATGGCGCCCATGCCGGTTGTCTTGCGATCGGCGAGCGTGCGGTAGAGCTCTTCCAGCGACTGCCCGGACCAGAACACCTGTTCGAAGCGATTGAGAGCCGCGCGCATGCGGGTATAGGAAACCAGCTTGTCGACGATGATCGCCCAGGTCCAGACCGAGGCGCAGAGCAGGCCGATCATCACCAGCTTGACCACCCAACTGGCCGAAACGAACAGCGACCAAACCGACAATTGCGCGCCCGGGTCGGCGAGTGCGATATTTTCCATCGTTACGTCCTTAAGATTTTCCGGGCGAAGCTGGCGGCTGGCCCCTGGCATCCCTTGTGGTCGGTTCGCACGAAGCTACCGGAACAACCCCAAACTGTGCCGTTCTCGGCCTTTTCAGGGCAAATATTGGTGAAAGGAAGGCGCTCGGATAACGCCAATCTTCACCAATCTCTTCATGAACCGTTATGGTTAAGGATGGGTTAGTATATAAGGCGCGGCGCATTGCCACGCCCAGCGCATGGCAAGACGATCGTCCAAGCGCCGCAAGGGTGTGCTGAGATTCAGGTCAGGCCGAGCCGAAAATGGCTGATCCCGAGAACCGGAGCGGAGCGTACTTAGAGTACGTGTTGGGGTGGACGGCCCCCGACGGCATCGTGATGTGCCAGAATGAGGTCGTTGCAGATCTCAAACAAGGGAGACCGTCCGTGGAAAATCTTATTCGCATTGGCCTGGATACGTCAAAGAGC